>NZ_JAABOQ010000004.1 GCF_010671565.1 Spongiivirga citrea
ATATAAAACCAATTTTTAATTCACACAACAAAAAAATTAAACTTTTTTTCGACCCTAACTCCCAATAAAAAATGAACTCCCAAATCACCCCTAAACGTTCCCCGTCTAAGCGGCTGCAAATATAAAATGAGATTTCAAACTGCCAAACCTTTTTTGAATAAAAAACACTTGTAGTTATTAACAATAAATAAACAATTGCAATCTATCTATTTCGATAGTGCTACAAACAAAGGAGTTATCGTTTAAAGGGAACCTTAAATATAAAGAAAAATAATGAAAGTATTTATTCTTTTTTGTCTTCAGAAGTAGCTTTCCACTTATTTGAAAGCTCTAGGTAATCAAAATCGAGTGCGCTTTTTTGACGTTTCAAAAGATTAGCTGCGAATGCTCTTTGTAAAATATCTTCAATTAAATAGTCTTCTTGCTCCTCTTTTGGGTTGTATTCTTCCTTTAAAGAGATGTCAAATAAGCTAGCTGTGGTGTTATACCAAAACGCTTTCCAACCACTGCGCAATTCTTTTACCAAAGCAAAAGCCGTTATCCCAGTTTGACGATGCACTAGTTTAATTAAAATTTGTCCTTCTGTTCTAGTCAATTTTTTAAGCTCGGCACTAAACTCTTTTTCAATATACTTTTGAATCTTTTTGGTATACCGTTTGCGCTTTCTCCTTTTCTTGATTTTCTTTAAACTATCATTTAGTGTAGTAAGCTGTTCAGCGGCTAACTTTGCATAAGGAAACACTTTGATCGTTTTCCTCCTTAATATAAGGTAGCGAACCTTTTCATCATAGGATTTAAAGTTGAGTTTATTAAAGACATAAATTTCATCTAGATCGATCGACGGTCTAAAAATAGAATCACCTTCTACTTTTATATAATCTTTCGGAATAGAATCTTGCTTGACTGGTTCTTGGGCATACCCCAAAAAACTAAAAAGCATCATTAATATATATATGTGTTTCTTCACAATAATTAAGCACCTAAAATCATACCAAAAATACTAATTACTACAACTCTATTATCTACCTTATTATTACTATTATTCTTATTTTCGTGTTAAATACAATATAGCATGGCGAAGAAATCAATTTTGAATAAGAAATCACTTAACTTTTTAGAAAAGTACCTTAATAATGCCGCCCCCACAGGTTATGAGTGGGAAGGTCAAAAAATATGGATGGATTACCTGAAGCCATACGTAGATGAGTTTTTTACCGATACCTATGGTACAGCTGTAGCAGTAATAAATCCGAAAGCAAAATACAAAGTAGTAATAGAGGGCCATGCCGACGAGATTAGCTGGTATGTAAACTACATATCTGACAACGGACTTTTATATGTTGTTCGAAATGGTGGTAGCGATCATCAAATCGCTCCTAGCAAAATAGTAAACATTCACACTAAAAAAGGAATTGTAAAAGGTGTATTCGGTTGGCCTGCAATTCATACAAGAAATCGTGCAAAGGAAGAAGCTCCTAAACCGGATAATATTTTTATTGATGTAGGAGCGAAAGACAAGGAAGAAGTTGAAAAAATGGGAATTCATGTAGGTTGTGTTATTACCTATCCAGATGAATTTCATATTCTGAATAAAGATAAATTTGTTTGCAGAGCATTAGATAACCGCGCAGGCGGGTTTATGATTGCCGAAGTAGCGAGGTTATTACATGAGAATAAAGTTGAATTACCTTTTGGTTTATATGTGGTGAATGCCGTACAAGAGGAAATAGGGCTTCGTGGTGCTCAGATGATTGCTGAGCGTATTCAACCCAATGCGGCAATCGTTACCGATGTAACTCATGATACCACTACGCCGATGATCAATAAAAAAGTACAGGGAGATTGTGCTATTGGTAAAGGACCTGTTATTGCCTATGCACCTGCCGTACAACAAAAACTTCGAGACCTAATTACAGACACAGCTGAAGAAAAGAAAATACCAATTCAACGAAATGCTTTATCGCGAAGCACAGGAACAGATACTGATGCTTTTGCCTATAGTAACGATGGTGTTGCTTCAGCATTAATTTCATTACCACTTCGATATATGCACACCACTGTGGAAACGGTTCATAAGGATGATGTTGAAAATGTAATTAAACTTATTTACGAGACACTTTTAAAAATGAAAGGCAACGAGACCTTTAGTTATTTTAAATAGTTGAAATACCAAATCCCCTGCGAAAAGACAGGGGATTTTTTATTCTATGTTACATGGCAGATGAACTAATCGATATCGTTGATAAAAATGGGAATCCTACTGGAGTTCAACATATGAAGTCCTATGCTCATAAAAAAGGGTTACGACATGCCAGCGTTCATATTTGGCTCATTAATCACAACAATGAAATACTTTTTCAACGGCGCGCTCTTGATAAAGACACTTTTCCTGGTCTTTGGGATGTATCAGCGGCCGGGCATATCGGGGCCGATGAGAATCCGAAAATAGCAGCGTTGCGCGAAGTGAATGAGGAAATTGGAGTTCAATTAAGTCCAAAAGATTTAATTAGTATTGGTAAGTGGCATGAAAGGCATGCCCATCCAAATAATATTATCGATGATGAGATACATATTATATATATCGTAAAAATTGCGATGGATCTCGAAGATGTTCAATTGCAGGATGAAGAAGTTATGGCAGCTAGATTAATGCCTCTCGAAACTTTCAAGAGTAAATTAATCAGTAATGAAATAGAAGAATTTGTACCCCATGATTTAGATTATTACCACTTTATTATTGATGCCCTAACCAAAACATTTTGAAAAACACTATTGCAGAACGTATTGCGGATTTTCTAAAAAAATTCCCTCCTTTTAATCTACTTGAAAAAGATGACTTAAAGGCCATTTCTGAAAACGTCAAAGTTCACTACTTAGATAAAGGACGGCATTGCTTCACAGAGAATGATGAGCGACATGATCAATTTTACTTTGTTAAAGATGGTGCTGTCGGCTTGTACAAAAATGATGGTGATGAAGAATCGCTAGTTGACATTTGTGATGAAGGTGATATATTCGGTTTGCGTCCGCTAATCACTCAGGAAAACTATCAAATGAGTGCTCTAGCGAACGAGGAGTCGGTTCTATATGGAATCCCGATACAGAACTTTACGGCAATTGCAGAAAATGAAAAGAAGATAAGCAACTACCTAATCGCAAGTTTTGCGAGCAATACCAGAAATCCTGTCGAGCTTGAAAAAGGAGGTAAACTTTTTACTGAATATAAAGTAGAACGCAATCCTGATCTTTTCGAACTTCAGACTGCAACATATATCAGTAACCCAATTTGCTGTTCGCCAGAAACACCAGTAAAAGATGCTGCTTTAAAAATGCGAAACCAGAAAATTGGGAGTATTATAGTTGTAAATGATCAACAAGTCCCTTTAGGTGTTATTACAAACTCAGATATTCGAAACAAGATAGCCACAGGTGATTTTAGTATCAATACGCAAGCATCCTTTATTATGTCGAGTCCTGTAATTACACAACCATCCGGAATTACAATTGCTCAAGCACAAATGATTATGGTGCGCCATAATATTCGTCATATATGCATAACTGAAGACGGTACCGCCAATACCAAACTTATTGGAATGCTATCGGAACATGACATTATGCTTTCAAAAGCCAATAATCCATCAGTACTTATAAAAGGAATAAAACGGGCTAAGTCGATTAAGACACTTCGAGAGATCAGACTTAAAATAGGCGTGCTTTTAAAGGCCTATATCGATCAAAATATTCCATTATCACATGTTCTAAAGATTGTTAGCGAACTAAATAGTCTTATTCTCGATCGCGCCATTGAGCTATCGGTTGCCGAAATGCCAACTTCACCTCCTGTAAAATTTGCTTGGATAGCATTAGGTAGCCAAGGAAGAAAAGAACAATTACTTCCTACCGATCAAGACAATGCTTTAGTATTTCAGAATGTTGCCGATTCAAATTATGAAGAAACAAAGTCTTATTTTTTAGAACTAGCAGGAATCATTACCAAACATTTACACACCATTGGTTTTGAGTACTGCAAAGCCGATATGATGGGCAGTAATCCCAAATGGTGCAACTCATTGTCGATCTGGAAAGAGCAGTTTTCTAACTGGATCGCAAAGCCAAGTCAAGAAACCATTTTATTATCTTCTATATTCTTTGATTTTGATTTGGTTTATGGCGATGCACAATTGGTAGATGAACTGTCTAAATCAATTTTCAAATCGCTGGAAAAGGGTGATCTATTTTATTCTTTAATGGGCAGAGATGCACTTAAAAGCCCTTCTCCTCTAGGGTTTTTTAGGCAGTTTTTGGTAGAGCATGACGGAAAGAATAAAGATACATTCGACATCAAATCACGGGCAATGATGCCGCTTATAGATGCAGCTCGCCTACTAACATTATCACAACATGTTAAAAACATAAATAATACTGCCTTGCGCTTTGAAAATTTGGCCGTTTTGGAACCACAAAACGCGGAGCTCTATAAGTCATGTGCGTATGCATTTAAAGCACTTTTAAAGTTTAGAACCAAACAGGGCATTCTCAATAATGACTCAGGAAGGTATATACAGTTGGGTAAGCTTAGCAAAGAAGATCGTTTAAAACTCAAACGCTGTTTTAAACCTATAAAGGATATACAAGAACTGCTTAAAGTTCGCTTTCAGCTAACTCACTTCTTATAGGTATGGAATGGCCTTGGAATAAATCGAATAAAAACGAATTGCCCCAATTTTGGAAGGAGTATCTAGCTACTTTTAAAGAGAGCAAAGATCCGCTTTTAAGCCGGACGAGAATTGTGGTTTATGATACAGAAACAACAGGATTTGACATAAAAAATGATCGCATATTAAGTATTGGCGCTATCGCAATTACGAGTGGTGTTATTGATCTTTCTGATAGTTTTGAAATCTATATTGAACAAGAAATTTTTAACGAAGAGACGGTTAAAATTCATGGCATTTTAAAAGAAGGTAATTATCAAAAGGTTGCTGAGGAAGAAGCCATTGAACGCTTTATTCGCTATCTGGGAAATGCCCCTTTAATTGCCCACCATGCCGTTTTCGATCAACGTATGATAAATCAGGCACTAAATAGAATGGGCTTGGAAAAATTAAAAAATGTCATTTACGATACCGGCCTTCTGTATAAAAAAACGAAACACTTTATTAGCGAAAGTATTCCCGAACAATCATATACACTGGACGCCATTGCGAAAGAGCTCAATATTTCTATGGAGGACAGACACACTGCCGCGGGTGACGCATTTATTACAGCTTTGGTGTTTCTAAAAACGGTCACGAAACTTGACCCTGACAAAAAACTCACTGTAAAGCGCTTAAATAGGTCCTCTTTATTTTAATTTTTCGTGTTAAGTGATTGGTATTATTATCCGATTTAAGTTGGACTTTTTCTTCCTATTTTTGACAAACACAATTTTTACAGCGACCACATTATGGCTTCAGATTTGTTTCAACTTCACATCAACAATAAACAATCAATCGACCTCAATACATCTGACATTAAAGAGCTTAACCTAATTAAAACAGCAGAAAACACCTATCATCTAATTGATGGAGATGCTTCCTATACAATCGAAGTAGTCGCTAGTGATTATAATTCAAGATCATATACTTTAAAGATTAACGGTCAATTACAAGAAGTTTCTATTAAAAACAGCCTTGATTTATTGATCGATAAAATGGGATTGACCGCAAGTACTACCAAAGACGTTAATGTTGTAAATGCTCCTATGCCAGGTCAAATTATTTCTGTTGAAATAAAAGAAGGACAAGAAGTGGATGAGAATGACCCCATACTGATTTTAGAAGCTATGAAAATGGAAAATGTAATGCTTGCACCCAAGAGTGGCGTTATAAAAAACATTCATGTCGATACTGCTCAAGTAGTAGAAAAAGGACAGTTATTAGTAGAATTTGAATAAATGATCATCATTTAATCCTTTTACAAAAGAATAATCTAAATGAGAAAAATATTAGTAGCCAATCGCGGAGAAATTGCCATACGAGTAATGAAAACGGCTAAGAAAATGGGAATTAAAACCGTCGCAGTATTCTCTGAAGTTGATAGGCATGCGCCACACGTTCGCTATGCTGACGAAGCTGTTTGCATTGGCGAAGCGGCATCAGCCAAATCATATCTACGAGGTGATGTCATCATTGATGTTGCTAAAAAATTGCAGGTAGACGGTATTCATCCTGGTTACGGCTTTTTAAGTGAAAATGCCGATTTCGCCGAGGCCGTTACCAAAGCTGGGATCAAGTTTATCGGACCAAAGCCTGAGGCTATTCGGGTTATGGGTGATAAGTTATCAGCAAAAGATGCTGTTAAAAAATACGACATCCCAATGGTGCCTGGTGTTGATACTGCGATTACTGATATTGAAGAAGCCAAGAAAATAGCGCAAGAAGTGGGCTTTCCTATTTTAATAAAAGCATCTGCCGGTGGTGGTGGAAAAGGAATGCGTATTGTAGAAGACGTGAATGAGTTTGAATCACAAATGGATCGAGCCGTTAGTGAGGCTGTTTCCGCATTTGGTGATGGTGCTGTATTTATTGAAAAGTTCGTTACCAAACCTCGACATATAGAAATACAGGTACTCGCTGATGAACATGGTAATGTAGTACATCTTTTTGAAAGGGAATGCAGCATACAACGTCGTCATCAAAAAGTAGTTGAAGAAGCGCCTAGTGCTGTACTAACTCCCCAATTAAGAAATGCAATGGGAGAAGCCGCAGTACGAGTGGCACAAGCCTGTGATTATGTCGGTGCTGGTACTGTTGAATTTTTACTAGACAGTGATCTAAATTTCTATTTCTTAGAAATGAATACTCGACTTCAGGTGGAGCACCCTGTTACTGAAATTATTGCTGGACTGGACTTAGTAGAGCAGCAAATTAAAGTAGCAAGAGGAGAAAAACTAGCTTTTGCACAATCCGATCTTTCCATTCAAGGGCATGCCTTAGAACTTCGTGTATATGCTGAAGACCCCTATGATAATTTCGCACCGAGTATCGGAACATTGTCTACTTATAAAACACCTAAAGGAGAAGGAATTCGCCTTGATGATGGATTTGAAGAGGGGCAAGAAATCCCGATTTATTACGACCCTATGATCTCCAAACTCATCACCTATGGTGAAACTCGGGATGAAGCCATTCAACTTATGATTCATGCCATTGATAACTATCATATAAAAGGCATTGAGACCACCCTACCTTTTGGGCGTTTTGTGTGCAAGCATGAGGCTTTTGTATCTGGAGATTTTGATACCAATTTCGTCAAGAAGTACTATTCTAAAGACGATATAGAACAAGATGAAAAAGCGGCTGCTACGATCGCGGCAAAAGCTGCATTAAAGATATTTTTAGAAGACAAAAAACAACTTCGTTTACCCATTCAATCATAACTATGAAGGATAAATTATCAATATTAAACGATAAAATAGCCAAGGCAAAAGTAGGCGGTGGCGAAGCACGTATTGAAAAACAACACGCAAAAAACAAGCTAACAGCAAGAGAACGAATAGACTATTTATTAGATGAAGATTCGTTTGAAGAGATTGGCATGTTTGTAACTCACCGTACCACTGATTTTGGTATGGCAAACCAACAGTTTTATGGCGATGGTGTAGTAACAGGATACGGAACTATCAATAAACGATTAGTCTACATTTTTGCTCAGGATTTCACTGTCTTTGGCGGTGCTTTATCCGAAACACATGCGGAGAAAATCTGCAAGATCATGGATATGGCAATGCAAGTAGGTGCTCCCTTTATCGGGCTTAATGATTCGGGTGGTGCACGTATTCAAGAAGGTGTAAGATCGTTAGGCGGCTATGCCGATATTTTTTACCGCAATGTAAAAGCCTCTGGAGTTATCCCGCAAATATCAGCGATAATGGGACCTTGTGCAGGTGGTGCAGTATATTCCCCGGCGATGACGGACTTTACAATGATGGTAGAAAACACCAGTTATATGTTTGTAACAGGACCCAATGTTGTGAAAACCGTAACTAATGAGGAAGTAACTAGTGAAGAACTTGGTGGTGCCCATACCCACGCAACCAAAAGTGGTGTTACCCATCTAACCAGTGCAAATGATGTAGCTTGTTTAGAGGATTTGAAAAAACTAATTAGCTATGTCCCACAAAGCAATCAGGAAAAGCCAATAGATCTCCCCTATCAATTAGGTGATGAAATACGTAATGAACTAACGAGTATTGTACCCGATAATCCTAATAAACCTTATGATATGCATGCGGTTATTAATGGGATTACCGATGAAGATTCATTCTTCGAAATTCATAAAGAGTACGCCGACAATATTATCGTAGGCTTTGCGCGCTTAGCAGGAAAAAGTGTTGGTGTGGTTGCCAATCAACCGATGAGTTTGGCAGGAGTTTTAGATGTCGACAGTAGTAAAAAAGCCGCTCGATTTACTCGTTTTTGTGACTGTTTCAACATTCCATTACTAGTATTAGTAGATGTACCAGGGTTCTTACCGGGAACGGATCAAGAGTGGAACGGTATTATCACAAACGGGGCAAAGCTACTTTATGCTTTAAGCGAAGCTACAGTACCTAAAGTAACGGTCATTACAAGAAAAGCCTATGGTGGTGCTTATGATGTGATGAATAGTAAGCATATTGGTGCCGACTTTAATTTTGCTTGGCCAGGTGCAGAAATTGCGGTAATGGGCGCAAAAGGTGCCAGTGAGATTATCTTTAAAAGAGAAATTCAAGCAGCTGACGATCCTGTTGCCAAGTTAGCTGAAAAGGAAAAGGAATATGCAGATAAATTCGCCAATCCTTATCGCGCTGCTGCGAGAGGGTTTATTGATGAAGTCATTCTACCTGAAAATACGCGAAGAAAACTGATCAAGGCTTTTGCAACACTTGAAAATAAGGAGTTAGAAATGCCTTATAAGAAGCATGGGAATATTCCACTTTAAATTCAGTATTCAGTTGGCAGTCGCAGTATGCAGTTTTTTCATTTAGTGAGCTGCAGTTTGGAATTTGATGCTTGGGATTTGGAATTTGTTAATCAATATCTGGTTTCCGGCGATTCGCTTTCTTAGCAGATTGCTTCTTCTTGGTGTCTAACCGCTTTTGCTTAACTGCTCTAGAAGGGCGAGTTGCTTTTCGTTCTTTCTCTGGGATTAAGGCTTCTTCAATAAGTGCGAAAAATCGAGACGTTGCTAGTTGTTTATTGTTTACCTGACTCCTACTTTCTGAGCAGTTTAATTGTAAAACTCCTCTTGAATTTAATCGACTGGCAAGTCTTGTGCGAAGCAATTCTTTTTGTTCATCATCAAACACTACGGAATTCTTAAGATTCCAACTCAATAATATCTTCGTACTCGTTTTATTCACATGCTGTCCACCCGGACCGCTGGCCTTAACTGCTTTATACTCGAGTTCAGTTAGTAGTTTGTATTGATTAAAAATGAGATCTAACGGCATAGTTGTTTATAGAATCACTAAAGTACTATAATACTGTGCTTTATATAAAGTCGGTTTAGAGATTTTATCATTTTTTATTTAACAGTCTGAAAATCAATGTCAAAACTGACATACAACCATATAATTGTAACAATTCGAGAATTTAAACTACTAATTATCATATATTTAAAGGTGCTTTTCCCTCCTAGCATACTAACTAATCAAACCAATATTTAAACTCTTCCGCCATATTCGTAGCTTCAAGACCACCATCCAAAACCCTTTAAAAATGAAAAACACTGTATTCGTCCTTATTTTGGCAATTGCCATCTCTCTTGGTTCATGCACCTCTAAAAAAGAATCTCCCAAAAATCCTCCAATAGTTGAGGAAAGCACTCCCTTAAAAATTGACCATACATTAACAACAGAAAATACCCATAACAAATTCAGCAGCACCATTAAACCAGTAATTACGGTAGCGTCGGGAGCAGTTATTGAAGCATATACCAAAGAAGCCAGCGACGGACAGGTTTCTCCAAATTCTACCATCAGCGCATTAGATTCCTTAGATTTCGAACCCATACATCCATTAACCGGACCCGTCTATGTCGAAAATGCACAACCAGGTGATGTTCTTAAAGTGACTCTTCATAAAATAACATTAGGCGATTGGGGATGGAATGCTATTTTACCAGGCTTTGGTTTTCTATCGGAGACCTTGAACGTAAAATATTTGAAGCTTTATGAATTAGGTGAAAATCGTCGTACTGTGACCTTTAAAGATGGAATGGAACTTGAGCTAAACCCCTTTCCAGGTGTTATGGGCGTGGCACCTGATACTACGGAGCTACTGAATACCATACCGCCGCGGGCCAATGGTGGCAATATGGACGACCCTAATATGAGCGAAGGCACCGTACTCTATTTTCCTGTTTTTGTAGAAGGTGGATTATTCTCTATTGGTGATGGACATGCGGTACAAGGTTTAGGCGAAGTATGTGGTACCGCTATAGAATGCCCGTTGCGCATCGTATATGAGATAGAACTCATTAAAGGCAAAACGCTTTCCGAGCCGCAATATGAAACAGCCGAATACTATGCCACAACCGGTTTTGCTCCCACAATAGACGAAGCGGCAAAAAAAGCCACCCTTTTTATGATAAATTACCTAAAAAATGAGCATGGTCTCACCACCGAGGAAGCTTATGCATTATGTTCCCTTGCAGGAGATCTTCAGATTGCAGAAGTAGTCGATTTGCCCAATATGTTAGTTACCATGCATATGCCAAAATCAGTATTGAAAGCGAATTAGAAGTAATATGATAAATTTTTTCTACTATATTCATAACACTAAACTATTAGCAATGAAAAATTTAATCTTTTTGACTTTAACGTTACTAATGACTTTTAGTATCAATGCGCAAGGTTTTATAGGCGCATGGGAAGGCACTCATACTACAGATTCGGGGCAAGAAATCAAAACAGTTGTTATTTTTTCAAGTAAATATCAGGTAACGACTCAGTACGATGCTAAAACCGGTGAATTTGTAATGACCAATGGTGGTACTTGGGAGCTAGCCGGAGACACGATGACCGAAACTATCGAATTTGACACTAAAAACCCTGAACGTGTCGGAACAGAAGTCAGTTTTAAAGTATTCATCAAAGATTCTATAATGGGGATCGTGGGTAGTGAACAAAAATTGAAAAGAATTGATGACGGTAGTCCTGGAAAATTACAAGGTGCTTGGTTAATGTCTGGTCGAATTCGAAATGGTAAAACGCAACAGCGAGATACGAACAGGCCAAGGAAAACCATGAAGATATTATCTGGTAGTCGTTTTCAATGGATAGCGTACAATACAGAAACCAAACAGTTTATGGCCACTTGTGGCGGTTCCTACACTACAGTAGATGGTAAATACACCGAAAACCTAGAATTCTTTTCTAGGGATAATGCTAAAGTCGGTTTGCAACTTCAGTTCGATTATAAGTTGGTCGATGGTAAATGGCATCATTCAGGCTTGTCAAGTAAAGGTGATCCTATTTACGAAATATGGAGTCAACGAGAGTAACAAAACTAAATATAAGGTTCACTTAAGAAAGTAAATTGAAGGCTATGGTCAAAATTTTTAGGCGGATTAGACAACAACTACTTTCTGAAGGAAAAGCAAGTAGATATTTCCTTTATGCCATTGGCGAAATTGTACTAGTAGTTATTGGTATTCTTATTGCGTTACAGATCAATAATTACAGTCAGCTTCAAAAGGAGCGAAATCTTGAACGTTCGTTACTTAACAGTTTGTCAAGCGATGTCAATTTAGATGTTTTACAAATTGAGGGCAACACGCGACAATCAAATGAAAGGTTATCTAGACTAGATAGTTTGATTCAAACTCTTGGAGCTGCACAGGAAATTAATATTACCGATTTTATTAGAAGTAGCTATGACTTCGTTATTGATAACTATTTTAAATGTAACAGTGGTGTTTTTGACGAAGCGGTCTCCTCTGGCAAAATGAGTTATATACAAAACGAAAAGCTACGTCAAAACATCTTCGATTATTATCGTACTGCAAAAGACAGCTACACAGACGGTACCACAAGACAAATTACTGATGAAGTCATTACACCACTCATGGTGGAATCCCTATTCCTAAATCGAGAAGGGTTTTCTATTCTTGCAATGGATGTTCAACATATTTCCTCCTTAAATGAGCTAAATCTAGAAAGCTTAAAAGAAAATAAAGATTTCTGGAAAATGGTGATGCTCAAGTTTGGAGGTAATCAAGAACAAATGATTCGTTGGGGAGTAATGAAAAAACAAGATCGATCAAGAGTTAGAAAAGCTAAATAGAGATTAATTTTTTTGGTCGCATTCGCCAAAACCTAATTATAAAAACCAGTATAACAAACAGGTAGAGAAGCCATCAGTTCCCTTGACAAAGTGATTTCTCCTCCAATTAACGCTTTAATTTGTTTATATAAAATAGCTTATATTTAAAATAGTACATACCAACAAAACATGACGAAGTTCAATTCTATTCTAGATGCATTCACGCACTGGGAAACAACAACGGCTGACGCTATTTTTTTAAATCAACCAGTAAACGGAAAGAACGTACCCTATTCGTTTTACAAAGCTGGACAGGAAGCAAGAAAAATAGCAGCCAGACTTCAATCTTACAATCTACCCGAAAAAAGCCATATTGCTCTTTTATCCAAAAACTGTGCGCATTGGATGATTAGTGACATCGCCATTATGATGGCAGGCTACGTTTCTGTACCTATTTATCCAACACTAAATGCCGAGTCCGTAAATCAGATTTTAGTACACAGTGATGCACGTGCCATTATCATTGGTAAGTTAGATAATTATGAAGCCCAGCGCTCTGGTATTCCTGATATACACAAAATAAGTATAGAGCTCTATAACAATAACGAGGGTGAAAGTTGGGAGCAAATAGTTGATACTACAGCGCCTCTTATTAAAACAAACGAGGCAAAAAAAGACGATTTACTAACCATAATATACACCTCTGGTACCACTGGAACTCCAAAAGGCGTAATGCATAGCGTAGGAAATTTTATTGAAAGTGTCACAACGCTAGCTGACTTTTTTAATATTCCTAAACAAGCAAAACAATTTTCATACTTACCATCCGCACATATTGCCGAACGTATTGGTGGCCTGGTAGGAGTCATAAATGGTGCTAATATATTTTTCCCTGAAAGCCTAGAAACTTTTGCTTCGGATTTAGCAAAAACACAACCAGATACTTTTGGCTCCGTTCCGAGGATACTTGATAAATTTCAAGAGAAAATACTGGAAAAAATTCCACAAAAAAAGTTGAGCAGGCTTCTAAAAATTCCGGTGATAAATACTATTGTAAAAAACAAGCTGAAGGAAAAACTTGGTCTCAAAAATGCAAAAACAATTATTTGTGGAGCCGCTCCCGTTGCAGCTAGCACAATTAAATGGTATAAAAAAATTGGTCTAGATATTTTGCAGATGTACGGCATGACCGAAGATTGTATTGTATCGCACGCCAACCTACATCACGCTAATAAAATTGGTAGTGCAGGAAAAGCGCTTCCCGGAGTAACAAGAAAATTATCTGCAGAAGGCGAGATACTTATAAAAAATAACTGTTTAATGAAGGGCTATTATAAATCTCCTGAACTCACTGCGGAAGTCTTTACAGAGGATGGATTTATCAGAACAGGGGATATTGGAGAGTTTGATCATGACGGGTTTTTAAACATCACCGGAAGGGCAAAAGACAAATTTAAAACAGATAAAGGTAAATACATTTCACCTGCGACTATTGAAAAATTGCTTACTGGAAACCCTAATGTCGAAATGCGTTGTGTTGTAGGTACAGGTATCCCACAGCCTATTTTACTAGTTACATTATCTGAGACTGGTAGGAAACAAGATAGAGTTGGGTTGTCAAAGAGCCTTTTGGATGACATTAGTAGTGTGAATCCAATACTGGAAAAGCATGAAAGAATACAAAAAATCATTGTTATGAAAGAGGATTGGACGGTAGACAACGGATTGGTCACTCCCTCGCTTAAAATTAAACGTAATGCAATAGAAAAAATACACGAACCTTATTATAAACAGTGGTTTGAAAAAGAAGAAGCGGTACTATTTGAGTAAACAGCATATACAAAACCAAACCAACCAAATACCACCAAATGAAATTTCTAAAACTAGTAGTTATTGCTCTGATCTTATTCAGCAGTAATACAAATGCTCAAAAGAAACGTAAAAAACAAAAAGCCATATCAGGAATTGTTTTAACTGATAGCTTATTCCACGGATTAAAATGGAGAAATATAGGTCCGTTTCGTGGTGGTCGAAGTGTAGCCTCATCGGGAGTAATCGGTCAACCCCTCACCTATTATATGGGATCAACTGGAGGTGGTGTATGGAAAACTACTGATGCGGGAATTAGCTGGAAAAATATTTCGGACGACTTCTTTAAAACAGGAACAGTCGGGGCCATCGCTGTTGCCGAAAGTGATCCTAATATTGTGGTAGTAGGAATGGGAGAACATGCAGCTAGAGGTGTTATGACTTCTATGGGCGATGGTGTATATAAATCGATGGATGCTGGTAAAACTTGGAAACATATTGGGTTAGAAAAGTCTAGACATATATCCGATGTGGTGATTCATCCTTCGAATCCAGATATCATCTATATAACAGCGCAAGGCGCCCAATACGGTCCGTCAAACGAACGAGGGGTTTACCGTACTACCGATGGTGGAAAAAATTGGTCTAAAGTCTTATCAGTAGATCAAAATACCGGTGCTTCTTCCCTATCGATGGATATGAATAACCCTAGAATATTATATGCCGCTATGTGGCAGCACCGCCGCTATCCTTGGATCATGGAAAGTGGTGGTAAAAATTCTGGTTTGTATAAATCTACCGATGGTGGTGTTACCTGGGAGAAATTAAAAAAAGGATTACCTAAGGAATTCGGAAAAGCTGGGATTTCGGTCTCAAGAGCAAATTCCGAACGGGTTTTTGCAGTTATCGAAGCTGAAGGAGAAAAAGGCGGTGTATATCGATCTGATGATGCTGGAGAAAGTTGGAAACAGATCAATAAAAATCGAGTAAATATTGCCCGTTCTTGGTACTATATGGAAATATTTGCCGATCCTCAAAATGAGAATGTCGTGTATGTATTAAATGCACCTGTAATGAAAAGTATTGACGGTGGAAAGAGCTTTTCTAACATTCCAGTGCCACATGGCGATAACCATCATTTATGGATCAATCCGACCGATAACACCAACCTCATCAACTCTAACGACGGCGGAGCCAATATCTCATTTAACAGCGGAAAAAGCTGGAGTACGCAACAAAATCAACCTACGGCTCAGTTCTATCGCGTGATTACTGATAATCAAGTCCCATATTACGTATATGGAGGACAGCAGGATAACTCTACCATGGCAATTGCTAGTCGCACAAAAGATGGCGGTATCGATTGGAAAGATTGGTATGCAGTAGCTGGTGGTGAAAGTGCATTTATCGTATTCGATCCAGATAATCCGACGACGGTTTATGGTGGCACCTATCAAGGGAACATCAGTAAATGGACGAAGGGTTCACAAGAACAGAAACCGATCAAACAATATCCAGAACTAGGATTGAGTATCGCTCCTAAAGATTCAAAATATCGCTACAACTGGAATGCGCCTATCATAAGCTCCCCTCATGATAGAAATACAATTTACCACGCCGGGAATATGGTGTTTAAAACTACTGATGGTGGATTAAGTTGGGAGACTGTAAGTCCGGATCTTACTAAAAACGAAAAAGAAAAACATGGTCCAGGTGGAGGCCCATACACCAATGAAGCCGCAGGAGGTGAAAATTACAATACCATAACCGCACTAGTAGAATCTAATCATGAAAAAGGTGTTTTGTACGCTGGTACGGATGATGGCTTGCTGCACGTTACAAAAAATGGAGGCCAAAACTGGAGTAACATCACCCCAAAAGGCATTCCTGATGGTATAATTAATAGTATTGATATTTCTGAACAAGATCCTGCAACGGCTTATGTTGTAATTATGCGATATAAATCAATGGATCTTAGTTCGCATATTTTTAAAACCAACGATTATGGAAAGTCTTGGAAGAAAATAGTTAGTGGATTGAACGATCCTAACGGATTTACTCGAGTCGTTCGAGCTGACAAGAAAAAGAAAGGTCTACTCTACGCGGGTACAGAAGTTGGCTTGTATGTATCTACTAATGATGGCGACGATTGGCAAAAACTAGCATTAAACCTTCCTACAGTCCCCATAAACGATCTTATTATTCAAGATAACGACTTAGTTGCTGCAACATCCGGAAGAGGGTTTTGGATTTTAGATGATCTTGGAACGTTGCAACAAATGACTACAAGTCAAGCCGAATTTAAAATCTTCAAACCGAAGAATTCATATCGCATTTTTGGTGGAAATTCGAAGGGCATTGGGCAAGGTCAAAACCCTAAAAGCGGTGTCACCTTCGATTACTATCTTCCTAAAAAACTAGATTCTTTGGAATTAAAGCTGGAAGTACTCCAAGGTAATGAGCTAATAAGGACCTATAGCAGTAAAAAACCTAAAGATTTTAAGTCATGGCCAGGTGGACCTTCGAAGCCAGAAGTACTTCCCGCAAAACAAGGCTATAATCGCTTTACATGGAATTTTTCGAGGGAGGCACTACCAGCCGTAAATAAAGTATTTGTATTCGGCGGCTTAGGCGGGTCATCAGTAGGACCAGGTGCGTATACCTTAAGGTTAACATTGGATGACGAGGTTCAAGAGACTACAGCCACCATTTTGGCGGATCCATCTATCAACGCATCACAAGCCGACTATGACGAGCAACAAAAAATGCTATCGACCATAGCTTCTATCATCAAGGAAATGCATGAGTCTGTCAACACAATGCTATCTGCCAAATCACAATTAAAACAGTATGCAAAATTGCTAAAGGAGAATGAGGAAGCAAAAGAGTTGTTAGATCAAGGGAAATCACTTATGAAACGAATCTCAACTTGGGAGGAAAATCTAATTCAACCCAAACAAAAGACTTTTCAGGATGTTATTAATTTTAATAATAAGCTGAATGCCCAGTTAATCAATTTATCAGGGTATATCGACTCAGCACACCCGAAAGTAACAGCCGGCGCTAAAGAACGTTTACAAGATCTATTAAAAGATTGGAAGGGTTATAAGACCGAAAGAGATGCAATCATCAATAATGAAATGAATACGTATAATACCAAGTTTAAGGCTTTAGACATACCCGCACTAATCTTAGAAGACTAAATATACCGTAATATACCATCCGCAAAGTCTTCAGCGCTTTGCGGATTATTACGAACCCATAATTCAGGCTCAACAATTTCGAGCTCGCCAAGCAGAATGTTACCATCAGAATCCCAAAGAATATCAGCTCTTCCATAAGCTGGCATTTCTGAACATGCCTTAAAACAGGCCTCGGCAAATGCTATTTCTTCATTGGTTGGATTGTAGTTATGTACCGTCCCTCCAAAATCGTCTTGCACTCGATAATCACCAGTCTTGACCTTTTTTAAAATAGCATGGGTATATTTTCCATTAAAAACCATTAAGGAAGCTTCACCTTTTGTTGCAATTGTCTCAATAAAAGGCTGTACCAACATATCACGCTCACCAACCAATTTTTCAAAAACAGCTTCATAAGTGTCTCTTTCTCCTTCAATAACCTTATACGTATGAAAAGCTGTACCAGATATAGCCGGTTTGATAATTACATTTTTCCAATTCATTTCTTGGCAAACATTCTGTAAAGTTCGATGTGATCCATTATCAACAAATACAGTTGGGACGATTGCAATTCCTTTTTGACTTAGATCCTGTAAGTAGTGTTTATCAACATTCCAAGATATCAGCGATTTCGGATTGCAAAGCTTAGTTTGCTTACTTACTTCTTCAAGCCAAGGTTTAAATTCTTCAAAACGTTCAAAATAATCCCATATGGTTCTAAAAACAATGGCTTTTGTTTGACTGAAATCGTAATCTGGATTATCCCAATTGGTAATTTCAACACTTAGCCCTCTTCTTTCCAATGCCTCTCTTAATAATCGGCGCTCTTCGAGTATATTCTTAATTAAAACATTATTTACTTCAGGTTGTACATACTTTTTTTCGGTCAGAATAGTAATATCTGTCATTAGCGCGGTTATATTTAGCGATTAAAATTAGAAAGTCTTAAATAAAGGAACAAGGAAAAATTAAAATGATAGGTGAATACGGTATGCGTACTGTTCTGGCTGTTAAAACTTCCTTAAATGAAATAACGCCCTTGCTATTCTCTTTATATTTGGAAGCACGCTAACCAAATTTAAATGATGCGAAAAATTGTTTTGGCCCTTGCTTTAGTGGCATTTTTAAAGGTCAATGCCCAGCAACCAAAAAGATACAATCCAAGCGAAATATATGAGGCCGTAAAAAAATTGAACTTTTTAGGTTCTGCTCTATACATCGCTGCTCATCCAGATGATGAGAATACCCGACTTATTTCATACTTATCAAATAATGTAAAGGCTCGTACAGCCTATCTATCACTTACTAGAGGTGATGGAGGTCAAAACCTAATCGGCACAGAAATACGGGAGCTCTTGGGAGTAATGCGTACTCAGGAGTTACTAGGAGCACGATCGGTAGATGGAGGTGAACAACTATTCACCCGAGCCAATGATTTTGGCTATTCTAAACATCCAGATGAAACCTTATCTATTTGGAATAAGGAAGAAGTACTAGGAGATGTTGTTCGTGCTATTAGAAAGTTTAAACCCGATGTAATTGTAAACCGGTTTAATCACAGGACCCCCGGGACTACTCATGGTCATCACACCTCATCCGCCATGTTAAGCGTTGAAGCTTTTGATTTAGTTGGTGACAAAACAAAATTCAAAGAGCAGCTCAATACCTTAGAAACATGGCAACCAAGAAGGCTGTTTTTTAATACCTCATGGTGGTTTTATGGGAGTCAAGAAAAATTTGCTAAGGCTGACAAGTCGAATATGCTGAATGTCGACGTAGGAGCATACTACCCTTCTTTTGGATTATCGAATAATGAGATCGCTTCTATAGCAAGTAGTCAGCACTTATGCCAAGGCTTCGGTAGATTGACTACAAGAGGCAGTCAAAATGAATATATAGAATTATTAAAAGGTGATTTACCTAAGGATAAAGACAACATATTTGATGGAATTGATACTAGCTGGAATCGTGTAAAGGGTGGTAAAAAAGTTGGAGCAATTCTAGAAAAAATAGAAGCAAATTTCAATTTTAGAAATCCCACTATTCATCTTGATGAATTAGCAAAAGCCTTTCAACTTATAAATACGTTAGAAGATGATCACTGGAAGGAAATCAAATTAAAAGAGATCACAACCATTATTAGTGCGTGTGCTGGTCTTTATCTTGAGGCATCTACAAGTGAATCTGCTGTTACCCCAGGAAGTTTAGTCGATCTTAATATCGAAGCTATTAACAGAAGCAGTGTAGATATTACAATTGAGAACATTGATTTTCCACCATTAAAATCGACAATTGATAACCCGACGAAATTAATTTATAACGAACGGCAAAACATCAAAAAGAAGATTGCAATTCCGCTTGAAACAAAATATACCAGTCCATATTGGTTAATGAAAGAAGGCACTAATGGAATGTATCAAGTAGACAATAAAGAATTAATTGGAAAACCTGAAACCCCACGTTTTCTTCATGTCAATTTTGATCTGTCTATAAATGGAACTAAAGTGACAATTACGCGCCCGGTAGTCTATCGTTACTCGAAACCAGATAAAGGTGAGTTATACAAGCCTTTTGAAATATTGCCAGAAGTAACGGCCTCTTTCAAATATCCTGTTATCATATTTGACGGCAAGAGTACTCAAGATGTTCAACTTACTATCCGGGCAGGAAAAGACGGTTTACAAGGAAAAGCTTCATTGACCTATCCTAAAGGTTGGACAATTTCTCCTCGTGAAATCCCATTTGAGATAAAACAAAAAGGCGATGTTGCCAATGTGATGTTTAAGGTGACACCACCAAAAACCGAAAGTGTTGGTACTATTTCTCCAAAAATAGAAGTCAAAGGAATAATGTATAACCGTCAGCTTGTTGAAATTGACTACGACCATATTCCATTTCAATCTGTCTTACTTCCTGCCAAAACAAAAGTGGTGAATGTAGCTATACAGAAAAATGGGACTAATATTGCTTATATCGCGGGTGCTGGTGATGTAATTCCTGAAAGCCTTAGACAAATAGGTTATAATGTTACGGTAATTCCGACCGAGAAAATATCTGAAAATACCTTAGTCGATTTTGACGCAGTGGTATTAGGAATTCGTGCTTACAATGTGGTTGAAGATTTAAAATTTAAACAACGTTTTCTACTAGATTTTGTAAAAAATGGTGGAAATATGATCGTACAATATAACACGGCAGGACGTCGTGGTGTTGATGTCATGGCTCCTTATGAGTTGAAAATGTCAAGAGATCGCGTGACTGATGAAACTGCGGATGTACGCATTTTAAACGCGGATCATGCTGTAATGAACTTTCCAAATAGCATTACTAAAAATGATTTTGATGGTTGGGTGCAAGAGCGCGGATTATACTTTCCAAGAGCATGGGATGATAGCTACACTCCTATACTATCAATGAACGATAAAGGAGAAACTGCCAAAGACGGTAGTCTATTAATTGCCAAATACGGCGAAGGACATTATATCTATACAGGCCTTAGTTTCTTTAGAGAATTACCTGCTGGAGTGCCTGGAGCTTATAAACTCTTTGCTAATATGCTATCACTAGGTAAAGGGCCACAATCATCAAAAATAAAAGGATAATGGAAGATGCTAACAAACCACCTTTTTTAGGAAGCTGGAAAAATATTTACATAGCCGTTTTGGTTTTCCAGCTCATTTTAGTTGTCTTTTTTATCTATCTAACTAACATTTACGCTTAATGCATATTATTGATTGGTCAGTATTGATCGTTATCCTGTTGGGTATTGTTTTGTATGGTGTTTGGAAAAGCCGCAATGCAAAAACTACTGAAAGTTATTTAAAGGGAGATCATAACCTAAAATGGTGGACCATCGGTTTATCGGTTATGGCGACCCAAGCAAGTGCCATTACCTTTTTATCAACCCCAGGTCAGGCCTATGACGACGGAATGCGATTTGCACAATTCTATTTCGGATTGCCTTTAGCAATGATCATTCTCTGCATCTTTTTTCTTCCACTGTACTATAAGCTCAATGTATACACCGCTTATGAGTTTCTGGAGAATCGATTCAATTTAAAAACACGCTCGCTTACTGCTATTTTATTTTTAATACAACGTGGATTAGCAGCGGGGATCACTATCTACGCCCCTGCAATTATACTATCAACCATATTAGAATGGAACTTAAACATTACTATTCTTATTATTGGAGTAATAGTAATATTTTATACGGTTTCAGGTGGAACAAATGCAGTAAGTCAAACCCAGAAACAGCAAATGATTGTTATCCTATCAGGAATGGTAGTTGCTTTTGTGGTGTTACTCAATAAGCTACCAGAACACATTGGTTTTGGTGATGCTGTAGATGTTGCAGGAAATCTTGGAAAACTAAATATTGTAAGTTTTAATTTCGATCTCTCTGATCGATACAATATATGGACTGCCATGCTAGGTGGAACATTCTTATTTTTAAGTTATTTCGGAACCGACCAAAGTCAGGTACAACGGTATCTTTCTGGAAAGTCGTTAACCGAAAGTAGATTGGGACTGCTATTTAATGGTGTTTTTAAAGTACCAATGCAGTTTTTAATCCTCTTTGTTGGGGTAATGGTATTCATGTTTTATCAATTTAATGATGCGCCACTGCACTTTAACGCCGCCAATGTAGCCGATGTTAAGCAAACCGAGATGGCGGATGAATATGCGGTTTTAGAACAGCGTTTGGTTGACAACAATGAAGTGAAACGACAAGCAATTGATCAATTCATTACAGAAAATAAATCAGGACAAGCATCAGAAGCGGTAGTTGCCAGCATGAATGCTGCTGTAGATGCTGAAAAGGCGCTTAGAAATGAAGCAAAGACTCTAATCGAAAAAGCAGCTATTGCCAATGATATGGAAATGGATGCTGAAGATACCGATTATGTCTTTATAACCTTTATAACTGAACATCTTCCTATTGGTTTAATCGGATTGCTCTTAGCAGTAATATTCTCCGCAGCGATGTCTAGTACCGCATCAGAATTAAGTGCACTTGCAACGACATCGGTTATCGATATTTACAAACGTAGTTTTGTACAGGATAAAAAGGATAGTTTTTACCTAGGAGCTTCTAAAGTGTTTACACTTATTTGGGGTTGTATTGCGCTCGCATTTGCCATGTTCGCTTCCTTGTTCGATAACCTAATTGAAGCTGTAAATATTATTGGGTCTATATTTTACGGTTCTATCTTGGGAATATTTGCAGTGGCATTCTTCTTAAAATGGATTAAGGGAAATAGCGTATTTATTGCTGCTATTCTTGCAGAGACTATTGTAATCGCCTTATTTGTTCTTGATAAATACGGTTACATAGAACTTGCCTATTTGTGGTTAAACCTTATTGGTTGTGCATTAGTGATGCTGTTTGCTGCAATATTTGATGGTTTGGAAACTAAAAAAGCCCCACTTTAAAGTGAGGCTTTCTATACTATAAATTGAATGTTAGCTTAGATAGCTCCCCATTCTTTTAACGAATCCGTATTTAATTTTACGTAGTCGGCATTTTTTGCTTTCTCGGCAAGCTTCAATGATTGCTTTGCCGCAGCGATAGCAGTTTTCTTCTTTCCAGCTTTTGCATGAATTAAAGACTGCTGACGTAAGTACCAAAAACGTGGTTCCTTTTCCGTCATAGCAACGGCTTTATCAATCCATTTCATTGCTTTATTGATGTCTTTTCCAGTCTCTAAGTAGTATACTGCAGAAGAAAAGAAATCTCCAGGACCAGGCCCTGCCATTACTTTCTCAATTGACGCACTAACGGCTTTGTCAGTAGGCACTTCTAACTTCATACCAACGTATGTGTTTTCCCACATAATGCCAAGTTCTGCACTATCTGTCTTCAAATTATCAAACATTATTGTGAAATTCTCGATCATTGCAGGAATTTCTTGAACTTGAGCCGTAACTGTAGCGGCAACTTTACTGTCATCCCATTTCCTTGGCGTGCCCCAATTATTAGCATCTGAATAAAAAATAACCTCCCAAGCTGTTGTATTAGGCTTTGTGAAGATTGCATAGGTTCCTTTTTTCAAGTCTTTACCTCCTACTTTTACGTCTTCACTAAATGTAATCTTAGTGTTAGCATTTGCTCCTGTTCTCCAAAGTTTTCCCATTGGAACGAGGTCTCCAAAAATAGTTCTTCCTCTTGCCCCTGGTCTTGAGTATTCTACGTGAACATCAGTCAATCCAACCTTTTGTTCCATTTTTGAAAACGGACTAGGTTGCGGTGTTTCGACTTGTGCATTTAAAGTTAATCCTGCTAAAAGGATAAAACTAAATGCGAAAATGATTTTTTTCATGGTTGAAAGTTTAAATAAAAATTAAGTGTTTTTAGAATAAATTGATATATCACCCTGTCTAAGCCATTAGATGATTTGTTTAACATAACGAAAGTAGTAATTCACCTATACGAACAATGTTAATAAAACCTTAAATGAACTGGGACTAATCCACACCATTTACTTGGTATAATTTGCCAGGAACAATAATATTAAAGCCTTTAATGGTTTTTTCAATACGCTCACTAATAAGATACAATTTGGAATTGTGATACGTCACTCCTTCTATTTGACTGGTGAAACCAGTTCCTTTAAGATCGTGCTTCGTTATCTTTCCGTCAAAAATAGCATCGGCGGTTACATCATTTATCTCGTACAAAAAAGGCTGAAGCGTTCTAGTATATCCTGTTAGAAACAAGTTTTTCTTTTTTGAATCATAGGCTCCTCCGCTAATTAATCCGTCAACCTCAAAAGATTCACCTTTAGTTAAAAGATGAATAGAATCTGAGGGCTCTTTTGGAATCTCATAAGCCGTTGTTTTTCCTGATTTCCATTCCTTAGAAAAAAGGAAAAGCTTCCCATCAATATGACATAAGGCTTCGGCATCATAATCAATACCCCCTTCTATATATACCTTATCTTGAAAATCTTTGTATTTAAATTTAATAGCCTCGGGAGCTACCACATCTTTATTATCAAAATCAGATTTTTTAATGCGATACACATTCATAAAATCCCGATATCCATAAAAATTACCAATATCTCCTAGATAGATATAGTTCTCATCTTCCGTTATATCTTCCCAATCGCTCCATTCAATATTTTTTGCTCCAAAAAGCGAAACCGTCCTTTTGATCTCTCCAGTCTTAAGATCAATTGCAAATAACTCACTACTATTACCGGAATCATTGAACGTTATGACATCGCCCTTATAATAGAGCAAACCAGAGGCTTCCGCCAATTTCTTGTCCATTTCATGAAGGGTAACTACTTTAAAGTCCACAAAACTTAGACTTATAAACGTAATTAACGCAATACCTATCCCTATAAAAAGAAGTCGTTTCATATACAATTGCACCGAGAACAAATATATCTAAAGCCATTTCCTTAATTGATAAGAAAACCTTAAAAAGCTATTATCTTTGGCAAAAAATAGTAGCTTGAAACGATATATAGGAGAACTTATAGGAACTTTCGCCATGGTGTTTTGTGGTACGGGTGCAATGACAATCAACGAAGTCACAGGCGGAGATGTTTCTCATGTAGGTATTGCCATAACCTGGGGATTGATTGTCATGGCTATGATCTATGCCTTTGGAGATATTTCTGGAGCTCATTTTAATCCTGCTGTAACAATTGCCTTTGCTTATGCTAAGAAATTTGATTGGAAAGAGGTTCCTAAATACATACTTTTTCAATGTTTAGGAGCTATTCTAGCAAGTGGTGTTTTGTTCATGTTATTTCCTGCAAGTAACGAATTGGGTGCGACATTTCCAGCAGATGGCTTTGAACCATGGCGGGCTTTTGTGCTTGAATTACTCCTTACCTTCTTTCTTATGCTGGTTATAATCAACGTCTCCACCGGATCCAAAGAAGTGGGTACCATGGCAGCTATCGCCATTGGCGGTGTTGTTTTATTAGAAGCAATGTTCGCTGGACCGATGACCAAAGCGTCAATGAACCCGGCAAGGACATTAGGACCAGCTATTTTTTCTGGAAAATGGGAACATACCTGGCTCTATTTTACTGCCCCCCCCCTTGGTGCTATTCTTGCAGTCATCAGCTGTAAACTGGTAAAGGATGATCAGTGTTGCGATAACGATTGTTGATACACTGGTATTTTATTTTGTTTAACTTATTTAATTTTTAATTAAACATTTTCAGTCGTATATTCGCTAAAAAGAACGATGCAATGAAAATATACAGACTTCACACAAAGCAAAATCTACCCATTAGTCTAGATGCGGCATGGGATTTTTTATCTGACCCAGTTAATCTGCGAACTATTACCCCTCCGCATATGGGCTTTGAAATACTCTCAGGTGCCGATAGAAAAGTCTATGCTGGACAAATCATTCAATACAACGTAACTCCTATTTTAGGAATTAAACTTAAATGGGTTACCGAAATAACACATGTCTACGACAAAAAGTACTTTGTTGATGAACAACGTTTTGGTCCATATGCCCTATGGCATCACAAGCATTTTTTAAAGGAGATCGATGGCGGTGTTGAAATGGAAGATATTGTCGACTATAAATTGCCACTGGGTTTTCTTGGTAGAATCATGCACACACTTTTTGTAGGCCGCCAGCTTAAGGACATCTTTAAATATCGAGAAGAAAAACTGATTAAGCTCTTCGGAAAACATAAAGGAGATAATGACAAGGTCATAAAAATGTACGGATAACTAAATGGGAAACATTCTTTTAATTGGTGGATCATATGGCATAGGCAATGCTCTTGCCAAAAAACTAGCTCAAAACAACAACTTATACATAGCCTCTAGAACTAATGATGGCTTAAAAGACATCAACTGCAATCATATTCAATTCGATGCTAGTACTGACACATTAGACATCAGTCAACTACCAAATAGTTTGGATGGATTTGTGTACTGCCCTGGTAGTATTGATTTAAAACCATTTAAAATGCTCAAATATAAGTCGTTTTTAAATGATATTAACATTAACTATTTAGCCTTAGTAAAAGTGGTTCAAACCATTATGCCGCTCATGGCCGAATCAGAACAAGCGAGTATGGTATTTTTTAGTACCGTTGCAGTAAAGGTGGGAATGCCTTTTCATACAAGCGTAGCTGGCGCAAAAGGCGCTGTAGAAGGTTTTGCCAAAGCATTGGCCGCTGAGTATGCTCCCTCTATTCGTGTAAATGTAATAGCTCCATCCCTTACAGATACACCTCTTGCCAAACGATTATTGAATCACGAAAAGAAAGTAGAACGAATGAACGAGCGCCATCCTTTAAAAAGAGTAGGAACAGCTGAAGATATTGCCAACATTGCGAGCTTTTTAATTCAGGATCAAAGTAGTTGGATAACGGGACAAGTTTTTGGTGTTGATGGTGGAATGTCGACCTTGAACGTAAGCTAATGGCTGATAAAATTGTCATTTTTTGGTTTCGACGAGACCTGCGTTTCCATGATAATGTCGGTCTTTTAAAAGCTCTAGAATCCGGTTTTAAAGTACTTCCCATTTTCATTTTCGATAAATCAATCTTAGACGAATTACCTGTAAATGATAGTCGAGTAAGTTTTATTCATGAAACTATTACTAACCTAAACGACCTACTTCAATCAGAATATCAAAGTGGTATAGCACAATATTATGGGACTCCAGACAAGGTGTATTCCCTATTAGCAAAAGAATATAATATTGTAGCAGTATACACCAATCACGATTATGAGCCGTATGCTCGTAAAAGAGATCAAGAAATTAAAGCACAGTTAAACGATTTCAATATTCAATTTCACACCTTTAAAGATCAGGTAATCTATGAGAAAAGTGAAGTGGTGAAAGATGATGGAAGTCCGTACGCCGTATATACCCCTTATATGCGCAAATGGAAGAACCTTTTTAGGAGTACTCCCCTAATCCAATTCAATTCTGAACAAAAATTAAACAATGCTGTTCAAGGAGCTGATTTCCCATCTATATCGCTACAAGAAATGGGGTTTGAAACGGCCACTATTCGAGTGGCACCCTATAAATTGAATCCTAATCTAATCGAAACTTACAAGGACACTAGAAATTACCCTGCTAAAGATTCCACCTCAAAACTGGGGCCTCATTTACGGTTTGGTACGGTGAGTGTACGTGAGGTTGTGAAGAAAGCCATTGCTCAAAAAAATGAAATTTTCTGGAATGAATTAATCTGGCGAGAATTTTTCATGCAAATATTATGGCATCACCCACATACCGTTAACAGTGCATATAAATCAAAATACGACCGTATCGAATGGCGCAATAATAAGACTGAGTTCGAGCAATGGAAAAAAGGAGAAACGGGTTACCCCCTAGTCGATGCTGCTATGCGTCAATTAAATGAAACGGGATTTATGCACAATCGTGTACGTATGCTTGTTGGTAGCTTTTTATGTAAACATCTGCTTATCGATTGGCGCTGGGGTGAAGCATATTTTGCTTTAAAACTTCATGACTATGATCAATCTAGTAATGTTGGAAATTGGCAATGGGTTGCAGGTTGTGGTGTAGACGCGGCCCCCTATTTCAGAATATTCAATCCCAGTTCTCAAATCGATAAGTTCGATAAACAACATGAGTTCATCAACCGATGGGTAAAAGACTTAAATGAGCTGACCTACCCTTCACCAATAGTTGATCATAAATTTGCTAGAGAGCGTTGCTTGCGAGTATATAAGGAAGCACTCACTTAAAGTTGAGTTTCACTCCTCTAATTGTTAATCAATTTATGTCTTACCTCGCCTAAAAGAGCACTTTAGACACTTAAAAACCAGGTGTAAAGTTTTAATCTAACCAAATAAATATAACTACCTATATATCAGTATTTAATGAGCTTTTTTAATATTAATTATGATCTGATGCCTACTTATATCACGTATGTTTTAAATGTTATGTTAACAGCACATCAGATATTTTAACACTTAAATCGTTTTTTTAAGAGTAACTCTACTGATTTTCATATCATTGTCCAGTTGCATGGAAGACTCGTTTTTATGCATGCCCCCAAACGCGATTGTAACGATCGACTATAACCGATAATACGTGAGAAACGAACAGGTCGAACATACTATTACCCTTACACTTCCCGAAGACATACAGTCAATTACGGAAGCTGCTCGTGAGAGCTACTACTATCTCAAAAATGCAGGTTCGTTTTATGACAATGAGGTGACCTTACCTGAAGGAGTAGATGCCTATATGTATCAAGAAGGAAGCAAGAAAATAAAGATGCTACAAGAGCAATTTATCCTTCTTGAAAATAGATTATATGAAAACTACAGTGCTGCCATTGGCACCAAGCTAAAATACAATAAAGACCTTATTGCAACTGTCATCGATTATTTAATGCTGAAAGAGCGTATGGATAATCTGCAATTGGCAACATTACAGTTTATGTATGCCAATAAAAATGAATTGATCAGCGAGATCGTTGATAAGAACTCAGACCTCGACGCAATAAACAAACTACATACTCATACGATCCAACTTAATGAAGCATTCGATCATAGCATGGATGCCGACAAGTTCATAGATTATAAAATTTCGTTCTCCAATGAAAAATGGGAACGGAAGTATTCTAAAAAGAATGTATATCCTATTATCATTCGTATTATTGAGCATGACTATTTACTAAAAAGACAGCGATCCCAAATTGAGGAGCAACAGCGCATTCAAACCGAATTGGTGAAACACTTAGCCAACGAACGCAATCACGACAAAATTAGTGAGATAGCATCTACCAGTAGCTCAATGAAGAGTGTTATGGACAAGATTAACAAGAATATGTTAATCATTGGTATCATCGGAATTATCCTGATAAGCACCGGTATTTTCTTAGCGCTCATGGGATTTTTGAAATAAGCCTTCTTAAACCCGAACAATCTTAGCGCCAATAGCTCTTAACCGCTCATCAATACGCTCATAACCCCGATCGATTTGTTCGATGTTATGGATTGTACTGGTTCCTTTAGCAGATAAAGCCGCAATAAGTAATGAAATTCCAGCTCTAATATCGGGAGAAGTCATTGTAGTCGCTTTTAAGGTAGATTTAAAGTCATGGCCGATTACATTTGCTCTATGCGGATCGCAAAGAATGATCTTTGCCCCCATGTCAATTAGCTTATCAACAAAGAACAGTCGACTTTCAAACATTTTTTGGTGTATTAAGACACTACCTCTTGCTTGTGTAGACACTACTAATGCTATACTCAATAAATCTGGCGTAAAACCAGGCCATGGAGCATCGGCAATTGTCAATACTGAGCCATCAATATAACTTTGTATTTCATATCCGTCTTCATGAGCCGGAATATAGATATCATCACCTTTCTTCTCAAGCGTAATCCCCATTTTTCGAAACACATCAGGGATTTGTCCTAAGTTTTCCCAGCTTACATTTTTTATCGTAAGCTCACTTCGTGTCATCGCAGCAAGTCCAACCCAACTTCCGATTTCAATCATATCGGGTAAAACACGGTGTGTACATCCACCCAACTCATCAACACCTTCAATTTTAAGCAAGTTGCTACCTACTCCTTCAATTTTTGCTCCCATGCTAATTAGCATGTTGCTTAATTGCTGTATATATGGTTCGCAAGCAGCATTGTATATTGTAGTTACTCCTTCGGCCAATACAGCTGCCATAATAATGTTAGCTGTACCTGTTACTGAGGCCTCATCGAGTAGCATATAAGTGCCTTTTAACTTCTTCGCTTCAACACCGTAAAAGTATTCTTCTCTATTATATCTAAAATCGGCTCCGAGCCTCATAAAACCTTCGAAGTGCGTATCTAAACGACGACGTCCTATCTTATCGCCTCCAGGTTTAGGGATGTATCCTTTACCAAATCTAGCTAACAAAGGACCTACAATCATAATAGATCCTCGAAGACTACTACCTTCTTGCTTAAACGCTTCTGATTCTAGATATTTTAAATTGATGTCATCTGCCTGAAATGTATACGATCCAGGTGCATTTTTTTGAATTTTAACGCCTAGGTTACTCAAAAGTAAAATGAGCTTGTTAACATCACGTATATCAGGAATGTTGTCGATAGTTACCTTTTCTGCTGTTAATAATACAGCACATAACACTTGTAATGCTTCGTTTTTGGCACCTTGTGGAGTAATACTTCCTTTTAGGCGATGCCCGCCTTCGATTTTAAACGTACCCATTAAGACTAATAACGTTTGCGGTTGCGATTATTGGAATTGCTTCGACCTCCACCTTTTTTAGTGTACTTTTTCTTAGAAGGAGTACGCATTAAATCACCAGATGCACTAAGGTCTTCACTCGAATCTTCATTCAATCTTATTTTTCCTTCAGAAAGCTCGAAAAGATGATCAAAAATCACTTGATCTTCTACTGTATCTTTATTCCAGTTAAGGAAACATTTTTTCATGTGGTTTGCAATAGTATACACCAAGGCTGTTTTCATATCGCCTTCTTCCCATGTATTTGCTACATCGATCATCGTTTTAATGTTATTACCATAAAAACGATATTTCGGATGATTTTGCGGATAACCAAGTGGTGCTGGTTTTGCAAAAAGCACTTCCTTTTCCGGCTTTGGGTATGGGCTATCAACATCAAGCTTAAAGTCAGCTATAATTTGAATCTGATCCCATAATTTATGCTGGAAATCTGGCACATCACGCAAATGCGGTTGTAAATTTCCCATAACGCCAATGATGGCTTTGGTCACCTTATTGCGCTCTTCTCTATCTTCTATACTAATAGCATGATCTACCATTTTTTGAATATGACGACCATATTCGGGTATGATAAGCTTCTCACGCTCAGTATTATATTCTAATTGATCTATCAAAATTTTATGTTTTATTGGGGATTTCTAAATTCGTGGAGAAATCGATGTTTGCAAAGTAGCAAAATTAAATCGAATTAAGAAAAACTAGCTTCGTTTATACGAAGTGATTTTTGAGGTTTATTCGGCTCTATAATGAAATAACACCTTTCACCTTTGAAACTAACTGATATTTCTCGATTACCGCATCTGGGTTTTTCATTCGTACATTGATGGAAATACTGGTATACTTACCTTTAGAAGATGTCTTAGTATTAATTACAGCTCCCATATTGTTAAATGCACCTTGTACCTGGGCAATCTTATCCTTATCTGACGGTACGATAAATTTGTACAAATACTCGGCTGGCCATAGTGTACTTGTAGTTAACTCTTCTTTTAGGCGCAGATAAAAATCCTCTTCTTTCTGACTCATTATAATTACTTGATTGCATTTTTTTACAACGCACAAAGATAGTGCTTTGTAACTATTTTTATGTTCGATTATAAATTCATTATTTTGCTGAAAATTGACGTATTTGACAACACAAAAAATTGTTATTGCAGGAGGACCAGGAACGGGAAAAACTTCAGTGGTTAACCTACTTGAGAAACAAGGGCATCTTGTTTTACATGAAGTGATTAGAACGATGACTCTAGAAGCCAAAGAAAAAGGTGATCTGGAAGCCTCTGCCTCTAACCCTATCGATGCTGTCGACGATCCTTTAGCTTTCAATATAAAGATATTAGAACAGCGTATTGCCCAATACAATGAGGCGCTTAATAGCGATGAAAAATTGGTGTTTTTAGATCGCGGTGTACCCGATGTAATCGCTTATATGGATTTCTTTGGTCAAGACTATGACGAGCTATTTATTAATGCCTGTAAGCAATGCAAATATGATACTGTTTTTATTTGCCCGCCTTGGGAAGGTATTTACGTATCGGACAATGAACGCTTTGAAACCTTTGAAGAAGCCAATGCAATTCACCATTGTTTAGTTAACGCATATGAACGCTTCGATTTTAATTTGATAGAAGTACCTTTACTGTCTATACCAAAACGAGTAGATTTTATTCTGAATTATTTGAATGCAGAAACCACTTGATATATTAAAACAGTACTGGGGATATGATGAGTTCAGATTATCTCAGTCGGATATTATTCAAGCGGTTTTAGATAAAAATGATGTCCTTGCCATGCTGCCCACAGGCGGCGGTAAGTCAATTTGTTTTCAAATTCCGGCATTAGCAGTTCCTGGAATTTGCATTGTAATCTCGCCACTTATTGCCCTGATGAAAGATCAGGTGCAGCGCTTGCAAGAAAAAGGAATAAAGGCCATTGCATTAACTGGTTGGATTCCGTATAAGGAAGTAGACACCTTATTAGATAATTGTATTTATGGGAATTATAAGTTTCTGTATATCTCTCCAGAAAGACTACAGCAGGAACTAGTTCAAGAACGTATTAGACAGATGCCAGTTAACTTAATTGCGGTTGACGAAGCACACTGTATTTCGCAATGGGGCAATGACTTTAGGCCCGCTTATAAAAAGATAACCCTACTCAAACAATTACATCCTAGCTGTAAGATGATTGCGTTAACAGCATCTGCAACTAAAAAGGTGGTAGTTGATATTACACATGATCTTGAATTTGAGGATCCTAAGATATTTCAAACCTCATTATCAAGAAACAACATTGCTTTTAAGGTTGTAAACACTGAAGATAAACACCATCAACTTGTTCAATTCATAAAAAGTAATCCAGGACCTTCCATTGTTTATACACGAAATAGAAAAGCAACAATTGAATTAAGTAGACTTCTACAAGAAAATGATATAAGTAGTACTTTTTTCCATGGGGGTGTTGATACTATTGAGAAAGAAAAGCGCATGAAGCTATGGCTCGACGAGCGAATTCAAGTCATTGTAGCTACAAATGCTTTCGGAATGGGTATTGACAAACCAAACGTTCGCACTGTCGTGCATATGCAACTGCCTGACAGTATAGAAAGTTATTTTCAAGAAGCAGGACGAGCAGGACGTGATGGCCAACCAGCAGTTGCGATGATGCTGGTTCATAAGGGGGACAGTATTCAGGTAAAAGATCAATTTTTAAAACACTTACCTTCAATAAATGATGTGAAGGATGTGTATCGACATCTTTGTAATTACTTTCAAATAAGTTACGGCGAAGGGCAACAAACAAGCTACGGTTTTGAGTTTTCTGATTTTTGTAACACCTACAAATTGGCTTCTTTAAAAACGTATCACTGCCTACAATTATTAGATCGAGAAAGTATTATTTCGATGAGCGCTCAATTTGAAAAGAGTACCAAAATTCAGTTTATAGCCAGTAATAATGCAACTTTAAATTATCTTGATTCGCATCAGAAAATAGATATTGTTGCTAAGGCAATTTTACGAACCTATGGTGGGATTTTTGATCAAGAGTTAAACATTAATAAACAACTAGTTGCTAATAAAACACTTTGTTCAATTGCAGAAATAGATAAAGTATTGGCTCAACTACATGATGACGGCATCATAAGTTTAAATGAACAAACAACTGATAGTACCATTACATTCTTGGTTCCTCGCGAAGATGAGCGCACCATAAACCCTATTGCGAAAAACACTTCTCTTCATTATAAAATAAAAGAAGAACAAGTCGCAGCAGTGATTGATTATGTATCGAACGATTCTGTTTGCAAAACAAGACAATTGCTGCATTATTTTGGAGAATTACAGGTTGAAGATTGCGGTAAATGCTCTGTTTGTATCACCCGCTCTAAACCACTGACCAAACAGTTGAAACTTGAAATTAAGGACGCCATTCTAGCCAAATTGAATACGCCTTTAGATTCAAAGCAATTAGTAGCTTTGTTACCGTTTCAAGAAACACATATTATTAAGGTATTAGGTTTAATGCTAAACCAACAATTACTTTATATTAATAAGGACAACAAATACTTACTTAATGACAACTGATAAAAAAAAGCTACGAATTGTATTTATGGGTACACCAGAATTTGCTGTAACCATTTTAGACGGTTTAGTAAAAGCTGATTATAATATTGTTGGTGTTATAACTGCGCCAGACCGACCTGCTGGGCGAGGAAGAAAACTAAGAACATCTGCAGTAAAGGAATATGCCCTAAAGCACGATCTAACAATATTACAACCCACTAACTTAAAAAGTGAGGCTTTTATTGAAACACTCGAGGCCTTAAAAGCCAATTTACAAGTTGTCGTTGCATTTAGAATGCTGCCTAAAGTTGTTTGGCAAATGCCTGAGCACGGAACTTTCAATTTGCATGCATCTTTACTACCTAATTATAGAGGAGCTGCTCCTATTAATTGGGCGGTTATTAATGGAGAGTCTAAAACCGGTGTCACCACCTTCTTTATTGACGAGAAAATAGATACAGGTCATATTATAGAATCGGCTGAAATTGACATATTACCAGATGAGACCGCAGGCGAACTTCATGACAAACTAATGCACCTGGGAAAAGACTTGGTTCTTATAACTGTAGATAAAATAGAAAAAGGAGATGCCAGCACTTACCCCCAACCTGAAATAGAGAACATTCGTACAGCTTATAAAATTCATAAAGAAACCTGCAAGATCGACTGGAATACTGATATCGATACCATTTATAATTTAATAAGAGGATTGAGCCCCTATCCCGGGGCGTGGTGCGAATTAAACAATCCAGAGCAAGTAGGCACACTTAAAATATATAAGGTAGAAAAACGATTGCAAGACCATAACAAAAAAGTCGGGAGCATTCTTATTGAGAATAAAGAGATTGTGATTGCTGTTGAAAACGGACTGATCGTTTTGCAAAATTTACAGCTTCCTGGAAAGAAAAGAATGAATGCAATAGATCTGTTAAATGGATTCGAGTTTCATAAAAATGCATTCGTCTCCTAAATACCTTGTAAACACTGTGTTTGCAGTTTATCGATATTTTAGTTTGCCTTTATTAACAATCACTTCAAGTTATCAACAAAAATCCCTATTTCGCCCGTTATTGCTTGCGTGAAACGAATATCCGTATAAATTTGTGGTGGTATTAAATAATGTGTTTAACCAACATTAACAATTAAATTTTAAATTATGAACAAAACAGAATTAATCGATGCTATGGCGGCTGACGCTGGCATTTCTAAAGCGGCAGCTAAAAAATCATTAGAATCTTTTTTAGGTAATGTAGAAGGGTCTTTGAAAAAAGGCGGAAGAGTTTCATTGGTAGGATTTGGTTCTTGGTCTGTATCTAAAAGAGCAGCAAGAGATGGAAGAAATCCTCAAACAGGAAAAACAATTAAAATCGCTGCTAAAAACGTAGTTAAGTTTAAAGCTGGTGCAGATTTAGCTAAGTCTGTAAACTAAGACGATAATTTGTTATAATTTAAAAAGCGCTCTTTAATAGGAGCGCTTTTTTTGTTACCCCCATTTCTACCGAAACGATTTAACCTTCTTTCAAATTTGTTAAAGCTGTTTTTTTTTAATAGTTTTAAGATAAATTGCTCGCTATGATTGCCTTAAAACCTGAGAAAGGTCACCTGCTTATTGCCGAACCTTCCATTATTGGAGATGTTTCATTTAATCGATCCGTAGTTCTACTAGCTAATCATAGCGATACAGGCTCAGTCGGATTTATAATGAATAAACCTCTAGAGTTTAAATTAAATGAACTAATTCCAGAAATCACTAAAGACTTTGATGTCTTTAATGGAGGTCCTGTCGAACAGGATAATCTATATTTTATTCACCGTGTTCCTGATAAAATAACTGATAGTATTGAAATATCGCATGGTATTTACTGGGGAGGTAATTTTGATTCGGCAGTTTTAGGCATTCAAAATGGAGAAATTGATTCGGCTGATATTCGTTTTTTCCTGGGATATTCAGGTTGGGATGCCGATCAGTTAGAATCGGAACTAAGCTCTAACTCCTGGGTTATTATTGAAAATAGTTACAAGAACGCAATCATAGAAAAATGCTGCGAAAATTTTTGGAAGCAGAAAATGATTGAATTTGGTGGAGACTACCAAATTTGGTCCAACGCACCAGAAAATCCTAGCTATAACTAAATACCCAAACGCACTCTAGCATTTAATTTCACTAAAAGGTCGGAAGCCACCTTTCGGTCAAAAGTTTTCTTTCGGTATTTGGTAATGGATTGAATTCCTTGTATCACATTGGTTACAAATAACTCATCGGCCTTTTGCAACTCAAATGGTGAGATAGATGATTCTTCTAAACTGTACTCCTCGCTTTTTTCCAATATTAAAAGTAGTTGTTTACGAATAATTCCTTTCAAACAACCATCAGGAGTAGGTGGTGTTTTAACCACATTACCCTTTACCAAAAACAAATTTCCGTTTAAAGTTTCTACCACTTTTTTCTCATTATTGATAAGAATGCAATTGGCATACCCATTCTCTTTTGCGTAAATACTACCGAGAATATTCACCATTTTATTTGTGGTCTTTAAAGAAGACAGCATTCCTTGATTAACATAATGATCTTTAAAAAGCTCAACCTCATAATCGCCTTCTTTATTATGGTACAATTCACTATCCAAGGTATTCGAGGTAATAACATATCCGATATTGTTGCTACTAGGTGTGTATAAGCCAGCAGCATCGCGAAACACCGTAAAACGAATACGCTGTGCAGTACCTTCAAGTTTTTCAGCATCAATCAACCTCGCCATCTCATCTTGTAAAAACTCCATTGTAAAATTCATAGGAATCTCCATACGAAGAATGCGCATAGAAGCCATGAGTCGAAAGTAATGGTCTTCCCAAAAAATCGGATTGCCATTTATCACTTTTACAGTCTCAAATAAGGCGTCGCCATATAAAAATCCACGATTAAAAATTGAAAGTTGCGTATGTGATGCGACGATATCGCCGTTAAAATTGATCATAAAAAAACCCGATAAAATATCGGGTCAAATATAGTAGTTAGTAATGTATTTTTAAACGGATCCTATCACATGTTTTAACGAACCGATTTGATTCTCCCAAAGCATTTTCGCTTCTTCTGTTTCATCTTCCTCAGCAAAATCGCCGACCATTAATGAAACATCCTTTGTGATTTCATCAACAACGATGCGTAGTTCGAAAAAATAAGGGTCGTCCTCGTCATCTAACCAACGAAACTTAACACGTTCTCCTGATTTTTTACTTAGTAATTTGGCCTGCTCCTCTGAGTCATCCCAAATAAAAGTAAATAATTCACCCCGGCTGTTTACATTATCGGCAAACCACTCTGACAAACCGGATGGTGTGGAAATATATTGATACAATAATGAGGGGGATGAATGTATCGGGAATTCAAGTTCAAAGAATGACTTTTTTGGCATATTCAATTTATTATGCAACCAATATAGATAATTATTAGTTAGTTTAAAAGAAAAGAAGAGAAATGAGTGGCACATGTATGCTATTATGTTGTTTTACAGCTTTATATATGACTGTTGTCATAAATTGAAACTACTATAGATTATAAATTTGAGTGTAAACGGGACTTTTAATTTATAACATAGCAATCATGAATAATTTTAAAATAGACGAAAAATATCATAAAGAGTTTGGCAAAAAGGTGTTGCATGCGATACCAAGTTTAAACCCATATGTTAAGCATAGATTATATCTAGCAGAAACTGTAGGGATTGTTCCACGAAAAATGTATCAGACTAATGGAATAATAGATGATGCTATTAGTAACTTATATGAGAACTATGAGGGTTGGCTCAATGATGATGATAAGATAAAGCTAAAGCTCTTTTCTTTGGTAAATGACAAACTGGATGAGCTATACAAAAAAGAGGGTTTTCATAAAAACACATTGAGCATTAATGAGATTCTAGAAAAAGAAATGGAGCAGCTTGAAGAAAATTTTGAGAGTGATCTTGATCAAGACCTTTTAATGAAAGATGAACTAGACGATATCTCATATCACCAACATGATGACAATTTTGTTTATTTATATGAAGATGCTGAAAAGAACATCATACGATCAATGGAAATTAATGACGATCGAAAAAACCTTACCGAAGAAAGAAGGCATGCTTTAAATAAAGTTTATAATTGGTTACCCTTTGAAATATCTAACATTGCAGATCTATACATTTTCGGCAATTTATCTTATAATGAGATCGCACAAATTAAAAATATAGATCCCCTAGAAGCCCAAAACATTATACAAAACGTGCGAAAAAGCTTTAGAAAGAATTTAAACTAATACCAATACCCTTAAGGCGCGGTATTAACTAAGAAGCATTTCGTTTTAGTGTTTTAAATACGTGTAAAACAGCAGGGAAAAGAGCGTCCATTGATTCCGAAGCACCATTAGTAGATCCTGGAAGTGCCATCACAAGCGTATTTTTTATGGTTCCTACTAAACTTCTAGAAAGCATGGCGTAAGGAGTTCTATCTTGTCCGTATTTACGAATTGCCTCTTCCATACCAGGAACTGTGCGATCTAATATTTGGGCAAGCGACTCTGGAGTATTATCCTGTTCAGATAACCCTGTCCCTCCTGTAAAAATGATAAGATCTGCTCCTTCTTTTTGATAGTGTTTAGCTTTTTCCTGAACCATCTCTTCTGAATTAGGAATGGTCACATAATCTATAATATTCACATTACAAGCTTCCAATTTCTCTTTTACAGCTTCACCCGCACTATCCGGTTTCCTACCTTCAAAAACTGCATCAGAAGAGACAATAACAGCGGCTTTAACCGAACTTCCAAACTTATTTTTGTAAGTGGACTTCCCTCCTTCTTTATTATCAAGTTTAATATGATGTATTTCTATTTCTTTATCAATAGGTTTCAGCATATCGTACATATTAACTGCTACGACGCTAGCTCCATGCATTGCTTCTACTTCAACACCCGTTTTATATATCGTTTTGACGGAAACTATTATCGAAATTTCCAAATCCTTAATTTCAAAATCTATCGAGGTATGCTCTATGGGCATCGGATGGCAATCAGGTAGAAGATCTGAAGTTTTCTTTACCCCCAATAAACCAGCAGCTTTAGACATGGCAAATACATCCCCTTTTGGGACTGTCTTATTCTGGATAGCGGTAATTGTCTCCGCCTTACTTACTTTAACTATTGCTTTTGCTGTTGCAGTGCGAAGTGTTGTGTTCTTATGAGTAATATCGACCATAATGAGTACTTGAATTGTAATTTTAGTGGAATACTGGTTCTATAATTCTTCAATAAGCTTTAATTCCTCATCTAAAAACATCCAGCAATTTTGATTAATCACATCAAAAGCATTTATTAGCTTTTTGCCATAAGGAGTTAGTTTAGTACCTCCTCCGCTTCTGCCACCAGCTATCTTCTGTACAACTTCTTTTTTGGCTGACCTATTTACAGAGTCAACTAATGTCCAAGCTTTTTATAAGACATGTTAATTGATTTTGCCGCTTGAGAAAGAGAGCCTTGTTCGTCGATTGCTTTCAATAAGACGACCCGACCTTCGCCAAGTAATACATTGTCACCAGCCTCAATCCAGATTCTACTTTTTATACTGTACCTCTTCATTTTGTTTAACCTTGTAAGCTGTTTAACAAAGAATAAAAAACAATTAATTTCTATTTTTTAATTAGTATATTATTTCTCCTTCTCAAACAATACATTAAATAAATCGAGAAGCATTAAAAAACCTCAAAGTATTTATTTTCAAGTAAATATAATGCAGTTTTATTTATTCAAATTATGATAAAAGTCATGATTTCATTTCTTATAAATCATCAATTTTACTATCTTAAAGAAATGTTAGCTCGTTTATTTAAACAAAGCGCTAAACGTTAAACAAAACTATCCATCCTATGCCAATAAAAAGTTACCTAGCACACCCACATGATGGCAAGAAAGAGCAATTACTACAAGATTTGTCCATAATTCAAGAATGCGAGGTACTACCCGCAGAAAATCGCGATATACTTATTCTAGTCACTGACACTAAGGATGATCATTCCGAGGTCGAACTTGAAAAAAAATTAAAAACTATAAAAAGTCTGAAATTATTAGCAATGGTATCGGGCTTCAATTCTAAGCAAAACTAGCGCGCTTATGTACACTTCATTAACCAATAGAAGAGAGTTTATTAAGAAAATGGCAAAACTATCTGCCATGGCAGCCGCCGCTTCTATGTTTCCGGGAATCATATTTGCTGAAGAGCAAGAAGCAGGGATTCCAGCTGATGCCAAGTTAGATTGGAAGAAAGGTCCTTGTCGTTTTTGCGGCGTTGGATGTGGTATTTTGGTGGGCACAGAAAATGGCAAAGCTGTAGCTGTAAAAGGAGACCCTAAATGCGAAGTCAACAAAGGACTACTTTGTGTAAAAGGATACCATCAAACAATGTGCGTTCAAGCTAGGGATCGTTTAACACATGCCTTGGTAAAGAAAAATGGACGATACGTTAAAACCCCGATAGATGAAGCACTCGATCTAGTTGCCTCAAAAATGAAAGAGACAATTGAGAAGCATGGTAAAGATTCAGTTGCCATGTACACTTCTGGTCAATCCACAATTCCGGAAGGATATGTTGCATCCAAATTAATGAAAGGTGCTATTGGTACTAACAATCTTGAATGTAATGCCCGTTTATGTATGGCAAGTGCAGTGGCGGGATTCTTAACCACTTTTGGTACAGATGAGCCCATGGGGTGTTATGAAGATATTGACCACGCAGATTACTTTGTTACCTGGGGAAATAATATGGCAGAAATGCATCCGGTATTATTCTCAAGAATGCTAGAACAAAAAAGTACACGTGGTGCTAAAATAATTGACTTTGCTACGCGTACATCACGATCAAGTGGTGCATCAGACAGGTCAATTTTATTTGAACCACAAACCGATCTTGCCGTCGCAAATGCCATTTGCTATGAGATCATAAATAATAATTGGATGAATAAATCCTTTGTTGAGAAACACTGCAATTTCAGCAAAGGCCTTACCAATATGGGTTATGGTACTGAAGATAAATACAAATTCAGTGACAAACCAGAAAAAGTAGACTTTGAAGCTTATAAAGAATTTCTAAAAGATTATACCCCCGAAAAAGTAGCAAAATACTCAAAGGTATCTGTAAAAGACATTAAGTACTTAGCGGCTATTTACGGCGACCCTAATAAGAAGGTGGTTTCCTATTGGTGCATGGGAGTTAATCAACATACCCGGGGTACATGGATGAATAATCTTATCTATAATATGCACTTGCTGACCGGCAAGATCTCGCAACCTGGAAATGGTCCTTTTTCATTAACTGGACAGCCTTCCGCCTGCGGTACTGCTCGAGAGGTGGGTACATTCACTCATAAACTACCTAAAGGGGTTGTGATGAATGAGAAGCATCGTCGTTTAGCGGCTAAAATATGGAAAGTTCCTTACGAGAATATCCCTTCAAAACCGACCTATCACACTACCGAAATGTTTCGCGCGGTAGATCGCGGCGATATCAAGTTTATTTGGACACAAGTTACTAATCCATTGGTTTCATTACCAAAAACAAGTCGATATCGCCCAGGGATGCAAAAAGATTCTTGCTTTGTGGTGGTTTCTGATGTGTTTCCTACTCCAACATCTGATGTTGCCGATGTTATTTTGCCTGCATCTTGGCATATAGAAAAAGGAGGCATATACGGAAACTCCGAGCGAAGAACCCAATATTGGGATCAAATGGTCGAAGCACCTGGAGAAGCCACTCCCGATGCCTGGATGACCATTGAGATCGCCAAACGAATGGGATTTGGAGAGTTATTCCCATATACAAGAGAAAATCATGTTGATGAAATTTACAATGAATATCGTCAGTTTCATGAAGGTGTTAAGCACGGCATGGCGCCATTAGACGTTCTTAAAAAAGAATCTGGTGTTATTTGGCCATATGTAGACGGTAAATCTACACAATGGCGTTTTAATGCAACATACGATCCAGCCTGTGACAATGGTGAAGATTTTCATTTTTACGGCAAACCGGATGGGAGAGCAATTATTTGGCTACGTCCATTTGAACCAGCCGCCGAATCACCTGATGATGAATATCCATTCTGGCTAAATACAGGGCGCGTTGTTGAGCACTGGCATACTGGCTCAATGACAAGACGAATCCCAGTATTACATCAAGCAATGCCAGCCGCTTATGTTGAATTTCATCCAGATGACGCAAAAAAGCTTGGGGTAAGAAATGGAGAAAAAATAAAGGTATCATCAAGAAGAGGTTCTTGTATTTTGCCCGCTTCTATCAACGAACGTGGTCTTCCAACAAGGGGGCAGGTTTTCGTTCCCTTCTTTGATGAGAACATGCTGATTAATGATGTTACCCTAGACGCTTTCTGTCCAATATCAAAAGAACCGGACTTTAAAAAGTGTGCCGTTAAAGTCGAAAAAGCATAGATTATGAAAAAACGACTCGGCATTATATCATTCTTTGTGCTCATTTTAGCAGGTTTTATCATTAATTGGAATTACAGCTATCAAAAAGGTCTGGAAGAAGCCTATATTCCATTAATTGAAAACCCTTCAGGAAATTATCTTTCCTCAGAAAGAGGTGTTTTTAGACAGGCGACATTTGAGTTTAATTACTCCGATATGCCAGTTGATCCTGCTCATGAGCGTACTATAAAAGATTATTACAAGAACAGGGCTTATCTCGGTGCACCACCAAGCATTCCGCATCCATTATTAAAAGGAGAACGAGGTGTTGGTGGCACTAGTTGTTTGCAATGTCATCAAAATGGTGGCTTTGTAGAAAAATTTAAAGCCTATGCTCCTGTCACTCCGCATCCCGAAATGGTTAACTGTCGGCAATGTCATGTAGCACAAAATAGTACAAGCCTTTTTAAGCAAGTATCTGTTGAAAGAATAAATCCCCCCGGCGTTGGTAAAGGTGCTAATAATGCATTACTCGGCAGTCCTCCGATGATTCCTCACGGATTACAAATGCGCGAAAATTGCATAGCCTGTCATGCAGGACCAGGTGCTGTTAAAGAATTGAGAGTTTCACACCCAGAACGTATTAACTGTAGACAATGTCATTTACCAAAAGAAATGACTGGGATACCATTAGATACAACGAAGATTCTGAGACAATTCGATAAGCTAAATGAATAATTCAACAAAAATATATCTGCTACTATTTCTGGTTTCACTAACCATTATTAGCTGCAAGAAAAAGGACGAATACCACAGTTTGGATGAGCGCATACATGCTGAGACCAGAACGGGAGCAAATGGTGGTGTCAATTCAGAGATACTTCTCTCCGACAAAAACCTAATGGAAATTACTGAGGGGCATCATACTTTTTTAATTCCGGAACGCAAAGGAGAATTAACATCCTATTCATGTACTGAATGTCATAACAAACCGCTCAAGCAAATAGCGAGTAGTGATATTAAAAAAGCACATTGGAATATTAAAATAAACCATGCAGGCAGTGAGGTTATGAATTGTGCTACTTGCCATAATGGTAATGACATGAATAATCTTGTTAGCCTTACAGGAAAGAAAATAGATTTTAATAAGAGTTATAAGCAATGCGCTCAATGCCATACCGTTCAATTTGAAGATTGGAAAGGAGGAGCACATGGTAAAAAGCTCGCTGGTTGGGCTCCACCGAGAGCTTCAATGACCTGTGTTAATTGCCATAATCCTCACGAGCCGAGTTTTGATCAACGGTGGCCAGTGCGTTTCAATAGTGAAAAAGTTCAAGAACGAAAAGACGGTTTCGAATTCAAATAATATACCTATGAGCGAAGAAAAAAAATGGTACAACTTCGATTTGGGGTTTACAAAACAAACTGCAAAAACAGGCACATGTGGTTGTGGAAAAAGCGAAGGCAGCTGTGGTAGCAAACAACAACCAAAAACAACTATTCAGAAAGAAGAAATAAGCGAAGAAGCATTCTTTGAAGCTGCAGTTGATGCTTCAATAGGTGAAGAACGACATAAAGACGGCTTCGATCAGGTATTTGAGGTCAAGATGGATCGACGCTCAGCGTTCAGAAAACTAACAGCTAGCTTACTTATCGGAGCTGGTGCTGTGAATACAAGTTGTAGCATTACCGCTGGTGATGCTTCCAAAGAAAAAGCACAAATAGACTGGGAAGAGCAGTTTAAAGGTAATTACAAATTAATGACCGATGATGAAAAGGAAGCAACCGTTAACCGCTTAATGAGATCATATGAGCTGCGTACGGGCAAAAACCTAAGTATGACCGCAGAAAATGCGAAAGAAAATGTGCTTTTTGGCTATGCTTTTAATATTTCTAAATGCCAGGGATATATGAACTGTGTCTCTGCCTGTGTAGAGGAGAATAATCAGGATAGAAATTCCCAGATGCAGTACATCCGTATTCATGAAATGAAAGATGGTAACGGTTTCAAATTTAATGATGCCGACGACAATTATTACCACGAAGTTCCCGCCGAAGGTCATTTTTATATGGGTACGCAGTGTTTTCATTGCGACAACCCTCCTTGTGTAGATGTATGTCCAGTTCAAGCCACTTGGCGCGAAGATGATGGACTGGTCGTAATCGATTATGATTGGTGCGTTGGTTGTCGTTATTGTATGGCGGCGTGTCCTTACGATGGTAGGCGTTTTAATTGGAGTAAACCAGAAGTTCCGGAAAAAGAGGTCAATAAAAATCAGCATTATCTAGGAAACCGCGTGCGTAAAAAAGGTGTAATGGAAAAATGCACCTTCTGTGTTCAACGCTCTAGAAAAGGAGAAAATCCTGCATGTGTTGACGCATGTCCAACAGGTGCACGAATTTTTGGGAACCTACTGGATCCAGATAGCACGATACGTTGGGTTTTAGAAAACAAAAAAGTATTTCGATTAAAAGAAGACCTGGGTACTGAACCCAAGTTCTGGTACTTTATGGACTGATCAAAAGCATAAAAGCATGAGACGATTTAAAGTTTTTAAGAGTTTAGTTACCGACAGTCTGGATACAATTACCACAGGCTCTAAACGATATCATTTATGGATGGGCCTCCTGACAATCATTATGCTCGCTGGAATGTATTGCTACTCGATACAACTTGATGAGGGCTTAAGCGTTACGGGAATGACAGACCGAGTTAGCTGGGGGCTGTATATATCAAATTTTACCTTTCTGGTTGGAGTTGCCGCGGCGGCTGTAATGCTCGTAATGCCGACCTATATATTGAAAGATATTGACTTTAAACAAGCAGTTCTTATTGGCGAAGGCCTTGCGGTGGCAGCATTAATAATGTGTTTGGCCTTTGTAATTGCCGATATGGGCGGACCCGCCGTATTATGGCATATGATTCCAGGTATTGGTGTTTTCAACTTTCCAGATTCCATGCTGACGTGGGATGTGATCGTGCTTAACGGCTATCTGTTCTTAAACATCAGTATCCCATTTTATATCCTGTTTAGACATTATCAAGGCAAAGATTCAAATCCGAAGGTTTATATCCCAGGAGCCATATTATCGGTATTTTGGGCAGTAGCAATACACTTAGTAACGGCTTTTTTATATCAAGGTTTACAGGCACGACCATTTTGGAACAATGCTTTATTAGGGCCACGCTTTTTAGCATCGGCTTTCGCCGCCGGACCGGCACTAATCATTCTTGTACTAGGAATAATTAAATCCTTTTCATCTTTTAAAGTTAAAGATGAAACTATCAAGAAAATTGCGATGATTGTGACGGTGGCCGCTCAAATCAACCTGATCATGCTAATCTCTGAATTGTTCAAAGAATTCTACGCACCTACCCACCATAGTGAAAGTGCATTCTATCTATTCTTTGGTCTACATGGTAAAACAGCCTTACTGCCTTGGATATGGACTTCTATAAGTCTTAATGTACTCGCAGTGGTGATGTTAACTTTTGGAAGATTTAGAAACAATTTTAAGACCTTGTATTTCTGTTGTTTTATTCTGTTTGTGGCTATTTGGATTGAAAAGGGATTTGGCTTAATCGTTCCAGGTTTTATTCCTGGGCCTTATGGTAAAATTGCTGAATATACACCAACTGGAATTGAGATTGGTGTTACACTGGGAATATGGGCACTTGGGGCTTTTGTATTTACAATACTTGCTAAAACTGCCATTGGCATTGAAACTGGTGAGATGCGATATGGCAAGAAAACTTCCTAATCTAGAATTACCGTTTTTAAATTATAAATGTATCGGGAATTCAAGCTCTAAGAATGACTTTTCTGGTATAGTCAATTTACTATTCCACTAATACATACAATTATTAGTTAGTTTAAAAGAAAACTAAAGAAATGAACTATATATAACTAGTTTTCATCACTAAAAGAAAATTAGCAAGCCAGACAAAAAGATTAAATACAATGATTACTACTAGACTAAAATTATGTTTTAATATTTATTCAATTAATCTATTCTAGTAATAATAAACTCCGATCTCCTATTTAAATCATGCTGATTATCAGTACAGTAGACATTATTAGAACAACTATTCAATAGTTTTGTTTCACCATAACCAATAGCACTTTCTATTCTAGATTCCTCTATTCCTTGAGAAATGATATAATCACGTGTAGATTTAGCACGTTCATCCGACAATTTTAGGTTATATGAATCGACTCCACGCGCATCAGTATGTGATTCTATTTTAATGATCATTTTGGGATATTTAGTCATTATATACACCACCTTATTTAGTTCAGAGGCTGCGTCAGAGCGTATATTTGATTTATCAAAATCAAAAAAGATAATACCCACGTCAATTTTAAATTGATTATCATCTTTGACTATAAGGTCGTCAAGTTTTTTAATTCCTAAAGGAACGCGATTTACTTCGCCATTTCTTGTTTTAGTAACAAAAGACTTACTTGATTTCTCAAAACCATCTTTAGTAGCAACTACTTTATAGTTGGTTTCACAATTTGCTTCAAAATCAAAATGGTATTCTCCATTTGCGTTTGTAGTGCTTGAATCTACTTCATTTCCTTTTTCGTCAAAAAGTGACACCTTAATGCCACTTTCAGGAATCCCATTTTGTGCATTGGCCACTGTTCCTTCAACTTCTTGTAAGCAGACTACCTTAATTCTTTGAAAAGAATATATATCATCGTCCCCTATGCCACCATCTCTATTGGAAGAGAAATATCCCCTTTGAGTATCCTCATCAACAATATAAGCGAAATCATCTTTTTTTCCATTTAGAGGTTTTCCCAGGTTTTCAGGTTCAGAAAATGAGTTTTGAATCTTGCTTTCAAATACATCTAATCCGCCAAGACCCAAATGCCCATCAGAAGCAAAATAAAGCTTGTTATTTGTAATAAATGGGAACATTTCCCGCCCTGCGGTATTAATAGTTGGACCAAGATTTTTCGGAGTTCCATAAACATCATCTCCTTGAATATCTACTACAAAAATATCAGTCCCCCCAATTGTTCCTGGCATATCTGACACAAAATATAGCTTTTTGCCGTCTTTGCTTAACGATGGGTGTCCCACCGAATAGTAATCGCTATTAAAAGGTAATTCTTGAACATCCGTCCAAATACTATCTTTTAGTACCGCCTTGTATAATTTAAGATGATTCACACCTTGATCATCTCTTTGTAACTTACTTTTATTGTTAGCAATATTATTTCTTGTAAAATATATTGTTTTTTGATCGGGAGTAAAGGCGACAGCTGCTTCATGATATTTGGTACTTACTTCTTCCGAAAAATCGGTTTTGTTAGTCAAATCAACACTGGTTGAGTCCACATCAGCTATAAATAAATTTAAATATGGCTGTTCATTCCATTTATAATTTCTCTTATGAAAAACAGACTGATTTTTAACCGCTGCAAAAACAACTTTGTCTTCATAAAACATTGGAGCAAAATCTGAGAATTTGGTGTTGGTTGCAACATTTGCTATGTAAAACTGCGGTTGTGCGTTCACAATTCGGTCAATATTAGTATCATTATTTTGAAACTGATCGACATTAAAACCACTTGTATCTAACTTATCACCATAGATTTTCATTAAGCCTTTTGCCAAATCGTAATCACCAATACCCTGCAATGAGTGAATGTAACGAAACGCATAAGTCGGACTTAATCTATTTTCATATTTAGAAAAGAGAATGCCATACCAGCGTGAGGCATTTTGCATATCAGTATTAAAGTAATAAGCATCACCTACTTTTTGCAGTAACTCTTGTGAGTTATCTCCGCCTTTTACAGCGGATTCATAATGTTCAGCGGCTTCGATATACCACATTTTTTCGAAAAGCTGATCGGCTTTTTTATACTTGCTTTGTGCACCTAGTCCTAGACTAAGTAATACAATTAAGTTTAGAATACGTTGTTTCATTACTAGCGCCATTAAAAGAATCTTGGGGATTTAACTTTACTTTCAGCGGATTTCAACTCAAAACGCAGCATGATCTCATGTGTACCATTATTATAATTTCTCAAGTTGCTTGTGGTAAAATCATAAGCATAGCCAAGATGAAGTTGATCTGTTAGCTGCAAGCCTATCAATCCGCTAAATGAATCATTCCAGCGATACGCAAGTCCCAAAACGAACTTTTCATTAAACATAAAGTTTGCAGACAAATCTACAGACAATGGAGTCCCTTCAACGTATTTCATATAAGCAGCTGGCTTGAACTTAGTTTTTTGAGAAAGATCAAATACGTGCCCAGCTATAAAGAAAAAATGTAACCGTTCTGCCGCTACCGACTCTTGAATTTCATCATAATGATCTTGTGCAAAAATATTGGGTACAGAAAGCCCGACATAGGTTCGTTCCCCATAAAGATAAGCACCAGCCCCAATTGTCGGGAAAAACTCGCTAACATTCTGTTGAAATATTATATCTGGGTTATCTGTAATACCACGTGACCAATCAATATTAAAAAAACGCCCACCAGCTTTTAAGCCTAGTCCTAAATTCCAGAAGTCATCAACTTTTAAGGTATAAGAAAAGTTTACATCTAAGTAAGTTTCACTTGACGGTCCCAACTCATCATGAAGCACTTGCAAACCCAAACCAACATTTTTACCTATCGGAGAATCTGCACTAAATATTGATGTCTGTGGTGCCCCATCTAAGCCAACCCATTGTGTTCTATGCAAACCATAGACTACTAGATTTTCTCGAGAACCTGTATAACCCGGGTTAACACTCATTACATTATACATGTACTGTGTAAACTGTGGGTCTTGCTGGGCATTCATCTGTAAGGTACTCGATACAAAGCCAAGGAGTACAAGCATTTTTATATATGGTACTTTCATTTGCTCTTTTTTAACTATCAATTTCATCATCTCCATCTTCATTATCGGTTTATGTATAACCATCCTGCTCTTGGCTCAGAGCCATCGCCTAGATTCAAAATATAATAATATGTACCCACGGGTAATTTCTTTTCTGGATTAATGGTCACACGACCATTTGACGTTCCGTCCCAATCATTATTATATCCATTGGCTTCAAAAACAATGTTACCCCAACGGTTGTAAACCTCAAGTTTATTATTTGGAAACCTCGAAATACAATCGATTGTGAAGAAATCATTCGTACCATCTCCATTTGGAGAGAATTCATTAAATATTGTCAAGCATTGCGGTGAAACCATGGCATCTGCCTGATCATTATCCGGATTAACATCCGATTGATCAACTGAAATCAAGCTTGCGACATTTACATAGTTGTCCGCATCCAACACAGTAACCGTCATTGATAACGTTTCGGTGATACTTGCATCTACAGCCGCAATAGTCCAGAAGCCTGTTGCCTCGTCATAAATTCCGCTTGAAGTTGTTGCCGACACAAACTCATATCCTGAGGGCAATGCATCTTGTATCACTACATTGGTTGCATTTAGAACGGTACTATTGTTAGTAGCAGTTATAACAAAAACTACCGTGTCACCAATATCAGCATCCGAATTATCCACAGTTTTTGAGACAGCAATATCTACTGTTTGTGGAGTTACTATTACGGTAGCTTCATCGTCGTCTACTATACCATCCGCATAATCATCTATATCAAACCCATCAGCAACTACACTATCAGGATCTGCCTGATCCGCAGCTGTTATCTCAACGTTATTAATATACTCATCAGCTATTCCTGATGGTGAATTAACTTCAGCTAAAATGATAAGTGATTCTGTATTACCATTTACAACAGTACTATTTAATGTCCATTGTCCATCTACTTCATTATAAAGACCCGCAGTCGATATATAAGAACTGAACGTATACCCTGCAGGAAGTAGATCAGTCACCACTACTCCAGTAGCATCACTATCTCCGCTATTGGTTAAATTGATCGTAAACTCAACCATATCACCAACCAATGGCGTAGCATTATCTACTGATTTTGTAATCGAAAGATCTGCCAAACCTGTTGGTCTTGGATTGATCGTTTCCTGATCATCTTCAGAATCAATATTATTATCTGGATTTGAATCAGGATCGAAAGTATCCAACGCGATTAATTCTGCTGTATTATTATAATTTCCTGTTGGTAATACGGTTACAGTAATGTTAATTGTTTCTGTAATTCCGTTTGCAAGATTACCAACGTTCCATGATCCAATAGCCTCATCATAAATTCCTGCAGAGGCTGTCGCAGACACAAATTGATATCCAGACGCTAACTGGTCTTCAACTACTATTCCCGTTGCATCACTTGGTCCATTATTGGTTACAGTTACTGTAAAGGTAATTTGTGAACCTACAGTTGGATTTAGATTGTCAACCGTTTTTGTCACCTCAATATCCGTAATTACTCTTGGGAATACCTGAACTTCATCTTGATCATCCTCACTTAATACATTATTGTTTGGTGTTGAATCAGGATCAATCTCATTAACAGCTGTTACTTCAGCTACGTTTAAGTAACTTCCAGTTGTATTTATGGAAACTGTGATATCTATTGTCGTCGATGCACCACTAGCCAGACTTGCAATTGACCACAACCCAGTGGTTGAATCATATGCTCCGCCACTAGTATCAGAAACCCAATTAAATCCACTTGGTAATGCATCAGTAACTACGATTCCAGTTGCTTCACTAGGTCCATCATTGGTTAGCGTTAAGGTAAATGTGACTAGATCTGTAACATCAGGGTTCAAATTATCAACGACCTTTGTTAAGGAAAGATCTGAAATTGGAACCGGTATTGTGATCGCATTATCATCATTATTAGTGATATCAGAATCATTATTATCAGATGCTGTAATCGCTGCCGTATTATTATAATCACCTGTTGGATTTACAATTGCGGTAATAGTTAAGCGCTCAATATCACCTTGGACAAGTGTTCTGGTAATTCTCCAAAGTCCAGTTACTTCATCATAAATTCCAGCTGTTGCCTCGAAAGAGACAAAGGTGTATCCTGAAGGAAGTAAATCAGTAACTTCAATACCTCTTGCATCACTTAAGCCTAAATTTTCAACAAGAATTTCAAATTGAACGGTTTCTCCGACGTTTGGTGTTGGATTGTTAACTGTCTTAGTTAATGCTAAATCCGATACGCTAACCGGAACCGGCTCAATTGTTTGTTGATCATCCTCCGTATCGTCATTATTTGCTGGTACTGAATCGATATCGGGTTCAGTAGCATCAGTAACTTCAACTTTGTTACTATAATCACCACTTTCAAGTACTCGAGCGGTTATAGTAATTGTTTCTGTCGTACCGTTTGGTAAATTACCAATAGTCCATGATCCGTTTAATGGTTCATAACTTCCTATTGTAACCGTATTACTTAAATATTCATAGCCACTAGCCAATAAATCAGTAACTACCACATTTGTTGCATCACTCGGCCCGTCGTTAGTAACAGTCATTGTAAATACAATCTGACCTCCTACATCTGGTGTCATCGTATTTGCTGTTTTTGTTACCGATAGGTCAATGCGCGGTGTCAATTGTGGTATCACATTTACTTCATCTTGGTCATCCTCAGCTAATACTCCGTTATTTGGTGTAGAATCGAGATCAAGGACATCTGTTGCTGTTATTTCAGCATCATTTAGGTAATTTCCGGTTTCATTTACTAAAACATCGATTAAGAGGGTCTCAGTTGATCCTGAAGCTAGATTACCAACTGTCCAAACTCCAGTGTTTTCATCATAGAACCCTGTTGTTGAACTATATAAGATAAAATCATATCCATCTGGAAGTAAATCTTCAACAATTACACCAGTAGCATTTGCAGGACCATCATTGGTTACTCTAATTTCAAATGTGATTTCAGTTCCTGTGAATGGAGTTACATCATTATCAACTACCACTTTCGTCAGTGAAAGATCGGCTACATCAACATAATCGACTACAACAGTTACCTCATTTGAAATATTTCCATCATTATCGGCTACAGTGTAGCTTATTGGAGTAGGATCTGTAATAAATCCTGGTTCTGGAGCAAAAGTTAAATCACCTATTGCAGGATCGTATGTCCATAACCCTTCTCCTGGAACTTCAAATGAAGTTACATCTCCATCACCATCTGTAACAACATTAATTGCTCCTGTCGGTACAATAAGATTCACGCCATTTGGATCTAATGTACCATCTGGATCGTTGTCATTACTCAGAATAGCAATAACTACGTCATTATTTGGATTATTATTTAGACTTTCGTCGTTTACTGCAACCGGATCAATTAGATAATCCAAGGTTACGGTCGCAGTATCACTTAATCCTGTATCAAGATCAGTTAACTCATAAACAATCGGAGTGGGATCATTATCAAAACCAGACTCTGGTGCAAAGCTCAACTCACCCGTTGAAGGATTGTAGGTCCAAGTGCCCTCACCTGGTATACTGATCGTGTTCTGTACCCCGGCTGTGCCTGGGTCTAAGTCTACCGTTACATCCGATGGTGTTGGGGTACTACCATCTCCCAAAGTGTCATTGGCCAAGATATCCAATACCGTATCGGCTCCTTGTGGGGTTGATACCGCATTAGCATCATTGGTCGCTACTGGATTCGTGGCCGTGTACTCTATGTTTACTGTCGCTGCATTACTCGTATTACCATCATTGTCATCGACCGTATAAGTGATGTCCGTTGGATTGCCCGTAAAGCCTGCAGCTGGTGCAAAGCTTATATTACCTGCACCATCATAACTCCATACCCCTTCGCCTGGTACTTCAAAGCCCGTCACATCGCCATCACCATCAGTCGTGATATTAATCGCTCCCGTTGGAGTGCTTAAGTTCACACTTGCATCATCAATCGTTCCATCAGCATCCGTATCATTTACTGTAATGTCAACTACTACGGTAGCTCCTGCAGTGTTGGCTGTACTACTGTCGTCTACCGCTACTGGTAGTTCTTGGTACGTCACTGTTACTGTCGCAGTATCACTTAAGCCCGTATCTACATCCGTTAGCTCATAGGTAATGGCTGTTGGACTACCCGTAAAGCTCGGTTCTGGTGCAAAGCTCAACTCGCCTGTGGATGGATTGTAGGTCCAAGTACCCTCACCTGGTATACTGATCGTATTCTGTACCCCGGCTGTGCCTGGGTCTAAGTCTACCGTTACATCAGCTGGTGTTGGGGTACTACCATCTCCCAAAGTGTCATTGGCCAAGATATCCAATACCGTATCGGCTCCTTGTGGGGTTGATACCGCATTAGCATCATTAGTCGCTATAGGTGCGGTGGCAGGTATATAGGTAATATTAATATTCGCTTGATTACTTATATTACCGTCATTATCATCTACTGTATATTGAATATCAGTCGGGTCTCCTAAAAAGCCAAATTCTGGATTGAAACTTAAAATCCCAGTAATATTAACATATACATAATTACCTTCTCCCGGTACATCAAAGCTTATAACATTTCCATTGGCATCCGTAACAATATTAATAGCCGTACCTGGAGGAATTAAGTCAACAGACGTTGGGTCAATCGTATTATTTCCATCCGCATCTGTATCATTTGCCGTTAAATCAAGGTTTGCTGTTGAAACAGGCGCATTATTTAAACTATCATCATCCACAGCAACTGGAGGTGATTGATAGTTGATAGTTATAGTTGTCGGAGCACTTACAGCTGTATTGTTATCCGCGTCTGTTATTGTATAATTAATTATAGATGGATTTCCAACCAAATTAGCATCCGGCACGAAAGTCACTAAACCGGTTAATGGATCATAGGTCCAGGTACCTTCATTTGGTATGATAACAGATGTATCAACAACACCTGGGGTACTCGGATCGAGATCAACAATGACATCAGTTGGGAGCGGCGTTGAGCCATCACCTAAGGTGTCATTAGTCAAAATGTCTAATACTGTATTATCTCCAGGGGAGGTTGGTATCACATTCTCATCAGCTACCGCAATAGGATCAACCGGAGTATATGTAATTGTTACAGTGGCTTGATTACTTGTATTTCCATCATTATCATCGACCGTATATTGAATTGGTACAGGATCACCTGTAAAACCATCAGCTGGATCAAAGCTCAATAATCCGGTTGTGTCATTATAAAACCATACGCCCTCACTAGTCTCAAAGCCTACTATATCACCTTGTACATCAGTAATTACATTTGTTTCGCCTCCTGGCAATATTAGGTTAACTGTATTAATTTCTACTGTACCATCCACATCAGTATCTCCGTCAATTATGTTTACAAGTACAGTCGCTCCAACAGTATTTCCTAGGCTGGAATCATTATCTGCTACAGGCGGATCGTTCGGTAAAATAGTTATAGCCACGGAGCTCTGATCATCCTCTGCTCCTAGGTTATTATTTGGAGTAGAATCGGGATCGAATTGATCCGACGCTGTAACCTGAGCAGTATTGTTATAGTTTCCGGTGGCATTTACAGTAGCCTGAAAAGTAAGACTAACTGTATTTCCGTTGTTAATAGTTAAATTAGACCAGGTAATGGAAAAATTCCCGGCATTATATACACCTCCGTTACTGACTGTACCAAAGACAAGGGTATATCCTGAAGGAATAAAATCTTGAACAATTACGCCTGTTGCGTTACTATTTCCATTGGCGTTGTTATTAAATAAGTCAATAGTAAATAATATCGTTTCTCCCACTTTAGCTGAAGTTGGGTTAACTGATTTTGTAAGTTCTAAATCAGAAATTCCAATAACATCAATTTGCACTGTATCCGAAACTACAGAACATATTCCGTTAGTAACTGTCCATTGAAATATGTATGTCCCCACGGTAGTACCTGTAACCTGAGAATTAAAGCTATTTGGGTTTAAAATAGAAGCCGTATTGGGTCCAGATACTTGAGTCCAGGTACCAGTAAACGGAGAAGGGTCGTCCGCATCAAGTGTTAAGGTAGCAAACTCTACAATTGTCTGATTAGGGCCAGCCTCGGCGGTTACGGGTTGAGACAATACCGTTACTTCCATTGTATCGGTATAGGAACACCCTCCACCATTTGTAGTCCAAGCAAACTCATAGGTTCCTTGAATAAGTCCAAATATTAAACTGTTAGGGTTATTAGGAGATGCTATATTAGCAGTGTTTGGTCCTGAAATTTGTGTCCAAATACCAATTCCAGAACTCACGGCCGCAGCATCTAAGTTTGTTTGACTTGCATCACATAATTCCTGATCCGTTCCAGCATCGGCGATAGAAGGTGGAGCACCTGTAAAGGTTAATGTTACCGTATCTGACTGAGGAGCACATGCTCCAGATGTTAGTGGACCGTTGGAAACAGTCCAAGTAAATACATACACATCGTCTAAACCATCATTTCCTGCATCATCTGGAATATTAGAAATAGTACTTAGGGGGTTATTAGGACTATCTATTTGAACTTGTCCCGCGGACGGGTCCGTGGTAAGTACCCAAGTACCAATTCCAATAGTGGGTGCAGTTGCTGCGAGTTGTGCATCTAGCTGACATGCATTGGGTTGATCTGGCCCCGCTTCAATTGGTGTTGGCGCTTCAAATACTTCTACCCTCACAATATCGGCCTTATCCAAACAAAAATTGCTTTCAAAGTTAAGTTCGAATATATAAAGTCCTGGAACAGTTAAATTGTTAATATCAGTTGTAATTGAATTATTTGGTGTCGCTATTGTTGCAGCACCTCCTGAAGGTTGCGATACTAAACGCCATTCTGACGTCACATCACCAGGTATTGATGTATTACCCGCCAGTAATGTAGCAGTAGCATCAACTATACATACGTCTTGATCATCACCTGCATCTGGGTCTTCGCTTGGCCCGTTGCTGATTACAAATGTGACTTGGTCGCTATTATTACAGGTAATTCCTGTACCGGTATAGTCTGTAGTATATTCAAAAACATATTCAAACCCAGGATCTACCGGCGCATTAGCTGTATTACTATTAGAAGGAGATTGAATAGGTGCAAAACCAGCTGTACCAGCTGGGTTAGTAGTTGAAACTATTGTCCATGTCCCTGTGGTCCCGGTAGTTGCTTCTAGAAAAACACTGGTTGCTAGACATAAATTTTGATCCGCACCCGCTGTAGCCGCTGCATAAACATCAACTATAACATCAGCTGATGATGATGTACAAAGTGGAGAACTTCCGGTGGTAGTCCACCTAAAAGTATAACTACCAGTTGTTAAGCCAGTGACATTTATAGTATTACTACTGGGGTCATCAATACTTGGTGTATTGGGAGCTCCACTAAGCACTGTCCAAACACCAGATTCCGTTAAAGGGTTTAGTAAAGGATCGGCTGTTATTATTGTTGAGTTTGAACCGCATAGGACTTGGTTACCTCCAGGAATATTGGCTGTTGTAGGTGGTACTCCTACGTTTATGGTCACCTCATCAGCGGAAAAGGCACAATCACCATAGTCTATTCTCCATTCAAAAACATAGGTACCGTCAAGTAAATCGCTAAAAGTTGCTGTAGGACTATTTGCATTATCAACAGTATAACCTGCATTTCCGGAAACCAATATCCATGTTCCAACTCCGGGAGACGGAGGAATATCAGCAGCCATAGTAAACGAAAGCGGAACTGGAGTCGTAGTTGGATCCAAACATATTGTTTGGTCTAAACCTGCACTTACAAAGACTCCTGTATCAGCAATAGTGACCTCAACATCATCGGAAGTTGTTCCGCAACCATTGGAGGTAACAAAGTCAATAGTCCATGTAAAGGTATAAGCTCCGTCTGTGGGAACAGTTGCCGTCGTATCAAATTGTGTTGCATCAGCAAAAGTAACACCAGCAGAAGGTGCTACTGTCCAGATACCTTGTTGTCCCGCCGGAGGATCATTACCGGCTAGGGTAATAATAGTCGTTCCTGATGACTCACACTGATCCGGGCCGGCTTCAGCTGCCACTGGTGAAACATCTGTTGTAGTTGTTATATCTAAAGTACTGGTTACAGGAAGCCCACAATTTATGCTACTGTTTTCTACGGACCATTGTAAGGTATAGATAGCAGTAGAAGAAAATCCTGTTGCAGTAGCATTAGGATCATTTATATCCGAAAACACCACTCCAGCTGGTCCGCCAGTCTGACTCCATGTGCCCGTTTGATCATCTGTTGGTGTATTGGCAGCTAATTGAACCGGAGCATCAATACAAATGGTTTGATCTGAACCAGCAAGAGACGGCCCATTAATATTTGAAGATACTAAAACAGTAGTATCGGGATCAGAAAAATTAACTGGACACCCGGGACCACCGCTTACACTATACCTAAAAGTATATAGACCTGCTACTAAACCTGATATTGTTGGACTCTGTTCATAAATATCTGAAAATACCGCAGTATTTGGACCGCTTACTTGAGACCAAACCGCAATTCCTGATGCTACAGGGCTACCAGCAAGCGTCGCCGTAGTCTCACCACAATTTAATACTTGATCCGATCCGGCACTAGCTCCAGATGGTGATAATGATACCGATACGTTAATGGCATCTGTAGCTTCATCGCAAGAAGTTAAAATTTGCCCTACCCTTCTTCTTCTAAAACTAACAGTATAGTTACCTTCTACATCAAATGCATTAATTGTAGTTGGACTATCTCCAGCATTTTGATAAGCGGTAGGAAAGGATATGGAAGAGTCACTCGGACCACTTATTATACTATACTCTGTTCTGTTTCCGCTACTGAACACAAAAGGAATGCTAAAAGATGTTTGATCACAAACCCCTACTATGTCATTTCCTGAATTAACCACAATACTGATAGAGCCATTATTAAAACGGACTCTTCCGGTATCAGATGAGGTACAACCAGTAATATTATTGGTGATTGTATATCTAAAACGATATGAATTTGGTGAATTCAAACCCGTTACCTGCGTTGTAGGACTAAAAGGATTAACAATGGTTACTGGAGGGTTACCATCTATTTGTTCCCATTCAACAGTTTCATTAGTAAAGTCCGGTGTAGACCCAATAAGGGTTGCTGACGTAATTGAAGGATCGCAAAACCTTTGATTATCATTTTGCACAACTGCAGTAGTTACATCTTGGGTGGCACCAGGTACTATTATATCCACTGTATCATTACCATTTACGCAAGGCCCAGAAACATCCCACCTGAAAGTATAGGTACCCTCAATTAAATTTGAAACTGATGTACTGGGACTATTAATATTAGCGATTGTAGGTGTGCTTGGACCTGTGACAAAAATCCATGTACCTTGCTGCCCATTTATGTTATTACCACCAAAACTTCCACTTAAAGAAGTAGACTGAGTAGCAGTATAACATTGTGATAGGTTTTGGTCAGGTCCGGCATCAACAGTACTTTCTCCTCCAAAATTTGTTACAAGAATATCTGAAAAAGAGCTACAAGATGTACCAGAATTTGTAAGTGTCCAACGCAAGGTAGTTGTTCCCGCGTTTGTCTCAGAAAGGTTTAAAGTCGTAGTAGTTGAACCAGGAAAATTAATTGTCACACCAGCATCGTTGCTCCCTACAATGGACCATATTCCAGTTTCGCCCGATCCGGGACTATTACCTGTAACTGTTATTGCCCCAGTATTATCTGGGCATGAATTTACATTTCCACTAGTACTTGCTGTTGTTATAGAATTTACAACTACAGTAACAAAGTCTTCGGGCTCAGTGGCATTCTGACATACAGCCGAATACTTAAAAACATAGGTATTACCCCCACTATATCCTGTAATAACGGGATTGTTAATTCCTGTATCACTTATAATAACCGATGGCCCACTTACCTGAGTCCATATAGGATTACTGGAAAAACTACCAGAACTATTTCCATCAAGCTGAAGAGTTTGATTCCCACAAATTGTCTGATCAACACCAGCATTCACTACACAACTTTGAGCATGACCTATCATTGTTCCAAGGAACAAGAATAAGAGTAATATATAAAAAACACGAATATTTTTAAATGCGCTAAAAGATGTAAATCGAGTAATAACATTCATAAGAACGGGTAAAATTAATGGGGTAAACAAAATAGGTACAAAACAACTATTTTTTTTTAAGAAACCATTAACATTTTGAAATAAAAACGTGTAGTTTCAGGTTTAAAGGTTAAATTTATCGTCAAATAACATTAAAATAAACTTAAATTACCCTAAGCAACAATTAGTGAAACAACATATATTTAGCATTTAACGAATACCAATATGATTAGGGTTCGTAGATAGGATGCTAACTTAAAAAGTATCAAATTCCTTATGTTACTAATTGTCCAGAATGACACTAATAAAACCTCTGATTTTTAAACCGTCGAAAATTAAAAAATAAACCCATAATCATATTATGGTTTAACCGCATTTTTAGCTTTTAACTTAGCTAGTTTTGGAGTCATCCCAGATAAAAATGAATAATTAAAAAAGACTATTAACATTGTCTGAATACTATCTAGACATGTCATAAGTTTAAAAAATATATAGATACAATATTAGAGATGAGTGTATCAAGAACTCCAGTTCTAACATTTACTTTTCTTGTCTATAGGTGGCATTATGCATCTAACTTCGCAATAATGAACTCAGACTTACGATTTAAATCTTGTTAATTAAGATCTAGAGCAAACAAATTGAGATACTAATTTAAAGGTTGAAACTTTCCTTATTAGCCTTTTTTGAAATTCTAATTTTTATTAATATTTATTATCAAGGTTAAAGCGAAGCAGAACTTCATGTGTTCCACTATTATAAGTTGCGATATCCGTAATGGTATATTCGTATGAATATCCAATTTTTAACCACTTTGCGGCTCTAAAAAAAGTTGCTGCACTGATGCTTTCTTCATTACGATATGAAGCTCCTATTTCAAACTTTTTATAAAAACTAAATAACCCTGTTAGATCATAGGAAATAGGTGAACCCGCGACAGTCTTTATCATAAAGGAAGGATTGAAATCAATGTTTTCAGTCAATGTAAAAGTATAACCTGCTCCCGTAAATATGTGTAGCCTATCACTTGCAGAAACCGGAAAAAAGCCCTCTCTTTCGTATCTATCATTACTCAATAAACCAGGAGCTGAGATCGTCACAAAATATTTTTCACCCAAAAGATAAGCACCAATCCCAATATTTGGATTAAACCTACTTACGTTTTGATTGAAAAGTGGGTCGTCATTAATACCGATTTTTACTAAATCAATATTTAGAAAGGATCCTCCAGCCTTCAAACCTAAGAACAAATTACTAGACTCCGATAGTTTTAATTTGTAAGAAAAATCAGCATATAAATGGGTCTCGTCTAATACAAATACATTGTCATGAACAACAGATAAGCCTAACCCTACATCATTACTTATTGGGGTACTTAATGAAAAACTTTGAGTTTCAGGTCCTCCAATAACACCAACCCACTGACTTCTAAAACCTGTATTTAACTCAGTATAACCTGTTGATCCAACATAAGCCGGGTTTACTATATTCATATTGTATTTGTACAGGGTAAAATGAGGGTCTTGCTGTCCTGAAAGTTTGCAGGAACATAAAACAAGAAAAAGCAAATATATTCTAGTGATTCTATTCATTATCTTAAATTTTGTACGTGAAATCAACTATTAATGTTTAATAATTAATATAGATCCACCCATTAAATGGCATTGAATTAGGTTGTCCAGTACTAATGATATAGTAATAGTTTCCAACAGGCAGTTTATCACCAGATGAAATCACTCCTTTTACGTTAGAAACTCCATCCCAATTATTTGCATAACTAAGTGCGGTAAATACTTTGTGGCCCCACCTGTTATAAAGTTCTACCTTATTATTAGGAAACAGTTCAATGTTTTGTATTATCCAAAGATCATTGATTCCATCACCATTTGGAGAAAACCCTGGTTTTACCACTATATCACAAGAATCGCTATCTATGTAGTCTGGAATTCCATCATTATCACAGTCAGATGTATTGACATTACCGTTTTCATCTAAGATTTCTTCTCCGTCTGAAATACCGTCCCCATCACTATCGCTATTTGTTGGATTAGATCCTAGTGTTGATTCGTCACCATCGGAGATACCGTCACCATCGCTATCAGCATTGTTCGGATCTGTACCAATCATAACTTCTTCTCCATCAGACAGACCATCACCATCAGTATCAGCATTGTTTGGATCAGTGCCCGAATTGAGTTCATCTTGATCAGAAATACCATCACCATCACTATCTTCGTTATTAGGATCAGTACCTGCTGCTGCTTCTTCATCGTTGGTCAAGCCATCTCCGTCTGCATCGCAAGTACCTGCAGTGTTATCAGGTGAGCAAGGATCAGTGTTGGTCGCATCACCTTGATCTACCACGCCATCACCATCAGTATCTGTAGTTGTACTTTCTAGAGCATCGATAATTCCATCGCCATCGGTATCGGTCGGATTATTTACATCCCCACCTACTTCTGCTCCGTCATTAATACCATCTCCATCGCTATCTGCATTATTAGGATCAGTACCCAATGTAGCTTCTTCGGCATCGGTTAAACCATCACCGTCACTATCCGTAGCACAACTACTATCAGTTGTAAATGGATCACAGATATTATTAGGATCACTAACGCCCGACGCTACAGCTGTAGTTGCAGGGTCATCTACTCCGTTTATTTCCTCTCCATCGTTTAATCCATCACCATCAGTGTCCGCTACATTAGGATCAGTACCTGCTGCTGCTTCTTCATCGTTGGTCAAGCCATCTCCGTCTGCATCGCAAGTACCTGCAGTGTTATCAGGTGAGCAAGGATCAGTGTTGGTCGCATCACCTTGATCTGCCACGCCATCACCATCAGTATCTGTAGTTGTACTTTCTAGAGCATCGATAATTCCATCGCCATCGGTATCGGTCGGATTATTTACATCCCCAACTACTTCTGCTCCGTCATTAATACCATCTCCATCGCTATCTGCATTATTAGGATCAGTACCCAATGTAGCTTCTTCGGTATTGGTCAGCCCGTCATTATCTGCATCACAATTCCCTACGGTGTTATCAGGAGAACATGCATCTAAGGCATCACTGGTGCCTGTGGCTACTATGGGCGTTGCAGGATCGTCTACTCCATTGATCTCTTCTCCATCGTTAAGTCCGTCGCCATCACTATCGGCCACATTGGGATCAGTGCCTGCAGTAGCTTCTTCGGTATTGGTCAGCCCGTCATTATCTGCATCACAATTCCCTACGGTGTTATCAGGAGAACATGCATCTAAGGCATCACTGGTGCCTGTCGCTACTATGGGCGTTGCAGGATCGTCTACTCCATTGATCTCTTCTCCATCGTTAAGTCCGTCGCCATCACTATCGGCCACATTGGGATCAGTGCCTGCAGTAGCTTCTTCGGTATTGGTCAGCCCGTCATTATCTGCATCACAATTCCCTACGGTGTTATCAGGAGAACATGCATCTAAGGCATCACTGGTGCCTGTCGCTACTATGGGCGTTGCAGGATCGTCTACTCCATTGATCTCTTCACCATCATTAAGTCCGTCGCCATCACTATCGGCCACATTGGGATCAGTGCCTGCAGTAGCTTCTTCGGTATTGGTCAGCCCGTCATTATCTGCATCACAATTCCCTACGGTGTTATCAGGAGAACATGCATCTATTAAGTCCGTCGCCATCACTATCGGCCACATTGGGATCAGTGCCTGCAGTAGCTTCTTCGGTATTGGTCAGCCCGTCATTATCTGCATCACAATTCCCTACGGTGTTATCAGGAGAACATGCATCTAAGGCATCACTGGTGCCTGTCGCTACTATGGGCGTTGCAGGATCGTCTACTCCATTGATCTCTTCACCATCGTTAAGTCCGTCGCCATCACTATCGGCCACATTGGGATCAGTGCCTGCAGTAGCTTCTTCGGTATTGGTCAGCCCGTCATTATCTGCATCACAATTCCCTACGGTGTTATCAGGAGAACATGCATCTAAGGCATCACTGGTGCCTGTCGCTACTATGGGCGTTGCAGGATCGTCTACTCCATTGATCTCTTCACCATCGTTAAGTCCGTCGCCATCACTATCGGCCACATTGGGATCAGTGCCTGCAGTAGCTTCTTCGGTATTGGTCAGCCCGTCATTATCTGCATCACAATTCCCTACGGTGTTATTAGGAATACAAGCATTTAATGGATCGGTATCCGTATTATCATTAACTCCATCTCCATCTGTGTCTACACTATAGGAATCTGTACCATTTGTTACTTCTGTACTATTAATAATTGTATCTCCATCACAATCTGCTGCCTGCCAGATAGCATTCGCCGAATCATAACCGGTATATCCTGCAGACTGTACAGGTAAACAAGGATCATTTATTGCAGTATCAGTACTATCACCTACACCATCTCCATCGGTATCGGTATCACAAGCATTAAAAAGAAGCGGATCTGTTACTTCTGCATTTGTTCCGGTATATCCATCTGTTCCTCCTGTTACCTGACCGTTTGCATCATACCCCGTTCCAGCCAATTCTCCGGTTATGCTACTACTTTCCGTAAAACCAGCTTCGAGCACATCATTACAACCATCTCCATCACTATCAATATCTAAATGATCGGCGGTTCCATCACCTCCAGCGTCAAATCCCGTTTGCACTAAACCATCTGCATCACCAATAGATGCATTAGCGTCATCATCATCGAGATATAAAGGCACACCATCAAAATCTGCATCTGTAGTTGGGTTTGGCCCACCTGTTTCTATTGTATCTAAAATACCATCATTGTCATCATCCAAATCATTTACATCATTAACACCATCTCCATCGGTATCAATGAAAGCATTCACAGCGGCATTAAATTGGTCATCAACCGTTGCGTAGTTTCCACCATTAACACCACCAATATCTGCCGCGGAATTTGCAAGAGCTGTTGCTCCAGAATTAGAAGTAGCTGCTATTAGTCTAAAATTAGAACTACTTGTTATACCGATGTCGGCCTGAGGCACAAAAAAGTCAATAAAAACAGGATCTCCAGAGCAGTTTGGATCATTATAAAGCGCATACGATTTTTGACGGTTAGAATTTACCGAATACGGCCCTCCATTTGCTGTAATTTGTGTTCCACTTGTTGTGCCATCAGTATCCAAGACGACTACATCTCCATTATTTTGATTGGAACAGATAACTTCCCTTTCAAAACCTGGATTACCAGAAATAGCATTTGGATCTTGATCCCCAAATAAATTATCGGTATCTATCAATACACTAAAACCAAAATTACCACTACCATCGGCAGCAATACGAAGCCTAAAAATCATATATCCATTCACATCATCGAAATAATAATATGAAGAATCAGAGTTGGTATTTGGGTCATCAACTAAATCGGTAAGATTGCACCCAGCCCCACCAGCATCACCATCGGGTTCTCCCTCCAATTGTGGAATTGGAATAAAGGGAATCTCAAAATCCTCGGAAGTAACAAATGCGCCTCCTGAAGCTGAAATAAAATCATCATTATTGGGATCCATAGGATTGGATACACCAAGATTGGAAGTGTCAAAAATTTGCCCAGGAGTTTGCCCGATACTTACTGAGCTTATACCTAAACATAGTAAAAGAAATAGTGCTTTCTTTGATAAAAATGCAATAAAAGTAAACTTGTTCATAGCTATTTAGTACAAGTAAGATTTTGGAATTAAACTAATAAAGACCGAACTGAAAATAATCTACAATAATGATCCCAGGGGGAAAATAAATAAGTTTTTTGGCCTACACAAAGTTGTACGAAAAAAGATAGTCAAATCGATTAAATGTACGGTTTTAACGTCAAATATTATATTTAAGCCGTAAATTTTAAAAAGATTAATTATTCCTATTCATTTCCAAGAAATACGCAATGAATAAAATCAAATCAAAACATCAAGAATATTTTTTATGGCTAATTAATAAAATTGCTAGATACCATATTCATTTGATATATAGTTACCAGAGGCCTTTATAGCATATCATTTTACTTCAATTAATGATTTAATTTATATTCATTTTATATGCCTAGATAAGGTCTGATAAACGTACAGCAAAAAAAGTGAATAATCGAACAAAGATGTTTGAAGAAGAAAAACCCGATGTTTTCACATCGGGTTTTGTAGCGAGAGGGGGGCACGATCCCCCGACCTCCGGGTTATGAATCCGACGCTCTAACCAGCTGAGCTACCTCGCCAAAACGCTAATTCAATATACATACTGATTTAGCGGGTGCAAATATAAAAACATTATTATCTCAATCAAAAAAACACCACTCTGTTTTTTTATTATTTAATCTTCCAAAATTGTATTGTAATTGTCTTCATAAAATAAGTAATTTAAGTTTTGGCATGCAAATTGAACATACCATGTAATTAAACCATATGAGATTGAAAATGTCTTATAGTATATGACAAACCCATTTAAAACAAATAATTATGGAAACGATTACAATTTTCAAGCAAGTATATGTTAAAGCATTTGAACAACTTAAACAATATCAACTGTATGTCTTAAAAGGGCTATCTTATATAGTCCTAGCTGGTATTACCCTAGGAATTGCCGCATTTATATACCGAGTAAGTACTGGCTTTTTCGTAATCTAGGCTATTCTCAAACGTCTTCACTGGGTGGCTATTTCGCTAAGATTTGCATTTTATCGATAAAATATGTACTTTAGCGAAACCTTAATCTTAAAACCCATTTGTTATGGAGACATTTTTACACCTAAGAAACCTGTATAATCAGGCGTTTGAGAACTTAAAAAATTACCAGCGGGTAGTTTTTAAAATTACTAGCAGTTTTTTATTGCTGGTGATAGCAGCAAGTATTGTTGCAATATTTTATCAACTCTTTACTGGTTATTTTACCATGTAATACCAGAACCTATGTAAACCGAAAGTCGGCTATAAGTTGTTAACAAACTATAGCCGATTTTTAATTTTATACAAAATCTTAGCATCCAAAATGTTATATTAGCCGTAGATATACTAAAATCGATGATTTTGTGTTATTAAAATAGACACTATTGGTTTATTGTATTATTTAATTTGGGGCTATGCAAACATTAACTTATTTCAAGAATCTTTACAAGAATGCTTTTAGCGATTTAAAACCGTTACAAGCCATTATCTTCAAACTTGCAACAGCGTTTATTTTTATAGTATTAATCGCTGGGGTAATTGCTGTTTTTAAAAGACTACTTACGGGCTATTTATAGACCTTTAGCTTTTCAAGATAGATTCCATGGTACTATAGTCAACTGACTCTTGTTCGCCAGAAATCATATTCTTTAACGTATACTTATTATTGTTCATTTCTTGCTCGCCTACGAGCACGGTAAATGACACCTCGCTTTTGTTAGCGTAATTTAACTGCTTTTTCATTTTAGAAGCATCAGGGTATAATGCTGCACTTATCCCATTTTCGCGAAGCTGTTTAATCGCTTTAGTAGCATACAACGCTTCCTTTTCTCCAAAATTGATGAATAATGCCTTAATTCCTTTGTTAACAGATTCTGGAAATAGCCCTAGCTCTTCCAACACTAGATAAATTCTATCCAAGCCAAATGAAATCCCTACACCACTAATACCTTTAAGTCCAAAAATACCGGTAAGGTCGTCATATCGGCCACCACCACCAATAGATCCCATGGCCACACCTTCTGGAGCCGCTACTTCAAAAATTGCTCCGGTATAGTAGTTTAGACCACGAGCTAGGGTAACATCAATATCAAGTTTTGATGATTTTAATCCTATTGATTCAATTGCATTAAAAATAAACTGCAACTCTTTTACTCCTTGCGTTCCTTCTTCACTACCCGAAAGTAATCCTCCTAGCTTTTCTAACTTTTCCTGATTGGTTCCCGTTAACTCAAATAAAGGTTGCATTTTACTTATTGAAGCTTCAGAAATACCTTTGGAAAGCATCTCCGTCTTAACCTTCTCCTCTCCTATCTTATCTAACTTATCTAAAGCAACTGTAAAATCGATTAGCTTGTCCTTCGCCCCCATCACTTCAGCAAAACCAGATAAGATCTTACGGTTATTCATTTTGATGATCACACCGTTTAATTTCAAATCAGAAAAAACAGCATCATACAATTGTACAAAATCGATTTCTTGCCACAAAGACGCACTCCCAACAACATCGGCATCACATTGATAAAACTCTCTAAATCGACCTTTTTGTGGCCTATCTGCTCGCCAAACTGGCTGTATTTGATAGCGTTTAAATGGAAAATCAATCTCATTTTGGTGTTGGACCACATAGCGTGCAAATGGAACAGTCAAATCGTAGCGCAAGGCCTTTTCTGATATTTGACTAGTAATTCCTTGGGAATCTTTATGCTGCAGTACTTTCTCATCCACCTTTTTTAGAAAATCACCAGAGTTCAAAATTTTAAATATCAAGCGATCCCCTTCTTCACCATATTTTCCCATGAGTGTCGAAGAATTTTCAAACGAAGGTGTCTCAATTGGCTGAAACCCAAACAAACCAAACTGATGTTTGATTGTTTGTATGATATAGTTTCTTTTTGCCACCTCCTCTGGTGAAAAATCTCGTGTTCCTTTCGGTACTGATGGTTTTTGAGCCATTTTTTAATAGTTACTTGTGTACTGCTTTCTCAAACGTTCTCGATACATTTTCCTTCGTCCCTCGGAAAACACTCGAACTGACATCGAACTTGAAAAACTTATCTATTTCTATATTCTCTGTTCTCTTTTCTTGCTTCTTGCTTCTTGCTTCTTGCTTCAAAGTTAATCCACATTAATCAACTGATCGAACCAGTTGAATAAATCTCCCTTCGTAATTACAGCGCCTTTTTTGATCAAGTCAAAACTGTCTTTATTCTTATCAGCTGAATACCCTTTCGAGGCGGTCATCATTTCTACCTGATCAGTCAAAAAATTCTCTTTAAACCAAGCAAAACCTTCCGTGGTTGTCAAATCCTTACTTGGGTTTAATACTTTCACGGCTATCAGTCGCATTTCATTATCATCTAAAAAGAATAAATGCATCTGACTTGCTGATATGTTTTCAAGATACTCCACTCTATTTAAAACACCTTCCCAAATAAGATCGCTAAATACGTCTAGCTCTTGTTCTGCAACTTCAGGTTTATTCTTCTTAATATCATTCCATTCATCAACTGTAATGGATTGTGTAGCCAAGAAATTAATAAACTCTTGGTGTAATTCTTCAAACTGTTCTTTTGTTAATCGCTCGTACTTCATGCCTTCATTTATAATCGCTGCAAAAGTAAAAAGGCTATGCGATTATGCACAGCCTTTTTAATTATTTATTTGATACGAACATCAATCTCATTAAACCTAAAAACGTCCCTCTTGCGCTAGGAATACTTGCCAGCTTAATTTCTTACTGAAAGATGTAACGAACTCCAACTTGTGCTCTCCATCTCGACAATAATGCCGTGTTTGCAGAGAAGGTGTCTGTTTGACCTGGATCGAATGTAAAGGTCGGTTCGTTAGTTGCAGCATCAACTGTTACCCCAAGTACTTGATCAAAAACTGGCTGATCGATAACACCCCATTCTGAATTCAACAGGTTTCCAAAATTTAAGACATCTAAGCTTATTTGAAACTTATTTCCTTCGCTTACTTTAATATCTTGAAGTACTTTAATATCCCAACTACTTCTCCAAGGCGCTAAAGCTCCGTAGCGCTCAGCATAGTTACCACGATTATCACTTAAATAATCATCTTGTTGAATAAAACGCTCAAAGGCTTCTGCTTGACCAGCTCCTGAGAAGTTCATTTGACCTACTTCTCCGGCAGTCGGTATGTATAAAAGATCATTAATTGAAGATCCGTCACCGTTAATATCACCACCATATATGTAGTTAAAACGACCACCTTGTGCATACTCAAAGAAGGTAGAAATGGTAGTTCCTGTCTTAAATTCTTTAGAAATCACACCAATTAAACGATGGGTGTCACCATATCTTGAAAAGGAAAGTTGATCATTATTGGCGTTTCCAACAATGGCATTACCCGCAAACGCATCACCAGTAATCTCAGCATCCACTGAATTCACTTCTTTTGCATTTAAATACGAATATGCCATCATCGCATACAATCCGCTGTCCCAAGTTTTCTGAGCTTTTACCGATGCATTAATGATACGACCTTGATCAGAATTTGTAAATACGAATGCATTTGTCGGTCCGCCAAATATTTGAGAACGGTCACTTGGTACATAAACGGCTCTATTATCTCCTGGAGCATTTAATGTCTGACTTGGTAATCCTAATCCCCAGTTTTGAACATGAGCTGCATTTAAGTCTTTTGTATATGAAGCATCAGCCGTAAGGATTAATCCGTTATCGAATGCTTTATCAACGCCAATATTTGTTCTCCAAACTTGTGGCCACTGAAATTCAGGATCTACTACTTGATAAAAGAAGAAATCGACACCTTGTACCTGGTTCCCTAACCATACAAATGGGAATCGACCTGTAAATAATCCAGAACCACCGCGCAATTGCAAAGTGTTGTCTCCTTTTACATCCCAGTTAAAACCAACTCTTGGCGATGCCAAAAATTTATTATTTGGTAATTGCTCTGAATCAATGAAACGTGGCTCACCATTATCAGGATTGAAGTATTGAATTGAAGGAATATAAGTCCCGTTAGAACCGCCTTTTCTATCAATATTCTCACGAATTTTTTCAGCTGTATCAAAATACAATGGCTTGTCAAAACGAACACCATATGTCAATTTAAAATCTTCTGTAACATCCCATTGATCTTGAGCGTAGAAAGATAATTGTCCAACATTAGTTTCAGCCAACGACCAGCCTCCAGGATTTCCTGTTCCAATAGCATTATTGTTATTGTTTGTCGCAATAGCAGCATTAAATGCAGCCTGTAGGGCACCAGAATCGGCAAAATTCTGAAAATCGGTTATCATGGTGGTCGGGAAGAATACTCCTTGTGCACCGTAAGCCCCTAAATTAAAAGAGTTGTCAAATTGGAACTTTTCAAAAGAAAAACCGACCGTAAAAGTATGGTTCCCTTGAAAGAAGTTCATATTATCAGTAATTTGAAATACCTTTTGATCAAGCCTATTGTTGATTGAAAATGGTTCATGACCAGCAATAATATAGTTAGAGCTACCAGTTGCATCAAGAATTGTAATACTTGGCGCTGGCGATGAAAACGGATTTCTAAAATCATCAAAGTGTGTGTAACCAACTTGTAGTTTATTGGTAGTCGTTTCTGACAAGGTCGAGTTTAATTCCAATTGAACTGACTGGATGTTGTTGTTGATTTCATATCCTGCATTTTCGAACTGAAGCGTTGCCTGGCTAGGCCCTCTAAATGTAATTGCATTTCGGTTTGCAGGCAATCCTCTTGATGCATTTAAGAAGTTATAAATTAATGCCAATCTATTATTGTCATTAATATTCCAATCTAGCTTAAAAATACCTTTAGTTGATTCTGAATCAAAATTGAAGTTTTCAAAAGCGCCTGGATTGTAAAAAATATCGTTTCCTTGAGCATCTTGCCCAACTACTACTTGACGCAAAATATTATCTACTAATTGCAAATCTGATAAGGTAACACGAGATTCATTAATCGCTCCTGTGCCTCTATTTGGTGTAAAACCTGTACCTAATTCAGTGCGCTCATCCCTTTCAAAATTTGCGAAGAAGAACAATTTGTCCTTAATAATCGGTCCGCCAATGCTAACACCATACTGTGTCTGTTCTAAACCAGTCTTAGTAACATCATCCCCATTAATTTTACCTCCGGTAAGGTCGTCATTTCTAAAAAAGCCATAAACAGTACCTTTAAATTGGTTGGTACCACTCTTGGTTACCGCATTTACGGATGCACCAGTAAACCCAGATTGTGTAACATCGTATGGTGCAGTCGTTACTTGAATTTGCTCAATTGCTTCAATAGAAATTGGAGTCGCATTGGTTTGTCCTCCTGGTTGTGCAGCATCTAGTCCAAAAGGGTTATTAAAAATCGCTCCATCTAGCGAGAAATTGTTGTATTGATCATTTCGACCACCGAAAGAACCCGCACTTGCAGTAGGTTCTAGACGAGTAAAATCGTTAGTCGATCGTGAAATAGTTGGTAAACGGGTTAGCTCTCTTCTTCCAACACTTGTTTCTGCACCGGTGCGGTCATTCCCAAAAGTTCCTGTTTGATCTCCTGTCAATACAACCTCATCAAGTTGTGCAGCATCTGAAGTCATCGTTGCATCAACATTATAAGTCTTACCTAACGTTAAATAGACATCGGTATATTCTTGTGTTTTAAAACCTACATAACTAATAGTTATTGTATACGGCCCACCAACACGAAGGTTTAATAAATTGAAACGCCCATCAAAGTTAGTTGCTGCTCCATATTTTGTTCCCGTCGGATTGTGAATGGCCAGAACATTGGCACTAGGAAGTGGCACATTTTGGTCATCTAGGACCAAACCTTTTATGTTAGAAGTAGTTACTTGCGCAAAAGATATTGCAGTAAATACTAACATAAAAGCTAAGAGTAATCTTGATTTCATGATTGTTGTTATTGAGTTAATTGCCTAATAAAATTAAATGAAAAAAGCCACCGTAATGGTGGCTTTCCTTGATATTTATACAGAAAAATTGTTAATTACTTTGCTTCTGCAACTACGTCAAAAGGTAAATCAACAATTACTTCTCTATGCAAACGTACTTTGGCGTTATAAGTACCTGTACGCTTTACATTTCCACCAGCAACGGTGATGAATTTCTTATCAACAGCATGTCCTGCTTTCTCAAGTGCCTCTGAAACATTGATATTGTTTACAGAACCAAAAAGCTTATCGCCAGCACCTGTTTTTGCTGTGATTTTAATTGTAAGATCAGTAATAGCATTTGCCACTTTCTTAGCATCTTCAATTAATTTAGCTTCTTTAAAAGCGCGCTGCTTTAAATTCTCGGCTAATACTTTTTTAGCCGATACAGTAGCTAAAACAGCATATCCTTGAGGAATCAAATAGTTACGACCGTAACCATTCTTTACATTCACAACATCGTCTTTAAAACCTAGTTGCTCTACGTCTTGTCTTAATATAACTTCCATCTTCTACCCTCCTATTATTTTAAAAGATCTGCTACATATGGCATAAGAGCTAAATGACGTGCTCTTTTTACTGCAACAGAAACTTTACGTTGATATTTAAGTGAAGTACCAGTTAAACGACGTGGTAAAATTTTACCTTGTTCGTTCACAAACTTTAATAAAAAGTCTGGGTCTTTATAATCGATGTATTTAATACCTGATTTCTTAAAGCGACAGTACTTCTTGGCTTTATTGGTATCGATATTAAGAGGAGTAAGATATCTGATCTCTCCTTCTTTTTTTCCTTTTGCTTGTTGTTCTATTGAAGACATACCTGTTACGCTAATGCTTTAATGTTTAACTTTTCTCTTCTTCTTTCCGCCCAGCTAATAGCATGCTTATCTAAACTTACGGTTAGATAACGCATAATGCGCTCGTCTCTACGGAATTCTAACTCCAAAGGAGTGATCGCCTCACCGTCAACGGTGAATTCAAATAAGTGGTAAAATCCACTTTTTTTGTTCTGGATTGGGTAAGCAAGCTTCTTCAGCCCCCAATCTTCTTTCGATACCATCTTAGCTCCTTTAGAAACAAGAAAATCTTCAAATTTCTTTACTGTTTCCTTTATCTGAGTATCAGATAAAACGGGATTCAAGATGAAAACAGTTTCGTAATGATTCATAATAAATAAAATATGTTTAAGTGCTTTTTTATCTAAAAGCGGGTGCAAAATTAGCTAATATTAATGATTAAAACAACTGTAAAAATCTATTTTTAACACCTTTCTGTAGGCCTACATAATTAGTAATATTATTCCTTGATCAGTAGAAAGGCATAAAATCCTGAAAAGTGGCAATTTACAAGGAATATACGGTAATCTTACATTCCAAATTCCTACGTCAAACAACAAGCATTTGTTTAAAACAACTAAATAGTCGTATTTTATTGCTTATTATCGATTTTTTCATAAATTGCGGCACACTTAAACAGCAACTTAGCACATGAAAATTAATTGTATTGTTGTAGACGACTCCTCCACGCAGCGACTTGCCATTACAAGGCTTATTATGAATCACCCTGCATTAAATTTGGTAGCCGAATACAGCAACGCTATTGAAGCTAAAAACGGCTTAAAAACGCAGAATGTAGATCTTATTCTCTTAGATATTGAGATGCCTGTATTGACTGGTTTTGACCTTTTAGAGTCACTACAAGAACCTCCACAGGTAATTTTAGTAACCGGAAAAGTAGATTATGCCTTTAAGGCATTTAACTACGATGTTACTGATTACCTTCACAAACCACTTGAGAAAGATCGTTTCGAAAAAGCGATCGAAAGAGTGATTGAACGTTATAAAGCAAAACATGCTGTAAATCCTGAAGACCAAGAGTACATTTTTGTAAAGAGCAATCTCAAAAAGAAAAAAGTGTTCCTAAACGAGATCAAATGGATCGAAGCTTTGGGTGATTATATCAAATTAATCACAAATGATCAAGGCATTATCGTTTTGTCTACCATGAAATCTTTTGAAAAAACACTTCCAGCGGATAAGTTTTTACGTATACACAAATCGTATATCATTAACTTGACGAAAGTGGAGCGTTTTAATAGCAAAACAGTTGAAGTTGAAGGAAAACAAATTCCCTTAAGTAGAAATAAGAAAACACAGTTATCAGATGCACTAGAGAATCTCTAGTAATTATCCACATCGATAATTAATCGAATACTTCTAAAATCAGGAACGGCCTCAAAACTGTTCCTGATTTTTTTTATGTATGTTTTTGTATTTCCTAGTGATTGCTCCTTAGGTATCTTAATCAATATATTCTTATGATATTGATTTCTAATCCTAGATACAGGCGGAAATTCTGGACCCAAAACATACTTTCCAAATCCATTTTTTAAATATTGCGCCAACCAATCCGCTCCGCGATTTACTTTGTTATAATCTTTATGCTTTAAAGTGACCTTTATCAGTCTAAAAAACGGAGGGTATTCATATTGTCTTCGTTCGTTCACTTGATCTGTGAACATGCCGTCATAATCATTAACAGACACTTGTTGTAATATTTGATGATATGGATTAAAACTCTGTATCAGTACTTTTCCTCGCTTTTGAGTCCTTCCGGCCCTACCTGCAACCTGCACCATTAAATGAAAGCTTCGTTCATGGGCTCTAAAATCAGGGAAATTAAGCATCGCATCAGCACTCATAATACCGACTAAACCTACATTTCGAAAATCTAAGCCCTTAGTGAGCATTTGTGTGCCAACTAAAATTTGAATCTCCTCACTTTCAAACGCGTTAATAATTTTTTCATAGCCATGTTTACCTCGAGTAGTATCTAAATCCATCCTCCCGACTTTCACTTTGGGAAATAGTTCTTTCAACTCGGCTTCTACCTGTTGCGTCCCAAAACCTTTACTGTCTAAATTTGCTACTCCACATGCCTGGCAATTAGTCTGCATAGCCATGCGATAACCGCAATAGTGACATCGCAATTCATTTTTATACTGATGGTAGGTTAGGCTCACATCACAATTTGAACATTGAGGAGAGTGACCACAAGTACCGCATTCTACTATTGGTGAAAAACCGCGTCGGTTTTTAAATAAAATAACCTGCTCATTGTTGTCGAGTGCTTCAGCGATAGCTTCTAAAAGGCGATCAGAAAAATGTCCTGTCATTCGCTTCTTCTTGTGCTTGTCTTTTAGATCGATTAACTCAATTTCGGGCATAAGCACATTACCAAAACGCCTATCTAAATTGACAAGTCCGTATTTGCCAGCTTTAGCATTAAAGTAACTTTCAACTGCAGGAGTTGCGGTTCCCATTAATACTTTGGCTTTAAAAATATTTGCTAGCACTATTGCAGTGTCTCTAGCATGATATCGTGGTGCAGGATCAAATTGTTTGTAGGATGTTTCATGTTCTTCATCTACAATGACTAAACCGAGATTATTAAATGGTAAGAAAATAGAAGAACGTGCTCCCACCACTAATTTAGTTTTCGGACTATTATTCAATGTATTATTCCATACCTCTACCCGTTCGTTAACTGAATACTTGGAATGATAAATACTAACCGCTTCACCAAAATAATGTCGCAAGCGATGAATAAGCTGTGTGGTTAAGGCTATTTCCGGGACCAAATACAACACTTGTTTCCCTTTTGCTATTTCATTCTCAATAAGCTGTACATAAATTTCTGTTTTCCCCGAAGATGTAACACCATGAAGTAAGGTAACCTCTTTGCTTTTAAAAGATTCTTCTATCTCCTTAAAAGCTGTTTGCTGATATTCATTTAGTTCTTTTACCTCATTTGTTTCTCCTTCAAAAGACACCCGATCGATCTGCTTTTTATAGGTCTTTAATATATCCTTGTCTATTAGGGATTTTATTACCGCTGCACTTACCTGACTCTCTTTTTGAAGTTCGCTTTTCTTAACGGGCTTTTTTGTACTCGCAGATAGTGAAAAGAGTCGCATTACAACCTCTCGTTGTTTCGGAGCCCTGGACAGATCATCCAGCAACGTATGCATTTTTTCTTCGGATGAAAATTGCTCATGGAGCAAAACATATACCTCTTCTTTTGGTTTGTATTGCTCGTAAATTTCTTCCTGAACTGTTACTAGTTCCTTTTCTATCAATCTATTAATAACTGGCAGCACCTTTTTTGTGTCCAAAATCGCCCATAAATCTTCGATCTTTAAAGAAGATTGATGTCCCAAAGCCTCTATTACCAAAAATTCATGATCATCCAACTCATTTTCATCTACCTCTTTCTCTCCATTTAAATAAACTACAGTTTCACTTTCTAATAGAAAAGCACTTGGCATCGCAGCCCGAAAAATGTCGCCTAAACTGCACATATAATAGCTTGAGATCCATTTCCAAAGTGCTAATTGTTGTGAAGTAACAACAGCTTTTTCATCTAATATTTGCTGAATTGATTTTGCTTCGTAAACTTCCGGTGGATTTTGATGAACGTTCACCACCAAGGCTGTGTATACCTTTCTTTTACCAAAGGGCACAGCTACACGAAACCCTGGTTTTAAAAAATGAAATTCTGCCTCTGTAATCGAGTAGGTAAATAGCTTTTGAAGCGGTATGGGCAATATGACGTCTATAAAGTACTTCAGAGTAGTTGATTGCGAATTATAAATACAGTTGCTTTTTCAAATATCGAAATTACTAAATAGAAGATGCTTTACTATGTAATTTTATCAACATAAGCCGATGCTTAGGTTGCTTCAATTGTTTCCGAGCAAAATTTACGATCTAACTGAAGCTCATTGCAGAGTTTAATTCGTCTAGGAAATGACTTTTCTGGCTTTGTTTTCAAAAATTTAATCGGTATATCATCTCCTACTAAAAGTTTATCGTAGCACTCCTGATGATACACATAGAAGAATCCTTTTTGTAGTCGTCCTTGATATTCAAACTCATAGTGAATACCATAATGCAACATTTGGAGAAGAGTTTCATTTTCTGTGTATGAGTGATCTTCGATTTCTCTTTTCACAATTACTGCTTTAGTGTAAGCACCATACTTATTGGTTAGGGCTTTCTCATAATAGTGCATGATACTCGAAGGCATTGTATAGATTATAAAAAACAATACAAATATGATCACAAACCCTCCAAAACTATAAAGAAACCATCGGGTAGAGGTTTCACTTGCTCGACTACCGACATAAAGAAGGATGATCCCAAGTCCAATGAATACTAAAAATATTAACATCAAAACATAGTGCGGTTTTAATGCGGCCTTTATAAGCGAAATTTTATCAGAAAAAGAAAGTCTCAAATTGTTCCTAAAAGAATTATTCTAAAAGCTCTACTTTAAAGTGAATGTAAGAATATTGCGCTCTTTCGATAGTCATTTTTTTTGCTTTTAACCAATCAGGATTCTCTTCCTGATTAAAAAAAACATGCTTTACCGGGGTGCCATCTTTTCTTTTAAAATGAAGAATGGCGTCATCACCATCGAGCATACTCGCATAATTTTGGCTTATTAATTGAATTCTAGCGACCTCATAAGTACCTCTTGTTTTCAATTTAAGCTTCATATCTTTTTTAAATGAACGCAAAAACAGTCGGTAACTAATTAATAAGATGATACCGATAATTCCTAAAATAATAAGTATCGCAGGCACCGTTCCCCAAACTTCTAACAAGTTAGATTTAGGCGGAATATCAGGTATTTCTTCAGGCTGATACCAACCAAAACGAAACCAAGCATCGGTTTTTACAAATAAAGCAGCCAAACCAACAATAGAAGAAATTACTAAGTTTCGTTTAAATTTTTCAAGGTTATACTTGTATCTTTTTTTAATGCTAATAAGTTCATCTTCAGAAAGAGGGATTCTCTCCATAATCCTGTTAAGAGTTTGGTTGTTACTAATTAAAGGGCTCCATCTTGAATCTTTTGAACCACATCTGGATTCAAAAGAGTAGAGATATCACCAAAGTTAGAAAAATCTTTTGAAGCAATTTTTCTTAATATACGTCTCATTATTTTACCACTGCGTGTCTTAGGCAATCCAACTACAAATTGAATTTTATCTAGCTTCGCAATCGGTCCAATATGCTCTGTAATCGTCTGATTTATTTCATTACTCAAATTATCTCGATCACGCCCCTCGCCCACTTCTTTAAGAATTACAAAGCCGTATAGTGCATTCCCTTTTATATCATGAGGAAAGCCGACAATTGCAGATTCGGCAACCGCGGGGTGCTCATTAATAGCATCTTCTATCGGCGCTGTCCCAAGATTATGTCCCGATACTATAACCACATCATCCACTCTACCTGTAATTCTGTAATAGCCTACCTCATCCCGTAAGGCCCCATCACCAGTGAAATACTTATTATCGAAAGCTGAGAAATAAGTGTCCTTATACCGCTGATGATTCCCCCAGATAGTTCTTGCCATACTCGGCCATGGGAATTTTATACAAAGCCTACCATCTACTTGATTTCCTTTTATTTCATTCCCATTTTCATCCATTAAAGCCGGTTGAATTCCCGGCATGGGCAAGGTTGCATAGGTCGGCTTTGTCGGTGTTACATACGGTATTGGGGATATCAAAATACCTCCTGTCTCTGTTTGCCACCAAGTGTCTATAATTGGACTTTTCTTTTTACCTATATTATCATTGTACCAATGCCAAGCCTCTTCATTAATAGGCTCGCCAACAGATCCTAGCACTTTCAAAGACGAAAGGTCATGCTTTTCAACATAATCCAATTTTTCTTTTGCCAATGCGCGTATTGCCGTTGGCGCCGTATAGAACTGATTGACTTGATGTTTTTCGATCACTTCCCAGAATCGACTCCAATCGGGATAGTTTGGCACACCTTCAAACATTAATGTAGTTGCTCCATTTGCTAATGGTCCATAAACAATATAACTATGTCCGGTAATCCAGCCTATGTCGGCACTACACCAATACACCTCATCTTCGCGATATTGAAATGCATTTTTAAAGGTGAATGCTGTATAAACCATATAACCAGCCGTTGTATGTAACATTCCCTTAGGACTTCCGGTAGAACCCGAAGTATATAAAATGAATAGTGGGTCTTCTGCATTCATTACCTCTGCCTCACAATCGGCTGATGCCACATCTAATAAAGGTTGCAACCATTCGTCGCGCCCTTCTTTCATATTTATGGCAGCATTAATGCGTTTTACTACTAGAACACTCTCTACACATGGGCATTGGTCAACGCCTTCATCTACAATTTCTTTTAAATTGATAGTTTTATTTCCTCTGTAAGAACCATCTGAAGTAATGACCATTTTACACTCGCTATCATTAATTCGAGTTGCGATAGCAGTCGACGAGAAACCGGCAAAAACTACCGAGTGGATCGCTCCTATTCGAGCGCAAGCCAACAATGAAATTGCCAATTCAGGAATCATAGGCAAGTAAATGCAAACACGATCTCCTTTTTTAATGCCTTTAGCCTTTAAAACATTGGCTAATTTATTAACTCGATTGCTTAATTCACTATAGCTAATATACTCAGCAGGATCTTTTGGATCATTCGGCTCGAAAATGATAGCCGTTTTATCACCTCTTGTAGCTAAGTGACGGTCGATACAGTTTTCTGTTATATTCAACTCCGCACCTTCAAACCATTTTACTTCAGGTTTTGAAAAATCCCAACTTAGAACCTTATCCCATTTTTTTCGCCATAAAAAATGCTCTTCGGCAATTTCTTCCCAGAAACTTTCAGGATTTCTAACTGATTTTCGGTAGACCTGAAAATACTCTTCAAAATCTTTTATATGGTAGTTACTCATATTTTTTATTAATGTGAAACGGCATCTTTAGCACCACTAGGTATTCTTATTTCTTCTACCAACTCCTGTATATCTTGTGGAGGTGCTTTATAAAAAGAAGATACCAGTATTGCTACAATAAAGTTAGCCAACATCGCAACAGTTCCAAAACCTTCGGGAGAAATTCCTAAGAAATAATCATTTTCAGTCCCTCCGCCAAACCAACCAAACTTAAACTTGGTCATGTAGAATAGCATTAAAAGAATACCTACTAACATACCGGAGATAGCGCCTTGTTTATTCATTCTTTTAGAAAAGATCCCCAAAACAATGGCCGGAAAAAAAGATGCAGCAGCTAAACCAAATGCCAAAGCAACCGTAGCAGCTACAAAGTCTGGCGGATTAATACCAAAGTAACCAGCAATACAAACTGCACCCACTGCTGAAAGTCTTGCGATTACCAACTCTCCTTTATCTGATATATTAGGACGCAATTGTTTTTTGACCAAATCATGTGAAATAGAGGTAGATATTACCAACAACAAACCGGCTGCCGTTGACAAGGCAGCTGCCAACCCACCGGCCGCAACCAAAGCGATGACCCAATTAGGTAAATTGGCGATTTCAGGATTAGCCAATACCATTATATCTCGATCGACAGTCAACTCATTGGTTTCTTTATCCGCTACATATTGAATTTTGCCGTCTTCATTTTTATCCTCAAATTCAATCAATCCAGTTTTTTCCCATTTAGAAAACCAGTCTGGCATTTCTTTATAAGGGTGTTCACTTACTGTCTCGATTAAATTAGTTCTTGCAAAAACAGCAACTGCGGGAGCCGTTGTGTAAAGAATTGCAATAAAAAGTAGCGCATAACCTGCAGATTTACGGGCATCTTTCACCTTTGGCACTGTAAAGAATCGAACAATAACATGAGGCAATCCAGCGGTACCAACCATTAAGGCTGCAGTAATAAAAAACACATCTATTTTCGGTTTCGAGCCATTAGTATATTGACTAAAACCCAGATCTTTAGATAGTCCGTCTAACTTGTCCAATAACGATATTTCCTCTCCTACTAGATCAGCACCAAAACCCAATTGCGGTATTGGGTTTCCGGTCATTTGTATTGAAATAAAAATAGCGGGAACCATAAAGGCAAATATCAATACGCAATACTGAGCTACTTGTGTATAGGTAATTCCTTTCATTCCACCTAAAACGGCATAAAACAATACGATAACCATTCCGATTAATACTCCTGCATTTACTTCTACTTCTAAAAAACGGGAGAACACCAGGCCAACTCCACGCATCTGTCCTGCGACATACGTAAACGAAACAATAACAGCGCAAATTACTGCTACCGTTCTAGCAAGATTCGAATAATAGCGGTCGCCGATAAAATCAGGTACGGTGAATTTGCCAAATTTCCTAAGATAAGGTGCCAAAAGCAATGCCAATAGCACATAACCTCCGGTCCAGCCCATTAAATACACTGAGCCATCATATCCGGTAAATGAGATAATCCCAGCCATTCCCAAAAATGAAGCTGCCGACATCCAGTCTGCTGCAGTTGCAAGACCGTTCGCAAGTGGAGAAACACCACCTCCGGCAACATAAAAATCTTTGGTTGAGCCTGCTCGACTCCAAATAGCAATACCGATATATAAGGCGAATGTGATGCCTACAATTATGTAGGTCCAAGTTTGTACATTCATTTATAAAGTTTGATTAGTTAGTGGAATCATTACTCGTTGAATCCGTATTTTTTATCAAGACGATTCATTAGGTAGACATAGATAAAAATGAGCAACACAAATACTATAATTGATCCTTGTTGGGCGAACCAAAAGCCTAATTTAAAACCACCTAATTTAATCGTATCTAGTTGTTCTTTTAATAGTATTCCGAAACCATAAGAAACAAGAAACCAAATAGCTAAAAGAATTGATAAATAGCGAAGATTAGTCTTCCAGTATTTTTTAGCCTTATCTGATACAGCCATGAATTATTTTTTCTTAAAAATAGGAAAAGTAATTATCTATCTTTGGGTAAATCTCTAATTATGAAAAACACAATCTTAATAGTACTGTTCACCTTTGGTATCGCATTTCACGCCTCGTCACAGTCCTTAGACGAAAAATATGGAGAGAACGTCAATTCACTAGGCAACACACTTGAAACACTTTATGGAGTTATTTCCGGACCAAAGGGCGAAAAACGAAATTGGGAATTATTCAATTATCTATTTTTAGAAGATGCGAAACTAATACCCTCGGGACAAAACAGACAGGGAGCCAATGCACCGAGATATTTAAGTACTGAAGATTATATTAAATTGTCAGGAAAGTGGCTTGAGGAAAATGGATTTTTTGAAAAGGAACTCCACCGAAAAACAGAAATTTTCGGCAGTTTAGTGCACGTTTGGAGTACTTATGAATCGTTTAAAAATGCGACAGACAAAGAACCCTTTGCACGAGGCATTAACAGCATTCAATTGTATTTTGATGGCAGCCGTTATTGGGTTACGAATATTTATTGGACGGGTGAACGACCAGATTTGCCAATTCCTGGAGAGTATTTGCCTAAGAATTAAAAAGAGCACCAAACCAATCAACTGATTGATAATGGTGCTCTTCGCCTCCAACCAAATGTATTATTATCTGCTGGCTACCTGAACATCGGTTTTAACGCCAGCATATTTTTGTATTAATCGAACCAATAAGTCATTTAACTTTTCTACCTTAAAATCGTTAGTAGTTGGTTTTAAATGAGGGTTTCCTATTCCGCTATCATCCGTTAAGAACACATAGGTTCCGTTTGTTGCGATACTGAAGAATCTTGTAAGGAATTCTACATTTTTATCCGCTCCGCTTGCGACTACAGGAATAATCTTAATTCCCTTATTGGCTGCCAAAGCAATTTGTTGCTTAATCGTTGCTACATTCTCTGCATTTAAATGAGGAGGTGCGTCTAGTAACAAAAACAGCATACGTGCCTTTGCATTCTTATTCCACGACTGTTGCATGCTGTTTTTAAGTGCTACCTCAACGGCCTCCTCATAATCTCCACCTCCTCCTGCATATTGCTTTGCTAAATTTTGTTGTACTACATCGATATTGGTATCAAAATCGAAATCTCTTACTACATATTCGTCATTCACATCTCTATAAAAAGTAAGTGCCACTCTTTTTTCATCAATACTCCTATCAATTCGGTTCATGATGTTCTTTAACTCCGATTTTAAGTATGCAATCTCATCGCCCATCGATCCTGTTGCATCTATTGTAAACATAATGTCGATGCTATTATCTTGTTTTCCTGCAACCAGTTGAAAATTTAAATCAGTATGACGCTTGGTAATCTTCTTTCCTTTAATCTGATTGTTATGAGTTACTTGCACTCTATAAAAATCGGTATCTGCTTTACTGTTGATATCCTTAAACACTTGTGCCTTTCCAAACACATCGGTTCTAGCACTCATGATGAATTTATTTTGTTCATTATATATGGCCACCTGCGCATTCGGTAGCGGATTGTCGTTTTCATCGGTAACATATACCGCTACTTTTTCCTGTAATGAGAATTCCCAATTATCCTTTACCGTTTTTGCAACATCTTTCTCAGAAATCTTAAGCCATTCCTCCCATTTTTCAAGATCATTTATTTCACCGGCAGTAAGTTGTCCTGATTGTGGCGCATAACGTCCTTTAGATTTTGTGATGCTAACACCTGCGGCTTTTCCTTCTAGACCGTCTGAACTTACTGTTGATACTGCTGAGCTGGTCCTTGAAACTTCTTTTCTCGTTGCATATCCTACGACGACAACCTCTTCTAAACTTGCATCATCACTTTCTAATGCAATATTGATTGTTTCTTTATCTCCAACCTCAACTTCTTGAGTGACCATTCCAATGTATGAGAATACGATTGTTTGGCCAACAGAAGCTTTAATTGAATACAATCCGTCAAAATCTGTAGACGTTCCAACAGTTGTTCCTTTTATCATAACATTGACACCAGGTAATGCCAAGCCATCATTAGCATCAGTAACGGTTCCAGTAATTGCTTTTTCTTGCGCCCAAGCTCCAATTGAGAAGAAGCTGATAAGTACTATTGTAAAGACATTTTTCATGGTAGCGTGTTTTATAATTTGACACTAAACTACCTACAACATATAATCGATACAACGCAGAATGAGGGAACTATAATTTTGAGTGGGTGAAGTGGAGTTTTGGGTGAGGAAGCGAAGTTCTCTGTAATGAAAAAACCCTAAAGATTTAGAAAACCTTTAGGGCTGATTTCATATATAAAATGAGATTATGCGTTTAAAAACCCAAGCACATTTTTTTCTATTCGCTCATGAATATTGCTTACGTCTGCCTTAACAAAAGACTCGCCCATGATGTTTTCGTACAATTCAATATACCGGTCAGATACAGTTTTGATATAGTCATCACTCATTTCAGGTACAGTCTGCCCATCTAAACCCTGAAAATCATTACTTATTAGCCATTGACGTACAAATTCTTTCGATAGTTGCTTTTGTGGTTCAGCTTTGGCTTGCCTTTCTTGATAACCGTCAGCATAAAAGTAACGCGAAGAATCGGGTGTGTGAATCTCATCGATCAGTACGATCTTTCCGTCTTTGGTTTTTCCAAATTCATATTTGGTGTCTACCAAAATAAGTCCGCGTTGTGCTGCTATCTCCGTTCCTCGTTGGAATAATTTTCTTGTATAATCTTCTAAAATGAGATAATCTTCTTCTGAAACGATACCTCTTGCCAAAATATCTTCTCTTGAAATATCTTCGTCATGATCACCCTGTTCTGCCTTGGTCGCTGGTGTTATGATCGGTGAAGGAAATTTATCATTCTCAATCATTCCTTCCGGCATTTCAACACCACATAACATTCGTTTTCCGGCCTTATATTCACGAGCGGCATGTCCACTTAAATAGCCACGAATTACCATTTCAACCATAAAAGGCTCACATCGATGTCCTACCGCAACATTAGGATCCGGAGTATCGATTAACCAGTTAGGAACCAAATCCTCTGTTTGCTTCATGAACTTGGTTGCAATCTGATTTAAAATTTGGCCTTTAAACGGAATTCCTTTAGGCATAACCACATCAAAAGCCGAAAGGCGATCGGTAGCAATCATAACCAATAAATCTTCATTGATGCTGTATACTTCTCTTACTTTTCCTTTGTAAACGGATTGTTGACCGGGGAAATTAAAGTTGGTATCGGTAATAGTGTTCATTTTTGCTCAGTATAAAAGTGTAAAATTCGAAAGTCCCAGAATGTTTTTGGCTTTCAAAAGTCATTATAAAATTTAATATGTTCCAAATGTCACATCGAGTGATTTTAACTCGAACGGCAGTGAGCGTTAAAATTGTATCGAGATGCATCAGAGTCCAAGATATCTAATTCTAGAAATAAGGTTCTCGATACAATTTTTCTTTCGTGCCTCAGAAAAATCACTCGAACTGACATTTGGTCTAATTATTAATCTCGGTTTTCAATCGATTTATAGGCAGCAATAATCTTTTTAACCAGTTTATGTCTAATCACATCCTTATCATCTAAAAATATCATGCCTACGCCTTCGGTATTTTTTAGTACCAATAGTGCTTCTTTTAATCCGGAAATAACTCTTCTTGGTAAATCAATCTGACCAGGATCACCAGTAATCATGAACTTGGCATTTTTACCCATTCTGGTTAAAAACATTTTCATTTGCGCATGAGTTGTATTCTGTGCTTCATCCAAAATAACAAATGCATTATCCAATGTACGCCCTCGCATAAATGCTAAGGGTGCTATTTGAATAATTCCTTTTTCTATATGAGCTTCTAATTTTTCCGCTGGAATCATGTCACGCAGTGCGTCATATAATGGTTGCATATACGGATCGAGCTTTTCCTTTAAGTCACCTGGTAAGAAACCAAGATTTTCTCCAGCCTCTACCGCAGGGCGCGTTAAAATAATTCTTTTAACCTCCTTGTTTTTCAATGCTTGGACCGCTAGCGCTACACCAGTATATGTTTTACCAGTACCTGCTGGACCAATTGCGAATACAAGGTCATTTTTATGCGTCAGTTCAACTAACTTCCGTTGGTTAGCAGTTTGTGGCTTGATTAAACGACCGCTTACTCCGTGTACAAGTACAGCTCCACTTTCTTTAGACGTTTGATAGTCGGCACTGCTCGCACTAGTCAAAACACGTTCGATCACATTTTCGTCCAGCTTGTTGTACTTTCCGAAATGCGCTAACAGCATTTCAAGACGCTTATCAAACTCTTCTAGCATTTCTTCATCACCATAGGCTTTTATCTTGTTACCACGTGCAACAATTTTAAGCTTGGGAAAGTACTTTTTTAGTAATTGAATGTTTACATTTTGTTGTCCGAAGAAATCTCTTGGGGTAATCTCAGAAAGTTCGATAGTCAGTTCGTTCAAATGCGATCTATTTTAAATTATGACATTCTTATTAATATGACGATATACACCGTGGTTTGTGGGTAACTTTTTTGATAACGCTTTTTATCTTCAAGCTAAAAAAATTACTTTCGTCAAGTACACAAACTTACGTTTTTTTACATCCGTCTAATTAAAAAAATATCAACAATTTGCCAACGCCTATAATTACCCTAACCACGGATTTTGGTAAAAAAGATCACTTCGCCGCTGCGGTTAAAGGTGCTATTTATAGCGAACTCGAAAATGCAATGGTTGTTGATGTTTCTCATGATGTTTCTCCTTTTAATATTCAAGAAGCTGCATACATCATTCAAAATGCTTACAAAAGCTTTCCTGCTGGTAGTATTCATATTATTGGTATTGATGCCGAGTTGACACCAGAGAATAGGCATATTGCCTTAAAAATGGACGGTCATTATTTTGTTTGTGCTAATAATGGAATTATTTCCATGATCAGTTCGGCATTTGTGGCTGAAAAAATGGTAGAGATCAATATTCATAACACCATGCAAACCAGTTTTACCGTGCTCGATGTATTTGTAAAAGTTGCCTGCCATATCGCGCGTGGTGGTACATTAGATGTTATTGGCAAACCCGCTGGAACAATTAAAGAACTTACAACCATACAACCTGCTGTGAGTAATGATGGAAGTCAGATAATTGGAAATGTAATTTATATTGACAATTATGGAAACGTCGTAACCAATATTACCAAAAAATTATTTGAAGATATCGGTAAAACTCGGGCGTTTGAAATTTCTGTAAGAAACCATCGTTTTACCAAGATATATAACAACTACAGTGACTTTGTAAATTTTGATATTCCTGCAAACGAACGACAAGTGGATGGTAGTGGATTGATTGTATTTAATTCAGCTTCATTTTTAGAAGTCGCCATTTACAAAAGTAATCCGCAAACCGTAGGCGGTGCTTCGTCTTTATATGCGCTAGACTATCGAGATACAATAACAATAAATTTCAACTAGATGTTGGTACGAATTGTAAAAATGAGCTTTGATCCAGAAAAAACGGATGACTTTATTGAGATTTTCAATAACAGCAAATCAAAAATTCGAGGGTTTAAAGGTTGTGAACATTTGGAGTTATATCGAGATAAGAAAACACCCTACATATTCTTCACCTATAGCTATTGGCAAAGTGAAGATCATTTGAATGCGTATCGTAATTCTGATTATTTTGGTATCGTGTGGAAAGCGACCAAAGCACTTTTTAATAATAAACCAGAAGCTTGGTCTGTAGATAGACTTTACAAAGTAGATAACCCCCAAGCTGAATAAAACAATATGATTAGCATCTTAAAAAAAGAAATAAGTAGTTTTTTCTCCTCACCAATTGGTTATTTGGTTATTGCCATTTTTCTTTTGGTTACAGGCCTTTTCTTGTGGATATTTAATGGCGAATTCAATATACTTAATTCAGGCTTTGCAGACCTTTCTGGCTTTTTCCGATTAGCCCCATGGGTCTTATTATTTCTTATTCCTGCGATTTGCATGCGAAGTTTTTCAGAAGAAAAAAAGCAGGGTACACTCGACTTATTGTTGATAAAACCCATAGGTCGATTTAAAATTGTACTAGCAAAATATTTGGCTGCGTTCTTTCTTACACTACTCGCTTTAATACCCTCATTGTTATATGTATTGACCATTTCAAAATTGGGCAATCCCGAAGGATCGTTTGATAGCGGTAGCGTTTTAGGCTCCTATATTGGGCTTATACTGGTGGCATCTGTTTACACAGCAATCGGCTCGTTTGCTTCGGCAATTACCCAAAATCAAATTATTGCCTTTGTAAGTGGCGTCTTTATTTGTTTCCTTTTTTACTTAGGGTTTGAAGGCATTGCTGGCTTCGAATTATTCGGATCTGCCGATTTACTAGTTGAAAATTTTGGGATTAACTCCCATTACGAAAGTATGGGACGTGGTGTTGTAAGTATTGCAGATATCTGCTACTTCATAGGTCTGACGCTACTCTTTCTAATTGCTACTCAGCTATTGCTGGATCAAAAAATAGATGCTAAAAAATATGCCTTACCAATTGTCGTTCTGGGCTTTTTAGTTGGACTGGGGTTTACGGCCAATAAACGTTTTGATCTTACTGAAGATGATCGTTATACCTTGTCAGAAGCTTCGATCGCCACCATAGATAATGCCAGTTCGCCTGTTTTTATCGATGTCTTCTTAAAAGGCGATTTTCCTTCAGAATTTAAGCGACTTCAACAAGAGACAAAGCAGCTCCTCACTGAGTTTAAGAATAACAACAGCAATATTCAATTCAACTTTATAAATCCTTTTGAGGAGGAAGAAAATACTGATGCTGTTACTCAACAATTGGTGCAACTGGGACTAACGCCCGCCAATGTAACTGTTACTGAAAATGGGAAAACTTCGCAAGAACTAATAGTGCCATGGGCAATGGCCAACTATCAAAATAGAACAGTTCGCATCCCATTAATGAAAAACAAACTTGGTGCAGATCAGGAACAGCGCGTTGCTAATTCTATTCAACAATTGGAATATGCCTTTGCCGATGGTTTCAGCCGACTAGTTAATCCTAAAAAGCGAAAAATTGCAATTTTAAAAGGCAATGGTGAGCTAGAGGATAAATATTTAATTGACTTTCTTTCCACCTTAAAAGAATCGTATTTTATAGCACCTTTCGATCTCGATTCATTATATGACCAACCTGGAAGAATTCTAAAAAACCTAGATCGTTTTGACCTTGCCATCGTTGCAAAACCAACAGATGCCTTTTCTGATAAAGAAAAATTGATTCTGGATCAGTTTATTATGAAAGGAAAAAGTAGCCTATGGCTATTAGATGCCGTAAATATGGAAACAGATAGTTTACGTCAAAATGGTGAAGCCCTAGCATTTAATCGTGATTTGAATTTAAACGATATGCTATTTAAATACGGTGTACGCATAAATCCAGTTTTGGTGAATGATCTATATTCAGCTCCTATTACCTTAGCGCAAGGTCAGGGTAACAATGCCCGTTTTGTTCCTGTAAAGTGGTTTTACTCGCCGCTCGCAGATGCTGCCAATAACCATCCTATTTCTAATAATATCAACTTAGTGAAATTCGATTTTGCAAACCAAATCGATACGCTTAAAAATAACATCACTAAGACGATCTTATTGCAAAGTTCTGCCGCTACCAAAACGGTGGGGACTCCACAACTGATTTCATTGGATATTGTTCAGCAAGAACCGAACTTAAAAAGTTATACCGCTGGACATATTCCATTAGCGGTCCTACTAGAAGGGAAGTTTACCTCCGTATATAAAAATAGGATTAAGCCATTCAAAATGGATTCTATAGTTGAAGACGGTAAAGCGGGTAAAATGATTGTTGTTGCCGATGGTGACGTTATAAAAAACCAGTTTCAACAAGGAAGACCTTTAGAACTTGGTTTTGATAGATGGACAGGTCAACAATACGGAAATAAGGAGTTTTTGTTGAATTCCGTCAACTATCTTTTAAATGATGATGGCTTAATCAACATTCGATCAAAAGAAATTAAGATCGCATTTTTAGATCAACAAAAGGTGGTTGAAGAACGAACAAAATGGCAAGCAATTAATCTTGTTGTTCCATTGATTGTTTTAGGGCTGTTTGGATTTGTATTCAACCTTTTCAGAAGGAAAAAGTATCGGTAGAAATGTTAATAAGTTTGTTTTAGCTAACAAAGGGATTAGCTATATTTGTCAGTAATTAAAATTAGAGTTCGCTTCACATGAAATTCATCGTATCAAGTACATACTTACTAAAGCACTTACAGGTATTAGGTGGTGTTATTAATAACAGTAATACCCTTCCTATTTTAGATAACTTTTTGTTCGAATTGGACAATTCATCTTTAAAGGTTTCTGCTTCAGACCTAGAAACTACAATGTCATCGGTTTTAGAAGTAGAGTCGGATGCTACTGGTAATATTGCAGTACCGGCGCGTTTATTACTTGATACCCTAAAAACGTTTCCTGAACAGCCACTTACTTTTGTGGTACAGGACAATAATACGATAGAAATTAGCTCGAATCACGGTAAATATGCGGTTGCATACGCCGATGGTGCTGAATTTCCAAAGACAGTAACTCTTGATAATCCGAGTTCTACGACTATTGTGGGTGATGTACTAGCAACAGCTATTAGCAAGACAATTTTTGCAGCTGGAAATGATGATTTACGCCCGGTGATGTCGGGTGTATTCTTTCAGTTTTCACCACAGAACTTGACATTTGTTGCTACTGATGCTCATAAGTTGGTAAAATATACACGAGATGATATCGCTGCTTCAGAGGTTGCTGAATTCATTATGCCTAAAAAGCCACTTAACTTGTTGAAAAGTATTTTAGCAGGTAATGATGTTGAAGTTAAAGTAGAGTACAACGATAGCAACTGTAAATTCTCATTTGAGAATACAGAATTGGTAAGCCGATTGATTGATGGAAAATATCCAAACTACGAAGCTGTAATACCAAAAGAGAATCCGAATAAACTGACTGTGGAACGTAACCAGTTCTTAAACTCGTCAAGACGTGTTTCTATTTTCTCTAATAAAACTACGCACCAACTTCGACTAAAAATAGCAGGTGCTGAGTTAAATATCTCTGCCGAAGATATTGACTACAGCAACAAGGCTGAAGAGCGCTTGAATTGCGATTACCAAGGTGACGATATTCAAATCGGATTCAACTCCCGTTTCTTAATTGAAATGCTGAATAATCTAAATGCTAATGACGTTCAATTAGAAATGTCATTGCCAAACCGAGCAGGAATCTTAACCCCTATTGACGGTTTAGATGAAGGTGAGCAGATTACCATGCTGGTAATGCCTGTTATGCTGAATAATTAGAGATTAGACCGCTATCGCTTCTAGATATTAGATCGTTTCGCTGTTAGACATATATAACCTGTAAGGCTTTTGAAACCTTGCAGGTTTTCTTTTTAGTAGTGAGTTTATACAATCTCGAACCCAACTCTTTGTGAGTCTTAGTGATTCTTTGTGACACTTCGTATTACAAATCCGTAAAGATTGGCTCGCAAAAGCTTCTTGATACATTTTTTCTTTCGTTCCTCTGAAAAAACGCTCGAAGTGACATTGGATACTATTCTATTGTTTTATTCGGCTAGAAGAACATCAATAAACTCCGTAAACTCCTTCTTGAACTCAAGATGCTTTTCACCAGTTGCAGGCCCATTGTATCCAGTATGAATTTTACGAACATTCCCCTTTTTATCGATGTAGATTGTTGTGGGATATGATATAATATGATTTAACATCGGTAATTTCTCTGCTGCTGTTTTTTTATCCGACGTACCATATTGTGCCAACAGCAACGGATATGTAACATCGATTTTTTCAGCTAAACGATTCATGCTTTTGTATGCTTTTTCCTCTGTTTTCGCATACTCAAAATTCAAACCTACAATTTCAAGGCCTCTGTTTTTATTGGCTTTATAAAAAGGAGCGTAAAACTTGGTTTCATCTAAACAATTAGGGCACCAAGAGCCCAAAATTTGAACTAAAATAACTTTATCTTTAAATCTATCATCAGACAATGAAATCATATTTCCGTCTATATCTGGAAAACTAAACTCAAATTTATCATAACCTTCTTTTAAATAGGTTAATGAATAATCGCTAGGCAACTCGTAATTCTCATTTCTCTTAGCTACAAAAGGCTCTTTAAAATGATTTCCGGAGTAGAAAACCCCATTCATGGTACTATCAGTTACTGTGGCTTTAAATAAAAATGCATGTCCACCATCAAAGGCCGATAGACTCAATTCACTTCCATCTAAAACCCCTTCTAAATAACGATAGTCGCCGGTGGTGGTTCTAAATGTTCCTGTAACTATCCCATTTTCATTTTGCCTAAACATGCCTTTAGCAATGTATCGGTCTTCTTCAATATTCGGACTAAAAACGGTTTCCCAATTCCCGCTAATACTATTACTAGTCTTCTCCGCTATTTTAAAACGCTCGTTATTTCCATGGGTTAGCGTAAAAGGAACAATGCGATCAAGGCTTTCTTTGATAAAATCACCTTTAATTGTCTTGTTATCAACAAATTTTCCAGCTAGGTATCCTTCAAAAACTGGTGCTTTTATAATAATAGAGTCGCCATCGATCTCTATTTCGTCAACTTCTATGTGTTCTTCTGCATTAAATATGGTAAGTGTTCCGTTGTCATTTACTTCAAAAATAAATGGCAAAATTTCATCATCTTGAACTTCTAAAGCAGCCCGCCATGTCCCTTTTTCAAGGGAGTATTCAGTTTTTGTTTCCTTGCAAGAAACAGCTAAAAAGAAGATAAAAAATGCTAATAAAGATCGAACCATGTTAAAGATTTTCAGTTAAATCGAAAAAACAACAAAAAACTTACAAAAAAAAGCATTCCAAAGAATGCTTTTTATAATTAATCATGAGGTACTAATTATTCTTTTTTTGGTAAGACCCCTTCCAAAACTTCTTTCTGTTTTTTCAAGCGCTCTTTTCCCTTTTTAATAATGGCATCCAACTCATTCATTTTTTCTTCAGCCTTGGTTATTTTTTCTTCTTTTTTAGTGATTTCTTCTACATCCTCAGATTTTTCTGTTTTTATTTTTTCAAGCCTTTCTTTTGCTTTCTGAATCTTTTCTCTTCCGTTTCTGACTGTTTCTTCACTACGCATGATTTCTTCCTCCTGCTCTTTTATTTTCTGTTTTGCTTCAGCAGCTCTGGCCTGACCAAACTCCCGACCACTTAATCCATTTTTGTTTTTTCCGTAGGCATTTCCGTCACTAATTTTATCCTCTTTTACTTTTTCAACTTTTTCCTTGACATCATCAACTGCATCTTCTCCTTCCTTTTTAATTTTTTTGACTTTATCTTTGCCTTTTTCCTTCATTTCCTTCCCTTTCTCCTGCATCTCTTTACCCTTTTCCTTGATCTCCTTGGACTTGTTTTTAGCGTCAGAAGCCTTGCCTTTGCCTTCCTTCTTGGCCTTTTTAATCTTATCCTGAGCCATTTCCTTCTTTTCTTTGCCTTTAGCTTTTCCTTGGGCCATGGTCACGCTTGTTCCTAAAAAAGCAAATAGCGCACACAAAATCATTACATATCTGAATTTTTTCATCTTGATTTTTGTTTTTAAAATTAAATACTATCAAGCTCTTGAAGACTATCTTCTAGCTCTTTGGTTTTAGTGTCAATTTCTTTTCCAAGCTTCTGAACTTCTGACTCTAAAGAATCAACCTTTTCAACTGCAGCTTTCACTTCTGCTTCCTCTTTTTTCTTGTCGACACATGAAGTCAAGGAAAAAACAAGAAGAATTACTAACAATTTTGAAATAATCTTCATCGCATTTTGGTTTATAATTATTAATAAATTATTCTAAATCAAAGATATTAAATGATTGTCAAATCAGGTTTGACAGCAATTAGCATTATAGTATCTTTGGCATCTTTAAAATTATCATACATCAATGAAAATCTCATATAACTGGCTCAGTCAATTTATAAAAATCGGATGGAATGCTGAAAAAACCGGTGAATTGCTTACTGATCTTGGTCTCGAAATAGAGGGTATTGAAGAGTTTGAGTCAGTAAAAGGTGGGTTAAAAGGTATTGTAGTAGGTCATGTTCTTAGCTGCGAACAGCACCCAAATGCCGATAGACTTAAATTGACTACCGTTGATATAGGAACTGAACAGCCCTTGCAAATAGTTTGTGGGGCTCCCAATGTTGCCCAAGGCCAAAAGGTCCCTGTAGCCACTATTGGAACCACGCTTTATGATGATAAAGGAGAAGCATGGACCATTAAAAAAGGTAAGATACGGGGAGAAGAGAGCCAAGGTATGATATGTGCTGAAGACGAACTAGGGCTTGGTAAGGGTCACGATGGCATCATGGTGTTAGACGAAGGTTTAATACCTGGGACTCCTGCGATTGAGGTTTTTGATGTTGAAAACGATGTTGTTTTTGAAATTGGTCTTACACCAAACCGTGCTGATGCAATGAGTCATTGGGGTGTTGCTAGAGACTTAAAAGCAGGGTTGCAGCAGCACGATGTCATGGCTCAGATTATCACTCCATCTGTAAGCAGTTTTCATGTTGAGAATAGAAGCCTAAAGATGGACGTTGTAGTTGAGGATAAAGAGTTAGCACCTCGTTATTGTGGGGTTACAATTTCTGGAATTGAAGTAAAAGAATCACCCGATTGGCTTAAAAATCGATTGAAATCAATAGGTTTGAGTCCAATAAATAATGTTGTAGACGTTACAAATTATGTGCTTCATGATTTAGGACAACCACTACATGCTTTTGATGCTGTTAAAATAAAAGGCAATAAAGTTATTGTCAAAACTGTTCCAGCAGGAACAAAATTTACTACACTAGATGAAGTAGAGCGCACACTCGATAAAGACGACTTAATGATTTGTGATGCTGAAAAGCCAATGTGTATCGCCGGTGTTTTTGGCGGAATAAAATCAGGAGTTACTGAGAATACTACTAGTATTTTCCTTGAAAGTGCCTATTTTAATCCAGTTTCTATAAGAAAAAGTGCAAAAAGACATGGTCTTAGTACGGATGCTTCGTTCCGATTCGAGCGTGGTATTGATCCTAATATAACGGACTACGCTCTTAAACGCGCAGCCAACTTGATTATGGAATTAGCTGGTGGTGAAATTACCAGTGATTTAGTGGATATCTATCCGAATAAGATAGAAGATCATCAGGTATTTTTGTCTTTTGAGAATACAGCGAAGCTTATCGGTGAGGAGATTCCTAAAGAAAAGATCAAGAATATTTTAATGTCTTTAGATATTAAGGTAAACAACGTTACCGAAAGTGGAATCGGACTTACCATTCCGGCTTATCGTGTTGATGTTGTTCGCGAAGCAGATGTAATTGAAGAGATTTTACGTGTTTACGGTTACAACAATATTTCATTTGGCACTAAGATCAACGCGTCGGTAGCCCATGTTGATAAATTAGATGATCATAGAGTTCAAAATGTTGCAGGTAATCAACTTGCAGGACAAGGATTTTATGAGATTCTTTCTAATTCACTTACATCACCGAGCTACGTTAATCTTTCTAATGATTTGAAGGAAGAAGAAAATATTAGTATGCTGAACCCGTTAAGTAATGATCTATCGGTATTAAGGCAATCGTTATTGTTTTCCGGACTTGAAACCGTAATTCATAATATTAACCGAAGACGGTCAGATCTTAAGTTATTCGAATTTGGAAAGACCTATCATTATAGTAATGAAAAACGGGTTGAGAAAAAGTGTCTTTCCATTTTCATTTCTGGAAATAAAAATGCCGAAAGTTGGACAACTTCAACTAAAAAAGGTGATTTCTTTCAATTAAAAGGTACTGTTATCGCTCTTTTACATAGGCTAGGAGTTCAGAATATTGACGAAAATCCAGCGACCTCTGACGTTTTTAGCGAAGGGATTTCACTAATTGTTAATAATAAAGAAGTTGCCTCGTTGGGAGTAGTTAAAAAATCAATTCTGAGTCATTTTGGGATTGAGCAGGAAGTCTTTTATGCAAATATTGACTGGCAATCGGTTATAAAAATGCTTAAGAACAACAAAATTATGTTCACCGATATCCCTAAATATCCTGAAGTGCGACGTGATTTTGCTTTGCTACTCGATCAGCAAGTGAGCTTTAAGGAAGTATACGACATCGCATTAAAAACGGAACGCAAGCTTCTTAAAAAAGTTGGTTTATTCGATGTATATGAAGGAAAAAAGCTTCCTAAAGGTAAAAAGTCGTACGCAGTAAGTTTCACATTACAAGACGAGAACAAGACTTTGACCGATAAGCAGATCGATAAGATCATGGGCAAACTGCAGCAGAATTTTGAAAAACAACTGGAAGCGCAATTGCGATAACTATTCTATCACACTAATAATATTAAAAAATCGCTATAACAATAATAGCTCTGGCGATTTTTAGTTTGGTTGACATTTCGTAAAGCACTATCTTAGAGGAGCTAAAGAAAAAGAAAATGCTCCTTAAAAAAACGAATATCGAAAATGCCCTTTCTAGGGCTCGCAAACGTGATTTAAAAGACGTTGATATTCTTTCTCAGGTATATGCCGTTTTGGAGAAAGAAGCATCGAAGGAAGAACGAATTGAAAAAGCGATCAAAGGCGCCCCTTCAATGCCCTACAACAATTTTGATTTTGAACTACTCGACAGCAATCGCATTTATCATATCGCTCAGATAAAGAAAATTTGTATTGATTATCGTCTTCGGTTTTTAGATTCAAAATATTTCAAGTCAAAAATTCCTCAAAGAGCCATTAGCGAAATTAAAGCGCTTGAAAAATCTCATAATATTGAGATTGATTCTTTTAAGATTATCGCACCGTCGAAATTATTTAAGTTGGAAAAGGCGGATGATCCTTTGTTATTTACCCCAATAGGTAACGGTTATTTCTATCTTATTCATAAATGGGGTAATGATTTGCATCCACTCAGGAAGTTATTGATGATGCCTTTTAAATCATTTCCTAACCTAATGTTTGTAATGATTTTGGTTAGTTACCTACTAACAAGTATAATTCCTACTGGGATTTTCTCTAAAAATGGTGCGTCAAATACCGAATTTCTGATGCTATTTTTATTCATGTTAAAATCGGTAGTAGGTGTAGTACTTTTTTACGGTTTTGCGTTAGGAAAGAGTTTTAATACACTAATTTGGAACAGTAAGTACGATAGAGCTAATTTTTAATATATTATTTATGACAGATTCTAATTATACCCGTGTTTATACTGGGAATTTTGCCCAAGTACAATCAATTTTAAGCCGATTAGAAGAAATTGGTATTTCTGCGGTTGTAAAAGATGAAGGAGAATCTGCAAGACTTGCCGCATTTGCTGCTCCAGCTGCAATGCAACAAATTTTTGTGCATAAAGATGAGTTGGATAAGGCGGTGCCTGTTGTACAGGAGATTAGCTCAGAGTTTTAGAAATTTCATTACAAATTGATATAGAAAAGTCCGACTAATTTTCAATCAGTCGGACTTTTTATTTTAGTTATTAATAACCTATTTGATGAGGTCCTGAAATGAATTCAGGGTGATAAGTGTTATTAAAATCCTCTAACAGCTTTTAAAGCATCAATATTACCATAACCATAACGACTGCTTCTATTCGGATAGAAATCTCCTGATTCCTTTAAACGCTGAAGCACCTGTCCTCTATTCCACGATGGGTTTTTGGCCCACACCAATGCCGCAATTCCAGCTGTTGTAGCGGTTGCAGTTGATGATCCGCCGAAACTACTTGATTCACCATTATTAAACCCGACTACTGGTTGGTGATTGTTGTTACTGCGTTCCATTATGATGGTAAAGTCGATTTTACTACCATCATGACAAATATCACATCGGTCGTATTGCGCTCTTTCTTCCACTCCAGTTACAGCTACCGTTTCACTCATTGTGGCTGGAAAAATAACGCCATACCAGTTCGTGAAATTTGTTGATGTTCCTCCGGCAGCAAAGATCATTTTTCCTCGAGAATGCGCATAACGCAAGGCATCCTTAATTCTGCCAATTGACCATGGATAACCAATAGACATTGAAATAATCTTAACATCTGATCTGTTACCCAATGCTTTAAGTGCATTCGCTACTCCTTTGCGTTCGTGATATCCTTCTAATACTACATCACTTGTACCTCTATATGATATTAGGTTGCTCTCATAAGCAACACCAAGGAAATCACCAGTATTGTTATTTGGTGCTGCAATAGCTGCACTAGCACTTGTACCATGACCGCAGCGATCATTCGGGCCATCAGTCTTTGTAGACCACCACCAAAATGAGTCGACATAAGTCCCATATTTTTGGACATAACGACCACTATAAAAGTCATCAAAACGAGATCCTAACAATGGCTGATTTGGTGATAAACCAGTATCAATAACACCAACTCCGATGCCACGTCCAGTACTATAAGCCCAAGCTTGATCTATCTTATGGTCATAGTAGTTCCATGGTATTTTTGCTCCATTGGCATTGGTTCCATAGTCTGCAGAAGGTATATTGACATTACTTTGGCTACAGCCAGCCGAAGAGCGCCCTGTTTCAGGATTCTGTGCAAGCGTAAAAAAGCGATATCCTTCTGGCTCTAAATATCGGATTTGCTCATTTTGTCTTAAGGCTGTAATACTTTCTAATGTAGTAACGGTAACATCGATATAATTTAAAATCTCATCGTCATAAATTAAAATATCTTCAGTTGATTTTGAAGTCGATGTTCTTAAAATGGTATTCAATATTTCCGACTTAATATTTTCTAAAGCCTGTCCTTTAGCAGTACTAAAACTTTCTCCATTTTCACCATAGCCTACAGTCAGTAAATTATTACTGTGCTGTGTAGCACTCCATAATAAATGATCACTTGCTTCGGTCCAGTCAAAACTGCCTTTACTATCTAACTTTTCTTGAATCGCACTATTAATCTGGTCGATGCTTAACGGCTTATCCTGATCTACAACATCAATGGCTTCGGGGGAAGTTTGATCGTTCACCTCTTCATAGGTACATGAGGCAAATAACAACAATACAGCGGTCAATACCGACAGGGTAGTTTTTTTCATTTGGTTTAGTTTTAGTTTGTTAAAATTCAATTCGGAATTTAGTTAAATTTTCTTAAAAAAATTCACTTTTCTTATTTTATGAGCTAAAAATTATGAATAACATTAATTTTCAACTATCATACCAATAAATATCCAAACCAGATTCAATAAAAAACCCCGCTTTAGCGGGGTTTTTAACCTATTTTATTTGAGGGTTTTATGCTGTCACTGCATACATCTTATCTCTCAATTCCTTAATCTTTTTATCACTCATATACTCATCAAAAGTAGTGTAACGATCAATTACACCATTTGGAGTTAATTCGATAACTCGACTTGCTACCGTTTGTGCAAACTCATGATCATGTGTCGTAAACAAAACCGTTCCTTTGAAATTCTTTAAAGAGTTATTGAAGGCGGTAATTGACTCAAGATCCAAATGATTCGTAGGTTCATCTAACATTAATACGTTAGCTCGTACCATCATCATTTTAGATAACATACAACGTACTTTTTCTCCACCCGATAATACATTACTGGTTTTAAACGCCTCTTCACCACTAAAGATCATCTTTCCTAAAAATCCACGAATATGAACTTCCTCACGTTCTTCTTCCGTCGTTGCCCACTGACGTAGCCAATCGATCAAGGTTAAATTGTTGTCAAAGTACTCAGAATTGTCAAGCGGCAAATACGATTGGGTAGTGGTCACTCCCCATTTGTATTCGCCAGCATCAGCTTTTTGTTTTCCATTAATTATCTGATAAAAGGCCGTCGTTGCTCGACTATCTTTAGAGAATACAACAACCTTATCCCCTTTTGATAGATTGATATCTACATTATTAAATAATGTATCTCCATCAAGCGATGCGCTTAATCCTTCAATATTTAAAATTTGATCCCCTGCTTCTCTATCTCTTTCAAAAATAATTGCGGGATAACGGCGACTCGACGGTTTGATCTCAGAAACATTTAGTTTTTCGATCATTTTCTTTCTACTAGTCGCTTGCTTTGATTTGGCAACATTCGCAGAAAATCGACGGATAAATTCTTCTAATTCCTTCTTCTTATCCTCCGCCTTTTTGTTTTGTTGTGCTCGTTGTCTAGCTGCAAGCTGAGAAGACTCATACCAGAAAGTGTAATTTCCTGAAAAGTGATTGATCTTTCCAAAATCGATATCAGATATGTGCGTACAAACCGCATCTAAAAAGTGACGGTCGTGACTTACTACAATTACGCAGTTGTTGTAATTCGCTAAGAAATTTTCTAACCAAGCAATCGTTTCATAATCTAAATCGTTGGTAGGCTCATCCATGATTAATACATCTGGATTACCGAATAACGCTTGGGCAATTAAAACACGAACACGCTGTTTACCATCAAGATCAGCCATAGATGTATAATGTAGCTCTTCTTTAATACCCAAATTTGATAACATAGCTGCTGCATCACTATCGGCATTCCAACCGTTCATTTCTTCAAACTGAACTTGTAACTCTCCTATCTTCTCGGCATTCTCATCAGAATAATCGGCATATAAAGCATCGATCTCTTTTTTGATTTTATACAGGGGCTTGTTACCCATGATCACCGTTTCCAAAACATTAAACTCGTCATAAGCATAATGGTTTTGTTCAAGAACAGACATTCGTTTTCCAGGTTCTAAGTGCACATGCCCAGAAGTAGGATCTTGCTTACCAGAAAGGATTTTTAAGAATGTTGATTTCCCTGCACCATTCGCTCCGATAATTCCGTAGCAATTTCCTTGATTAAAGGTTGTATTCACCTCATCGAATAATACACGCTTGCCAAATTGGACTGATAAATTTGAAACTGATAACATAGTTTTTCTTTCGTACTTTTTTCAGAATGCAAAAGTATTTAAAATCAAGTTTAAAGCCATGTTTATCTTAACTTTTCCGAAAGAAGTTTAACAGCCTATTAACAGCGGTGTTTAAAGTGGTTAATTAGATTTGTTTGAAACATTACAGTATATCGCCATGCTTTCAGCTAAGCAATTGCATATGAAGCACTTATACTTTTTTATTCTTATTCCTTTACTAATCTCTTGCGGTAACTCTACCGACCAGAAAAACGATGTCGCCTATTTTGGTGGGCAAATTGTTAACCCTAACGAGGACTTTTTATTACTTTTTAAAGAGAATGTATTAATCGACACTATCCAATTGGATAAGAACAATCGGTTTTTAGTTGAAATTGATTCAGTCGTACCTGGTATATATCATTTCTATCACAGTCCGGAGTATCAATATGTTCATGTTGAACCAAATGATAGTATTCTTATTCGCTTGAATACTTTTGAGTTCGATGAATCGCTTGTTTTTTCAGGAAAAGGGGGCGAAAAAAACAACTTTTTGGTTGATATGTACCTGACTCATGAAAGCGAAGAAGATTTTACTTACAGCCTATATAAAAGAGCTCCAGAAGATTTTACCACGGCAGTGGACTCTATGCAAGAATTAAAGCTTACGAAATTTGAAAAATTCTCACTTGAAAATGAAATTTCAGATAACGCCAAAGAGCTATTGTTAGCGACTATTAATTACCCACATTACGAAACAAAAGAATTATATCCATTCACACACAAGAACCGCTTTGGAAAAGGTAAAGTGGCTCAAATTCCCGCTAGTTTTTATTCTTTTAGAAACAATGTCAATTTCAATAGTGAGGTCTTAGGACACTACAGAGAGTATATTAATTATTTAAAATCCTATGTAAATAATTCAACCTATTCAACCTGTAAGAAAGTATGCGATCAAGGCGCTTTGCGAAAGTCATTGCACTACAATACGCATAAAATGCAATTAATTGATAGTGTTGTAAAGGAAGATAAGGTTAAGAATATACTTTTAAGACATACAGCTACCTCCTATCTCTTCGATAATCATGAGCATGTTAATGACGAGAAGTTTTTAACTATGTTCTTTAAGTATTCAACTAATCCGCAGTACGATCGGGAAATAGACGATTTATACCACAATATTCAAAACGTACAAAAAGGGAAGCCATTACCCCCAGTAGCCTTAGTAGACGCAAATGGCAAAGACCTTGCCATTTTTGATGTTGGCCCAAATGATGATGGTACCATTTATTACTTCTGGTCTATATATAGCAAACGACATTTACGTAGTTTAAATAGAAAGATTAATAAATATCAAAATAGATTTCCACATCTTCAATTTGTGGGAATTAATATAAACAGTGATCACGAAAAATGGTTGCAAACACTAGCTACAACTTCATTTGACAAGAAGACACAATTCAGATCCAAGAACTACAGTGAAATGCGCGAAAAATTAATAATTCCTCGTATTCATAAAACGATTATTGTTGATGGTAAAGGGCAGATTGTAAATGCTTTTGCTAATCTGTTTGATGCCAATTTTGAACGACAATTATTCGAACTTACTGCCGATCGTGCTATTGTAAGTCGGAAATAATATTTTAATAGTATCAGTGATATTTTACAAGAGCCTTTTCGGGCTCTTTTTTATTTCCTAAACTCTCTAGATTTTCCATGGTATGTTAACCTTTTAGACTTTTCTTCTCACTAAGGATTGAACAACATGTTTAATTAAAATCCTTAGAAATTATGAAAACGATAGTGACATTTATAAGCGTCCTTTGCTTTGTAGTAAGCAGTCATGCGCAACAGATATCAAAGGGGCGGCTAATTTCAATACCAACCAAGGTAGATTTACAAACAAACCTTGCAACGGGTAAGGTACAATTACAAAAGTTTTTCAAAGCTGATGATGGTTCTATAGTAAGTATCAGACAAATTGGAAATCAAGTATATGCCTTAGCCGATCGTTATGATCGCAGATTCAGTTCCGTATGGATCGGTCAGGTATCTGGAAATAGACTAGAAGTTAAATACCACTACATTCCAAAGGGTAAAGCAAAAGGAAGTGGAGACCTTACCTTTAAAATTAGCGGTAGTGGCAGCACACAAATGTTAACACTTGAGACTTCCGCCAGTAATCAGTTTAACTTCAAAAGCCTACGACGTATCGCTACACTCCCAGCGAAATTACCTATAGACAACAGAGCTTGGTATCGAGGTAATACATTAAATAACCTAACAGGACGGTGGAAAATTCAAAATGTTGGTCAGGAATATATTTTAGATTCTGGCAAACAACTAATTACATATACTGTTGGTGGTAGGAAAACATCACATTCCAGACCACAATTCGCCACTTTATTTATTGGAGAACGAAACGGACTTAACATTACAGGCAACTATGTTGACTTACCGTATGGTCATACATCTGATATTGGATCTACTTCCTTTAAAGTAATTGGTCCTCATTTTATCCGAGCTAATTACAAGCACTTTTATCATGGTGTTAACCGAGAACGAATCAAAGAAGATATACACGAAATACTAAATTAAAAATCTAGAAACTATGAAAACACAAAAACTATTAATTTGGGGCTGTCTTATGTTATTTCCATTCTTAAGTAAAGCACAAGAGGGCGAGACAGTTACCATTCAACAACAACTAGTAACGCAAGAATCAAAAATTTGGTCTAGTAGGGTGATCAAAGTTTGTTGGGAGAATGCAACAGCAAGTAATAAGAAGGAACGAGATTGGGTAAAAGCCGCTGTAAAAGATACTTGGGAAAAACAAAGCAATGTAAAATTTGTAGGTTGGGGAAACTGTTCTAGCTCAGGAGAAGGAATACGTATTATTATTCAGGATAGCAAAAATAGTCCTCATGTCAAGGGACTTGGTACATCATTAAGAAACAAAAAAAATGGAATGAGCTTAAATTTCTCATTCAATAATTGGGGTAAAGATTGTAAAACAAGTCGCGAATACTGCATCAAAGCGATTGCAGTTCATGAATTTGGTCATGCTCTAAGTTTTGCGCATGAGCAAAATAGAAATGATGTCCCTGACAAACTTTGCAGTGATCAAAAACAAGGTACTTCTGGAGATTGGAAAGTCACAACTTATGATGCCGAATCCGTTATGAATTACTGCAGTACAGACTGGAATAACAAAGGCAAATTGACAAAAGATGATATCGTAGGTGTACGTTATTTATATGGTCCGCCAAAAAGAGAAATTTCAAATTTCGGAAGTAGTTTTGCAGTAGGTGATTTCAATAATGATGGCTTAGATGATCTGGCTGTTGGTTCTTCAACTAGCGAAGGAAGTAAGGGGCGAGTATTCCTATATAAAGGTGACCGAAGTGGTAAGCTAAAATATTGGCATACCATTGATCAAACTTTCCTAGGCGCAAACGAAAATGGCGATCGTTTTGGTTATTCGCTAGCAGCAGGAGATTTTAATAAAGATGGTTTTGATGATTTGGCGGTGGGCATTCCATTTGAACGGCCAGGAAGAAATCCTAAGGCTGGCTATGTCATGATATTTAAAGGAACAGAAAGTAAAATGGTTGCTTGGAAAGGGCTCGGTCAAAAAGACTATGGCAAACATGAAGAGGGCGATAAATTTGGCTTTGCACTTGCTGCAGGAGACTTTAACGGTGATGGAAGAGATGACCTTGCAATAGGCGTTCCAGGAGAAGCTCCAGGAAATAATCCCAGATCTGGAGATGTTGCTACCTATAAAGGTACTTCAAGAGGATTGGTCTTTTGGAAAGCATTCGGAGGACAAAAGGGACTAGGTAAAAATGAAAATGGTGACTTATTCGGACATGCATTAGCTGCAGGAGACTTTAATGGAGACGGAAAAGATGATCTTGCGGTTAGCAGTTTAGGAGAAGCTCCCGGTTCCAGCCCAAAATCTGGTGACGTGCTTATCTATAAAGGAAGTGGCGCTGGCTTAAACCCTTGGAAAGGGCTAGATGGTCAAAAAGGACTAGGAAAAAATGAAGCAGGTGACTTGGTAGGCTACTCCTTATCTACAGGCGATTATAATGGTGATGGTAAAGAAGATCTAGCAGTAGGCGCGCCAGGTGAAGCACCAGGAAGAAGTCCGAAATCAGGAGATGTTCTAATCTATAAAGGAACCAACTCAGGACCAATTCCTTGGAGAGGTTTTGGAGGTCAGAAAGGGCTAGACAGTAATCAACTAAATGATCGAGCTGGTCATGCTTTAGCAAGTGGCGACTTTAATGGCGATGGTAAAGATGATATCGCCGTTGGAGTACCTGGTAAAACAATTGCAAATGCCAAAGCCAGTGGTAATGTTCTTTTATACAAAGGCGGATCATCGGTTAATGCATGGAAAAACATGAAGGGGCAAGTAGGCATTGGTAAAGATGAGGCCGGAGATCGTTTTGGAGATACGCTTATTTCCGGAGACTTTAACGGTGATGGCAAAATGGATCTTGCCGTAGGAATTCCAAAAGAAAAGCCAGGTAGCAGCCGATATCGTACGGGAGTGATCTTTATTTACTTAGGCTCGTCCTCTAGCAAAGTATTGACTCCTAAACAAGGTATTAATCCATAATTAATATAATCTGCACAATAAAAAAGAGCCTTTTATCAAGGCTCTTTTTTATTGAACGAACCCCAAATTAATAGAACAAAATGTTAACCTTTTAAACCTTTAAACCTACTAAGGATTAAACAACATCTTTAATTAAAATCCTTAGAAATTATGAAGGCTAAAATATTAGTAATAGCGATCTTTTTTTTGTTTACGGGTCAAGTGCATTCGCAAACCCAAGAACAACAGGAGCAAATAGAAAAGGCAAAGCGTATGCTTGATAGTATTAAGAATTTACCACAATATAAAGAAGCTATGGAACGCGCAAAAAATGCAATGGATATGATTCCAAAATCCGTTCTAGAAAAAGGTAGAGAAGAGAATCTTAGAAGAAAACAGCAAAAAGAAGAAGAAAAAAAGGCTTTAGCTGCTAAAAACAAAATTTCTCGAGAAAAGGGTATGAACGAATATTACTGGCGTAATAGAATTGCTAGTGATACGGCAGGAAAATTTGAAAACTGGTCGTTTGGTAATGTTGAAATAAGATCACGATATCGCAATAAAGAAATGAAATGGGAAGAATTAAAAATGGGTACTATCTCCAGTGACGGTACTGTGAATATTAAGCTTCCAGCAATAGATACTTTTACTTTAAGAACAATGAACCAACATCAACATGAAACCGAAATGGTATTGACCAAAGATGAATGGTTGACATATTCAAATCCTAATACAGGATATTTTTCAACCCGATTTACTATGGATATTTTTCAAGGAGAAAAAAGGCTTGGCACATTAAGTCTGGGCAATGATGTAGTACCGGTGGTAAATCTAAATTCCCCATTTGGCTATGGAAAACCAGGTGATGGTTATACAGCCTTTTGGGTATATGTTAGTGAAACAAACAGTATTACGGGTACAAAAAGTATGGAGACTGCTAATCCCAATGATGCAGGAAAAATAACCCATAATTTACATTTCAAACAAGGATGGAATATTATTAAGGTTAAAGTTTCGGGTAAGATAAATACTTTACGTACGGGTAAGGAGCAATGGAAAAATAAGGAACATACCGCTATGACTTCTTTACCATCAGATTGTAAATTCTTTTTTTTATCACCAGAAATTAAGCACTAATTCGGGTTAAAATGAAAAGTATAGAACGTATTCTTACATTGCTTATGTTGATGATTTTTTCAATAGCCTATGCACAAAAGGCAGAGTTAGCAGCAATACACTTATATGCAAATACTGCCAAGGAAATGAGAACTCAGCCTAAAATAAACCTTGTTTTTTTAGTGAACGACAGTGTACAAATTGTTGGAATCGATGAAAGTTTAAGCCATGTTAGTGTCTTTAAAGACAATAGAAGAACTGATCTAAAAAAAGTATCTAACGAGTATCCAAATACAATTGATTTTAAAGATTCTCAAGTTACGAAGTATGGGTTTGCTGTATCACTGATTAGTAATACCCTACCACATAAAAAAGCAAACCGAATTCATATAAAAGCCACTATCGTTTACAAGGTACTTACTCAAGAACCAATAAAAAGTAAGATTTTAAAGAATATCCTATTTGAAGACATAGACGCTATAGAATGGCTTGGCAAATCAACTAAACTTACAAAACGTAAACGTAGGGATAGTGTCAAAGGGGAATTGATCGATATTTCCTTCTCTAACCAAGATCTCAATGCCGATCTTAATAAGATAGAAGTCCTTGATGACAATGATAAAGTTATTCGCGAAATTAAACTTGGCAAATACACCAATTTCACGCAGTTTTCACTTCGTCACGTTGATCAACCTCTTCATTTAAAAATCACCTATCAGGCACTAAAAAATAAAATAGTCCAAATTGACAGGAAAATAGGGCTTGGGTTGTAAGTACAGAACTTCTTTTTGCGAAAGAGATCCTACCAAAAAAAAACCTTGACTATATAGTCAAGGTTTTGAGTTTTATCTTAGAAGAAAACCTAAGCGTTTCCTTTCTTGTAATCAGCTAAAAACTTTTCTAAACCAATATCAGTAAGCGGGTGTTTTAATAAACCTTCGATTGATGAAAGTGGACCAGTCATCACATCGGCACCAATTTTAGCACAGTCAATTACATGCATGGTGTGACGTACAGATGCCGCTAAAATCTCAGTTTCGAAAGCGTAGTTATCAAAGATTAAACGTATCTCCGCGATCAGGTTTAAACCATCTGTCGATATATCATCTAGTCGACCAATAAATGGTGAAACATAGGTTGCTCCGGCTTTCGCAGCTAACAAAGCCTGCCCAGCTGAAAAAATGAGCGTACAATTGGTTCTAATCCCTTTATCGCTAAAATATTTTATCGCCTTTACACCTTCCTTAATCATAGGAACTTTGACCACAATTTGTGAATGCAAAGCAGCAAGTGCTTCACCTTCTTTTATAATCCCATCGTAATCTGTAGAAATTACTTCAGCAGAAACATCACCATCAACAATTTCGCAAATCGCTTTATAGTGATTAATAATGTTGTCTTGTCCCGTAATGCCTTCTTTCGCCATTAGCGACGGATTGGTAGTTACCCCATCTAAAATACCTAGTGCTTGAGCCTCTTTTATTTGATCAAGATTAGCGGTATCGATAAAAAATTTCATAGTTGTTGTGCTTATTGTTAGAGTTATGTTCTAATCCTGCAAAAGTAATCAGATACAACCAATTTCAATCACCTAAAAACAGCTTTTTATTTACAGTTTGTAATGGTTTACCAACAATTTCTCATACATCTTGTCTGGCAAAACTCTTTTTAGTACGATGGAGAATTTCTGCATAAAAGCCCCTACTTTATAATGTATCTTCGGTTTCTTGGTGTTGATTATTTTGAAAATCTGTTTTGCCACTTCATCCGGATCTCCACCTTCATCAACGTGAGCATCCATTTCCTTTAAAGACATTCCATAAGTTTCTTTATACGGAGAGTCATCATACACTGGAGTATGATAGCGTCCCGATGCGATATTGGTCGCAAAATCTCCTGGTGCCAAATTTGTAATTTGAATTCCGAAAGCTTTGGTTTCCATACGCATTGCTTCTGTCACTAATTCCAAAGCGCCTTTGGTTGCTGAATAAACTCCGCGGAACGGTAACCCCATATATCCCGCTATCGAAGTAATATTAATAATGAGTCCACTACCCTGTTTTCGCATTTGGGGTAAAACCGCTTTCATAACGTTTATTGGGCCATAGAAATTGGTATTAAAGGCATTTTGCATTTCCTCAGTTGGTGTTTCTTCAATGGGTCCTGTTATACCTACTCCCGCATTATTTACTAAAACGTCTAGTTTACCTTGCTCAGTAATTACAGTAGCAACCACTTTTACTATACTATCTTCATTCGTTACATCTAGTGTAAGTAGTTTAAGCCCACCTGAATCCGTTACCTTATCAGGATTTCGGCTAGTACCGTAAATGATAAAACCTTTTTCCTTTAAAAACAAGCCAATACTTTTACCAATTCCCGATGATGCTCCGGTTATTAATACAACTTTAGACATAAAACTGAAATGTATTTAGGTTGCAAAGAAAAGTAAAAATAAGGCAACCATAACCTAAAAATAGGGCACAAAAAAAAGGCAAGCGACCTACATCACACCGCTACGACCGTCTACCCTTGCTGTGTTCCCACCCTGGGGGATTCAACAGGAGCTGGTTGTGTAGGACTTGCCCGGCGCAAAGATACTATATTTTAATACCTGACCAATGTTTCATACCTCTAAAATGATTTTTTTAATAGTCCGATAGCAATTCATTTTAATATGTGTGATTTGACTAATAAAAATTCAAAAAAAGTATCGATACTTCAATTTAAAAAAGCCTTTGCAATTACATTTTTAACACTTAAAATGAATAAATTGCTCAAAATTAAAATCAGGGAATGAAATTTTTCAAAATAGGTAGCGTACTGTTGTTTATTGGTTTGTTTTTGTCGTGTAATGGCGGTAAAAATGCGAATGCATCTAACTTCAACATTCAACTACTCACCAAAAAGAAACGTCTTAATTCTAGCGATGTTTTGAACTTTAAACTCCTTAATAAAAATGCTATTGAAGTAGATTCTATCAGCTATAAAATTGAAGGCGATACTAATGAGCAACAAACAACCGCTGGCGAATTCGAGCTTTCACTAGCAAATGCCTCTTTAGGAAAACACACTATTGTATTTTCTGTTCATCATGATGATACTGTGGAATTGGTAAGACTACCAATTAGTATTTTTTCTGATATAAAACCGAAAGTATATGGATATAAGATCATTAATGAATATCCTCATGACATTAAAGCCTTTACTCAGGGCTTGGAATTTAAAGGGGACACCTTATATGAAAGCACAGGAAAACGCGGAGAATCTTCTATTAGAAAAGTTGAAGTGAAAAGCGGAGCTGTAACGAATAAGGTTGATTTAGCTGCAAATCATTTTGGTGAAGGCATTACTATTATGAATAATCAACTATATGCATTAACCTGGCAAGCGGGAATTGGTTTTGTTTATGATCCCGAAACCTTAGAGAAAAAAAGCAGTTTTCAATACGGTCAGAGTAAAGAAGGTTGGGGATTTTGTAATGATGGTACTACCCTATATAAATCAGATGGGACAGCACATATTTGGCGTTTGAATCCAGATACCTTAATAGAAGAAGGTTCTATTCAAGTATGCACCAATACCAAAATCTTAAAAGATATTAACGAGTTAGAATGGGTCGATGGTAAAATTTATGCGAATACCTGGCAATCCAATCGCGAGGTTGCTGTAATTATTAATCCTAAGAATGGAGCGGTTGAAGGTGTAATCAATTTTGGTGGTTTAAAGGAGAAAGTATCGCAGCATCCAGAGCTTGATGTGTTAAACGGAATCGCATATCATCCCGAAAAAAAGACACTATTTGTTACGGGTAAATACTGGGACAAACTATTTGAGGTTGAGCTAGTCGAGAAATAGTAAATGAAAAAACACAGTAAACATATTGTTGTTTCAGAGGATGATCTCGATGATAACCAGCACGTAAATAATGTTCGGTATTTGCATTGGGTACAGGATATCGCTAAAGAACATTGGGAACTAGCTGCTTCAGAAAAGGATAAAAAAGAGGTCGTCTGGTTTGCGATGGATCATCATATTGCATACAAAAATCCCGCTTTCTTGGGTGAACAGTTAGTAATTAACACCTATGTTGAAAAAATGCGAGGTGCTATTTCAACCCGTGTCGTGGAAATCACAAACCCAGAAAAAGAACTTCTTATTTGCAAAACCGTCACAAATTGGTGTATGATGAATAAAGAAACGCAAAAACCAGCCCGAATGTCAAACGAAATGATCGCATTATTCGTTTAAACTAAATCTAATCACCTAAAAAATTAGAATTTGAAAATAGAATCGAGGAATTTTGTGACACTAAGAAAAACGGCCCTCTATGTTGGAGTCCTGCTTTTCTTATTATTCTTAAGTTCCTGTCGTAAGGATTTTGAAACCATTCCAAGTTCGGGCCAGCTAACATTTTCAAAAGACACTGTATATCTCGACACCGTATTTACCAATATTGGTTCTAGTACCTTCAATCTAAAAGTCTTTAACCGATCGGATGATGATATCTCAATTCCGAGTATCTCCTTAAAGGAAGGAGCAAATTCAAAAATTCGTTTAAATGTTGATGGTGTTGCAGGAACCAACTTTCAGGATATTACAGTTCTTGCAAAAGATAGCATTTTCGTTTTCGTTGAGACTACTATTGACATCGAAGAAGTTGCAACCGGAAATACGGAGTTTTTATATACCGATGCCATTCAATTTGATCAAGGAGCAAATCAACAAGAGGTTACACTAGTTTCCCTGGTGAAAGATGCGATCTTTTTATTTCCTGAACGCTTTGATGATGGAACCACAGAAAGTCTTACACTAGGTGAAGGAACACCAAGTGAAACCGAAATTGAAGGTTTTATTTTGGATGATTCTGAATTGACTTTTACTAATGAAAAGCCTTATGTAATCTACGGATATGCGGCCGTTGGTGCCGGAAAAATATTGACGATAGAAGCAGGAAGTCGCATTCATTTTCATCGAGACTCGGGTATTATTGTTGGAAATAATGGGAGTCTTCAAGTCAACGGAATGCTGAGTACCGATCAAGAACTGCTAGAAAATGAAGTCATCTTCGAAGGGGATCGATTAGAAACTAGTTTTAGCAGTACAGCCGGTCAATGGGGTGCTATTTGGTTAACTGATGGTAGTACAAATAACCAGATAAATTATGCCACCATAAAAAATGGTGCTATCGGTTTGTTAGTTGACAATAATGATGGAGAAGGAAATCCTACACTTGTTATAAATAACAGTCAACTTTATAATCATGCAAGTTTTAGCCTTTTGGCGCGAACAGCAACAATTGAGGCCGAAAACACCGTTTTTGGTAGTGCAGGACAATCCTCAGCATTTTTAAATATTGGAGGGAATTATAGCTTCAAACATTGCACATTTGCAAACTACTTTGAAGGCACTAGATCATTTCCTACAGTGCTGCTCAATAACTTTGTGGAGTTACAAGATGGTAATTTTTTCACTAGAGACCTTGTCCAAGCTAATTTTGCCAATTGTATAATCGAGGGTGATAATAACTTAGAGCTATTCTTGCAACAGAACGAAGCAGCTACTCTAAATTACAACTTTTCAAACTGTATCTTACAATTTAATGATGTCAACAATCAGTTTGCTGACAACCCTTTATACGATTTTGGTGATACTAGCTTATTCGAAAACTTGTTGCGAAACGTGAATCCCGATTTTCTAGATCCCAATACCAATCAATTTCAAATCGGACTTAGTTCGGAAGGAATCGGACAAGGGAGTTTGACAACTGCATCTGAAGTTCCATTAGATATTTTGGGTGTTGATCGTACTTCTAGTCCAGATATAGGTGCTTATCAGGCCGTAATGTTTGAAGAAGAAAATTAAAATATATACTGAATCTGGTAAATCAGACGTTTTAAACCTTTGTAAGATTATCAAGTCAAACAAACTGGAATAAAATTGAATACCTATGCGCCCTTTTAATTTTCTGAACCAAATTCTTATTGTTGTTTTATGTGTAATTGTATCTATTGGATGTGAATCTGAGGATGATACAGTAACCAATCCAGTTTCGGAGTCAATGTATTTTCCAGAAATAGATTCTGATCAATGGGAAACCACAAGCCCTGAATCACTATCCTGGAATACTGATGAATTGTCATCGCTGTACTCCTACCTCGAAGACAACAAAACAAGAGGCTTTATTCTTTTAAAAAATGGAAGAATTGTTTTAGAACAATACTGGGGCAATGATATTTTAAATACTAGAGCTTTTGATGTAAATACTAACTGGTATTGGGCATCAGCCGGAAAAAGTTTAACTGCAACGCTAGTCGGCATTGCGCAACAAGAAGGATTGCTTAGTATTAATGATAAAACATCAGATTATCTTGGTAATGGATGGACCAATTTAGCCATTGAAAAAGAAAATCTCATTAGTATTAAAAACCAATTAACCATGACTACAGGTCTAGATTATGTAATTGATAATCTAAACTGTACAGATCCTTCTTGCTTGCTATATAAACAAGATGCCGGCAACCAGTGGTTTTATCACAATGCGCCCTATACCTTACTAAAAGATGTCGTTGAAAACGCCTCAGGAGAATCATATAATGTTTTCACTTCTAATCGCTTAGGTTCGACCATAGGTCTTTCAGGTAGCTGGAGACAAACGGGAGACAATAACGTATATTGGAGTACAGCACGCGATATGGCACGTTTTGGACTTCTTATTTTGAATGAAGGAAATTGGAGTGGTAACTCCATTTTAAATGATGCTAATTATTTTACCGAAATGACCACTACATCTCAAGACCTAAATCTATCTTATGGTTATTTATGGTGGTTAAATGGTAAAAGCCAAATTATTTTCCCCGGTATAGAAACTGCCTTCAATACTAGTTTATCCGCTGAGGCACCTACCGATTTGATTTCAGCTATGGGAAAGAATGGACAGTTTATAAGTATCGTACCTAGTGAGAATTTAGTAATGATCCGAATTGGTGAAGCGCCAGATGATTCTTTAGTTCCTACAATTTTTCATAACGAACTTTGGGCTAAGATCAATACTATCATGATGAGATAGTAAGAAAAAAAGCCCCATATCTTGGAGACATGAGGCTTTTCTTATATTTCATTCTATCTTCACTACACTAGAGCTGGAGACGAAGCAAACAAAGGTCTATCGGCCATCATGGCATTCACTTTTTCAGCGACAGCCTCTAGTCTATCTTCATCCTCAAAGTTGTTAATTACCTCATCTACTAATTCTACAATCGCCTCCATATCAGTTTCCATCAAGCCTCTTGTAGTAATTGCTGCAGTACCTACGCGAATACCACTAGTTACAAATGGGCTCTTATCATCAAAAGGGACCATGTTTTTGTTTACAGTAATATCAGCTTTCACTAACGCCTGCTCGGCTTCTTTACCGCTTATATTTTTATTTCTAAGGTCGATTAGCATCATATGATTATCGGTTCCTCCAGAAATTAAATCGTAACCTCTATCCACAAATGCTTTTGCCATAGCCGCAGCATTTTTCTTTACTTGTAAGATATAAGTCATATACTCATCAGACAATGCCTCTTGAAAAGCAATTGCTTTTGCTGCAATAATATGCTCCAAAGGTCCACCTTGATTTCCTGGAAAAACTGCACCGTTCAATAAAGCCGACATCATGCGTTTCTTTCCACTTTTTAAAGTAAGTCCAAATGGGTTTTCATAGTCTTTGCCCATCATGATTAGTCCACCTCTAGGTCCTCTTAAGGTTTTATGCGTAGTAGTGGTAACGACATGGCAATGTGGTAACGGATCGTTTAAAACCCCTTTCGCTATCAAACCAGAAGGATGTGAAATATCAGCTAATAAAAAGGCACCTACAGCATCAGCAATTTCACGAAAACGCTTAAAGTCAATATCGCGTGAATAAGCAGAAGCACCTGCAATAATCATTTTTGGTTGCTCTTTTTTAGCAATTGCTTCTATCTTATCATAATCTAACACTCCTGTCTCCTGCTCTACTCCATAAAAAACAGGGTTGTATAACTTACCAGAAAAATTTACAGGAGAACCATGAGTTAAGTGACCACCATGTGAAAGATCAAAACCTAATATTTTATCGCCTGGTTTCAAAAATGCATGATATACTGCCGTATTGGCCTGTGATCCGGAATGCGGCTGTACATTTACATACTCCGCACCAAATAGTGCTTTAGCACGATCGATCGCTATTTGCTCTACCTCATCTACAACTTCACAACCACCATAATAGCGTTTTCCAGGGTAGCCTTCTGCATACTTATTGGTCAATACAGAGCCGGCAGCCTCCATTACTTGATCACTAACAAAATTTTCTGAAGCAATAAGTTCAATCCCGTTAAGTTGTCTTTCTTTTTCCGCTTGAATAAGCTCAAATATCTGTTCGTCGCGTTCCATAAAATAAGGTCGTATATAAATAAATGTTGTGCAAGGCAAAATTAGCAAAAACCAAGAAAAACTATTCCCTATAATTCGTAATTATACTAACCTTTTATACACAATTATGCAATGCTAATTCAAAATAAATGAGTTGTCATCAAGACAGCACTAAAAACTAGCAAATTAGACCAATGGTGTTGCTATTTTTTCATAATATTGTTTAACGATTGATTAAAGAATCAATCTTTTAAAAAACACTTTAACCAACTAAATATCAGTATTTTAAACTGATATATTTATAATATAACTATGCCAGATACCACAAATAATCCGAACAGAAGGTCTTGGTTAGACGTTCACCCCACTTCCGATTTCCCAATTCAGAATATCCCATTTGGAGTGTTTTTAACGCCAGATGATGTAATTACAATAGGAACTAGAATCGGAAATCACGCCATTGATCTAGGTGCATTACACCAGCTAGGTTATTTTGATGAAATTCCATTAACGGATGATATTTTTCTTCAAGACACCCTTAATGATTTTATATCGGATGGCAAAAAGACATGGCGTTTAGTGCGAAATCGGATTGGTGATATCTTTGATAGGGATAACCCTGCACTGCGCGACAATAAGGTTCATAAAGACATTATCATCTTTAGGATGGATGAAATAGAAATGCAACTACCTGTTCAGATTGGTGATTATACCGACTTCTATAGTAGTAAGGAGCATGCAACTAATGTAGGAACTATGTTTCGTGATCCTAAGAATGCATTAATGCCCAATTGGAAACACCTTCCTGTAGCATATCACGGTCGAAGCTCATCAATTATACCTTCAGGCATTCCTGTTCATAGACCCAATGGTCAAACCATGCCTCTAGGCGCCGACACGCCGGTTTTCGGTCCTTCAAAACGAGTAGATTTTGAACTAGAAATGGCATTTATCACCACCGATGCTAATAATTTAGGAGAACCCATTTCTGTAAATGAAGCTGAGGACTATATTTTTGGGGTTGTGTTATTTAATGACTGGAGTGCACGCGATATTCAGAAATGGGAATATGTACCATTAGGTCCGTTTTTAGCGAAGAATTTTGCTTCATCAATTTCTCCATGGATTGTAACATTAGATGCTTTAGAACCATTTAGAGTCGCGACACCAGAGCAAGACCCTAAACCAATGGAGTACTTGCAATTTTCAGGAAAGAAAAGTTATGATATTAACCTAGAAGTTTCCCTACAGCCCGAAGGAGCAAAGGAAACCGTTGTTTGTAAATCGAACTTTAAATATATGTACTGGAATATGTGTCAACAATTGGCACATCATACCGTAAATGGTTGCCCTGTAAATTCTGGTGACATGATGGGGTCTGGAACAATTTCTGGTCCTACACCGGACTCCTACGGTTCGATGTTAGAACTAAGCTGGGGTGGTAAAAACAAAGTAATCTTAAACGATGGCTCCGAACGCACTTTTATTGAAGATGGTGATACTGTAATTATCAGAGGATTTTGCCAAAATGAACATGTTAGAGTCGGGTTCGGAGAGGTAAGTACTAAACTATTACCTCCATTTAAATAAATTTTAATATACTGATTATCAATTATTTATAAATTAATTTTCAGTTTGGCATCCTATTTGAAAGTGTAGCTGAATAACTTAAACTAAAAAGAGATGAAACAACTATTACTCCTTTTCGTAACTGCTAGCCTAATTGTGGCATGTAGCAGTGTGAAACAAACCGAAAAGGCGGTTGCGACTGGTAATTATGACCAAGCGATCGAGACGGCTTTAAGAAATTTAAGAACAAACAAAGACAAGAAGAGAAAGCAACCTTACATTGTGTTGCTTGAAGATGCATTTGCAAAAGCAGCGTCAAGAGATCTTGAACGAGTTAACTTCTTGACACAAGAAAATAACCCTGCTAAGCTAGAGGAGTTGTATAACACCTATTTGAGGTTGCAGTCAAGACAGGATAAAATAAGACCTATTTTACCACTTGCTGGTGCCAGTTTTAAGATGGAAAATTATACCAATAACATCTTAAATACCAAAGAATCACTTGCATCGTATTTATACGGTAATGCCAATAAGCTTATGCAAACCAATGATAAATTGGATTACAGACAGGCATATGAAGATTTTGAGTACTTAAACAAGGTTAATCCTGGTTACAAAAATACTAGGGAATTAATGAAGGAAGCCTTACTAAGAGGTAGAGATTATGTATTGATCAAGATGTCGAACGAGTCTGATGTTGTGATTCCTCAGCGATTAGAAGAAGAGTTGATGAGTATCGACACCTATCAGTTAAATGATCTTTGGAGCGAGTATCATAATGAAAAGCAGAAAAACTTTAATTATGACTACCAAATGGAATTGGCTTTTAGAAATATCAACATTAGCCCTGAGCAAATTAAGGAAAGACAGCTGGTTCAAGAAAAACTAGTTCCAGATGGATATGACTATGAATTAGACGGCAATGGAAATGTAAAAAAAGACAGTTTGGGTAATGATATTAAGGTGGAAAAATTCACTAAAGTAACATGCCAGTATTATGAGTTTACACAATTTAAAGCAACGCAAGTTACAGCTAACGTAAACTTTACTGATCTTAATACAAAGCAACTAATTGAGAGTTTTCCTATAGCAAGCGAATTTATATTCGAACATATTTATGCTAATTATCAAGGTGATAAAAGAGCACTTGCTACTGATTTGTTGAACTATATTAACGCAAGATCAATTCCTTTCCCAAGTAATGAGCAAATGGTTTATGATACAGGAGAAGACTTAAAAGCGAAATTGAAGAGTATATTGAATCAGAAGCCGATTTAATTCGGTGACAATTAGAATAAGGAATGGGTTATTGAGCTATTTAATTAGCTTGATAACCCATTTTTAGTTTGGTGATTTTTGTTGGGATATTATTTATTAATCTGGGGTGGGATCCCTCCGTCTCCGATAAATCGGAGCCACCTCCCTTTACTTAAGGGAGGAGTTTTTAGATAATTGGAAGAACAATATTATTTACTGCCTACTGCTAACTGAATACTGAAAACTAAACTCGTTCCGCTAGCTGCTGTGTGCTAATATCGCCGTGTGAGGTATGGAATACCACTTCACCGTTTCTAAAAATAAGGAGTTGTGGTGACTGGTGAAAAACACCAAATCTCGATGCTATCTCATTAGATATCGGTCTAAATTGTAAAAGATCTAAGTAATACACGTCGGCTACGTCTTCGGGAATATCATAGCTACCCTCAAACTGACGAATAACCATACTGCTTATACCGCATCGGGTTGAATGTTTAAAGATCGCTACGGTTTTGGTTTTAGAAGCCTCAACAATCTCGTCTAATTGAGTCATATCATTAAGAGGTATCCAATTAACAGATTTTGCACTTCGCTCACCACTGTCGTCAGAATTAAACAATTTATTAAAAAATCCCATATTTTTATTTTGTATTACCAATCACAAAAATAAAGAAGTCTCTCTTATTTACGGTTGCAATTCTATTTTCCTTTTAGTTGAAGTAAGTTTTAAATTATTGGGCTTTTTGCCATGAAAAAGCTAATTAATATCCCTATATCAAACCAATTAAACCTAGTTTTATAGGTGCGATAGTCGACATTACTATTTAGACCTTACAAAGCGACAAAAAGACAGTTTTTTCAAGACTTTAACCGTCATTTTGTCCTGTGGGTTGTATTGGTACAAAGATTGACCTAGGTTGTTTGAACGATAGAATTTTAAAACTATGAACTTAAATAATTTCACTATAAAATCACAAGAGGCCATACAGCAGTCGCAACTTATTGCGCAAGAACATGGTCATCAACAAATAGAGAACGAACACCTTTTTAAGGCCATTAGTGAGGTCGATGAAAATGTGCTGCCATTCCTGTTAAAAAAATTGAATGTAAACCCAAGCTTGCTTAATCAAATAATTGATAAAGAACTTGATAGTTTTTCTAAAGTAAGTGGCGGTCAACTTATGCTATCTCCCGAAGCTGGGAAAACAATTAACGAAGCGACCATTATTGCCAAAAAGCAAAATGACGAATATGTTTCTATTGAGCATCTAATTCTTGCCATTTTTAAATCTAAAAGTAAAGTAGCACAGATATTAAAAGATCAGGCGGTTACTGAAAAAGGATTAACAGCTGCTATTGAAGAATTACGCCAAGGAGAAAATGTAAAATCACAAAGTGCTGAAGACACCTATAATTCACTTAACAAATACGCAAAAAACTTAAATCAGCTAGCCAATGATGGGAAACTAGATCCTGTTATTGGACGCGATGAGGAGATACGTCGTATTCTTCAAATTTTATCAAGAAGAACCAAAAATAATCCCATTTTAGTCGGAGAACCTGGTACTGGTAAAACGGCTATTGCTGAGGGATTAGCACACCGTATTATTCAGGGTGATATTCCAGAGAATTTAAAAGATAAGCAGATATTTGCCCTAGATATGGGTGCCTTAATAGCTGGTGCTAAGTATAAAGGTGAATTTGAAGAACGCTTAAAATCAGTTATCAAAGAAGTTACCAAAAGTGATGGCGATATCGTATTGTTTATTGACGAAATTCACACCCTAGTCGGTGCTGGTGGTGGCGAAGGTGCGATGGACGCGGCAAACATTTTAAAGCCTGCCTTAGCTAGAGGCGAGTTACGCGCAGTCGGGGCCACTACCCTAGACGAATATCAAAAATACTTTGAAAAAGATAAGGCGCTAGAACGTCGTTTTCAAAAAGTGCTCGTTGATGAACCGGATACTGAAAGTGCTATCTCTATCCTAAGAGGAATTAAAGAGAAGTACGAAACACATCATAAGGTACGTATTAAAGATGAAGCAATCATTGCTGCCGTAGAACTTTCGCAGCGTTATATCACCAATCGTTTTTTACCAGATAAGGCTATTGACCTTATGGATGAGGCAGCATCAAAACTTCGTATGGAGATCAATTCAAAACCAGAAGAATTGGATGTACTCGATAGAAAGATCATGCAATTGGAAATAGAGATTGAGGCCATTAAGCGAGAAAAAGATGAAAGTAAATTAAAATCGCTACGCGCCGATCTTGCTAACTTTAAAGAAGACCGAAATGAGATCAACGCCAAGTGGATGAGCGAAAAAGAATTGGTCGACAACGTTCAAAAAACAAAAACGGCGATCGAAGATTATAAACTAGAAGCTGAAAGAGCGGAACGTGATGGTGATTATGGTAAAGTAGCTGAAATTCGGTATGGAAAAATAAAAGATGCGCAAGAACAGTTAGAAGAACTTCAGGTGGAGTTGTCTAAAAATCAAGAAAACTCCTTGATTAAGGAAGAAGTCACGAATGAAGATATTGCGGAAGTAGTAGCCAAATGGACGGGAATTCCAGTCACCAAAATGCTACAAAGCGAACGTGAAAAATTATTAAAGCTCGAAGATGAATTGCACAAACGTGTGGTTGGTCAACAAGAAGCTATTATTGCCGTAAGTGATGCCGTACGACGTTCTCGAGCTGGTTTGCAAGACATCAAAAAACCAATAGGTTCTTTCTTGTTTTTAGGAACTACGGGGGTTGGTAAAACGGAGTTAGCAAAAGCACTAGCATCATACTTATTTGATGATGAAAATGCGATGACCCGTATTGATATGAGCGAGTACCAAGAACGTCATTCCGTTAGCAGATTGATCGGTGCACCTCCTGGTTATGTGGGCTATGATGAAGGCGGACAACTTACTGAAGCAGTAAGACGCAGACCGTATAGTGTTGTATTGTTAGATGAGATCGAGAAAGCACATCCTGATACTTTTAATATTTTGTTGCAGGTGTTAGATGAAGGACGACTTACAGACAATAAAGGTCGGGTTGCCGATTTTAAAAACACAATTATCATTATGACCTCTAATTTAGGAAGTCATATTATTCAGGAAAAGTTTGAAAATATCCCTGATGTTGACACTGCAAGTGAGGCCGCTAAGGTTGAATTACTAGGGCTGCTTAAACAATCAGTACGACCAGAATTTATAAATCGTATTGACGACATCGTACTGTTTACGCCTTTAACGCAAACAGATATTAAGGCCATTGTAAAATTACAGTTACAACAGGTTATTAAAATGGTGGCAAAACAAGATATCACATTAGATGCGACTGAACAGGCCATCGAGCATTTGGCTGAGCTGGGCTTCGATCCGCAATTTGGCGCTAGACCGGTAAAACGAGTCATTCAAAAACAAGTGTTGAATGAGCTGTCTAAATCTATTTTAGCTGGTAGCATTACAACCGATAGCATTATTTTGCTAGATGCGTTTGACGGTAAACTAGTATTTAGAAATCAGGCTGTAGAAGTTTCATAATACAGATCAATAAAGAGAGAAAATCCCATTTCAAATTGAAGTGGGATTTTTTTTGATTCAGATACTTACATAGGTGTATATTCCATTTCTACGCAACCGTTTGATAAAAGTCGCGTCACCTATTAAACTAGAAATAATGAAAGCTATAATTGGTGTTTTTATCATGACAACGCTCCTATTTTCATGTAATAGTGATGATGATACTACTGCCCTATTCAATTGCGGATCGAACACCACTTTAGAGGACTTAGATTGGCTTAGCCAAGAAATAGAACGAAGAGAGCAAAGTGACTCACCCGATATGCAATATTGTTTTATTACTCAGGCCCTTTTAAACAATGCTAGTGTTTTTCTATATCATGATTGTAATCCGACTATAACCAAGGTAGTTCAGGTGCTAAATTGTGGAGGCGAGCCTATTGGTTTTTTGGGTTTAGAGATTGATCAAGGTGCTATTAAAAATGAACGTGTTATATGGAAGCCCGAGGATTTTGCGTGTGCTGTTGATTAATAGTTGCCCCTAACATAAATTAAACTGGTAACCGTTATTTAGTATTTCAAATTAGTTATACTGTCTTGCTATTGACAAATATAGTTGATATCTTAAGGGATTATTTTTTATTATGTCAACAGTTTATCTTAAGCCACTATATCATCGTGGGAAAGCGCAAATTGCTATTCAGTACGGCTACGACCAAGACTTTATAAACCATCTCAAACAGCTTTCTATTGTAAAGTATAGCACCACACATCGCTGTTTCTATTGCGAATTTAACACCCATAATAAAACTAGCTTATTTGAACACTTAAGGCTCAAAAAATTGTATGTAGATTATAGCGCCTTGATTCAAAAAAGGTCTAGGAAAGTGGTTAAAAAGAAGTCAAATAAGGTGGCTAAACAAGTATTAACTACTGAGATGTCTTTGGTATATCAACAATACTTGAGCTATTTAAGAGGAAAACGTTTAAGTTATAATACAATTAAGGTTTATGGTGGTTTTGTCTTCAATTTTCTAAACTATTTAGATCAAAAACCTCTTGCTACTGTTACCAATAAAGATGTGCGTTTGTTTATTGAAAATGAGATAAAAAACAAACATTACGCAATAAGTTCTCACCGCCAATTAGTTAGTGCACTAAAACATTTAGGTGATTGTTTTGTTGAAATTAATTTTTCTGAAATTGAAACATTTCGTCCTAAAAAAAGTAAGCATTTACCCACTGTTTTGTCTAGTGAAGAAATCATAAACATATTGGTACATACTAAAAATTTAAAGCACCGTACCATTTTGACATTTTTATACGCCTCTGGATTGCGCATAGGAGAATTATTATCATTAACCCTATCTGATATCGATATTAATCGAAAGCAAGTTTTTATTAGTAACGGAAAAGGGCGAAAGGACCGATATGTCTCCTTGGCTGATTATTTTTTACCTCTTTTACGTGATTATGTAGTCACCTACAAACCGCAACATTATTTTATTGAGGGGCCTAAAAACAGCAAATATTCTGCGAGTAGTATTCGAAAATTTTTAGCTCGTTCCTGCGAAGCTGCCGGAATTACTAAAAGAGTTACACCACATACACTACGACATAGTTATGCTACCCATATGCTCGAAAATGGGGTTGCTCTTCGATATATACAAGAATTATTAGGGCATAGCAAACCAGAAACCACAATGATCTACACTCATGTAGCACAAAAGAATTTGATGCAGGTAGAAAGCCCTTTGGACTCGCTAGTCAAAAAAATAACAAAAAACGCTAAACAGGAACAAAACTTCCTGTTATCCGGAAATAATGATGGGATATAAGGTATATTTATTCCTGATATAACAAGTTGGCAGCAATTAATCCAGAAACAATGGAAATAAAAAATAGCGAACTAAATGATATTTCAAAAATTTTTGAATTGTATCGAATTGCTACGAATTATATGAAGTCAAAAAATCAGGTCGCTTGGCCTGAATTCTCCAGAAAATTGATTATCGATGAAATTAATGACCAGAAACAATGGAAACTTCTAATTGATGAACAAATAGCTTGTATTTGGGCGACAACTCCTAACGATGAATTGATTTGGGGAATAAACAATGAACCCTCAATATATATTCATAGAATTGTTACCAATCCTGATTTTCGCGGACAAAAACTCGTTAACCAAATCGTAAATTGGGCTGACAAATATTGTATTGACAATAACTTGGAATATATAAGAATGGATACTGTCGGTTTAAATAAAGGACTAATCGGACACTATGAAAAACTTGGTTTTGAATTCATAGGAACAAAAGAGATTGAAAACACTGATGGATTGCCTGACCACTACAAAGAAGGTCCTGTATGTTTATTTCAAAGAAAAGTAAAATAACAGCTGCCAACAACGTGTATAATTAATTGCTGCGGAATTTCCCTCTCGGAAATTCACTTGAATTAATTAACTTGCCCATACCGCGGAAAATCGTAACGGATTTTCCGCAACTAATCATACACAAACCGTTGTAAGTAATGCGAAAATCCAGCTGAAATTCAACATTTGAACTATAGAAGCCAACACACAAACAGCACATTTATTTTTTCGCCGACACATTAGCCAACGCTAAAAAAAATAAAAGAGCTGTTTTCCCAATCCCAACGTTAGTAATCTAAAATATTTTACTAAATTGCCAATTAATTAGCAAGTTAATAATTGGCAAGTACAAGTTATGGCAACTTTTGGTGAATTTTTGAAAAAGGAAAGAAAACAGAAAGCTCTAAATCAAAGTGATTTTGGACAAATATTTGGCATAATTATGACAGATATTAGTAAAATAGAAAACGGACACAAAAAATTTCCTTATGCAAGCCTTGAAAAGCTATCAAAATTTTTAAATAAAGACTATTCCGAAATTAAAAATCTATTCGTTGCCGATAAATTAGTTGAAGAGGCTCACAAATATGAATGCTCTGATGCGGTATTTTCAATCGCAGAAACTCAATCAAAATACATAAAAAGTAAAAATGTTAAACAAGGAAAATTAGCTATTTAACACGTAATTATGAGCGAAGAATTATTACAAAAAGACCTTATTAAAAACCCAGCCAAAATTGGCAAATGGGATTTTTATAATATTGGAGCTACTTCTGTAAAAAACCTAAAAGAGTATGGAATTATTCGAAACGTAAATTACGGGAAAGAAGAAAAGAAAAAAGTTGATGGACTTATTGTCCAAAGCAAAAACGTGATAGCTGTAATCGAGTATAAGAAACCTTCAGAGTTTAAAACCAAAGCACAAAAAAACAAAGCAATAAAACAAGAACTTCAAGTTGCTAAAAAACTTGGAGCACATATTATCATTGGGACCGATACATTAGAATCTATTTGGGTTAATGTTTTAACTGGCAAAAGAATAAAAGATGAAAATGGGAAAGAATTAACCGTTAATTTTGACCCATTAGACAGTAAAATTCCTGCTTTAATAGAAAAAGTAAAATTTTCAATTAATGAGTTAAATGACCAAATAAAACCAAAAGAATTAGTAAATCCTACGGATTTAGCTAAAAGCATATGGCAAGACATCTGGTCTGTAAGTGGTGAATCCCCAACTAACTGTTTATATACTTTTGTAGAACTATTTATTTTCAAGTATTTAAGTGATTTAAAAATATTAGGTCAAGGTTTCAATTTTAAATCTTTAATGGAAAGATTTAACTATGATACCGAAAACCCCAATGAAGAAGCTTTAGACTACTATGCAAGGAATATTCGACCAAAAATTAAGAAACTCTTTCCTAATAATCCAATAGATAATACCACGATAATTAACGGAACCGTTTTTGTAAATAAAGACGACGAACCTGTAATTGGTTATAGTACCGCATTTAAAAAAGTTTTAGATAAATTCAGAAAATATAACAAAGGGAAATCTCTTGAGAATATAGATTATGATTTTAAAAGTCAACTGTTTGAAGTATTTTTAAAAGAAGGAATAAGTAAGAAAAATTTAGGACAGTATTTCACACCTCTAAAAGTGGTTCACGCTATTTCAGAAATGGCTAAAGATGAAATAAAAGTCGGAGCAAAAATTTGTGACCCAGCTTGTGGTGTTGGAAAATTCTTATTGGAACCTATTGCGACAAAGCTAAACCAGTTTTTCAAAGTTGAAAAAGGGGAAATTATTTCCAATATAACGATTCACGGTTTTGACAAAGGTTTTGATAAAGATGAACAGAAAACAATCATACTTGCTAAAGCAAATATGTTAATTTACTTTTCAGATTTAATTAAAGAAAACCCAAGTCTAACTTCAGAATTTTCTAATGTATTCAATCAAAGTTTTAATCTTAAAACTAATTCTATTTTAGGAACATTATCTGACCCTGTAGAAAATGAATATGACCTAATTTTCACAAATCCACCTTATGTTACAAGTGGCAGTAGCAATTTAAAAGATGAAATAAAAAATAATGGTGTCCTTTCTAATTACTACAAGATTAATGGAATGGGTGTCGAGGGTCTTTTTATGGAATGGATTGTACGAGCATTAAAACCTAATGGGAAAGCATTTATTATAGTTCCAGATGGTATTTTTAATAGACAAAACGACAAAAATTTAAGGCAATTTATTATTGATGAATGTTATATTGATGGAATAATATCTTTACCATTAAATACATTCTTTACCACAAATAAAAAAACTTATATTCTTTGCTTAACCAAAAAAGTAAATTCAAAAGATACTCAAAAAGACCCAGTATTCACATATTTAACAAGTGAAATTGGGGAAAGTCGTGATATTTATCGATTTGATATTGAAGAAGATGATTTGAGTGAAGCTGTTACTTTATATTCATTTTTTAAAGGGAACAAAAAAAGTTTTAGTAAAATTAATTCTGATAAAAGATGTAAAATTTTTCCAATTGAATTGTTTGACCCAGAAAAACATTGGTCAATCGATAGATGGTGGACACAAGAAGAAAAAATTGAGATTGGAATAATTGAAGAAAACAAAAGTATTTCGACAACTGAATTTGGCGATTTTGTAGGAGAAGTAGCTGACTCCTTATTGGAGTTCAAGGAGTTACTACAAGAAGTAAATCAACTAAAAAAAAAAGATAAAAAATTAATTAAGAAAATATTTTTATCGGATAAAAAATTATTTGAATTATTTATTGGAAAACGACTTCTAAAAAGAGATTTAGTTAAGATAGAAGGCGAAATTCCTATTTTTAGTGCCAACGTTTTCAAACCTATTTCATTTCATAATAAAAGTAACATATCAGATTTTAATAATGATTTTGTGCTTTGGGGAATTGATGGAGATTTTGAGTTCAACTTTATAAAAAAAGGCGAAAAGTTTGTAACAACAGACCATTGTGGAGCAATTAGAATTAAAGATTCAAATATTCTTCCTGAATATTTAATAAGTCAATTATATTCAGTTAAACATAAATATGGTTTTGATAGAGCTTTGAGAGCTTCATTAAAGAATATGAAATCGATTGAAATTGAAATTCCGATTGATGAGAATGGAGAGTGGGACGTCAATACACAACAATCCGTTGTTGACAAATTCACATTAATAAAAGAATTGCGAAAAGATATTCTTGTTCACGAAGAAAAGCTCGCCAAAATTAATGTTACTCTTGATTCCGATAGCACTTTAAAAGAGTTTCCTCTAACTAAATTATTTTCGATAGAAAGAGGTAAGGGAAAATATACTAAAAGTTATGGCAACTCAAATAAAGGAGAGAATCCAGTATACTCTGCTTCAAACAATGCACCACTTACATATTTAAACACATTTGATTACGATGGTGAATTTTTAACTTGGGCAACAAATGGATTTGCTGGTTATATAAAAATAATTAATGGGAAATTTTCAATAAATGCAGATAGAGGTTTATTAAAGCCTCTATCCAAAAACATCGATATTCAATATGTAAAACACATCTTGGAACCAGTTCTTCGTGATTTAGCCAAAGGAAGGAAAGGGGAAAAAGGTGAAGATGAATTTACTAAAGTATATCCAACTATGCTTGAGAAAATTAAAGTAAAAATGCCTTTAGATAAAAACGGAAAAATTGATTTAAAACAACAGAAAAAAATTGCTTCTGAATATCGAAAAATCGAAGACATTAAATTGGCTATTAAAAATGAACTTGATAAAATTACATCAATAGAAATTGATTATGAATAGCCAACGCTCAAAGCCATACACATTCGCAATTTGCTACAGCCAACGCTACGCCAAAAATTGCAAAAGAGTATGTCTTGCCAACGCTCACATTTGAACTAAATAACAAACATCGTAAAACCAAGCAGAACGTGAAAAGCACTACTTACAACAACGTGTATAAAACATAGCTAATATAGGCTTTCCGAGAGGTTTTTGCTTATTTAAAAGGTACGCCAAATTTTTTATTTGGTTATAGTTAGAAAAGAAAATTAAACATAAAAATAAAAAATTCGGCTCGTGCTAAATCCGAAAAGTTAGCGTTTATTTATACGCTACGTTTCATACACAAGACCGTTAGCAGCAAGTTTAAAATACGCCTGAAATAGAATAAATATTATGGACCAAAGATTGACAATTATTACGTTAGGCGTTTCTGACTTGAAAAAATCCACTGACTTTTATGAAACAAAATTTGGATGGAAAAAATCGGAATTTAGCAACGAACATATTTCATTTTTCATTCTCAATGGAATTCAACTCGCAATTTATGGTCGGAATGAGCTGGCCGATGACGCCACTGTTGACTCTAATGGTAATGGATTTAAAGGATTCACATTGGCTTACAATACCAAGTCTGAAAAAGAAGTCGACCAACTGATTGAAGAATTAAGAAAGAAAGGTGTTGAAATTGTGAAAGAACCTCAAAAAGTAAATTGGGGTGGATATAGTAGCTATATTGCGGATATAGATGGAAATTTATGGGAAATTGCCTTTAACCCTTTCCTCGAACTTGATGAAAGAGGAAATGTAAAATAATAAAACCAACTGCTAACAACGGCTATAATTCATTGCGGCGGAATTTCCTAAACGGAAATTCTTATCTCGCAATTATGGCTAGTGTTTCTCGGAATGTCCTTGCGGACGATTCCGCAAGGAAACCATCGCCAAACCGTTGTATGCAATTTGAGAACTAAAAACAGAAAATAAAATTGACCGAAAAAAATATTGGGATTTTTGGACTTTTATCAGTGTTGACTTTAATAACAGCACTGTTGGTTTTTGGTCTATTGAATTCTGATTTTAGTTTTTGGGAAGATTTTATAAGCAAGCTTGGAGCAAAGGGGGAACCAAATGCTTTTTGGTTTAATATAATAGGATTTGTAGTAGTGGGGATATTACTTTTTGTATTCGGGCTTTTGTACGGAAAATTACTGAATGACAAACTGTTGTCAATACTATTGTCCTTATTCGGATTAGGATTTGCTTTTACAGCAATACCAATTGATATGGAATTTTCCAGAACATCTGTTTCTAAAGCCCACATAGTAGCCATTTGCCTAGGATTGGCATTTTGGTTATTCGGACTTTCGAGACTTGGATATAACCAAAACTTGAAACAAAGAATTAGAAAACGAGCGAATTTGACGGCCATTATTCTAGTCTTGTCAATGATTGGTTTTGTTTTTGGGTTATGGTCAATGCCGATTACACATAGGTTAGTATTTACGATAGTTTTTGGTTGGACTGCAATTACTTCAATCGAACTGATGAATAAAAAAACCAGCTGCTAACAATGGCTATAAGTAATTGCTTGTTCTTGCCTACTTCTGAAAATCCTCACGGATTTTCAGTTTTGCGTGTACTTGCTAAGTTTAATACTAAACCACGCAACTACTCATAGCCGAAAGCGTTGGCGGTAATGTAAAACCAACCTCAAATTAAAAAGTGAAAACTGAATTTATGAACAAAAAAATAAGCTCGTTTATCGATTCAGTTATCGAACAAAAAAAACTACAATTTTCAAAAGCTGAAAGTGATTTTGACAAGTTGTTATTTGAAAGAAATATTCTTAAATCAGAAAATGATAAAATATCAATAATTGATTATCACTTAATTTCCTCACCGTTTCTTGACAAATATATTGAAAAACTTGACTTTATAATTGGTAAAGATTTTCAAGAAAATGCTGATTTTATAAATAAGGTTAAGGAAGATTTCTTATCTAATGGCTACGTTCACGACTACCACATATTGGAAAAAGAAATTTGGAAATTAGTTACAAAAGAATCTAATTCTAAATTTAACTGTTCTTTCAATGATTACCTCAATTCTGTAGATTTAGACAACAAAATTGAAGGATTATTCAGTTTCATTGATGCATATTCAAAATTGTTACCTGAATTAAACTTAACAGATGAAATAATATTTGATAATGCACTTATCCTAACAGAAATAACTAAAAGTGATGCACAATATAATATTCCATTAGGTAATGTCCTAAATGGCATTAAGAATAAGTGTAAATCCGACTATGATTTAGGTTTAGAATTATTAAGAAAATCGATTTCCTTAAATGAGGAGAAAGAAAATATAATATCTGCAATCGTCTCTGGGCTCTATGAAAACAAAAAATATGAATTCTATGATTCAATCTTAAAAGATTTAATTCAAAAGGGAGACAAACTAAATGCTTTTTTCTTTGGACTATCAAATGTCTCTGATATAGAAATTACCGAATGTGATTTATATAAAGAAATTATAAAGAAATATATCAAAGAGGATTCTTTAGTAATATCAATACTATCACTTGTATTTTCAATTCTAAAATCCAATAATTCAAAATATCACAAATTCTGTTTTAAAGAATTGGATTCAGCTATCGAAAATGAAAAAACGGCTTACTACATTTTAAATAATTTAGACCACCTAAACAATTACAATCAAGAAAAAACTGATATTATAGTTAAATTAATAAATCAAGATTACTTTTCTATTGAAAACTATATAAACCCAATCAGCAATGTCTTTTGGCACTTAAAAAAATTTGAATCATTCAAAAAGGTTGTATTAACTATTATTGAAAGGAAACCTTTTGAAAATTTTATAAAAAGCTTTCAGTCCTATTTGCATTCGGTTGATAAAATTGAATTAGACAAATTCACAATAGAACTTTTGACAGGCAACCAAGCAAGCAAAAGAAACATTGGTATTGACATATTTAACTATCTATCAAGTCACAGTCCTTATCAATTTGAATTTAACATTTTAGATTTATCTCATATTTTACAATATAAATTATGGGTTTCTTTAACTCAAGATTTTCACGAACCAAAAAATAGACTTGTTGCTTTACTTCCATTATTTGATTCAAAAAGTGATTTGATACGAGAGAGTTTCATCTGTAAGTTAGAGGAGATATCAGAAGATTACGGAGGACACATTACTAAAATAATAGAAAGTAACTTTGACAAAAAGAATCCAAATTATTTACCTGTAATTGAAAGAATTAAAAATTACATTGAAAATTATTACGCTAAGAATATTGATTTAAAAAATTCCGTTTCTGAATTGAATCCATATCATACTCATTATAAATTCATAAAGGCATTTGACGAATCTTTCTCTAAAAATATGAGTAAATCTGTAGATAAAGGTGCTAGAGAAAATAGTCTTCTTTCAATATTAGGCACAAAGACTGTACAACTATCTAAAGGTGGTGGTTGGCGTTTTGGTGCAAAGAAAGAAATTTCACAACTTGGTAAGGTCGGAACTAGTTTCACAATGCCTAGAGGTTATTTTATTAATCCGAATAAATTTGAACTTGAAAAAGGTTTTGTAATTAGACAAGACTGGACTGATGAAGAATTTTCAGGAATTAAAACTACTCTTGAAAATGAATAGCAACAGCATAATAGTCCGAGAATATCTTGCTTCATTAAAAGAAGATTCAGAATTAGATTATTTATTTCCGATTCTTTTAAGTCTTATGGGATTTAGAATTGTACAAACAGCAAAAGAATCAAAAGGTCAGTCGCAATATGGTAAAGATATTATTGCTGTCGGAAAAGATGAAAACGGTATCAAGCATAAATGGTATTTTGAATTAAAAGGTTATTCAGATAAGGACATAACTCAAGCTAACTACTCAAAACCAGACGGAATAAGAGAATCAATTATAGAAGCAAAAGATACATTTTTCAAAGATTCAACCATTCCAGGCTTTAATGAACTACCTACAAAAATTGTAGTTGTCCATAATGGTGTTTTAAAAACTAATATCAGAGATACTTTTGAAGGTTTTATATCTAGAGAATTCAAAGAAGGTGAGTTCGAGCGTTGGGATATTTACTATTTGACAGATATTTTTAGCAAATATCTTTTTAATGAATACTTACTATCAGATGATATTAGCAATAGATTATTAAAAAAGACATTAGCCTTTTTAGATTCGCCAGACAATGAATATTTAGAATTTAAAGAATTAGTTACTATTCAATTCAACAAAGTCGAAAACATTAAAAGCAGAGCCTTTAAAAAACTTTTTGCGACATTAAATCTATTAAACTCAATAATATTTCATTATAGTAAAGAAAACAACTATTTAGTACCGGCAAAGGAGTGCTCTAAGTTTTTAGTTCTAAAAACTTGGCATTGGATTTTAGGAAATAATCTACAAAATAAAAAATCTGTTGTCAAAGAGTTTAAGAAGTTACTTAAAGGGCAGTTCGAAATATTTGATAAATATTTTCAGAAAACGTTTCCAATTGCAAGAACTGAAAATGGATTGTTTTCTGAATATGGTGCTTTTTATGAAAAAATCGGATATCCATTAAGATGCTTTGAGTACTTAGATGACATAATTTATTACTGCCGTTTAAGAAATGTCGTTTACAGTTCTAAAAATATAGAACGGATTAAAAACAAACAAAAGGACTTAATTATTGAAATAATAGAGAATAATAGTGGTTTTAGCCGTCCTTTGTTTGATAACCACTCAATACCAATAATCCAATTGTTTTTGTTTTTTTCTGACAAAACCTGTTTAAGACAAAAAGATGTTGAGTTTTTATTTAGCTTTTTCCAACTTACAATACAGAATCTTAAAATTGAAAAAATAAGACATAATAGGCAACCTGAATTACACAATAATATTGACCTAATAATTGAATGTTTTGCCACAGGAAATAAACCAGAAGAATACTGTGACAGTTCTTCTATCTTAATTGCTATCCTACTCGAAATTTGTCTAATATTCGATAATGAGAGCCTGTTTAAAGAAATCCTATCATTTATTGATGACGATTTAAGTTTGCAGATAGTTTCTATTGATTCTAATAAATTTAATGTTGAACAACTACTGTTTGAAAAAAACTTACATAACGAATATTACGTTGACTGTATAGAAAGAGTTGATAATGGGCTAAAGCTCTTAAAAAATGAAGCTGATTTTAAAGAATTCAAAAAATCTGTATTAGAAAAAAAAGAAACACCAAATCAGTATGAAACAGATAATCTAGGTCTCTCCTGTATAAGGTATTTAGCTCATAGCTATTTTAAAAATGAAATTTTACCTGAGGAATGGAGGGAATTAATAGAAGAGAAATAAAACACTACCGCCAACAACGTATATAAAAAATAGCGGTTTAATCGCTTAATCGAAAGAAAATGAATAAATTAAAGGTCATTTACAATCCGAAAAGTTAGTGCATAAAATCCGCTACTTTTCATATACAAAACCGTTAGGCACAATTAGAATAAATGCTATGAGAATTAGATATTGCTGGAGATGTGAAATGGATGTTCCAATGTTGGAAGGTGAAGAAAGTACTATCGCTTCACGACTCTACGCGGAAGGGTTTAAGATACCTGAAAAAGACAGACAAAAGCGATTTAAAAAATTACTTGATTATTACAATGATTTAACCGGGTTTGGGGAAACGGAGCCCAATGCAATCGTTCACCATATTGCCGATATTTATGGCCCTGACTGTGAAAATTGCGGAAAACCATACAGGACCCACAAAGCAAAATTTTGCGCCGCTTGTGGAAATAAAAGGGAAATGAAAAAACTCTTTTTAGATGATGTTCGGACAATTGATATGATTTATGACAAATCTATGGAATCCGAGTTTGACATTGTTCGGACTTTTGACGAATTTGTTGCCTACATCAATAAAAATGGACTTCCGAATTATATAAGTTTTGACAATGACCTTGGACTTGGAGAAGACGGAAAGATAGCTCCTGATGGTTTGGCTGCTGCAAAATGGTTGGTTTATGAATCTGGGCTTGATTTAAAAGATTTGGAATTTTATGTGCATTCTGCCAATCCTGTTGCTGCAGAACAAATAAAAGGGCTGTTGACAAATTATATAAAACACTTAAAAGCAACGGAATAAAAAAACTGTGCCTAACAACGTGTATAGTTCATTGCTTCGGATTTTCCCTTCGGAAAATCACTCGCAAAAGAACTATCGCAAGTTTTATTTATTAAATTAGTCGCTAAACCTAACGCAACGCACCATACACAAACCGTTGTGCGCAAAATTGAGCTAGAACGATAAAACGACTAATGATCTCAGAACTCAACGAAAATAAGATTATTCAGATAAGAGTTCATCTCAAGATTATTTTAGAGGAAGGGTTTAAAATAATCGAAGAGAATAATGATAAATTCAACGTTTATCAAAGCCTTTATAAAAGATATATTTATTGTTTTGATTCCTTAAGCCTTTTACTTAAAGAATTTGGAGATGATAAAATTTATAGAACCAATTCAATAGCAATAATTTTAAGAGCAAGTCTACTTGATTATCTAACAACAATCTATTTGAGGACTTTTCAATTGGAGATGAAGGCTGGATTAAAATCCAATTATACTGAGGAGCTAAAAAAACTGCTTTCAGAACAAATTCGACGTTTTTTAATTGTTCGTGAGGCAGATAGAAAAACGCCCAGATACGATCATGAAAGTTTTTGCAGCATGGTGAATAAGATCTATTTGGAGTTTGATTTTTTATTTGACAAATCAGTTCCACTTGATTACAATAAACCTATTAAATCCTTAAAATATAGTAGACAGGATGATATCAGTTCTCAAACTATAAGAAAACGATTGGATAGTTTTTCTGAGAATCTTAAAAATATCGATTACCATCATGTATTTGAGCTCTACGACATTTTTTCAAAATATGACCATTTTGGAATTATCTCAATGTTTCTAGAGGAATTGGAGATAAATGAAGTCTGCGACTATATCTTTTGGTCTATCTTTCATATTGTTGATGGAATTACATTTTGTGAAGAGCTATTGAAAGATGAGGTAAATAGTAAGTCAAATTTTGAAAAAATTGGTTATGAACTGTCCTCCTTAAAAGGAACAATTTATACAGAATCTCTGTATTTAAGCGAGCAGTATAAATCTGAAAATAAATAAATTCTGCGCACAACACCGTATAAAAGCAATAAGGCGGATTGACATTTTAACCAACATTCTAGAAATAGCACACCATTTTAAGTTTTTATAATCTGCACTGTTTTCTAGCCGAAAAACAACAGCCGGTCACGCAGCCGAATGGCTAAATGGTGTCCTATTTTTAAACATCGAAGTCCGCAAGCACTTTAATTTTTTTCGCCCACGCAAAAAATCAAAAAACTTGCTCAGTAATTTTTAGTAAATTTCCGCTAGAAAGCCTTACTGCTTTTATACAAGACCGTTGGCACTAATACCAAAAATGAACCATTTCGACCTGATACTGGAATTCAAAGAAGTTATTCGGGACAGAATATTTATCACAACCGCAACAGACCAACTTGAAACAGAAATTGAATCCAATTGTTGGTCATTAAGTTTGTCCAAAGAACAAGCTGGATTTGTTTCCACCCATGAGTTTGCTGCATTGTTGGACTTGATCAAACAAAACCGAACCGAACAACTCAATAATTCAGATTACGATGTAAATCTGATTTTTTACCTATGGTTTGACGAACAAGCTGGGCAAATCAGGTTCAATCTTATCAATGAAAATCATTCGAAATTACCTTTTACTTCTAAGGTGGAGTTTGCTGAAAATCAAAAGATCATTATATCTGATTTCCTAGAATCAGAATACCTGAATGGAATACCTTTTTCAGAACTAGACGAAAAGAATCTGACCATCGACAGGGAAAATATAACAAAGGTCTATAAAGAATTATTGGTCAAAGAATAAGGTACGTAGTGCCAACAACGTGTATAGTTCATTGCGTCTGATTTTCCTTTCGGAAAATCCTCGCTGCTAAACAAAGGGTTGTCGTCTTTTTGCTATCTTAGGTCTCACGCAACGAAACCATACACAAACACGTTACCCACAAGCTTAAAATCAACCTCACATTTTAGCACTTTCGTTTTTTTTAGACATACAAATCTAATGTTTGAAAAATATATATTTAAGTATTTGCTTAAATAATAAATAATTGTAATTTTGTTTTATGGAAAATAATTCTTGCATAAGACAAAAAGCCGATATTGAACAAATAATTCGTTGCAAAGACACCGTTTCGAAATTAAACGAATCCTTCGATTATCTAGCGAATGGACTTTCATTGGTCGGAAATAGCGTTCGACTTAAAATCCTCTACCTAATCTTCGAGGAAAAAAGACTCTGCGTTTGTGATTTAAGTGATATTCTTGGAATGAATATTTCTGCTATTTCTCAACATTTAAGGAAAATGAAAGACCGAAATCTTTTAAAGACCGATAGAGAAGCACAAACAATTTTTTACTCACTTACAATTGAATATGAAATCCTATTAAAACCATTTTTTGAAATACTTGATAAAAACAAAATTTTAGAAACAGTATGAGAAGTGAAAGCAAATTCATCGGAGCAGCTTTACTGACAGCATTTACAGCCTCTTTATGCTGTATAACTCCGGTTTTAGCTCTAATCGCAGGAACAAGCGGAATTGCTTCTGCATTTTCTTGGATTGAACCTTTTAGACCTTATTTAATCGGACTGACAATTTTAGTTCTTGGTTTTGCTTGGTATCAAAAACTAAAACCTCAAAAAGAAATTGACTGCGAATGTGAGACGGACGAAAAACCAAAATTTATTCAATCAAAAAAGTTTTTAGGAATCGTAACTGTATTTGCAATTGTAATGTTGGCTTTTCCATACTATTCAGGAATATTTTACCCAAATACAGAAAAGCAAATAATCATAGTTGACAAATCGGACATTAAAACGACTGAATTTAAAATAAGCGGAATGACTTGTGCGAGTTGTGAAGAACACGTAAATCACGAAGTCAATAAACTCATCGGAATCGTTAACTTAAAAGCGTCCTACGAAAATGGAAATGCAATCATTGAATTTGACAAGACCAAAACAAATGAAACTGAAATCGAAAAAGCAATTAACTCCACAGGTTATAAAGTAACCGACAAAAAAGACAAATAATGGAAGTCCAATTAAAGTCAGAAATCACTTGTCCAAACTGCGGATATAAAAAAGTAGAGGAAATGCCAACGGAGTCTTGTCAATTCTTTTACGAATGTGAGAATTGTAAAAAAATGTTACGGCCAAACGAAGGCGATTGTTGTGTATATTGCAGTTTTGGTTCAGTAAAATGTCCTTCTATACAACAGAAAGAAACATGTTGCTAAAAAGCCAGTGTTGAAAACCAAACTGAACGAAAATAAGCCAGTGGGTAACAATGTGTATAATTAATTGCTGCGGATTTTCACTTCGGAAAATCACACGCATTAATTATCTTAGCCAAAAGCGGAAAATGACTTACGCCATTTACCGCAACTAATCATACACAAACCGTTAGGCAACATTAAAAACAACACTTGGAAAGACAACAAGCAATAGAGCAATATTCGAAATTCAAACTAAAACAGCTTTCTCAAAAAGAAAGAGCTGAACAATTAGAAGTTATGACTTTAGAAGATTGGAGCGATTCGAAAGGTTGGAATTCCTTGCCAAAATCTGTTAGGAATGAATTTGAGCTTGGAGAAGAGATTGAAAATCCTGAATTGGAAAAGTATGACCAAGTACTAATGATTTGGTTAAGATATCGACTTGAATCTGTGACAAATGAATTCCTGTGTGAAAAACTGAATATTGACAAGATTATTGGAGAACCGATTAAACTCGAATCTTGTCCTTGTTGCGGATATAGAACAATTGGAGAACGTGGAAACTACGATATCTGCAAAGTTTGTTGGTGGGAAGATGATGGACAGGACAATCAACATTCTGAAAGAATAATGGGCGGACCGAATTACGGAATTAGTTTAGTAATGGGTAGATACAACTATCTAATTTACGGACTTTATGACCCGAAACGAACTGACTTAATGGAATTGAAAGCAGAAGAAAACGAATTTGAAAAAGGCAGAATATTTGAAATCGTTGACAATGAGTATCTGATTGAAAAAGGAACTGATTGGAAATGGAAAATAACATTGCCTAACAATGTATAACCGCAATTACGGCGGATTCGACTACGTCCGAATCCACTCGGAATTGCTAACGTCTGTGCTGAAGCGAAAATTAACGCATATTAACCCGTAACTGACGGTTATACGAGACCGTTGTAGCCAATTAGACAAAATGAAAGTGCTAAATATTCATAAACGAAAAATTAGAAAACCTGCACAAAATATTCTTGGACTTTTTACCACGCTTTCAACAAAAAATGATATGATTTGGCCTATTGAGAATTGGCCACGAATGAAATTCAAAAATGGACTTGTTATTGGTTCAAATGGCGGTCACGGCCCAATACGATACCAGATTGTGAATTTCGACCCTAAAAGTCATATTGAATTCAAATTTCAAAAGCCAACTGGATTTAATGGAACTCATAAATTTGAAATAATTGAATTAGATAACGAAATAAGCGAAGTCAAGCACACGATTGAAATGACAACCTCAGGAATAGGAACAATAAGTTGGTTATTGGTTATCAGATGGCTTCACGATGCATTGCTTGAAGATGCTTTTGATAAAATAGAGAACCAATTGACCCAATCCAATTTGAAAACGGAATGGAGTATATGGGTTAAATTCTGGCGTTGGGTATTAAAACCAAAGAATTAAGAATGAATAAAATGAAAATTTTAATCATAAATGGACACCCTGACAAAGAGAGTTTCAACTACGGACTTTCTGATGCTTATAAAAACGGAGCTGAAAAGTCAGGTGCTGAAATTAGAGAGATTAATATATGTGAACTCGATTTTAACCCTAATCTTCAGTTTGGATATAGAAAGCGAACTGAACTTGAACCCGATTTATTGAAAGCCCAAGAAAACTTGAAATGGGCAGACCACATTGTCTGGGTTTATCCTGTTTGGTGGGGTTCGGTTCCCGCAATTATGAAAGGGTTTTTGGACAGAGTTCTTCTTCCAGGTTTTGCATTTAAAAAAAGAGAAGGCTCGGTCTGGTGGGATAAGTACTTTAAAGGAAAAACTTCACGATTGATTTGTACAATGGATCAACCAACGTGGTATTACAGACTGATAAACAGAAGCCCTTCTCATAGTGCAATGAAAAAGTTGACGATGAATTTTATTGGGGTAAAGTCTGTGAAAATAACCTCAATTGGACCATTAAGATTATCAAAGGAAGAATGGCGTAAAAAATGGTTGAAAAAAGTTGAAAGAATTGGTGAACAAAACAAATGATAACTGGCTACAACAAGGTATAACAAATCATAGCCGCCTATCGGCAGGCTACGCTTGTTATACTAAACGTTGTAAATAATTTTTGACGCAACTTTTTTTGAAAAAATTCATCTTCTTTATTAAACTAGTCGAATCATGAAAAAATTTTATTCAAGTTTGATTTTCCTATTGCTCCTGACACTTGGAATCATTTCCTGTAATAATGATGATCAACTCGAACCCGACTTTATCTCAGCGGAAATAAACGAGAAGAACTGGAATGGAATTCCTGAAATTAATGTTAATAATGTAAATGACACATTAACACTATTAGGGTCCGGTAATGAACAAGTTGTTTTTTTCAAAATTAAATATAACGGAGAAGGTGTCTATAATTTATCGGGAAGTCAAGCTAATTTTTATACAACTGTTAGTGGAGATGTAATTACCAGTTTATATACACTAGGTGAAAATACTTCTTCTCAAATTACTATCACAGAACACAATTTAGAACAAAATATATTAAAGGGAAATTTCCAAATATCACTTATTCAAAAATGGAGTAATCCTGAAAATAATGTTAATTTACTTAGTTTTACTAACGGCCAATTTAAAGTAACTATTACTGAATAAAAAAAACTATTTACAACAACGGCTATAATTCATTGTGGCGGAATTTTCTAACCGAAAATTCCTATCTTTAAATCATCGCTTGGTTCTCGTGGAATGGTCCTCGCGGACAATTCCACAACGAAACCATAGCCCAACCGTTGTGATTAATTATGAAGAAAATTGTGACCTACATTAAAATTTTCATTCCAATATTTTCAATTCAGGCTTTTTCTCAAAATTTAGTACTAAATCCAAGCTTTGAGAATACCAAAAGATGTACCGAATTGATTAGTAATTTTAGTCACAATGTTACCAATTGGTCTACACCAACGTTCGGAACAACTGACTTATTTAATTCATGCGAGAAAGGAACTGTTGGCATTCCATATAATTATAATGGAATGCAAAAGCCAAAAGCTGGAAAAAATTACGCTGGTTTTTATTTACATTCAGATGAAAACTATCGTGAATATGTTCAGGTCAAATTATCTAAAAAATTAGAAAAGGATAAAAAATACAGAATATCATTTTATATAAGTCTTGCAGAAAAATCTGATTTTGCCATAAAAAATATTGACTTTATGCTAACCGAAAATGAATTGAAGACAACAATTTGGAGGGAGTTATCAGAAAGACAATTAATGAAACAGGACATTAAAGACTTTTCATTTCACAAGATAGAAAATAACAGATTTTATGACAATGATAGCGATTGGACATTAATCTCAAAAGATTTTATTGCTAATGGTAACGAACAATTTTTGACAATTGGGAATTTTATTAAAAATTCAAAAACGGATAAAATACTTGTATCAAATATGAACAGGTATAATATGTCTTACTATTATATAGACCTTGTGAGTATAGAAAGGACTGATTTACCAAAAACACTGGTGAAGAAATCTAACAAATTAAATGAGGAACCAACTAAAGAGCTCGAATTAAAAGAAATTACACTTAACAAAAATCATACGTTTAAGAACGTGGTTTTCAACTTTAACAGTACTAAATTATCTGCAAGTGCAAAACTTGAAATAAATTCTCTCTACAAATTTCTAAAACAAAACCTTGATACTGAAATATCAATAGCAGGTCATACAGATAACGTTGGAACCATTGAATTTAATCAAAAGCTCTCAGAAAAACGAGCCAAATCAGTTGCTGACTATTTTATATTCTTGGGTTTAGAAAAGAGCAGAATTTCAGCTAATGGATACGGAGACACAAATCCAATATCAACGAATGAAACCGATGGGGGAAGAAATAAGAACCGAAGGGTTTCATTCAGGATCGTGAAAAAATAACTAAGCACAACAACGGCTCATAACACATTGCGTCTGAGTGGATATGTTTCGGGAGTTTTCCTTACATTTAACAAAACAACAAGCTGGACGCTGCGTTTCCGGTTTTGCTTACCGCGGAAAAGCCAACGCTCGGCAAAACCTTCACAAGCGCAACGTGTTATAGCCGAAACCGTTAGGGTACATTTCAAAAATGACTAAACAAATTCTACTTCTCTTATTTTCAGCTCAATTCATTTCTTGTCATGATTGTGGTTTTGAAATGGATAAAAATTTGGTTGTAGATTTTAATAGCTATGAAAAGGGACAGATAATTTACTTTGAAAGTAACCAAGCGGACTTGGACACAATAAAAATTTCAGGAACTGACTCATACGAAGTTTGTCACTCCTTCATGGTTCAGGACTATAAAATAGCTGATGTTAGAATTGAACACTTACCAAAAAACAAATGGAAATCGAGCACCTCAAAATGGGACGATGAGAAAAGAGAGAATTCCGACCAAAACCAATCAATTATAAATGTAGATATGCAATTTGACCCAGACGGACCGAAATACACAAAATGGATTGAGTTTCGCGACTTCTTTGGAGAAATTAAGGTTAAAAATTCAAAAGAAGAGGTAATCGACACAATTTTGACGGACTCAAAACAAGCAGAGATTACAAAGGTGTATTGGTCGAATATAAATGGACTGGTTGGTTATAAAAAATCTGACGGACAGGTGTATCAGTTAAAAAACGTACCCTAACAATGGCTATAATTCAGCTTTACCCCTAAACCAAAAACAAAATTCCTAACTTTAAATCAGTTCGATTTCTTACTTGAAAAATCCTATCGGATTTCCCAAGCCGAAATCATAGCCGAGACCGTTGTACACAATATTCAAAAAAACCGCAATCTGAACAATAAACATTTTGGAATTGAACCCTTTTAAGAAACATTCTGCAATAAAAGTTTTCAGAAAATTTTGGATTAACTTCCCGTAAGAGTATAAAATTTTGCCCAACTCATCTGCCAACCACAAAATTTTATACACTTACTACATCTTGACTTTTATTCAACTTGAATTTCGCCCATAGCCATCTGATTACATCTTAATAAAATATCCTGTAATTCAAAACCATCAGATTTTAATGGGTCGATAGCTTTGACCAAATTGGTTCTCAATTTATATAATTCTTCTCGATTATACTTTTTGGACTTTTTGACCAATTGCAATTTTGAAATTGCTTCTTGTTGGTCTTGTTTTGGATTGAACCAACCGTTCAGTTCTGAACATTGGTTACAAGCACCATTTTTATTGACCAATGCACAACGATTATCAAAAATATCGGTCATTGAACCTCGTGCATTTTGTAAAAGATACTTGACAGTTCCTTCGCTTTTTTCGATTATCAAACAAATATCGTTTACCGAAAAATCATAAATATCTTTAAGTATCAAGGCTATTTGATTTTCAATTTGCAAATTTTTGGAAATGCAGGTAAAACAAGTATCAATATGTTCTTTGATTTCATATTTCCCATACTCGGAAGTCTGTGCCACTTTTACAATTCTGCCCGCTAAATCAGCATTACTCTGAACCAAATTCTTTGCTTGTTCAGAAACATCTGGAACCCATCTTTTTCTACGTTTCAAATAATTATAAGCAATGCTTGTAGCTATTTGAAAAACCCAAGTTTTTAATGATGCTTCACCTTTAAAAGTTTTCAGTTTATCGTAAGCCTTTATAAAAGTATCGTGGGTAATATCTTCTGCATCATTTCTATTTGCTAATAAACGATATAGATATGATTTGAGTTGCGATTGGAATTCCGCAAACAGAGATTGAAATGCGTTGATGTTTCCATTCAACGCATCCAATAACAAATCTTCATTAGATTTTTTCATCTTCTAATATTATTAAATTTTAACAACTGCTGGTGTTAATGATTTAGGTCTTTTATCCTCGCTACACATATCATTATCTGGTGGTCTAACACCAAAATACAATTTTCCATCGGCATCCAATTTCAATAAATCGTGGTCTTCCGAGCATTCTGCTACTGATTTCCATAGTGAACAACCACTTTGGGAAATATCCTTTTCCACGTCTTTGGTCAAATCACAACTTGAAAAGCCAAAACCTTGAATTACATCTGGAATATTGGTTTTTAAGGTAACGAATTTTTTATCCTCAATGAATAGTGCATTATATGCATCGTTAACGAATTTAGATTTATCCAAAACAGAATACGTTCCAACTGTTCTAAAAATAAAAATTTGACTTTTCATTTGTGGGTCAAAAGCCAGCGTAAACTTTAGTGACCATTTACCATTCTCAAAGGTAAATTCACGCTTGCCAAATGTTCCTTGTCCCCAATCGACACCCTGTTGGTCAACATAAGTGCCTTTTAGATTTTCTAAGGCCTTTTTATCTTCACTTTTTGAATTCTGCGCACACGCTACGCTAAAGATTGCTAATGTGCAAATTAAGATTATTCGTTTCATCGTTTTTTAGTTATTTGTAGTTAATATTACCTTTCCTATGGTTTTTCTATTTTCGATAGCTTCGTGAGCTTCAGCTGCATCTTCCAAAGCATATTTATGCGCAATTTCTACCTTCAATTTATCTTGCATTAAAAGTCCAATTACAGTTTCCAATGCTTTCTGCCAGAGTTCCATCCTATTATTAATAAAATATGCCAAATTGAAACCTGATTGTGTGATGTTCTCATCGACAAAAAATTCAGGATGAATAGTTCCTTGAATACCACTTGCACAACCAAAGACAATAATCTGACCGCCTTGACTCAAGCTTTTTAAACTTTGATTATACACTTCGCCACCGACCATTTCAAAAACAATATCGACACCTTTGCCTTCTGTAAACTTTTTGACTTCATTTGACCATTCAGATTTGGAATAATTGACTATAAAATCAGCACCCAATTTTTTAGAGATTTCCAGCTTTGCATCAGAACTACTTGCGCCTATTACTTTAGCACCGTTCAACTTTGCTAGTTGTACCAAAATTGAGCCAACACCACCTGCTGATGCGTTTACAAGAACAGTTTTTCCTTCTAAATCATTGGCGACTTGCGATATCATTAATTGGGCTGTAGTTCCTTGAACGAAAATTGCAGTAGCTTTTTCTGGATTCATTTCTGGTGGTAAGGGAACACAGTATTGGGCAATAGCAGTAACGTATTCGGAATATCCACTTGCCTGTGGTAAAATTGCCAATACCGTTGTGCCGACAGCGTAAGGAATAGTTACACCTTCGCCTACTCTGACTATTTCGCCAACAGCTTCCGTGCCTAAAACAAATGGCAACGGCGTTTCTTGAAAATAAGTGTTCTTTCTACGAAGTATGTCGGAATAATTGACACCAATTGCCTTGACCTTAACTAAAACTTCCCCAGCGTTTGGGGTTGGGATTTCGGTTTCAACCAATTTTAAAACATCTGGAGAGCCATAATCTTGCATTTGGATTTGTTTCATTTTGTTTTTCATCTTGAATATAATTTTTTGGTTTATACTCTTTAGACAATCGAACAGACAGAAACGGATGAAAAAACTTCAATAAATTTAGAAACATCAATAAAATCAACACTTTGCTTGCTATTGCCATTCCACACACTTTTACACCAACGCTAAAGCCAACAAATAAAAGAGTGTTCCATTACATTGAAGAAGAAACATTTTAGAAGAAAACTTTTGAACGACTTTATAGCTTGTAAGTATAGGTTCAGAAATACGAAAATTGAGCAGGTGAATTACAAAAAAGCAAAGCTAAAAACGAATGAAAAAGTATCTATGTCATTGGTTTAGGAAATAAATACTGTGTACAACATTGTGTATAATTCATTGCTAGTTAAGGCTTACTTACGAAAATTTCGCTACAATTTTCTATCCGTGATTATTTATTAACTTTAGTGCTTAAACACGCAACGAAATCATACACGAGACCGTTGGCTGTAATTGCGAAAGTGTAACCTGGTAAAGATAATTGTCGTCTTACCTGAAAACTATACTTTTTCAATTATGAATAACACTCTTAAGTTTGCTACAATTGCTCTTTTTCTTTGTATTAACACTTTCGAAATTGTAGCTCAGGAAAATCATTCCATCCTTGCTAAAAAAATTGATGCCTACCTAAATAAAGGTGTCTCAAACGGGTTTAATGGAGCAGTTCTCATCGAGAGAAATGGAGAGGTAATATTGAACAAAGGTTATGGTAAGGCAGATAAAGTCAAGAATATTTCAAATACACCAAACACCATATTCGATATTGGATCGAATACAAAACAATTCACTGGAGCTGCAATATTAAAACTTGCCGAACTACATAAGTTAAAAGTTACTGATTCTTTACATACTTTCTTTAATAATTTACCTGATGACAAAAAAAATATCACAATTCATCAACTACTAACACATACAGGTGGATTTCAAGAATCTTTAGACGGTGATTTTGAGCTGATTTCAACACAAGATTTTTTTCGCAATGTATTTAATAGTAAGTTATTTCAAGAACCTGGAACTAAATTCAATTATTCTAACTTAGGATATAGCATCTTGGCTAGAATAATTGAAATAACCTCGAAAATGAATTATGAAAATTTCTTGCAAGAGTTTTTATTTAAACCTTCAGGAATGAACCAAACAGGTTATCTCTTGCCGGAATGGAATGCTGAAAACCTGGCCAACGGCTATAATAGAAATATACTAGATCAAGGAACAACGATAGAACGCTATAAGGAAGATGGACAAGTGAGCTGGAATCTAAAAGGTAATGGAGGAATTAATTCCACTTCAAATGATCTTCTTCTGTGGAAGAAGGCAATAAATTCTAATAAAATATTACCCCAAGAACTGACAGAAAAATGGATTCAACCATACACCCTTGAAATCAATCATTACTATGGTTATGGCTGGGGTATTTATAACACTGCTGACAAAATAATTTACCATAATGGAGGAAATGGAGCTTTCACTCATACGATCATTTGGAATATGGCAAAGGATTATTTTATCATCTACTCTAGTAATTCAAGCAGTCCGAAGATAGAAAATGTCGCTTACGAAATAGAACAGGCATTAACAAATGACTCCTATGTACCCAAAGAAATTGAAAAAAACCCATACTTCTTTGTAATGAGCTTTATAGAACAGCATAATATTAACGATTCTGATAAACTACTGAGATTAATAATAGATAAATATAGTGCTGATTTTGGCACTTCTGAGGTGCTAAATAGATTAGGTTATATAACAATGAGATCCGAAAACAATTCGGAATGGGCCATTAAACTATTCAAGTTTAATACAAGACTATTTGAAAATGAAGCTAATGTTTGGGATTCTCTAGGAGACGGACACTTAGCAATAGGAAATAAAGAAGAGGCTATTATTAACTTTAAAAAAGCAATCAATTTGGGAAGCGAAGAAACATTGAAGAAACTAAAAAAGCTGCAACAAAATTAATAGCAACTACAGCCAACAACGTATAACAACCATTGCGGCGGATTTTCCTCAGTGGAAAATCCTTGCAAAGCTCAAATCCAAGATTTTTAACTAACTTTCCTATTAAACAATCCGCAACGGATTGTTATACAAACCCGTTGTAGGTAATTAACTAGATGAAAATATACCAATTAATATACGATTACAATCGGTCAAATGATTCTGAAAAAGATGCATATCACATTCCATTCGAGCATAGCAATATAGCTTCCTCTATCTTTTTAAATAAAAAACATACTGAAAGATTACCCAAAAAAATTTATTTCAGATCAAATCTTAATATCATTACTAAAACTGATTTTCCTCTTAACGATTTACGTATACCCATAATGAGTGATAGACTAATTAAGTTAATAAAATCAATTGGAGATATAAATCTAAAAGAAATTCCTGCTATAATGCTCGACGACAAATTTTTAGAAAGTAAATTTGATAGTTCGGGCTCACTAATAAATGAAGTCAAATACGTTGATAATTACAAAGCAATAATGCTATTGGATAGAATTGATTGTTTCGATTATGAAAACTCAATTTATGAACCTGGTGAATTGAATCCAAATATCCCGGGTTATATTAGAAAATTAGTGTTAAACATTTCTGATATAAATCTTCCACCTATATTTAGAATAAAAGAAAGCCCTTCTCGTATATTAATCACGGAAAAAGTAAAAAAATTAATTATTGACAAAGACATTAGTGGTTGTTTATTTGAAAATGTGGAAACTAAAAAAGAATTAAAGAACACAAGACAAATAGGAGGAATATTAGGGAAAGAATATTTTGAATTAGGACGCGGCAACAGAAAAGTTTCTGAGAATTATTTACGTCCATATATATTAGGATTTAACATCAATAATAAACAAAAGCCATTTGTTGTTGCAATGGGTGATAACCACTCTGACACAGTTGCCACGAAACTAAGTATAGCTGAATTGGTATCAGGTAAATGGGACGAACATATTAGACTTTCTAATTCTGAAAAATTTGTTGAAAGTTTAAAAAAGGCATTGAAAAATAAAGAAGAATTTCCTCAAAAATTTATATTGGAATTGATAAAATAACTACCTACAACAATGGCTATAAGTAATTGCTGGTTTTCGCCTACTTCTGAAAATCCTCGCGGATTTTCAGTTTGGTGTACTTGCAAGGTTAAGTGCTAACCCACGCAACTACTCATAGCCGAGACCGTTACCTACAATTTGAAAAAAAATGACGCAAGATTTGAATTACTGGCTTTGTAACAAAGGAACTACTTGTGATAGTGATGATTTTGAAGATGGAAGTAGTGTCGAATTTATAAAAGAGGTTAGTTTAATAAAATTAAAAGACGGTAGATACCAAATATCTGAATTTGGAACTTTCAGAAACATTCTTGACGGATTTGGATATTCATTAATTGACAATGAAATAGCTGAAGTTCTCAAAAAATATGTTTTTGACCAAATTGAATTGAATCCAATAGTCATTTTCAGACGTGCAACCGATGAAGAATGGACAAACTATTCCGAATTGAAAATGAGAAACCAAATAGAATTTAAAGATTACTATAAAACGGAATCAATTGGTCTTAAAATTTATGGAATATTAAACGGACTTATTTATGTGTCGGCTGAATTGAAAAGTATAATCGAAAAAGAATTAACCGATTTAACTGATATCGAATTTAAAAGAGGATTGCCTCTTATGGCAGGATAAAAACTGTAGGTGACAACGCATATAATTTATAGCTCACTCAAGCTGAATCCAAGTCTCCCCTATTTTATATAACTTAGTCTTTCGGAATTAACCGAACATGCGGCTCTGCCATAGCTTCTGATTCGCACGCCTTTTGGTCCCTTCGAGAACCTCAGGGTCCAAAACGCTTCCGGCTCGCCCACGCGACCCTCTTGCCGAATCACACAGCCGCCAGACCGCTGCAAATCATATACGAAACCGTTGTACTGCATTAAAGAAAACGTTTATTTCAAAAACCAAGTGGGTTTCAATAAAATGAGACACAATAGTCTAATAAAAATCATAACTTTCAATTAAGTATGGACTTATCAGAATTTCCAATGCCAAAAGAAGGCTTTGTCGTAACCCAATTCTTAACAGTAAAAGATGCAATTAAATCCGCTAACTATTATGCTCAGGTTTTTGGTGGTAAAGTACTACATGAAGGACATCCATCATTTGTAAAACTTGCAAACACATGGTTAATATTGAATGAAGGTGGGGGGCCTACAGTAGATAAACCAGACTATTCTCTAGAAGCTCCTACACCAGAATCGCGTACTTTTCGCAGTTTTCTTAACATCCGCGTGGCGGATATTAAAGAATGTTATGAAGAATGGCAAAAAAGGGGTGCTAAGTTCCTAACCCCACCACAAGATATGGGTGCAGAATGGCGTAGCTATATTAAAGATCCTGACGGCTATATCATAGAGGTAGGACAAGCGAAACTGGATATGCCGAAATCATTGTCCAACAACTAAAAACGCAGTACAACAACGTATAACGCCAATAAGTTTTGGACAGTCAATAAAAATTCTAGAAAATAGAGCGCTCAGCAAGTTTGCGGTTCGGTTCGCGCACTATTTCTGTCAACGGAAGAGCCAAGCACTTTGCTTCTCATGGCAAAGAGCTTGTTTTGCGCTTTTTTACTACATTTATCAATGCCGGATGAAACTTACTGGCGTTATACAAACCCGTTGGGCTTCATTATCAGAAACCGCTAACCAATGATAAAATTCTTTAGAAAAATTAGACAAAAATTACTCTCTGAAAATAAATTCAGTAAGTATCTGATTTATGCAATTGGTGAGATTGTGCTAGTCGTTATCGGAATTCTTATTGCTTTACAGATTAATAATTGGAATCTTACACAACAAGATAGAAATACAGAGAAACAAAACCTTATAGCGCTTCAGAAAGAATTTTCAAAAAACAAAACTAAAATTCAAGAAGTTATCGAGCTAAATAATGAAAATATTTCAGGTGCAGAAAAGATGATGCAGTCTTTTAGTAATTCATCAAAAGACACTATTACAGAGCTGTCATTAGCTAATTATGCTAGTGACACCTTTGGTACAGAAATAAATTTTGAGCCTGAAACTGGCGTTCTTACAGAAATCATAAGCTCTGGTCAATTAAAACTTATCCAAAACAACGAGTTAAAACATAACTTGGCGGGATTACAAAGCAAGATTGATGAAATTAAACAACAAGAAAAAGAAGTTCTCGATTACCGACTGATGGCTATTAAAAAAATGATAAATGAAGGAAATATGGAAAGGGTTTATGCAGATATAGGAATCAGAAAGTCATATGTAAATACCTCTTTTGAAAATACGGGCATTAAATCAATGCTTAACTCTTTACCTTTTTTAAACCAGATCGTTTTATATCAGTCTAGCTCAAATGTCACTAATCGGGCCTTTTACGAGCCATTGAATAAAGAAATGGACATAATACTGGAATTAATAGCTAATCGTCTAAATGAACTTGAATTATAAAAAATAACGAAAGCACAACAATGGCTATAAGTAATTGCTTGTTTTCGCCTACTTCTGAAAATGAAAAAAATCGCCACAAGCAAATTAATGATTTGAACTTTTAATAATAGAATTAAAGAAGATAATTATGAAAGAAATACTTGAAGAATATGCTTTGATTGCTGAAATCATATCAGCCCTTGCTGTTATCATTTCATTGATTTTTGTTGGGTTACAAATAAGGAGTAATACTAAAGCAACACAAGCCTCAACTTTTCATGAGATTGCGGCCCTAGATATTCATATACTTCTGAGTTTAGGTTCTTCAAAAGAATCATCAAGAATAATTTCAACTTTCCGAGTGAATCCAGATGCCTTAACCGAAGAAGAACATAATCATGGTTTTCACTTGTTTGCTGCGGAAATTAGGCACGTTGAGAATCTATTTTTACAGAACGAAAACAAAATGTTGAGTAAAAAAAATTGGGAATCTAGAAAATCATTAGTTGATGGAATGTTACTAACCCCTGGCTTTGGAGCACTTTTAGAAAGTCCGAATAAACAATTTTTTGACGGTTATTTTATTCAATACGCAGAAAGTTTAAGAAAAAAACACTTAAAAAAGGATGACGATTTTGAAAATAAAAACTAAGCACAACAATGTATAACCGCAATTACGGCGAATTCGACTACGTCCGAATCCACTCAGAATTGCTAAAGCTTGTGCTAAACCGAAAATTAACGCACATTAACCCGTAACTGACGGTTATACGAGACCGTTAGGGCACAATTAAAAAAACGTCAATGAGAATCTATATAATCATTTTATTATCAATCTTCACGCTTACTTGCAAGGCGCAAAATGAAACAGAATATCTAACAAGAAGTGAAATTGAAAATGATTTAAAATTTTTAGACGATTTTATACAAAACCAATCTTCATATCAAGGATTAAACGGATTTGATTATCGTAAAGATTTTCACAAATATTTAGAACAAATAGATGGCAATAAAATATCAAAATCCGATTTCGGAATATTCTTAACTAAAACTATCGGTAAATTTGGCGACAGACATTCTTACATCAGAGGTTATGACTTGCCAAATAATTTATTTCTTCCATTTGTGGTTGCACCACTCAATGACAAAGTTGTTGCCTTAAATTACAACAAGTCGAAAAAAGAATATAATTTGCTTTATCAAAAATTTCCATTTCTAAAAGCAATAAATACTATTCAAATAGATGACTTTCTAAAAAAGATTATTCCAGAAGACATCAACGCACCTGAAATTGCATTACGGACAAGAAGTGTAAAACAATTAAAATATATGGCATACAACTACGCCATAATGAGAAAAACAATTCCAGAAAACTTCAAGTTTACGTTTACAAATGGGAAAACAGATACTATTGTTAAAATTCCACTTGAAAATAAGAGAAGTACATATATCACTTGGGATGAAAAATTTGCTCGTGTAAATAATCCAAGAAGAAAAGACCTTAATAAACCTGAATTAATCAAAAATCTATTCCATATTGATGAAGATGATATTGCTTATTTGAGAATCCCAAGTATGGTTGACCAAGAAGATGCTTCAGTATTTTTTCAGACTATAAATGAATTTATGAATAAGGCAAAATCAAGTGTGTCATTAATAATCGATGTAAGAGGAAATGGTGGTGGAACACGACATTTAATTAAAGAATTAGCAGGTTATTTTGTCCATCCCGATTCTACTTATATTGTAAATGCAACACGGCAAAGAGGAAAACTTCCTTTAAACGAAGACCTTAAAGATGATTTACACAATCGATTCTTATTTTCAAAAAACGAGTTGGATTACAAAGAACAAAGTTTAGTCGATAAATTTATGTCCACTTTTGTTCCAATGTATAATTTAGATGATAATAAATATAGTTTGTTTCATTACTTTATGTTAAATGGCAAAAAACTCACTAAAGACAAATACCATTATGATAAGCCAATTTATATATTGGCAAATGAAAAAAGTTTTAGTGCGGCTTCAGTTTTCGCTTCAGTTTTCAAAGGATTACCAAACATAAAATTAGTTGGAGTAAACACAGATGGTTCAAGCGGAAATAGTGAAAGATTTGAATTGCCTAACTCTAAATTACGTGGGAAAATAAGTACTATGGTTTCTTTTCAAAAAAATGGTCAGATTTTAGATGGAATTGGAACAGAGCCAGACATTAAAATAGAAAGGAATTTAGAACAAATTTTTTGGAAAGAAGATTACCAATTGAATAAACTAAAGAAACTAATTAGGGAGGAATAAACTGTGCCTAACATTGTATAAAAATAATAGCGGTTTAATCGCTAAAACAAAAGTGAAATATATAAATCAAACAACAGCGTCAAGCGGAATGGTAAGTGCATAAAAATCCGCTACTATTCTTATACGATACCGTTAAATCACATCTTCAACTTTACTCGTATATTTGGTTCATAAGCGTGAACTCCACAAGAAACTGCACACAACTAAGTGTATAGCACATAAGACTCGATTTATGACTCACGGTTAGGCCCGGCCATACGCTGTGGACGTTAGCCTTCATTAAAACCAAACCACAATTTTACAGTTAATTGACATTTTTTTTACAAATCAAAAGTTACAAGTTGGAAAAAAACAAGTAGGTTTAGTAAAACAAAGAATATGAAATTATTACATAAAATTTGCTTACTGTTTTTGGTAAGTTCTTGTTCTGGTCAATCCAATTCAAATACTGACAAAGGCGTAAATAGCAAGATTGATCAAATTGATAAAATCATCAGTTTGTACTCTGATTATGATCGTTTCAATGGAGCCGTTGCCATATCGCACCATGGAGATACTTTATATACAAAAGGATTCGGTTTTGCCAATATGGAATGGGATATACCCAATGAAACTGACACCAAATTTCAAATTGCTTCACTAACAAAATCGTTCACAGCAATGCTAATTATGCAATTGGTTAATGAAGGTACATTAGATTTACAAAAGCCAATTTCTACGTATTTACCCAATTACCCTAAGGATAACGCCAATAAAATAAACATTCATCAACTATTAACGCATACCTCTGGAATTCCGAATGCAAAAAGCGATAAAAAAGTAAATCGCCCAGAAGATTTGATCAACCAATTTGCCAATGAACAGCTTAATTTTGTTCCAGGTACAAACTTCGATTACAGTAATTCAGGATACACTTTATTAGGTTTCATCATTGAAACAGTTACAGGAAAACCCTATCAAAAGGTTTTAAAAGAAAAGATTCTTAATCCGCTAAAAATGGAAAATAGTGGGTTTTACAAACATGCGCCAATCATCAAAAAAATGTCTTCAGGTTACACAACGTGGTATCCAGATTATTTCGACGTCGACAAATCCGATGAATCTTCTGCATATTCTGCAGGCGGATTGTATTCGACGGTGGATGATATGTTGTTGTGGAATAAGGCTTTAACCGATGAAAGTTTATTGCCTAAAAAATATATGGATATGATTTTAACCAAACACAATCTAGATGGCGATGGTCATTACGGTTATGGTTGGGAATTGAAGAAGATGCGTATCGGAAACACTTCTAATAAAATAGAAACGATCGGTCATAGCGGTAGCATTTCTGGCTATCGAACATCAATTGTTCGTATTCCGAAAACGAATTCTTGCATAATACTATTTTGTAACAGCAGCAATTCATCTTTATATGGAATCATCAAAACTATTTTAGCAATTTTAAATGACAAAACCTACGACTTCCCATTGAAACCAATTGCACTATTTATGGATAGAATTATTGAGAAAGAAGGAATTGACGATGGAATTGCATTTTACAAAGCCAATAGTAACAATAGGGAATATTTCGTTTCCGAAGATGAACTCATTCTTTCTGGTTATCATTTTCTTAAAACCGACAATTTCAATGAGGCTCTAAAAATTTTCAAATTGGCTACAGAAACTTTTCCAAATAAATACAATCCGCATCACAGTTACGCCGAAGGTTTAATGAAAATTGGCAAGAAAAAAGAAGCCCTAGTGAGTTATAAAAAATCATTGGAACTTAATCCAAATAATGGAAGAGCAGCACGAATGATTGAGAAGTTAGAAAATGAATGAAAAAATAACGAAAGCATAACAACGTGCATAATTAATTGCTTGGAAGGCTCTAATGTTTACTCAAGAATTTCTTCCGAAACCCCCATTGCTTCTCCCCTTTTTACTATCTTATTGCTTAAAGCAACTAATCATATACAAACCGTTAACGGTAATAAAAAAAAGAGCACATGAAATTAAATACGATCGTTGGAATATTAGCTATCGTGATTGTTTGGTCCTGTACTCAGCTTAAACCAAAAAATGAGAATTCGAATACCCAACAATTGAAATTCAAATACGAACTAAAGATTGAAAATGGAACTAATCGCGGAACAAGCTATACTGATTCGAAAGGGACAGATTACATTATACGATATATCCCAATTACGGTTACAAATACCGATTCTGTTCCAATCCGTATTCAGCTTGACTTCTCTGAAGAATATAGTAGCCTGAAGGGAAGTAATAACAATAAAGTACTTATCCTTCCAGAAGTATTTGCTCTAGATGGAATAACATTAACTACCAAAAACCAAATTCTAATAGACAGTATGCAAATTGAATTACGGAAATACCTGGAAAAAAAATTAAGTGATCCTTATCAATTGGATAAGATTCTTCAACCCAATGAAAACATTTTAATAGCGGTTGGAATCCAATACAAACCAAATCAATCTGTACCTTCACCCCTTCCAAATGAGCTGTTTTTTCAAAGTGAAATATCCAACTATACAGAATGTAATAATCTAAACAATTACGCAGGTACAAGCAACTCTCAAATGTCTTTATGGCTTAAACTTAATTTTAATCAAGGAAGATCAAATGAAAATTGTATAATAATTCCATGCGGTCAAATTTCTTATCTAAAAAAGAAAATAATAATCTAAAATAAGCTCTATGACAAGGATGAATCCATACATTTATTTTAATGGTAATTGTGAAAAAGCATTCAACTTTTATGAAAGAGTTTTTCGCAAAGAGATTTCATACATTGGGCGCTATAAAGATGTTCCAAAAAAGGACAGACACATTTTCCAAGAAATGGACTTAGAAAAAATTATGCATGTTACTTTGGATATTAGTGCAGAAACAAGTTTGAATGGGGCTGACTATACAGAAGGATATGAAGAATCAAAAGGATATAGCAACTTTGGTCTTATCATCCACACAGACGGTAAAGATGAAGCTGACAGGCTATTTAACGAACTCTCCGAAGGTGGACAAAAAACATTGCCAATGCATACGACATTCTGGGGGTCTTATTATGGTAATTGCATTGACAAATTTGGCATTACATGGAAGATTACTGCGTAATTAATTAGACCTACAAAAAACGAATGCACAACAAAATATAGCGTATAAGACACTATTTATTGCTAACAGTGAGTCGCGCCTCACTTCGCCCTACACAGTGGACGTTTCTGGTAATTTGAAAAACCGTGTCCCCATTGAAAAAAAATGAATATTAGTCAAATAAAAATATTTCTATTAATTATAATTTCCGGCACCTTCTTATCGTGCAAAGGACAGGAAAAAACTGAATCAAAAACAATAGAAACCAAATCGTTAGAAATTGGAAAAACGGTTCTTAAACTCGACGACAGCATTTGGGTTGTATTTCAAGATACAAGCAATAATTATTGGTTCGGTAGCAATGGAAAAGGGCTTTACCATTTTGATGGAAAAATTTTAAGACTAATTACCTCAAAAGATGGACTGATTGACAACACGATTCGAGGAATACAAGAGGATCAAAAAGGTAATATTTACATTGAAACACCAGATGGAATTAGTCAATTTAATGGAAAAACATTTACAACATTGAAGGTTGTAAAAACAACTAAAAATCAGTGGAATCTTGAACCATATGACTTATGGTTTGGATATAACGCCAATGACTTATATCGTTTTGATGGAACTTCACTTTTTGAATTAAAATTACCAAGAAAAGATCTTAAAAAAGCCTTCGGAATAGAAACAGAAGATGTTCAATTTGAAGGAAACAAAAATAGTCCTTATGATGTTTTCGGGGTTAACAAAGATAAAGATGGTAATATTTGGTTCGGAACGGAAACTGCTGGTGCTTTTCGTTATAATGGCAACTCTTTTTTATGGTTTAGCGAGAAAGAACTTTCAACTCTTTCTGACGGACGAGTACCGGGTGTGCGTTCTATGATTCAAGACAAAGATGGGTATTTTTGGTTAAGTAATTTTTACAGCAAATATAAAATCAACCCAAGCTTAACTACAGGTTATGAAAAGCTGAAAGCTGTCGATTTACCCGAGGATATTGTGGAAGATAAGATACTCTACTTTAATTCGGGATTAACCGACAAAGAAGGAAACTTATGGATGACAACGTATGGTGGCGGAGTCTGGAACTATGATGGTCAATCAATATCAAATTACGAAATAAACAACGGGAAAGAAGATGTTTTACTAATTTCAATATTTCAAGACAATAATGGAATTATTTGGCTCGGAACTGATAATGATGGGGCTTATACATACGACGGAGAAACATTTAAGAAATTTGAACCCATTAGATAAAAAACTACTAGCAGCAATGCGTATAGCAAATAAGACCTGATTTATGGCTCACAATGAGGCGCGACTCACTTCGCTATACACACTTGACGTTGACAGTAAATAACACTGAATAAGAAAACAGCATTGATGAACATTCAATTTTCTCAAATAGAAATTACCGAAAAGAAAATAGTTTTAGACTTGTTTAAAGAAGCAGCTTTAAAAATCGAAAAAATGAATATTGACCATTGGCAATATTGGAAAAACCCACCTAAAGAAAAGATTGAATGGATACAAGAAGGAATAAAAAATAAAGAATTTTATTTTATAAAAAACACTGATTCTACCACTATCGGAATGGTTAGGATTTTGAAGGAAGATTTGTTGTATTGGGGTAAACAAAAGGAAAAATCTCTTTATATTCATTCATTGGTTGTTAAAGACAACAATGAAAATAAAGGAATAGGGAAAATCATACTTGAACAGATTAAAAATGATGCAAAAAATAAAGGTTATAAATATTTAAGACTTGATGCCGATTCTAAAAACTCAAAACTTTGCTACTATTATGAAAAACAAGGATTTGAAAAAGTTGGAATAAAAGAATTACCTCTTTCTATAAATAATCTTTATCAAAAGGAATTGAAATAAAAAACTACTGCCAACAACAGGAATGGAGAATAAGACGCGATTTATGGTTCCCTATAGGCGCGCCTCACTTCGCCATGCGCCATGGAGGTTGTAAGTAATGCTGGAAAACCAACAATCCAAGTGAATAAGACAATATTTGAAATTACCCAAATGGACTGTCCTTCAGAGGAAAATCTAATCCGAATGAAATTGGACGGAATTTCGAGTATTGCGAATTTGAACTTTGATATTCCGAATCGAAAATTGACCGTTTTTCACAGCGGAGAAATTGACCAAATCGAAAAATCCGTTATCGAACTAAATTTAGGCGGAAAGAAAATCTCAACTGAACAAACCGACCAAACAGCATTTAAAGAAAATAAAAATCAGAAAAAACTACTTTGGTCTGTACTTGCCATAAATTTCGCGTTTTTCATAATCGAAATGACGACTGGAATAATTTCAAAATCTATGGGATTGGTTGCCGACAGTTTAGATATGCTCGCAGACAGTTTTGTATATGGAATTAGTTTGTTTGCAGTTGGCGGAACAGTAATAAAGAAAAAACGGATTGCAAAACTTGCAGGATATTTTCAAATAACACTTGCAATTATTGGATTTGTAGAAGTGTTAAGGAGGTTTTTTGGAGATGAAAAACTTCCCGATTTTTTCACAATGATTGTCGTTTCGATTTTTGCACTTATCGCAAACGGAATTTGTCTTTACATTTTGCAAAAGTCCAAGAGTAAAGAAGAGGCACATATGAAAGCGAGTATGATTTTCACCTCTAATGACGTGATAATTAATTTAGGTGTAATAATCGCGGGGCTTTTCGTGAATTGGTTGAATTCGAGCAAACCTGATTTGGTTATTGGTACGATCGTATTTACTTTAGTCATACAAGGAGCATTCAGAATATTGAAATTAAGTAAATGAATAAAATAAAGCACTAACTACAACAATGTGTATAATTAATTACTACCGATTTTCACTTCGGAAAATCACTAGCATTAATTATCTTAGTCAACAGCGGAATGTTTCTTGCAAACCATCCCACGAATAACCATGCACAAACCGTTGAGATGCAATTACGTGAGGTACGCCTCACTTTGCCATACACAGTGTACGTTATGCAACATCACTTATATATTATCATATTTAACAAAAAAATAAAAGGCATTATTAAAATTAAACATGAAAAAATCTTGGCGTGAATATATTAATACTGTTGAAGAGAAAATTCATGATATAACTCCTGAATGGGAAAGTAAAATGGGAAAGGGTAAAATTTTAATTCCTAAACCATTAGACATCGAACGAATTATTAATCGTACTAAAAAGGGAGAACTATTAACAACTGATATAATTAGAGAGCAATTAGCTAAAGAAAAAAATGTTAGGTTAACAGCCTCCGCTCCAACCAAAATTTATTTAAAGCATATAGCATTCGCTGCGGAAGAAGAAATTGCAGAAGGAAACGATAATATCACTCCGTATTGGAGAGTCTTATTGCCGAAAGGCTTAATCAATGAAAAATTTCCTGGAGGATATGAAAAACAGCAGAAATTATTAAAGTCCGAAGGCCATAAAATAGAACAGTATGGGAAAAGAAAAAAGATTCCTAAAGTAGTTTCTTTTCAAGAATCATTAATAAAGTTTTGAAAAATAACGTTGTACAACAACTACTATAATTCATTACGGTGGAATTTCCTAAACGGAAATTCTTATCTTTCAATGATGGCTTGATTCTCTCGGAATATCCTAACGGACGATTCTCCATCGAAATCATAACCCAACCTTTAGTCTTCATTACCAACCAATGATAAAATTCTTTAGAAAAATTAGGCAAAAAATGCTGAATGAAAACAAGTTCAGTAGATATTTAGTTTATGCTATCGGCGAGATACTTTTAGTTATCATTGGTATTTTAATTGCCATACAAATCAATAACAAAAACACAGAAAGAATTGAAAGAGAAATCTTCGAAAGCAACTTGCAGTATGTGCTTGAGGATATAGAGAAAGATAAAGCAGATTTATTAGTAATAAAAGAGAGAAGGGAGATTGTAAAGAATTAAATTTATTCTGAATGCAGTAAAAGATAATAAAACACTTACCCCTATCGAATTTAGGAATCTTCAATTGGCAGTATTACCATAGAAATAACAGCGGGTTCGAAAGAATATTATCGAGTAATTTATATGAATCGGATGAATTTTTCGAGGTAAGAGAAAAAATCAAGGCGTATGATGAAATCAATAATGGCTATAGCGATACTGAAAAAAGATTAAATGAATTTCTTGAGGAAATGGAAATTGAAATGTTTAAGGAGGGTTCAAATTTAGAGTATCTTGAATATATTAATCTATGCAAAGTGTTAACTGGAAACCTGACGCTAAAACGCAAGTTGAAATTGATAATTTCAAAATAAATTTCGATCAATTTATTACTAATAACCCAACAATGCTTTCTGCATTGCGACGCAGTTTAGTAATTATTCCTAGTATGATAACCATTTCTGATATGACTATAAATTCGGGTGAAGAAGTGAGGCTAGAGATTGAAGGTTATTTGAAGAAGAAATAACAAAATGCTAAAAAGGCGCATAGTTAATTGAGGCTGAATTTCTAATCGGAATTTGTTCCCTACTAAACAATGGTCTCTTCCTCTTTTATTATCTTAGTTGCTAATCGCAACTAACCATGCGCAAACACCTTAGCAGCAATAAATTAAAAATCATATAAAAATGAAAGTTACAGCCGAAAAAAATGAAAAAGTCGCTAAAATGATATTTGCATCCATTTATCCGCTTTACCTTAATAGATTGGAGAAAAATGGTAGAACAAAAGAAGAACTCAACCAAGTAATTAAATGGTTTACTGGTTTTGATCAAGATGCTTTACAAGCACTTATTGATGAAAAAGCAACTTTTGGAACATTTTTTCAAAAAGCTGAAATACATCCTAACGCACACTTAATTAAAGGAGTCGTTTGTGGTTATCGAATTGAAGAAATAGAGGACGAATTTGAATTATATAAACAATGCAGACAAATGGAGAAGCTGATTGATGAATTGGCAAGAGGTCGTAAAATGGAAAAAATTTTGCGTGAAGAAAAAAAGTAGAAATTGGTGTTAACAGCGAGTATTCAATGCTTGGGTATAAGCTTCATTTAAAATTAAATCCTTGAGAAATTGAAAATCCTATTTAAAACACATTGGGATTTCTAGGTAGATTTGCTCAAATGTAATTTGCTCGAAATAAAATAAAATTCTAAACTCCAAGGTTTACCTATTTTTATTATATCGCAGAATCTTCGGACTCTACGCTATATGGTTGATTCAAATAAGAAAAAAACCAAAAACCTTTTAGCCATGAGAGAAAAATTGCCAATTCATTTGTTTTTTCTTTTGCTATTTCTAGGAGCAAATTCTGTTTTATCTCAACGGTCTGAATATATTATTGGTAAGCTCGTAGATTCTACAACTCAAGAGCCTATTGCCTTTGCCACCATCCGAATAAAGGACCGATCTTTAGGTATTATCTCGAATACGGATGGTAGTTTCAAAATTCCATTAAGATATAAAGAGTACGGTAATATTATCGAGATATCCTCTATGGGATATCAGACAAAAGAGATCTTGATTGAATCTTTTTCAGTCGACGAATTGAACAATGTGAAACTTCAACCGGCGACATTAGAATTGGAAGAGGTCGTAGTATTCGCGAAGAAGAAAAAGCAACTTACTGCAAGACAAATAGTTCGCAGAGCCTTACGGTCTATACCTAAAAATTACCCAGTCGAACCTTTTTCTACCATAGGTTATTATCGTGATTACCAATTAGACAGTTTGCGATATGTAAATCTCAATGAGGCCATATTAGAAGTATTTGACCAAGGCTTTAATACCACAGATTCCGTTAAAACTAAAGTTAAGATTTTCGACTTCCTAAAGAATACTGACTTTAAGAGAGACTCCTTAGCAATGCTATCGTACGACTATCAATTCAAAGAAGGTCGCAAGGTTATCGATAAGGCTTTTTTATCGTCTTATGGCGGTAATGAATTTACTATTTTAAGGGTGCACGATGCTTTGCGCAATTATAAAATCAATTCTTACTCTTTTGTACATCGCCTTAAATCTGACTTACTTTCTGAACACAAATTCAAAAAAGAGCCCGATACTTTTCTAGATGACGAGCCATTTTATACTGTTAAGTTTGAGAAACTAACTTCGGACTATAGTGCCTATGGCACAATGTACATTTCGAAAAGAAATTTTGCCATCCGCAAGATGGAATATACTACCTATGACCGCACAAGAAAGTTGCCTAATGGCATTATCAACAAGCACAAAACAAATAACCAACTGATTTTTGAGATTATCACGGAATATCACCCTACAAATGAAAAGATGTACCTTAATTACATCTCTTTTCATAATGTTTTTCAGCTTTGGGATCCACCAAAGTTCGTTTTGGACTACACAAGTGTAGACATCGATCAAAAGCGTTTTATGATTTCTTTTAATCGAACACCCGATTTGCAAGCCGCTTTAAACAAGGATAACTATGTATTTAAATACAAGGAAAAAGAAATAGATTTCACAAAAATTAAACTTGATATTAGTGATAAAAATAGAAAAACGCTGTTCTTATACCCCAAGATGAGCCGTGACAAGGCTGAAAAAATGTTTAGCTCAATAGCTGCGGCTGCTAGAAAAAAACCTATCGATTCTTTGTTATTAAGTGTTCAAGCATACAATATAAGAGATTTGGACGGCAATTTGATTAATGAATGGACTTCTAGAGACTACGATCAATTTCGGGAATTTTTTGTTCAAGAAGTAAAAACGAATGTAAAAAGCCCAAGTCAATTGGATAGTCTATTTATGGATAAGCGAAGGCCTATATTCAAAGACCAACCAATAACAAAACCTGATAATTTTAACGATTATTGGATGAATACGCCTCTTCAAAATGTAAAAACTAAAGGCTATTCAAGGAATAACTAGTTTAGAAACTTAAATAGGGACATAAGCACTAAATTTCAAGGCTTGAACCTGTTTCCCAAGCCTGCTAAATAGTATTGATAGGCGGTACTGCTTTGTTATTTACTATTAATTATTTAAATTAAAATCATTAATAATTAAGACCGAATTGATTTACAAAGAATCACATGCACTAATACTTAATAATATAGCTAGGTTTATTGATTTAACCGAGTTAGAAAAGCAAAAATACCTCTCTTTACTAACTGATATAAAAGTTAAAAAGAAGGCATTTTTAATGCAGGCAGGTGATTTCGCCAAATATGAGTATTTTATAATAAAAGGATGCTTAAAGGTGTATACGTTAGATGAAGATGGTGCGCCCTACATTTCCATGTTTGCTGTAGAGGATTATTGGACCGGAGACATGGCTAGCTTTATGACCAAAGAACCAACACCTTATTTTATAAAAGCTACAGAGCATTCAGAATTATTAGGTATCTCTAGGGCTAATTATGATTTACTGTTTCAAGAAATACCAAAATTTGAGAGGTTTTATCGTATACTATATCAAAGGTCGCTTGTAAGTTATATAAGACGTTCTAATCATGGTATATCTTTAACTGCTGAGCAAAGATATATCGAGTTCAAAAAGAAATATCCAAAAATTGTCAATAGAATTACCCAAAAAGACTTAGCTGCTTATATTGGTATTACGCCAGAATTTATGAGTAAAATTATTTCGAAAGTCAACAGAATGTAAAAGTCTTAAACTAGTTCATTTTTTTTCATGTGCTCTTGGCGGAATTTTGAAGCATGAGAAAAATAATATTCATCGTTTCACTTATTTCCATTGGGCTTGTTCATCACTTGCAAGCACAATTTACACAAGTAGAACTGTTTTCTGGTTTTGATAAAACAGATTTTATATTCCTCTCAAGTTCTACTCTAAATGCCCGCCAAACGCTAAGCCTAAATACGCTAGCTTTCTTTCAAAGGTTTAAAGATAAAGAAAGTCAAGGCTTCGATGAGATAGGTGTACAGCCAACACTATTCTGGAATATTAGTAAGAATATAGCAATTGGTCCATCATTATATTACAACAGCTTTGCTGGTTATTCGGAACGTTTGTCAGCAAAGTTCGCACTAAAAAATTCACACGTATTATTTGTAATTATTTCTACAGTTGCCCATTCTGAGAAAACGGGCACTAGCTATGCCGAAGCCTTTGCACAGTTTCAATTAAACATACCAACAAACGATAAAACATGTCTTTGGTTAAATGGACAGTTATTGACTGTCTGGAATGAATTTAAAACCCATTCAAGGAGTTATCAGCAATTGCGGGCAGGTGTGTCATTTAGTGAGCATCAATTTGGTATTGGTCTAGACTTTGACCAGTATGGACTTAAACCTATAGAAAAATCATCATTTGGCATGTATTACCGAAAAACTTTATAAATCATTTTAAATCCTAAACATTATGAGAAATACAGTAAAAAAACTTTTAACAACGCATCCAAATATTGGATTTAGCATTGCACGATTAACGCTTGGTTTAGTAATATTTCCTCATGGTGCACAAAAATTATTAGGACTCTTCGGAGGTTATGGTTATTCAGCAACTATGGAATCATTTACTACACAAATGGGTTTACCAAGTATGGTAGCCTTCTCAGTAATAATGATTGAGTTTTTCGGCTCTATATCGTTGGTCCTAGGATTCTTTAGTCGATTTTGGGCAGTCTCAATTGCAGGAATGTTCATGGGTATTATTACTACGCAATTAGAAAATGGCTTTTTTATGAATTGGTATGGCAATCAAGCGGGCGAAGGTTACGAATTTTCTCTTCTAGTAATCGGTCTTGCCTTAACAATAGTAGTTAATGGTGGTGGGAAATGGTCCATGGATCATCTAATCTCTAAAAAACAGTCATAATGAAAAAAATAATCACAATAGCAGGCAGTAACAGCCAAAAATCTATCAACAAAAGTTTAATATCCTATACCACTAGTCTATTGGAAAACCTTGAAATTATTTCAATCGACTTAAACAATTATGTTTTACCAATATATGGAGTTGATTTTGAAGCCGAAAATGGGATACCAACGGCAATTAAAAGGCTAGACGAGTTATTCAACGAGGCTGACGGTTTTATCATATCTCTTGCTGAACATAATGGATCTTATACGGCTGTATTTAAAAATACTTTAGACTGGTTGTCTCGCGCAAGTATGAAAATATGGAGAGAAAAACCAATGCTATTAATGGCGACTTCACCTGGTGGTAGAGGCGGTACAACAGTATTGCAATCGGCTAAGGCATATTTCCCATACTTAGGGGGTAATGTAATTGCAGATTTTTCATTGCCAAATTTCTATGATAATTTTTCGAAAGGTGAAATTTTCGATAATGCATTAAAAGAAGAATTGAGCCAGAAAAAACTTCTTTTTGAACAGCATTTGAATACTAAATAGGTTGAAAAATACCTAAGACTTAAAACGAAACGCACCTCTGAAAAGTATCAACAATTATAAACCCTTAAAACTCAAAAATTAAGTATCTTCACTAACAAACAATTACGAATCGCGAAAACAAAGCATACCAGCCAAAACACCTTGAGGGCTTTATGCGGTGACCACTGCAAGCTGAATGAATAAGTTAATAACCAACATATTAATCGGAATTTCAGTTCTATTGATTTTATTTGCCATAGGCGAATCAATTGGAAGAATAGGTGACTTACAATTAGCAAAAGTAAACCCCAGCATTTTTGAACCAAATTCTCACGACTTACATTATGCAGAAAATGCTGCAATAATGTATATACACGTGATTGCGGGTATGATTTTTTTGCTTACTGGTTCTTACCAACTTATTCCTTACCTGAGGCGAAAATATATTCATATTCACAGGCTCATCGGAAAATTATTTTTGTTGATTAGCTTTATCGTTTCGATATCTGCTATTTCTATTGCAGTGCTAATTCCTTTTGGTGACATTTTAGAAACAATTTCTAATTTGATTTTTGGAACCTATATTCTGTATGCAACAATTAAGGGATATACTACAATTAGAGCAAAGAAGGTTATTGAACATAGTCATTGGGTGCGAAGAATTTTCTTCCTATCACTCTCTATTGCAACAATAAGACTAATTATGATTACAGGAATTGTAATTAATGGACTAAGTATAAAAGAAGTAATGGGAGTTTCATTTTTACTCGGTTTCTTTTTACACTTTGTAGTTATTGAGCTTTGGATAAATAAACAGAAGAAAATAAGGCTTAATAGAGCTAGCATCTAAAAATATATAGCCGCAATTATAATTGCTTAGGCTGCATCAGAATCCACATGGAATTGATAGCGCGACTTGTAAACCGAAATTCAGTAACTTTTACTCCGTAACTTATCGCACACACAAATATTAAATCTTGGCGGTAGTTTAAAAAATGAAAATATTTGACTCCCATTTTCACATCATAAATCCAAAGTTTCAACTGGTGGAAAACAATGGGTATCTACCTCCCGAATTTACGGTTGATAATTATAGGAAAGATATCAAAGATTTAAAAATTATTGGCGGAGCGATAGTCTCAGGGTCTTTTCAAATGTTTGATCAAGAGTACTTGTTAGAAGCTTTAAATATACTTGGAGAAAACTACTTCGGGGTAGCTAATATTCCAATCAGTTTAAGTTCAGATAAGTTAAATCTATTGAATAAATCAAATATATGTGCAGTAAGGTTTAATCTTAAAAGAGGGGGCTCAGAGAGCTTGGAGAATTTGGTAGAACTTTCAAATAAGCTTTATGATACTTATGGTTGGCATACTGAACTTTATGTTGATAGCAATGACTTAAAAGAGTTGAAACCTATCCTTGAGCAAATTCCTAAATTTTCAATCGACCATTTAGGATTGTCAAAAAATGGACTGATGGAATTATATTATTGGACTGAAAAGGGTGTGAAAATAAAAGCTACTGGATTCGGACGGCTAGACTTTGATCCCATTAGCGTAATGAAAAAAATTCATTCAATTAATCCGAATGCTCTAATGTTCGGAACAGATTTACCCTCTACCAGAGCGAAAGTTCCTTTTACAGTCAAAGATTTAAAATTGATAAAGGACAATTTTTCAGAGAACGAACAAAAACGAATATTTTACGAAAATGCCACTGAGTGGTACAGAAAAGACTAAAGCCGCACATGGCATTACATTCTTGAGAACAATGATTTAATAATTACAAACAAGGGATGAAAAACTTAATTAAATTAATCTACTGCTTTCTAATATACTTGGTTGTTTGTTCATGTGCTAAACATGTCGAAAATTCAAACAACCTCAAGGATCTAACTCCTTGGTGTATTGTTAACTTCGACTCATTAGAAAGATCCCCAAAAGAGCGTATTAAAATGCTTAAGGAAATGGGCTTTACGAAATACGGGTATAATTGGGATAATAGGCATTTGCTCGAAATGAAAGATGAATTTAAACTCGCCAAAGAAAATGATATTGAAATAGTGTCCATATTCCTATGGCTTAACGCTAAAAGGGATAGTATAGGAAAATTGAGTCCATCCAATGAAAGAATGTTATCTATATTAAAGGATGTTGAGAATAAGCCCATAATATGGCTTAGCTTTAGCAATAATTATTTTGAAGATCTAAACCAGGAACAATCCATTTCTTTGGCCATTGAATTCATTAAATTCATAAAACTTAAGGCGGATACAATAGGCTGTAAAGTGGCACTGTATAATCATCATGGGTGGTTTGGCAATCCGCATAATCAAGTTGAGATTATAGAATTACTGCCTCAAGACTCTTTGAGCATGGTTTATAATTTTCATCATGCGCATCAATATGTAGATGAATTCCCAGAAATTGCAAAAAAAATAAAGCCCTATTTGTCCTATGTTACTATTAATGGAATGAAAAAAGAAGGCCCAGAGATTCTCACCATTGGCGAAGGAGATTACGAAAATGAGATGATTAATATTTTATTGGATGAAGGATTTGTAGGTCCTTGGGGCATTTTGGGACATATTAAATCAGAGGATGTTCAAGAGGTTTTAGAACGTAATATCAACGGATTAAAATCACTTGAATTAAGTAAATAAGAGGCGATTCATGGCTAGCCCTAAGGCAGTGCCTATAATAATATGCTTTAGAGATTATACAACGGCTAAAAACTCAATAAAATAAACGATGATATGGAAAATTATATAGATGGATTTGTATTTCCGGTTCCAAAAATTCACCTAAACGAATACAAAAGTGTCGCCGAAAAGGTAGCCGAAATTTGGAAAGAATATGGGGCAGTTGCTTACTACGAATATGTTGGGGAAGACTTGACTTTAACCGGTACTCGCTCTTTCGTTGAAATTGTAGATGCAAAAGAAGATGAAGCGATTGTATTTGGTTGGGTTCTTTTCCCTTCCAAAGAGATTCGTGATGTGGCAAACAAACAAGTTCCTAATGACGCAAGAATAGCAGAATTGGTCGCGCCATTGTCCAACCCCAAAAGATTGATTTTTAATGCAGAAAGAATGATTTACGGAGGGTTCCAATCCCTTGTCCAGTCACATGGTAGCGGAGCTGAATAAACAGCTAATTTCACCTTTTAAATGTTAAACAAAGGTGGTTGCTTTTAAAATCGGAAAGTCTACAAGCATTTCTACTTCTAGCTTACTCAAAAATCCAAAACGCCTGCTTCCTCTTTTTTCGTAGCTTTATATAAAAGTAAAACTTACTGCTTTTATACAATGAGGCTATGATGAAATTACCTTCGGAAAATATGAACTCTAATTTCAAATAAAATGAAAATAACAACATTTCTAACATTTGTCGGCGATCAATGCGGAAAGGCTGAAGAAGCTATAAATTTCTACACTTCTGTCTTTCCCAATTCAGAAATAAAAAGCGTAGTAAAATACTCGGAAGGAGAACCAGGAGGAACACCAGAGCTTATCAAATTTGGAGTGTTCACATTAAATGGTACGGAGTACATGGTTTCCGAAAGCAATTACAATCACGCCTGGTCATTTACACCTGGTGTATCGCTGTTTGTTGCATGCGACTCGGAAAATGAGATAGATACTTTGTTTGAAAGACTTTCTTCGAATGGTGGCCAAATCATGGTTCCTTTGGACAACTACGATTCTGGAGATTATGGTTTCGGTAAAAAGTTCGGATGGTGTGAAGATAAATATGGTATTTCATGGCAGCTTAATCTTTCGGAATAAATACCCATTATAATTTAGACTGTCCAACTCAAAGATATAAACGAAATAAAAGTGAAGACGGATTAGAATAACCTTGAATAGTCATGCCAAAAGTCCAGTATAGCATATATGTAATAGAGTTATCTAAGCGAGTTTTTACTGAAAATTCTAGGTTTAGGGCTGCAAATCCTCAATTTAATGGCGTTTTACAATGCCTATATGTTGGCATGACGAGTAAGACTCCGAAAGAAAGATTTCTACAACATAAAACAGGATATAGAAACAAGAAAGGTTATAAACTGTCTTCAAACATTGTCCAGAAGTATGGTATGTACTTAAGACCAAGCCTTTATAATCATATTGATCCATTACCCACAAGATCAGAAGCCTTGAAAATGGAAGAAACGCTTGCGTTAGAATTAAGAAGGCAACGATATGCCGTATGGTTTAATTAAGGGTAAGTTCGCAATAATAGTTATAATACATTGCCACTACGCTACTCTAATAAAAATCACTACTTTTAATTGGTCAGATTTTCTGGCATGAAATTTCTGACGAGTTCTCCACGAAAGAATAATTTCATAACCGTTGGTAGCACCAGAATAAAATAACTAATAATATTGAATTATTAATGAATAAACGAGTAAGGGCATATGCACTATCGATTATAGGACTAATTTTACTATCATATCTTTTTTTTAGCTTTTTTAGAAGTAATCCAAATGTTTATACTGATAGTAAAGCAACAGGTTTAGATTCAGAATTTAATTCTTTAGTATGGTCTGATGAATTTGATGGCGAAGGCGCAATTAACCAAGAAAAATGGTTTCATCAAACACAGCTTCCGCCAGGAGGTAGTTGGTGGGGAGGAATCATTCAGCATTATACCGACAGAGAAGCTAATTCATACTTAAAAGATGATTACTTGAATCTTGTTGCTAAAAAGGAAACATTTGATGATCAAGGGGAGATAAAACAATATACTGCGGCGAGATTAAATTCAAAATTTGCTTTTACCTACGGTCGAATAGAAATTCGTGCAAAGCTACCAACGGGCACAGGAACCTGGCCAGCTATATGGATGCTTAATACAAATATTGATGAAGATGGCGCGTATTGGGATAATCAAGGTTTAGGAACAACAAAGTGGCCTTCATGTGGTGAGATCGATATACTGGAACATTGGGGTAAGAATCAAGATTATGTTTCGAGTGCCTTGCATAATGCTTCAAGTTATGGCGACCAAGTCAAAAATGTTGGCGGTCAAAAAATAGATGATGCTTCAGCTAAATTTCACGACTATTCATTCGAATGGTCCGAAGAAAAAATGATATTTAGTGTTGATGGGGTTGAACATTTTAGATACCAACCAACAATCAAAAATGCTGATACCTGGCCGTACGATTCTGATTACTATTTAATACTAAATATTGCCATTGAGCCCGGTATTGATCCCGATTTCGTCGAAAGCTCTATGGTGGTCGATTATATCAGGATTTATCAATAATCAATAAATTTTGTAGGTAATAGAAAACTAGGGAATTTCAACCTGAACAATTAACTAGCCTAACAGATTGACTATAGCTGGTCTCTTCAGGTCAGCAATACCCAGCCCCCTATTCCCCTAACGTTCTGATTCCTTTTGTTAAATTAGCTGTGAAACTATCACCATAAAACATAACAAAATGTTGTCCCTTACTTCAAAAACCTCCTTAAATTAACAAAATATGAAAACAAAAATTAGCACCCTACTCGTAGTCATTGGATTCTTTCTTAGCTGTCAGCAAAATACAACGCAAGACAATTCTAAAATCAAAAAAGGAATGATTAAGGTAGCGATCTTCTATCCAAATGGTGAGGATAAAACATTCGACATGGATTATTATGCTAATAAACATATGCCTATGGCGGCTAGTTTATTTGGTGATTCATTAAAAGCAATGTCAATCGATAAGGGGTTAGCAAATGGGACTCCTGGTATGCCTATTAAATATTTAGCAATTGGATATTTTTACTTTGAAAACATGTCATCTTTTGAAAATTCCATGGGACCAAATTCGGAGAAACTTAAAGCTGATGTTCCGAACTACACGAATATTAAGCCCATTATTCAAATTAGTGAGGTGCAAACAGCGGAATAAATAACTTTCAAAATTCAGATTAGTTTCTACTCAATCACCTAGCCTATAAAACAGAAAAAATCGCAGCTATTTGTAATAGGAGCTAATTATATATAATTCGGCGTAAAATCTTTAACATGACTAGAAGGGCATTCTAAAAGCACGTCAAAACAACGACTCATGTGAAAAGCTCAAGTTCAGTCGTTTAAAAGTTAATTAGTATTTTTTTACTTAAACCACTACTTTCCATATACCACTCAAGTGGTATTAAATTGAAAATGATATCGTATGACAGAAATTATTGATTTAAGTCAGGAAATTTATGAGGGGATGCCTGTTTATAAAGACCTCCCCCAGGTAAAAATGACAATTCATAATTCGCACGAAGAATGGAATGGCATCAAAAACCCGACCACCAAAACGCCTGCGGTCCATAAATTAGAACTTGGTGAACATACGGGCACACATGTCGATGCTATAAATCATATGGCGAAAGAATATAATGGGCAGTCAATTGATACGATGCCACTTTCTACGTTCTATACTGAAGGGATTTGTCTTGACTTCTCGCATAAAGGTTTAAAGGAATTAATCTCTGAAAATGAGATTAAGGAAGCCTGTATCTCATCCAATTTAATCATTAAAGAGGGCGACACCCTGCTGTTTTATACCGATCATTATCGAAGATATTTTGAAACTGATAATTGGAATAAAGGTCCTGGTCTTACGGCTGCTGCTGCGCGGTGGTTAGGAGAGCAGCGTATAGCTGCTTTTGGTGTAGAGACCATGTCTCCTGGGGTTCCAAAAATTTCCAACAAAGAAATACACCACATCTGTGGGGAACTCGGCTTTACACATTACGAGAATATGATCAATTTACATAAGTTAGTAGGCCGAGGGCGATTTCGATTTATTGGATTACCTTTAAAAATACGAGGAGGTACAGGGTCGCCTGTTCGTGCAGTTGCTATATTTGAATAAGTCTCTCTAAATAACTTCACCATGCGTTCATTTTTCATTTTACTATTCTTCTTAATCCCATTTTACACAATTGCACAGACAGATTCTACTGCTATTCAAAATGAAATTAACGATATTGTTTGGAAACCTTTTAAACAAGCTTTCAGTAAGCTAGATGCAGCAGCATTAAATGCCTTATACGCAAACGAAGTGCTTCGGGTTACACCCGATGGTATTGATACGGAGGAATTGTTTAAAACAAAAAACATCAAACGATTTAAAGAGTCAAGCTCTGCGGGTGTGAGTATAGTTCTTGACTTTTGGTTCGACAGTCGTCATACCAATAAACGCTATTCATATGAAGTAGGTTTTTATCGTATTGCTGCAACCCTAAACGGGAAAACGACCTATAATTACGGGCAGTTTCATATTGTACTTCAAAAAATAAATGGACAATGGAAAATCACACAAGATTGGGATACAACAACCATAAATGGACACACCATCTCTAAAATAGACTTCGGTAAGCAAAAGCCAATTACATTTTAATTAGAAATTATTACTTTTAACGTACTCATTATCAGTCACAAAATGAACTTTTATGAAAACAATGACCTGTAAACAATTAGGTGGTGCGTGTGATGCAACCTTTCAGGCGGAAACTTTTGAAAAGATCGCTGAATTAAGTAAAAAGCATGCTATGGAGATGTTTGAAAAAGGAGATGCCGATCATTTAAAAGCCATGGAAGAAATGAAAATGCTCATGCAATCTCCCGATGCAATGCAAGATTGGTTTGACAATAAACGTCGGCAATTTGATGCCTTGGCAGAAGACAAATAGTTTTAGTTCTAAAAAACCTTATCAATAGGGTTGAGACTAAATTGCTAACTCCACAATATTTTAAAGTTTATTAAGTACTCCTAAGACCCATGAATCTGCAGTATAGCGACCGCCATATTGTGACACTCTAGCCTTTTCCGCTTCGTCTTCATTGTCGTATTTTTCAAGATATACGTAATAAAACTTTCTACCGCTATCATAAAAGTATTTTGGTTGAAACTTTTTCTTTGCTAAATCGATTAAAAAACGATTTAAGTTTTGTTTCTCAGCAAAAACATTTACTACCAGATAAAAACCATCTGCAACACCATCTACAGGACGTAATTCCAAGGTCTCGGTTTTTTCAAATTTCGTACTCTTATTAGTTCTAAATCTATCAATAGTGTTAGCTTCTACTGCAGATTCAGTTTGTATTGAGTCTATTTTCACTCTCTCTTCAACTTCGTTCACTACCGCTTTTTCAGGTGTACTCGATGTTTTCGTAGGCTTTCTCCTCTTTTTTGGTGCATATCCGCGTTGTTTTTGTTTTTTCGAAACGAAAGAATAAGCAACGGTTATTTCATATGTTGGTCCCAATAAACTACTTACATTAGTTCCTTTTTCATAAACCATTCCTACAGCTAGCTCTGGACTCATTTTAAAACCCGCACCAACAGAATAGCCTTTAAACTCATTTCTAAACCCTGAAAAACCGTTGTAACCTGCCTGAAACCATCCATAACCAGGCATATCTAAGATCGCACTTGCTCCCAATTGAGAAGCATCAGAACCCTCAATAAGACCAGTAGCTACGATTCGAAGTGTTGATTCATCTAAAAACTGAACAGAACTTTTTATAGGGTGAGAATACATGAAATGAGTAGAAAAAGTCTTCTCATCAAAATTGGTTAATGATTCTGAAGTCTTTAAGTTATAATCCACTAAGTTTTGTCCATAAATACCAATATCAAATCGACCAATACTTAGATTAATACCCGGCTGTGCAATTACAACAACAGATTCTTCAAAATTCCCTAATGCCGGGTCATTAGTAACATCAGCGTTATTAACTAATGAAGTCCTAAAGATTGGAATATTAACTCCAAAAGAAAGAGTGACTTTGTCATCTAATTGAATTCCGTAAGCTCCATTTACAATCGCACCAAAATTCGTAAGAATTCCAACATTTTGTTGAAAAAGACTTACACTTGTCCCCACTCGCTCTCCAGCTCTACTCGTATAATTAAAAAAATAAGACTTCGGAGAATTATCCAATTCTACCCATTGGATACGGCTATATATACTTAAATCTTGCGTTTCTTGATGAACATACGAAAATGCAGGATGAAATAAGGAACGGTTGTATTTCAAGAGATTCTGATTAGAAATATCAATAAATTGAGATCTAACACTGACTTGCTCTTGGCTTTGTGCTTTAATAACCGATGATGTCGCTATTAATGTACTTGTAAGTACAAAAACTAATTTTGAAATTGTTGTCATGTTTAGGGCTTAGTATGTATTGTAAAAAAAGCCATTGAATTAAATGCTCAATGGCTTTTTAATAAATGTAATAATAATGGTCTTTTTATTATTATTGAACAAGCGTAATTGAACCTTTACCTAAAGCTTGTCCTTCTTTTCTAATCATATAATAAACAATACTAGTCGAATTAGACTTAGATGCTATATCATTATTAGGCCAGTCATTTTGATAGTTTTTAGTTTTAAATATAGGATTCCCATTGGCGGTAAAAATCATAACCTCCACCTCTGAATCATTCAACAATTCACTTGGTAAAACCCATTTATCATTAATATTATCTCCGTTAGGGCTAATAAAACTAGGAATTTTATTGGAATTCTCATTAAATTCGAGCTGCTCTTTCTCTTCTTCATTTAAGGCTATATCGGTCAGATCTTCATCTATTACTGTGACAAAAATCTCCTTAGTAACTTTACAGTTTCCTCTAGTAGCAACCATAGTGTACTTACCCTCTTCAGAAATATCAACTTTATCCCCAGAGCCAAGCTTATTACCATCTTCTGTATACCATTCATAAGAATCTGATCCTGTGGCTGTAAATATCTGGCTTTCGTTTTTACTAAGTGTTACTTCTAAACCAGGTTTTACTTCTACCGAAGATGCTGTGTTGCCGTCTTGGGTTGCATTAACCACATTAGAGTAAACTAGACCGGTACATGCTCCTAAATAAGTCTCGGCATAATAAAGACCCGGCTCGCTAATAGCTAATTCTGCACCAGCTTCCATGAAAAAAACACCATCTTTATACCACATATAACGACTGGTAGATGATTCATCTACACTAATAGTTGTTGTACTTTCAGAACTACATAATACCACATCTTCATAGTTATTCAACTTTAAATATAAATCGCTTATGTAATGTGCCTCAAATGCGCTAGAGGGTTCGCTCACAAATTCTGGGCTCGTAGATCTTACTCTTATTTGATATGAAGATCCATACACATTTTCATCAAAAGAAAATTCAGAATAAAAGAATAATTCTTCGTTTTGATTTTCAACTGCACTTAATATTTGCGGATTTTGAAAAGATCCCTGATCATCTGAAAGCTCAACAATAAAAACATTATCACTAGCAAAATCTTGTGGTTCAATCTCTATAGCAACCTCAAATGAGTTAAAATTTGGTTGAGGACACGCATATTCAAATAAAGGTTTAGGTGCCTTTATTGACTGGGCAAAAGCTGAATTGGACAAGAACAAAAATGTTGACAATAAAAAAAGTCGGCTTAAAACATAGTGCGGTACTATTCTTTTAGGTGTAGATAACTGTTTCATGATGTTTGATTTAGGTAAAGGGGTTAAACGTATTTATCTTTATTTAATTCATTTCATCGGATTTTTGGTTGGGATTGAACATTTTACTTTAGGTTTTTTCTTGTGGCTAAGCAAATGGTTGTTTTCCTTAATCACACTTCAATATTGATCAAAAATTAGTTTAAATACAAATTTATTCGATGAAATGCACAATATTTATCAAACTAACACGTTGGAATTTGATTTCAAATAATACGAAACCTCTCATTAAAACAGTCTCTCATCGATAAATAACGTTAATTAATATACTTTATGGTATTTTTTATTATTTTTGGTGAAAACCCCAATAAAATAATGTCTAAAGCAGTTCGAACGACCGAATATATCATCGAAAAAGTAACCCCTATCTTCAACAAAAAGGGGTATGAAGGAACAAGCATGAAAGACATAACCGACGCTACTGGACTTACCAAAGGTGCTATTTACGGGAATTTTAAAAGCAAAGAAGATCTTGCCCTCACAGCTTTTAATACAGCGCTTAAATACATTTTAACAGGTTTACAGACACGAGTAGAAATTGGAAAGACACCGCTTCAAAAACTGTTTAAAGTAACTGAATTCTATAGCGAATATTATGAATACACCATGGATATTGGTGGGTGTCCTATTGTAAATATTGGCGTAGACGCCAATCATCAAAATTTGATGTTATCTCAACGTGTTCGTGAAATAATACTGAAATGGCAAAATGAGATATCTGTATTAATCGACCTAGGCATTAAAACGGGAAATATTAGACAGAACACCAACTCCTTTTCATTTGCTAAGCGCATGATAGTGCTTATTCAAGGTGGTATTTTCATGAGTACTACCATGAAAGACGGCAGCTACTTAAAAAGTACGACTAAACTAATTGATCGTATGATTCAAGATGAATTATTACTAAATTAAGTAAGCTACTAGCAATTAGAACACTCAGTTAGCGGAATCACTTCGATCTCTTCTAGTTCAATCTTAGAAAGCAGCTTAAGTTCACCTTTCTTAAAATCGATCTCCAGGCTATCAAGAGGGCGCTCTTTATCAATCGGCTTTAAATTATTGTAATCAACAAACCGGATTCCGTTAACTAAACGTGGATTAAAAGCTTCTCTAAATCGTTTTCCACCACCATCGGTGTGGTATTCATAAGCGAGGTAATCAACAAACTTAGTCTCTTTATTAATCCAGTAAATAAAGACATCATCAAAATCATCACCACCGCCCTCTGCATTAAAACTTACCTTTATTCTTTCGTATCGTTGATTTTTAATAGTAGTCGTACCCTCATATTTCTTGTTTACTGCGCGATCATTTAGTCCGTATGGTAACATCGCAAAGTAATGAACCGAATTAACTGATTGGCGATACTTGTCCGAAAGCGAATCAGCTAAAGGATAATATTCTTGATTGATGTATCTAGAAAAACCATCATTAGTCAACTCATCACAAAAGCCACCTAAACTATCAGCAAAAAACCTATTAAGTACATAGCGATTGTTAGAACGAACTGCCTTATAAGCTTTACCACGAAATTTAAATGATACTATGGAGTTTCTATAAACATCTCCTCCTGAGGCACTTATTGAACTATCAACAATAGATTGCACGTCAGGAGTTTTAATATCCTCCTTACAGCTAACAAGAATCAAACTATAAATCACAAGAATTACTGCGGATCGCATCATTAAATTTTGATTTATTCAACAAATGTACACAATATGAAACCTGAAAATAACGAATTAACAATTATTAGCATACGTGTGCAATTCGACAATTGTTAGTACTTTTGGCAGCCATAATAAACAGTTTTGAACAATACGATCAACATAAGAAATAAGAAAGCACGGTTCGAGTATGAAATTCTCGACACCTATATTGCTGGTATTGTTTTAGCTGGAACCGAAATAAAGTCGATCAGGGAAGGGAAAGCTAATATTGCAGAAAGCTTCTGTGAGTTTAACAATGGTGAATTATTCGTAATTAATATGAATATCGATCCATATAGTCATGCTACTTTCTTTAATCACAAGCCAAAGTCTGCACGCAAATTACTTCTAAATAGAAAAGAGCTTAAAAAACTCGAAAAAGAAGTAAAGCATAGCGGCCTTACCATCGTGCCTCTAAAAATGTTTTTGAATGAACGTGGAAGGGCAAAACTTCAAATAGCCCTAGCTCGTGGTAAAAAACTCCACGATAAACGAAATACCATTAAGGATCGCGATAACAAAAGAGACCTTGATCGAGTAAAAAAGAGTTTTAATAAGTAAAGCGACAGTTAGTTCTTGTCCTCAAGCAAGGGAACAAAACGAAATTCGCCAAACTCTTCTTTAGCAAATGCCTTTTCTGAAGTACGAGTAAACAAAGTCATTATTTGCGGATCCTCGCCTACAGGAATAACAAGTCTCCCTCCTACTTTTAGCTGACTCAACAAAGGTTTAGGAACGAAAGGTGCTCCTGCAGTTACAATAATTCCATCGAATGGTGCTTGCTCTTCTAGGCCTTTATAACCATCACCGAAAATAAGTTGTTTGGGACGATAACCAAGTTTAGACAATAACAGTTTTGTCTTTTTGTATAGTTCCTGCTGCCGTTCAATACTATAAACTTTCGCCCCCATTTCTAAAAGAACCGCGGTTTGATATCCTGAGCCTGTACCTATTTCTAGAATATTAGCACCCGACTTAATGCGAAGTAATTCAGATTGAAAAGCTACTGTATATGGCTGTGATATTGTCTGATTAGCCGCAATAGGAAAAGCTTTGTCTTGATAAGCATGCGACTCGAAGCTAGAATCTAAGTACAAATGCCGCGGAATCGTTTCGATTGCTTTTAATATAGCAGCGTCTTTTATTCCCTTTTTTCTGAGAACGTCAGCTAACTGCTTTCGCATTCCTTGATGCTTAAAAGTATCTTTCAAGATGGGTATGTTTAGTTTTTGCAAATAAACAATTCTGACGGGAAATATCTCAAATTAAGACAAAAAAAAGAAGGACAAGGCTCACCTAAACGCCTTGTCCTTCGTGCACAACATTGATTAACCCAATATACTATTTCACGAATGGTATAAAGTCACTAATTTTTTTAAATCTGGTTTGAATGATCTTACCTAACCGGAATGCGGTTAGAAAAACCAAAGTCAAAACTACTACCGAAAGGAGTACCAGAAATAACCTTTCAATAAACACCATAACATGTAGTTCTAGTTTATATTTTTTTGCCACGAGAATCGTTTGGGGTGATTCTCGTAGCGTATAACATTTATGAGCAGGTTAGAATAGTTTACTAGTTTGCTTAAGCGTGTATTCTCTCCTTAATCATCATTTCACTAATTCAAAAAACTTAAAATATCATCTTAACGATGTTTCAAATGTAATATAATATTTGTTATTAACAAATTTTGTTTACAACAAATATTTTAAAAAATTTAATTACCTAAATAAAAACAGCTCAAAAGCCAACAAAATCAGCCATTTAAGCAATCTTCTATTATTTCATTTTTTTTTGCCAAAGCGGTTGCTGAATGGTACTTTTGTGGGAAAATCGAGTGTATGCTTAAAGCAGGAGTACTTGGCGCTGGCCATCTTGGAAAAATTCATTTGCGCCTTCTCAATCAATCAAACAAATATGACCTTATCGGCTTTTACGATCCGGATGCGGAGAATGCGAAACGCGTCTCAGAAGAGTTCGGCTATCAAATTTTTGATACCATTGCGGACTTAATTAAAGCGGTAGATGTAGTCGATATTGTAACTCCTACACTTTCGCATTTTGATTGTGCTAAGCAATGTATAGAAGCTGGCAAACACATATTTATAGAAAAACCGATATCTAATACTGTCGATGAAGCCTTAAAAATGGTCGAATTGGCGAATGTACAGAAGGTTAAAGGTCAGGTTGGGCATGTAGAGCGTTTTAATCCAGCATTTACAGGAGTAAAAGATATGATCGAGACTCCTATGTTTATAGAAACACATCGCTTGGCAGAATTCAATCCACGTGGGACCGATGTTCCCGTGGTACTAGATCTTATGATTCATGATATTGATGTTATACTAAGTGTTGTTAAGTCAAAAGTAAAGCAAATTAGTGCAAGTGGCGTATCGGTAATTAGCGAAACACCTGATATTGCTAATGCACGTATAGAGTTTGAAAATGGCTGCGTTGCTAATTTGACCGCAAGTCGTATATCTTTAAAAAATATGCGTAAATCTAGATTCTTTCAAAAAGACGCTTATATATCGGTAGATTTTCTAGAGAAGAAATGTGAGGTCGTTAAAATGAAAGATGCTCCTGAAACACCAGGAGAATTTGACATGATCCTACAAAATGCCGAAGGGATTAAAAAGCAAATCTACTTTGAGAATCCAGACATCGAAGTAAATAATGCCATTTTAGACGAGCTTGAAACCTTTGCCGATGCAATTAATAACAACACCACTCCAATAGTAAGTTTAACTCAAGGCATGGAAGCTTTAAAAGTTGCGAAGCAAATTATCGATTGCTTCTAAATAATAAAAAATCATGATTAGACCTTACGTTTTAGCCGACACAAATTGGAAACATCTTAAGGACTTTAAGTATGATTTGGCAATTTTACCCTGGGGAGCCACAGAGGCACATAATTATCATCTACCCTATTCAACTGATGTGATCGAGGGAACGGCAGTTGCTGAAGAGTCTGGTAAAATTGCCTGGGAAAAAGGTGCCAAAGTGGTCATACTTCCCACTATTCCATTTGGAGTTAACACAGGACAATCAGATATATATTTAGATGTAAATCTAAATCCAAGTACACAGTTCGCTATCTTAAAGGATGTCATTACTGTCCTAGACCGGCAAGGAATTCGAAAATTTATGATTCTAAATAGTCATGGTGGTAATAACTGGAAATCCATTGTAAGAGAACTGGGACTGCTGTTTCCGAAAATGTTCTTGTGTGTAGGCGAATGGGTAAAAACAGTTGATAGAACTAAGTATTTTGACGACCCGGGAGACCATGCCGATGAAATGGAAACAAGTCTTATTCTTCATCTTGCACCAGATTTAGTTTTAGACAAAAAAGAATGGGGAGATGGAAATGAAAAGAAGAATAAAATAGAAGCTTTTACTCAAGGTTGGGCATGGTCAGAAAGACCTTGGTCCAAAATTAGCGAAGATACTGGTGTAGGCAATCCACAGGCTTCAACAAAAGCCAAAGGGGAACGCTTTTTTAACGCCATATGTGAAAAAATGGGGCAACTGTTTGTTGAAATTGCTGAAGCAGATACTGATAATTTATATGAATAAGACTTATTTCAATTTTAAAGCTGATACTTTTAATTAATAATTCTGAAAAGCATTTTCTTTTAATAAATCATTAATCACAATTTTGAAATTCACTTGAATACAAAAACAACATATCAAATGAAAAACATTGCAGTAATAGGCGCAGGTACCATGGGAAATGGTATTGCACACACCTTTGCTCAAAAAGGATTTAAGGTTAGTCTTATCGATATTTCACCGGAAGCGCTGGAAAGAGGTCTAGGCACGATCGCTAAAAATCTTGACCGCATGATCGTCAAAGAAAAAATTAGTGAAGCGGACAAAAAGGAGACCCTAGATAATATCAATTCTATAACCGATCTTAATAAAGGTGTTTCCAATACCGATTTAATTGTTGAAGCGGCTACTGAAAATGTCGATTTAAAATTGAAAATATTCAAGCAAATTGATGAAGCAAGTCCTAAAAATGCAATTTTAGCGACTAACACCTCATCTATTTCCATTACCAAAATTGCCGCTGTAACTAGTAGGCCAGAAGCGGTTATAGGGATGCATTTTATGAATCCTGTCCCAATTATGAAATTGGTTGAAGTAATCAGAGGATACAGTACTTCCGACGAAGTCACCAATCAAATAATGGAACTTTCTAAGACATTAGGTAAAGTGCCGACCGAGGTAAACGATTATCCGGGTTTTGTAGCCAATCGCATTTTAATGCCAATGATTAATGAAGCGATAGAGACCCTGTATAATGGTGTTGCTGGAGTTAGTGAGATCGACACGGTAATGAAACTGGGTATGGCACACCCAATGGGCCCACTACAATTAGCAGATTTTATTGGCTTAGATGTATGCTTATCAATTTTGCACGTCATGTACGAGGGGTTTAAAAACCCGAAGTATGCCCCTTGCCCACTATTAGTAAATATGGTACAAGCTGGGAAAATGGGTGTTAAATCTGGTGAAGGGTTTTATGATTATTCAACTTCCAGAAAGGCAGAAGTAGTGTCTGCACAGTTCAATTAATGGCCAAAATAATCCCATTTAAAGCTGTACGAGCACCCAAACACAAGGCGAATCTTGTGCCTTCTCGTTCCTACGAAGATTATGATTTTCGGGACTTAGAAGCGCAATTGGCTTACAATCCGTTTTCCTTCTTACAAATCATTAATCCGGGTTATAAATTCCATAAAAATGTTTCGGGTGCCGAGCGTTTTCAACTTGTTAAAAATCGTTATTTAGAGTTTAAAGAAGACAAAACGCTAATTCAAGACGAACAGCCTTGTCTTTATCTCTACAAAATAAAAACTCGAAATAATAGCTTTTGCGGTATCATTGCTGGCACGAGCTCACAAGATTATAAAGATGACCTCATCAAAAAACATGAGGATACACTAGAAAAACGAGAACAATTATTTACCCAGTATCTTAAAACAGTTGGCTTTAATGCAGAACCGGTACTACTCACCTACCCGGATAATGATCAGATCGCAACTACCCTGGAAAAGATAATGCAACTACCAGCTGAATATGAATTTACTACAACCGATCGTGTTTCCCACTTTTTGTGGGTTGTAAATGAGGAGAATCTAATCAGTTCGATTCAATCATATTTTCAAGACCTTGGCTCTGTTTATATTGCTGATGGACATCATCGATCTTCTTCTTCTAACTTATTAACGGACCAGCTAGCTAGAGAAAATCCCGAGCATACGGGAAAAGAGCCCTATAACTTTTTTATGAGTTATTTAATTCCAGAATCCGATCTTAAAATATACGAGTTTAACCGATTGGTTAAGGACCTCAATGGACTAGATAAAGAGTCGTTTTTAATGAAGTTAGACAAATGGTTTCGTATTGAAAACCGCGGAGCGGAGTTATACAAACCATCTAAAAAACATCATTTCGGAATGTATTTAGATGGCGACTTCTATTCGCTATATCTGCGGAAATCTATTTACGAATTCACTGATGCCTTGAGTAGTCTTGATACCCAGATATTGCATAAAATTGTGCTAGAACCTATCTTGGGTATTACTGATTTACGTAATGATAAGCGTATTGAATATGGCTATGGTAAACACAATGTCATAAAAATGAAGAATTTAATTGACGAAGGTGAATTTTCGGTTGGTTTTAGTTTAATTCCTGTAACTATAGAAGAAATGAAAGCTATTGCCGATGCTGGTTTGACTATGCCGCCAAAAAGCACCTATATTGAACCTAAATTAAGAAGCGGACTTACAATTTATGAATTCTGAAAGCAACATAGCAAAAGCTATTAATAGCTACATCGACGAATTGCCGTCGCATGTTACACTTGTCGCTGTGTCTAAAACCAAACCCAATGACACTATTATGGAAGCGTATGATGCAGGGCAGCGTGTTTTTGGTGAGAACAAAATCCAAGATATGGCAACCAAGTGGGAAGCATTGCCAAAAGATATTGAATGGCATATGATTGGTCATGTTCAACGAAACAAGGTAAAGTATATGGCTCCTTTTGTAAGCTTAATACATGGTGTAGATAGCCTTAAACTTTTAAAAGAAATCGATAAACAAGCCAAAAAGAATAATCGAATAATTAACTGTTTATTACAAGTTCATATTGCTCAAGAAAGTACCAAATTTGGCTTCGATGATGCCGAAATTCGCAACCTCATCAGTTCTAATGAACTTTCGGAGTTGGATAATATAGTAATACAGGGCTTGATGGGTATGGCCACTTTTACAGATGATGAAGAACAGATAAAATCTGAATTCAAATCGCTAAACGCCTTATTTACAGAACTGAAAAATAAACCAGACACTGCAAATCTAAAACCTCAAATACTATCAATGGGCATGAGTGGTGATTACCAACTCGCCATTGACTGCGGCAGCACAATGGTACGAATAGGAAGTAGTATATTTGGCGCACGTAATTACTGATAAAATACACTTTGTACGCAATACTGGATATAGAAACCACAGGAGGGAAGTTTAATGAAGAAGGGACTACCGAGGTGGCAATTTACCGTTTTGATGGTCATAAGGTAGTCGACCAGTTTATTAGCCTAGTCAATCCTGAAAAAGAAATTCAACCTTTTGTTGTCAATTTAACTGGCATTAACAACAATATGCTTAAGTCGGCGCCTAAGTTCTATGAGGTTGCCAAGCGCATTGTCGAAATCACAGAAGACTGCGTGATAGTGGCGCATAATGCAGAATTTGATTACAGAGTATTACGCAATGAGTTTAATCGGCTAGGTTTTGACTTTCAAAGAAAAACCTTGTGTACTGTTGAACTTGCTCAACATCTAATTCCGGATCAACCCTCTTATAGCTTAGGAAAGTTAGTTCGAACATTGGGTATTCCAATGAGCGATCGGCATAGAGCATCAGGAGATGCAATGGCTACGGTAAAGCTATTTAAGCTGTTGTTAGCAAAAGATATTGAAAAGAATATTATTCAACAATCTATTCAATCTGGCATTACCACTGTTCTGCCCAGTAAATTACTTGATATTGTTGAGGATATACCTTCGGAAACCGGCATTTTATATATACACGATAAAGCCGGCAGTATTATTTACATTGAGCATAGCCGAAATTTAAAACGAAAAGTTAATCAGCATTTTACAGGACAAAAGGAAATTTCTAAAAGAATACAGAAGCTAGTTGCTAGTGTAACATATGCCTTAACTGGCAATGAGTTAATTGCTCAGCTAAAAGCCTATGAGGAGATCAACACTAACCGACCTAGTCTTAATAAAAATGTAAAACCAATCTTCAGAACCGCCCTTTATAAACAGTCAACAGTAGATGGATATATTCATCTTTCAATAGATAAGCCCGATAAGCGTAAGCAGGAAATCAGCACCTTTACAAGTTATGCCCAAGCGAGAGCTGTTTTAATCAAACTGTCTGAAAAATTTGAATTGTGTGCTAGTGTTAACCGGTTAATTCCGAGAGGGAAATACTGTGTTGAGGAAAATATAGTGTATTGCAAAGGGACATGCGAACAAAAGGAAACTCCGGACACCTATAATCAGCGTGTTGAGGCGCTAATTCAGTACCAGCAATTCGATCATCAAACAATGGCTTTTATTGATCGAGGGCGCGAGGTTGATGAACGTTCTGTAATTCTTATCGAAAATGGAAAATACGCTGGATATGGCTTTTACAATCTCAATTTTCAACTCAATAATTTATCCGTTCTAAAAACAATTATAACGCCTGCTAAAGATAGTATCGAGGCCCGTCATTTGATCAAGGCATATTCTCGAAAGAAAAAAGGGTTAAAAGTAATTGAGCTGTAAAAATTTAGCAGACCCCTTTTTTATCATTGAAGCTAGATTCTTTTGGGACCGCATCCTTTTCAAATAGACAAACTAAGATTTCTTATTTTTACTAAAATCTTCTAACGAAATTGAATACAAAGTCCAGAGCATCTTGGCGACATAGGCTTCATGAAATTATTTATGAAGCAGATACCAAAGTTGGTAAAACATTCGATATTGTTTTATTATGGGTTATTATCTTGAGTATCATTTTGGTAATGCTCGAAAGTGTCCCCAGTTTCGATGCTAAATATCACGATCAACTCAATATTGCGGAATGGATTATTACAATTCTTTTTAGTTTGGAATACATAGCGCGTATTCTAGTAGTCAAAAAGCCAACCAAATATATATTTAGTTTTTTCGGCATTGTAGATTTACTATCAACCATCCCGAAATACCTCTCCTTAATCTTAGGGGGATCTCATTTTTTGGTGGCCGTAAGAGCACTACGCTTACTTCGTGTTTTTCGTATTTTAAAGTTAGTGCGCTACATGGGTGAAGCAAAACTACTAACTAGGGCTCTTCAGGCTAGTAAGCATAAAATATTCGTTTTTATATTTTCTGTTGTAATCCTATCGGTCATATTAGGAACGATCATGTATCTCGTTGAAGGACCAGAACACGGTTTTACAAGTATACCTAGAAGTGTTTATTGGACTATTGTTACACTCACTACTGTTGGCTATGGTGATATCGCGCCTGAAACTGCACAAGGACAATTTATTGCTACTTTAGTCATGATTATGGGTTATGGCATTATTGCAGTTCCTACAGGCATCGTAACATCAGAACTTACTGCTATTAGCAGAGAGTCAAACAACACGCAAGCTTGTCCTAGTTGTATGGATGAAAATCACGCTGATAATGCTATTTTTTGTCATAAATGTGGCGATCGTTTAAATGAAGAATAAGTATCTAATTGCGATCATAGGACCAACTGCCATTGGTAAAACTGCATTATCAATAAAGCTGGCATCTCATTTTAATGCTGAGATCATCTCGGCAGATTCCCGTCAGTTTTTTAAGGAAATGAGAATTGGTACTGCGGTTCCTTCTGTTAAAGAATTAGCCCAAGCTAACCACCATTTTATTCAACATAAGTCCATTTTTGATTCGTATAGTGTTGGTGATTTCGAAAAGGAAGCGATTATCAAATTGGATGATCTTTTCTCAAAAAACAATGTCGTTATTATGGTTGGCGGTTCTGGTTTATATGTTGATGCTGTTGTAAAAGGTCTTGATCATTTTCCTGAGGTTGATCCTTCTATTAGAGAAGAATTAAATTCTCTTTTTGAAAAAGAAGGCATCACTTCCTTACAAACTCAATTGCAAACACTGGATCCAGAATATGCCCAACGTGTCGATATGGAAAATTCACATCGATTGATACGGGCTTTAGAAATTTGTATTGGAACTGGCAAACCATATTCTTCATTTTTAAGTAATCCCAATAAAGAGCGAACGTTTAAAACTATCAAAGTTGGACTCACTGCCGATAGACAGATTGTTTATGATCGTATTAACCGTCGAGTCGATATCATGATCGATGAGGGTCTCTTGGAAGAAGCCAAAGCGCTTCATAAGCACAAAAGCCTCAACGCTTTACAAACTGTTGGTTACAAGGAGCTGTTCCATTATTTTGAAGGAGAATGGGACTTAGACTTCACTATTTCAGAAATCAAGAAAAATACGCGCCGTTTTGCAAAACGACAATTTACTTGGTTTAAGAAAGATGAAACTACGTTATGGTTTGATTATGAAGCAGCGTTGGAAGAAGTGTTAAAAGCGCTCGAAGAAAGAATTTCTTAAGGGATCTCGATACATTTTTCATTTTCTTATCAGTCAATGAAAAACACTCGATGTAAGATGGTTAAAGCGAGATGCTCGTGTCTCCAGATTCGTTCTCGATACAATCCCGATAGCGATCGGAATCACTCGAACTGACATTTCGATTAACAAAAAGCCTCAAGATTTCTCTTGAGGCTTTTACTTTATTTCTTTGAGTTAAAACTATCGCTCTACATCACTTTTTACGACTAGACGGAACCCTTCTCCGTGAATGTTTAGTATTTCTACTTCGTCATCTCTACGTAAATACTTACGTAACTTTGCGATGTATACATCCATACTACGTGATGTGAAGTAATTGTCATCACGCCATATTTTAGTAAGTGCTAATTCACGTGGCATTAGGTCATTTTCATGTAATGCTAATAAACGTAAAAGCTCATTTTCTTTTGGGGAAAGCTTTATTGGCTCTTCGTCTTTATAAGTTAAGAAACGTAGTTTTGAATTCAAGTGGAAATTACCAACAACAAACTCAAACTGCTTACTATCCGCAACAGACTCAGTTGCCTTACGCTGCATAATTGCACGAATCTTATAAAGCAACACTTCTGAATCAAAAGGTTTGTTCAAATAATCGTCAGCGCCTGCTTTGTATCCTTTTAATACATCTTCTTTCATGGTCTTTGCCGTAAGGAAGATAATAGGCACATCGGCGTTTTTTTCTCTGATCTCTTTAGCCAATGTAAAACCGTCTTTATAAGGCATCATTACATCGAGAATACAAAGATCGAAATCATCTCTTTTGAACTTCTCAAACCCTTCCATTCCATTTTTGGCTAGGGTTACATCAAAATCGTTTAGTGTTAAATAATCTTTTAAAACAATCCCGAAATTCGGATCGTCTTCTACCAATAATATTTTCTTTTCTACTGTTTCCATAAGGATCTGTTGATCTTATTAAATTAACGGAAGTTTGATATAAAACGTACTTCCTTTATCTTTTTCACTCTCGGCATATACTTCGCCTTGATGATCGTCTACTATTTTCTTTACATAGGCAAGTCCTAAACCATGCCCTTTTACGTTATGTATATTACCGGTTGTTTCCCGATAAAATTTTTCAAATATTTTTTTCAGCACCACCTTACTCATCCCCATTCCTTGATCCTGTATTTTTACGATGATGTAATTACCAACGTTCTCTGTATACACATCAATTTTCGGGCCATCTGGCGAATATTTGATGGCATTGTCTAACATATTAACGATTACGTTAGTAAAATGCATCTGACTCGCTACCACATCATCTCTTTTGGCTTCTAAATGCGTGTTGATAAAACCACCCCTATCTTCTACAATCAGAGAAACATGTGTGACCGCTTCTTCAACTAAGTCGTGCATGCTTACCCTATCCTTACTAATGTCAAGTTGATTTTTCTCTAATCGAGAAATACGCAATACATTTTCAACTTGTGCATGCATTCGTTTATTCTCATCCTTGATCATTTTTAAATAGATCTTCATCCGCTCTTCATCACCCATTGTTTTGGGATTTTTAATTGCGTCTAGAGCTAAATTAATGGTCGCGATAGGCGTTTTAAACTCATGCGTCATATTATTGATGAAATCAGTCTTAATTTCTGATATCTGCTTCTGCTTTACCAATTGATACAATGCACTGGAATAGGCAATTACAATAATAAGTGTAAACACTACCGAAAGAACAGCCATTCCTAAAATCGAACTCAATATGTAGCTTTTCCGTTTCGGAAAGTTTACAAACAACTGAAAGTTGTCTAAACCATTATTATTTGGAAAAAGCTCTATATCATATTGTCTCAGATTATCAATCTTAAAACCGTCTGACCTCACTTTTGTGGGCAAACCACCACCATAAACCGCATATTCATATTCAATGTCAATATCATTTTTACGCAGCTCATCATTTAAAGCCAACTCCAACTCCTTGTTAGAAACTCGCTTGTGAACGGGTTGTTTATTGCCTACTTCATCATAAGCCTTCAACATAGTAAGCCGCTGTAATTCATCAAACTCACTAACTCGGTTTATCCATTCCTCCGTAGATAAGTTTTTCAAATTGCTATCAGGGTTTTCTCCTAATACAATTCCATACTCTCGACTGATATAGTTTTTTAACTGAATGCTATCTAATCCATCTTCAAAGAACGAGGAAGAAAACCCATAGTCTTCTTCTAAAATACCATGCTGATAAATAAAAGTTTCGTTGGTTTGTGGGTTTTCAGTTTGGTAATACAGACGGAATCTTTCAAGAACCCGACCTGGATTCGTAGTATCCTTTTCTGCTAAAGCCCGATCCATAAATCTATTGAAATCGTTTTCTTTAATTTCTCGACTTACATTGACCAAAATCTGATTGATATTCATTGAGAATTGCTCCTCTTTATCATCAACCGAAGTCTTTATCCAATAGCCCTGAACGAAAATTATTCCAATGAGAGAAAGACTCATTAAAATCACTAAAACAACGAATAGTCTTTTATTCATTCATTCAAAATTAACGTTTTGGGTAGTAGAGCGAATTGTGTTTAACCTATAATTAACAAAAATGTTAAAATTTTGAAGAGGCTAAATCTTTTCAATTAACTGATTGTGAATATACTTAACGTGTTCTCGAGTATCTGCGACGTCAATGTTTTCAATACAATAGGTAGCAAGCACTCGCTTTTTATCATCGCTCCATTGGTTGTTCATTCGCTTCAAAATCGTATCACGATCTGTTTTATCACGCTTCAACACTCTGTCGATTCTGGTTTCGATAGGCGCCGTTACCAAGATGGTAAAATCCAATTTTTTCTCACCTTCATTCTCAAAAATAATGGCCGCCTCCTTGAGAACATAAGGTGCATTTTTAGTGGTAACCCAATCTTTAAAATCTTGGTGTACAGCAGGGTGAACAATGCTGTTTAGGGCAGTTAGTTTTTCTTTATTATCAAATACTTGGCTAGCGATATATGATCGATTAAGTACGCCGTCAACATAAGCTTCCGCGCCGAATAATTTTGTTACTCCTGAGACAATAGCTTCCGATTCAACCATTAACCGCTTGGCTTCAACATCGGCGATGTAAACAGGAATGCCAAGTTCATTAAACATACTCGCTACGGTAGTTTTACCACTTCCTATTCCTCCAGTAAGTCCACCTATTTTCATTCGTGATTGCTATTTTTTTATAAGATAGTCTACAGAGCTACTTAGTAGTTGATAGTTAGTAACCTTATCTGTTGTCGATCTTAATTTAGGAATTAAGACCGCTCCCGCTTCTTTAATGTCATTGTAATCACAACTTATTGTAAAACTATCAGCATTAATGTCTTTATAGTTCTTTAGACTTACGTTATAAGATACTTTCAAACCAGCAGGAAATAATTTTACACTTACACCCTCAGGCACATTTAAAACTGTTATTGGGACTTCAACAGTACCTTCAGTAAATTTCCCTACCACGCCACTTACCACAATATTGGTAGTAGAAAAATTAATTATATCAAGACTATCGGGAATATTGATATCCAATTTTTCAATAAAATCACTATCAATATTTTTTAAGATAAGTGCCTCCGTTTCTAGTTCGGTAATCGCATCAACCAAATCTTCTCTTCCGTTTATTTCAACCATTTCAGGTTCGATAGTCACAGGTGCGGTAAGGTTGTAGCCCGCTTTAAAACTGAGATCGATCTTAGGCTTTAGGGCTATACTTTTTGTTTTATTAATTCCGAATTGAACAATAACTGAGTCTGGACTCAACTGCCCTATTTTTATTTCATTCGGAAATTGGCGTTGTAGCTTCGGCACATTTTGATTGAGTAAAAGAAAATGTTTGTCTTCTTTAAGTGCATTCGCATCAGCCAAGTCAACACTTAAATAAGGTTTGAAAAATCCGTATTTCAATAACCGAAATCCGTTACTTTTTAATTCAACATTGACCGTTTTTGAAGGATCGCCTAACAAAGTTTTCGTCTCTGGAACATTCTGATATCTCAAGTTAAACTCAATATTTGTTTCGTACTGTTGCGACAACTTGATCAAGGACCATAACAGAAAAGATATGAGCAGAAACAGCGCAAAAACATTGAGTTTATGCTGCTTTTTTAACTGACTAATAAAAGTTTTTATAATGTCCATACTATACCAAATATAACATAAAATTAGACTTAAATACTTGTTCATTTTCCTTCTTTCGTTATTGTAAATATCTTCCGTAGCAATGCTATGCAAAAGATTTACTGCTTCAAAAGAAGAAAAAGCAACTACCTATTTTTAGCCTAATTCTATATCACATCTGGTATTACTTTTTAAAGAACAATTTGGGGTACGCTTTTTCAGGATCTTTTTTTAACCAAGCAACATTAATGGTGGTATTAATAAATCCTGAACCATATCCATAGAATTGAATAAGTACTGCTGGAAGACTCATTAAGCCAACTAATAGACTTCTATTCTTAATGGTACTATCTAAAGTTAACACTAAAAAATAGATAGCAAAAGGTATTATGGCAAAATAAAATCCGATAGCAGAAAGCATAATGGCACATAGTAGCGCCAAACAGAATAGCAAGGGAAACCAAAAAACCAGTTTAGCGGTCTCAGGATGCCATGTATTTAAAATTGGACGCACCAACCCGAACTTATGCACCTGCTGATAAAATTTTGTAAAGGAAATGCGTCTTTTATGATACACAAATGCTTTTTCGAAAAGCCTTGTTTCATACCCTGCTTTCCAGATTCGTATCGCAAGATCTGGATCTTCTCCCGGATGAATGCGACCAAAACCATTTGTTTTCTGAAACGCCTCCTTAGAAAGCCCCATGTTAAAACTACGCGGTTGAAATTTACCTACAGACTTATTTTTACCGCGAATACCTCCTGTCGTAAACAACGAGGTCATACTGTAATTAATGGCTTTCTGTAAAGGAGAAAATGAGCTGTGAGCAGCATCTGGACCACCAAAGCAATGAACAAAATCTTTATCGAATGCAGAAGTAACTTCCCGCAAATAGTGTTTAGGTAATAAGCAGTCTGAATCTAAAATCAGGAAATAATCGCCTTTGGCCTTTTGCATGCCATAATTGCGACTATCTCCTGGTCCTGTATTCTCTTTTTTGTAATAACTTATTTGAAGTGATTCCCCATATTTTTCAATAACTTCTTCCGAAGTTTGCTGAGAACCATCTTCTACAATAACTACTTCAAATTCTTCTTCAAATTCCATTTTCTGCATGCTACTAAGCAGCTCATCGATCTCATCAGGTCGATTGTAAACGGGAATTATAAAAGAGAAATAATATTTCATTTAACCACGACAGGGTCTATTCTTCATCTTCAAAACGATCCATTACTTTCTCGCTTACTCCCATGTTTGAGAAACCACCGTCATTGTATAAATTTTGAAGTGTAACACGCTTGGTAAGGTCGGAAAATAAAGTAACGGTATAATCAGCACAATCATCGGCTGTTGCATTTCCTAACGGAGACATTTCCTCGGCATACTTGATAAAGCCACTAAAGCCTTTTACACCTTGACCAGCAGTAGTTGGTGTTGGCGATTGGGAAATGGTATTTACACGTACTTTTTTATCGCGACCGAAGAAGTAACCAAAACTTCTGGCAATCGACTCTAAATACGCCTTATTATCAGCCATATCATTATAATCAGGAAATACGCGTTGCGCTGCCATATAGGTCAAAGCAACAATACTTCCCCATTCGTTCATAGCGTCACTCTTATATAATGTCTGCATTACTTTATGAAAAGAAACAGCAGAAATATCCCATCCTTTAGCGGTCCAATCAGGTTTTAAATCGGTATAATGTCTTCCTTTACGTACATTTACCGACATACCAATTGAGTGCAGTACAAAATCTAATTTACCTCCTAATATCTCAACTGATTTATCTACCAAATTCTGAAGATCTTCAAAAGAGGTTGCATCGGCTGGAATAACTTCTGAACCTGTTTTTTTTGCCAGTTCATTGATTGCTCCCATTCGCAATGCAACGGGTGCATTAGTTAATACAAACTTCCCTCCTTCCTCATGCACTCTTTCGGCCGTTTTCCATGCGATTGAATTCTCATCTAAAGCACCAAAAATGATTCCTCTTTTTCCTTTTAATAAATTGTATGACATTGGTTTTTAGTTTTCTAGTTTAATAATTGTTTAGCGTGCGCCATGGCCGATGAAGAAATCTCTTTTCCGCCAAGCATTTGTGCAATTTCTATAATACGATCATCCTCATTTAGTCTTTTTAGACTTGTGGTTGTGATCTCGTTAATATCTTCTTTATATACTTTGTAATGACTATTGCCTTTAGCCGCAATTTGTGGCAAATGCGTAATGGTAAACACCTGCATTGTTTTACTCATTTGCTGCATGATGGCTCCTATTTTGTTGGATACTTCACCAGAAACACCAGTATCTATTTCATCAAACATGATGGTTGGTAAACGCATATATTTTGATAATATAGCTTTTATCGATAACATGATCCTAGATAATTCACCACCACTGGCCACCTTTTTTAGTTCACCAAAACTGGTACCTTTATTCGCTGCAAAATGGAATTGTAATGTTTCTTTTCCATTGGAAAAAAATGTATCTGCAAGTGTCGTTTGAATATCAAAACGCGCATTTACCATTCCTAAATCAGCTAATATACTTGTCAGTTGATTTGTTAGGGTTGGAATTGCCTTTTGGCGCTTTTCATGAATAGTTTCTGCTATTTTATTTAAGGCACTTTCCGCCTTTGTAACTGCCAATTGCTTCGCCTCTATCTCTGTCTCAATATTGTGAACGGTGCTTACCTTTTGTTCTAGGTCTTCTTGAATCTTAATCAATTCATCAATACCTAAAACAGCATGCTTTTTCTGCAGATCGTAAATAGCTTGTAACTTATCGTTTACTTGATTTAATTTCTGAGGATCGGCTTCTAGATTGTCATTGGCATCTTCAATGGCTGTAGAGACATCATCTAATTCGATCAGGATGCTATGAATACGTTCTTGTAATAGTTTGTATTCAGATGATAGCTGACTAGCTTGTTCTAAGCTATTTCGTAGTTGAGTTGCATTGCTTAAAATCCCGATTTGCTCATCATTCAACACTTTGTTTGCAGTTGCAAGATGAAGTTTGATCTCTTCGACATTATTCAAAGTCTCATAGGTCGATTCAAGACTTTCCAGTTCGCCTGCAATAAGATTTGCTTCCACTAATTCATTCAGCAAAAACTCATTATAATCCTGTTCTTTAGAAGCGTTTTGTTCGAATGCAAGCAGTTCATTTAAGGTACGCTGCGCAGTTTTATATACTTTATATTGCTCTTGATAAGCTTCTAAATCATCATTAGTAGCTGCCAATGCATCAATCACTTTAAATTGGAATGCATTTTCCGTTAGTTGCATTGTTTGATGTTGCGAGTGTACATCAATTAAATAACTACCTAAACCAGATAATACATTCAAATTTACAGGAGAGTCATTTACAAAGGCTCTTGATTTTCCTGAAGGAAGAATTTCTCTTCTTATAATCGTCTCCACTTCATAATCCAGATCATTCTCCTTAAAAAACTCGCGTAATTGATAGCCTTCAATTAAAAAAGAAGCCTCAATAATGCATTTTCTATCTTGATTTTTAAGAGAAGAAAGATCAGCTCGCTTACCAAGCACCAAGGCCAAACCACCAAGTAAAATTGATTTACCAGCACCAGTTTCACCAGTAATAATTATCAGTCCATCAGAGAATTGAACATCTAACGAATCGATTAATGCATAGTTTTTTATGGAAAGTGATGAAAGCAATTGGTTCGGTTTTTTGGTCTTTCTTTTAGGAAACAAATATACCGCTTAGATGGGAAATACTAGTTACGAATTTTGATTTACGAATGTCTAGTTTTGAGTTCAGAGTTATGAGTGCGGAGTTATAAGTTAAAAGTATTACTATGGGAGATATGATAAACTAAAAAAAACTCATATCTAATCTCAAAAATCTTGATTCTAGAATTTAATCCCTTCCCACTTCGAGGCGTAAAAAGGTGCAATTTTATTGAGTGTTTCTACAGTTCTAGTGATACTTATTTGAGGGCCGTCAGAGAAAATACTGAGTACCTCATCACTTTTGGTGTCGAAGAAAGTTTGAAGTAAAAATGAATTAGGTCGGCGCTTGTTCATCAAACTCAAAATATTAAAGGTGTTTGATATTTTAACCTTTGCTTTTTTTGGGTCCTCATGCATTAAATCTAAACCTTGACGGTGGTATTGATACATGACTTGGTGAAATTCCTTGAAGGTATTAGACTGTAAATTATCACTTAACCAAAAACGGTTCCTTCTATTGTTGTCCGCCTGATTCCAGCCTTTAAAACCACTTTGCTGTGCTTGGTTTAATATTTGTTGCGCAATGGCAAAATACTCCTTCCCTCCATCTGGAGTAAAGGTGGCCGCGTCCATACCAATCATTATATAAACGTAATAGCTAATTACCGAAACAAGGTTCGATTCAAAGTTATTCGGATTAAATACTAATGGTTGAAACTCTATGTACTGAAACGCAAAGTCGTTGTCTTTATGAAAGAATACTGGCGTTAAATAGGTAGAGTTATACACTGGTCTCGACACCTGTAACTGAATACTCGCCTGAAAATTACCAGAGTCAAACTGCGATACATTAACAAGCATATTCGAGCTTATCTTTTCAGAATTGGTATAGCGTTTATTGGTCCACTTTCTCTTATTAACGAAGTCGTTTAACGAGCGTTCGAGCGTTTGAAATATCTGCTGATTGGTTTGCCCGATCTTGTCAGAATTAACGGTAACCTTACAATTAAGCTCTTGTGCTGTGGTTAACAACATTGAACTGCAAAACAATAAGCACAAAAATCTACGCATTGGTTTTCTCTAAAATGACCTTAAAAATATCTTTTGCTACCTCACTTTTTGACTTGAGCTCGTAGCGATATACATTTAATTCCTTATCAATTATAGTGATTTTATTGGTGGGTTGTTTAAAACCAGCACCTTTATCATTTAAAGAATTTAGTACAATCATGTCTAAATTCTTTTTTTCAAGCTTCCCTTTGGCGTTACCTTCTTCGTTTTCTGTCTCTAAAGCAAAGCCAACCAGAAATTGCTCTTTTTTAATTTCACCCAAAGACTTTAAAATATCTTGAGTTGGCTCTAATTGAATCTCCAACTTCGCATCTTTCTTCTTTATTTTTTGAGTTGCTACGCTTTTTGGCTTATAATCTGCCACCGCAGCTGCACAGATGGCAATATCAACTTGATTGTAAATAGCGTGACAAGCATCATACATCTCTTGCGCACTATTTACAGGAATCACATTAATTAAAGAATGAACGACTGTTTGATTGGTTGGCCCAGTTACCAAATGCACCTCAGCACCGAGATTTGCTGCCACTTTTGCTAGCTCAAATCCCATTTTACCACTACTATGATTACCTATAAAACGTACAGGATCGATCGCTTCGTATGTGGGACCAGCAGTCATGAGTATTTTTTTTCCTCGAAGTGGCAATTTACTCAACATATCCGCTTCTATAAAAGCGACGATATCTTCTGGTTCAGCCATTCTTCCTTGACCAGAAAGTCCGCTTGCCAGTTCACCACTAGTTGCAGGAATCATGATATTACCAAAGGATTGCAATTTCTCGAAAGATGCAGTAGAACTCGGGTGTTTGTACATATCCAAATCCATTGCTGGAGCGAAATATACAGGACATTTTGCCGAGAGGTATGTCGCTAACAAAAAGTTATCGCTAGCACCCGAAGCCATTTTAGACAAGCTATTTGCCGTAGCTGGAGCTATAATGAAAATATCGGCCCATAAACCTAGCTCAACATGATTATTCCAGACCGCGCCTTCGTTTTCTTCATCCGTAAACGAAGAAACAACTGGGTTTTTGGACAGCGTGGAGAGCGTTAGGGGGGTAACAAAATCGGATGCTGAAGGCGTCATTACGACACGAACCTCAGCACCCGATTTTATAAAAAGCCTTACTAACGAAGCTGTTTTATATGCGGCAATACCAGCAGTTACGCCAAGTAGTACCTTTTTACTTCGTAAGACAGACATTTATTAAGCGTCTTTTTCTGTATTGCGGTGATAGATCTTAGCTTCTAACCACTCTTGTAAAGCCAATGCGTGTGGCTTTGGAAGTTTTTCGTAAAACTTAGAAACCTCAATTTGCTCTTTGTTTTCAAAAACTTCTTCTAAGCTATCGTTATACGTAGCAAACTCCTCTAACTTTTCGATTAACTCTTTTTTAATCTCAGAGTTGATTTGAATAGCTCTTTTTGCAACAATTGAAATGGCTTCGTAAATATTATCGGTTGGTTGATCGAACTCATTTCGATTTATGGTAACCGTGTTTACTGGTGCCTCTGTTTTCTTTAAATCCATATCTGCTATAACTAACTTTTCTTATTTTGTTTCCTGATAATCGACTAATTCTTCGTCGATATCAGTAATTAACTTATCTGCCATTTTAATAAACTCACCTTCTGGTCTAAATGCTTTAAGGTCATCATATGCCTCTCTGGCTTCGGTAAGTCTAGTTTTCTTCAAATACTCATAAGTGTTCATTGCTCGTCTATAAGCCGAATCGAACTTGTAATATAGTGCTTCTTCCTTAAATGGTGTACCGGGATGATCTACTATAAAATTATCTAAAGCTGTAATCGATGAGCGATAATCTCTAATGGTATTGTATTGCTTTGCAATTTCAAATGCCTTTTTATCCAATTTTAAACGAAGCTGTCTTACCATATCGTTAGCTTCAGGAATTTCCTTTGCTGAAGGATATGCATTAATAAAAGCCTGTAATTTTTGAATTGCTGTGATAGTTTCTTCCTGGTCAATACTGTATTTAGGAGAAAGTTTGAATGTACTTTTCGCAGCTAAAAATGCTGCTTCTTGAAGTTTCTCGCTTTTAGGATGTGACTTTACAAAACGATCAAACTGATATGCAGCAGTGTAGTAGTCTTTTATTTGATAGTAACTGTTTGCATAGAAAAACACGATACGCTCCGCCTGAGGTTTCCCTCTAAACTTAGGTATGATTTGTTCAAACAAACGATTGGCTCTTTTAAAATCGCCAGCGTCGTAGTACTGTTGGGCAAGTTCGTACTTGACCTTAGTATCTTCCGACTTTAATGCTTTTTGATACTCGTTACATGAAACAAGTACTGAAAAACAAGCTACTACGAAAAGAAATTGTGCTACTTTTTGAAACATCGTGCAAAATTAGAAAATTATACGGTATTTAAAAGGATTTAATAAAGGAACTTACCCCCTGCCAAATCTATTATCTGGCGCCTAAATTAATCGCTAAATAGAAACGAGCTGTATTTTTAGAAATAGTTTAACGTTATCAGGTATGTCATGATATTTTTATGACCAATTAAATCTTGCTATATCTGGCTCATTTTTTGTATAAATGAATTTGACAAAAAAGCTTTTTATATCTCCTTTAAAATATAGGGTTATGAGAAATAAAAAATTAAATTGCGTATAAACACAAGTTGGCATTAATTAAGAAAACTGAATTGAAAATTAGAGAAGCACATAGAAATGATTATACCATTTCAACTGACAAGGATAAATTAGATATTTTGAACATTCACAAATTCCTTGCAAACGAAACTGATTGGGCTAACGGAATTCCAATTAATACTTTAAAAACATCAATTGAAAACTCTTTGAATTTTGGGCTTTATTACGAAAACAAGCAAATTGGCTTTGCTAGAATAATTTCAGACTATTCAACTATTGCATATTTAGGAGATGTTTATGTTTTAAAGGAATATAGAGGAAAGGGACTAAGTAAATGGCTGATAAATGAAATAATGGAACACCCTAATCTCCAAGGATTAAGACGCTGGATTTTGTTAACTGACACAGCTGAGTGGCTTTATAAAAAATTTGGCTTTACAGAAATACCTAATCCTGAATTTTATATGGAGAAACACAACCCGAATGTATATAACGCAACAGATAAAACTAATGCCAACAATGTATAACCGTTCAGGGAAATTGCCCACGCCCGTAACTTCGCTATGAAATTTTAAAACTTCACATCTACATAAAAGACACCTCAAGAACAGTAAATATCAACTAGCGTAAGTTAGGGCAGTAATCAAAATCTCAAGACTATCGTAGTTCTCAATTTCCCTGAACGGTTACCGAATAAAACGCTGAAAAACCTAAAGACAAAACCAATAAATCTCGGCATGAAGCACACAATATTCATGAACCACTTATAAAGCGCATCCGGCGTTATGAAAGCTCAACGCGAGGCAGACCAAATCCAAAAAATGCCTATCTTCACAAGTGAACAATAACAAATCACCAAAAAAAGCAGAACAACCAAAACGCCGCACACGCTTTATACGGTGACTGTAGTAGAACATTGACACAAGACCTAAAACTATGAAGCTCTTATTCGCTTTTATCACTTGCTCTTTTCTAATTACAATATGTCCGGCGCAAGAAAACAATTCTCAAATTTCTATTGGAGTTAATCATATTATAAAATCATCTAATTTAAATGAAGAAAGAGTGATTCAAGTCCACACACCCGATGGATATTCAGAATCTGAACAAAAATATCCAGTACTGTATATATTGGATGGACAACAGTACTTTTTAAGTGGTGTAGGGGTTCAAAAAGCCTTGCGTAAGCCACGTGCTATCCCAAAAATGATTATAGTAGGCATTAATGATAACGAATCATCGAGATGGACGTGGTTTGGAGATGAAAAAGAGAAATTTTCAAGCTTTTTAATTGATGAAGTTATCCCTTTTATTAACTCTAGCTACAGAACAAATGAAGAACATATAATTTTTGGTTGGGAAGGTGCTGCTTATTATGCGAGTGAATTGATTTTAAAACATCCTGAGGCTTTTAATGGGGTAATATTAAGTAACGGCGGCTATGCTTCTAAAGAAATAATCAAAGACTTTAGCAAAACCAAAGCCACTTATCTATATATGGCCAATTCGAAAAAGGATATTTATAACATAAGTTATACTGCAGAATTTCATGAGATTTTGAAAGAACATGGTCCCCAAAACCTCGTTTGGAAATATGATTTATACAATGATGAAATACATGAGAGCTTAGCACACTTAGCACTCTACAAGGGATTAAAATTCTATTATCACAACTATAATTCACTTGTTTTTGAAAGTATACAACAATACATTGATTTGGGCGGAATGGATTACTTGAATACATATTTTAAAGAACGAGCAAAACGATTCGGTGGAAACGAGGCTATAGACAATAGCACAAAAAATGGATTAATTTGGTTAGCATGGAACAAAGATAATTTTAAATATTTCAATCTGTTCATGACTGAATTCAAAGATGTTTTAACTACAAAAAGATATGCTTCTGCATATTGGCAAAATCGCTTTGGGCAGTTCTACTTAAAACATAAAGATTACCAAAATGCTATTAACCATTTTAATGCAGGGCTTACTAAATATCCAAACTCAAGATTTGAAAAACAAATGAAAGAAGGACTCAGCGATGCGAAAAGCAGGAAAGACTAATTATTTAAAACAGAAAATACAATAAACACTCTACAACAATGGCCAAAAGTAATTGCTTGTTCTCGCGGATTTTCGGTTAGGTGCATACTTGCAAAAGTTAAGTGCTAACGCATGCAACTACTCATAGCGGAAACTGTTGGGCGCTATTAAAAAACAATGAATAAAACTTATACTATAGAACTAAACGGAATTATTCTCGGCACTAGTATGCTGGAAAAAGCGGACCCTTCCATGGGCGTAGTGTTTGGAGAAATTATAATTCGGAATAGTCAAATCGACTATCTCTTTTTAAAATCTTTTTGTGAAAATAACGGAATTGAATTGGCTAGTGATTATCCAGAAGGCAAATTGATTTCGACTACGACTATTGACTCTTTAAAAGTTACAAACTCTGAAGGAATTGCAATTGAGGGGGGTTGGAAATCAAATATCTGGAATGGATAGTGAAGGATTTGAAATTTCATTAGAAGGAATTCCCTACCCTTTTTATGAAGAGGAATTTCCTCATCATGTAAGAGAATCTGAAAACAGGTTTAAATAAAAATAAACGAACGTCTAACAACGGCTATAATTCATTGCGCCCGAAATTTCCTTCGGAATTTCCTCGCTGAAAACAATGGGTTCTCTCCTTTTTGCTATCTTAACCTCTACGTAACGAAACAATACACAAACACGTTGTATGTAATTAAAATAAACATAGGTATGAGTACTCAAACAGAAATTAAACTATCATCTAATTGGACTAATGTAGGGCTTTATGGTGGAAGCCTTCTAGTTTTATTTATGATTCCTATTCTGATTTTTGCTACCAAAGAGCAAGAATTTCATATGGGAATGTTACTTGCAGGAATTATATTTTTGGCTCTAATTGGATTTTTAATATACTTATTCATTTATACCTGTGATGCCAGAATTATTGAGGATAAAATCATTTTGAAAAAACAATTTAGACGAGCAAAGTCGTATTCATTTGATAGGATTGGATATCCAACATCTTTTCAGTTAAAGAGGACCAAATACATTACAGTCGAAATGAAAAATGACGATAATTCGACTGAAAAGTATCTTATAATGAACTCAAAATCATTATTGTCTTTTGAAAATAAAGATGCGGAACAAGCATTAATAAGTTTACGAAATTCGACTCGAAAGAAATAAAAACTAAACACAGCTAAGTGTTTAGCGAATAAGATGCGATTTATGGCTAATAGTGAGGTACGCCTCACCTCGCTATATATAGTAGACAAACAGGTAAATTGTCTATGCCGATCAATTTCAAAAATTAAGTATCTTCACAAGCAAACTATAGCGAATCATTAAATCAAAGCACAATTTTCATAACACAACATAAGCTTTATCCGATACCCGACCGTGGTAATCTATTTAGGATATAAATACTAATCCATAAGCTCGTCTTTGTACAACTAACCAAACAAACATGCAAGAAAAGACAAACTTCCAACAATTTGAAAATCTAGACGAAGAACAATTACCAGTAGCTAAACACAAATTACACGATTGGACTCATTTTGCAGGCCTCTACGCTGCCGAACATGTTGCAGCAACAGAGTTTGTAATTGGGGCGACCTTTGTGGCACTTGGCGCCAAGACGATGGATATCATCCTCGGTCTTCTGATTGGTAATATTCTGGCCGTACTAAGCTGGAGATTCATCACTTCCCCTATCGCAGTTGATACCCGCTTAAGCCTCTATACCTATCTGAATAAGATTGCAGGTGACTCGATGACAAAACTGTATAATTGGGCCAATGTCATTATCTTTTCAGTGATTTCGGCCGCAATGATAACAGTCTCATCCACTGCAGTGCGTTTTGCCTTTGATATTCCGGCACAACTCAATTGGTACCCGACCAATGCTTGGTTTATATTGATTGTATTGGCTGTTGGTATCGTTGTCGTGTCAATTGCGATCTATGGTTTCAATGCCGTTTCTGAATTCTCGGGCATATGCGCTCCATGGCTCTTTGTGATGTTTACTAGTGGTGCTATGGTGCTACTTCCTGCCTTATCCTTAGATGTATTAGATAAAACTTTACCAGCTGGATGGGCTGATTTTATGACCCTCGGCGATCAGAGTATCTGGACAGGCATCAACAGCGATGGCGAGCCTGGAATCGGATTAGTAGAAGTCATCGGTTTTGGTTGGGCTGCTAATACCATTACGCATTTCGGATTGATTGATATGGCTCTGCTACGTTTTGCTAAAAAGAAGAACTATGGATATGCAACCAGTACGGGTATGATGTTCGGTCATTATGTAGCATGGATTGCAGCTGGAATCATGGGTGCCGGTGCCGCCGTCATATTAGGAAAATCTATTGTAGAACTCGATCCAGGTGATGTGGCTTATTATGCTTTAGGCCTGTCAGGTTTTGTGATTGTTATTGTTGCCGGTTGGACTACCGCGATTACGAATTTGTACAGGGCAGGTTTGGCAGCACAAGCAATTTTTTTCAACCATTCTCGAAAGAAAACGACTATTGTGGTTGGTTTGGTCACCGTAGCCATCGCTTGTTTCCCTTTTGTGTTTTCACAAATACTGCCACTACTAACTTATGCTGGGTTGTTGGTTGTTCCCGTAGGAGCGATTGTGTTTGCCGAACATCAGATTTTCCCTAGAATTGGTTTTACACGATATTGGTCTTCATACCGCAAACTAACCTTTAGCATGCCTGCAGTTGCCTCCTGGGGCTTGGGCTTAGTCTTCGGATTTGGCTTGAATTTTTTAGATGTAATTTCCTTCTATTATCTGTTTATTCCTACATGGTTTTTTACCATCGCGGTGTATACGTTGCTCGCATCTAAATACGGTGCGAAAGAGAATTATGCGGAGGAAGTAAAAGAAGAAGAAGTCCGGATGGAAACGATTGAACGTTTTCAAGAGGAACAAGCAAAGAATGAGCCCAGTATTGCAAAGGATGTTTCTTTATTCTCGAAAGGATTAAAATTCATAGCCATTTCGGCCTTGGTAGCTACTTTGGTATTGGCCTGTAATGTGATGTTCGGTAGTGCTACAGAAACAAATTATATTGAAAACCGTGAACTCTTTTATAGGTATGCATTCATCTGTACCATCATTTATTTTGTGCTAGCCTATTGGGCGCTTAAACGCGGAAAATCAAATACAGTAGCATAGGTATGAAAACATCCATACAACTTCAACAAGAAAATTTAGAAGAATTGGGAAGCAATATGCCTGTTCCAACATATAACCGAACGGACAATAAAATTGGAATTGTACATGTCGGCGTTGGCGGATTCCATCGTGCGCATCAAGCATATTATTTGCATCAACTACGACAGCTGGGGGAAGCCCCAGACTGGGGAATCTGTGGAATCGGTTTACGCGATGCAGATACCAAAATAAAGAACATTTTAAAAACGCAAGACCATCTCTACACGCTTATGGTGAAACACCCAGATGGAAAAATCGAACCAGAAGTTATTGGGTCGATAGTTGACTTTGAAATGGGAACTACCGATCCAGAACTAGTCATAGCCCGTATGGCAAATGCGAATACAAAAATAGTATCACTGACCATTACTGAGGGAGGTTATAATTTCAATCCTACCACGGGAAAATTCAATTTTGACAATCCTGACATACAACATGAATTACGCCATCCACAAGACCCAAAAACCGTCTATGGTTTTTTAACTGCCGCCTTAAAAAGACGACGAGATACGGGCTTGCCTGCTTTTACCATTTTGTCTTGTGATAATATCGAACATAACGGAGATATGGCGCGTAAGATGCTTCTTGCTTTTGCCAAAGTGCAAGATGAGGAACTGGCAACATGGATTGCCCAAGAAGTCCGCTTTCCCAATAGCATGGTCGACCGTATTACACCAGTAACGACCAAAGCTGATATTGATACTCTGGCTCAAAACTATGGTGTAGACGATGCTTGGCCAGTGACTTGCGAACCTTTTATACAATGGGTGGTTGAAGATACATTCTCGAACGGACGACCTCCCTTTGAAAAAGTAGGTGTCCAATTTGTACCTGATGTAGGTCCGTATGAGAAAATGAAATTACGACTCCTAAATGCAGGGCATTCAGTTTTGGGAATTTTGGGAGCGATTCACGGGCACACGACCATCAATGCATGTGTAGAAGATGAAGTCTTTGCAAACTACTTACGTGCATTCTTAGACGAAGAAGCTACACCTGTTTTAGGAGACATTGAAGGCATAAATTTGGAGGACTACAAAGACAGCCTCTTAGAACGTTTTGCCAATCCTAATATAAAAGATAGTGTTAGCCGTATTTGCTCAGAAAGCTCGGCTAAACTGCCTAAATTTTTAATCCCAACCCTACATGAGAATTTAGCGGCAGGAGGAAGTTTCAAATTCGCCACTTTAGTCTTAGCAGCATGGTGTTACTATAGTGATAAACAGCTAGACCAACATGGAAAACCACTCGAAATTATTGATGCAATGTCGAATGAATTACACAACATGGCTTCAGAAACGAAAGATGACCCTCTAGCCTTTATTAAACAAGAAAGTCTGTTTGGAGATCTAGCAAAAAAAGATAGTTTTGCTAGTACCTACACTTCAATGTTACAGAAATTGTATACAGGCATTAAGATCAATGAACTGATGCAAAGCATGATTTAGAGCAGTTCATCCGATTTCTAAACTTTGGTAGAATTCAAAAATAAAATACCCACAACAAAGAACTGAGGTAAAAAACGACTCTTTTCAAGTTTATATTGACACAAAATTTTCAATGAAAGCAATAATTATTCTTTTAAAACAGAAAATTAATTTTTCAAATTTTTGGGTCAAAACTGGTTTAATAGTTATAACACTATCAATTTTTGCCAATCACCTTAGTAAACCCGAAAACTTTCCACTACATAAATCCTATAAATTCCCGTGGTTTCCTATAGTTGTTTCAATTCTTCTTGCTGGTATCGCCCTAATTATCGCTTATTTCAATTTTAATTACTTCAAAAGAAGACATTTGGTTGAAAAAGTTACGGTGCACCTAATTTTCCGTTTTCTATTCACGACCTTGGGATATATTTCGATTGTCTATATCCTCTTTTACTTTACTTTAAATGGATTGATAAACGGAATCAACTCCTATAACCTTTATGGTCTACTAACAGGGTACTCTATTTCTATGCTATCATGTACAATAGTCATTACGCTGTTGTTCGCAACGGATATATATAGACTTCATAAGTTCGCATCTATTCAAGGAAAGCTTAAAGTGGAACATGCTGGCAAAATCACCTTGGTAGGTTATGATGAAATCGCATTTTTTTACAGCGAAAACAAAATAGTCTATATTATAAAAACTGATGGCACTTCAATTGTTACAGATTTTACTTTAAACGAAGTTGAACCCAAAATCAGCGAACAAAGCTTTTTCAGAGCAAATAGACAAACCATTCTTCATGCTCGGTCTATTGAACAAGTACAATCCATAGAAAATGGAAAACTACAAGTACTACTCAAACCTACATTGTTTGACAAAAACGCTTTTCAAATAACCATCAGCAGATATAAAAAGCAAGCTTTTATGGACTGGTTTGAAAATAAGATGTAAGTCTGGCCGATTATTCAGCTATTATTTTTATACCATTCAGTAAAAATTCCTGATTTTCTGCAATTTCCCATTATGAGCTATTGTTAATTCGTTTAAAATTTAAAACGAATAAAAAATGAATAAATCCTTTTTAACTACCAAATTGACACCTGTAATCACTATCATTCTTTGCTGTATTTTATACATGTCAGGTTATTTTCAAATGATTATAGCGGCGATATTAATGATAATAGCGAGTGCAGTAGAATACAAAAAAGACTTTTTCAGCTCTTTAGGGTTTCAGCGTAAAAGATTTAATGTTAAAAGCTTATTAGTTATCGCGCCAATATATGGGGCCGTAATTTTCCTGTTTTATTACTACGTCATGCTTCCTAGTATTACTTACATTACGGGGCAACCCATTGACTTTTCTGTGTTCAAACCCTATGCTGGCAACTTGCCTAAAACACTTAGTTTATTGGCACTTATATGGGCATCGGCAGCATTTGCTGAAGAAATTGTTTTTAGAGGCTATTTAATGCGACAGTTCACCCAATTTTTTGGCTCAAGTAACATAAGTCTTGTTATTAACATCCTACTATTTGGGTTTCTTTTTGGTTGGGTACACGCCTATCAAGGGATAACCGGCCAGATATTATCCGGTATGACAGGTATGATACTTGCCATTATTTTTCATCTCCGTAAGAGTGACTTATGGTTCAACATCGCTGTTCATGGTTTTATTGATACGGTCGCTTTGGTTTATATATATTATGGATGGATTTAATTGTTTAAAACGCTTAAAACCTATGTAAAAAATAGCTAATAGAGCATAAATCGAATAGATTTATGCTCATTCACTATCTTTCCTTTTGTAGAAAAATAAGTGTACTAAATGGGACCCGAAAACCTTTCTAGAAAAAATAAGTTCACTATATAAAACGCAGCATTTCATAATGTTCAGAATTAGTTGAGAACGACTGGTAACTATTCTTAAACCAACCTTTGGTAATTAGACGCAACTTTTCATTAAAGTAATCATCATGTTAATAGACTTAAGATCATTTAAATGAAAAAAATCGGATTATTTCTCGTAGTAATTTCTTTTTTATCCTGTTCTAAAGGCAAGGATTCCACTATAGATCCAAATTTAATTGGGCTATGGGAAATTTCTTCTGAATTGGGAATTAATGATATTCCAAGTGTTCAAAACGAAGGCTATGAACGCGTTACACAATTCAATTTTAATATGGATGGATCCTTTGAATTTGGGAGTTTTATTAGAAATATTAATTCAAGGAGTATCCTGGCTTATAGCCAGAGATATTTGGGGACTTATGAAATTGAAGGAGATCGATTGAATCTTACCTATGACTATTGGGGTGCTCAACCTTTAGATGATCAATATGGCGACTTACAAAGCCTAGATGAGCTTATCTTGGTCAATGAAAACCAATTATGGAGTTTCACGTATTCAATAAGCGACAATCAAAAAATTGTTTTCGACTATGATCCTTGCGGACCTGCTGAAAATTGTATTGATAGTTCTACTCTTTATCGTGTAGATTGATTTTTCAGATTATTGATAGCTCGCCACAGAAAGCATAACACGCTTTTATGGTAAAAGTTCATAGTTAACTACAGTATTGTCTTCTTCGTCAATTACAGTCCATCAACAAAAGCTTCTAATCTGGCTCTTAAGTCTTGATTTGCTTTTACCAGTGGCAGTCTTACCACATTTTTTATGATGCCTCGATGCGTTAAAATGGTTTTAATTCCCGCTGGATTCCCATCTTCAAAGATCATTTTTATACCTTCCATTAGTTTATAGTACAATACAAAAGCTTCTTTGCTATTACCTTCTAAGCCGAGTTGTATCATTTTAGAAAACTCCACCGGCGTACCTTGTCCCATTACGGAAATCACCCCATCACCTCCTGACAAAGTAAGATTTAAAGCTAGATCATCATCGCCGGAAATTACCAAGAAATCGTCTGGCGTATCTTTTACCAATTGCATGCCTTGCATGATATTATTTCCAGCTTCTTTTACACCAATTAAATTTTCAAAATTGTTAGCCAATCGCACCACAGTTTCTGGCAACATATTCATTGACGTACGCCCTGGAACATTGTACATAATAATTGGTTTAGGCGATGCCAAGGCTATTTGCTCAAAATGGCGATATAGACCCTCTTGATTTGGTTTGTTGTAATAAGGAGAGACCGATAAAATAGCCGCAAAATCATTGAGATCTGTATTTTTAATGGTTTCAACTACCTGTGCCGTATTGTTGCCCCCAATACCCAAAACCATTGGTAAGCGATTATTGTTCGCCTTAGTAATTGTATCTATTACCAATTGCTGCTCAGTCTTATTCAAAGTTGCTCCTTCGCCCGTCGTACCTAAAACAACAAGGTAATTTACACCGCCTTCGATCACAAAATCGACTAAATTGGCAAGTGCTGTTGTATCAATTGAAAAATCATCATTAAACGGGGTGACCAAAGCCACTCCAGTTCCTCTAAGTGTATTCATTATTTTATATAATCTTTAAAATGGAAAGATACTTGAGTAGTTCTGACTCAAACGAATCGTAGTTCTTAATATCTGTTGAAATCACCAAATCGTTCAAACGTTTGTCAATACCCTCAAATCCTACTCGAAATGCCGCTTGGCTTTGCGCAGCGATTAACTGCGGACCCAAAAGGTCCGGATTATCGAAATAATTAATCAATAAGTCCATCGGATTCTCAGCAAAATGCTGCAAGGCAAAATGCTTTAATCGACCGTTCCAGCCAAAATCAGCTTCAGAAAACATTGTTTTATCAAAATTTGCATGCATCTTCGGATCGGAATGGTAACAGATAAGATTCAAATTAAAATTAGGCAGATCAATCGAGTTTGCCAGTCGTGAAAAAGCTTCGAAATCAGAAAATGATTCCGCATCAACGATGCATCCTACTTTATGAATACCGGTGGACTCATAATTGGTTTTAATATCGTCACGCGATAGCGCTTTCTTTAAAAAATTTTGACTCGTCTTTTTCTTAAGTGCCTCTAAAAACATGTATCTTTAAGCTGTGCTACAAATGTATGTAAAAAGCCTGTTTATTCACAAACCTTAAATATGAAAATACAACAAATTGTTTTATTTATAACTTTTTGTTTTCTAGTAGGATGTAAAAACACATCTCCACATCTTAAAACCATAGAAGCAAAACAACTTGCTATCGATGCTACCATTCCTAACGATCCGACCATCGACAGTATTGTAAAACCTTATCAAAAACGTGTAAATGAAGAGCTTAATCGTGTACTGAGTTATAGCTCTAAAGACATGCATAAAAATGATGGGCACTACGAAAGTACGATCGGCAATTTTATGGCAGATCTTTTATTGGAGCGGGCCAATGCCGTTTTAGAAAAAAGAGAAAATATTAAAGCCGATGTCTGTCTACTAAATCATGGAGGAATTCGATCTGCCATAGGAAAAGGTCCCATCAACATGCAACATATGTACGATGTCATGCCTTTTGAAAACACACTGGTCGCGGTTGAACTTAGCGGTGATAAAATTCAAGAAATGCTAGCTTATTTAAGTAAGGCCAAAAGAGCGCACCCTATTGCTGGGATGACCATTACCCTGGATAAAGACCTTAAGGTAGTCGATGCTAAAATAGGCGGTAAGAAAATTGACGAAAACAAAAATTATCTTGTCGCCACTTCCAATTTTTTATACCAAGGAGGTGATAATATGCACTTTCTGGCAAACCCTGTTAAGTACTATGAGTTAGACTATTTGATTAGGAATGCCATGGTCGATTATTTACAAAAGACTGATACTATCGATGTTTCTTTAGATAACCGCTTTATTCAACGGCAATGAAAAGAAGACAATTTATAGCAAATACGGCAGGCGGAGCTACCTATATGGCAATGGGAAGCGGAATATTACAAGCTTGCGCAACCGACCAAAAAAAGCATATAACGATTCTACATACAAACGATACGCATAGTCATATTGATGCTATTGAAGCCAATCATCCTCGATATCCTAATGCCGGTGGGGTAACAAGACGTGCCCAGCTGGTTGAAAAAATAAGACGGGAAAATGAACATACATTATTGTTAGATGCTGGAGATATTTTTCAGGGTACTGCCTATTTCAATTTTTATGGTGGTGAATTAGAATTTAAACTAATGAGTCATCTAAAATATGACGCTGCGACGCTTGGTAATCATGATTTTGACAATGGCATTGATGGATTATATGCTCAGTTACCCCATGCCAAATTCGATTTTTTAATAGCGAATTACGACTTTAAGAATACCGTTATGAATACGCATACTAAACCATATAAAGTGTACGTAAAAGATGGTATTCGTATTGGCATATTCGGTCTCGGCATACAATTAGATGGATTAGTAACTCAAAAAATGTATAAGGAGACGAAGTTTTTAGATCCCATTGAAATAGCTACTGATATGTCGCGTATTTTAAAAGAAGAAGAACAATGTGATTTGATCATTTGTTTATCTCATTTAGGGTACGAGTATCGGAACGATCCTAACAAACCATCTGACATGACCGTAGCTACCGCTACCAAGAATATCGATCTGATTATTGGCGGACATACACATACCTTTTTAGAACGCCCAACGATCGTAGATAATGCCGAAGGTAAAAAGGTTCTAGTAAATCAAGTTGGCTGCTGGGGGATTAATCTAGGTCGCGTAGATTTTTACTTTGATTCTGCAAAGAATAGTTCAGCTGAAGGAACTTCGATTATTGTTTAGTCCAAAGTGATTACTCAAATTATTGTAACTTTCATGAAGTAAACTAATTGACTAATGAAAAAGTACCTTCCTCTTGTGCTGCGGATTGTTGTGGCAGCAATTCTAATTCAAACCCTTAGATTCAAATTTACAGCGCATCCTGATAGTGTTTACATTTTTACTCAAGTCGGTCTTGAACCAACTGGTAGAATCGGGATAGGTGTAGTCGAACTTATTGCAGGTATTTTGTTGTTAATCCCAAAAACAATTTGGCTAGGAGCTACGCTAACTGTTGGTGTTATAGCCGGTGCAATCTTTATGCATCTAACCAAATTGGGCATTGAAATAAATGGTGATGGCGGTGTTTTATTTTATACTGCAATAGTCACTTTTTCGCTCGCACTAATTATATTGTGGATTTACAGGAAGCAAATACCAATAATTGGAGACAAATTTTCTTAGCGGATAGTTTTTGTTTTGGACAATTTTAAATCATTGCAAGAAAATCACCCTCAGAGATTAAAGGCACTCCCAAATTCTCTGCTTTGGTCTTTTTGCTCGGTCCCATTTTATCGCCTGCAACGACATAAGTCGTTTTTGATGATATAGATGATCCAACTTTACCACCATTATCTTCGATTAGTTTTTTAAGCTCAGTCCTAGATACTTTTTCAAAAACACCGGATACTACAAAAGTTTTACCAGCTAACACATCTGATTGGTTTTCGAGGGCTTCTTGAGATATTTGAAGCTGTACTCCGTAAGATTTTAATCTTTCGACAGTTTCCACATTTTTTTCGTTGGAAAAGAAATCTATTACACTTTCAGCTATTCTACCTCCAATTTCATCGACATTAGTAAGGTCCTCAGATGAGGCGCTTGCTAAATTTTCGATACTCTTATAATGCTTTGCAAGTTTCTTCGCGACTGTCTCACCAACATACCGAATACCCAAAGCAAATAACACCCGTTCAAATGGGATTTGCTTGGAGGCTTCAACACCTGCAACCAAATTCTCCGCTGACTTTTCCGCCATGCGTTCTAATGGCATTATTTGCTCTTTAGTCAACGTATATAGGTCAGCATAGTTGGTTATCAAATTTTCTTTTACAAGTAAAGCCACGGTCTCACCTCCTAGTCCTTCTATGTCCATTGCCTTACGAGAAATAAAATGCTGAATACGGCCGATAATCTGTGGCGGACAGCCCATGTCATTCGGGCAATAATGTTGTGCTTCGCCTTCTTTTCTGATTAAAGCAGTATCACATTCTGGACATGTACTTCGGTATATCGTTTCTTGAGAATTTGTCGGACGTTGACTTAAATCAACCTCGATTACTTTGGGAATGATCTCCCCGCCTTTTTCCACAAAAACAGTATCGCCTTCACGAATATCAAGTTTGGCAATTTGATCGGCATTATGCAAGCTCGCCCTTTTTACCGTAGTACCGCCCAACAAAACTGGTTGTAAATTGGCTACTGGGGTAATGGCACCAGTTCGGCCCACTTGATAACTTATCTCATTTAAAACCGTACTTACTCTTTCTGCTTTAAACTTATAAGCCATTGCCCAACGTGGAGCTTTGGCTGTATAGCCTAGCTCTTCTTGTTGATATAAATTATTAACTTTTATTACTACTCCATCAATTTCATACGGTAAATCATGTCGATGTATGTCCCAATATTCAACAAACTCTAAAACCTCATCAATACTGTTCACCAATTTTGCGACTTCTGGGACTTTAAAACCCCATTTTCTAGCTTTGCCCAAGCTCTCAAATTGGGTTTCTACTCCAAGCTTGGTTCCCGTTAGATTGTAAAGCAAACACTCCAAAGGTCTTTTAGCTACTTCACTACTATCTTGCAATTTCAGACTTCCCGATGCCGTATTTCTAGGATTCATATACGGGTCTTCACCATTTTCAACGCGCTCAATATTCATTTTTTCAAATCCGTCAAGAGGAAGGATAATCTCGCCGCGAATATCAAATTTCGGTGGGTAATCGCCTTTCAACTTTAAAGGCACTGATCGAATAGTACGAATATTAGTGGTCACATTATCTCCTTGAAATCCGTCGCCACGTGTTACAGCCTTTGTCAGCTGACCGTTTTCATAAGTCAAACTTATCGATGCGCCGTCATATTTTAATTCGCAGGTATACTGCACATCACCGTCGACCAATTTTTTAATACGTTTTTCCCAATCTTCTAAATCCTCCTTAGAATATGAATTATCCAGGGAATACATACGGTGTTCGTGCTGTATGGTCTCAAAGTTTTTGGTTACAGCTCCCCCTACCCTTAAGGTCGGTGAATTTACATCGTAAAACTCAGGATGTTTTGCCTCTAAATCTTGTAGTTGTTTTAGTAGGGTGTCAAATTCATAATCGCTTATAGTGGGATTATCTAAAACGTAGTAATTATAATTGTGCTGGGTAAGTTGTTCGCGTAATTGGTTAATCTGTTGTTCGGTGTTCATAATGCAAGCGGCAATGTACTTATAGAAGGTGTTGTTTTTAGATTAATTTCAAATTAAAGTGCAGGAATAGTTTAGGTCAACTCCTTTTTAATCCACTTAGGCACTTCAACTGGTTGGTAGTTATTCATTTTTTCAATTAAGCGTTCTATGTTATCATCAACGATCAACATTTCGAAATTGCTCATTTTTAAGAACCCTTTTCTGACCATATTCTCCAATAGGCCTAACATATCGTCATAAAATCCGCTTGTATTTAATATTCCCATGGGTTTTTGATGTAAACCTAATTGCCCCCAAGTAACCATTTCGAATAACTCTTCCAATGTTCCATAGCCACCAGGTAATGTAATAACTGAATCAGAAAGGTCATGCATCAGCAATTTACGCTCATGCATATTATTAGTCACATGCAGCTCTGTTAAACCTAAATGCACTACCTCTTTCAACTTTAAAAATTCAGGAATCACACCAATGACACGTCCCTTATTTTCAAGTGCACCCTGTGCCACTTTCCCCATAATACCGATCTTACCGGCACCATACACTAAATCAATATCATTGTTGGCCAAATAAGCACCTAACTGATAGCCCTGATCGATTATTTCGGTATCGTTTCCCTCACTACTTCCACAAAAAACTACACAACTTTTCATACTCTTATGGCTTTTATCATTCTTGGTTTCCCAAAGATATCGTTTTTAACAGTCACTTTGATAAAACCAGCCGCCTCACAAACTTCTTTTGTTTCTTCAGATAAATATTCATTGATCTCAAAATAGAGTTTCCCATTTGTTGAAAGAGAATTAAAAGCTAACTCTGCAATCTTTTTATAAAAAATAAGTGGATCATCATCAGACACAAAAAGTGCTTTATCAGGTTCGAATTGCAATACATTTTTTTGCATTAACTCCTTTTCCTGCTCCCGAACGTAGGGTGGATTAGAAACAATAATATCATAGCTTTCAACTAATGCATCGAGACCTAGAATATCAGTCTTTATAAAACTAACCTGCACATTATTTCTTTGCGCATTTTCAGCTGCCTGATCAATTGTTAGCTCATCTATATCAATTGCTGAGACGGCGGCCTTTTGAATATTTTTAGCCAAGGAAATGGCAATACAACCTGAACCAGTGCCAATATCTAAAATGGAAATTTCTTGTTCTAAACTCTGATGATCATCGATAATCCATTGCACCAAGTCTTCGGTCTCTGGACGAGGAATCAGCGTATGCTGGTTAACCTGAAAATCCAAACCAAAAAAATGGGTTTGCCCGATGATATATTGAATAGGTTCGTGATTATTCAAGCGAGATAAGGCAAGGTATAATGTTGTCTCTTCCTCCTTAGAAATCTGCAGGCTGTTGTCTAATGCAAGGCTAAGACGCGAAATACCAAAATGGTGCTCAGTTAGCATAAAAAAGAAACTCGACACTTCCTCACTTCCGTATTGGGCATCGAGTTCTTTGTGGAATATGTTTTTTAATTCGGTGAGTTTCAAATTGGAGTGTTTATATTGGATTTAGAATCGCTACGCTTCTAGATTCAAGACTCAAAACTTCCCTTTATGGGTAACACCTCACCTAACCTCTCCTCAAGGAGAGGAACAGTATTAGCTTTGATCGAAAAGTCCACCTGAAAGACCTTCTAAGTTCGCAAAAAGAGTTATTTCTTTTTTCTTGTTTCTTGACTCTTGCTTCTGATTTACTACTTTACCCGATACCAATTCTGAGTGCGGTATAAAAATGCGATATAGCCGCGTACATTCAATTTATTCGTATCATCTTCATCCACCCAAATCTTGCATTTATATTGTTTTCCTTTTTGTGGATCGAAAATGGTGCCGCCTTTATACTCTTCGCCGTTTTTCTTTAAATTCTTTATGATTGTAAGTCCCAAGATGGGTTTGTCCTTTTCATCACCTTCACATTTTTCGCACAAGACATCCTTTCTGTCTGGATTCAAGATTTCAACAATCTTACCATAAATCCTTCCACCATCTTCATAAATCTCTACAATTGATTTTGCTTCACCAGTTTCATCATCAATACTTTTCCATTTACCCATAACCGATTGAGCAGTTAAGGTTGCTGTTGAAACCAACAGCAGTGTCACTACTAATAGCTTTTTCATCTTTTTACAATTTTACATTTAATCAATATTCGCGTATATATCGGGTTTTTCTTCCTGCTGCTTATGACTTCTTTTAAGTCTACTTAAGGTAGCATTCAGCTCAAAACCAAGTAACAAAATATTGCAATTAAGCCATATATACACCATAAGAATAAGTAGTCCTCCTAATGCACCATACAACTCGTTATACCTTGCAAATTTATCAACATATATGCCAAAAAAGTAGGATGTGAGAATAAATAATAAAGTGGTCAGTAAAGCTCCTGCCGAAAAGAATTTAATCGATCTCCCTTCAGAAGTTCCAAAATAGAATAATGTTGTGGTGATTACATACGCCAGCATAATGAAGAATCCTATTTGTGCTGCTTTCACTCCAAAATCATCTCCAATATCGACATTCGTACCGTACTCTCTACCCGCATATTCGCTTAAATATTCTACCACATAAAACTCAAAATATACTAATGCAACAACACCAATTACTAGCAATACTGAAATTATTAAGCCAACCATAAGTGCGTATGCATACTGCTTAATAAAATTTCTAGTAAGCTCTACATGATACGAATTTTCAAAACTGCTAAAAATAGCGTTGATGCCATTTGCAATTAAAAATATTGATAAAATGAAAGCAGATGATAGTAAGCCTCCGTGTTTTTGCTCTTTTATTTGATAATAGATTTCCCCGAAATAATCGCTTGTTGCCTTTGGCAAGATCGATTCTAAAAACGCTAAAAACTCGATATCAAATTCAGTATGCTCGCCAGGTAAATTAACATAGGGCGCAGCAAAAGGGACAAGATTTACCAAGAAAATAACTAATGGAAAAAGCGCCATAAATAAACTAAAGGCGATTGCACTTGCTCTAGCCGAAAAAGCGCCTTTTACCACGCCGAGGACATACATCTCCAATAAATAATACAAGGAAAGCCCTTCAAAGCCTGGGATTTTTATTCGCTTAAAAAAACGAACAATGATGTTAATGATAGGTATGCGCTCTAGCCGTTCCTCAACCTTATCTGACATTTTTTAGACCGCTTTAAGACTAAGATCCATGTTATTCACTGAATGTGTCAATGCTCCTGAAGAAATAAAATCGACTCCACATTCAGCATAGCTGCGAATTGTTTCATCGGTTATACCTCCGGAAGATTCTGTCAAGCACCGATCACCAATAAGCTCCACGGCCTTTCTAGTATCATCATAATTAAAATTATCTAGTAGAATGCGATACACAGGTCCGGCATCAAGAATTTGCTGTACCTCATCTAGGTTTCGCGCCTCAACAATGATTTTTAGGTCTAACTTATTTTCTGCCAAATAGGATTTAGTTTTTGAAATAGCATTTGCGATACTTCCTGCATAGTCAATATGATTATCTTTAAGCATGACCATATCATATAATCCGAACCGATGATTAACACCGCCACCAATCTTAACGGCCCATTTTTCCAAAGCACGAAATCCGGGTGTCGTTTTTCTAGTATCTAAAATTTTGGTTTTAGTTCCTTTTAGTAATACAACATACTTATGTGTTTTGGTAGCAATAGCACTCATACGCTGCATTGAATTAAGTACCAATCGTTCGGCCTGTAAAATGGACTGCGAACTACCTTCAACATAAAAAACGATATCACCATGTTTTACAGCTTGCCCATCTTTAATTAGCACCTCTACTTTCAAATGAGGATCGACATGAGCAAAAATCATTCTAGCTAACTTGACTCCGGCGATAATTCCTTCATCTTTTACAAGCAATTTTGCCTTGCCTTCTTTCTCTAAAGGAATACAGGCTAAACTACTATAATCACCAGGTCCTACATCCTCACGGATTGCGTTGTGTATTATTAAATCGATTTCTTGGTTGAGATGCCTCTGACTAATCATTGTATCTAAGTTAGTTTTAATGACTTCTAAAGTAGCACAACCGCAAGAATAATGCTAATTTTATAGTATGAATATTTCATTGCTGGCGATCGGTAAAACCGATAAATCCGAACTAACTAGTTTAATTGATGACTACACGAAACGCCTAGGACATTATGTGAATTTTTCTTTGGATATTATTCCAGATATTAAGAATACCAAAAATCTAAACGAAGCACAACAAAAAGAAAAAGAGGGCGAACTATTGTTAAAAAAAGTAAAGTCCAGCGATTATGTAATTTTGCTTGACGAAAAAGGAAAGAATTATGATTCTGTTCAGTTTTCGGGCTTAATACAGAAAAAAATGAATGCTGGTTTAAAACAAGTCTTTTTTGTTATTGGTGGTCCGTATGGATTTTCACCTTCGGTATATCAACGAGCAAACGAGAAATTATCGCTTTCTAAAATGACATTTTCCCACCAAATAATACGTCTTTTTATGGTGGAACAGCTGTATCGTGCATTCACGATCATAAAAAATGAACCATATCACCACAGATAATTATGGATGACTCTATTGAGGAATTAGAACTTGTATTTGCAACGCATAATGAAAATAAGTTTATTGAAGTAGCTGCGCAATTACCAAATCATATTAAATTACTGAGTCTTGATGATATTGGATGCGTTGAAGACATTCCTGAAACGGGTGACACCATTGAAGAAAATGCCATTTTAAAGGCTGATTATGTAAAAGAGCATTATAAAAAAGATTGCTTTGCTGATGATACAGGGCTAGAAGTTGTTGCTCTAGAAGGAGCGCCGGGTGTATATTCAAAGCGCTATGCTGGTGATGACGCTACTGCTGATGATAATATGAATAAATTAATACAATCACTAGAACACATTACAAAACGTAATGCCACATTTAAAACCGTTATCGCTTTGGCTATTGGTGGTGAAAAAACTTTGTTTGTAGGCGAGGTAAATGGCAGTATTACTCACAAACGACATGGTGAAAAAGGTTTTGGCTATGACCCAATTTTTAAACCAGACGGATTTGAAGAGACGTTCGCCCAAATGTCACTCACTCAAAAAAGCGAGATTGGACATCGTGGAAGGGCTATGAGACAGTTGATAGACTATTTGAAATAAGAAGAGTGTTACCCACGACCTTTTGTTACTCTAACCCAAAAACTTTAATTGCGTTCTCATAATACATCTTTTGTAGCTCTTCCTGAGTAAAACCATATCTGTCCATTGTTTCGCGAGCCGGTTTTAGGTCAAAAACAGGAAAGTCCGAAGCGAAAAAGAATTGATCAATACCTATTTCTCTCATCGTCCACATAAGTTCCTCTTGTCTTGGAGAATCAATATATAAATCAGCTATTGCAGACAAATCAAAATAAACGTTGTTTTTATAGAATGGTCCTTTTGCAAAAACTGCGAACAACAACGTTTCATGAAATTGTGTGCCTCTCATATGTGCTAAAACTATTTTGGTATTAGGGTTAGCTAGCGCCAAATCCACAAATTTTCCAGTAGCACCACCATCGGAAGCTGAAATAGAATCAAAAATAACAGTAAGACCAAACTTTCCAGCAGTAGCTAGAACTTCATTAACATTAGGGTCCGTAAGTTCAAAACCTTGATAGAACGGGTGAATTTTTATAGCTTTTGCACCCAGCTTTGCAACCCTTTCTATTTCTTTCAGTGCTTCTTTACCATCCAACGGATGAACAGAACAGATTGGGAAAAATTCTGAATTTTCTTTTGCCAGCTTTAATATATAATCGTTGTGCTGACGCGTGACAGCTAAATTACCTTTGGGAACCATGCTCATAATTCCACATTTAGATACCCCGGCAGCTTCCATTTGACTTTTTAATTCATCAGCAGAGGCAGGAGTACTTGGATTTAAAGATAATTCTTGCCCTGGTAATTGTATGTGGGCATGTGTATCTATAATAGTCTTTATTGTCGAAGAATCAACATTTTCTATAGTAGTTTCCGCTTTTTGCTTCCCGATCGAAGAAGTATCCTTGGTGTTTTTGTTACAAGAAACTAGTATAATACATGCTAAGAAGTAAATTAAGGTTTTCATGGTTTTTTGATTTGGTTAATAATAGAGTGATTTTTAGCAGACATAATCTTTAGTAACTCGAAAGAATCTCAACTAATTCATTATCGCTTAGCTACTTAAAAGCAGCTTCTAAAGTAAAAGTACGAATTTAAATGCGCTTAAAGTGATTAGCTATATTCAGGAATCTTACCCTTCACCCCTTCATAAAACTTCATGATTTCGTCAATATCAGACTCCATATTGTCAGTCATTTCTATAGGATCAGCAATCTTAATGGTCTTTTTGCCGAAGTCAAAAGCAACTTTTATTACAGGAACATTAGCGGCACAGGCAATGTAATAAAAACCAGTTTTCCAAGTATCTACTTTCTTTCTGGTTCCTTCTGGAGCTAGTGCCAATCTAAACACTTCTTTTTTTTCAAAAATTTCAGCGATTTGTTGCACTTGATTCTTGTTTTCAGAACGTGTAATTGGTGCACCGCCCATCCATCGCAAAAGCCAACCAATGGGCGGTCTAAATAGTGAAGCTTTCCCTATAAAATTAATTTCTTTTTTGACCACGGCTCGAATAAGAAATCCTAAAAACAAGTCAAGCCAATGCGTATGTGGCGCGACAACAATAATACATTTAGGAATATCTGACAACTCACCTTCCAGCTTCCACCCAAGCAGTTTGAAATAGATAAATCGGGCGATTGCCTGCATACAACTTACATTTTTTCGTAGAGACCCCTTAATTTTTCTGGAGTCACTGTTTTTCTCCAATCAACACCTACAGCATTTTCCCAAAGAGGACCTAATCCCATAGCAACTTCGATCATAGTATCGAAATCTTCGTCACTTAAATTGGAGCAAACACCTTGCGGTATGGTAATATTATGTTTCTTAACCATTTCCTTGAATTCCGCCACACCCTCGGGGTAAAATTCTTCTAAATGATCAAAAACAATACAGTTTCCTACACCATGGCGTGTTCCTAATAAGTAAGACAAACCATAACTCATTGCATGTGCAACACCAACTTGAGAATAAGCAATACTCATACCTCCGTGCCAACTTGCCATCATTAACTGGTCCTGACTTTCATCATCAACAACTGATTTATGGGTAAAAACATCACGACATAAATCCAGTGCTTTTTCGCCATAACTCTTACTAAAGGCATTTAAATAAGTACCATTTAAAGATTCAATACAATGTATATAGCAGTCCATTCCTGTATAAAACCATTGTTTGGTATCAACTCCTTTGGTTAATTCAGGATCTAAAACTACTTGATCAAATGGTGTGTAATCAGAATTAATTCCCAATTTCTTTTTCGGCCCAGTTAACACCGTAGTTCTTGAGACTTCAGCTCCTGTTCCTGAAATAGTTGGAATTCCGACATGATAAACCGCTGGATATTTTACTAAATCCCAACCTTGATAATCAGCTGAACTACCAGGATTGGTCAACATAATTGATACTGCCTTAGCCAGATCCATTACTGTACCACCACCAATGCCAATTATTCCTTCGGGCACTTCGGCAGTGCGACTAAATATAGTTTCGCGTAAGGAATCTACCTGAATGGTTTTAGGTTCATTATCTGCATTAATAAAAATGATATGGTCGCGGTCTCGTTTTGGAATTCGTTTTATAAATGCATCATTGGTTGAGAATACATCATCTACCAAAAAAACCATCGGACTTTTAGGTGAGCTTCTTTTTTCGGCTAGTATTTGATCTAGTTGATCAAAACTTCCGCGGCCGAAAACCACCCTAGGTACCATAGGAAAATTTTTATACATCATATTAGTTCTTGGTCTATTTAGGTTCTGCAAAACTATTAAAAGAATTACAGATTAATTGGTTGTTTTGTTTAAATGATTTTGAAAGCGCTGGTAAAATGTCCCTATATCTGAGCCGTCTACCAATGCATGGTGCACATGTATAGATACAGGCATTAGTAATTGGTTGTCTCGTTCCTGTATTTTTCCAACAGATATTTTCGGAATTGAATCCTTAAACCCGCTGTGCATGGCATGGGACAAGCTTGTAAAATGAACCCAGGGTATCGCAGAAAAGTGTATAGTTCCGATATTTCCGTTGGAAGGCACTAAGCCCTCACTATTTTGAACTCTATCTATTTCTTGCTGCGTGTTTGCCTGAAATACATCAAAATCGGAATCATAATCAATGTATGAAAATCCAAAAGTGCCGTTAGGCCGGTTAATCGTAGCCGATGCTCCTATTTTTTCATGGATTGATACCTCACCCTCATCATCAATGCGATATTTTAATGATTCTATTTCATTAACCGCGGTGAAGCACTTATGTAAATACCATATAAAAAATGAGTTCTTAGTAGCGTCACAGAATTCTCTAGCAATCTTAACATCAACATTCGCCGTCAAACCATAAAAAGGCTTGTCAAAATCCTTATAAAAATTGAAATGGTCTTTGCGTACCCAAGTATCAATATTTAGTTTTTTAATACTTGACATACTCTAAAATATCTTTAATGCTACTTGCTGTAATAAATTGATCTTCATGTTTTGTGCTAGTGGCTACCTGTTCATGTACCCAGGTGGTGTGAAATGGAACGTGGATTGCCTGAGCTCCAATATTGAGCAGCGGTAAAATATCCGATTTTAAAGAATTACCAATCATTAAAAAATGAGCCGGCGTTATATCAAGATGTTTTAATAAACTAGTATAGTTTTCCTCTTTCTTTTCACTTAAAACTTCTATATGATGAAAGTATTTAAGTAAACCTGATCGTTCGAGCTTTCGTTCTTGGTCCAGCAGATCGCCTTTTGTGGCAACTATGAGTTTATATTTTTTTGAAAGTGTTTCTAAAACCTCATGAACCCCATCCAATAACTCAACTGGCTTTTCGATCATGTTCTTACCGATATCGAGAATTTTATTAATCGTTTCGTTAGACACCTTATTATTAGATAGAACTAAGGCCATTTCAACCATAGACAACATGAACCCTTTAACACCGTAGCCATATAATGGAAGGTTCTCCATTTCCATTTTAAAGAGTTCTTGATCTATCTTATTCGGAGTTTCGTATTGCGAAAGTAGTTTTGCAAATTCTTCTTCTGCCTCCCGAAAATATGTTTCATTTACCCACAAGGTATCATCAGCATCAAAGCCGATTACTTCTATCTCATCAAAATTCATAATAGTTCTCTTGCTCGTTCCAAGTCTTCAGGCGTGTCGATCTCAACCCCTTCAACATTACTTTCTACCATTTTGATCTTTTTCCCATATTCTAAATATCGAATTGCCTCAATTTTCTCCGAAGCTTCCAATGTCAACATCGGTGAGTTATGAAAATCGAGAATGGCCTGCTTTCTAAATGCGTAAACACCTTTATGCTTGTAATAGGTAACTCCGACATTTTTATCTCGAGGATACGGTATAGGAGAACGTGAAAAATAAAGCGCAAAGTTATTTTGATCGACAATTACCTTTACTGTATTGGGGTTATTAATCTCGTCGATATCACTAATTGGAGACATGATCGACGCAAGATCGATCTCTTTTTTAGAATCATCCTTAAAAACATTCAAGACCTTCTCTAAAGCTGTACGCTCTGTAAAAGGCTCATCGCCTTGCACATTAACTACGATATCAATATCAAGATCAGCAACGGCTTCTGCTATTCGGTCTGATCCACAATCATGTTCAGCAATGCTGATTATTGCTTTGCCTCCATTATCGACTATTTCTTTGTAGATAATATCGCTATCGGTAACTACAAAAACATCGTCGAATAACTTGGTTTCGACAGTGGCTTCGTATGTTCTTAAAATAACTGATTTTCCTCCAAGATCTTGCATTAATTTTCCTGGAAATCGGGATGCCGCATAGCGGGCTGGAATCATTGAAATTACTTTCATTGGTCGGGTCTATAATACGACATAAAAGTAGCTATTATTCGTGTATTTAAGTGACTTTGTGTCGAAGCTTTTTATAAAATATCCGCACAATCAAGATGATAATGACCGTTAGTATAAAAGCGAGGATTGGAATAAAAACTGAAGTTACTGATAGGATTCCTGCTGTAGCTGTTTCGACAGTCGATACAGCTGGATTACCAAGCCCTCCTGTTGTTGCTGTACTGGCCAATCGTGTAGCGGCTGAAGTACTTGCAATAGCCGTCGCGGTTCCTCCGCCAGCAATAATGGCAAGCGACCAGGTAATAACTGGGTCTAAATCTGCCATCGTAGCTACCATAACCGCGGTTCCAGCAATTGCCGCAAGAGGCACTGCAACACTATCTAACAAATTATCAACCCAAGGAATGTAGTATGCAAAAATCTCAATTACTGTGGCCACACCTAATACGATTAGCGCTGTCATGCTACCTACCCACATCCAACTTTCGTTAAGTGGAATATGTCCTAGATGTGCCGCCAAGCTAAGTGCAAACAAGGGCACAAAAACGCGAAAGCCTACTGAAGCAGCTAGCCCCACCCCTAAAAAGATACTTAAAATGGTATCCATTGTTCTGTTTATTTAGATTTTGAAATAAAGTTACTATTTCATTTTTTAATCCGTCTCCTCGAAAAACTCTTTTTTAAATCCAATCAGATACAATCTGTCTTTAGCTCGAGTTACGGCCGTATACAACCATCTTAAATACTCACGATCTACGCCATTCGGCAAATAAGGCTGCTCAACAAAAACAGTACTCCATTGTCCTCCTTGTGATTTATGACAAGTAATAGCATAAGAGAATTTTACTTGAAGTGCATTAAAGTATTTATTCTTTTTAACCTTTAGAAATTGGCGGTATTTAGATCCTTCATCCGCATAATCCTGCATCACCTCTTGATATAATTTGTTGGATTCTTCATACGACAATGAAGCAGACTCTGCACTAATAGTATCCAACAATAAAACCGTCTCAAAAGGTTTTTGATTAGGATAATCGACCATTCTGACCTTTACTTCTGCAAAGTTGAATCCGTATAACTCTTTAATACCGAATATCTCTAGAATCTCGATAATATCACCATTGGCTATAAATCCAGCATCACTGCTTTCTTTTAACCAGAAGTAATTATTTTTAACCACCATCAAATAATCTCCCGCCGTAATTTCATGTTCGTTGAATAAAATGCGACTTCGTATTTGCTGATTGTACAAATTGGCGCGTTTATTCGATCGGACAATGATTGCAGTATCTTCCTTTCCGTAAGTATCGTAGGCATCGTTAATCGCGTCTAAAATCTCGTTACCTTCAATAAGTCTTACAATATCTGTAAACCCATCGAGATTGAATTTAAACTCGTCAAAAAAAGATGATGCCAACTGCTCTCTTAATAATGTAGCATTAAAAAGAATACCAGAATCTTGTTGCTGACGCACTACTTCATCCATTTCAATTTGAGTGACATCCTTATTAAATGAAAGCGAGAGTTTATCGGCATCTAGAGCGGGACTCAATTCCAACTTCACAGGAGGTAACTGAGCCGTATCGCCTATTAACAACAACTTACAATTGTGACCCGAATAAACATACATCATTAGATCATCTAGCAAACTTGCGTTTTCAAACAACTTAGAATCTGCAGGAATATCAGGAATCATAGACGCCTCATCCACGATAAAAATGGTGTTTCTATGCTTATTTTGTTGTAGTTGGAATGAAACACCTCCATTCGCCTCCTTTTTAGGAAAGTAAATTTTTTTATGAATTGTAAACGCTTTTGAATTGCTGTAGTTGGTTATAACTTTAGCTGCGCGACCTGTGGGGGCCATCAAAACCGTTTTTAACTTGACATTCCACAAATTTGTGACAATTGTAGATATCATTGTCGTTTTTCCTGTACCGGCGTATCCTTTTAGCAGAAATAAACCGTCCTTATTATCGGATAATAAAAATTCTGATAATTGATTTAACACCGCCGCTTGGGTAAGGGTGGGTTCGTGCGGAAATTTCTTCTGGAGCAATGCGTGGAAAGAACGACTATCCATTAAGGGTATTTAGCATCAAAGATAGCAATGCTTTTTTGGTTAAAAACTTTTGCGATTAAAAAAAAATTGTAGATTTGCGTGTAACACTAATTAAATTTTAGCAAACAAATGAAACGCATCATTCAGATCGCTCTTTGGTTAATCAGTATTGGCCTCGTATATCTTATCTATGACTCGATTAACGCTCCAATACGTTTTGGAAAAGTTAAAAAAGAGCGTTACACCGAGGTGATTGAGCGTTTAAAAGATATTAGAGATGCGCAGATTGCTCATCGTACTGTAACTGGAAAATTTGCAAATGATTTTAACGGATTAATTCAATTCGTTGATACTGCGAAATTTACGCTAACAGAAACAAGAGATTCTAGTTATATGGAATATGATGAGAATTTCCGTATTGACATGTTACGTGAAGTAAAGGTGATCGACACTTTAGGTTTTGTTGCAGTTAAAGATTCATTGTTTAAAAACTCTGACCGATACAAGCAACTAGAGATCGTTCCATCGGCTAAAGAGGGAAGTAAATTCACCATGAAAGCGGATCAGATTGATAAAAACGGATTTAAAATTGCTGTTTTTGAGGCAAGAGTTCCAAAAGATTTTATACTCCACGATCAACCTGACTATTTATTACAGCAAGAAAAGGAACATATTTCTGTAGAAGAAGTAAACGGAGCCGACATTGTTGTTGGGTCTTTGGGAGAGGTAAGTACCAATGGTAACTGGCCAACCATTTATGACACCCCCCAAGATAATTAATAGAAATATAGAAGATAATACACTTCTAGAACTGTCCATTCAGCTTAGCTTGGGTGGACTTTCTTTTTGTATTCTAGATAAGTCTATAAATACATTAGTTCATTATACGTCCTTTCCTTTTCATGAGGTTGCTACACCAAATCAATTATTAGACAAGGTAAAAAGAGTATTTGCAAGCTCGTTAGTATTGCAACAACCCTTTCAAAAGGTCAAAATAATTTATGTTAATGAACTAAATAGTTTTGTTCCCACCGCACTTTTTAGTGATAAGAATCTCGAGGATTATTTAAAATTTAACACTAAGGTATTGCCCAATGATTTCATCACATTTGATGTTTTAAGTAATACTGAAATGGTGAATGTTTATATCCCCTATGTCAATATCAACAATTTTATTTTTGAACAATATGGCACTTTCGAGTACAAGCATTTTGCTTCCTTGCTTGTCAACTCAATCTTAAATACCGCGCCTTCTGATGAACAGGCTGCAGTATATGTTTATGTGCATGACCAACAGTTTGATGTTGTTGTTGTAAAACAGCGTAAGCTACAGTTATTCAATACATTTAAGCATACCAATAAAGAAGATTTTATATACCATCTTTTGTTTGTCGCTGAACAATTAGGATTGAATCCAGATAAATTTCCATTATACTTTTTAGGTGACGTTAAAAAGGATGATGATTTATATGAAATTGCCTACACCTATATAAGGAATGTAGATTTTGGTAAACGAAATGATATTTTTGAGTATAAAGAAGAGCTCGCCCCTCCTACCGATCACGAGGACTATGTATTACTAAACTCGTTCTAAATGCGTATCATCTCAGGGAAATATAAAGGAAAAAGACTTACAGCACCTTCAAAATTACCTGTTAGGCCTACAACGGATATGGCTAAAGAAGCTTTATTTAATATCCTTAATAACCGATTTTATTTTTCAGAGCTACGAGTGTTGGATCTTTTTGCAGGAACTGGAAATATTAGTTTTGAATTCGGAAGCCGCGGAGCTGAACAAATTACAGCAGTTGACAGCTATTATGGGTGCGTAAAGTATATTGATAAAACCGCAAGCGAATTAGAGCTCCCTATTCAAGCTATTAAAAGTGATGTTTTTTCGTACTTAGAAAAAGTACCTACTAAAAGTAATCTCATTTTTGCCGATCCGCCTTACGATTTTAGCAAAGAACAATTTGAAAGGATAGTGACACTGGTTTTCGAAAATGACCTTTTAGAAGAAGATGGTGTATTAATAGTGGAACACTCAAAACATACCGATCTTTCGCAAAATGCATTTTTGCAAGAAGCAAGAAAGTATGGGGGCAGTGTCTTTAGCTTTTTTGAAAAACAGGAATAGGCCGAATAGTTTTACAAATAAAAAAAGCAGGTCATAAGCCGGATTCTGTAACTTAGTAAACTAAGCCCTTATCATTTATCTAGTCCTAACGTTACCGCTAGGATCTAACCGCCTACCCTCCGACTCGAGCGCGCAGCCCTCAAATGTCGGTTTACATGGCGTTGCACCGCGTAGAGTTTACCTGATTTCACTACAGCATTATCTGTACATTCTTTCTGTTGCACTGGTCCTACCTCAATTTACATTGAGGTGACGGGTGTTACCCGCTACGCTGCGCTATGGTGTCCGGACTTTCCTCACTGACGCTAGCCGTCAGAGCGATAAGGAGACCTGCTCAGGCAAATATACCGCTTTCACGTAGTGTCCATCTATCAATAAGACAAGAATTTTCTGTTAATAACTCACAACAAATAAAAAGTCATTCATTTTTATAATTATCCGCATTGTTTAATTTTGTTTTGTGGAGCATTTTATAGTATCAGCCAGAAAATATAGACCCCAAGCATTTCAAGATGTAGTGGGGCAACAGGCTATTACCAATACGCTATTAAATGCCATAAATAATAATCATTTGGCGCAAGCACTTTTGTTCACAGGGCCACGTGGTGTTGGTAAAACCACTTGTGCACGTATTCTCGCCAAAATGATCAATAGTGATGGTACTGAAAGTCCAGATGAGGATTTTGCCTTCAATATTTTTGAGCTGGATGCAGCTTCTAACAACTCCGTTGATGATATAAGAAGTCTTATCGATCAGGTGAGAATACCACCACAAGTTGGGAAGTATAAAGTGTATATTATTGACGAGGTTCACATGCTGTCCTCTAATGCATTTAATGCATTTTTAAAGACACTGGAAGAGCCACCAAAACACGCTATTTTTATTTTAGCGACTACTGAAAAACACAAGATTATCCCTACTATTCTGTCGCGCTGTCAAATATTCGACTTTAAGCGTATAACAGTAGGCGACGCAAAAGAATATCTAAAATACATTGCCGGGTTACAAGGAGTTGAAGCGGATGATGATGCTTTACACATCATCGCCCAAAAAGCAGATGGTGCCATGCGCGATGCTTTGTCCATTTTTGATCGAGTAGTTAGTTTCTCAGGAAACAATTTAACAAGACAAGCCGTATCTGAGAATCTGAATGTATTAGACTATGAAACCTATTTTACGTCTACAGATCTGATACTTAAAAACAATATTCCGCAGCTACTATTACAATTTAATGAGATTACGGCAAAGGGATTTGACGGTCATCATTATGTTACAGGGCTTGCATCTCATTTCAGGGATTTAATGGTCTGTAAAAACGAGGCTACTATTTCACTATTAGAGGTAGGCGAACAAACAAAGGCGAAGTATTTAGAGCAAAGCCGGAAAACAAGTTTATCATTCTTACTAAAGGCGATTGATTTGGCCAATTCAACCGATCTTAAATATAAGGCGAGCAAAAATCAGCGTTTGTTGGTAGAGTTATGCCTCATGCAACTCGCTTCTATTCTTGCACCTGCTGATCAAAACGATCAACAGGAAAAAAAAAATGACAAACCTCGCATAATTCCGCCTGCACATTTCAAAGGTTTTCAAATTGATCTTCCTCAAAAACGAGTAGAAACTGTTGAAAAAGCTATTGAAAAGCATGCAGAGTCAACTCCACCAATCCAGGAGCCTAGTAGTTTACCTGCTGCAACAATAGATACTCCCTCTGATTCTCCAATAGCTAGTGAGCCTATAGCGAAAACCGAACCAATTCCTATAGAAACAAAAGAGGCAGTTGAAGAAGTTAGTCCGACTCCTAAAACTCCGAAATTAAATATCAGTAGCAAGCGGGTTTCTGGCTTGTCTTTGTCTAGCATTAGTAGAAAGAAAGAGCACGAAAAAAGCAAAGAAGACCGACAAGTTGATGAAGAGAACCTCCCTACTGAACCTTTTACCGAGAAACAGGCGCAGGATGCTTGGGAGGCCTACATAAAAAAGCTACAAAATAAGGGCCAGAAAAATATGGCATCAATCGTTGGTATTGATCAGCCTGTTTTACGGGATAAGAAAACACTAGTTGTTGAGTATCCTAATGATACCATGCGGGTGGAACTAGAACGTTCCAAGGCACCATTGCTCAAGTTTCTGCGTGCTCAGCTCCAAAATTACGATGTTGATATTCTAGTTGAAGTAAATGAAACAGCGACTAAAAAGTATGCTTTTACCCCACGTGAAAAATACGAAAAGCTTAAGGAGAAAAATCCGCTTATCGAAACTTTGAGGCAGACATTTGATTTGGATATTTAGTGTTTTCACATCAAAGAGTTAATACCACTTTCACAAGTAATTTACGATCTTGATCTTTAGCAATATCCTTTCTTTTTTTCTAACTTAGGGCTATCCTGCCAACTAAATCCAAGAAAAATGAAACAGTCCGAATCGGATAATTTAGATAAGTTGAAAATGGATTATCAATACACGGTGAACTATATATTTCGCCTATCTGACATTCGTTTTAAACTATTGGGATTATTACCATTAGCCACAGGTATCGCATTCGCTTTTATTGATGAAAACCAATCGCCTGTTACAAGCTTGATCCTTGGAGTTTTTGGATTTTTAATAACTATCGGAATTCTGTTTTACGATCTAAGAAATACGGAGATTTACAATCAACTAATCCATCGAGCGAAAGCCTTAGAGCAGCAGATAGATTTTCCAAAGGCTCAAGCTAACGAAACTAACGGTGGAATTTTCGGAAATCGGAGCTCGAGAAACATCAAGTTTCTTGGATTGTTTAGCATTTGGCATGATAAGGCCCTCGCAATTATTTATAGCACTGTTTGCTGGGTTTGGCTTTTTGTGGTGTTTGCTTCCTCACTGAGTCTGCTACATATCAACATTCTAATCTATACTCCTCTGTCGCTTGGCTTAGCAGCGTTCCTCGCTTTAATTCTATATCGCCATCTGATAGATTTGGATAAAGAAAAATAGATCACAAGCTCTTTTAGTAATTTTCTTTTACATTTATTTATCGAATCGTCATTGCATTAGGCTATCCGCTAAATTGTACCGAGCCTGTCCTTGAGTTAGTACGAGAAGAATAAGGTCGACTCAAAATTGAAACTTAGTCATTTCGACCTAAAATTCTTTCCGTTCGTGTTATTTACACTTTCGAACATTCATTTTTTTTCTATCTTACTAAGGATGATCGATTTTTTCATCATAATTCCTAACTCTCACCCGTTCAATTTCTCTTCTTGAATATTTAGCCAATAAATGCTACTTGGTATAAATCGATATTCGTATGGAACGTTTTAAAAAATTACACCTTTGGATGCTCCTTCCTTTGGTACTAATGCAGGTCGGCATTTTCAATTACTATTGGCCTACTTTCTCTTCCGAGACATGGGAAATTCATATTCATTTTTGGCTGGTAACACTATGGTCTTTTCTTTTAATTATTCAACCTTATCTGGCAACTACTGGAAAAATCGCAAATCATCGCACAGTCGGCATTATTGGTTTTTTACTTGCTGGAGGAGTCATTTTTACGGGATTTAGTTTGTTAGATTTTCCGCTGAGATTAATGGAAAAACTTGATCCTTCTAGCCCAGGTCCTCCCGTCGCTTTTTATTATGGAACTCTGGTCGTAGAGGCTATTTTGATGTTAGCGTTTGCCTATGCTGTACTAAAAAGCATTGTTCAAAGAAAAGAGCTGCAAAATCATTCATGGTGGCTTATCTGCAGTATTTTTTATATGATGATGCCTGCTTTAGGACGTGGTATGATCGTTTTTTGGCGAAGTATACTGCCTCCCGATAAGTTCAATCCCATGATTGTTTTTGTTAGCGCTGAAGTCATATACATTCCGTTGTTTGTATTGTTCGTTTATAAATTTGGAAAGTTTAAACACTTGGCGACTATTATTGGATTTTTTCTGGTTATCGTTCGCGTATTGAGAGTTCCAATTGGCTCATCAGAAATGGTTCAGGAATTCTTAAAAGTGTTAATTAGGTTTTAAACGACCACAATCAAACATTCTCTAACAAATTAATATTAATTAAAAAGTAGCTTTATCTTTGTCTAATACATTCAATTTATCATGCTAGGATTAAAGCTGTCAACAGATCCTCGTTGGGTCAACATTGTCGAAAAAAACATTGAAGAAATTCTAGTCGATCATGCTTATTGCGAGCAAAAAGCTGCTAGTACCGCTATCTCATTAATTATCGGTTTTCCAGAAAAAACAGCATTGGTGCAAGAAATGATTGCCCTAGTCAAAGAGGAAATGAGTCACTTTAAATTGGTACATGATCACATTATAAAACGTGGCTATGTTTTAGGACGTGAACGTAAAGATGAATATGTATTAAAACTGCTGAAATTTTTCCCTAAGGGAGGAAGTAGAACCACACACCTCGTTCATAAGTTACTTTATGCCGCATTAATTGAAGCCAGAAGTTGCGAGCGTTTTCGATTATTATCAGAAAACATCAATGATGAAGAACTAGCAGCTTTTTACAGAAACTTAATGGTAAGTGAAGCGAATCACTATACTATGTTCTTAAAATTTGCTCGAAAATATGGTGAAGATCGAAAGTTAGTCGACAGAAAGTGGCAAGACTTATTAGAATATGAGGCCGAAATCATGAAAGAGCTAGGCACCGTTGGGACGATGCATGGGTGATTGGACTTTAGATAATCTCTTATATCGAGAACATAGGTCTCATATCTAACTACAACGTATATGCAATAGTGACTTGTACATAACGATGTTGACTATCTTGAAATACATTAGGGTCATCAAAAATTTGTTGTAACCCGAAAGAATACCGAATATCGAATTCAATATTTTCGATAATATTAATCCCTACGCCACCGACAGCGGCATAGTCCAGATTTTTTAAGCCATCTTGAAATTCATGAATCTTAAGTCCTACTTGAGGACCTAATTGAATATTGACATTTTTAGTAACGAAGTATTTCCCTAAAACTGGAAGTTGTAAGTACTCTACACGAAATTGCTTTGAGCCTTGAGCCGAATATTGTAGCTCTGGTTGAATTTTAAATTTGTCGTTAATTGAATAGCTAATAAAAAATCCGGTAGCAAATCCGTTTCTGGTATCGGCAACATCTTTTCCTTCAAAAGTGAGGTCGGAGAAATTAGCCCCAATTTTAAACCCATATTTTGGAATTGCTTGCGAAAAACAATTCAACGAAAATAAAATAAAAGCAATTGCTAAAAGCTGCTTCATGAAGATGATGTTTACTACTGTAAATATATTTTAAACCTCTAGGTTAAGCATTAAAACGCGGAACTAATGTTTAAATTATCGGTAAATATGCGTTTTTTTCGACGTATTGCGGAAAATGAATCAAGCATTTATTCGCTTAGCTTTTCCAAATAGTAATTATAAATAGCAATTTGTGAGCGTATTGCGGGTCCATCAGTTTTTCGATAAGCATTATCATTTTTAGCAGAAAATACTCTCGCTTTTACATTATCGCTCCAGCAAATATCAAACGTATCGATCAATTCTTGCTTGATATCTTCATCATAAATTGGACAACTTACTTCCACACGTTTATCAATATTACGGGTCATCCAATCGGCTGAAGAAATATAAATTTTGGTGTCTCCACCATTTCCAAAGATAAATAATCTTGGATGCTCTAAGTACTTATCAACTACGCTAATTGCTTCAATATTTTCACTCATTCCAGGAATCCCGGGTATTAAACAACAAATACCACGGACGATGAGTTCTATTTTAACTCCGGCATTACTTGCTTCATATAATTTGTCGATCATTTTAAAATCGGATAAACTATTGATTTTTAGTTTAATGAAAGCAGTTTTCCCTTCTTTTGCATTGGCAATTTCGGTATCTATAAGTCGAACAAATGCTTTCCGAGTATAATGTGGTGAAACGATTAAGTGTTTGTACCGTGCAATCTTATAGTTGGTCTCAAAAAAGGTGAATACTTTATCTACTTCCTTTAAAATATCTGGATTTGCTGTAAACAAAGTATAATCAGTATACAGTTTTGCTGTCGATTCGTTGAAATTACCCGTACTAATAAATCCGTATCGTTTTATTCCGCCTGCTTCTTCACGCTCTACTATACAGGTTTTGCTATGTACCTTTAGTCCAGGTACTCCAAAGGTCAATTTTACACCTTCTAGTTGCATTTGCTCGGCATACTTAATATTCGCTGCTTCGTCAAATCGAGCTCGAAGTTCTAGTTGTACGGTAACTTCTTTCCCATTTTTCACTGCATTTATTAGTGAACTGGCAACATGCGAAACCTTGGCAAGACGATATATAGTGATTTTTATTGTTCGCACTCTAGGGTCAAGAGCTGCTTCGCGTAAAAACTTCACCAAATACGCAAATGAATGATAAGGCGCGAACTGCATATAATCTTTCTGAGCTATTTTATTAAAAAGACTTCCTTCTAAACTCAGTCCCTTAATAGGCAATGGTGGATATTGTTTGTATTGCAACTCATCGCGGCCTAAACTTGGGAAGCCCATATAGTCTCTTCTGTTGTGGTAACGTCCACCGGGAATAAGACTATCATTATTTTGGATTTTCATTTTCTCCAATAGAAATTGGAAGGTATCCTTGTCTATTTTACTATCATAAACAAAACGAACAGGATCGCCTTGACGTCTGTCTTCGACACTAGCAGCTATTTTTTGTATGAAACTCTTCTTAAAATCATTATCCAAATCAAGCTCCGCATCTCTTGTAATCTTGATCATATGTGCTGATATGGTCTCGTAGTCAAACACATTAAATATCGAATCAAGACAATACCGAATCAGGTCATCAAGAATCATAATGTACTGCTTATTTCCTTCTTTAGGAAGCACTACAAAGCGATCAATAGAGCGAGGTATTTCAACTAAAGCATATCGTTTTTCCTTTGGTTTAGATTTAAATAGTTTTCCGAGACCTTTAGCTTCATTTTGCGGCTTTAAGGTCATTTTTACCGCTAAATATGCAGCACTGTCTTTTAGTTCGGGAAACTGAGTAAGGTCATTTAAGACAATGGTAACTAAGGCCGGACTAACTTGCTGAATAAAATAATCTCGTATATAGGCACTTTGACCTTCAGACACATGATTTTCATTAATCATGAAGATATTCTCCTTCTCCAATGCTTTCTGGATTTCGCCCAATATTTTGAGGCTCTCGGCTTGTAGCTCGATCACTTTTTCAGTGATATCTTCCATCAGATCCTTCGCTTTAATTCCGCCAAGAAGACTTTTGGCGCCCTTTCCAACCTCTGCAATTCGTTTTACGGTTGCATATCGAACTTTAAAAAACTCATCTAAGTTGTTCGAGAAAATCCCAATAAATCGAAGCCTATCAATCAGCGGAACTTTGGCATCCGCTGCCTCCTGCAGTACACGCGCATTAAATTGAAGCCAACTTTTTTCTCGATTGAAATATTTTTTGTCTGCAGTTTTTATCATTTAAGTTGTTTTGGAAAAAGTACTAATTCGGTAACTCCTTTTTCCTCTGGAATATTTTCCCAATTAGAACTGGCAAAATTAATAACTACAACACCAGCAGTTGTCACATTATCGATAAATTTATCGCCAAGCATGTTTACAACAGAGGTCATCGCATAATTATGTCCAAAAAGCATGGCGGTATCTGCCTCATTAGGTAGACTTTTTATTGTAGTAATCAGTGAAGAGCCTTCAAAGTCATATAAATTGGCATCTATCTTTAATGTCGATGGTGAAATAGCCATTTGCCTTAACATTATTAAAGCTGTATGCATAGCTCGGTTAGCAGGGCTGGAAAAAACAAGATTGGGGTGATAGTTTTCTTTTTTTAATCGATCTCCTATTAAATAAGCATCTTGAATGCCTCTCATTTTTAAAGGCCTGTCTATATCACTTACCTCATAGTCCCAAGAACTTTTAGCATGTCGCGTAAATATTATTTTTTTCATGATTGATGGTATTCAATTATTGTTGAAAAAATAAGTGGTAAAAAATGTATTCAGCTATTGAGCACGTATTAAATAGTGCTATTTTTGCGGCTAATTAAACTCATTTTTTCTACTGTTGAAATTAAAAAAATAACAATAGAAATGAGCAGTTGCAATGCCCTTTTTAGAGTTATTTAACCGTAATTTGGTCGTTTAATCGAATTTATGTGAAGACGCTATTGAAGGTACATACCTTTAGAGTCCAACTTAGATCCGTAGTGTAAACGGAACGAAACAACTGCCTTTTGTAAGCCCCCTATTTATCGACCCTACTTTCAGATGGAAATCTGAATGCTATTGTATTTTATAATGTAAGCTTATGAGGCAATTTTACACTAGGGGGTTGGGAGTCATATTGGTATTTTTTACCGTCAATATTTCCCTAGCAAATTCAAATACTTTAATATTAGGTAACACGACGGATAGTTGTACACTCTCTAACTTCGTTGAAGCATTGCCTCAAGATACGACAGTTGAATGTGCCAACATTCCTGATCCTGCTATATTGACGGCAATAGACAGTTGCGGAAATAATGTTACCGTTGTTTTTAAAGAAACTAATAATGATGATGGCACTTGTACAGATTACACTATAGTTAGAGAATGGTCTGCATGCGGACCTTCAGGAAACGTGATCAAGCACAAACAAACTATTACAGTTAGAGATACCGTAGCTCCTTATTTTATTCAAGATCTTCCTAGTGACCTTACCTTAGAGTGCACAGATACAGTTCCAGATGCAGTTACCTTAACGGCCGCTGACAAATGTGACCCTAGCGTTTGTGTTGTTAGTTTTGAAGAAGAGATTACAGGTCTAGATGATGGATGTGCTTCCAACTACGTGATTACAAGAACATGGAAAGTAAATGATTGTGCAGGAAATGAAAACGTTCATGTACAAACGTTGACTATAGAAGATAATGAAGCACCAGAATTTCAACAGGATTTACCGGAAAGCTACACCTTAGAATGTACTGCTGGTATTCCTGATGCCGAAACCTTAACTGCTCGTGATTCTTGTGATTCATCAGTATGCGCAGTTAGTTTTAATGAGATAACTATTGGCAAAGACGATGGTTGTGATGCGGAATACAAACTGAAAAGAATTTGGAAAACAGAAGACTGTGCTGGTAATGAAAACCAACATATCCAAATAATTACGATCGAGGATAATACGCCGCCAACCTTCGTTCAAACCTTGCCAACGGATGCTACCTTTCAATGCGATGCCGACGTGCCGGATGCACAGACGATCACCGCAGTAGATTCATGTGACTCTTCCGTTTGCGTGGTCGACTTTAATGAAGTTATCACAGGAAAAGATGATGATTGTCCAGCGACATTTCAAATCGTTCGTACATGGACGACAAAAGATTGCGCTGACAATAGCGTTTCGCATACTCAAACATTGACGTTTGAAGATACTACTGCTCCAGAATTTGTTGAAACATTACCTGCGGATATTGAAGTTAGTTGTACTGATATTCCTGATGCTGCAGTCTTAACAGCAAATGACAATTGTGACGCTAATTTGGTTGATGTCACTTTTGAAGAAACTGTTTTTAATAAGGATGATGAGTGTGACACCGATTATGTCATAAAAAGAGTTTGGAAAGTATCAGATTGTGCAACCAATGAAGTAATGCATACTCAACACATCACTGTTACTAGTGGGGATCCAGCTTTTGTTGAAAGCTTACCAGCAGATATTGAAGTTAGTTGTGAGAGTATTCCAACCGCTGATACTTTAACAGCAACGGATGGATGTGGAAATATGCTAACAGTCAACTTTGAAGAAACATCAACTGCTGATAGTACTACTTGCGGTGATTATACTATTACGAGAACGTGGACAGCCCAAGCATGTGATTCTGAATTAGTGCATACTCAAACTATTACAGTAACTGCACCGACAGTTTCTTTTAATGAAACACTTCCAGAAAATGTAACTGTAAGTTGCACAAACATTCGTCCTCCCGAAACTTTAACTGCTATAAATAGTTGTGGTGACGCTATTGCGGTTGTTTATGAAGAAACTAGTACGGCAACAGGCGATAGCTGTGAAGCATACACTTTAACTAGAGTGTGGAAAACTGACAGTTGTGTGGATACTGATATTACGCATACTCAAGTAATCACAGTTGAGCCTGCAGATAGTGCATCGTTTAACGAAACTCTACCTTCAGATGAAGCAATACAGTGTACGAATGCTTCTGCTCCAGCAACATTAACCGCTGTTGACGCCTGTGGAAATACTATCGATGTTGTTTTTGAAGAAAGTTCGGACCAAACAGATAATTGTAGTAGTTATACACTAACAAGAACGTGGACTGCAGCCTTTTGTAGTGATAATTCAATTTCACATACGCAAACGATAAGTGTTACAACTGGTGAATCGACCTTTAATGAGGCACTTCCAGAAAATACTGAAATAGAATGTACGAGCATTCCAACCCCCGCTACATTAACAGCTATGGATGGTTGCGGAACACCAATTGAAGTTACTTTTAACGAAACCTCAACTCAAGTTGACGATTGTACAGCCTATACGTTAACAAGAACATGGTCAACTGCAAGCTGTAATGATCAAACACTAACGCATACACAAATAATTACTGTAAACCCAGGTGAGGGGTCATTTGTTGAAACTACATTACCAGAGAATATTGATATCCAATGTGAAGATCTCCCTGATCCAGTAGTATTGACAGCAACTGATGGTTGTGGTAATAGCATCGATGTAAATTTTGAAGAAATATCCGATCAGGCTGATGATTGTGCAAATTATATGGTTACGCGTAAATGGACAGCCACCTATTGTGGTGACAAAGTGCTGTCTCATACACAAGTAATTAATGTAACTTCTGGAGAGATTTCTTTCGTTGAAGAATTACCAGCGGATGAAACAATCGAATGTGGTGATCCTGATGCAGCAGTAACACTTACAGCAACTGACGGTTGTGGAAAACCCGTTGATGTAACTTTCGAGGAGACTTCAGATCAAGATGAAGCTAACGATTGTCCTTTATACTTAATTACAAGAACTTGGACAGCAATTGACTGTAATGGATCAGAAATTTCCCATACACAAATCATCTCAGTTGGTGATACCATAGCACCTACGGTTGTGGAGACTATTGAAGATATCGACTTAATATGTGGTCAAGATGTTCCTCCAGCGCCAGACTTAACATTTGAAGATAATTGTACTGCGTCAGAGAATTTAACAGTTGAATTCGCAGAAGACGAACAAACAAATAATGGCGACATTGTAATTACCAGAACATGGAGTGTAACTGATAGTTGTGACAACTCAGAAACATTTAGACAAGTTATTACAATTACAGAACCTGCTACCGAATCTCAAACAGTTACCAATTGTATTAATGATGGAACAATTGACCTAATGTCATTATTCAATGATAATGGAGTAACGGGGACTTGGGAAGACCTCAATAATTCTGGTGCACTAACAGGTAACGAATTCAACACCTTCGCAACTGGTGTTGGCACTTATAACTTTAGATTAATCGATAACACTACAAATTGCACAACAGGAAGAGAAGTAACTATAATTTTAGATGATAGTTGCGAAGTACTACCATGTCGTTTAGAGGATATCGAAATATCAGAAGTAGTTACTCCAAATGGTGATGGTATTAACGAGTTTTTTGTAATTGACGGAGTTGAAGGTTGCGGTTTTGTAACACAGGTTAAGATTTTTAATCGTCTGGGACAATTAGTTTTTGAATCTAATGACTATCAAAACGACTGGTCAGGACGGGAATTAGGCAATGATCAGTTACCGTCGGGAACATATTTTTATATTGTGAAACTAGTAAATAGTGGCTTTGATGATATACAAGGCTTTATTTTCCTAGGTTCTGGGGCTTAAATAAAAACTATGAAAAAAAAATATGTATCACTCCTTCTAGTGGTGATTACAACCGTAAATTGTTACTCTCAGCAGAATGAACAATTTACGCAATACATGTATAATACCATTGCAATCAACCCGGCCTATGCAGGGTCGCGAGAAGCGCTAAGTATTATCGCACTCAACAGAAACCAATGGATTGGTGTTGAAGGTGCTCCCGTTACTCAAACTATATCGATTAATACACCATTACGAAATGATCGTGTAGGTGTTGGAGTCTCTTTTATTAATGACCAATTGGGCTTCGAAAAATCGACCAAGCTCTACGGTGATTTGTCTTATACCATTCCTGTATCTCAAACAATAAAAGCATCTTTTGGATTAAAAGCAGGGGCTAATTTCTTTAATTTTACAGGCTTGACATCGGCTACCGCACTTGCAGACCCCTACATAGCGGGTATCAATAAGCAATGGACATTTAATTTTGGCGTAGGAGGTTACCTCCACAGCGAAAAATTCTATGTAGGATTATCTGCGCCAAAATTATTAACTAATGATAGGAATAGAAATGCCGATTTTGAAACTTTAGAGCAGAATGATGTTTATGTGATTGCTGGATATGTTTTTGATATAAGTGAGACCGTCAAATTTAGGCCAACATCCTTATTACAGATTACCCAAGCTGTTCCAATCTCTTATAATTTTACAGGTAGTTTTCTACTATACGATAAACTTTGGCTAGGGGCTTCATATCGTGTTGGCGGCAATCTAGGTAATGCCATTGGAGCATTGGCTGATTTTAAAATATCTGATCAGTTTAGGGTGGGTTATGCATATGAATCTCCTTTAACTGCCTTAAAGGCATTTACAAGATCGACTCATGAGATCTTGCTTATTTATGAGTTTAGTTTCGTGAAAAACAAAATGAAATCTCCTCGTTATTTTTAATCGCATCCATTTAATGAGACACTATATTTCAATCACAATTTTATTACTACTAACTACTGTAAATGTTGTAAATGCTCAATATGGAAGGCAACGTCGCGGCGATGCAATGTTTAATGGCTTTGCATATGCCAAGGCGATCAAGTCTTATCAAGAAATGATCGATAACGATTATAATGTCAATTACGCAAAACGAAAAATCGCAGATGCATATAGTTTATTAAGAGATCCGCAAAATGCTTCTAAATACTATGCCGATGTTGTAAAACAAAAGGATATCGATCCTGATTATTACTTGCGCTATGCACAGGCACTCCGTGGGATAAAAGAATATAAAGAATCACGTATTTGGTTAAAAAAATATCGCAAAACAAAAAAAGGAAACCTTGATAATGTTGAGCGCATGATCAAAAATGATAGGTTCGTTGACGATATTTATCAGGCAAAACAACGCTATGAAATAGTAGAAAGCCCTTACAACTCAACCTTTAGTGACTTCGGGGCCTATACACACGACTCAATTACTTATATCGCTTCTACTAGAGATGATGGCGGCTTAATAAAGCGCTTATACGGTTGGAATTTACAACCATTTTTAGATATTTATAAAACTGAAATCGATACTTCAGGGATCGCTATACTTACAAAGCTTTCAGGTGATGTGAATACAAAAGTGCACGAGGGATCAATGACCATTTCAGAGGACGGGAATACCATGTATTTTACTCGAACTAATTACCTGAATAAAAAAGGAAAAGATGATAATGGTATTAGTAATCTAAAAATATACAGGGCCACCAAGATTGGTGGTAAATGGGATAATATTACCGAATTACCCTTCAATAGTAATGATTTTTCTACTGGACACCCGTCGCTTTCAAAAGATGGAAAAACCTTATATTTTGCATCGGATAGTAAAGAAGGATATGGAGGTAGTGACCTTTACAAAGTCTCAATTTTAGAGAACGGCACATACTCTACTCCAGAAAATTTAGGTGATACGGTTAACACTCCGCTAAATGAGTTATTTCCATTTATACATGAAAACGGCACACTGTTTTTCTCTTCAGATGGCCATCAAGGTCTTGGACAACTCGACATTTTCGCAACTATTTTAAACGATGATGGAGATGCAGTTGATATTTTAAACCTAGGGCTTCCGGTAAACAGTAATAAAGATGATTTTTCATATTATCTGGCACCAGATGGAATTAACGGTTACATTTCCAGTAACCGCATTGGCGGTACTGGTGATGATGACATCTATTCTTTTGAACGTATTCCACAAATAACATTGAAAGGTGTTGTTACCGATGTTGTAAACGCAACACCAATTGCAAATGCTACAGTTAAAATTACCGAAGATAACAACAAAGTCTTTGCTACCGTACAAGCAGATAAAAATGGGTATTATGAGCAGGACGTAGATATGGGTGTGATTTATACTGTCGAAGCTTCGGCACCTAAATATATATCACAAACTAAGCAAATTGAAACTATAAAACCAGAAAATGGTAGCTATAGTATGACCTTAGACTTTCAGTTAGAGCCAATAAAAAAATTAGAAGTCCTAGCAGATATTGATATCAATAAAATCTATTTTGACTTCGACAGATATAACATTCGTCGAGATGCAGGCAAAGAACTTGATAAGGTAGTTGATTTAATGATCAACAAATATCCTGAAATGATTATTGCCATAGGGTCACACACCGATAGTCGTGGTGCTGATGCCTACAACTTAAAACTATCTCAAAACAGAGCCTTAGCAACCTATCGTTACTTAACTAAAAAAGGGGTTCCTAAACATCGTATCGAAAACCACCAAGGGTTTGGTGAAATGGAATTAATCACTCCTTGTGACGATGGTCAACAATGTTCAGAAGAAGAACATGAACTCAATCGCCGATCTGAGTTTGCAGTAGTGCGAATGGAGTCAAATTAAAATATTTATGTCCAAAAACCGTGGGCCTCAGCGCGAAAGTGTTGGGGCTTTTTTGTTTTCAATCAACATCAGAATATAGTGTTTGCGAAAACTATTTTAAAGTTAGTTTCGGTGTCGTATTTTAGCTTCAAATTGAAGCTATGTTATCTATTGACGCATACCGGTCGGTGTTTGTAGAATTTCTAGAAAAGAATACTTATAACAATCAACCTAAAAACCTTTACAAGCCAATTAATTACATCTTAAAACTTGGAGGTAAACGGTTACGGCCCTTACTCACACTTATGACTACTGATATATTTTCAGGAGATCATAAAGATGCGCTAGAAGCTGCCCTTGCCATTGAGGTTTTTCATAATTTTTCTTTGGTCCACGATGATATAATGGATGATGCCCCCCTGCGAAGAGGACAGACTACCGTTCATGAAAAATGGGATTTAAATACAGGAATTCTTTCAGGTGATGCGATGCTAATTAGAGCATATCAGTATTTTGAAAATTACGATGATCCTATTTTTAGGCAGCTTGCAAAGTTATTTAGTAAGACCGCTATCGAAGTTTGCGAAGGTCAACAATATGATATAGACTTTGAGACTAGAGATGATGTAACTATCTCTGAGTATTTAAAAATGATTGAATACAAGACTTCGGTTCTAGTTGCAGCAGCAATGAAAATGGGAGCGATTATCGCGAAGGCCGATGAAACAGATCAAGACCATATTTACGAGTTTGGTCGAAACTTAGGAATTGCTTTTCAATTGCAAGATGATTATCTAGATGCATTTGGCGATCCCAAAACGTTTGGAAAACAAGTTGGTGGTGACATTATAGAGAATAAAAAGACATATCTATACCTAAAGGCTCTTGAGCATGCCAGCAAAGAGCAAGCGAACCAACTTACAGATCTATTCTCTATTCAGCCAGCCTCTAGCGACGAGAAGGTTGCAATAGTCAAACAACTTTTTGAAGAGACTGGTGCCTCCAATGACACTAAACAAGCTATTAAAGATTATACCGAAAGTGCTTTTACAGTCCTTAATGACTTGAACATTAGTTCAGAGAAAAAGGCATTACTAAGAACATTTGGTGAAGGTTTAATGAACCGGACAGTTTAGCTAAAAAAGTCGCTTAAAAAAGGTCTCAAAAAATGGGAATGAAGTCAGACTAAACATTATACGAAGCTCTTCAAAAAAATGTGTCTGTTCATCTAGAAAGCGTAAAATTTGCCTAGGAGCGTTTCGTTTAAACATTCGGGTAAAAATCAATCCGCCTTTATGATTATACTTGGTCAAAACATCTAAAAACCACAGATCGTAATACCAAAACCTTGTTTTTTTATTGTAGGTTGTAAAGTCTAATGATTCATTTATCCGTGGTACTAGTTCCTTGGTCTTACGACTTATCATACTAAATGTAAATCCCGTACTTGCCTTAGTCCAACCACCAGCAGTACCAATATTTAGTATGTTTCTCGTATTTGTTGAAAACGGAGCGACAGTCATTGGTATTGAGCCTTGCTCCTTTTCTGCTATACGATACTCTTTAACACCAAGTTCGTTTAAATACTCCTTAATGGCATTTTCATATTCAGATTTATCCAATATATGTTCTGAAAACAAGGTATACTCCAACAATGCTTTTTTTGATGTCTCCGGCAACACATACATAAATCGCGTATTCCCATTTTGCTGCAGATCGAAATCCATAAAAGTTGCCGTATCTGCATTAAAAACTGACTTTTCCGTCTCAACAAACCAGCCAATAAAGTGCTGTTGTAAAACAGGGTATTTTTCTTGTTTGGTGATGGTGTTCCAATCAAAAATACTATTGAATACTTTTACACTTTTATAGGAACTAACATCAGTTATAATAGAAACATGAGAATGCTCATCTTTTATAGATTGAATGGATTCATATTTGATAGTGACATTACTATAAGTTGACAACGATGAAAGCATCATCTCATAGAAATCAATTCCTTTAATCATTTTATAAGAAAAAGGTGATAACCTAAAAGAATTGCTGTATCCTTTTCCTTTAAATAAACAGCTATCCCATTTTTTAGTAATGATAGTATCCCATTCTCCTTCTCCCTCTTCCCAAAAACACCAAGTACGATCGTTGGTGTTTTTAAGGTTCTTATCAATTAGCAAAAATTGTTTTGTATTGAAATCGCCTGATTGCAACATTCTATATGCCAACATTAAGCCAGCAGCGCCTGCTCCTGCAAAGATATAGTTATACGTTGCCGACTCACCTACTTCCATCTAATTAGAGTAGGTAATTACAGGAATGCGAATAGTCTCTTTCTTAAAGGCAATATCTTCAACTATAGCTATAATCTCAATTGCAATGTGAATACCGTATAAATTATCAGGATTATTTAAGGCTAAGAAAACCGCATTTCGCGATTTCTTTTTGACGGTTACAATACCTGATTTATAATTCTCTCGTGAACTACTTAGATCATATGCGAAGTCATCTTTATCCTTAAAGAGCAAAGCATTCGATTCATCAACCACATAAATATCACAAATATTAGCCCCAGGAGGCGCATTCAAACTACTCACAGATTGTTGCAATGATGACTTTTTCTCAATAAAAGACGACAGTTCTCCTGCAAGATTAAAAGTTTTTAAAGTATTGGTAATCTGCTCCTCATCGCGAGAAGCTGAAAACACATAGTACCACTCTTTCGTATTGTTTGGAATATTTACCGGCAGTAAAACTCGATTTTTACCGCCTTTCACTAGTGCATTGCTTCTGCTATTCAAGTAAAATTTATCTTTTTGAATGGATTGTGTTTGTAAAATAGCGACCGATTTCATCACTGTAGTTTGGTAGGCATAAGTGGTGTCAATCTTTCTTTTTTTCTGAGCTACTGAGACCATGGTTACAAAAGAAAAAACAACAATTAGTGAGGAAGATAAATTCATATAACTACGTACTTTTCTCAAAAGTAAGAAAAGCAATTTATAAATCAGTGCCTATTTTTAAGCCTACAAAATAAGTCCTTGGGCGTGAAGGACCATAAATGTAATTTGCATCTCGATCTGCACCGAGATCAAAATCAAATTGATAGCTATTAAATACATTTTGCATTCCCGCACTTAGCTGTATTTTATATGAATCATCAATATCAAATGTATATGATGATTTAAAATTTAATTCAAAAAAATCCTTTGTGAATTCCAGTCGGTCTTGCTGAATAAACCCCGCGATATGTGGCACATACATGCGACCAGTATAAACAGCGGATAGATTATGCTGAAACTTCTTTGTCGGGGCAAAAGTGACAACAAAATTGCCGTACAAATTGGGTGATTTAAAAAACTGATCTGCATTTTCTAAATCGATATCTTGGTCGTCGCTCCAGCGAATGGCTTCATCATAAATAGATTGTTGAATAGTACCACCAAGTTGCATCGTCCATTTTTCATTCGGCGCATACTTTGCTTCCATATTAACGCCATATACATTTGCGCCTGTACTATTCTTTTTAATATAGATAAATTGATTTTCTGACACGTCGAGACCAAGAGCCGCCAACTCTTCGTCAGTTGCTTGCTCCGACACAAAAGGATCTTGTAATCGCGTATAAAAGGCCTCTATTGTAAGTCCAACCTCAGAAAACTGAGTAGTTTTAGACCAGTCAGCCGATGCTAAAAAGCTATGTGATGTTTCCGATTTTAAATTAGGCGCAAAACGAACAAAAGATACTTCACCAGCTGCCAAGGTTGCGTGTAAATCTTCAGTAAAAAATTGAGCAGCCCTAAAACCTTTTGCATAACTGGTACGCAACTGTAAATTATCGTTCACATCATACAAAACATTAAGTCTTGGATTTATATTTACCGCTTCATCTGTAATATTATGGATATCAACTCTCACACCACCAAGTAGCTTTAATCGCTCGTTTAACTGCCATTCCTGTTGGGAGTATAAACCATAAATGCGGACTGTTTGATCAACAAAGGCGTTAAAACCTGGTTTTGCATCTTGAGTTAAATTGTATTTAAATTCAATTCCACCAGTAAAAACACCTGAACCACCTAAAAACTTATCTTGATTTCTGGAAAATTGTCCTCCCGCAACCCATACATTGTCTTCAGAGGTTCCGAAACCGATAACCTCACCTTGCTGAGCAATTAGATCTTCACCCCCGCCGTAATAATTTTGATTATTTGAAAGTTGCGTACTTACATATAGGGAATATCGGTTTTTGAGTAATTTATCGAATAACTCATATGTCAGACCAACTCCAGTCACTTTACTATCGATCTGCTCGGTAATTTCCGACTCAAAAGGCTGTAAATTTAACTGATCGCCACCACGTCGGAATTCATTAATATGATGAAAATCTAACGAAACCTTACTTTGGTCATCCGGTTTGTAATAGGTTTTAAAACCCAGCGTAGTATTCTCCATGGTCGTGATCTCAGTGAAACCATCGTATTGATAATCAAAAGGATTTCGATCTCTATATAAACCAAAAAAAGTAATTCCTGCTTTGTTGTTGTCAGAAACAACAGTACCGTTAAGCGTCAATGACCTATCGGGAGCTATGCCATTAATAAACGCCAGATTACTACCTAGTTGAAAAGAATCTTCTAAGGCTTCTTTGGTGATTACATTAATGGTTCCAGCTATGGCATTCGACCCATACAAGGCCGAGCCACCACCGCGCACTACTTCAATACGATCAATTATATTGGCGGGGATTTGATCGAGCCCGTACACACCATTCAGTGCGCTAAAGATGGGGCGACTATCTATTAATATTTGTGAATAAGCTCCATTGAGGCCATTCATACGTACTTGAGCAAAACCACAGTTTTGACAATTAGTTTCCATACGCAAACCAGGCTGAAAATTCAACCCTTCAGATAAACTAATAGACTGAGTTGCGTTAAATATTTTTTCGTCAGTAATCGTAACAATAACTGGGGCTTCTTTCCTGTTTTGCAAACCCCTAGTTGCAGATACTACTACTTGATTTAAACCAAGTACTTCTTCTTTTAATTCAAAGTTAAAAGTTAGTTTTTCGTGCTTCTTAATTGTAAATTCCTGTTCTATTTGTTTAAAACCAATGGTACGCACAAGCAGCGTAAATGTACCCACGCCGACTTTTAGTTCATACTCACCTTTATTGTTAGTGGTGGTTCCGATATCCGTTCCTTCTACATAAACGCTTACATAAGGTACGGGTTCATCGTTGTGTGTGATTGTTCCATTCAAGAATCCACCATCATGTGAAAACAATTTGGACATAAAAAGTAGAAAAAAGACAACAATAAAAATTCTCATATTCAATTTTGAAGTGCAAAAATAGCTTTATTTTTAGATTAATCTAAAAAACAAATTACCAAAGCTTAAAAAAATGATATATTTGTTAAAATTTTGAGACCATGTTCACGCATTCAGAAGAAAATTATCTAAAAGCTATTTATCATTTAAGTCAGCAACAGGAAGGTGGAGTAAGCACAAACTCAATTGCTGACAAAATGGAAACGAAAGCTTCATCAGTAACTGATATGATTAAAAAACTAGCGGAGAAACAACTTGTTGATTATGTGAAGTATCAGGGTGTTACTTTAACCAAAAAAGGTGAAAAAGTGGCGATTAAAATTGTTCGGAAGCATCGTTTGTGGGAAGTTTTTTTAGTAGAAAAATTGAATTTCACCTGGGATGAAGTACATGATGTAGCAGAACAGTTGGAACATATTAAATCGGAAAAACTAACCGCTGAGCTTGATGCATTTTTAGAATACCCAACCGAAGATCCGCATGGAGACCCAATACCAGACAAGGATGGGCTGATAAAGAAATCGAAGCGCGTAACCCTATCTGAAATTGAAGTTGATGAACGTTGTTTTTGCGTTGGTGTTCATGATTCTTCTTCAGATTTTCTTCAATACCTAGACAATCACAACATTCGACTGGGAAAGAAAATGAAGGTAATCTCCAAAGAAGCATTTGATGGTACCATGGTAGTACGGCTTAAAAAGAAAGAACTCCCTTTATCTAGTAGAATAACCAATAATTTATACGTAAAGAAAATTTAAATGTTTGATCAGATTGTAACATATTTAGAAGGAATTGATCCCATTTTGGCAGCACTTTATGCTTCTTTATTTACATGGATTTTAACCGCTACCGGAGCAAGTCTTGTTTTTCTTTTTAAAGGAATGAATAGAGCATTGCTAGATGGTATGCTAGGGTTTACAGGCGGTGTAATGGTAGCAGCAAGTTTTTGGAGTCTGCTCGCACCAGGAATTGAAATGAGTCCTGGCGAAGGTTTTGTAAAAGTAATGCCCGCGGCAATAGGTTTTGGACTTGGAGCATTTTTTATTTTTGGCTTGGACAAAGTACTACCGCATTTACATATCAATTTTAGACAAGAAGAAGCTGAAGGTATTAAAACTCCTTGGCATAGAACCACTTTATTAGTACTTGCTATCACATTACATAATATTCCTGAAGGTCTTGCTGTAGGAGTACTATTTGGAGGTGTTGCAGCTGGGTTACCCGAAGCTTCGATTGCTGGAGCCGTAGTATTAGCAATGGGAATTGGTATACAAAATTTTCCTGAAGGCTTAGCTGTTTCAATGCCGATGAGAAGACAAGGCGCTTCTAAGTTCAAAAGCTTTTGGTACGGACAATTATCAGCAATTGTAGAACCAATTGCAGCGGTAATTGGCGCAGTTGCAGTAACGTTTTTCACTCCTATCTTGCCGTATGCGCTGGCTTTTGCTGCTGGAGCTATGATATTTGTAGTGATTGAAGAAGTAATACCAGAAACACAACGTGATAAATATACAGATATCGCGACTATGGGATTTATCGGGGGATTTATCGTCATGATGAGTTTAGATGTTGCTTTAGGATAACTCATAAAACAATAAAAATTAAAAAGACCTAGCTAAAATTGACTAGGCCTCTTTGATTTATAAACTATTCCCTTTCTCATAGTTTACTAAAAATCATATTTAGAATTTTAATAACTATTCTGTGCGTTGTGCTTACGGAATCACCGCTGCGTGCTGATCGAATCCTTGGTGTAAGTAATCTTCAGTACTGAAATTGAATTCAATTACTTCCTCTTCTTCGATATTTACTTCCTTTTTAACCTCGCTATCCTTTTCTATTAGAAATGGATCAAAATTTTTCGGTAGATATTTTTTTGCATTAAAACCAAGAGTTACAACTTCCTCTTGGGTAAAATAGAACACCTTTTGAGTGCTGTCTTGTCCATTTTTTTTTAACTCTATAACCTCTAAGACATCTTGAAAAGTGATTTCTCCTGTACTAGTGGGCTTTCCCGATCCTATAATTATGACTCCTGCAATAATTAATAAGATGAATAAGGCTACTTTTCTCATGTTAATGGCTCTCTATTTAGTACTTAGTATAGTTTTCTTATTGTTAATCGTTAAGCGCTATCTCAATTATAGTTTAGAAAAAATAGTAGTATAGTAATACTTTCCGTTCGTATCTTTTTTAGCTGAGATACCAATGTGAGTAAAATCATCTTCTAAAACTGTTCGGTGGCTATCACTGTTAATCCATGCAGTTACTACTCCTTGCGCGCTATTATAGTTAGCTCCTACATTCTCGGCAACATCATCAGCACCCAACGTATTTTTAATATAAGTAGCTCTGGCTCCAAAATTTTTATGCGAGGCAGCTCCGTCTTTTATCATTGTATCGGAATGTTCATCAGCTTTTTCCGTAATTACATCTTGCAGCACTAGGACTGAAAGACCAAGATTGGATCTAAATTGATTGATTCGTTCTTGAATCTCTTTTTCAATACTTGTATACGAAACAACGACTTTAACATTGGAATGTTCTGTATTGCTAATACTTAAACCGTCAGTTTCATTCTCGATAGAATCGACCGAACAAGAACTAAGAAAGCATAGTAAAAATAGAGCAGCGACTTGAGGGAATACTGATTTCAAAACATTATTTTAACGATTAAGTGTCAAATATATCGATGAAAAATCAATGTAATCATAATTAAATGTTAAAATAAAGATTATTAACATTTAATATCGATGAAATACATAAAAAATAAGAAAAGTAAATCAAAAAAACTATTTTAACGAAGATAGTGGGGCTTTGAAACTGATTTTTAAAGTTTTAATCATATATTTTTTCGAACCCATTTTGCATCCGCTATTGTAGAATAGTCAGAACGGATAATTTAAAATGAACGAGTGTATTTTATTCTCGAAGTTCTAATGCGATTTGGATACTGAAGATTGAATACCCTAGACTATGGGGCAAGTCGCTCCATAACCCAATTGAAATCGGAATCTAGTTTGTAGCGCAATCTATCATGTAGTCGGTTTGCGCGGCCTTGCCAAAATTCCATTTCGACTGGGCGCACCAAATATCCGCCCCAATAATCGGGTCGTTCGATAGATTTACTTTCGTATTCAGCTTCTAAGGCTTTTAGTTTGTCTTCTAAATACTTCCGTGAAGGTATTACTTGACTTTGGTCAGAAACAATCGCTCCTAACCTACTACCTTCTGGTCGAGATTCGAAATATCCATCGGATTTATTAGGTGCAATCTTTTCAGCTTTTCCTTTGATAATAATTTGTCTTTCTGCTGAATGCCAAAAAAATGAGATACAAATATTGGAGTTCGCGGCTATTGCTTTTCCCTTTTCACTTTCATAGTTAGTATAAAAAATGAATCCTTCGTGTGTATATTCTTTTAAAAGAACTACCCTAGTTTTTGGGAAACCATCTAAGCCTATTGTCGAAACTGACATAGCATTTACCTCATCAACAACCTCCATCTGCTCTACTTCATAAAACCAGCTTTGGAATAGCTGCATTGGATTGTTGGGAACTGAATTTTCTGACAATTCGCTTTTCTCGTATGATTTTCGGTAATCGCCTAGGTTCTTATTCATTTCAATTAAAATTCAAACACTTTACCATCTTCAGCAAGCTCCACATTTTTAAAAATGGTCTGCGCTTCATCCTTAAATACATCAATGCTTCCGTATCTGGTAGAATAGTGTCCTAAAATTAATGTTTTCACATCAGCTTTGACAGCAATCTTTGCAGCTTCTTTTGCTGTTGAATGTTTTGTCTTATCTGTCAAATGTTGATGCTCATCTAAAAAAGTAGATTCATGATACAGAACTGTTACGCCATTTAACTGTGGTACATTATCTACCTTATATACAGTATCACTACAAAAAGCATATGATTTTGGTGATGTAGGATCGAAAGTAAGTTGTTCATTCGGAATCACGCGACCATCTTCTAAAGTGATATCATCTCCATTTTTAATTTTTTGATAATAGGCTCGGCTAATATCAAAATCCTCAACAGCTTTAATATTTAAATTTCGCTCGTTCGGTTTCTCTTGAAATAAAAAGCCATTGGTATAGACGCGATGTGTTAATGGAATAGTTGTTACCGTGACTTTATCATCTTCATAGATTAATTCTGGCTCATCACTCTCTAATTCAACAAAACGAAGCTTAAAATTTGTCCAAGATTCTGATAACTTCAATTGAAGAATAATGGCTTGCTTAATTCCTTTAGGCCCGTAGATTGTGAGATCAGCTTCCCGACCTAACAGTCTAAATGTTGAGATTAGACCAATCAACCCATAAAAGTGATCTCCGTGTAAATGAGATATAAAAATGTTTTTAATACGCGCAAACTTGATTTTGTTTTTACGCAATTGCACCTGAGTTCCCTCTCCACAATCAATGAGAAATAAATTTCCTTTTATCTCCAAAACCTGAGATGTAGGATTATTGAATGTTCGTGGTGTAGCTGAGTAGCAACCTAGAACGATTAACTTCATTATACAGTTGTGTTAGGTTGATATGCAACAGCCTCTTCGGCAGTAAACTCATGTTTAAACCCAAAAGCATAGGGTGTTGCTCCATGTGTATTATAATAGCTTAAACGGTCTTTAGCTTCTTGTGGGGTCGGAAAATGGCCTTTAGGAACGTACCAAAGCGCCATATGCATGTTTTTCATGTTCGAAAACCACTCCGTTTTTCGCTTTAATATTTCAACATGCATACTTTTATATACATAGTCAAATAAGGTTTGTCTGTTTTCCCAAACTGACATATTGATGATAAGAAATTCGTCATCAAAAACACGGACGGCCATCGCATTGCCCTCTTCATCTTTTAAACGCCAAACAAAACCATTACTTTTTTCTGCTAAAGCATTAATCCTATCTAAATTTGCAACGAAATCAGCCATAATTGGATCATCCATAGGCGCCAACATTTGTGCAATATTTACTTGGGCGAGGTGAAATTCATTCATACTGTAAACAGACTAAAAGCCAAGATCCCGTTCAATCTCATCCATCTCGACTAAGTCGTGTGCCTCTTGGGCCGTAGGAACAACTACTAAATCATCGGACACGGTTGTATAATCAATCTTCGACGCTACGATAACAAAAGAATGTTTTGCTGCACGATGCTTTCTAGAAAGTAATAGGAATTCGTTTAAGTCGTTATTCGTTAATCCTTCAATGGAGAATAAATTGACGATAATATTATTATGAGAAAACGAATCGTACTGCTTGGTCATTCGTTGTACCATATCGACCACACTAGCACGTTCTCTGGTGATAATTGTGGTATTTCCTTTAGTATCGATTATCATAGCTTACTGTTTTATTTTTGATGCCAACAAGTAGATAACTGCCATGCGGATTGCTACACCATTTTCTACCTGATCTAAAATAATAGCCTGTTTTGAATCGGCTACGTCACTTGTAATCTCTACTCCTCTATTTATTGGTCCTGGGTGCATGATCACAATTTCCTTATCAAGCGAATTGAGTAATTGCTTGTTAACGCCAAACTGCTGTCTGTACTCCCGTGTCGATGGAAAATAACTTACCTCCATTCGTTCATTCTGCACGCGAAGCATATTGGCTACGTCACACCAGTTAAGCGCTTTTTCAAGATTTGGCTCTACGGTTACTCCTAAACTTTCAATATGCTTAGGTATTAATGTTAGTGGTCCGCAAACCTTTACCTTTGCCCCTAACTTATTCAGTGCAAAGATATTACTTAAAGCTACACGACTGTGTAAAATATCACCAACAATCACTACTTTTTTTCCAGCGACATCTCCTAATCGTTCTCTAATAGAATATGAATCTAATAATGCCTGCGTCGGATGTTCATGAGCACCATCACCAGCGTTAATAATACTTGCATTTACGTGCTTTGATAAAAAGACACCAGCACCCGGGTTAGGATGACGCATTACCACCATATCAACTTTCATCGAAAGGATATTGTTAACCGTATCAACTAAAGTTTCTCCTTTTTTTACAGAGGATGAAGCCGCTGAGAAATTTACCACATCAGCCGATAATCTTTTTTCAGCGAGTTCAAAGGATAATCGTGTTCGAGTGCTGTTTTCAAAAAATAAATTGGCAATGGTAATATCTCGTAATGAAGGTACTTTTTTAATTGGGCGATTAATCACTTCTTTAAAATGATCGGCAGTTTCAAAAATGAGATCAATATCTGATTTTTGAAGATATTTTATTCCTAGCAAATGAGATACACTTAACTCACCCATTGGTTGTATTTAGTTATTTAGGTATTAATTACATAAACGGCATCTTCACCTTCATTCTCAAGCCAACTCACCTTTACTTTTTCATTATTAATAGCATCTACCTGTCGCCCTCTATAATTAGGCTGTATTGGTAAATGCCTACTAAAACGTCTGTCTATTAGCGTCAATAATTCTATATTAGTCGGTCTCCCAAAAGATTGTATCGCTGTTAAGGCTGCACGAATACTTCTGCCTGTATACAGCACATCGTCAATAAAAACTACATTTTTATCTTCTACTACAAAATCGATATCCGTCTTATTCGCCTCAAGAATCTTTTCGCCTCTTCTAAAATCGTCACGATAAAAGGTAATATCTAAATTTCCTTTTTGAATATTGGGAATTTTGTATTCCTCTTCTAGAATTTTAATAAGTCTATCTGCTAAAAAAATCCCTCTAGGTTGAATACCTATTAATACGGTTTTCGAGAAATCCTTATGATTTTCAATAAGTTGACAGGCCAGTCGATGTAGAATGATGTTTACTTCTTTTGCAGTAAGTAACACTTTATGGTTCATAGTGTGCAGTGAAAACCCTTTGATGGTGTAAAAATAATCATTTTTTCACCTCTATTTATCGCAATATGTGAAAAGCATACCTAAACAACACAAATTAACCATTTATCCATTGTAAATCAGTAAATAAGGAATAAATTTGCCCACTTTTAAAACGAAAACATATTTCCAATTATACCATAATTTTTTCCAACATTAATGGATTCATTTAGCTCTTTAAATTTTGCGCTTTTAATATCGCTGTACATCTCTATAGCATTTTTTGTTTCGCTAATATTTAAACTTCGTACTAAACTTGGCATAGGGATATTGTTTGCAGGAATTGGTGCTTTTCAGTTCTTACAAACCTACTTGACAAATACAATACAAATTCAAATCGACTCATTTTTGACAATTTCCCCTGGCACAATTCTATTTAACGCCAGTCTATTTGCAGTTTTGATCTTATTTGTAAAGGAAGGAGCGGCAAGAGCACGATCACTGCTTTATGCACTGCTAATTACCAATTTATTTTTATGCGCTATTCAATACTTTATAGGCCTTTCATTTCCAGAAAGCCCAATGGCAAATTTATTCAACACGGATAGTATTGCCATTGGAATAAAGACCTTTAGCCTAGGAACAATTCTATTATTTCTAGATGGGCTTCTTGTTTTCTTTCTATACAATCAAATATCGAGAAAGCTAAATGGTTTTTTTAAGAAAGCGGTCATAATTATGACCTTGGTATTCTTTTTTGATGCATTTGTATTTTTAACTGTTATTCAGGGAGTTGAATTGAACAGTAATTTCCTGAACTCAACTATACTAAAAGCCTTCCTTTCTTCTTTGATTTATTCAGTGCTTTTTGCACTTTACCTCAAATTCTTTGAAAAATCAAAATTTGTAAAAGGTAATAGTTATTCTTTAAGTACTTATTTTTCCTTTTTACTATATCGTGGTGAATTAGAAAATATTCAGAAAAAACTCGCACATCAAGAAAAGGTATTCTCAGATGAATTAGTAGCGTCAGAAACTAGATTTCAATTAGCAAGTGAACTAGCAAATCTTGGATACTGGCAATTTAATGCTCAAAATAAAGTGTTTTTACTGAATGATCAGCTATTAAAAATTTACAGAACACCACTAGAAAGTATCGGTAGTTATCTATTATCAATAAAGGATTATATCGATCAATTTATTCCTAAAGAAGAGCAAGCCGCTTTTATTTCTAAACTAGATTCAATTGACTTTGGTCAAGCGCCGTCAAGATCAGAAATTAAGCACAAAGTAGCTTTTGGAGATGGCAGTCAAGGGTATGTTATTACTGTTATTCTTACTGAAAAAGATTCTAGTACTAATGAAATAAAAGTGCACGGAATAACCCGAGCAACTAGGTAATTTCAGCACTTACTTTTCGAGGGCTATAACCACATTTCGAAACCAAAAGCAATCTGCATTTGTCTTTCTGTATTTTACTAAATGTAAACATACATATTTATGTGCTTTGATTTTTGTCTACATTTTGAATCAATGTATCTTTGCGCTCTTAAATAAGATTACAAATTATGATCAACATCACACTACCCGATGGTTCGGTTAGAAGTTTTGAAGCGGGAATTACTCCAATGGGAGTGGCACAAGATATTAGTGAGGGCTTTGCAAGAAATGTCATTTCAGCGACCTTTAATACTACTAAAGTTGAAACCACCACCCCTTTACAAACCGATGGTGATCTTACACTTTATACTTGGCGAGATAAAGAAGGCAAAGAAGCCTTTTGGCATAGTAGCTCTCACGTTCTAGCCCAAGCACTGGAGGAGTTATATCCTGGCGTGAAACTAACGATTGGTCCAGCCATCGATAATGGTTTTTATTATGATGTAGATTTAGGCGATAATGTAATATCTGATAAAGATTTTAAAAAAATCGAAGATAAGATGTTAGAAATCGCTCGCGGTAAACACGATTTTAAAATGCGAGCGGTCACTAAAACCGAAGCATTGGATTTCTACAAATCTCAGAATAATGAATTCAAGGTTGAACTGATCCAGAATTTAGAAGATGGTACAATTACCTTCTGCGATCATGACTCATTTACAGATTTATGTCGTGGTGGACATATTCCAAATACAGGAATCATCAAAGCAGTGAAAATAATGAGCGTTGCTGGTGCATACTGGCGTGGTGATGAAAACAAGCCGCAGCTAACACGTGTTTATGGTACTTCATTCCCAAAACAAAAAGAGCTTAAGGAATATCTCGAGCTTATTGAGGAAGCAAAGAAACGAGATCACAGAAAATTAGGAAAGGAATTAGAGTTATTTACGTTTTCTCAAAAAGTGGGTCAAGGCTTACCTCTTTGGTTACCTAAAGGCGCTGCTTTGCGCGAACGTTTAGAGAACTTTTTAAAAGCAGCACAGAAAAAAGCTGGCTACGAAATGGTAGTATCTCCACATATTGGTTCTAAAGAACTGTATGTGACTTCGGGGCATTATGCTAAATATGGTGAAGATAGTTTTCAGCCAATTACCACACCCAAAGATGATGAAGAGTTTTTGCTAAAGCCTATGAACTGTCCGCATCACTGCGAGATATACAATAGCAAACCTTTTAGTTATAAGGACCTACCAAAACGTTTTGCTGAGTTTGGTACCGTTTACCGTTATGAGCAGAGTGGCGAACTACACGGATTAAGTCGTGTTCGAGGTTTCACGCAGGATGATGCGCATATATTTTGTATGCCAGATCAATTAGATCAGGAATTTAAAAATGTAATCGATCTGTCACTTTACGTATTAGGTTCCTTAGGCTTTGAAACCTTTACAGCTCAAGTATCAGTTCGCGATCCTGAAAATCCCGATAAATATATTGGTGATGTTGAAAATTGGGAAAAAGCTGAAAATGCCATTTTAAACGCGGTAAAAGACAAAGGCTTAGATTATGTAATTGAAGAGGGGGAAGCAGCTTTTTATGGTCCCAAGTTAGATTTTATGGTGAAGGATGCGCTAGGTAGAAGTTGGCAATTGGGTACAATTCAAGTGGATTATAATCTACCAGAACGTTTTGATCTCACTTACAAAGGAAGTGATAATGAACTACACCGACCAGTGATGATACACCGTGCTCCTTTTGGAAGTATGGAACGCTTTATAGCCTTGCTTTTAGAGCATACTGGGGGTAATTTCCCTTTATGGTTAAATCCTGAGCAAGTCATGATATTGAGTATCAGCGAAAAATATGAGAAATATGCTGAAAATGTTTTAAATTTATTAGAAAATCACGAAATTCGCGCCCTTGTAGATAATCGTAATGAGACGATCGGCAAAAAAATTAGAGAAGCCGAGATGAAAAAGTACCCCTACATGATCATCGTGGGAGAACAAGAAGCTGAGAAAGGTACTATTTCAGTGAGAAAACATGGGCAGCAAGACCTAGGATCAATTACCATCGAACAATTTGCCGATTTGGTAAAAAGTGAGATAAATAGTACTTTAAAGCAGTTTAACTAAAAAATAGTAAGTCATAGCAATACGTAGAAGAAGAAGTAGAGGTCCGGCAAGGATCATAAAAGAAGACCAACACCGAATAAACCGAAAAATTCGCGAAGACGAGGTAAGACTTGTTGGAGAGAATGTTGAAATTGGAGTATATCCGATAGCAAAAGCATTAGCTATAGCTGAAGAGCAGGAACTTGATCTGGTTGAAATTTCGCCAAATGCAAAACCTCCTGTTTGTAAGGTAATGGATTATAAAAAGTTTCTTTACGAACAAAAGAAACGAGATAAAGCCTTAAAATCAAAGGCAACCAAAGTGACCATTAAGGAAATTAGATTTGGACCTAATACCGATGATCACGATTATGAGTTTAAAAAGAAACATGCTGAGAAGTTCTTAAAAGAAGGTGCCAAGTTAAAAGCATACGTTTTCTTTAAAGGACGTTCCATCATATATAAAGATCAAGGTGAGATCTTATTACTTAGACTAGCTCAAGAGTTAGAAGAGCTAGGAAAAGTAGAACAAATGCCGAAATTGGAAGGAAAGCGTATGATTATGTTCATCGCACCTAAGAAGAAATAAATAGAATAACGAAGACCGATAAATTTTAGGAAGTAATGCCGAAAATGAAAACAAAATCCAGTGCTAAGAAGCGTTTTAAGCTTACCGGTACTGGTAAAATTAAGAGAAAGCACGCTTTTAAGAGTCACATTTTGACGAAAAAATCGAAAAAGCGTAAGCTAGCGTTAACACACAGTACTTTAGTACACGAAAGTGATGTTGACAATATTAAGACGCAATTACGTTTAAAGTAATTTAAACAGCGTCAGGTTAAAATTAGTTATAAACCTTGGAGTTAGGCCATTTAAAATGAGCAAGTGTCAGTTGACCGCCTACTACAAAAAAATTTAAAATTATGCCAAGATCAGTTAATTCTGTTGCGAAGAGAGCAAGAAGAAAAAAAGTTCTTAAGCAAGCAAAAGGTTACTTCGGAAGACGTAAGAACGTTTGGACAGTAGCAAAAAATGCGGTAGAGAAAGCAATGTCTTACTCATACCGTGACCGTAGAAACAAAAAGAGAACATTCCGCGCACTTTGGATCACCCGTATTAATGCAGGTGCCCGTTTACACGGTATGTCATACTCACAATTCATGGGTAAAGTAAAAGCTAATAATATCGAATTAAACCGTAAGGTTTTAGCCGATTTAGCAATGAACCACCCAGAGGCTTTTAAAGCCGTTGTTGATAAGGTAAAATAAGGCGTTAAGCCATTAATTAATAAAGTCTTCGTTAAAAAATCCTGACTCGTATGAGTTGGGATTTTTTGTTTTTATATCTTTCTTTTCAGCAAATGTGCAATCATGAAAAAATTAATACTCCTATCTAGCATTACGTTAGTGGTAAGTTTGTTAGCAGCTTATTTCCTAATTGCTATTTTAAATTCGTCTGGTTTTAATATCTCGGTTATTGCTGTCATTGTAAATGAAATAACCACTTCAGCATTGGCAAAATTGCTTTTCACGTCCTTGTTATATTTCTCCTTGCTAATCATTTTACCATTTTTAAGTACAGAAATCACACGATGGCTTGGACTTAAAAAAAGTGATTTTTGGAAACTTTTTATAAGTCTTGAGTTATTGGTTTTGGCTTTCTCTTATCTTTCAACACCACCAGATATGACATCGACTATTCTCATGTTTGCAGTATGTCAATTAATTGTTATTGTAAATATCATCGCATTCTGGAAAACTTTAAATCAGAAAAAAGCATAGAAGTTATTGAGTGTGAATTAGAATTATAGGATGTCAACCTTTTTAAACTAGGACAAAAAAAGCCCCAACATCTGTCAGGGCTTTCATTGAAAATATAAAGATAAGTCTTAGATAACTTTTACGTTTACTGCGTTTAATCCTTTGTTTCCTTCTTTAAGGTCAAATGTAACCTCGTCACCTTCTCTAATCTCATCGATTAATCCTGAAATGTGTACGAAGTGATCTTTTTCAACTCCTTCTTCAGTGATGAAACCAAATCCTTTGGTGTCGTTGAAAAATTTTACTGTTCCTTTACTCATTGTACTTTAATTTAATGTATTAATATTTAATAGTTTGCAAAGATGATGCCATTAATTTTAATACTGGTCATTTATTTCTTTTATTTTCTTGATAAGACTAAAACACTAGATACTGTAAACCTCTAAAACTTCAATTTTTTCATCTTATCGAAACGTATCTATAATACAAAAAAGCCCTAACTACTCCTTGTCAGGGCTCTTTAATAAATAGTATGGTAATTATCCCCCAATAATTACCACACTATTTTAAATTCAAATAATCAACTCTTTAAGTGAGGGGTAATATGGGTAGTTTAGGGTTTTTAGTTTACAAAATAGGGGCCATTAAATGTATTTGGCTGAGTCTGAATAATCATTTGATCTCCTTCCCAGTTAAAGTATATAACTTCTAATGTGGTTGGCCCAAATTGAACCTTTGTAGTAGCACCAACACTTTCAAAAAAGTCGACTCCAAATATTGTCTTAGGGGCATCGATATCAGACCAGACATAACGATCAAGAGTTCTATCAAAGTTTAGCGCAATTGTACTTTTACCATCATTTGAAAAATAACGTTGAGTAGCATCTTCACTATATTGAATAGCGGCATCAATACCATCATTTGCAAAAGGAAATGAAGTCACTGGGTTAATGGTAGTAGCATAATAGGTACTCGCTTCAAAAAATTTGGGGGATCCATCAGTATTTCTCTCTATAGTACCAATTGGATTATTTGGTGAAGAAAGAATAGAACTTGTAGAGTCGTAATTAAATTTTAAAAATTTAGTCCCATCCATATTGAATAAATGGATTCTATCTTCCCCCCAGCGAACTGCTGCGCCAATAGGTCCCGTCGATATATGATTCGAGGTTATTGCCCCCTCCCAGTCACTAACATCCCAAATACGTGGTGCTTCTCCGCTGCCTACATTATAATAGGCGTATTTATCACCTGTTTTATTGTACATTACAATAATCTTACCGGTTAATTGAAAAGCAGCGCCAATTCCGTCTTCAAAAAGATCAACCAATGGTCTATATACATCTGGAGGTAAAATACCTTTTACTTCACAGCTTACGATATCATATTCAGTAGCTAATTTTGTACCTACAACAATGTCAGGACGTTCTACACTTCTAACCACGTATGACAGAGGTAGGCCTGCTCTAATATCTGTACTTGCTCCTATTTTATTAGCAATTGCAGCTATAGATGTTTCTCCAAGAAGTTGAAAAGAACCCTCTGCATCACCACCATAGGCAATTGATTTAATTTTTACTTCTTTTAATGAATTAAAAGTCTCCACATCTAAGGAGCCAGAACCGTTTATGGCAGCAGCATCGTATGTTACTTTTAAACTTGCTTGCATTTCTTCACGACTTGAGGTTGATTCTATGAGCATATAAAATATACGACCATACGTAACTGAAGAAATAAAGGTCGCAGGGTTATCGGCTTGTACAAATGTTTCAAGCTGTTCTGGTGTTACGTTATCTCCAAATATTTCATCGAGACTCGTTGGTAAATCAAAACTCATCGTATAATACGACTGATTTACTTTCACCAAGGTTCTGTTATATTCTTTTTCGGTACTAAATGACATATTTCCTTCCACTTTTGTGGTAAATGTTTCTACTTCAATACCCATCTCTAATGCCATTTGGCTTTCTGATTCAATTTGTATTATATCTACCTGAAAATTAGCCGGGACTACCTCACCAGCATTTGCGATGATATTGTTCATTCCATTCTGAATTGAACTTTTTTTAACTTCGTCTACCGTAAACGTAGAATTTGTATTCCCGTTATTGAGGTCATATGAGATTGTTCCACCTGCCCGCCCAACAACAATTGGTTTTGGTGTTGCGTCGGTTAAGGTTTTTCCTTGTAATAAATTTCCAGGAAAAACGACATCGGCATTACTATTAAATAACGGAAATTGTCCATTACCATCTAGTACACTCACTGTTTCAGTAACACAAACAGATCGCTCTGTGACTTCTCCGCCTTCTTCATCTTCTCTTTCATAATCCTCATTCATAGGAGCTGATGTGGCAATCGTTTCCATCGTTCTAGATTCAGGGAAAGGCTCGAATTCGCCCCCTGCAGCAAATACTTGCGCAAATGTAAGCCCCTCAGTTACATCCGGTTCTTCTTCCGCTACTGGTGGTTCTTCAGTTACTTCGTCTTTGCTGCATCCCGCAAGTAAAAAAAGACACAACAAAAATAACATTGATTTTTTCATTTTAAATAGTTTTAGTGATTAGTACTTTTAGTTATTAAAACTTCACCAACAAGCTTTGAAAACGAGATACTCCTAAAACTTTGAGAAAGCGTAATCATCTATTGCTAGTTTAATGACCGCAAGCTATTTAAAGTGTATATGTTGTGAAATACGTAGCAATGTATCATTATACGTAGGGCTACGTAGAGAGGAAGAAATTGTTTAAATGGTAGCGAGAAATTCCTTGTGCTCTTTTGTCCAAACAACAAGAGAATCCGTTTGCGGAGCTAAGTCTAATTTGGCTATAATATTAGCCCGATGTTTTTCCACCGTGCGACTAGAGATACTTAATTGCTCACCTATTTCTTTTGATGATTTTCCTTGAGCGACCAAACGTACAATGGTTCGTTCTGACGGTGACAGCAATTTAATTTTTTGTAGTTGGGGCCGAATTTCATTGTCAACAACATCATTAAAAACCGAACTAAAATATGGGATGCCTTTACTAACACTTTGTATGCACTTATGCAACTCAATAAAAGGCTCATCTTTTATCATATAGCCCGATATATTTAATGATTGTGCCTTATGAATAAAGCCGCGTTCTTTATGCGAGGTGAGGATGATGAATTTGGTCTCTATATTTTTTTCTTTACATTTTTTGACGACCTCAAAACCACTTAGCATTGGCATTTCTACATCTAGCAAGGCAATAGTTGGATTTAACACCATTATCTTTTCTAAGGCATTGGCACCATTTTCTGCCTTACCGACGACATTGTAATTAAATTCTTTTAGCTCATCGACCAATCCTTTTAATAACATTGGGTGATCATCTGCCACGAAAATAGTTATGCCGTTACTCATCTATACAGGAATTTTGACTAATATGGTTGTACCTACTTCTTTTTTGCTCTGAATGGAAAGATGACCTTTTAAAATACGAACCCGCTCTGCCATGGTTTTTAAACCCAGACTATTTTGAAGTACCTCTTTAGTAGTTTGAAATCCGCGTCCATTATCTTTTATAAGCACTTCAATATTCTTTTGCTGCTTAACAATGTTTACAATTATGGTTTTAGCATTAGCATGTTTCAATACATTATTTACTGATTCTTGAATAAACCTGTAAAAATTAAGTGTTTCTGTTTCATTAAAGTTTTGATTGATATCCTCTACTTCCACAGAAAAAAACATATCACTTTCTCCATCTAAATCAAATAACAGCTGTTCTATACTCGCTGCTAAGCCTAATTGTTTCAATGTTGCCGGATACAAGTCTCTTGAAATACTCCTAACTTCTTCTAAAGCGGTATTGGCTAGTACCGAAAGTTCTGTTTGATCTAAATTTTGTGCTTTCTTCTTTATAAAGGTTAACTGCTGTCCTACACTATCATGCAAATCTTTTGACACGCGCGTGCGCTCATTTTCCTGAGCCTCGATTAAGCCTTGTGTAAAATACTCTTGTTGTTTTATATCCCTTTTAGCTTTTTGTCGCGATTTAAATACTAAAATGAAACCAAATACTGCTAAAAAACCAGCACCGCCAAACCATAATAATTGGGTTTTCAATTTATTTTGAGTATCTAAAAGTGTAATGTTCTTTTTTTGTGATGCAATCTGAGCTTCGTTCTGCTCGGTTTTATAAATGGTAGTAAGTTCTCGAACTTGTTGCTGATTCTCTTGGACAGATAAGGAATCGTTTAATTTCTGAAAATCCATATAGAATTGTAATGCTTTTTCAATTTCACCTTGCTCTTGTGCTATTATAGCCAGCGTTTGATTGGCATCTTTCTGCCCTTCTAAATATTCAATAGTTTGAGAGATTTTAAGCGCATTTGTAGCATAATCAGTTGCTTCACTATATTCATTGCGTTTTATATAGGTTTTGGAAATTGCATTGTGAATTTTAGCTCTATCTTTAAAATTTGAATTTAGATCATAATTCTGTAGAGCCTCTTTCTGGTACTCCAAGGCTTTGGTGTAGTCTTTTATTTCGTAATAGGTGTTCCCTAGTTGAAATTGTATCGGACGAATTTTTTTCTTATTCTTATTATTTTTATGGTACTCTAGGGCTACTTGAAAATAATCTAGTGCTTTATCATAGTCTTTTAACCGACTATAATTACTCCCCTTTTTTCTCGAGATAATTGACAATAAATCAGTATTATCGATGTTTTTTACTATAGGAAAGGCTTCATTAAGATAATCGAGTGATTTATTATGATCTCCTTGTTTATATAAGATATTAGATAAGGATATATATACTGCAGCTGTTCCTGCTGGATTATTTATTGCTTTATAAAGCTCAGCGGCTGTAAGGTAATACTCTATGGATTTTTTGTGATGCGCCATTCTACTATAGGAAACTCCAATATTCTGTATAGATTTTGCCCAAGCTAGAGAATCTTTCATAGTTTTGAATATGTCTCCAGCTTTTTCAAAACTCAGTATTGCAGCAGTATAATCATCTTTCAAGTTTTGTACAGCACCAATTTGGTTTAATGCAGATGCCTGGCCCCATGCATGCCCTAGCTCTTCATTAATTTCTAGCGCTTTTTGAAAATTGATTAGTGCTTCATCATAATCTTTTTGATAGTAATCTACAATTCCTAAACAATTATAGGCTCCAGCAACACCTCGTTTTGCATCGGCCCTTATAGCTAAACTTAAGGCATTGTTAATGTATTGCTTTGCAAGTTTAGGATTTGAACGCCCAAACTGAATACCCAAATCATTATAAGCTTTTACTTTTATAGTATCTTCTACCTTTTCTTGTTGGATAAGTTGTTTTAGGCTGTCTACTATTTGTTTGTTTTGGGCATGTAAAAAATTTACATTTAGAAAAAGAAAAAAAGACACCCAAAGTGTTTTGAATACAGGTTTAACAATCATATAAAGTGTAATAAAGTCAATACAATCTTTTTTTGTAAACCAGTATTCCAAGTTTTACTATTTGGAAGAAGTAAGTGTAGCTTTTTCAGCCGGTTTGTTTTTGAAAAAACTTTATATTCGAAGAACAATATATGTTAAATTATTGTTTAAGAGTTTATATTTTTAACAAAAAAATCAGCCTAGATTCAACCAGTAAAAAAATAATAAGAAAAAAATTCTGCAAGTGAGTACAAAGAGGTGCTTCAAAGTGGGTTGAATATTTCTTAAATGTTTCTTATTAAGAATGGATTAGTCGACTAAATATTAAACAATTAAAAATAAAATCGTCATTTACTTAATCAGTCATTCAACTTCCCAATTCTAGCCAGCAACTTAACCTCAATATTCGATACCTGTTGTATTAGCCCTACATATTTGATACGAAAACCACTGCTCATTAAAAAAGCTAGGCTTATCTAGAAATACTATAAAGCTCAACTGCTTCAGTTTTTCCTCGAAGAACTATTTCTCCTTTTTTGTCCATATCCCAGTTTTTGGAATTGCTTAATCCATCTTTCAATTGACCCGAAATCAATATTCGTGTATTGTAATTATTGCATTCGGCTTGAATACGAGCTGATGTATTCAAAACATCCCCCGTATAAACAATCTCTTTTTTTAGCACACCAATCTGCCCAGCGGACACTTTACCAATATGGTAACCGGCTTTAAATTCTGGTACTAATCCAAAAGATTTTATGAAACGTTCTTCATGTTTTTTAATGGCTTCTTCTATTTTAAAGTAACATTCAATGCAATTATTATTCAATAGACCAACTTCCTCAGGCCATGTAACTACAATTTCATCCCCGACATATTGATAGATTTCTCCAAAAGTTTCAAGTATTGCATTGGTCATATATGAATAATACAGTTTTAGCAAATTGAAATATTTAATGTGGCCTATTTCTTCTGCAATAGTAGTTGATGATTTCATATCAAGAAACATAAAAATTCGTGTTTCCTGTTTTGGCTTATGGTATTTACCGAAAGAATAGTTATACAATACTTCATTACCTAAATGCTCGATCAATTCAGAATAAAACAAGGCTAGATAGATGATTACTCCCATGTAAAAAACGAGGCTCCAGAAAGCAAAAGATGTAATAAAATCTGTTAAGCTAGTAATAATCTCTGCTTCAAAAATGCCTTTTTTCATGATTGAAGCATTTGTTACTAATGTGAATGCTACCAAAAACAAGATTATGAATAAGAGATAAAAAATACTTTTGAAAAATATTTTTATCAAAAAAGGCTTTTTACGAAACTTATATCGTAGCCAAGTAATTTCTATCCACCCTTGAATAAAACCAATTAAAAAACTACTAGACAGCGTAAACAAAAAAGAATTCAAAGGCTCATAAATGTTACCTGTAGTAGGATACAATCCGGAATTTCCTAACAAACCATACTCTAGTAACGCATAAACTAAACCAAAAATGAACCAAATAACCCCAAATGAAAGTGCCCTTTTTAAATTCCTTTTGTACTTAGGATGCATACTAAAGGTATTAGACTTGAAATTCATTTTTGGCACTGTTGTTTCAGTAAATTTAAAACAACATTGACACTTTACCTATTATGAAAAAAAGGCACGTATTATTAGTCTTCATTCAATTTCCCAACTAATCCAAGCAACGAAACGGTAATATTAGATACTTCCTGCATTGCCCCTGATGTATTTGACACCGCCACGACTGCTGACTTTTTCTCCGGAGCAATCATTAAAAAGGCACTGCAACCATACTGCCCACCAGTATGCCCAATTACATTTCCTAATTTCGGGTTCTCACCGTACAAATACCAGCCTAAACCATAACCGCTACCCTTTTTCTCGAGTCCATAATTTTTGCTCATCATTTCGAGCGAATTTTCAGAAACTAGCTTATGATCAATTAATGCCTTGGCGAACTTTAGTAGATCATCTACCGTTGAAACTACTCCACCTGCAGGAATTCTATTACTTAGATTATTAGCTTTTGCTTCCTTAATTCTTCCAGGTTTCGATTGATGATATAACACTGATTTTTGATTATCAATAGTTGTTGTATAGTTGACCTTGGTATCATTCATTCCTGCAACATCCCAAACATGAGTTTTCATATAATCTTGATACTTAAGCCCAGAAACTACTTCGATAACTCGACCTAGTAGTACATACCCATAAACCGAATATTCAAATTGAGTGCCCGGAGTAAAAAGTAATTCTCTTTCTAAAAAAACTGGAATTAATCCTTTTAGACTCAAATATGTTATTGAGTTCACGACTTCTTTTTTTCCTGCGTAATGCGGAATACCCGATGAATGCTGTAACAACTGTAATACAGTAATATTTTGGTAGTTTATGTTATCCTTAAGTTCCGGAATAATGTCTACTATGCTATCTGTAAGTTTGATTTTATTAGCTTCTACCAGTTGCATAATGGCTACCGCTGTCATAGGTTTTGCGATTGATGCAATTCGGGAAGTGTTGGCAGTAGTAAATTTTAATTTTTCCGATTTATTACGTAATCCAGCTGCCCCGGTCCAAACAACAGAATCCTTAACAATAATACCTGCGGCTATACCCATACATTCACCTTTATCAATGGCATTTTTTAAATGCGAATTTGCCTTTAGAAAATGAGATTCTTCCTGTGCTACTATAGCTGTAGTTACAAAAAGTAAGAACATTATTAATTGTAATTTTTTCATGATGATTGCCATTATTTGTTTGGTCAAACATATAATATGATTGCCAGCAAATCTAGTAATAACAGTAGTTTGGGATGAAAATATGGCTTTTAGTGACGAATTAAATAATGTTTCTCAGCTCCTCTTTATATTTTTTAGAAACGGCAATCTTTAGATCATTCACTTGAATTGTATTTCCATCGATCCATTTTACAAAATGTGAAGGGTTTACAAAATGACTTCTGTGCACTTGCTTTAATTCATCTAGTTCTGAGGTAATCGATTTTAATGTGCCACGCAATAAGGTTTTCTTCAGCGAGTCATTTAATAGATAGTATACCTCCACATAGTTTTGCGTACTTGAAATACAAACAATTTTTTCTGGCTCTACCTTTAAAATATCCGATTTATTATCACCTTTTAGCAAAATCTTGTCGCTGTCTTTTTTACTTTGTAGACGATTAATATACATGCGCCCCACAATCACGAATACTGAGATGAGTGCAAGTATCGGAACATAAATACCAATCACATATTCCCACAATGTATATGTTCCATTTACTAGATTACTTTTATAATATGGAAAGCAGAAAAGTAGGGTTGTTAAATATAGTAATACAAAAAACAGTAGTTCTAGTTTTATATTCCAAAACCCAAGGCGCCAATACAACTTGTTTTGAAAGAAAACGCATAGCATATAAGCACCAAATACCAATACCCCATAAGGTGGTAACAAAATAAGTTTAGCCTCAAAAGTTAGATCAGAAACGTCAAAGGGAGAAATAAAAATAAGAAAAACAGTAAGCCAAATACCAAGACCGAGCCCGACCATACTTTGGTCTTTATATGAAGTGTTTAGTTGAATATGCTTCATTTAAAAGTGAAAATACAATAAAACTTCAATTTAAGTTTTCTGTTTTTTCTTTCTAGCTGCAGGAAACAGCACATTATTTAATATCAAGCGATATCCAGGGCTGCTTGGATGTAGTTCTAATTCCGTTTTCGGGTCGCCTACTCTATGGGTATAATCTTCAGGGTCGTGTCCGCCATAAAAAGTAAAAAAACCTTTTCCCTTAATGCCATGAATGTATCGAGCTTCACCATTACTCTTATTCTCACCCATCACCAGGACATTCGATTTTAAGTTGTTTCGATCGTAACTGGTCGTTTGTCCCATAAAGCCTTTTACTAAAGCGGTATGATTTTGGCATAACATTGTTGGAATTGGATCCCATTTTGCAGAATAATCCATCAATGTGAAATAATCAAGATCTTTTGGGATACGTCGTTTTCTGGTCATATCAATATCAGAAAACTCATAGGTAGACGGGTTGCGTTCTAATATGAAATTGGTAAAGGCGAAAGTGTTATTAAAATCTAATTTCGATTGGTAATTCGGTTCTGATGGATCGCCATCAAACATGGGTTCACAAATGTCCACATTTTCTGCAGCTAAGGCGATGTCAAAACTATCCGTCGCACTGCACATAGCAAACATAAATCCACCACCAATTACATAATCCCGAATCGTTACCGAAACCGCTCTCTTTAATTCTGATACTTTAGGATAGCCAAGTTTAGTCGCTAAGGCCTCCATTCTCTTTTTATCATTTATATACCAAGGTGTCGTACGATAGGCACCATAAAATTTCCCGAACTGTCCTGTGAAATCTTCATGGTGTAAATGCAACCAGTCATATAGTAATAACTCATTAGACAATACTTCCTCATCATACACCACCTCATATGGTATTTCAGCATAGCTTAATGCCATTGTCACCGCATCATCCCAAGGTTGATTCGTTTTAGGAGAATACACAGCAATCTTAGGTGCTTTTTCTAGCACCACCGCTTCCATATTTTGTGATGGACTTGCTATCTCTGTTAATATCGATTCTGTCGCAGCATCTGAAAGCACTTCATAAGACACGCCCCGTATTCTACATTCCTTTTGAAGCTCCTCCGAATCAGGAATTAAGAAAGCACCGCCTCTATAGTTAAGAAGCCACTTTACTTTTTCTTGTTTTGCCAACACCCAATAGGTAATTCCATATGCCTTTAAATGTTCGTTTTGAGTTTCGGCATCCATAGGAATCAAAATATAGGATGCAAATAGGTTATGTGCACTGAATACACTCAGTAATAAAAAAAGGCAAGACCGAAATAAGATCGATCTTGCCTTTTTTGAAGCTTTTATGTTGTTAAAAAGGTACGTCATTATCATCTGGCGAATCATCATTAATACTTCCGAACGCCTCATTCGCATCAGGAAAACGATCCGGTATAAAAGGATCATCACCATCTGCATTGAGTTTCGATTGAAACTCAAAAGGCGAATCGAATTCCTCTAAATTATCAAATTTACCTAAATGACCGATGAATTTTAACCTAATATTATCCAATCCACCATTACGATGCTTAGCCACAATAAATTCTGCTTGCCCTGCGGTTGGTGAACGCTCCTCGTCATCCCACTCATCAATTTTATAATATTCGGGACGATAAATAAATGACACAATATCAGCATCTTGCTCGATTGCACCAGATTCCCTAAGGTCAGAGAGTAAAGGTCGTTTGCTACCACCACGCGTTTCTACAGCACGAGATAACTGCGATAACGCGATTACCGGTACATTCAGTTCCTTAGCCAAAGCCTTTAGGTTTCGTGAGATTGTTGATATTTCTTGTTCACGATTTCCTCCACCTTTTACAGCACTACCAGCTGTCATTAACTGTAAGTAATCGATCATGATTAACTTAATCCCATGTTGAGAAGATAGACGTCGCGCTTTTGCACGTAAATCGAAAATAGATAAGGATGGCGTATCGTCAATAAAAAGTGGTGCCTTTTCTAGCCCCTTTACTTTAACGTTTAGTTGCTCCCATTCATGCTTTTCCAACTTACCAGTACGCAATTTTTCAGAGGACAAGCCCGTTTCAGATGAAATAAGTCGGGTAATTAACTGCACTGATGCCATTTCTAATGAGAAAAATGCAACAGGAATATTTTGATCTACAGCAATATTTCGTGCCATTGATAAGGTTAATGCTGTTTTACCCATACCGGGACGAGCCGCTACAATAACCAAATCACTAGGTTGCCAACCAGAAGTCAACTTATCTAGCCTATCAAATCCAGTAGGGATACCACTTAAACCTTCTTTATTCGAAATTTCTTCGATCTTTTTCTTTGCCTGAATTACTAAACTCTGCGCAGTTTCTGAAGATCGTTTGATATTTCCTTGTGTAACTTCGTATAATTTCGATTCTGCATCATCTAAAAGACTGAAAACGTCTTTTGTTTCATCATAGGCATCTTCAATGATCTCTCCCGAGATCTTAATTAGACTTCGTTGGATATATTTTTGAAGAATAATACGTGCATGGAACTCGATATGTGCAGATGATGATACTTTTTGAGTTAATTGAATTAAGTAAAAATCTCCTCCGATTAAATCAAGCTTAGCGTCCTTTTTTAATTGAGCTGAAACGGTTAATAAGTCAACCGGCTCGCTATTTTCAAACAAGGTATAGATCGCTGTAAAAATATATTGATGTGCCTCTTTATAGAAAGCCTCTGGTGCTAAAATATCGATAACTTCATCAACACCCTTTTTATCAATCATCATTGCCCCTAATACAACCTGCTCTAAATCAGTTGCTTGCGGAGGTATTTTACCTCGCTCCAGTCCAACAACGGTACTTTTATCCAGCTTTAAAGCCTGTATAGGGTTCAGTTTTTCCATGGCTGCGAATGTAAACAAAAGGTTAACACGAGTAGGTAAAGCGGGGAGGTAGAATCTTCACTACTCGTTAACAAAGTAACTGTTAATAACTTAAATATATTGTTAATAGCGATAAAAAAAATCCAAAGTCAGAAACCTTGGATTTTGATAACAAGTGTAAAAATAGCTAGTTAGCCATTATAGACTCCCATATTGGTATATTTTTCCATTCGCTGATCGACCAATTCTTCTGGTGATAACTTTTTTAATACCTCAAAAGACTTCAAAATCGATTTTTTTACAGTCAAAAAGGTCTTGGTTCTATCAGAATGTGCACCTCCAAGAGGCTCTTTTACGATCTCATCAACAAGCTTCTGTTTTTTCATATCAGCGGCCGTTAATTTTAAAGCGTCTGCGGCTTGCTCTTTATATTCCCAGCTTCTCCATAAAATAGAAGAGCAAGATTCCGGAGAGATTACGGAGTACCAAGTATTTTCTAACATTAAAACTTTATCTCCTACACCAATACCCAATGCACCACCAGAAGCACCTTCACCGATAATAACGGTGATAATTGGCACTTTAAGACGGGTCATTTCTAGTATATTCCTTGCAATTGCCTCTCCTTGACCACGCTCTTCAGCTTCTAATCCCGGATATGCACCTGGAGTATCGATTAACGTAATCACAGGAATGCCAAATTTTTCAGCACTCTTCATCAAACGTAATGCTTTGCGATAGCCTTCAGGATTTGCCATCCCAAAATTTCGATATTGGCGCGTCTTCGTATTGAATCCTTTTTGTTGACCGATGAACATAAAACTCTGGTCATCGATTTTACCTAGACCACCAATCATCGCCTTATCATCACGAACGTTACGATCGCCATGCAATTCTAAAAAAGAATCGCCTGCAAGTGCATTAATATAATCTAAGGTATAAGGACGAGAAGGATGTCTTGATAATTGAACCCGCTGCCAAGCAGTCAAGTTCTTATATATATTCTTCTTTGTTTCTTGTAATTTCGTCTCAATTTGCTTGCAAGTATCGGTTACATCGATCTCACTTTCAACACCTATGACTTGGCATTTACTCAATTGCTCTTCAAGGTCTTTAATCGGTAATTCAAAATCCAAATATTCCATTAGATTTTTATAGATTTTAGTTAAACAACAAAAATAGTCATTTTGACTATTATGGCTACACAGCCTTTACGCTTTTTGCCTTTCGATTTTTAAGAATCCCATTTATTACTACTGTAATTAAAATTATTAGCGCTCCATAATAAAACTGTGGACTCATTTGTTCTTTATCACCTAAAATTAACCAGGCTAATAAAATACCATAAACGGGTTCTAAATTGATGGTAAGCATTACGGTATATGGGCTAAGGTATTTCATCACTGCCGTAGAAGCAATAAAAGCATAGGCCGTACAAAATGATGCGAGCAAGCCAATATACAACCAATCGGTATTTGTTAAACTAAAAAAATCAGTATTAAAATCTCCAACTATACCAAGATAAATAGTAATACCTAATACACCGATTAGCAACTCATAAAAAGAAATCGTTGTTGGGTTATTCTCTTGAACTAGCTTCCCATTAAGGATTGAAAAGAAAGCGGCGAGTAAAGACGCAACAAGTGCAAAACAAATCCCCCAGAAATAGTCTCCCTCAAATTGAAAAATAATTGCTAATCCTGCAACGACAAACAAGCCCAAAACAAGTTCATACAAAATGAATTTACGTTTGTAAATAATCGGTTCTAAAATGGAAGTAAAAAAAGCACCAGTCGCCATGGTAGCCAAAGTAACAGACACATTAGATATTTTAATGGCATGAAAAAAGCACAACCAATGTACAGCTATCAATATTCCACCAATGCTATACCACACCAATTGTTTATTGGTAATTTTCAATGGCTTTTTGGTAATTGCCATAAATCCTAATATAAGGACCGCAGCAATTAACATTCGATACCAAACTAAGGGGATGGCATCTATACTAATGAGTGCACCCAGCACGGCAGTAAAACCCCAAATAAAAACAATAAAGTGAAGATGTAGATAATTACGAAGCTTAGCGTTTGGCATTGTTCAAGAGATAAATGGCCAGAACTCCGAAAATAATATTAGGAAGCCAGACGGCTAAAATAGGTTCCATTCCAGATTTTTGAGCAAGCACTCCCAATATCTTGTCTAAAAAGATAAACGTAAATGCGATGATTATTCCAAAAGCCAAATTAACTCCCATTCCTCCTCTTCGTTTTATCGAAGACACCGCTACCGCAATTATTGTAAGTACAAAAGCCGAGAAAGGTAAGCTCCACTTTTTATATTTTACCATTAAATACCGATTGATATTAGATGAACCGCGCATTGTTTCTTGTTCTATAAACTTATTTAATGCGGTATAACTAAGTGTTTCGGCAGTATAATTATTAGGGGTAAGATCTTCGAGATCGAATTTGAACAGTGTATCGTGTTCTCGTTTTCGCTCAAAAACATCATCGCCTGGGCCTATTTTACGCTTAACGTAATTTCGAAGTTTATAAGTGCTGTCTTTATCATCCCAAGTAATACTTGCGGCAGATATTTTTAAGGTCATTTTATTATCCTCAAAATGCTCTAGTGTAAATCGATTGGCACGCTTTTTTTCAAGATTAAAACTACTAGAGTATATAAAGTCGTTAGGGCTTATTTGTTTATACAAGTTGACTGTTTCTCGAGAAGTGTCTTTTCGCTTAAGCCATTTGTATTTAAACTCATAAAAGCCTTGACTAGCATCGGGTACCAAAATAATTCCCATAAAAAACCCAAATGCAGCAACTATACCTGCGCTAATCATAAAAGGCCTAAGGAAACGAGTAAACGATATACCCGAGCTCAACATAGCGACTACCTCAGTATTGTTGGCCAATTTTGATGTGAACCAAATTACTGATATAAATAAGAAAATGGGAAATAGCAGATTGGCAAAATAGACGGTAAAGTCTAAATAATAACCAACGATCGCATCAAATGGGACTTTACGCTCTAAAAATTTATCGACCTTATCAGACACATCGACCATAATGGCGATAGGAATGAACATAATAAAAAGCACTGTAAATGTTGACAGGTACTTTTTAATAATATATCGGTCGAGTATTGTAAGCACAGCTTATAAACGTTTATCCATTTGTTTAACCATCATGTCTTTCCAGGTTCGGAAATCGCCTGCTAAGATATGTTTTCTAGCTTCGCGTACCAACCATAAATAAAATCCGAGATTGTGAATTGTAGCTATCTGCTTGCCCAATAATTCATTTACAGTGAATAAGTGTCTCAAATAGGCCTTACTATAATCGGTATCTACCCAAGTAATTCCCATTTCATCAATAGGAGAAAAATCGTCTTCCCATTTTTTATTCTTGATATTGATGGTACCATTTGCAGTAAATAACATCCCGTTTCTCGCATTTCTTGTAGGCATAACGCAATCGAACATATCGACTCCTAAAGAAATATTTTCAAGAATATTAATCGGTGTGCCTACACCCATTAAATACCGAGGTTTATCTTCTGGAAGGATCTCTGTAACCACCTCAGTCATTGCATACATTTCCTCTGCAGGTTCCCCTACTGAAAGACCTCCAATAGCATTACCAAATTGCTGGGTGTTTGCAATATATTCAGCCGATTGCTTTCTTAAATCTTTGTAGGTACTACCCTGAACAATCGGAAATAAAGTTTGGTTGTAATCGTATTTTAAAGGTGTTTTCTCTAAATGCGTAATGCACCGTTCTAACCAGCGATGCGTCATATGCATCGAATTTTTAGCATAGCTATAATCGCAAGGATATGGCGTACACTCATCAAAAGCCATAATGATATCAGCACCTATGGTACGCTGAATTTCCATTACGTTCTCAGGAGTAAAAACGTGGTACGAACCATCTATATGACTCTTAAACTTGACCCCTTCTTCTTTGATCTTTCTATTTGCAGAAAGTGAGTAGACTTGATAACCACCACTATCAGTTAAAATATTGCGATCCCAATTCATGAATTTATGCAAACCACCTGCCTTTTCTAGAATAGGTGTTTGTGGGCGTAAGTATAAATGATAGGTATTACCTAGTATAATATCCGGATTAATATCATTCTTCAATTCACGTTGGTGCACTCCTTTAACCGAAGCTACAGTGCCTACCGGCATGAAAATGGGGGTTTCAATACTACCATGATCGGTAGTTACTACACCTGCTCTCGCCTTGCTTTGAGAATCGGTTGTTAGAAGATCAAATTTCATTTACTTATAAAATCAATTGACAAAGATAACCAACTGCTTGAAGTGGTCTATTAATAAAAAGGTAAAATTACGTCCTCACTATTTATGGATATTATATCTGGATTTTATCCTAAATCTGATTTTCATCGATAAAAAAATCTTTTAGTCTAAAACCCTAATTAGCTATTAAACAATTTTTAAGACTTTTTAAAAAAACGTATCTTTAACAGTAATAATAAAAACCCATTAAAATTTAAACTATGAGTGCAAAAGCCAAATATCAAGAAGTACTAAATCTAGGAGAACAATTAGGTATCAAAGATGGTGCTGTTAATGAAGAAGGCGGTGTGTTAAAAATAAAAGGTACAGCTACGAATCAATATGAAAAAAATCAGATCTGGGATAAAATAAAAGAAATTGGTGGTGAGTCGCCATCAGATATTCAAGCGAATATTTCTGTTGAAGATACTAGCGTTTATGCACGCCACACGGTAAAATCAGGAGAGACTTTAGGAAAAATAGCTAAGCACTATTATGGAGATGCTATGAAGTACAAACAAATTTTTGCAGCCAATACGAACATTCTTAAAAATCCAGATGTTATTCATCCTGATCAAGAATTAGTAATTCCGAATTTATAAATCGGAAAGTAGAAATACGAAATATGAAAACGTCACTCTTTTTTAGGAGTGGCGTTTTTCTATTATAATTTATTTTGATAAAAAACTTATTGGAGCTCAATAACATCTTTCGTATAACTAAGCATCCGTTCTAACTGCTCTTCTAATCCCATATCGCTATTATCAATCTCAATGGCATCGTTGGCTTTTTTAAGAGGCGAATCCTCCCTGTGCGAGTCGATATAATCTCGGTCTTGCACATTTTTAAGAACGTCTGCATATTTTACATTATCACCCCTATCCAGTAATTCTTTATAACGTCGGGTAGCTCTTTTTTCTGGAGATGCAGTCAAAAAGAACTTGACTTCAGCACTAGGAAAAACAACGGTACCAATATCACGACCATCCATTACCAGACCCAAGCCTTTTCCCATTTGTTGTTGTTGTTCTACCAACTTTTTTCTCACAGCAGAAATTGCTGCAACATTACTTACATTCTTAGATACCTCCAGAGAACGAATCTCTTCTTCTACGTTCTTACCATTTAAGATAACATCCCCATTTCCAGTTTTTTCATTGAGCTGAAATGATATTTCGACGGACTTTAAGAGCGACTTTAATTTGGTTCGATCAATTTTACCATTATTGATAGCTCCAGCTTGCATTGCAGCCAAGGTTACACTGCGATACATCGCACCTGTATCGACATATACATAATTAAGAGCCTTTGCAAGTTTTTTAGCTAATGTGCTTTTGCCAGTACTGGAATATCCGTCAATGGCAATAGTAATGGAGGACATAAAGTAATAATGTTGTTTCAGGTTTTGAAATTACAAAAAATACGGTGGGGAATTTAAAATTATTTGTAGACGCAAATGCATAGCTATTACTTGGTAATTATAGTTAGCAACAGTGCATTTCTGTTTTTAACAACCGGTTCCCTTCCCTTGAGGGAAGGGTTAGGGATGGGTGTTTGTTTTATTATATAAGTAAACTTTGATTTTCTAAAGGTAGAACACCCCTTTAAATCTCTCCTCAAGAGGAGACTTTCAATAAATTACTTTAAAGCGTCTTAGCATTCTTTACCTTTTCATTGGTCAATGCTAAATCCAATACTTGACTCATATCATTGACATAGTGGAAAGTCAAGCCTTTTAAATAATCAGGTTTGATCTCTTCGACATCCTTTTTATTATCAGCACAAAGTAAAATTTCTTTAATGCGCGCTCTTTTTGCTGCAAGAATCTTTTCTTTAATTCCCCCTACAGGAAGAACTTTACCTCTTAGCGTGATTTCTCCAGTCATCGCAAGGCTTTTCTTTACCTTTTTCTGTGTAAATAATGAAACTAGTGAAGTCAGCATAGTAATACCAGCGCTTGGACCGTCTTTAGGAGTCGCTCCCTCCGGCACGTGAATATGCACATTATACTTATCAAACACATCTGGATTAATTCCTAGTTGGGATGCATTTGCTTTAATATATTCCATCGCTATGGTAGCTGATTCTTTCATAACCTTACCTAGGTTACCCGTGATACTAAGGTTTCCTTTTCCTTTTGAAAGAATAGACTCTATAAACAGAATATCACCGCCAACGCTTGTCCAAGCAAGTCCGGTTACAACTCCAGCTACATCATTATTTTCATATTTGTCGCGCTCCAGTCGTGGTGGCCCTAATACTTCTTCTACAACTTCGTCAGATATTTTGATGTCATACTCCTCCTCCATTGCGATGTTTTTCGCAGCATAGCGCACCATTTTAGCGATTTGCTTTTCTAGTCCACGAACACCACTTTCTCGAGTATAGCCTTCGACAATTTTTTCTAGCTGTTTTTTGCCCAGCTTAATGTCTTTTTTAGTCAAACCATGCTCGGTTATCTGCTTAGGAAGTAAATGCTGTTTTGCGATCTCTACTTTTTCTTCTATCGTATAACCTGTTACATTTATGATCTCCATACGATCGCGCAATGCTGGCTGAATTGTGCCAAGACTATTTGCAGTAGCTATGAACATAACTTTAGACAGGTCATAACCCATTTCCAGGAAGTTATCGTAAAATTCAGTGTTCTGTTCTGGGTCTAAGACCTCTAACATAGCTGACGACGGATCGCCCTGATGACTTGAAGATAATTTATCAATCTCATCTAAAACGAAAACGGGATTAGATGTCCCGGCCTTTTTCAAACTTTGAACAATTCGACCTGGCATAGCACCAATATATGTTTTTCTATGACCACGAATCTCTGCTTCATCACGAAGTCCACCTAATGAAATACGCACGTATTCACGACCTAAGGCTTCTGCAACTGATTTACCCAATGACGTTTTCCCTACTCCTGGAGGTCCATATAAACATAAAATAGGTGATTTCATATCGTTACGCAGTTTGATAACCGCTAGATATTCAATAATTCGTCTTTTTACATCCTCAAGACCATAGTGATCACGATCTAGTATTTTTTGAGCGCGTTTTAAGTCAAATTGATCTTTAGAAAACTCGTTCCAAGGCAAATCAAGAAATAGGTCTAAATAATTACGCTGTATGGAATACTCTGCAACTTGCGGATTCATGCGTTGCATTTTTGCAAGTTCTTTTGTAAAATGTTCCTTTACTTTTGCATCCCATTTCTTTTTCTTAGCGCGCTTTCGCATTTCTTCAAAATCTTGCTCATTGCTCACCCCGCCTAATTCTTCTTGAATGGTTTTCATCTGCTGATGCAAGAAATACTCACGCTGTTGTTGATCCATGTCCGATCGTACCTTCGACTGGATATCTTGTTTCAATTCCAATTTTTGGTACTCGGTATTCATGTGCTTTAAAGTCGTTAACGCGCGCTCCTTTAGGTCGGAAATACCAAGAATTTCTTGTTTCTCAGCAACTGACAAGCTCATATTCGAGCTAACGAAATTGACTAAAAAACTATTACTTTCAATATTCTTAATTGCAAAAGAAGCCTCACTAGGAATGTTTGGACTCTCTTTAATTATCTCTAAAGCTAGATCTTTTATAGATTCAATGATCGCAGCGAACTCCTCATTGTCCTTTTCTGGACGCGTTTCTTCAACTTCGCGCACGGTTGCTGTTAAATAAGGCTCTTCAGTTAATACCTCAGCAACTTCAAATCGCTTTTTACCTTGTATAATTACTGTGGTATTACCATCAGGCATTTTTAGTACGCGAAGTATTTGCGCTACAGTTCCAAGTGTATTAATATCTTTAGGAGAAGGATCTTCAATACTTTCGTCCTTTTGAGATACTACACCTATTAGTTTACTACCGTTATTTGCATCCTTTATCAACTTAATCGACTTATCACGACCAGCGGTAATAGGTATTACAACTCCTGGAAAAAGCACGGTATTCCGCAAAGGTAAAATCGGTAAGGTTTCAGGTAATTCTTGTCTATTTATTTCCTCTTCATCCTCTGGAGTCATTAATGGAATTAAATCCGCCTCTTCTTCTATAGATTGAAATGACAAACTGTCAATACTTAAAAATTTTGATTTACTCATATCTTCATATAAGCCATAATGTCATTAATATCTATGGCTTTTTCATTTTATAAAATTAGTCTCTTGTTTGGTTAAAGCTTTCAAAACAGGCATATTCAATACACACGCTTACCAAACCTTCTTATAATAGGCAAAGGCTGTGCCAAATAGAAACTGACCCATTTCATCTGACAAATAAAAATATTTTGGTAAAAATCACGTAACACACATATTATCAGTTGTTTAAATTAACAAGGAGGCTTGTTTGCCCTATTGATAATGATATAATTATCTTTAAATATTCTTTTTTCTATTGGAAACTGTAACAAAGCAAAAAACAATTCATCTTTATTAACAAATAACCAAACTTTTTGAGCCAACAAAAGTTAAATATTGAGCAATTATTGCCATTGTGCATGACGGGTAATCAATCCGCACAAATGGAAATATACAACCGCTATTATAAAGCGATGTATAATACCGCTGTGCGAATTGTAAAAGACGTCGAAGAGGCCGAAGATGTAATGCAAGAATCATTTTTAAACGCGTTTACAAAGCTTGCATCTTTTAAAGGAGAAGTTACATTCGGAGCCTGGTTAAAGCGCATTGTAATAAACAACAGTATTTACCATTACAACAAACAAAAAAAGCACCAAAAAGTGTCTTTAGATGACAATGTAATGCAAAAGGTCGAAGATAACGAGGGCGTTGCTTCGGATGACATGATAACAAGCTTGAAGGCTCAAAAAGTATTGGAAACCATGAACAAGCTGAAAGATAATTACCGAGTTTCTTTGACCTTACATTTAATTGAAGGCTATGATTACGAAGAAATTAGTACAATAATGAATATTAGTTATGCTAACTGTCGCACAACGATCTCTAGAGCCAAAGAAAGTTTGCGAAAAAAATTAGTTGAAGTATGCGTTTAGATGATAACATGAATGAACTTTTTGACAATCTTAAAGGTGACTTCGATATAGAAGATCCTAAAGATGGTCACCAGCAACGGTTTTTTGATAAACTGAAAGGTTTAGACGAAAACAGTACCGCTGGCGAAGAAGAAGAAATTAAAGTAAGACGGTTAAATTGGAAAAAGCCATTTCTTATAGCTGCTTCTTTCGTAATAGTATTTGGATTGTATTTTGGCTTACAGAATACAAATACCGAAGCTGACCTTGCAGAAGTATCACCAGAAATGCAGCAAACCGAGATTTATTTCACTTCTTTAATCAATGAAGAATTAGAAAAAATTGAAGGTACTGTAGATGAACGCACTCAGCAAATATTTGATGACGCAAAAGAACAACTAAAACTATTAGAAAGCGATTACAGCCTGCTAAGCCAAGATATTATTGACAATGGTGCCGACAGACGCATTATAAGTGCAATGATAAGCAACCTAAAAAATAGAATAGAACTGCTTGAAAATGTATTAGAACAAATTGAAGCGGTAAAAAACCTTAACAATTTTGAAAATGAGAACACAATTATTTAAATCATTCCTTATCGCTCTACTGATACCAGTATTTGCCATTGCTCATAATGGTGGCTGGAAAGGAAAATACACTAAGGAAAAAAAGATAAAAAAAGAGTTTACCGTTAGTGCGAATGCTACTTTAAAGGTTAATAACAGCTACGGCCATGTAAATGTTACTTCATGGGATGAAAATCGTATCGTTATTGAAGTGCATGTAAAAACAAACGGTAATAACGAAGAAAAGGTACAGCGTAAACTTGAAGAGATCGACGTTAATTTTGAGGCTACCAACAGTCTAGTATCTGCTCGTACAATATTCAATAAGGATAAAAGTAGTTCATGGTGGAAATGGGCTAAGAACAACAATGTAAACATGCAAATTAACTATACCGTTAAAATGCCAGTTACTAACAATGCAAATCTTAATAATGACTATGGAAGTATTAGTTTAGATAGACTGGAAGGTGTAGCAACTATTAACTGTGATTATGGTAAAATCACCCTCGGTGATCTTATGGCAGATGGCAATTATTTAAACTTTGATTACACCTCTAAGTCCACTATCGGATATATGAAAAGTGGGAAGATCAGCGCCGATTATTCTGGATTTACATTAGACAAAACGGAGTCTCTGGTTATTAATGCAGATTACACATCTTCTACTATAGAACAAGCTAAAAACGTTGACTATAATTGCGATTACGGTTCTTTGAAAGTGAAAAATGTAGGAGATTTTAAAGGTAATGGGGATTATTTAACAACTCGACTAGGAACAGTTCATGGTGATGTTAGCATTAGATCTGATTACGGATCTGTTCGAATTGAAAAAATGGACAGCGATGCCGGAAGCATCGATATTAGATCAGATTATACCGGAATAAAAATAGGACATGTTTCTGATTATTATTTTGATTTTGAGATCAATTTAGAATATGCTGGACTTGGTGGAGATGATGATTTTGAGTTCTCTCGTAAAGTGGTTAAAAGCAGCGATAAATACTATGAAGGATACTACGGAAAAAAAGGAAGTGGTAATACAATAACAATAAATTCGGAATACGGAAGTGTTCGTTTCGAAAGACAATAACAACAATCAAATAACAATACAATGAAAAAATCAATCTTATTTTGTGCAGCTTTCGCACTGGCAATAACAACAGCAAACGCTCAATGGTGGGGCAATAATAAAGTAAAAGGAAATGGGGATGTGAAAACGGAAACCCGTAACACATCTGATTATGACCAAGTAAGGGTTGCAGGCTTTTTTGATGTAGAATTAGTTTCTGGTAATGAAGGTAAGATTACCGTAGAAGCCGAGTCGAACTTTATGGAACACATAATGACTGAGGTGAATGGTTCTTCACTTAAAATATATGTAGAAAAAGGAGTTAACCTAAGACCTACATGGAATAAAGGGATAAAAATTACTGTTCCTTTTGAAGATCTAGATATGGTAACCTTATCAGGTTCAGGTGATGTGGTGAGTAAGGCTGTGATTAAAGCAGCTAACTTTAAAACAAGTGTTTCTGGTTCAGGTGATGTTAATCTAGAATTAGATGTCAATTCACTTGAAGGAAAAGTAACCGGGTCAGGAGACCTAAGACTAAATGGTGCTACTAATGATGCTGAGTATTTCGTTACTGGATCAGGAGACATTCACGCCTTTAGTGTAAAAGCGCAAGATGTAAGCGCAAAAGTAACGGGTTCTGGTGACATTAGAGCTCATTGTGATGGCTACCTAACCGCTAGAATTACAGGTTCAGGAGATATTAGGTATTCAGGAAACCCGAAAAAAGAAGACAGTAAAGTAACAGGTTCTGGAGATATTGAAAGAGCTAATTAACAATATGTCAGATCGAGTGTTTTTAGTTTAACGATAGTTAAATTAAAAATGTATCGAGATCATTTTAAATCTGCTGATTGACTAGGTTCTCGATACATTTTTTCTTTCGTGCCTCATAAAAAACACTCGAACAGACAGTTATTTTCATCAATCAATACAATCATCAATCAATACCTGCGTTATTAAAACGTATTAGGGAGTAAACCAATCATAAAATACTTTACCGAAACCCTGTTTTTTGAGGCAAAACAGGGTTTTTTATGCTTTTACTTGTCTTGGAACTCTAAAAAGTAATAGCATCCCAATCAAGAAGAATAATCCCAAAAAGATAATCGAATTTCGCATCGAACCCGTTATTTGGGCCACAATACCATATAGTAACATACCGATCACAATTCCGATTTTTTCGGCCACATCATAAAAACTAAAGAAAGAAGTAGTGTCCTCGGTTTCTGGCAAAAATTTAGAGTATGTAGACCTCGAAAGTGCTTGAATTCCTCCCATAACCAAACCAACAACTCCTGCAGTCATATAAAAATCTAATGGTGTAGTCACGAAATATCCCGCAATACATATACCTATCCAGACCATATTCACATAAATCAATGTTTGGATATTTCCGATTCGTTCTGATAGTTTTGAAGTCAATGTTGCGCCAATGATAGCTACCAACTGAATTAGTAAAATACTTACAATAAGGCCCTGCGTTCGCTCATCACCTGATCCCCAATTAATATCTTCTTCACCAAAGTAAGTCGCCACCAGCATAACCGTTTGAACAGCCATACTATATATAAAAAACGCTACTAGGTATCTTTTCAATCTAATGTCATCAGTAAGAGAATTGTAGACCATTTTTAACTCTTTAAAGCCATTAAACAGTACGTTGTTTAATGAACCTTCTGATTTGGTGCCTTTTGGCATATGTTTAAAAGTGTATTGCGCAAATCCCATCCACCATAATCCCACCATAATAAAGGAGATTTGTGTTGGTGCCGCGGCACTTTCAAAACCAAACAATTCAAACTTTAAGATCATTACCAGGTTGACCAATAGCAAAATCACACTACCTATATATCCTAAAGAATATCCTTTCGCACTTAAAGCATCATGTTGTTCAGGGTAAGCAATGTCAGGTAAATACGAATTGTAAAATGCAAAACTGGTCCAAAAACCAACTAATGCCAAAAAATAACAGAGTAAGCCGAAGTAGATATATTCTAAAGAAAAGAAATAAAGCCCGATACAGGACAATGCACCCAGATAGGTAAAGAACTTCATAAAGCCGCGTTTATTCCCAATATAATCGGCAATTCCCGCTAATAATGGTGTAATAAATGAAACAACAAGAAATGCCGCCGCAGTAACATAACTTATTAGCGGAGCTCTTTCGATCATCCCTCCAAATACTGCTATTTTATCAATGCCAGCATCGCGAAATAAAGCACCATAAAAAATCGGAAAAATAGCAGAAGAAATAATGAGGTTATAAACTGAAATAGACCAGTCAAAAAACGCCCAAGCATGCAGCAGTTTTTTACTCCCCTTTTCTAAAGAAGGCATAAAGTATTTTGTTTGTTATCTAGTTGCCAAACAATATAAGTCAATTTTTAATGCTAGCACCAACTAATCTGATAAAGCACTTAAATACTAATTCTAATTACTTCTAAAGGTTGTTACCCCAAACTTTTTAGCCTCTGCCTTAGCTTGAGGTGCTAAAGCAGTCAAATTAGCAATACGTGAATCACTACTTGGATGCGTGCTCAAAATTTCTGGTGGCGCTTGTCCTCCGCTTTTTGCCTTCATACGTCTCCATAATTCCGCACCTTCATCAGGATTATAGCCAGCAATTGCCATTAAGGTAAGACCAATAGCATCGGCTTCACTTTCATGGCTTCGACTAAAGGGTAACATAAACCCTACCTGGCTTCCTACACCGTATACTTGATTAAATAATTGTCGGTTTTTTTCATTCTTAGCAAAAGCAACATTTCCTGCAACTCCAAGTAATTGCTGCCCGGTACCAGCAGTCATTCGCTGTGCGCCGTGATTGGCAAGTGCATGAGCTATTTCATGTCCCATGACCACTGCCACTCCAGTTTCGGTTTGGGTTACAGGCAATATTCCTGTATAAAAAACAATTTTACCTCCTGGCATACACCAAGCATTTAACTGGTCATTATTAACTAGATTATATTCCCATCGATAATCGGTCAAATAACCTTGCTGTCCTAGCGCATTCAACCAACGCTCAGCAGCTATCGCCATACGTTGCCCTACTCTCTTAATCATTTCGGAATCTTCTGTGCCAGTAACAACATTATTTTCATTTAAAAATTGATCGTATTGCTGAAAAGCCATGGGAAACAATTGATTATTTCCGTACATACTAATATATTGTTTTCCCGTAAACGGATTCGTTTTACATGCTGATACTATGAAAAAAACAATGGCTAAGGTGACTACTCGTTTCATATTACTAATAATTGGTTGTGTTAAAGTTACAAAAACTGAATAGTATTTAACATTTCCCATATTCATTTTATTTTTTACAAAAAATAATTTTTGGAATAGTTATTGATTTACCTTCATCATCATATTAAAATTCAATCAGATGAAGAACGTATTAAAAACAGTATTTGCCCTTTCAGTAATATTATTTGTTTCATGCGAAGGACCAGAAGGACCTCCAGGTTTCGATGGGCTTGATGGGCGAGATGGAGTAAATGGGCTTGACGGAGTTAATGTAACTGGACAAATTATTGAAATTGAAGGTACCTTTAACGCAGCAAATGATTATCGCATTTTTTATGAGTTCCCTCAATCTATCGAGGTTTTTGAGACAGATGTTGTTTTGGTTTACCTACTTTTTGATGAAGTAGATCTTACTGATGGAAGTACTGCCGATCTCTGGAGGTTATTGCCACAAACAAGAATAATCGATCAAGGCTTATTGCAGTATAACTATGAGCATACATTTATTGATGTCGATATTTTCTTAGAATCAGATTTCGACCTATCAACTCTTCCTGCAGGAGATACTGATAATCAAATTTTTAGAATTGCTGTAATACCAGCTGATGAAATATCCAGTGGACGAATTGATCCAGATACTTTAGGAAAGACATTAAATTCTATCAATATGGAGGAATCTAAGATCAAAGAGATTACTTTTTAAGCAATCCACGCGCAAATAAACAATTAAGACCGTAAGGTTTTTACATAAATCAAGTCTATTCTAAGTATCTTTATGACACTTTAGAATAGACTTTTTTAATTAAAATTGATATATGAAAAAATCATCTTTATTAGTACTTCTTAGCCTTTTCTTATTCGGATGTAATGGGAATGCACAAAAGAAGGATACTACACAGGCTAAAGAAGAGATCGTTTATGCTGTTACCAAAACTGATGCAGAATGGAAGGCTGCTTTAACCGATAAACAGTATTACATTCTACGTAAAGCGGGAACTGAACGTCCTTTTACGAGCGAATTGCTAGACAATAAAGAAAAAGGCACCTATGTATGTGCTGCTTGCGCTACCCCATTATTTAAAAGTGAAAACAAATTTAAATCTGGTACCGGGTGGCCAAGTTTTGATCAAGAAATTGAAGGTAATGTTGCCTATGATACCGATTATAAAGTAGGTTATGCTCGGACTGAAGAACATTGTGCTACCTGTGGAGGGCATTTGGGTCATGTTTTTAATGACGGACCAAGAGCAACGACGGGAAAAAGACACTGTATTAACGGCGCGGCGCTAAAATTTATTCCAGAAAAAGATGAGTAACGAGAAATATCCTGTTCAAAAAACAGAAGAAGAATGGAAACAACAGCTAAACGCTGAGGAATATTCCGTATTACGAAAAAAAGGAACCGAACGCCCTTTTACAGGAAAATATAACTCGCATTATGATGCTGGCACCTATTCCTGTAAAGGCTGCGACACCAAACTATTTGAAAGCGATAGCAAATTTGACAGTGGCTGTGGTTGGCCTAGTTTCGATGAATCAATTGAAGGTACAGTTGAATATATTCGAGACACTACACACGGCATGATTCGCACCGAAATTGTATGTGCTAATTGCGGAAGTCATCTTGGTCACGTTTTTAATGATGGACCAACGAATACCGGACAACGCTATTGCGTTAATTCATTGAGTATTGATTTTGAAACACCAACCGATTCATAAAATGCGAAGATTAATCATTTTAGTCCTTTTATTGTCCACCTTTATTGCCAAAGCTCAAGAAGGCACCTTAGTTGTACTCAATAAATCCGATCATACAGTCGATCTTATTGATCTACAAACTCAAAAAAGTAAGGCCACAATACCAACAGGAATAGGGCCGCATGAGGTAGCTATTTCGCCCGACCATAAAACTGCGGTTATCACCAATTATGGTGACCGAAGCGAACCAGGAAAATCATTAACAGTTATTGATATAGCTAATAAAAAGGTAGTTAAAACCATTCTATTAGAGTATAAGGCACCACATGGGATTGAGTTTATAAATACTGGCAACGTATTGGTGACATGTGAAGGCAGTAAAAAATTAATTCAGGTCAATATCAACCTTGGACGTGTTATGAAAACCATAGACACCAGCCAAGAAACCAGTCATATGGTTGCATATTCGCCTAAAATGAATAGAGCTTTCGTAGCCAATATAAGATCTAATAGTGTTTCGGTAATCGATTTGGATAAGAATAAACTAGACAGCATACTTAAAACGGGTAAAGGAGCTGAAGGAGTTGCATTATCCGCTGATGGAAATGAGGTTTGGATAACCAATAGATCAAACGACAATGTTTCTATTATTGATGTAAAAACGCTCGAGACCAAAAAGGAGATCGTTTCTACGAAATTCCCGATACGAGTAAAAACAACAACCGACGGGAAATATGCCTTAGTATCGAACGCACAAACTGGCGATGTCAATGTGTTTGATGCAAAGACAAAGCAACTGCTAAAAACCATTTCAATGAATATTACAGTAGAGGAAAAAGAAGCTTCTCGTCTATTTCAAGATTTTGACAAGAGCCCAGTTCCTGTTGGTATTCTTATTCACCCGAACAATAAAATAGCATTCGTCGCAAATACAAATGCCGACATTATTACTATTATCGACCTTACTACAATGGAAGTTTCTGGTCGACTTACGGCGGGTAAAGAACCGGATGGCTTGGGTTACTCTAATATCAAACTATAAAGCCCTTATATGAGCAGTTATCTATCAAGTGCTGAAAAACAGTTCGCGTATTATAAGTTGTTAGGTGAAAAAGTAATCGAACGTCTCGATGAAACACAGCTGCATTGGCAACCTAATGACGATACAAATAGTGTGGCGCTATTGGCCAAACATATGGCCGGAAATATGAAGTCGCGTTTCACTAATTTTTTAACTGAAGATGGGGAAAAGACCTGGCGAAAACGAGATACCGAATTTGAAGACACTATAAAAGATAAATCCCATTTACTAGTTGTTTGGGAAGCAGGTTGGCAGTGTGTTTTCGATGCTATCGATCCGCTAACGGATAGTCAATTAGAGGAACTGGTTTATATTCGGAATGAAGGCCACACCGTAATCGAGGCACTTAACAGACAACTTAACCATTATGCCTATCACGTTGGTCAAATGATATTTATTGGGAAGCAACTTTTAGGCCCAAAATGGGAATCCTTATCAATCCCAAAAGGGCAATCGGAAGCATTTTTTCAGGAGAAAATGGCGCAAGCCAAAGGAAAACGGCATTTTACTGATAATAAATAAACCTACAAGGATCGTTGCTCATAACCTTCCAGGTTAAACGTGCTGATCGATTAAGATTACATTTCCATCTGGATCGGTCATTGTAAAACTAGCTGGACCGCTTGTACCCTCTTCAATATCTTTTGAAACTTCTATTCCTTTCGATTTTAATTCCTTTTGTATATCGCGGGCATCATCAAAGGACTCCAGTTTATTCGCACTTTGATCCCATCCTGGATTAAAAGTCATGATATTTCCTTCAAACATACCTTGAAAAAGTCCGATCAGATGTTCCTCGTTTTTCATTATCAGATAATTCTTTTCAATTTGACCAGCATAAACGGTAAAACCTAGTTTCTCATAAAACTCCTTAGATATATGAATATCCTTAACTGCTAAACTGATGGAAAATGCTCCTAATTTCATAATTATTGGTGTTAGGTTGGTTGTTATTCTATTCTTACTTCGGTTCTAGGCTCATGACATAATCATAACTTTCATTCATATACTTCGCCACAATATCATGATCTTTGAGCATAGCGTCAGGAATAAGTATATAGCCTTTCATAGTAGCGCCATATGATTTATAGAGTGTAGTATTTAACTCCATTAAATATTTTTCTTGCACTTCTTTTGAAAAACGAATTCCGACCTCACCAGCTTTGTTTAGCAGTGTAAACATATAGCCATTGGCAGAGGTATAGATCATCGATTTTCCTTTTCGTTCAAACCGAGGACATTTATCGACTATTGCGTCATATAGTTTCAATTTTTCTTCCCAAGTCATTCCTGAAGTTATTTTTTAGACCCTTTATAAATCCACCACCCTAATGCAATAACAATAAATTGGATAACTAGTCTAATTGTAGCTGCAGTTTTTGAACCAACGGCTGGTGCTTCTTTTGTTAAATCCCAAATATGTATTGGTAAGAAGATCAGCATCAGTATAGCAAAACCTAGTCCTCCCCATTTCTGATACTTTGGAATGATCAGCAAAACACCAACTACCAGTTCGGTAATTGCAGCTAATATATTGGCAACATTTTCCGGTACAAAATCCGGAATCATTGGTGCGTAAAACTCTGGGTTTGCAATGTGGTTATAAGCTCCAAAAAGCAAGAACAGCCCGAAAATTATAGCTATAATCTTTCTAAAAATATTCATGATTGGTTGGTTTAGTATACTTAAATGTATGGAATTTTTAATTTTCCATTCTTAAAACCTTCAGTTAAACCATATCTCGAATCATGCGTAGCTAATTACTCTAACCATAATTTAAAGTCTTTTACTCTTTCTCTAGCTACAATAACTTCTGTCTCCTTATAGCTGTTCAATTTCAATTGTAAGCGACTATTGGTATATGAAATGATGTCCTTAATTGCATTAATGTTAATATAGAATTTTCGACTTATTCGGAAAAAGGTGGCCGGTTCCAGCTCATTTTCCAGGTTTTCAAGACTTGTATCCAGCAGATAGTTTCGGCCATCAACGGTATGGGCGTAGGTCCCTTTATTTTCACTATAAAAGCACTCTATCTCATCGACAGCGATCATTTTTAAATGCTGTCCAATTTTTACAGTAAATCGTTTTTTATAATCACGCTCAACAGGACTTGCGCTAAGTAGCTTTTTGATATCCTCGAAGTTAAGCTTGACATTCTGGTCTTTTGGAGCCTGAGATTTAAACTGCTCTACTGCATGAGAAAGCTCTTCATCATCAATTGGCTTTAAGAGATAATCGACACTATTTAGTTTAAAAGCTTGTAATGCATACTCATCAAAAGCTGTTGTAAAAATAATTGAACTATCCACTTTAACAGCATCAAAAATCTCAAAAGACAAGCCATCGCTGAGTTGAATATCTAAAAAAATCAGATCAGGGTGGGTGTTTTTTTGAAACCAGTCGATCGATTCTTCAACTGAATGTAGCATTTGACTGACATTAACCCCAAGCTTTTCAAGCATTCTGTTTAATCGTCTAGCAGCAGGTTTTTCGTCTTCAATAATAAGTACGTTCATTATTTAAAATTCCAAAATTTAAATTCCAAATTCCAAAAAGACATTTTGAAAATGGAATTGTGGTTAGTTGTTATCGTTTTACTTTTTTACCAGCTTTCCAGATGGTATTGATTTTCTCAATATCTTTTATATTCTTCATCGGATTGCCATCTAACATGATCATATCGGCAATAAAACCTTCTTTTATATAACCTAGTTTATCCATTTCAAACTTATCCGCGGGCAATGACGTCGCTGACCGAAGTGCATCTATATTTGGGATACCGGCCTCAGAGAAAAAGATGATCTCTTTGTATAGGTCCGTTCCCATATTAATTCCCGCATTAGGAGGATCTGTTCCTGCTAAAATGGGTATTCCTGCATCGTATAATCGTTTTACCTCTTCTTTATACCAGGCTAGTTTTTTTAAGGCAACTTCCTCCGTTTTCTTTGCCATTGCCGTTACTGCTTTATAACCAACCAAGATTGTTGGTATTACGAAGAAATCGCCGTTAGCTAATTCTGCGATCTGCCCATCACTCATTTTTTCATCTCTCCAGATATGTACTAGACCATCAGCACCCGACCGAAACACTTTGTAACCGTCTTTCATTTTAGAAACATGAACCACTACTTTCTTATCATGACTTTTTGCTTCTTTTATAATAGCAGCGACCGTTTCATGATTTAAAGTTGCACGCCATGGCTCTACAATAATTTTAATATGATCTACCTTAGCCTTGACGCGATCAGCGACCCATTGCTTTGCATCTTCTGGCTTTTCTAAAGTTGGAACGGGAAAGCCAAATTGCGTACCATGTCCTTCTGGCGCAGTAGCAGCATAACCTGCAACGCGATAACGAGCGTAATTGGTGCTGTGTTTAAAGTTTTTCATCATTTGCTGAAAAGTTTCAGCTCCAGCCATATCAAGAACATTAAGAACACCTGCTTTGGCTGCTTCGTTTAACAGTGCAGGCATCCAGGCATGAACATGTGTATTGGTCATTCCCGGCATTAAAAACTTTCCATCACCATCTATGACTGGTAAATCTGTTTTAATTCGTTTCTTGATCTTGGTGATCATGCCGTTTTCGACCAATACCGAAGTTTTTTTAATAACCTCATCTCCGGTAAAAACAGTAGCGTTTTTTACAACAAAATGATCTTGTGCTTTCAAGAAAGTTACTGTACTTAGCAGAACAAGTACAATAAATATTTTGGTTGGTTTCAATGGTTTAATAGTGATTAACATTAGTTGTTCTTATTCAAATCTTTTAAAGTTCTCAAACTCTTCTTTTTCCTCTTTCATTAACTGGTCTATCTTGCGTTTTTCCCAACTTCTCAAAAAGTTGGTCCCACCTAAACCAAAAACCCATAACCCGTGAACAAGCAATCCAATACCCCAACCAATAGGAGTTGTCAAATAACTCCAACCTGATAAATCCTCATCTGGCACAAATCGATGTTCCACAATATAGTGTGCCACAGCAATAAATATATTGACTAAAACATAGACCACTGCATGGGAATAAAAACCCTTTATATCCTTGACGCGCTTTTCTGCGCGCTCTAATTTTTTATTATAATTATCCATAATACTTTAGTTTATTGAACTCTTTGTTTATTCAACAAAGGTTTCTTTATTCATTAGATCTTTAATTTTTCGATCTTCCCATTTAGACAACTTAAATACATATATGTAATGCATTATTAGGCCAATACCCCAAGCTAGTGGAGCGATCCAGTATCCTATTCCGTAATGATTAAGACCAAAATATCCGTTCGTATCCATCCAATAGTTAACCCCAAGTAATACGGAGTTATTCAATAAATACACCATAAAATGTGTATAAAAACCTTTTATTGCCTTAACTCTTACTAATGTGCGATCAACTTTTTGCTGCGTAAGCCTTTCCTCTATCAACTCCATTATTCCCACCAGTTACGTTCGCTATCCTTTCGCTTTACATCAGTTTCTCTTCTCTTAGAATCGGATTCTTTTTTCCTAGTATCTACATTTTCATCCTCATTCATCAATTCCTTGATTTTGCGCTCTTCCCAGTTTCTACCAAATATCATTTCGGCTCCAAATGTCTTTCCGGCATCAATTGCAACTCCAAGTCCCCAAAATCCTGCTACCCACAAAAACCAAGGGTTTCTAAATTCATTTGTGTAATAATTTATGGCTGCAAAAAACACCATGAATATTAAGTAAGTTCCAAGTTTTCCATAGAACTTTTTCAATTTCGCCACGCGTTCTTTTGCTCGAATATATTTGTTCTCTTCTCCTAAATTTTTCATTGCTATCATCTTAGCTCGTTTTTTGATTACAGTACTAAATTCGCATAATCATAAAACATTTTCAAAGTTAGTTTGACCAATTGTCAGTTTTGAACACCGAATTGTAAGAACGCCTAAAAATCATTGTCATTCATCAATTCTTCTATCTTCTTTCGCTCCCAATTTTTACCTAAAATGGGATTGTAACCAAATGCTTCCATAGCATGTCCAGCAACCCCAATACCCCAACCAAAAATTGGGAAAATCGCCCAGGGAAAACTAGTTGAAATCCAATTCATCCATATAAAAAATGGTACCATAATTAGGTAAATTGCAAAATGAATATAAAATTCCTTAATAGCTTTCACACGCTCCTTAACACGTTGATATTTTTTGTCTTCTAAATATGTTTCTTGTGTTTTCATGACTTTTCGTTGTTTTGTAAGCATAGGAATTGCTACCGCAAATTCTGTTGCTGATTGATTGATTTTTACTTCTCTATCAGTTAGCAGTGCATACCGCTGTCTGATATTTTCTAAGCCAACTCCACTACTCTTTTTTACCACTTGTTTCGGTTGCAGGTTGTTTTGTATGATTAGTACACCTTGCTTTTCAAAAATCTTAATATGGAGTTTTTTTGATGGCGTTACTATATTATGCTTCACAGCATTTTCTAATAATAGTTGTAGCGATAGTGGCACCACTTTGGCTTCTGGATTGCTACTTTTTTCAGGAATATCGATTATGATGCTGTCTTCAAATCGCATTTTTATAAGAGACATATATAAACGCGCGAACTTCAGTTCTTCATCTACTGTTACTAGTTCCTTATTTTTTTGCTCGAGTACATATCTGTATACTTTTGAAAGCGCTGTGGTAAAACGTTCGGCTTGATCTGGGTTTTCATGTATCAAACTTGTCAATACGTTTAAACTATTGAATAAGAAATGAGGATCTAACTGGTTCTTTAAAGCATCAAATTGAGCAGATGCAGTACGCGCAATAATTTTTTGTTCTTTTACCTTTTCGCTTCTTTTTGAATCACGATAAAAAATGAAATAAAATATAATTGTAATCGTAGTCGAAACGATGATAGAAAATAAATATTCATTAAATGATTGTGCCCTTACCGCTTCGATAAAGCTATAATCCAGCCTAATTACATAAAGTGCGATATTAAGTATAAAAATGGTGATCAGAGTCACTACTATTGACAATGGTATCGCTATTGCCAAACGCTTTTTTGTAAAGAGCTCCTTCCCATACCGCTTGATTAATGCTAAAATGACTACCATATTAGCCATGTAAAGCCCAACTGAATATATTTGATTAATGATGAATCGGGAAACTATTTCTTTGTTGTATTCTACTTTGACACCAAAAAAATAACTTATATCTCCTCCCCAATCCCAGCTATAACCATTCATATAATTAATAACCCAATTCAAGGCAAAAACTCCTACACCAATAAAAAAAGCTTTGGAAAAATGTGATCTAAAAGTTTTTAAGGTCATAATTATTTACATGATTTTAGCACTTCTTCTGCTCGGTCTTTACCCCAACTAGGATGCATTGTACTTTCTGCTTTAAAGGTAGCAAAAAGTTCTAGTGAACGTTCCACGTCTTTACAATAAGGTTCGGTCGATTGACCAAAGTATTTAGCCGATCCCATATCCCACTCAGCCTTAGATAAAACAACTCTTGGGTTTTCTGGTGCAAGTTCAAATGCCTTTTTATATAATTCTGCATTCTTCATACTCAATGTCATTCCGTAAGTAGCTCCATCATATGCAATCCATGCAGTATTAATCGTTGCCTTAATAATCAGGATTTCAGGATTGTTAGGCGAGATTAATTCAGCTTCTTCGATATGTTTTTTAGCTCTTTCTAACTGCAGGGTAAGCTTTTCTTTGTCCGTCACACCAAAAGAATATAGAGCGTTGATCATGGCTATGTAATAATGCGGTAACCATTCTTCTGATTCCACTTCAGTAATACGCTCAAACATATTTGATGATTCAAATGGTTTTTGTGCTCCCCAAAGTTCTAAAGCCTTTTTCATTCCTTGTTCATACTTAGACTGTGCATTCGTTTGCGAAATGCTCCCTAAGGCTAAAGCGACTAATAAAATTACTATTCTGGTCATTTTTAATTGATTTTAAAAGGTTAATTGAACACTACAAACTTCGCAAGGATATGTTAGTCGTCACAAAGTGAATTACCGAATTGTAATATCGGCTTACTGAGTTGTTGTTTCTACTAGATTGCTGATTAAAGTTTTATTGGTATTGTAATCGACTCTTTACCCAAAGTGAACTTAGCGTCTTTGTATTTGGGTGGCCCCATAAAGCCTTTCGCCTGGTTAGAACATGCATTATCCTCCTTAGGAATTCCCATAAAATTAGTATCCAGCTTGTTATTATCATTTTCATCATGAAAAATAGAAACCGCATATTCACCATATGGAATATCCTTAAAAATTACCTGACATTTTCCATCCACTGGTTTTGCCATAGTACCTTTATAGGTTTTCTTTAAAAAGCTAGCTTCAGAATCGTATAGGCCGATTAGCACTTTACCCTCATCGGAAGACGCATTGATGACATTCACCTTTATCGATCCTGCTTCTTGTGCATGACCTATTGAAAACGCTATTAATAAGAAACTAATCAGTATTACTTTTTTCATGATCTTGTTTTATTTTGATTTCTTTACTCAAAGATGTTCCTAAAACATAAGTTTTTGTAATCTTGTTTACCGAATTGTAGATTTTAAGATCTGAACTGTTTCAATCTTTATTAATGAAACCCTTTTTCCAAACAAAACGTCTAAGTATTCGTCAATTGACTAAAGATGATTTTATATTGTTTCACAAAATGCAGAGTGATGTCAATGTCATGAAGCATGTTACTGGTTTTGCTTTTTCAAAAGAAGAAAATGAGAAAGACCTTAACAATGTTATTTCTTGCTACAGCAAAAAAGAAAATAACTTCTGGGTTTGGGCGATTGATTTTGAAAATCGTTTTATAGGTACTTGTGCCATTGTAGAAAATGAAAAACAGGAATGGGAAATTGGTTATCGCTTTTTACCCGCTTTTTGGCAAAAAGGCTTTGGCACCGAAGCAGCCAAAGCCCTTATAGAAATTGCATTTACTAAAATGAATATTCAAACACTTGTAGCCTATGCCGATAAGGAAAATGTCGCTACAGTGCGTATACTTGATCGCTTATTCAACTTTGTAAAAGAAGAATGGAACGAAAAAGACCAGTGCATTGATCGTATTTATAAATTATCTAGCTGATTGCTACTTTTATCGGTGCTAATCGTCCAGAAGAAACCAACAAAAAAGAATTGATCTGCATTGGGTCGTCGTGCTTGTCTTTCAAAAACTCCATTCATATTTGGTGTATTAGCATAATCATATCCAAAAACATTTCTTGTTCCTAAAACATTATTGATTGAGAAGTATAATATTTTTTGCTGGCTTATCAAATAGGCCCAATTAATACTAAGACTATTAAAGTTTTTTGTTTTGGCTGCCAAAAACTCATCGGTATTTCGATCAGTATACGTTCTTCCTGTGGCAAATGTATGGCTAAAACCAACCTGCGATCGTAGTTTTTCCACCCACCATTTACCTACTAAAGATATATTATGTTCCGATGAAAAGTTAGGTATTGCTCGCTGCGGATAGTTTCTGTAATCGCGCTCTGTATCTAAATACGAATAGCTTAACCAGTACTCGAAGTTTTTAATTGATTTTCCATCGCGCCAAAACAAATCTAATCCCGTTGCATAACCATCGCCATTATTGTTGAAATTACTAGTAGCAATAGGAAAATCATCATCAAACTTCACCAGATTATCATATTCCTTATGAAATAGTTCTGCCCTTAAAATTCTTCTTTCCTTGCTGTATTGGTAATTCAACAAATAGTGTGTTGCTTTTTCTGCTTCTAAGGTATTGGTGAGCTTTAGATATTCATTTAATGGGTTTTGGTAGAAATCACCATACGCCAATGAAAATTGCGAACTATCTCCGGTTTTATATGCTACTGACAATCTGGGTGACACGTACCACTTATCCTGATCTTGAGCATACTCTGCTCTAATTCCGGGCTTAAAGGCAAAATCATTAGAAATAAATATATCGGCTTCGGCGAAACTACCCCAAAGGTCATTTTCAAATGATGTTGTAAAACTTGCATTAGGATCAGAAAATTTTTCTTTAAAACGAGTAATAAAATACTCCGTACCAAAACTAAGCTTTACTTTACTCGTAAAACCTTTCTTAACCTTCGCCTTAACATGAATGGAATTTTCATCGCCCTTCACCTTAGCTTCATCAATTAAAATATTGGTATTATCATTTGTATAACTTAGCCCCGTTTGTAAGGTCCAATCATTATCAAAAAAGTATTTCAAACTTCCATTCAAATAGGAATTCCTGTTTGTTAATGAGAATCGAAACCCTTCAGGAAAGTTGATATTGTCTTGTAGTAAATCGAAATTAGAATAGTCGGTAGCGGCATATAGTTTTAAAATTCCATTCTCGTATTTCTGACGAAACACCGCTTCTCCCGCAAGCCCTTCATATGGTTTATTCCATGTATCCCTACTTTGTGTTATCGAAATGTAAGGAGCCAAATTGATATAGGAAGCATTGACGCTCACTGAATTATTTTTCCATTTTTTAGTATGCCCTACTCCACCACCAACAGTCATCAAAGAGATATCCGTTTTATCTTGGTCTGGCTCGTCAATAGTATTTAATTGAAGAACTCCTGAAAGCGCCTGACCGAACTCAGCTGAATAACCCCCAGTAGAAAAACTAATTCCTTTAAACAGGAAAGGTGAATATCTACCTCTAGTGGGAATGTTATTTGATGTTGGTGTAAAAGGGGTAAAAACGCGTACCCCATCTATAAATATCTGTGTTTCCTCTGCGCCTCCTCCACGAACAAAAAGCCGACCATCCTCAGCAACCGCAGAGGTGCCAGGTAAGGTTTGTAATGCACCCACGAAGTCACCTAAAGCACTTGCAGTAGTTACGACATCTAAGGGTTTTAAAACAGATACTTTTGAATTATCTCCCGCTTCAAAAGTTCCCGCTGAAAGCGTAACCCCGGTCAGTGTGTTGATAGCCTCTTTGAGCTGTATCTTTACATCAGTTATGGTATTCACTTCAGCAACTAATTCAAAAGTTTCGAATGATATATAAGATATCACAAGCGTCTGCGTACCAACTTCGCTGGTTGTAAAACTAAAAGTTCCATCTTGTATTGTCGAACTACCATCGTAGGTTCCTTTTAAATAAACGTTAGCTCCTTCAATAGGAACCATTCGTTTATCAGTAACGGTACCAGTTATAGTAACTTGGGAAAAAGAAAAACTGGTAACAACCAGTAGCATTAAACTTAAAAATGATTTCATTATGATTATTTTGATTGATGATTCAAAAGTCCATTGAAACCAATCTAAATACCAACTTATATGACCAAACTGTAAAAATTAAGGTCTGAACTGTATAAGTGTACAAGCAACATTTATTTGTGCGATGATATTCTATATTCTCCTATTTTTTTGTTAGTTTTAACTCGACCAATTATCCTTACTAACGCACCTATATGAAGCGAAAATGGTCATTTATAGGGCTATTCTTACTTATTTTGACAGTGGACTTAGTTTTTAAAAACTATGAACACTTAGCTGGCTACCGTATTGTCAGCAAGCCACTAGTAATTATATCATTGTTAGTTTATTACATTTCTAATAGCCGATCTTTAGAGAAAGATGTAAAAAACCCAATACTAGTTGCACTGGTTCTTTTGATCATTGGTGACTTCTGCTTTTTGGCGTTTGAAAATGATATTTTCTTTAACCTTGGTTTTGTGGCTTTCATGGTTGCCAACTTTTTTTATTTCAAAGCCTTTTTAGCCAACACAGATTTTAATTTCAAATTACTTATCCCATTTTGGATATTGTGCGGAGTATATTTTTTTGTGATGCTATCTTACTTGTATCTCAGTATTGACCTGTATTTAATGCCTATGATGATCTTTTTCATTATTATGGTAAGCATGGCCAATGTGGCATTAATGCGGTATAAGATGGTAAACAATAGTAGTTTTTATTTTGTCTTTATAGGCACCCTATTTTATTTATACTCAATAAGTTTGATCGCATTTGACAAATTTGACATGCCTGTTACTTACCAATATACACTAGAAATGGCAAGTTATGGTTTAGGGCATTTGTTAATCGTTTTGGGAATGCTAGAAGAAAAACAAACGAAGTAAACCACTATTTAGTGTTTACAACAACTGTTCATAACCCATAAAGAAAAGTTAATTACAACATCGTTGTTTTTACTATTTTGCCCTCGCAACTAGTAAAACCAGCCGGTATGTCTTGGGATAAAAAATTTACTTTTATCTTCCTTATTATACTCTCTACTGATGTGATTTTCACCAACTTTGAAAATCCGCTTCCATACCGTTTTTTTAGCAAACCATGCGTTATTGGTTCTTTATTGGTTTTTTTCTTTCTCAAAAGTAAATCGTTTAGCAAGGTTGACCGCTATCCCATTTTATTGGCGCTATTTTTTATGCTCTTAGGTGATATAGCATTAATATATATAGATAACTTCTTTGCCTTTACAGCAGGATTTACATTGTTTATGGCCGCCAATATTATGTACTTAATTGCTTTTTATTCTAAAGTAACTTACAATACTCAGGCAATCATTCCGTATTGGGCAGTGGTTATTGGCGTTTGTATAAGCATATTGTTAATCATATACGACGGCGTAGGTATTTTTCTTATTCCAGTATTAATATTTATGGTAATTGCATTTTATATGGTGCAAACTACCTATATACGATATGGTACTACCAGCAAGAGGAGCTATTACCTAGTTTTTATAGGGGCAGTACTTTTTATAATATCGGAGTGTATTATTGCCTTTAGAGTTTTTTATGTATCTGTGCCCTTCGAAAGAACTTTGGTAATGCTTACTTACGGATTAGGCAATTTCTTCATTATTAATGGACTATTATTTGACAATAGCAGACAGCTTTTCTCTCCAACCCAGCATAAAGAATAGAGGAAATTTGCTATCGTGCGCTCTTCTGTTTATAGGGTCTAATAATTAATCTTGCCTCACGATCAAACCGAACGTAGTTATAGACCCAATTGATAAATACAACCATCCTATTTCTAAATCCTATTAAGAAAAATAGGTGCACAAACATCCAAATAAACCATGCAAAGACACCTCCGAAACGCAGTTTTTTCATATCGACAACTGCCTTATTCCGGCCTATTGTCGCCATAGAACCCTTATCCTTGTATTCAAAAGGAATCATTTTTGCCCCCTTTATCATTTTTACCAAATTTTCACCTAGAGCCTTACCTTGTTGAATTGCGACTTGCGCAACCATAGGATGACCATATTTAAAGATTTCGTTTTCCATAAATGCGACATCTCCCACTGCAAAAATATTATCATAGCCTTGTACTTTGCTAAACGAATCGACTTTAATACGGCATGATCTATCTACCAAACATGTTGCATCAATTCCGGGAATATCGGCAGCTTTTACTCCCGCAGCCCAAACCATAGTAGCGGTCTTAAATTCTATATCTGTATTAGTGGTTACTGTGCGACCGTCATAATCGGTTACTCTTGTATTTTTCCAGACATTCACTCCCAATTTTTCAAGAAACATCTCTGCCTTTAGTGAGGCTTTTTCACTCATTGTAGGCAATACTCTATCTCCACTTTGAACTAGGTTAATTTGTACTTGACGTGTATCGAGATCAGGATAGTCTTTTGGCAATATCCCTTTTTTAATCTCGGCTAAAGCACCAGCTAATTCGACCCCTGTAGGACCAGCACCAACAATAACAAAACTCATTAAGGCGTTGCGTTCATTAAGATCATCAGTCAAAAGTGCTTCTTCAAAATTCTCGAGAATAAGACTACGTAAATTAAGGGATTGAGGAACCGTTTTCATTGCCATACTATTGGCTTCTACCTGCTTATTACCAAAAAAATTGGTTTTAGAACCCGTAGCTATTACTAGATGATCATACTTTAGACTTCCTATATTGGTATGAATCAAATTATCTTCAGTTTGGATATGATTCACGCTAGCCAAGCGAAAATAAAAATTGGGAAAGTCCTTTATTACCTTTCTAATCGGGTATGCTATAGAATCAGGCTCTAACCCACCGGTTGAAACTTGATATAATAAAGGTTGAAAAGTATGGTAGTTATGTTTATCGAGTAATACCACTTGTACTTCTTGTTTTGCAAGTTTTTTTGCTAGCGAAATTCCAGCAAATCCGCCGCCAATAATGACAATTCTCGGAAAACTAGTTTGTGGTATATTCATATACAAAGTTCTTTATAGTGTAAAAGTAAAATCGCTTTTTAAATATCATATCATGAACGTTAAAAATAATTTAAAAAAAAGTGTAACGTTGTATAAACAATGACTACTTATAGTTATAACACTAACTAGCCTGCGTGACAAAAGAAGATGAACATAGTTTTGTGAAATTACTGGAGGAAAACCAAAACATTATACATAAGGTTTGCCGTATTTACACAAATAATTACAGTGCGCATAATGATCTTTTTCAAGAGATTACTATACAGCTTTGGAAAGCCTTTCCGAAATTTCGAGGGGATGCGAAGTTTAGTACATGGATGTATCGTGTAGGATTGAACACCGCTATTACCCTATACAGAAAGTCCAAAAAGCGAATCAAAACACAAGAAATTGATACGATTCAATTTAAACTTTCAGCACAGGAATATGACAATACTGAAGAGGAACAACTAAAACTAATGTACCAAGCCATTCATCAATTAAATGATATTGAAAAGGCATTGGTCTTTTTGTATTTAGAAGACAAAAATTATAAAGAAATATCAGATACCATGGGTATCAGTGAGGTTAATGCTCGTGTGAAGATGAACCGAGTCAAAACCAAACTTAAAAAAATACTTAATCCGTAATGCTATGGATGAATTAGAATTACTAAAAAAAGATTGGAATACGCGAACAGATCCGCAAGTTTCTCAAGACGATATTTATAAAATGCTCCATAAAAAATCCTCCTCTAAGGTGAAGTGGATATTTTATATAAGTGTTATCGAGCTATTGATTGGCGTGGTCTCAACAATTTGGTCATTATCACATTCAAATGAGAATTTTATTCTTAATGATGGTAAACATGACTATAGTTGGTTACCAGTTATTTTTGAAAGTGTAGCCTGTTTAATTATTGTCTACTACGCCATTAAATTTTATAAAAATTACAAGAAAATTAGTGTAGATGATGATGCTAAAACATTAATGAAAAACATTATTGTAGCAAGACGGACAGTTAAAAATTATATTACAGTTAGTTTGATTTCCGGAGGGGTATTTGTAATGACTGGTCTATTTTTAGCCTCTTCGGTTTCTCCCATCTTTTTAGAATTATATGAAAACAATAATCATTTAGTTGCATATTTAGTTTTAATCGCTATTATCCTAGTTATCACCACCTTTATAATTGGTGTAATATGGTTGCTATATCAACTAATTTATGGGCTATTATTAAGAAATCTTAATAAGAACTATAAGGAAATAAAAAAGTTAGAGGTTTAAGTGTTGAAAGGCAACCATATTTAGGCAAGGCCTGAAGGTCGGTCTGACTACTGTAAACTGAATACTAAATCAATACTGCCACTTCCGAGTTTTATTCAACTCTTCCTCGGCTTGAATTTCTTCGGTAGGAATTACCTTTAAAAAAGATGGATGCTGTTCAATAGCGTATTCTAGCTTTTCTACGATCTCTTCGATTGTTTCACTTTCGTAATCAATATCCAACGGTGCTTTAATTTCCATTGACTGCAAAATACCCTTTTTCTTTATACGAAGACCTTTCTTATCAAATGATCTTCTAAAGCCATCAATTACAATTGGCACCACTATTGGCTTATATTGTTTGATAATATGAGCTGTACCTTTTCTAATAGGTTTCCATGGTTTCGTGGTTCCTTGTGGAAAAGTGATTACCCAACCATCATTTAAAGCTATACCAACGTTTTCCGTATCCTGAGTATTGACCTCTCGCTTAACATCTTTTCCTTCTGAGCGCCATGTTCTCGATACACTAATAGCACCGGCATAAGCCAATATCTTGGGAAGCAATCCAGACTTCATCGTTTCAAAGGCCGCTACATAATAAATATTCATCTTAGGTTGCCAAATGTACCCTACGTTTTTAATAGAATCTACTCGACCGCTTAAGCTAGCATTGAAAACATGAAACATTGCCACCACATCGGCAAAATATGTTTGATGGTTGGAAACAAAAAGCACTCCATTTTCAGGAAGGTCCTTGAAGATTTCTGAACCTTCTATTTCTAATTTATTAAAACCTCGATAGCGACCATGAGTTAGTACACCGAAGAGTCGGATAACAAATTTTTTAAGGAAAAGTATGTGCCCAAAAGGATTCCTTTTAAATAAGGCCATAAATTACATTTAGGTTTTAGCGAACAGCAAATTTACAAACAAAATTAAGTTTGCCGTCATAAAATTTCTTTTAGCAGTTGTTTGATCTCACTTAACATCATAGCTGTTGCGCCCCAAACCACTTGATCATTTAATAAAAAAGCAGGTACTTTTATTTGTTGAGCGTATGATGTTTCAAGCGTCTTAGTGATTACATTTTCGTCGGATAAAAAATCGGATAATGCAACTTCTAAAATGGCTTCTACCTCGCTTTCTTGCGGTGTGAAAATCGGAGTTTCATTTAAAACTCCAATAAAAGGCAATACTGTAAAATTGCTCGGGGGAATATAAATATTCGAACATTGTTTATATACTTGAATATTATCAGTTGAAATCCCGATTTCTTCCTCCGTTTCTCGCAAAGCGGTATGTTGAAGGTCAATATCTTTATCCTCGACTTTCCCGCCAGGAAACCCCACTTGATTGCTATGCACCCCTTTATAGGTCTTACGTAAGATTAAAATGAAAAAAGTCTCATTGTGCTCGTTTGGATAAAAAAGACACATGACAGCTGCCCTTTTTGGGTTTAAAGATTTTGAAGCAATTGCCTCTAATTCTTCGCGTCTAAGAGCCGGCGCCATTTTAAGCTGCGCTTCTCGACCGGGTAAGTCGAGATTTTTTATTTTTGGGATGGACTTTTTAAAAGAATCAAATTTCATAGCATGCAATACCAGTATCGCCTGACAATAATACTATTATTTTTATTAGCAGCCTGTAGCAATAAAAAGAAAGAAACAACCCCCATAGAAACTCCAGCGACTGAGGTGATCGATACGCTGACAATTGCCGAAGAAAAAACCGAAGTCAAAAAATCGAATGAGCCAATCGTTTCCAAAGAAACTATTATCCCATTTTTACAGCAATTTGAAAGGGAAAATAAAGAACGTGTAGTCCGCGTTACGACAGAATTTGGTTCTTTTGAGATTACGTTGAATAATGACACTCCATATCATAGGGCCAACATGATATTTTTAGCGAAACAAAATTATTATAACGATACGCAGTTCCACAGAGTTGCAAAGGGCTTTGTTATACAAGGAGGAAGTTCTGATAATCCTAAAATTGGTAGAAAACGAAGGGATATTGGTCGTTATGTGCTACCTCCTGAATTTAGAAAAAACCATAAACATCGTAGAGGAGCCGTTTCCATGCCTAGTAGTGAAAATGATAATCCGCATAAACTGTCATCGCCCTTTGAATTTTTTGTGGTTCAAGCTGCCAAAGGTTCACCACACCTGGATGGTAGTCATACAGTATTTGGCTACGTAACAAAGGGGATGAATGTGGTTGATAAAATTGCCAACCAACCCGTCGATAAACAGGAATGGCCATTAAATAATATATTAATGCAAGTGGAGATAGTTAAGTAATAGGTAAACTTTAGCCTTAACCATCTCAAATCTATAAAACAAAAAAGCCCTGACTCTCCAGTCAGGGCTTACGCACTAATACTACTAAGATTATAGGTTTATCGCAGTCGATCAACTGATTTTACGAGATCCTCATCCTTTTTAATTGCCTTATTAGCCAATACTAATAAAACGATAGAAACGATTGGCAAAAAAGACCCAAAAGGAATAAGCTTCTCAATACCTTTCTCAGAAACCGGAGTTTCTCCAGATATGCTTAGTGACCAATACACCAATACCCCTAATAAAGTAACGTTTAATATTATGTTCAATCTGTTTATCACAAATTGGTTTTGTCTCTTTTTAAATGCAAATATGCTAATTAATGCCAATACTGCACTAGCTATAAAAGCGATTAGCATATAAATACTATCAGTCGCAAAAACTTGTTCATTATTAGCATTGGTATACAAAGGCACCCATAAATGGCCTATTCCCATCACTAATAAAACGATTAATAAATATACTGTTTGTATACGCTGTAGCACAAGTTATGCATTTAGGATTGCAAAAATAAATGAATATTTAAAATATGAAACCCATTTTGACCTTAATATTAACTAAAAAAACGGTTGATATCGAACCTAATAATTTTGAATTACCAAATATTGTTGTATCATTGCATGAATAACGCAGCCACGAATGTCTTTAGCTGCGACATCCTATCAATTTTTTGACTCTTCCGTCATAAAATTTCAAATCAAACAATACACATTACACTATTATAATACTACATGTTCGAAATTTCAGAGTTAAAGCAAAAAAAGCTTGCTGAGTTGCAAGAAATTGCAAAAAATCTTAATGTTCCCAAATACCGCACATTAAAAAAACTTGATCTTGTTTATCAAATTCTTGACATACAAGCTGCAAATCCCAGCGAAAAAACAGGTGGTTCTACTGAAAAAGCAGAGCGCCCGAATACTGCAAAACCAAAAAGAAAAAGATTAAACAAACCTGCAGGAGAAAAGACTGAAAAGACTGAACCTGCACAGGTAAGTCTTGACCTCGGTAAAGAATCTAAGGATGCTGCTCCAGTTAAAGAGGAACAAAAAGCACCTCAGGCTGATGCAAAAGCCGCAAAGCCAAGACAAAAAGAAGAGCACTCTTCTAGAGATACTGATTCAAATAAAAATCAGAAAAGAGATCGCAGAGATAATAGAGACAACAGAGATAGCGGAAACAGCCGCCATCAGAATAAAAACCAAAACAAACATCAGAATCAAAAGAATTCCGGTAATGGGCAATCTAAACAAGAACGAAGCCGTTACCGCGATCCTGATTTTGAATTTGACGGAATTATTGAAAGTGAAGGTGTCCTAGACATCATGCAAGATGGTTACGGCTTCTTAAGATCTTCTGATTATAACTACCTATCCTCTCCTGATGATATTTATGTATCACAATCTCAAATTCGTTTGTTCGGATTAAAAACTGGTGATACCGTTTTGGGTAATGTTAGACCTCCTAAAGAAGGAGAAAAATATTTCCCACTTATTAAAGTATCAAAAATTAATGGTCTTGATCCTAATGTAGTACGAGACCGTGTTTCATTTGAGCATTTAACGCCATTATTTCCACAAGAAAAATTCAACTTAGCGGATAGACAAAGTACTATTTCTAGTAGAATTATGGATTTGTTCTCGCCAATTGGTAAAGGACAACGTGGTATGATCGTTTCACAACCAAAAACTGGTAAAACGATGTTACTAAAGGATGTGGCCAATGCTATTGCTGCCAATCATCCAGAGGTCTACCAAATGATATTACTTATTGATGAACGTCCTGAGGAGGTAACTGACATGCAGCGCAATGTTCGTGGTGAAGTAATTGCTTCTACTTTTGATAAGGAAGCACATGAACATGTAAAAATTGCCAATATTGTTTTAGAAAAAGCAAAACGTTTGGTCGAATGTGGTCATGATGTGGTGATTCTTTTAGATTCAATTACACGTTTAGCGAGGGCATATAATACAGTACAACCAGCATCAGGTAAAATATTGAGTGGTGGTGTTGATGCGAATGCACTGCACAAGCCAAAGCGTTTCTTCGGTGCCGCTCGTAATATTGAAGGTGGCGGATCGTTATCGATCATTGCTACCGCACTTACTGAGACAGGTTCTAAAATGGACGAAGTAATCTTCGAAGAATTTAAAGGAACTGGTAATATGGAACTTCAATTAGATCGTAAGATTGCCAATAGAAGAATATTCCCGGCGATTGATCTTACTTCATCAAGTACACGTCGTGATGACTTACTGTTAGACGAAGTTACTATTCAACGTATGTGGATTATGCGTAAATACCTTGCGGATATGAACCCAGTTGAAGCGATGGAATTCATTAACGATCGATTTAGACAAACAAAAAATAACGAAGAGTTTTTATTGACGATGAATCAATAATAGATATTAGATCGCTGCGCTGTTGGATATGAGATATTAGACTTGCGGTTGCGAGATAAATTACGAATAGAATCCCATTTCATATGTTGAAATGGGATTTTTTACTTTTGAGGATTAGCCAAAATCTGTGGACATCGTTTAAAGCACCTTATTAATAGTAGTGCAGTGCATTATAGCTCTTAAAGAATATTTTGATTTAAGCGGTATCTTTATACAAAGAAAAATAACACTCATTAGTGTTAAGTATTAGTTGTAAGCAATTTAGAACCACATTATGAAGTTCTTTCGAACGGTAAGACAAAAGCTAATTTTGGACAATAAAAAAATTCAATACCTGAAGTATGCGTTAGGAGAAATCGTACTGGTTGTAATAGGGATTTTGATCGCAATACAGATAAATAATTGGAATCAGTCGAAAAAAGATACTATTTCTTTGAATGAATATTTGATAAAACTAAAGTCCCATACAAAAGAAGACATAGAACAACTGGAAGAATTAAAAAAAGGAAGAAAACAAATTGCCGACGCCTGTAAAAAAGCACGTAATAGTATCCTGAATAAGACCGAAAATGACAATCTTTTTTTGTTCAAGATAAGTGGCTCTGCTTTTGTTGATTTTTATTTTAAACCCAATTCAGGCGGATATGAATCATTGAAAAATTCAGAGTATTATGGTAAAATAAACAATACCAAACTTGATTCACTTTTGGGTAAATATCACGGCTTAGTGGATATTATTGCAGAAAATGAGAGGAACTATAATCAATATGCAGTTCATCAAGAGAATTATCTCGATACTCAGTTTGATAGGTCTCTTATTTTTGCTTCCGCATTTATGCCATTAGATTCGTTAGCCACAAAAGCTACACCTCAGTCTGAATATGACCAAGCATTCATTGAATATACAGCCAAACCCGCTTACAGAAATGTCATTAGTTTGGCAGCGTGGCAATTCGATACGATAATTAACCAATATAATCAATTAACAGAACTAGGGCATCTCATTATAGCAGAAATAGATGCAACAACTTCCGGCCAAAAGAGAAAATGATAAGAAACAAAAAAAGCCCTTACCGCAATGCAGTAAGAGCTTTGAAATCCTTTAAAGAAAACTTATTAAAGCGCTGCTACGTGCTTTGCTAAGTTCGATTTTAAGTTTGCCGCTTTATTATTGTGAATAATATTACGCTTAGCAAGCTTATCGATCATTGAAACAACTGAAGGAAATAGTGCTTCTGCATCTTTCTTTTCAGTGATTTCACGTAATTTCTTGATCGCGTTACGAGTTGTTTTGTGCTGGTATCTGTTGCGCAAACGTCTCGTTTCGTTACTACGTATTCTTTTTAAAGCTGACTTATGATTTGCCATAATTTATGGTATTACAATACTATTATTTTCTTTTTATTCTTAATTCGCAACCGAATTAAACTCGTAGCCCGTAGGGGAATCGAACCCCTCTTCCCAGGATGAAAACCTGATGTCCTAACCGATAGACGAACGGGCCATTTCTAGTTAGGAGTTATTGAGTTATAAGTTAAGAGTAATACTCAGAACTCTAAACTCAAGACTCTGCACTAGAGTAAGTAGCCCGTAGGGGAATCGAACCCCTCTTCCCAGGATGAAAACCTGATGTCCTAACCGATAGACGAACGGGCCAAAATACCAAATTAGGAATTCCCTATTTCGGTAGGCGGGTGCAAAAATACAACTATTTCCAAAATTCGCAAGTGCTTAAACCACTTTTTTGAAACGAATTAATAGGCCTTTGCAAATAACACTCGTTGTTGTGATGGCTTACCAGTTAATACGCAGCTACCCGTCTCGTTATCAGCATCAAACGGAATACATCGTATGGTAGCTTTTGTACGTTTTTTAATCCGATCTTCTGTTTCTTCAGTTCCATCCCAATGAGCAGATACAAAGCCTCCTTTTTCTTTAATAACCTTTTCAAAATCATCAAACGTATCTACTTTAGTAATATGATTATTTCTAAAGTCTAATGCTCTTTCATGAAGTGTATTTTGAATTTCTACTAAAAGATCTTTTACTTTATTTACTACCTCATCCTTGGCAACAAATTCCTTTGTTAAGGTGTCACGTCTTGCCAACTCTACAGTGCGCTTTTCTAGATCCTTTGGTCCGATACCAATTCGCAATGGTACTCCTTGCAATTCATACTGCGCAAACTTCCAGCCAGGCTTATGGGTATCTCGATTATCAAACTTAACACTAACCCCAACATTTCGAAGGTCGCGCTGAAGCTCTTTCGCAACTTCAGTAATTCGGTTTAATTCCTCTTCACTTTTATATATAGGTACAATAACCACTTGAATAGGTGCTAATTTTGGTGGTAATACTAATCCGTGGTCATCACTATGCGTCATAATAAGCCCACCGATTAGCCGCGTACTCACCCCCCAAGAGGTCGCCCATACGTGATCTAGTTTCCCTTCTTTCGTTGCAAACTTTACATCAAATGCTTTTGCGAAATTCTGACCTAAAAAATGAGATGTTCCAGCTTGCAGCGCCTTACCATCTTGCATTAGTGCTTCAATGGTGTAGGTTTCTTCAGCCCCGGCAAAACGCTCGCTATCTGTTTTCACGCCTTTAATTACCGGCATCGCCATAAACTCTTCTGCAAAAGTCGCATATACTTCTTGCATCTGTGCTGCTTCAGCGATTGCTTCGGCTTTATTAGCATGAGCCGTATGCCCTTCTTGCCACAAAAATTCCGAAGTACGCAAGAATAGACGTGTCCTCATTTCCCAACGCACCACATTTGCCCATTGGTTTACTAAAATAGGTAGATCGCGATAGGATTGAATCCACCCCTTGTAGGTATTCCATATAATAGCCTCGCTCGTTGGACGCACTACCAATTCCTCTTCAAGTTTCGCTTCTGGATCAACCCGAAGCTTACCTTCATTATCAGGATCATTTTGTAATCGATAATGCGTTACAACAGCGCACTCCTTTGCAAAACCCTCGGCATTTTTCTCTTCAGCCTCGAAAAGGCTTTTAGGCACAAATAATGGGAAATAGGCGTTTTGATGCCCTGTCTCCTTAAACATTCTATCCAATTCTGCTTGCATTTTTTCCCAGATAGCAAATCCGTAGGGTTTGATCACCATACATCCGCGAACTGCAGAATTCTCAGCCAAATCGGCTTGAACTACCAATTCATTATACCATTTAGAATAATCTTCGCTTCTTTTCGTTAACTTCTTAGCCATTTTTCGGTAGTTTGGCACAAAATTTGTGTCCTAGTTAAATATAAATTTAGTAGCGCAAAACTAACTAAATTTGTAATGTTCAACAATAAAATCGAAGGAGTTATGAAACGCAACTACATTATGAACACACAAAGTATATATACTGCTCTTACAGTGGCTATGATGCTTCTTTTAGCATCATGTGGATCTTACCAACAATCATCTTATTATGATGATGGTATTTATGTTTCTGCTGACACACAAGCTAGAAAAAGAACAGTACAACAAAATCAACAAGTTGCGCCTCCAAAAGAAAAAACATCGGTATATCAAAACTACTTCGATCGCAAAGCTGATGAGTATGAAATAGCTGCAGCGCAAATGGAACAAGATTCTGTATTTACTGATATCGAATCTTACTCAAGTGTTAACGACCCAGATCAAATTACTGGTGACGGCTTAAGTTATAGTGACAACCAAAATGTAGGTTGGGGTGAAAACCCATCTTCCATCTCAATAAATGTATGGGGTAACAATTGGGGACCTGGCTTTGGCTGGGGAGGTGGATTTAATCGTTTTGGCTTTGGCTGGGGTGGTGGTTTTTACAACCCTTGGAATGTTGGCTGGGGCTGGGGATGGAATGACCCTTGGTTTGGCGGATTTGGCCCTGGATGGGGCTGGGGTAATAGCTGGGCATTTGGCGGGGGCTGGTGGTGTCCTCCTGGTTTTTATGGTGGATATTACGGTGGATTTTATGGAAATCGTTTTGGCTATGGCCGCTTTAATCGATTTGGACGATATAATAATAGCCGCTTAGCATATAACACAGGACGACGGTCGGCTTACACACGCAGAGGAGTTGCGAATTCCGTTAGAAGTAATAGAAGCGGTGTTTCAAGACGTTCTAGTTATAACTCAGCTTCTAGACGTGGTCGTGTGGGTGTAGACAATAGCAGCTCAGTACGAAGAAGAGGCACATCAATTGCTTCAAGACGTTCAGGATATGCGGGCAATCGCTCGTCAGGAACATACAGTCGTTCTAATAGTGGTGTTTCAAGAAGATCATCTGGCATTAGTCGATCATCAGGAAATAGCGCAACAAGAAGAAGTTCATCAACAAGACGAAGCTCAGGTTATTCTCGTAGTTCATCTTCCAGAAGAAGTTCGGGTACACGATCTAGTTCTTCTAGTAGACGTAGTTCAGGATATTCGCGAAGCAGCAGTTCTTCAAGAAGTTCGGCACGCTCAAGCTCTGGACGTAGTTCATCAAGAAGTTCAGGACGCTCAAGCGGCGGACGAAGAGGCGGACGTTCATAATCTCATTTTAAAGATCATTGCTATTTAAAACATGAAAAAGATATTTTTCTCTATCATAGCTACTATTGCTATCAGCACAACCTACGCCCAAACTTCAAGTGATGTTTTGCGGTTTAGTCAAGAAAATTTAAGTGGAACAGCTCGTTTTAGAGCTATGAGCGGGGCTTTTGGAGCCTTAGGCGGTGATTTCTCAGCCACCTCATTAAACCCAGCGAGTGGTGCCGTTTTTGCACACAGCGAGGTTGCGGGAACTTTGGGAAATTCAAGTAAAGTAAATGATGCTACTTACTTTAATTCCTTAAGAAGCACAACAGATAACAACTTTGACATTAGTCAAGCAGGCGCAGTATTTGTTTTTAAAAGCACCGACGATAATCCTTGGAGAAAGTTTAGTGTTGGTGTCAATCTGGACAATACCAATGACTTTAATAATCAGTTTTTTGCAGCAACAAATAATGCTACCTTAGGAATTGATCGTTACTTTAATGAATTAGCTCAAGGAGTTCCTTTAGATCTACTAAACCTTCGGGATAATGAAACGTTATCAGATCTATACCAATTCTTAGGAGATAATGAAGGTGAAGCTGCACAAAAAGCCTTATTAGCCTTTCAAGGCTTTCTAATTGATCCAGTAGATGATAATGATCCAGACAATACTGCCTATAATAGTGCTGCTCTTTACAATAATTTAGATCAGCAATACACTGAAACCACGCGAGGTTATAATAGAAAGTTCAATTTTAATTTCGCTACTCAATACAAGGAAAATCTGTATTTGGGTATAAACCTAAACTCTCATGTATTAGACTATGAAAAGATAAGAAGAGTATCAGAAATCAACTTTGATGAAGCTTCTACTGTTAAGGAAGTAACTTATGAAGACAGCGTTTTTACATCAGGAACAGGATTTTCGTTACAGGTTGGAGCAATTGCAAAAGTAGGACCAAGTTTACGTTTAGGTGCTTCTTATCAAAGCCCTACATGGTATAGACTTCAGGATGAGACAAGAGAACAATTGACTGTTTTTAGAACTGATCCTGCTAATGCTAGTAATGAAATACAAGAAAATTTACGGCCAAGAGTTATTAATCTTTTTGAGCAATATCGTGTTAATACACCAGCAAAATTAACAGGAAGTATTGCTTATGTATTTGATAAGTATGGGTTATTAAGTTTTGATTATGGACGGAAAGATTTTGGTAGCGCATCATTACGCCCAACTTCTGACCCAGCTTTTCAAGCTGAAAATACGGCAATATCTAATCAATTTCAAGTAGTAAACAGCTATCGAATAGGCGGAGAAATTCGCTTAGAAGAATGGAGTATTCGCGGAGGGTATCATTTTGAAGATAGTCCATTTGCAAATGAGGCAATAGCGAGTGATAAAACTGGATTCTCGGCAGGATTAGGCTATCGTTTTGGCGGTACTAGAGTTGATGTTTCTTATGATCGTACCCAGCAAGAATTTGCACAGCAATTATTTCCAATAGGCTTAACAAGTGTAGCAAATGTTGATAATACTATTAGCAACATCAACTTAACAATAAGCTGGAAACTATAACGAATACTAGAAAAGCCTAGCGCTTTAGAGTAAAATGTCCTTTAAACTCTAAAGGAACATTATTACGGATATAACTAACGGTAAACCAGTAGTCAGTAGATGGCAGTGGCTTACCGTTGAAGTTTCCATCCCATCCATTTCCTCCAGGAGCCAATTGTTTAAGTAATTTACCAAATCGGTCATAAATAAAAATAGCATTTATCGGTACTGATGGGTCTGATACTATCGACCAGGTATCATTAAAACCATCACTATTTGGTGTGAAAAACCTGGGGAAATCCACTACTATAACATTCTGCTCGACAATTCCACAACCATTTTTATCATTCACCCTGACGACATACTCTCCTCCTCTTACATTCTCAAAAACATTAGAATCTTGAAAAGCACTCGATCCTAATTGAAACTCATAATCGCCAGGACCTTCTACATTAACAGTTACTGTATTTCCTGCAAAAAAGGTAGCATCAATACTTAATATAGTAGCTATATCAGAAGCTCCAACGTTAATAGATTGAATCGTTGAACAGCCAACAGCATTTTCATTATTAATTACCTCTACTCGATAATCACCAGCAGCCGTGACGGTGATTGTTGGTGTTGTTTCACCTGTAGACCATATGTATTGATAGTTCGGATTGTTATAATCCGTTCCTATTACTGCAGATCCCCCAGTTGCACATAAAAATGGTTCTCCTGGATCGTCTAAAACAGGAACAATTGGTGGTTGATAAGTAATTAAATTAAATGTCGTTTCAGAAAAACAATTCGGATTCGAAGTATTAGCTATACGAGCAGTAATTGTTTCTTGATTCGGCACACTATTCGTTATAAAATTGGGTAATGGACTTGTAAGTGCATTTCCAGCTCCGTCTGTATATGTAACGGTTACATTCGTCTGCCCACCAATTAAGGTCGCATCTACTGCCGACACGTCAAACTGATCGGATATTCCCGGAGCTGCACCTGAAGGGCAAGCAAAAATATCTGCGATCGGATTAGCTATTGGAACCGTTAAGAAAACAACATCTACTGCATCTAAAAATGTAACACCCTCGTCATTCGTTGCACGAATACTATATTCCCCATCACCGGAAGTAATGCCTAGAGTAGCATTGGTTTCAGTCGTTAATAGCTGTGGAGGGATTGCATCGGTAGGGTCCAAATCATAAAACCACTCATAGGTATTTGCATCATCAATGGTAGCGTCTAAAGTAACTGTATTACCCTCACATTCGTTAATTGAATCCGCAAAGAAATCGCGGTCAAATTCACAATTAAAATCCAATGGCGGCGGATCGTTTGTAGGATCACTATCCCCGTCAGTATTAAAAACAATACTGAAATTATCTTGGGTTTCGGTAAATCGGTCTACGACTACAATTAATTCATCCCCTACTTGTACAGGAATAGCACTTAACTGACCATCGCTATTAGCAGCGCCTTCACATTGATCAGTAGCTCCCAAACTTAAGCCTGTTCGATTTGGACCACTCGTTGTCGCTAATGCAAGTGAAAGCCTATCGGCGCTCCCTAGGTTTGCACAATCCTGGTTTACGTAAACCGCAAAATCATAATCCTGTCCAACTGTTGTTGTTTCAATTTGAAAGGTAAAATCTCCTGGAGTATCGATTTTGATAAAGTAAAATACTACGTTCCTATTTACAAGAGACTCGCAAGCTCCTTGAATATTAATAGCTGAAGGTCCAGTTGCGGTATTATTTTGAAGTGTCTGCCCAGAACATATAGGTGTCAGCAAATCGCATATCTGAGCATTTGCAGAGACGATTCCTAACACAAAAACGAAAATAACTAGTAGGCTTTTCAACAAGCTCATAAGCAAACTATTAGCAAAATATACGCTAAAATTTGGGATTTATTTAGCAAAGCTATCATATTGTAATAGATATCTTGTCCCGCAATAAATAACTATCTTTGCAACCAATTATTATTTATTTGTCTAAAAACAATGAAATTAGATAAAGTGCTGGAAGAAATTGAAGCTTTAGGTGATAGCCACGTAGGTACATCATCAGATACCCCATTACGCGAAGATGCATTTGATTTAGAGGATGCTACAAAGATCGAACTTATCCAAAAGGATGTCGCAAGTATTATGCAAACCCTTGGACTAGATATGACTGATGACAGCTTAAGAGGAACACCTAGACGTGTTGCAAAAATGTTCGTAAAAGAGATATTTGGTGGTTTGCATCCCAAAAGAAAACCAAAGGCTTCTACTTTTGAAAATAAATACAAGTATGGCGAAATGCTTGTAGAAAAAAATATTACGGTCTACTCAACCTGTGAGCATCACTTGCTACCCATCGTTGGTCGCGCCCATATTGCCTATATCTCTAATGGTAGTGTTGTAGGTTTATCCAAAATGAATAGGATTGTTGAGTATTACGCCAAACGCCCTCAAGTACAGGAACGCCTTACAATACAAATTGTAAAAGAACTTCAAAAAGTATTAAATACTGATGATGTTGCCTGTATTATCGATGCTAAACATCTTTGTGTTAACTCTCGTGGAGTTAGTCATACAGAAAGTAGCACAGTAACTTCTGAATTCGGAGGTAAGTTTAAACAAAAAGAAGTCCGTAGAGAATTGTTAGACTATATTAAGTTAGAAACACAATTCTAGTTTCAATAGTTCATGAACTTTCATCTATAATCGTAACTCAAATCATTAGATAACTTCGCTTTTAAGAGCACAGTTAAACGTTATTTATGCAATCAACCAAACAAACGATACGTATTTACAATTCTTTAAGTGGAAAAAAAGAGGAATTTAAACCGCTAAACGAGGAACATATTGGTATGTACGTTTGTGGCCCGACGGTATACAGTAACGTGCATCTGGGTAACGTTCGTACGTTTATGTCTTTTGATATGATTTTTAGATATTTCAAACATCTTGGTTATAAAGTAAGATATGTGCGGAATATTACAGATGCGGGTCATTTAGAAAATGATGCAGATGAAGGTGAAGATCGCATTGCAAAAAAAGCGCGTTTAGAGCAAATTGAACCGATGGAAGTGGTTCAAAAGTACACCGTCGATTTTCATAACATTCTCAATAAGTTCAATTTTTTACCTCCTAGTATTGAGCCAACTGCAACAGGACATATCATCGAGCAAATCGAGATTGTAAAAGATATCCTTGATAAAGGATTGGCTTATGAGATTAACGGCTCAGTTTATTTTGATGTAGTTAAGTTCAACGAGACTAATAATTACGGTAAACTAAGTGGTCGCAATATTGAAGATATGATCGCTAATACACGTGAATTAAATGCGCAAAGCGATAAGAAGAATCCACAAGATTTTGCACTTTGGAAAAAAGCAGAGCCAAAGCACATCATGAGATGGCCAAGTCCTTGGGGAGATGGATTTCCTGGATGGCATTTGGAATGTACTGCAATGAGCACCAAATATCTTGGTGAACAATTTGATATTCATGGTGGAGGGATGGATTTAAAATTCCCTCATCACGAATGTGAGATCGCTCAGGCGGAAGCCTCTTATGGGCATACGCCGGTTCGATACTGGATGCATGCCAATATGCTTACCCTTAACGGTAAGAAAATGGCAAAATCAACAGGAAATAATATTCTTCCTACAGAAATTTTTACTGGAGATAATGAACATTTAAGTAAAGCGTTTTCCCCATCTGTAGCACGTTTTTTTATGTTACAGGCTCATTATCGCAGTATATTAGACTTTAGTAATGATGCTATTCTTGCTGCCGAAAAAGGCTATAACCGACTGATGGATGGAATCGGATTAATTTCATTCCTAAAAACAAGTCCGACCTCATCTTTAGACATTACAAAGTGGAAACAGCAGTGCTATGATGCAATGAATGACGATTTTAATACCCCAATCTTAATCGCTCATCTTTTTGAAGGCGTGAAGTATATCAATTTGATTAAAGATGGGAAAGAGAGCATCAGCGAAGCTGATCTTGAAATGCTTTCTACTACTATGACTGAACTTACTTTTGATGTCTTAGGCCTAGAAAATAAATCGGCTTCCTCATCAAGCGGCGAAGATAAATTAGGTGGTGTTGTCGATCTATTAATTCAATTAAGAGCAGAAGCCAGATTGAATAAAGACTTTGCTACTTCTGATAAAATTAGAAATGAACTTACCGAACTAGGCATTGAATTAAAGGACGGCAAGGACGGAACAACCTTTTCTATAAACTAAATCTCAACACTCCGACTTAAATGGTATGCTGAAAAAAATACTGATAGCGCCCTTTGTGTTTTTAGTAAGAGTATATCAAACGGTCATTTCTCCACTTACTCCTGCGACCTGTCGTTACTCACCTACCTGCTCGCATTATACACTAGAGGCACTACAAAAACATGGTTTATTTAAAGGCGGTTGGCTAGCAACTAAACGTATTTTTAGCTGTCATCCCTGGGGTGGTTCGGGTTATGATCCTGTGCCGGAGAAGGGTGATAAGAACTAGAATAGCTTATTTTTAGAAAGTCTCCCCTTGAGGGGAGATTTAGAGGGGTGTTTGTCATAAATAAGACTGTGAGTTTTAACCTTGATTACTATTTTGATTGATATGAACACCTATCCCCGACCCTTCCCTCAAGTGAAGGGAGAGTATCTATAGAACCTCTTTATGGCTCGACCAGACATGTTAATTCTTTTCGATCAATCGATTATCGACAACATGAGATAAAACAATATGTGTTTTTGTTTCCCCATAGGTAATGAGCTTATCAATCAATTCTTCTAAATGAAATTGATCTCTTAACACGACTTCCATCACGATATTCTCATTCCCCGTAATTCGGTAGCAATTAAGGACTTCTTTAAACTCAACCACCTTTGCTAGAAAAGGTTTTAGACGCCCCATAAATGCCTTTAGAGTAATTACCGCTTTTAACTGATGGGCAGTTTTATTATGATCGATATTAGCCGTAAAACCCTTAATAATCCCTTCGTCTTGCATTTTTTTTATCCGTTCAGCAACTGCTGGCGAACTAAGCCCCACTACCCGGCCTATTTGCGCATTGCTTTGTCGGGCATTTTCGTGTAAACACTGAAGGATTTGCCAGTTAAGAGAATCTATTTCCATATTGAAAGTATTTAAAGCAATAATACTTCAAATTTAAAGTATTTTTTCTTTTTGCTTTCAATTTTAAATATAAGTCAACATTATAGCGTGTAACTTTGTAATAATCTAAAGCGATGTCATATCCTATTCCATCATATCTGTCTGATATGCCTTTATACCAAAAGGCAATGGATATTATCGTCTTATCTCGAAGTATTTCGACTTATCTCAATCACGATTTGTGCTATTTAAGTATAGAAGGTAAAGAAGATGAAGACATTTACTTTTCTGGGGATATCGTTCAGCAATCCACATTATTAACTCCAGAAATTATTAGTGCTGAAAGAGAGCGTTACTCAGACAAAAAATACCGTCATATCGAAGCTGTAGATCGTTTAGTCAATAAGCTTTATAAAAATTGTAAGCGGTTAGAAAAGGTGAACAGTAACGGCAAAGATTATCTACCTATTCTTCGAAAAGAACTTAAAAAATTCAGAAAGTTGCAGCATACTTGGATGTTGACACTTTAATAGCATTGTTCATCTGGATAAGCCATTCGATAATCCCAAAATAAAGTTTCGTTAAAACAAGATCTCAATGTTTGTGCCTCGATTTGTATAAGCGATTCGTACAATTTAAAAGCAGCGAAGCCACTTTGAAAATTGGCTGCCTTCTTACATATTCCTCCTATACTGCCCCCCTACTTCAAACAGAGCTTTGGTGATTTGTCCAAGTGAACAGACTTTTGTCGCTTCCATTAATTCTTCAAATATATTTTGATTATGAATAGCGGCTTGCTGTACTTTTTTGAGTGACGCTGATGCTCTATTCGCATATGAGTTATGCAAATTGCCGAGTGTAGTTATCTGATATTCTTTTTCCTCTTCTGTTGCTCGAATGACCTCCGATGGTGTAATAGTTGGTGAACCCTTGCTGCTTAAAAAAGTATTTACACCGATTATTGGAAATTCTCCTGTATGCTTCAATGTTTCATAATACAAGCTTTCTTCTTGGATTTTACTACGCTGATACATCGTTTCCATCGCTCCTAAAACTCCACCTCGTTCAGTAATACGATCAAATTCTAATAAAACGGCTTCTTCAACTAAATCGGTCAACTCTTCTATAATAAACGATCCTTGAATTGGGTTTTCGTTTTTAGCAAGACCCAATTCTTTATTTATAATAAGTTGAATTGCCATTGCGCGGCGCACGGATTCTTCCGTTGGCGTAGTAATCGCCTCATCGTATGCATTTGTATGTAATGAATTACAATTATCGTAAATAGCATATAATGCCTGAAGCGTTGTACGAATATCATTAAAGTCGATTTCCTGTGCATGCAAGCTTCTACCCGAAGTCTGAATGTGATATTTCAACATCTGCGCACGCGGATTTGCACCATATTTATGCTTCATCGCCTTAGCCCAGATCTTACGTGCCACTCGGCCAATAACAGCATATTCAGGATCGATTCCATTACTAAAGAAAAATGATAAATTCGGACCGAATTTATTAATATCCATTCCGCGGCTCAGGTAATACTCTACATAGGTAAAACCATTTGATAAGGTAAAAGCGAGTTGAGAAATCGGATTTGCACCAGCTTCGGCAATGTGATATCCAGAGATAGAAACCGAATAAAAGTTCCTCACATTTTGCTCGATGAAATACTGTTGTACATCACCCATTAATCGCAAGGCAAACTCTGTTGAGAAAATACAGGTATTTTGCGCTTGATCTTCTTTTAAAATATCAGCTTGTACGGTACCTCGAACTTGAGCTAGTGTCTCAGCCTTAATTTTATTATAAACATCAGCTGGTAATACTTGATCTCCTGTTACGCCTAAAAGCATCAATCCGAGACCATCGTTTCCTTCTGGCAGCTCACCTTGATATTTAGGTCTCTCGATTCCTTTTCCCTTATAAATTCCAACTATTTTCTTTTTTACATCCTTCTCTAGTCCATTTTCTTTGATATACTTCTCGCAATTTTGATCAATGGCAGCATTCATAAAGAAGCCTAGTAACATTGGTGCAGGGCCATTTATCGTCATACTTACAGATGTCATAGCATGAGAAAGATCAAATCCTGAATAGAGTTTCTTTGCATCGTCTAAACAACAGATAGAAACACCGGCATTTCCTATTTTTCCATAAATATCCGGACGGTAATCGGGATCATTACCATATAATGTAACCGAATCAAAAGCTGTAGATAATCGTTTTGCTGGCAACCCCAAACTCACATAGTGAAAACGTCGATTTGTACGTTCTGGTCCGCCTTCACCTGCAAACATTCTAGTAGGATCCTCTCCAGTTCTCTTAAAAGGATATAATCCAGAAGCATAAGGAAATTCCCCAGGAACATTTTCTTGCAAACACCATCTTAAAATATCGCCCCATGCTTGATATTTTGGCAATGCTACCTTCGGAATATCAGAATGTGAGAGCGACTTAGTATGCGTTTCAATTTTTATCTCTTTATCTCGAACCTTAAACGAATATATTGGTTGCTTGTATTTATTTACTTTTTCATCCCAATCAAGAATCATCTCCCAGTTATAAGGGTCAAGATTCATTTTTGTTTTATTGAATTGGGCTATAAGAAGGTTTGTGAATTCCTCATCGTCATTCTGAATTTGTTTCAGAATCTCATCTTCATTTAATCCATTTTGTAATAACAATGAACCTTCAACTGCGCTCAGGTTGACATTCGTTAAGGTATCGATAGTTTTATAAATACCATATAATTTTTGAGCCACTTCTACTTGCGTGTCAACGTTTTTGTCGTAGGCTCTGTTGTTTTCAGCTATTTCAGAAAGGTATCTTGTTCTTGCTGGCGGGATGACAAATATCTTTTCGCTCATCTCTTTTGAAATCTCGAAATTCGATTTCAAGACCGCTTCGGTAGATTCATTCACCTTATCCATGATCGCTTTATAAAGCGTATTCATTCCTGGGTCGTTAAATTGCGAAGCAATCGTTCCGTACACCGGAAGATCATCCTGATGCGTATCCCATAAATTATGGTTACGCATATATTGTTTTTTCACATCACGCAATGCGTCCAATGCTCCGCGCTTATCAAACTTATTAATCGCTACCAAATCTGCAAAATCGAGCATATCGATTTTCTCTAACTGAGTAGCGGCACCAAATTCTGGTGTCATCACGTACAACGAAACATCACTATGCTCTAGAATTTCTGTATCACTCTGACCAATACCTGAAGTTTCAAGTATGATCAAGTCATAATTCGCGGCTTTTAAAACTTCGACAGCTTCATTGACATATTTTGACAAGGCGAGATTTGATTGTCGTGTGGCTAACGAACGCATATATACTCTGGGCGAATTAATTGCGTTCATTCGGATACGATCTCCTAACAAAGCACCACCTGTTTTTCTTTTAGAAGGATCAACTGAAACCAATCCGATTGTTTTTTCAGGAAAATCAACTAAAAATCTGCGTACTAATTCATCAACCAAACTTGATTTTCCCGCCCCACCGGTTCCTGTAATTCCTAAAACTGGTGTAACCGATGTTTTGTTTTTATTATGAATGATATCAAGTGAATCTTTAGCAACTTCAGGAAAATTCTCAGCTGCAGATATTACTCGAGCAATAGACTTCGGGTCTTTCTGATCTAAAATATCGACTTCACCATTCAAGCTATCGCCAATAGCATAATCTGACTGCTGCACCAAATCATTAATCATACCTTGCAACCCTAACTCGCGACCATCATCTGGTGAGTAGATTCGTGTAATTCCATAATCCATCAACTCTTTAATCTCTTCAGGAAGAATTACTCCACCACCGCCACCAAAAATCTTGATATGCCCTGCGCCCTTTTCATTGAGCAAATCATACATATACTTAAAATACTCATTATGACCACCTTGGTAAGAAGTCATTGCAATCGCGTTTGCATCCTCTTGTATTGCCGTATTTACAACCTCTTCAACACTGCGGTCGTGACCTAAATGGATTACCTCTACGCCCGTACTTTGAATAATACGACGCATAATATTAATCGCTGCATCATGACCATCAAAAAGCGATGCCGCTGTTACAATTCTTACTTTATGCTTGGGCTGATATGGTGCGATTTGTTCCATTGATAAAATTGAGTCAATTTATGGATGCAAAATTACAGATTTTTCAAGGAATAAGCAGGTTGATTAACAATCCTATAAAACTTTTTTAATCCAGTGAACAACTAGATTTTTCATTTAATTTTAATTCCTTAAGCACGAACTAAATGAATCATATTACACTTCTAATACATTGTAAAGATAGCCCAGGAATTATCGCATCGGTCACTTCATTTATTCATCACTTTAAGGGAAATATCGTATATATCGATCAACATGTAGACCGACAAGAAAATGTGTTTTTCATGAGGTTGGAAGGAGAATTCGATCAAAACTCATTTAGCTACACCAGCTTTAAAACGGATTTTCAAACAATCGTCGCTACTAAGTTTGAAATGCAATGGCAAATACATCCAGCATCAGTTAAACCAAACATGGCTGTTTTTGTTTCTAAATATGATCATTGTTTGTATGATATACTTGGTAGGTATCAAGCTGGAGAATTATCCGTTAATATCCCACTAATCATAAGTAATCACAATGATCTATCTCATATCGCACAAAACTTTGAAATTCCATTTTATCATATCCCAGTGACAAAGGAAACCAAAAATAAAGCGGAAAAGAAACAACTCGAACTTCTAAAATCTCATGATATTGATTTCATTGTTCTGGCGCGTTATATGCAAATAGTTAGCGAGTTGGTCATTAATGAATATACTGACAATATTATCAATATTCATCATTCATTTTTACCTGCATTTGTAGGTGCAAAACCTTATCATGCAGCTTTCGCTAGAGGTGTAAAAATTATCGGTGCGACTAGTCACTATGTTACTGAAGAACTTGATCAAGGGCCAATTATAGAGCAAGATATTACCAGAGTCACTCATAGTCATACAGTGAAGGACTTTTTAGCCAAAGGGCGTGATCTTGAAAAAATCGTACTCTCTAGAGCCATTAAATTACACGCAAACCGCAAAACGATGGTCTATAATAACAAAACCGTCGTTTTCTCATGATCACAATGGTAAATTCATTCCTCGTACAGCAAATTTAAATCCGATTTTTTCAAGCTCTTTGCGTTCTTCTGAATTAGGATCAAGTGCCGGGTTCGAATGATTAAAATGAATAAATATCACTTTTGATTTCACTTCTGGCGATTCATTTTTAAAAAGTGCCGCGGTTTCTTTTATAAAAGGATGAGGCACCTCACTCATTGGTCTTGGTATTTCACCATCCTCAAAAAAGCTAGCATCTATTAATGCATAATCCACCCTCTTTACTTCAGCAACAACATCTTTTTCCCATTTTGACCATTTATCTATGTCTGGGATAAAAAGTGCTGTCTTAGAAGGCCCTTCAATTTTGTAACCGACAGTTTCAGAAAATTCATCACGATGAGGAACTAAAAAAGGAGTCACTTTTAGTTGCTTGGTGACGTTTACAGCGCTATCCTTTCTTAGTTGTTTTAGGCTAACATTGTTTAACGCCACCAACTGAGACCATGGCCCATTTTGCTCTAAAAAAGATCTCATTTTTGGCATTGCATAAACGGGTATGTTTTTTACGCCCATCGCTTCTCTTCCAAAATGCATCAAGCCAGTATAATGACCCATGTGAGCATGAGTTAGGAAAACACCATCTACAATTTTATCTGTCTTTAAATAATTGCTCTCCAATAAATTAAGTTGAAAGGGCATATCTGGAGTAGCCTCAAACAGGAATTTCTTCTTTTCATTTTTATCAATAAGACCTAAAGACACTACATACTTTTTGTTTTCTGAATCTTTCTCTATGGAACTAAATTCGTTAGGGTTATTAATATGAGGGTATCCTCCATCTTGGGCCACTCCCAAAATAGTGATATAGGTTTCATGATCAGTTTCCACCTTATTTACACTAGAGTGATTAGTGCAGCCAAACACAAAAACTACTAAAAGGCAACGTATATAATTCATTATATTTGAATTGAATGACCAAACATACCCAAAAATGAGAAAAATTTTACTTATCCTAGTTATCTTCAGTATTACTTCCTGCGCAGAACTCCAACAAGTTGTGAATTCATTGCCACAAGACGGTGGCGTTTTATCAAATGCCGATATTGGTGCTGGGCTACGACAAGCATTAGATTTTGGCATTGATAAACAAGTTACGAAACTAACACAAGCTGACGGATTTTATAAAAACGAACTCGTGAAAATTTTACTTCCTGAGGAATTACGAAAAGTCGATAAAACGCTAAGAGATATTGGTTTAAATAAATTGGCCGATGAAGGTATAAAAGCCTTAAATCGTGCCGCTGAAGACGCTGTCAAAGAGGCTACACCCATTTTCGTAGATGCTGTAAAAGGAATTACCTTCAATGACGCAAAGAACATTTTGCTAGGCGAAGACAATGCCGCAACGCAGTACTTGGAAACAAGAACAAATGCAGCACTTTATTCAAAGTTTAATCCGGTTATAAAAAAGTCTTTCTCTAAAGTAGGTGCAGATCAAATTTGGACAAATCTTATTACCAAATATAATAGTATGCCCTTGGTTAATGATGTAAATCCAGATTTGACAGATTACGTAACTAACGAAGCTCTAAAAGGTGTTTACACCATGATTGCCGTTGAAGAAAAAGAGATACGAACTAAAGTTGGTAGTCGCACCACAGATTTACTAAGAAAGGTTTTTGTACTTCAGGATGGGAGGTAGTTAATTAGCTTAGAAGCTTACTCTTCAAACTAACCAAAAGTGGTCCCAGTCCATTCGCTTTCATATCATGAACGGACTGCATCATTTCACCCAGTTTCCCTTCAGGAAATCCCTTTTGACGAAACCAAACATAATAGTACTCAGGAATATCAACTAGATACCAATCTTTATATTTGCCAAACGGCATTTTGTATGCAATTAATCTTGCTAGTGCTTCTTTGTCAGGTTTAAACTCCATTTACTACAAAAGTATTGGTAAATTTAAATCAAATTAATGTCATGCGACTCACCTTAACACTATTCATATTGTTCCCATTTTTTATTTTTTCTCAACAGAAAAGACAATTAAAAAAAGAAGTGAAAGAGCTTTCAGTTAAATACATCTCTTATAAAAATAGAGCTGACAATGTTGTGTTTACTGGAAGTAGTAGCATTCGTATGTGGCATTCCTTAAACGACACCTATCCTAGTTCGAACATTCTAAATACCGGATTTGGCGGTTCAGAAATGTCTGATCTGCTAAGACATCGCAATCGATTAATTAAAGATTTTAAACCAACTAAGCTATTTGTTTATGAAGGAGACAATGATATTGCGCGAGGTAAAACTCCCGAAAAGACTTTGAGACATTTTAAGCGATTTATTAAATGGTATAAACGAAGAATGCCCAACACCGAATTGTATATTATCTCGCCCAAACCAAGTATCGCACGTTGGCATTTTAAAGGAGAGTATTTAAAACTAAATAAAGAACTAAAGGCACTTTGCGATGAAGAAGGACTAGCATATATTGATGTTTGGTTGCCGATGATTAACAATGACCGGCCGATACAAGATGTTTTTTTAGATGATGATTTGCATATGAATGAAAAGGGTTATGAGATTTGGAGAACACAAATTGATCCTTATATCGAAAAATGATTATGCTACACAATAAATTCGCATACCTTAACGTATATAAGCAAAACAATTTTTTACCATGAAACTATTTAAACTACTTTTTGCCTCAACCATTTTGCTATTTATTTCTTGTAATTCTGATGACGAAGGTACACCTGGTGAAGTCAATACTGCCGAACTTGTAGGAACTTGGAATTTAACTAGCTTAAATGTCGAAGGAACTACCACAACATCAGTTCAAGGAATTCCATTTACAGTTGATTTCACGTCAACATCAAAAGATGAGATGTATAGCTGTACATTTACTGAGAACCCAAACGAAGTTGCCTGTTCTGGAAGTTATACTACAACCCTTACAGTTAGAGTCGCAGGTCAGGATGCATCATCAGAAGATGTTGAAGTACCTAATTCTAGCTCAACTACAACTTGGGAAATAATGAATGATACTGACTTAATTTTTGGTGAATCAGTTTTTGATTTTGATGAAACAAGCGGTGTTGATATTGCAGATAATGTGGTATTTCAGGAAAATTCTACAACAATTACCTTACTTACTGATACATCCTTAACCTTTGAAGTTGTCTCTAAGGGGTCTTTTACGGCTCAAGAGCAAAATACCGAATTTGATTTTAAAACAACTGTTTCATTCGAGAAAGCGAACTAGAACATATTAACAAAATAAATTACATAGCGACTATCTTAACTGGTAGTCGCTATATTTTTTTAGAAGCATCGCTACTTTTTCTTGCCAAAGCTTTTGCTGATGTTCGTCAATAGAATAGTTAGTCGCTTTATCGTAGTTGGCCTGAAATTCTTGTAATTGTTTTACCACATTAGCATACAAGGTATTCATCTCTTTTTTTATGTTAGGAGTAAATTTGTAAGAAACAATTCGTTTGCGTAATATTCTTGCATGAAGTTCGGCAATATCAAAATGAAGTTGTTCGTGAGCTAATAGGTTCTCATCTGCCAATTTCTTTTTATACCACGATTTTGATGGGATGAAATAGCATTGAACGGTACTATCATACTCCACCTTATTGCCTGTCAAACTTGCAGAAAATCCATGATCAATCCCTGAGGCAGTTACAGCCGCCGGACTTGAATTAACATCAGGCTTGCCCTGAAAATCATCCCATGTTAATCGGTACTTGGCACTCCAGCGAATAGTATTCTCTTCTTGTGCTACTACATTATGAAATGAAAAAAGCATCCCAACAATAAACACTATCGCAAGATATTTTTTCATAATAATACTTTGATATTTATTAATCTTCTTTCCCCCAAACAAAGGTTACCTCCTTTTCAATATCCGGATGTAAACTGTAATGTACTGGACAGGTATTAGCTGTGTTTTCCAAAATTTTTTTCGTTTTATTGTCAAAATCGAATGGCATATTCAACACCACTTCTATCTTGCTTATCCGTCTAGGCTCAGAAGCCATGTGCTTTGTTACTTGTGCGGATGCATGCAGCATATCTAGCTCCATATTCTTAGCTTTAATTCCCATCACAGTTAACATACAACTTGCAAGACCGGTTGCTACTGTATCTGTAGGAGAAAATGCTTCTCCTTTCCCGTTATTATCAATTGGAGCATCCGTTATAAACTCATTATTCGATTTTAAATGAACGCTGGTTGTTCTCAAATCGCCATCATATCGTACTATAGATGTCATCGCACTTCTTTTGTTGAGAATCCGTCATATTTAATAATATAGACTCCTCTATTATAAAAACCTTTATTACCCATACGCTCATAATGAAATTTATTCTCGACATACTCGGTTTCACCAATTAAATAAGAACTAGCTCTTAAGTTCTCATTGTACGCCAAACGTAAAAGAGTATCCATTGTTAGATCATATCCACGTACAGCCCACTTGCTAGGGGTTATATTGTATTGTTTTTTATATTCTTTTTCGAAAGAATTACTACCACCTGATATTCTTATGTTATCGACTGACGGAAAATGAAATGCCAAATTTGCCAAATGCTCATTCGCAACAATGTCTTCATCATAAAACTTTGCCTTTAAGGTTGTAAATAAGGTAATCTTAAATTCTTCTATCACAAAAGCATTTAATAATGACGTAACATTTGCACCAAGCACTTGATTATCGGTTTCTAACAATACCCAATACTCCTTTTCTTGTACTAAAAGTTCTTCTAATGCATCCCGTTTTACAAACTTTCCGCGCTTTTCCTCTTTCTCTTTTTCAGTTTGAGTAAGATCGATACTCATTGCATCAGGAAACTCAAGTAATAGTTGTTGTTTTACAGCTTCGTTTTCTTCATCTGCAATAATCAATAACTCGCGGTCGCCGATATTGTCTTTTATATACTTGACCATTTTAGCACGCAAGACGCTATTAGCCGGAGTTGTTTGAAATACATTATCATATAGCTGTTCGTCTTTACTCCAAATTGGTGACATAATTGGGATATCAAGACTACTTAAGTGTCCTGCAACCTTATTTACGTTGCTCTGTAAAAATGGGCCAATTACGACATCTGTATCGGCGAAGTCTTTTATTAAAAGAATATCGTCAAGTTTCTTGTTTCTAAATTCGACGTCATATACGTCAACATTTGTTGAAAGTCCAAGATCTTTTGCTTCTTCAACAGCCATTAATAAGCCTGAGTAAAAATCAAGAGTATTTGTGATAAGTTCATCATCTTTTATTTTATCACGAGCATCACTTGGGTTGCTTAAATCTACTTGATTCAATTTAAATGGTAACATGACCGCAATAGTCGACGAATGCCCTAATTGAATACTGTCTTTCAAATTAAAACGCTCTGTAAGCAATAGGTCCGTTACATTGAAATCGCCTTCGCTATTTTTCGGAATCTTTAAAATCATTCCTTCCTTTAATCCTCCTAACTTATCTATTTCCGGGTTAAGCAAACGAATAATCTCCTCTTCAATACCTAGTTTTACTTTTAAACGATAAAAACCTTCCGCCTTTTTAACTTCGTAATAATGATAGTCTTCATCTACTTGATCAGTCTCACTAGCAGATTTATTTGGCACAAGAATGAGCTCTCCGTCCTTAAGCATTTCACCCATTTGGGGGTTATACAATGCCAACTCTTCTTGGGTTATTCCAAATTTATATGCTACCCTCCACTTGCCTTCTTGAGGAAGTACGATATACTCCACAAGATCAACATCGCCAAAGGGATTATCCTCTACTTGAATATACTCAGGAATTTGTAATCGATCTCCTCTTTTCAATTCGGCGCCGTATAAAAATCGATTGTATTTTTTAATAGAATCAATTGCAATATTAAAGCGTTGTGATAAGCTAAAAAGTGTTTCTCTCTTTTTCGCTTTATGCTTTTTAAAGCCAACAAGTGAATCTTTAAATTTTGGTTGCATCGAAGACAACAACTGACCACTGGCATTTTTAACCGTATCAGTAGCTACCACAGGAGTATCTGCACCGACAGGTATACTTACTGTTTTAACAGCTTCTTCTTGGTATTTTGGTATTTTGATTATACTCCCTTTTTGCAATTCGCCAGTATATAGCGTTGGATTGTGTTTTTTAATATCCTCGACAGATATCTTAAACTTTTGCGCAATACCAAAAATGGTCTCCTTTCGTCTTACCTTATAATCCGAAAAAGTTACTGTACGCTTCTTTATTTTGTCACCCAAAATAGAATTAGAAGGAATTAAAAGCACCATCGTCGTGTCGATGCCTTCTTTCGCTTTCGGATTCAATTTGATGATATCAAACGGGCTTACTTTATAGGCCCTTGCAATTGTCTCCAATGTTTCATTCGCTTGAACGCGATGTCTTCTGTAAGTCTCGTCTTGTGCATTGGATAATTGAAATCCTAAGAATAGCACAAGGACAAAAGTGAAAACTTTATTCATAAATTTTATTCCCATTCAATAGTTGCTGGCGGCTTTGAGCTAATATCATATACTACTCTATTAACGCCTTTTACCTTATTTATTATTTCGTTCGATATTTTTTGAAGGAACTCATATGGTAAATTCACCCAATCGGCAGTCATACCATCGGTACTTTCTACAGCGCGCAACGCAACGCACTTTTCATATGTACGTTCGTCACCCATCACTCCGACGCTATTAACTGGCAATAACATTGCACCTGCCTGCCAAACAGCATCATACAAACCATGTTCTTTCAGTCCGCTCACAAAAATATGGTCTACTTCTTGTAAAATAGCCACTTTTTCAGCGGTAATATCTCCCAATATACGAATTCCTAGTCCTGGTCCTGGAAATGGATGTCTTCCTAGTAACTCAGCATCAATACCTAAAGATGCACCTACTCGCCTAACCTCATCTTTAAAAAGCATTTTCAAAGGTTCGACAATTTTCAATTTCATATAATCTGGTAATCCACCAACATTGTGGTGACTCTTTATAACTGCCGACGGTCCGCCAGAAGCCGAAACTGATTCAATGCGATCTGGGTAAATGGTACCTTGACCCAACCATTTCGCATCTTCGATTTTATGTGATTCATCATCAAAAACCTCAATAAAGCTTTTTCCGATGATTTTACGCTTTCCTTCAGGATCAGACTCTCCTGCTAAAGCTTTCAAAAAACGTGCCGAAGCATCTACACCTTTAACATTAAGTCCCATTCCTTCGTACTGCTTGAGTACGTTTTTAAACTCGTTTTTACGAAGCAATCCATTATTTACGAAAATACATTGCAGGTGTTTTCCGATAGCTTTGTTCAGTAAAACAGCGGCTACAGTCGAATCTACTCCTCCTGACAATCCGAGGATCACTTTCTCATTTCCAATCTCATCTTTGAGTTCCTGAACTGTAGTTTCTACAAACGCATCTGGTGTCCAATCTTGTTTTAATCCTGCAATTTTTACAAGGAAATTTTCAAGCAATTTTGTTCCATCCTTCGAATGATATACTTCTGGGTGAAATTGAATGGCATAGGTTTCTTCTCCTTCAATTCTGTATGCTGCATTTTCAACATCTGCCGTACTAGCAAGTTGAACAGCATTCGTAGGAAGCTCTTTAATTGTATCAGAATGGCTCATCCACACTTGGCTTCCTGCCTGTATACCTTCAAAGAAAAGCTCGTTATTTTTTATTGACGCTAGATTAGCGCGACCGTACTCTCTCGTATTCGACTCCTCAACACGTCCTCCATTAAAATGCGCTAAGTATTGAGCCCCGTAGCAAACACCCAATAATGGAATTTTACCTTTTATTTTTGATAAATCGGGATGTAGTGTATTTTCACCGCGAACGGAAATCGGAGAGCCCGATAAAATAACTGCTTTAAAAATGGATAAATCTTCTGGAACTTTATCATAAGGCTTAATCTCACTATAAATATTAAGCTCTCGAACTCTTCGGGCAATAAGCTGGGTGTATTGCGAACCGAAGTCTAAAATAAGGACGTTGTCTTGCATGCGCAAAAATAGGATTTAGTTTTAATGTGCGAAAGCTGAAAAGTTGGAAAATGCGGAGTGTTTTTACATACTTTTTAACATACAAACTATGCGACCTGGGTTCAATGGATATTCCCGGAAACTGGTGAAAAATATCTTTAACCCTTTTAAAGTGGTTCTCGATATAATCCCTATAGCTGTAAGGACCAGTCCAACTGCCAATTCATGCTAATCCAACAAATCCAATTCCATCGCGGTCTTAACCAGACCCACACTATTCCGTGCTCCTAACTTACTCATGAGGTTCATCCGATGTGTCTCAACGGTTTTAGCACTCACAAATAGTTTATCCGCGATTTCCTGTGTGGTTAATTCCTCTGATATGGCTTGCAATACTTCCTTTTCCCTGCGAGTTAACTTGGTGAATAGGGTTTTTTCCTTTTTCTGTCCCAAGCTTTGATTTAGTAATTTCTTTTGAATGTCTTTTTGTAAATACTGTTCTCCTGATAAAACCGTTTTAAAGGCTTCCAACAATTCTATCTTATCTGTATTCTTTAGTAAATAGCCGTGCGCTCCGTTTTTCAAAATACGTTTTACAAATGAGGTGTCTTCATAATTGGTAATAGCGATTATCTTTAAGTCTTTACTCGATTTTAATACCGTCTTACATAAATCGATACCATTGATATCGGGCAAATTAATATCCAATAACAGGACATCTGGTGCATCATTTTTTATGCTCTCCAGCGTTTCATTTCCTGTTTGATAGGTAGCGACAACCTCAATTTCTTTCGTATCTGCCAACATGGCGGCAATACCCTTCGCTACCATTACATGATCATCGGTTATTGCTATTTTAGTTATCATCGAGTGTGTTTTTTAATATTTCGATTACATAGGAAGTGCCTTTATCAGTGGAGTCGACATCAATCGTCGCATTTAAATAATCGACACGTGATTGAATATTTTTGAGCCCAATACCTCCACTACTGGTTGCTTCTGTGTCAAAACCCTTACCATCATCTTCGACTGATATTTGAATCATTTCGTTAATGGTGCTTAGCTGTACATTTATCTCGCTTCCCTCGGAATGTTTAATACTGTTGCCTACCAACTCCTGAATGATTCTAAATATATTCAGTTCGCTTTTTTTCGAAACCTCGATCATCTCACCAATATGAAAGAACGAAATATCTATTGGATGTAGGTTATTCATTTTCTCAGTGAATTCGTAAAGCGCTTCAATTAAATTAAAATCTTCTAAAGATGGTGGTATTAAATTATGTGAAATAGCCCGAACCTGCTCACAAGATCGATCGATCATATTCATAGCTTCCTCTATGGTCTTTGAATTAGTATCTAATAATGTAGAAAGTTTGAACTTGATAGCGGATAGATCTCCATTTACTCCATCATGTAATTCCTGAGCAATACGATGTCGTTCTTTTTCCTCTCCTTCAATAAGAGACTCCAAGGTTTTTACTTGATGTTCTCTTTTTAGGGCCAATATCTCTTGGTCTTTTCTTTTTTGTCGTTGTCGAAATGAGAATAAGACTAATAGTATCCCAGCTAAAGCGGATACAGTTATTATACTGAGTATGCTAGTTCTCGATTTACTTTTTTGAAGCGCTAATTGTTGTTCTGCTATTTCTTTATCCTTTCTTTCCGCTTCATATTTAGTTTCAAGCTCATTAATTGCTTTTACCTTTTCAATATTGTAAAGTGAGTCTTTTAAGTTTTTATGTTGTTCATAAAACTTTAATGATTCAGGGGCACCTTTTAGGCTATGTGCCTTGGCCAAATACAATAGTGCTTTAGTTTTAATTTCGGTAGCACCAGATTTTTCCGCCATACTAAGAGCCTTAGTAAGGTTACTTATTGCTACCTCATAATTCTTTAATTGGATATGAGAATTACTTAGATTTAAGAGGAGGTCCGTTTCAAAATATTGATCATTTATTTCTTCGCCTAATTTAAGTGCACTCTCATAAAACGAAATAGCCTCTCTAAAAGATGAAGTATAATAGTAATATTCACCAAAATTTCGTTGACTAAAAAAATTAAGTCTTGGGAAATCGCCAGTTTTTGAAACACTATCCTGTTGCCTAAAATAGCCAAATGCTTTTTCAAATTGTTCTTTATACAAATAAGCTAGGCCCAAATCTCCCAAACTTATTCCCAATAATTCTGGATTTTCGGGGGTGATTTTTTCAATTCCTTGATTCAAATATTCGATTTGCTTATCTGGTTGGTTTAAGCTTCCGAATAAAGATGAGAGATTGATATATGTATTAGCTAGCGCGTTGTTATCTTGAGCTTGTTCCAAAAACTCAATTGATTTCAAATAGTATTCCGGGGCCTTTTCAAGATCCCCTTTAAATTGATATACATTCCCAATATTAATGTAAGTAACACCTTTCCCGCGGACATCTTTAGCTAAATCACTAAGAGGCAGTGCCTTTTCGTAATAATAGATCGCAGAATCGTAGTTAGACATATCGCTATGCACTATACCAGAATACATTGTGGCTTTAAAAGCACCCGTAGGAAAATCGATCTTATTACTTAATTGAAATGCTTTCTTATAAATTGATAAAGCTTTCTTGGGTTCCTTAGCCTCGTATGAATAAGCCTCATCCAATAGTTTTTTTACAACAGTCGAATCTTCTGTATTACTTTGACCATAGATAATAACAGGAATCAAACAACATATGAAAACTAATTTTCGCAACATATTAAAGTCTTAAGCATTTGAGAGAAAGATGTTACAAGAGGGAATAGGCGAAACATCTTATTATTAAAAGTACGAATTTGATTGTTAATGTTTTATTTAATAGTTATTTATCATTGATTTTTCATAACGCTCATTATCAGCTGATATTAAATATTGTTGGTCGTAGCCTTTTATAGGAAACGGCATAAATCCATTCGGAAACTCTTGTAGAACCTCGGGATGTTGACTATAAAAGATCACAAGCAATGTTCCATCTGGTAAGGAGGCTACCTCCCAATATCCAGGAATTTTCTGCTCATCTTTATCGAAACTTCCCATTCCTGGTACGCTAATGCTAATCCAACTTGTAGTAATATGAAGAAATGTTCCATTTTGATAAAACAGTACGTTAGTCGAAGAATTTGCCGATCCGGTGCCTGTCACACCACCAGAAAATTCGTTTTTGCTAGTATAAAAAGATGCGTTTGACAGATACTGTCTAAATGCTTTTGCTTTATCTGAATCGAATTGCATTTGACCGATGTCATCGCCTAAAATTTTTCTAATAGCCTCATGACCTTCGGCCAAATTTTCCGGATAAGGTTTTTGATTTGCTTTCATGTTTTGACTTTTTCTCAGTTTTTTATTTGTTTTGGCTACCGTTAACTCATTAGCAGATTGATTGTGAGTTTTAGAAGCTATTACTTCTTCTTTCTCTTGGGCACCACAGCTCATTATTGTAAAAAGAATAATTACCAATGTTGCTTTTAATGGTGCCGCATTTATGTAGTACATATTTAATGTGTTTGTTTTTGCAAGGTTGGAATACAATAGAGAATATATGTAAGGGTTAAACCTGAGATTAAAATTTCAGGGTATTCCCTGAGAAACTATCCATAGGCAAATCCCTGTTCCTTTGGAATATGATTTAGTCCTTTGGGTGATAATATTATCTCATCTTCTAGGATTCCTAAAATCTGTTCAAAGTTACTTCCTCCCCTGTAGGATAAATTTTCAGTCATTTTTTTAGATAAGTAAGCGCTAAAACGCGCTGTAGCTGTACTACAACTAATTCGAGCTGGTTTTTCAGCGGTGCCACCAAAAATGGAAAAACCCAAGGTTTTGGTAGTTGGCTTGATTGATAGATGATTAGGTATTGTTCCGTCAATAGTAGTTCCTACTATTGGGATCGTATATTTCTCATGAATTAGCGGATTCAAGAAAGGGGAATCGTTTCCTGCAGAAATGCATATAGTAATCCCATTTTCCCTAGCTTTTTTATATACTCTACGCAGTGCATGTGGTAATGATTTTCCCTTTATTACTTCTAGACAAATACAAATGATTGAACATTGATGTTCGATAGCCCGCTCAATATTTTTAGCTAAAAGAGCAAGATTCTTCATGTTAGATTCATACTTGGGATAAAATGGAAAAACCAAAATATCAGCATTTACATTTTCAGATTTGATAACGCGAATCATCTTGTCGGCATGTCTCCTAAATTCAGGAACTCCGAAAAAATCGGAGTCCCATGAATAGGTAATCTGAGGATGATGATGAACCCTTACCTGTTCGTATGTTGAACGAGGGAAGCCATCGATTAATGCGATTTTAGGTTTCATAAATTAACCTCCGCATTTCATTAATTCAATATTGAACACCTGGCCCAAACCTCCGGTCGTAACATTTCCGCCATTTTCAAATTCACCATCGATCTCACAGCCTTGATGTATTCCGTAAAGTAATACGGCTCCTAAAACCGCAAGGCCAGATACCGCTACTATAGTAACACAAACCGCCACAGTAATAGATACCGCCACTACTTCATTGATTACAATACCCCGTCTTAATATTGCGTTATTCATCGGGTTTATAACATTGAATAGTTTCAGTGCATCAGCACCTTGCAATCTTAATGTAAAGGGTTGTCTTGACTTTATATACCCCGTAGCAAGACTATACCAGTTTCTATCTCCAAAAATTACTACAGGCTTAACCGACGGAGCAGTTGCTACCTTTGAATACACCTTTAGCTTGTATCGACATTTGCTAAAAGGTCCGTTTGTCCACATTACATGAATTTCTTGATTCCCTGTGGCGTTGGCCCTAGGTGCTTTAATAACATTAAAGGTTGCCACACCAGAATGACCAGAGGCCGGGGTTATGGTAAAATGAGAAAACTTTTGCCCTGATGGAATTTTGATTTTGATTTTATCGACTCCTGCCCCACTTAAAATGTTAGTGCTATTTCCGTGTGATTTTGTTTTGTTATAAATAATTGTTGCCATTGTATAAAGTTTTAAATGATTAAATAAATATGAATAAGGATGGAGGATTTAATCGAGCTGTAATTCGATCAGAATACTGCCCCTGCATACTTGATGAGTTGAAGGCTGTTTAGCTTTTTCATTGAACTGTTTTATTGATTAATAGCTGGTTGCAAGCTATCTCGATAACAAGAAAAAAGAGTCAGGGTAATACCTGAGATTGAAAATTCAGGGGATTCCCTGATAGAAGCAAAGGCTAGCCGTAAAGAAAATCCGATGAAGCGTGCATGGTATGGGTTAATGCAAGAAAATGGGTATATTTAAGTAAAACCAACCACCAATACTGATGAAACCAAAATCAATTTTAGTCATATTATTGACATCCTTTTTTTGGTGTGTTTCTTATGCACAGGAAACCACAATATTAGATAGCTTAATTACCCAATACACAAGTCAAAAAGACGGAATTGAAAAAGTCGAAACACTAGAAGAAATCTACAAGGAAGTTTTCTTTACAAAGACTCCAAAAGATGCTTTGCCATATGCAAAAGAACAACTAAAAATATCAAGGGAAATTGGGTATAAAATAGGTAATGGCTATGCTTTGCATAACATAGGTAATTATTATAGAAGAACTCATGTTTTCGATTCGGCAAAATTTTATTTCAATAAAGCAAAAAAAATATGGCTAGAAACGAAAAGCAAAGAAGGCCTATTTAAAACACTAAATAGCCTTGCAAAGATTGAACAGCTCTCCGGAAATTTTACATCCGCTATTACCATGTATGATAGTGTTATTCAAATAGCTAAAGAAATGAAAAGCGGTATAAGAATATCTGGAACAAATCGCGAGATAGCCACTATATATATGGATAAAGGTAGTTATGAATTGGGAGTGAAATATATGCTTGATGGGCTTAAAGGTCTCGATTCATTGCCAAAATCATATCCTGACAAAAAAGCCGACATGTTGGTAGGAATGGGAAGGATAGAATCATTAAGAGGTAATGATGAAGCTGCTCTAGAGCCTCTCAATAAAGGATTAGAAATCTTTAAGTCGCGAGAAAACCATTTATGGCAATGTATTACCTATACAGAAATTGGTTATGCCCATTTAAATCTGGGTGATTATGATGAAAGCATTTATAACTTTAATGAAAGTCTAAAAATAGCAATTGATAGAGGTCGTACGGGCTTTGAAGGAATTTGTTATTACAACCTCGGACTTGCTAATAGAAAAAAAGGGAATTTAGACAAAGCAGAAGAGTTTTTGTTAAAATCGGTTTCTATGGGTGGTACTTCTGCCAACAACAATGTTTCAACGTTAAACGAATTTGGAAATTTATATTTTGATCAGAAAAAATATGATAAGGCGATCAATAGTTCCAGCAGAGCTATTTTTATGGCTGATTCGATTGGAAGCCTAGCAGAATTAAAGGACGGATATGAATTACGAGGAAAGGCTTATGAAAAAAAGGGGCTGTTTTTAAAAGCACTCCAAGACAAAAAGAAGTTCATGAAGTTAAACGATTCGCTTTTTAATAAAACCAAATCCAAACAAATTGAAGAATTAAAAACCATCTACGAAACGGAAAAGAAAGAGCAAGAAATAGCCCTCCAAAAAAATGAGATCGCTTTGTTAGAACAAAAGGCAGAAATTGATAACCTTCAAAAAATACTGCTAGGTGGTGGATTAGTCTTGTCTGTTTTGTTATTTGGATTAGGGTTTTATGGTATTCGTCAAAAAATGAAACGAAACAAACTTGAGCGAGAAAAACTCAATGCTGAATTAGCATTTAAAAAGAAAGAACTCACCACACACGCCTTACATTTAGCCAAGAAAAATGAAACTTTAGAAGGCTTAAAGCAGAAAGCGCAGGAGTTGACCTCAACCGAAAATGGTCATGGCTTCAAACAACTAATCCGCAGTATCGATTTCGACCTGCAGGATGATAATAACTGGGAAAATTTCGCTCGATATTTCGAAGAAGTTCATAAAGACTTCAACGGCAATGTAAAGTCAAAATACCCCCAAGTAACTTCAAACGAGTTACGATTACTAGCACTTTTAAAAATGAATCTATCGAGTAAGGAAATTGCCAATATTTTAAATATTTCGCAAGAAGGAATCAAAAAAGCACGTTATCGTCTTCGTAAAAAACTGGAGCTACAAACGGAAGATTCGTTACAGGAATTGGCAATGGCACTTTAAGTAAAATCCAATATTCTAGATTCCAAACAACAGCCATCTTAAATTGAACATTTAGATCTTTTAGACCTTCTAACTTCACTTTTAAAATGACCAAAAACTGTCTGCTGGCTACTGCCAACTGCAGACTAAACCCCTTGTTCACCCTTTGTTTTTCACAATTTTTAAGGTGTCCACCCTTTGTCCACCGTACTTTTTTTGAGTCTCGAAATCAGCGGCTTAGGTTTGCCTTGTCATTAAGTTGACGACACCGTTTTGTGGTCTTGCCCGGCTAAAGTTTGCGCAGACTATTACCGGGTAGGTCACAAAAACGATCGAGTATTAATCAGTTAAAGTAAATCAGTCAAACCACAAAACATTTAGAAATTATGAAAACACAAAGCAAATTTTTCGGAAAACTAATCGCAGTACTTTTCGCACTGTTGATTATTGCATGTAGTAAAGATGAGGACACACCAGTAGATCCGCCAGTTGAACCGCCTGCAGCAGCTACTTTTGCTGAAGTAATTGCCGTAGGTAACGACCCAGAACCCTTCCCGACCTCTAAAACCGTAAGTGAAAGTGACCCTGTACCAGTTGAGAGCGATCCTGATGAAACAGTAACTCGTGATCCAGAAGAAGGTGAAGGTACAGACCCTATTACGGAACGCTTTGTATGTACTACCAAAACTGTAAGTGTAACGGATGGCAATGGTTCTTTTCCTTTGTTCAATCCAAACGCCAATGTCATTTATCCAGGTAGTCTTATTCAAGGTAAAACATTAAAAGACGCTACACCTTCACCCATTGTAGTAAAAAGAGCTGGGGGAACGGTTTCTTATAACTTAAATGATGGAAATCCTGAATCAAGTTTTAATGTTGATGAAGTTAAAAAAAGTAGTATTCAAGATGGTATGAACTTCATCATTGCAAACGCTACTGGTGTAGTACCGGCTAATATGGTGCTTGATATTATTCAAATAGAATCTGAACAACAAATGGCGCTTGAAATGGGATTGGATATTAGCACATTTACCACAAAAGTGTCAGCAGATATGTCCTTTAGCACCGAGAAAACATTTAATAGAACCTTGGTAAAACTTACGCAACAATACTATACGATGTCTTTTGATTTGCCAACTAGTTTAGAAGAAATTTTTGATCCTAGTGTTACACCAGAACAATTGGCAACCTTTGTTCAAGCTGACAATCCTGCGACCTTTATATCAGATGTTACTTACGGACGTATTTTTTATATGCTTATTGAATCTACTTCAAGCAGAAAGGAAATGGAAGCAAAACTAAATGTTGCTTATGGTGCATTTAACAACAAAGTTGCTGGCGAACTTGAAGTTAGTGCAATGGAAGAGTTAAAAGAACTTAAAATAAAAGTGATCGCCTATGGTGGAAACGCTCAGAGCAGTTTCTTAGGTGGTGTTACTAACATAAGCACTATTGCAAGTAAATTGGCCGAAAGCACAGACATAAGAGCTGGATTACCGCTTTCCTATGTTGCCAGAAGTGTTGAACGTCCTGATAAAATTGTAGGAACTAATATATCAACTGAATATGATGTGGTTGAATGTGAACTAAAAGGAGTGTTACCTCCAGGCCTTTACACCGATTTAGTCGATCTTTTTGATGGGGGAATTGGAGCTTTTGGACATGTCAATAATAGTGATGTGCTTGTAGTGAGTAAAGATGGTAAGCAGTATGCATGGTTTAATGGAAATACTCAAAGTGTATTGGGAGATAAAAAGATTTTTGATGTTACCGATCCTAACGGTCCACTTGGTGGAATAGAATTAGAAGATATTGGAGCGATGGTAAAATACAACAACACTAGACTCCAAATTTTTGATCTGGACGGATTCACCTATCAAGAACTTGAAATGGATTTTTCAAAAATAACAGAAAATACGTTACCCTCAGAACCTATCGGAAGTTACAGGGAAAACCCAGCTAGTACTGATGGAAGTAAAATCTTTCTAGTAAACCAGCATTTGATAATTAGTAATGATCGGTTTTTTCTTTCATCTGAAGGTATAGGAGCTGCTGTAAGGATTGGTTCTACCTCTATTGCCCTATTCAGTAAGGATGGGAACAGTTACCAAACATATAATTACGGTACTAGAGTCCTAAGTGGGCTTCTTGATACCAATGGATGGTTTTTTGATTCAGGCAATAGTGAAGGAGTGCAATTTGATAAAGTAGGTGCCTCCGTAAACTTTACTACAGGCAATACCGGGAGATATCTCTTCATTAATGAAACAGGAGATGAAATACAGGAATGGTACTCTAATGCAAGCGATCCTGATTTCTTTGTAGGCCCTTGGGTAATTGACTAAAAAATTAGAGTGTTTGAATTAGCAAAAATGCCACCTCAATTTAAGCAACGAGGTGGCATTTTTCTATTTCATAGTATCTAAAATCAGTTGAATGTCATCCTTTGTAGTATCCGGATTAATAAAACAAAAACGGGCAACAGTTTCAAAATCGTTGCCTTTCTTAAATTTTGTAGGTGTTACCAATGCCAATCCCTCTTTATGGTTTTTATAGGTCCAATTTCTGTAGTCGTCTGGACCCCATCCCTTTCTTCTAAACAAAACACAGGACAAACTTGGTTGGCGCACCAATTCCACATGATCTTTAGTATCAATCATTTCTCCCGCTTGTTTTGCTAACTTTATTCCACATTCTACCGCCCAACTATATTTGTCAGTGCCGTGCATCGCTAATGAGAACCATAACGGTAATCCTCGTACCCTTCTTGTTAGTTGAATTTGATAATCCGCCGGATTGAATCCTCTTGCGCCTTCATCTTTAAAAATTTCCAAGTATGAACCTTCTTGCTTATGCGCTTTCTTAGCCAAATCGGGATTTTTATAAATAATAGCACCACAATCGTAGGGAGAAAACAGCCATTTATGCGGATCAATCGTAATACTATCTGCTTGCTCTATTCCATTAAACAAATGTCTTACTGATGGAGCAGCCAAGGCACCACCACCATAAGCCGCATCTACATGAAACCACACGTTTTCTTTTTTACAAACTTCAGCAATACCTGAAAGATCATCAATAATTCCGGCATTCGTGGTTCCTCCTGTCGCTACAACCGCAAACAAGCGTTCGCGTTGATTCGTAGTTAGATTATCAATGGTTTTTTGTAATTGTTGTCCCGTTAGTTCTTCTTCCGAGGGTATTAATAACACATCCGCATCAATAACACGTGCCATTGCTTTTAAAGAGGAGTGAGCTCCTATAGAGGTAATCATTAGCGCTTTCTTACCAATATGACGCTCGTCCTTGCTACGCCAAAATTCTCTTGCAGTCACCATTGCTGATAAATTCGCCGCTGTGCCGCCACTGGTAAATACTCCAAAAGCGCCTTTTGGCAATCCGGTTAATGATACTAACCATTCCATCGCCTCGTTCTCCGCAAAAATCCCCCCTGCTCCTTCCATCCAATAAGCACCGTGAATACTACTTGCAGATGTAACCAAGTCGAACATAATAGCTGACCTTGTTGGCGATGCAGGAACAAAAGCCAAGTGTCTAGGATGGTCAATTGGCACAGTGGCTTTCATCAGCACATCTTTAAATAAATTAAATGCCTTCTCGCCACCAATCCCATTTTCTGTAATGGTATCACCGACTGACAATTTAAGTTCTTCGGCCGTTTTTGGTCTTCCAAGCTCGGGTGATTTATTTGTAATACGATTAATCGCATATTTCATGACATCTAGTGTCATTTCGACCAATTCTATATCAACATTATGCATTTCTACAGTTTTTTATAAAGGTACTGAGAGGAAAAAGAATGGAAAATAGATTAATCGAAAGATTCTCAATAATTATACTTCTAGTCTCTAAACTGATATTTATCATCTTTAAATGAACAAGTCTTAGCTAAATTGTATTCAGTTATTTAGTTACGCTTATGTCTGATATCATCCTAGCTAAAATACACCACGAGCTTCACGCAGCTCTTGATGACACCGATCATCCTTTTCGTCTTTTTGTTCTAGGAACAATAGCAGAAGATCATACCCCTGTTTTAAGGACTATGAAGGTTAGAGAGGTGAAAAATGATATGCGCATCAGAGTCTATACCGACAGAAGATCGGCCAAAGTATCTCAAATTGAGAATAATGCTTATGTGAGCATGCTTTTTTATCACCCAAGTAGTAAGCTTCAACTAATTTTTAAGGCAACCGCAGTAACAAAAAACGACCCCGTGTTCCTTTCTAAAATATGGAATAATATGCCATTATCTTCTAGACGAGAATATCTTACGAAAAAGAAACCTGGATCTCCTATTCATGACCCCACTGCTGTTGAGTACCTAAACAACACCAACTACTTTACGGTTATTGAATTTATTCCCAAACAAATTGAATATCTTCAACTACAACAACATAATCATACCCGTGTAATTTTTACACAGGATTTGAATGGCTGGGAATCAAAATATGTGGTGGCCTAATCTTCCTTTTTATGATTTACTAAAGCGATAGTATAAGGAATTTTCCAGATAGCGGATCTAATTCTTTTATTAGTTTGGCAATTAGTTTTTCACCATGTTCTAAATACAACTCGCTAAAATTAAGATTTCGCTCTTGCAAGCTTTGACCAGGAAATAGTTGTTCCTGAAGGTCAGTCATTCGCCCAACTTGATCTTTTAACTTCTTTTTTTGAGCCTTTAACAAACGTTTCTCCAAATGATCTAGTCCTTTTAGCTGCTTTACTTCTTGTGCTTTGACAGCACCTTCGAATGATTGATCAGTTAGTTTAGCAACCTCAAACATCGATTCAAAATGGGATTTTAGTAGTGCTCGCTGCTCAGAAAAATCGATCGTTATATTGCTTATCTGCCGAACTTTCCTGTTTATAAAAGAATCTCGTTTTAAGAATAACTCTTCATCATTTATTTCAAGGCTGTCCTGTTTTTTTGCTTGTTTTTCGGTCTTTACTAAAACTGAGTTACGTAAGAGCAACATTGGAAAAGGTACTTTAAAAGCCTCAAACATATCTTTCAGTTCTAGCCAATATGCAAGCTCTCCTCCTCCACCGATATAACATAAATTAGGCAATATAACTTCCTGATAAAGTGGTCTTAAAATAACATTGGGTGAGAACTTTTCGGGATGCGAATTCAATTCACTTAAAATACCTTCTTTACTAAACTTTATCGACTGATCGTTTACAAGGTATTCTCCATCCTGTTCAATAAGGCGTTCTCTTATACCCTTATCTAAATAAAACAAGTTAATCTCACGTGGATTTACCTGTACTTTATAACCACCTTCTAGTTTATTAAAAGCATCAATACTTTTAGAGACCACTTTAAAAGAAGTTTGCTCTAACAATTCTTCCTTTAAATGAGGAATGAATAATCGCTTGAGATCGCTATCATTTCCGTCAATAATCACAAGACCATATTCACCAAAAAGTGTATTGGCTAAATGTCTCGTGGCATCCGTTAAACTATCGTGTTTTAAATAGCTGTCTTCAAATAATTTTCGAAGTTGATCCGCATTCTTGCCTCCGCCTAGCTGAGCGGAATATGCTTCTAAAACCGTATCTAATCCTTTGGTATCGAACTCACCTACTGCACCACCATCTGGGCGATTCCACTGTATTTTTTTCCCTTTAAAATTGAAATAATTGATTTCATCAAAATCATGATCTTCTGTTGCCATCCAATATACCGGAACAAAATTATACTTACGATGTTTTTCTGAAAGTTCTCGACATAAATTAATAGTCGAAATAATCTTGTACAAAAAATATAATGGTCCAGTAAACAAGTTTAGTTGATGACCTGTTGTAATGGTAAATGTATTATTCGATTTTAAAAGATTAATATTTTGTTGTGTACCTTCAGAAATTGAAAACCCTTTATATTGACTTTGAAGTACGTTATGAAGAACAGTTCGCGTTTCAGTTAAAAAATGATCTTGTTTTTCCTTAATCTGATCTAAGAAATTATCAGCATTCGGAAAACGATTGTAAAAAGGTTTTAAAGCTGCTTTTTCTTCAAGATAATCACATATAAGTGATGAGAAATAGCCAGTGGCTTTAAAATCGATACAGTCTGATGGCATGTTGGTAGTTCAATTTTATAGTCGTAAATATACAATTGGTAAAGCACTCAAATCCAAAAAATACGTTAATAAATGCCTATATGCAGTCAATTATTATTTAGCTTTACGTTTTAACTAATCCATTACAATTTCTAGATGAGACGCATTTTATTTGGCTTCCTTTCAGTACTACTATTTTCACTTTCTGCTAATGCTCAACAACTTAAATCGCCAAGCGAGTTTTTGGGATATGAACTTGGCTCAACCTTTACGAGGCATCATCAAGTGGTGGATTATTTTAGGTATGTAGCAGAAACTTTAAATAATGTCAAGCTTGAAGAATATGGAAAGACCAATGAAGGTAGGTTGCTACAAGTAGCTTATGTTTCCTCTCAAAACAATATTGATAATTTAGATAACATTCGTCAAAACAACTTGAAGCAAATTGGCATTCAAGCTGGCGAAGGCACCAACGATATTGCAATTGTATGGTTAAGTTATAATGTGCATGGTAACGAGTCGAGCAGTACGGAAGCGTCGATGAAAACCATTTACGAATTGGTAACTCAAAAACAAGCTTGGTTAGAAAATACCGTGGTTATTATCGATCCATGTATAAACCCTGATGGTCGTGATCGATATGTAAACTGGTTTAAGCAGGTTCGCAGTATGCCATACAACAAATTACAAACGGCTAAAGAACATAATGAGCCATGGCCAGGTGGAAGACCAAATCACTACTTATTTGATTTGAATAGAGATTGGGCTTGGGCAACTCAAGTAGAGAGTCAACAACGTTTAAAAATATACAATAAGTGGATGCCGCATATTCATGTCGATTTTCATGAGCAAGGCATTAATGAACCTTATTATTTTGCTCCCGCAGCTGAACCTTATCACGAAATAATTTCTGACTGGCAACGTGATTTCCAAACACAGATTGGGCGAAATAATGCTAAGTATTTTGATAAAGAGGGATGGTTATATTTTACAGGAGAACGATTCGATTTATTATACCCCAGTTACGGTGATACTTATCCAACCTTTATGGGAGCTATTGGTATGACCTATGAACAAGCAGGTCACGGTCGCGCGGGCTTAGGTATTATGAATGATGAAGGTGATGAACTTACCTTAAAAGATAGATTAACACATCATACCACAACTGGACTATCAACGGTTGAAATTTCTTCTAAAAACGCAGTAAAGCTGAATACAGAGTTTAGAAATTACTTTAATACAAGTGGATTAAAATACAAGAGTTATATACTTCGAGGAGGTGAGGACAAACTTTCCTCCTTAAAAACACTATTAGATCGTCATGAAATTAAATATGGAATGGCTAATAGTACTTCAGTTAAAGGTTTCGACTATCAGAGCAACCGATCTGGCAGTACCAAAACAAGCGGAACTGATCTTGTAGTTAGTACCGATCAGCCAAAAGGTAAAATGGTAAAGGCTCTATTTGAGCCAGAAGCTAAGTTGGTCGATTCGCTAACCTATGATATTACTGCATGGAGTTTACCGTATGCGTATGGTTTACAAAGTTTTGCATCTACAACGCTGGTAGAGGCGACTCCTACGAACAACAAAAAACCAGCAACATTAACCAATGTAGACAAGAGTGCTTATGCTTATTTAGCAAAGTGGAATCATGTAAAAGATGCTGAATTTTTAGGGCAACTTCTTCAAAATAATATTCGTGTCCGGTTTAGCGAAACTCCGTTTACAATAGAAGGTAAAAACTATGATCGCGGAACATTAATTATTGTTCGTGGCGACAATAAAAAGCTCGATAATTTTGATGCATCGGTTGCTGAAGTTGCCGATAAAGTGCAGCGAGAATTGACACCAGTAAAAACTGGATTCGTTGATAGAGGCTCTGATTTTGGTTCGCCAAATGTCAAATTAGTTGGTAAGCAAAAAGTTGCACTAGTGTCTGGCGATGGTACTTCTTCTTTGAGTTTTGGTGCCACACTTCACTTTTTTGAAACACAATTAAAATACCCTGTTACGGTATTAGACACCGATTATTTTGGACGAACAGATTTTGATAATTTCGATGTGATTATTATGCCAGAAGGCTGGTATAGCAGCACACTAAATGAAAGCACTATGAAGAAGTTAAAGGAATGGATTCGTGGTGGTGGTAAGTTAATCGTAATCGGACGCGCCTTAGGAAGCTTTGCAAGCAAAGACGGATTCTCATTGAAAAAATATAAATCTAAAGATGAGGATGATACCAATAAAGAAGCCAACTTAGATTCATACGAAACTCAGGAACGTGAATATATTAAGGAGTTGATCACAGGGAGTATTTATAAAGCAAAGGTCGATAATACGCACCCACTTGGATATGGATATCCAACTTCATATCACACTTTGAAATTAAGTGACAATGCTTACCAATTATTCAAAAAAGGTGGTAATGTGGCTTACTTGCCAAAAGACGCTAAACAAGTTTCTGGTTTTGTTGGCAGCAACGCTGCAAAAAAACAGGGTAATAGCCTTGTATTTGGTCAAGAGCGAATGGGACGCGGTAGTGTGGTTTACTTTGTTGACAATCCACTTTTTAGAGGCTTTTGGGAAAATGGGAAATTATTTGTTTGTAATGCTGTTTTTTTGACTAATAAACGATAGTAAATATGAGATATTTCTTGTTGGCCCTTTTATTGGTTGTTTATTCAAACAATATATTTAGCCAGCAGATTGTACTTCTTAAGCTATCCGATGCAGCCATCGATTTAACCAAAGACAATGTCACTTATGACGGGCGTTACTTTTCTATTTCATATCCAAACGGAGATGTTCCCGCAAACAAAGGTGTTTGTACCGATGTGATTATTCGAGCATATCGAGCTTTAGATATCGATTTACAAGAATTAGTACATAGGGATATGAAGGCTAACTTTCATTTGTATCCAAAAATATGGGGACTTAGCAAAACCGATACTAATATCGACCATAGACGTGTCCCAAACTTGATGGCCTACTTCTCAAGATTTGGGACAGTTAAAAAAATTAGCCAAAACCCTAAAGATTATGTTCCTGGTGCTATTGTTGCCTGGAGATTGAGTAGCGGATTGACACATATTGGCATTGTGGTAAATAGAAAATCTAGCGATGGGAAACGATACCTTATTAGTCATAATATAGGTGCTGGACAACTGCTAGAAGATTGCCTTTTCGACTTTAAGATTATCGGACATTATTCATTCTCAGGTTAATACTAAATCGCGCGAATAACAGTTTTATTATTATAGTATATTAGCCGTCCCTTTTCCATCCTATTTATGGTATTACAAACTTGTTAACCATATAATGCTGTTAATTAAGAGACTTCTTTTTACATTTTTATTTATGGCTATTGCTCACTATGCAGTCGGGCAATCTCCCAACGACTGCGTTAATGCAATTGTGGTATGTGGAAGTGGCACGATTAATTCGAATGCATCTGGTATTGGAACACAAGAATTGGATGGAAATAATACTTGTGGTAGCCGAGAGAATAATAGTTTATGGCTTCGGGTAGATATCATCGCTGACGGAAATTTGGGATTTATTTTAACACCTACTAGTAGTGATATCGTAATTGATTATGACTTTTTTGTTTACGGCCCGAATGCGACTTGTGGCAATTTAGGTCAGGCAATTCGATGTTCTACAACGAATCCCCAAGCGGCTGGACAAGGAGACAATCGAACAGGAATGATCGAGGGTCGCACTGATCCAGATGAAGGCCCAGGAGCAGATGGCGACAGTTTCGTCAACTGGCTCGATGTACAAGCTGGTGAATCCTACTTTATTGTAATAGATCGACCTATAGGCCAAAGTCCGTTTACACTAGAATGGACTGGTTCTGCAACTAATGGTGATGTAAATGAACTCGCAGAACCGCCAAGTATTGAAAGTCCAGGGAATCAAGATATTTGTACGCGCACAAGCCCAGCCTTATTTGATCTTTCAACTCTGGATGCAACCATTCTAGATGGGCAAACAAACCTAGACCTCACCTATCATGAAAGTATTGCCGATGCTACTGAGGGAATCAATCCACTCCCAACAAATTATAGTTTTACTGGAGATAGTCAGCGCATTTATGCACGGGTCCAAGAAACTAGCGGAGACTGTTTTAATACAACAGATTTTCTATTACAAGTAGCAAATCCCCCCATATCACAACCCGATCTTCTTCGTGTATGCGATGATAATCTTGATGCAATTACCACCACAGACCTTTCGCAAGTAAACTCAACAGTATTAGGTTCTTTGTTCGCTACTGATTATACGATAACCTATCATTCAAGTTTGCAAAACGCCGAGGATGACACCGGTCGTCTAGCGACGAATTATACGAATACCAATGCAACTGAAACTATTTTCATTCGCTTACAGGAAAACGGTAATCCGGATTGTTTTTCGACTACTTCTTTTGATATTGAAGTCAATACACCACCAGACATTTTAACTGGAAATACACTCGAACAATGTGATAATGATAATGATGGTATTGGGAATTTTAATCTAAACCAAGCTTACGACCTTGTCGCAGCAAACCCGAATTATACATTAAGTTTTTATGAAAATAACACGGATGCCGGTTTAGAAAGAAATCCAATAGATGCCAGCATGCCTTATCAAAATAATAGTGCTGGTCAAGAAGTATTTGTGTTAGTAACCACTCCAGAAAATTGTAGTCTGGTAACCAGCCTTTTTATTACTGCCGTTGGAGCAAATTTGGGTGACATTACATCAATGGTCAGCTGCGAAGACAATGATGGTATTTTGCTAGACGGAAATGCAAGTTTTGATCTTGGCACAAAGAAAAACGAAGTCCGAACTAATTTCGGGTTGGCAGCCGATATTTCGTTGACGTTTTATGCCTCTCTATCAGATGCAGAATTTGAGCAAAACGCACTTCCCGATTTATTTACAACTCCCCAAACTACAGTCTGGATTCGCGCTGAAGGCGGTATGCAAAACTGCCAAGGTATCGAAGCTGTTGAATTAATCGTTAACGAGCTTCCAGATCCTGTTTTACAAGAGAGTTATCAGGTATGCCTTAATTTTTTGCCCGATGACCGACTATTAGTTAACGGCGGGAACTTTGAAGCATTTGAATGGCGAAGCGCTACGAGCCCGGTAATTTTAGGTACTGAACAGACCTTTGCGATATCAGAAGGTGGCACTTATAGCTTGACAGTATTTGAGACTCAAAACGGAGTACAATGCCAAAAAACAGAGACTTTTCAGGTCAATGAATCCAATATTGCTTCATTTACCAATATAGAGATCAATGATGGTAGCACTAATAATACGGTTATTGTAACTGTATCAGGAGAAGGAATTTATGAATACGCCTTAGATACCCCCAACGGACCATTTCAAGACAGCAATACATTTGATAATATTACTGCTGGTTTTCATGATGTGTATGTTCGAGATAAAAATGGATGCGGTACTATAGATGAAAAAATATCCGTTATCGGATTTCCCAAATTCTTTACTCCAAATGGCGATGGTTTTAATGACACTTGGCAAATGCTTGGGGTAAACGAGCAATTTCAACCCAACAGTACTATTTATATCTTTGACCGTCTAGGAAAGTTATTAAAGCAAATGAGTCCACTTACAGTCGGCTGGGATGGCACTTTTAATGGTCAATTTCTTCCCTCTTCCGATTATTGGTTTTCTGTCACTTTGGAAGACGGTCGCAACCTAAAAGGCCATTTTAGTCTAAAGAGATAGGATCTTCCTATTGAACTTGTTTGTTTTTTAAAGAAAATGTAACACTCCTCAACTTTCAACGTCTTTATACTAGAAGTTTAACCAAAATTTATGATAAAGCTAGCTTGGCTAATTATAGATTTGTTCTAATCAATCTAATTTAAAATATGAAATCGATATCAACTGTATCAAAAATGCTGTTGCTTTCGGCATGCTTGGTGTTTGCAACACCTGATGCACAGGCACAACGCAAAAAGAAAAAGAAAAAAGGACAAACTGAAGCTGCGGCTGCTCCTAAAAAAGACAAGAAAAAGAAAATTGCTGATCTGGTAAAGGCCAGCGAAAAAATCGAAGGGCTTTTCACTATTTACCGTGATACCACAAATGGATCTATCCAATTACTTGTAAAAGAAGATCAACTTGATAAAGAGTTTATCTATTTCAATCAAATAGAAAATGGCGTTCTAGATGCTTTTAGTTTTAGAGGCGCCTATGGCGGTTCTCGCATTTTTAAAGTAAAAAAGTTTTACGACAAAATTGAATTTGAATACCAGAACTACGGCTACCACTTTGATGAGAATAGTGCACTAGCGAAAGCGAAAAAGGCTAATATTAGCGAGGCGCCTTTAGCGAGCTTTAAAATTGAAGCACACGATAAGGAGAGAGGACTTTATTTAATAAAAGCAGGAGACCTTTTTGTTAAGGAAACTCTTTCGCAAGTGAAACCACCTCGTTTTCCAGGAAGTCGCCCAACCGATTTTACCCTTGGTAACCTCGATAAAGGAAAAACTAAGATCAAGAACATTCGCAACTATCCTGAAAATACGGACGTAGCTGTTTCGTATGTATATTCTAAACCCTCTGTATTAAACGGAGGAAGCAATGCAGTAACTGATGGCAGAAACGTGAGAGTAGATGTGTACCACAGTTTTATTGCAGTACCTGAAAATGATTATGAGCCAAGATTTGATGATCCTCGTGTTGGATATTTCATGACGCAAACTAACGATATGACTTCGGTTAGTGCGACAAACTACCGCGACATGATTCACCGATGGAACTTAGTTAAAAAAGACCCGAATGCTGCTGTATCTGAACCGGTAGAGCCTATTACATGGTGGATAGAAAACACAACTCCTGAAGAGTTTAGAGAAACTATTAAAGAAGGTGTTGAACGGTGGAATATTGCTTTTGAAAAAGCCGGCTTTAAAAATGCAATGGTTGTAAAAGTACAACCTGATGACGCTGATTGGGATGCGGGTGATATTCGTTACAATGTATTACGCTGGACTTCTTCGCCTCAACCTCCTTTTGGAGGATATGGACCTAGTTTTGTAAATCCAAAAACTGGGCAGATCATGGGTGCTGATATCATGTTAGAGTTTGTATATCATACCAACCGTGTGCGTGTTGAAAAGTTATTCGACGATATAACTGCACAGGGTAAAAACATGCATTTAGATTGGAGAAACAAGAAAAACCAAACTTATTGCTCTTATGGGCAAATGATGCAGTACAATACGCAATTTGGTCGAGCAGCTTTGGCACTTAATAATGCGGATGCATTAGCAATGGAAGGTCTTAAAAAAGAGGCGATGTTAGAGTTGATTATGCATGAGGTAGGTCATACACTAGGGCTTAATCATAACATGAAAGCGAGTCAATTATTTAGCCCGGCGCAATTAAGCGATCCTGATTTTATTAAAGGAAAAGCCTTAGTCGGATCTGTAATGGATTATACAGCAATTAATGTGACAAATGATCCTGCAAAACAAGGGCACTATTACAGTACCACTGTAGGCCCTTATGATGTTTGGGCTATTCAGTACGGTTATCAGCCTTTTAAGAATGATTCAGAAATGAATACTTTATTAGAACAATCGACAAAGCCTGAACTTATTTTTGGCAATGACGCTGATGATATGCGTGCACCAGGTAAGGCAATTGACCCTAGGGTAAATACCGGTGATCTTTCTAATGATCAGATAACGTACTCAATCGATCGTATCAAACTAGTAAATCGCATGTTTGGTAAACTTAAAGATCGATATACTCAAAAAGGTAAAACATATAATGACTTACGTATTGCACATGCCATTTTAATGGGACAATATGCCCAAGCCGGTAATGTAATGTCGCGTTTTATTGGTGGTGTTTATGTAGATCGTGCTATGGCAGGTCAAGCTGGAGAAACTCGGCCATACACTCCAGTAAGCTATGAAGATCAAAAAAGAGCTATGAAGGCCATAAATACCCATATTTTTGGTAAAAATGCCTTTAATACTCCAAATGAGCTTTATAATTATTTAGCTAGACAACGAAGAGGTTACAACTTCTTCGGTGGACCAGAAGATCCGAAAATTCACGCAACTGTATTACGCTTTCAACGCAATGTGTTAAGACATTTAATGCATCCTAATACGCTACAACGTGTTTCAGATTCAGAATTATATGGAAACAAGTATGACCTTGCAGAATATATGACAGAATTAAATAATGGGATTTTCGCTGCAGATATATATGGTTCAGTCAACTCCTTCCGTCAAAACCTTCAGTTAGAATATACCAATATGTTAGTTGAAGTATTGACCGGAAAATCAAGTGGTCGTTATACCAATGCAACAAAGTCCATGGCTTTGTACAATCTTAAAAAGATTGGTCAAATGGCTTCAAATAACAGTGGTAATGTATCAACTAAGGCACATAAATCACATTTAAAAACTTTGGTTAACAATACCTTAAAAGAAGTGAAATAAAGGTTCTTTTAAACTTAAAATCTAAAAGCCGTTGATAGTTATCAATGGCTTTTTTTATTTTCTAAAATCTCAATTGACAAACCAAAACAAGACTATCAGAATTGATCTTTTCCTAACAATTCAGACCCTAAAATGTGAAATATCTATTAATTTAAATCATTTTTTAATACTATTTAATCATAAGTGAGGTTTTTAATTATATTCGTATTTAAACTGGTTTTCCAATCTGATTAACCAATCTGGAAAACCAATTAGTCTTACTAACATTTTAACCAATTTAATTATGAAACTTTTAAAACACTCCTTCAAAAGTTGTTGGCGCTTACCAACTGCTTTAACTATTGCATTCGTTCTTATTGCACTTCTGTACTCTTGTAGCACTGAAGAAGAAGTAACTAATGAATATGCAACTGAAGAAGTCACAAACTCAAACTTGACTAATTCATTAACAGCCCGAGGAACTGCCCAGTATCCTAACAGTGAAATTTCAGTATCAGCAAATGGTGATGACGGTAATGTCCCAGCAAATACACTGGACGGTAAACTTAGCACCCGTTGGTCATCAAATGGAAGAAGCGGCAAATACATTACGTTCGATCTGGGGAGCCCTCAATTGGTAGATAATATTAAAATTGCATGGTTTAAAGGTGATCAGCGTAAGGCTTATTTTAAAGTTCGTATGGGTAATTCCACATCTTCATTAAGTACTATTTTAGATAAAAAATCTTCGGGTTCTTCAGGTAATACAACACAACTAGAAAACTACGAGTTAAATGACACTACGGCCAGATACGTCCGGATTAGCTGTTTTGGTAACTCTTCAAATAGTTGGAACAGCATTACAGAAGTGCAAATTTTTACCATAAGTGATGGTGGTGATCCTAACCCAAATCCCGATCCCGATCCAGACCCAAACCCATCGGGAGAGTTTGGTTATGACATTTTGGGTCTTCAAAACTGGAAGTTGAATGGCTTAACTGGTCCACCAAATAATACTACTTATGTAGATCAAATACCGAATCTTCCTACTTACGAAGATCCTAACTATTTCTTTGTCGAAGATGATAAAAAATGGGTTACCTTTAAGGCCTATGTTGGAAATGCAACATCCAGTGGTTCAGGCAATCCGAGATGTGAATTGAGGGAGATGACAGGAGATGGCAGTAGTCGTATTTATTGGGATGGTACCACCAGCAAATTGCATCGTATGCGTTGGAGAGTTCGTGTAAACAAACTACCAGAATCGGGCAAGCTGTGTTTTGGTCAAATTCACGATAAAACGGACAAGTTTGATGATGTTATTCGCGTACAGTTTCAAGGACAAGCGTTTCAAACATCAGGAAATGCTAAAATGAAAATTAATGGATACGTTACTGAAGAATTGGGTGACAAGAAAAGTGATGATGTAGGCTCATTCCCGCTAGGGCAGGAAATGTATTTAGAACTTACTTATCAGAATAGTAGAGTCGAATTATGGCTTTTGAATGATAATGGTAGTCGAGAAAGAAGAATTTATAGATCACCTAGCGTTTCGGCAAAAGAGAATTATTTTAAAGCTGGTGCATATTTACAATCAGTGAAAGGAAAGTCTTTTACAAATACTAGTAACTTCGGTTCGGTATCGATCCGGTCGCTCGAAGTTTCACACTAACCAAACTTTATTGTTAGGAAAAAGCACTTAACTCGTAACCTGAGTTGAGTGCTTTGTTTTTTTACCCTCCTTTGATTTAGGAAACAAAAAATAAAAAGGAAATTTTTTCCTGATTTTTGTCATGAAATAAAAAAAGCTTTCCGCCGAAATTTGTCACATATTTCAACTTATATGTGTACAACACTTATCTCAAAGTACAACGTATCGGGGCCCCGTTACACAAGCTATCCAACTGTTCCATATTGGGATAATGATTCCTTTAGACTATGGTCCTGGAAAGAAAAAGTTCAGCAAAGTTTTGAAGAATCAAATTCTAATGAAGGTATTAGTTTATATATACACTCACCGTTTTGCGAAAGCATGTGTACTTTTTGTGGTTGCAATAAGCGAATAACTAAAAATCATGGTTTAGAACTTCCTTATATCGAAACTGTACTTCAAGAATTAGATCTGTACATCGCTTTATTTAATCATAAACCTGTCATAAAGCAATTACATATAGGTGGTGGTACTCCCACATTTTTTTCTGTGGAAAACTTTAGAGTTCTTCTAACAGGAATTTTTACAAGGACAATCAGAGATCAGTATCCTGAATTTAGTTTTGAGGGTCATCCAAATAACACTACCAAAGAGCATTTACAAACGCTTTTTGATTTTGGGTTTGAACGTGTTTGTTACGGAGTTCAAGACTACAATCTCAAGGTCCAAAATGCCATTAATAGAGTACAACCTTATGAAAATGTTCTAAAGGCCACTACTCAAGCTAAAGGCGCTGGTTATACCTCAGTTGGTCATGACATTGTATATGGGCTTCCTTTTCAAACGGAAGATGACATTATAAATACCATTGCCCAAACTATAAGGCTACGCCCAGATAGAATTTCATTTTATAGTTATGCTCACGTTCCATGGATAAAAGGTAATGGACAACGAGGCTTTAGGGATGAAGATCTACCAACTCCTTCTCAAAAAAGGAAGCAGTATGAGATTGGTAAAAAGACATTTAAGGAAGCTGGTTATGTCGAAATAGGAATGGATCACTTTGCCTTAAAAAACGATACGCTTTATTCTGCCCAAGAAAATGGAACCTTACATCGAAATTTCATGGGATATGCCGCCAATAAAACCAAACTCATGCTTGGTCTTGGAGTATCCTCGATAAGTGATAGTTGGTATGGTTTTGCACAGAATGTAAAAAATGTAGACGAATATCAAAAGTTGGTGAAACAGGGAATATTTCCGGTGTATAGAGGTCATATTTTGACTGATGAAGATCTAATAATCAGAAAACACATCTTAAGTTTAATGTGCCAATTTGCAACAACTTTTAGTGCTGATGATCTTGTCATAAATCATATTCCTAGTCTTATAGAAAAACTAAAAGAATTTGAAAAAGATGAGTTAGTGACCATTGATTCTAATACCATTAAAGTCACAAAAAAAGGACGCCCTTTTGTTAGAAATATCTGTATGCTTTTTGACCTAAGATTACAGCGAAAAAAGCCAGAGACACAGCTTTTCTCTATGACAGTATAGTGTAATTTAAGTTTGGGTTTTTAATAGTAGTTGGTAAGGGAAGATTCCAATATAGAACTTCCCTTTTATTTTAATCCATACATATAGACTCTTTTCAAGCTATTTTAAAACTGCTCTAGTAGATAATTTATAAGATCGGTTGTGGTAACAATACCCACTAGTTCATCTTTATCGACTACAGGTAATGCATGAAACTCTTTTTTAGATAAAATTTCAGCAACTTCTTTAATCGTTGTTGTTGAGCTTACACTAGTAAGATTTTTTGCCATTACTTGTTCAATCGTGAACATATTGTAAACTATGGTATCTACTTCTTGTTCATCTTCATCAACAGCATCTGCAAAACTTATTCTTAGCAAATCTGTATAGCTTAACATACCAATTACCTGAGTTCCGCGTACAACGGGAATATGTCGAATGTGATTTTCTTTAAATAATTGTTCTGCTCTTCCTAAAGTATCATTCTTAGTTAAAGTGATGACCTTTGAGGTCATTATATTTGATACGGGTGTTCTTTTTTTCATAATTAAAAATATTAGTGCATTTACAATAGATTCTTAATAAGAAATAACATATGAGAAATATGAAATGATTATTAAGAATTGGTCTAACAGTCTCCTTCAATAGCATAGTATGTTCTTATCGCGTTGAGTAACCATTTTATGCTTAACCCTTTCTAGCTGATGATGTAATTCCGAAATCGTATTCTTAACAGCAATCTCAAAACTTGGCTCGTATGAAGATGAAAAAACTCTCGGTCCTGGCATACTAAGCTCCATATCACAAATGCATTGAGCATCTCCGTTTTTAGCATCTTTTTTAATGCATACTTGGGCTTTAATTAGCCAAGGATATTCTTTAAAAAGTGGTTCTGATTTCTGGTTAATGTATGTGGAAAGAGTTTCGCTGACAGGGAGCTTTACAAATTGAATTTGAATGTTATTTGTCATATTCATCAGATTTATATTTTAAAGGTATCTGAAAAACACCTGAAAAAACATGACCAAAATCAGCGGTTATTACTATAAATTATTTGGTTTTTAATGACATATCATCTGATTGTCAACCTTCTCTACGGCAACTAATTCAGAAGGTGAAATATAAGGTATATCAAGTCCCATACCTCTTAATATAAATAAGATTCCTATTGCCACTACGAAAACCGGAATGGCCCTTTTTAATCGTTGTTTTGTTTTTCCTTTCAAAAAATTACCTAGATAAATAGCAGTCGTCATTAAAGGAATAGTCCCTAAGCCAAAAAATACCATGTAAGCACCACCTTGCAAAGCACCCCCAGATGCTAGCGCTCCGAAAATTGCCACATATACCAACCCACAAGGTAGTAGCCCATTTAAATACCCAATAGTAAAAAATGTTCCGACATTCTTCTTTTTTAAGTTAACACCTATAGCATTTTTTAATTTTCCTACAGTAGTATATATAGGCCTTGAAAAATTAAAACGATTAAATAGTTTTAATGGAACCAAGATTATCACAATCATCAAAATACCAACTACAATAGATAGTTGTTGCTGCACCCCAAAAAGATTCAAGCTTTTACCTAGAAGACCAATAATAATTCCTAGGACCGCATAGGTAAGTACACGGCCAACATGATAACTAATTAATTGTAGGATTCGCCTAGTCCTGTTCTTGCGATCTAAGGGAAGAAGAAATGCAACAGGTCCGCACATTCCCACGCAGTGAAAACTACCTAACAGACCAAGTATGAAAGCGGCATATAGCATTAATACACAATTTGTTTTTTATACAGATATTGGGTTTTTTCATAGTCCCAATCGATGGTAATGTTCCAGCGACCGTCTAACATTCTATTACCAGGTATGAGCAAATTAGAAGATGTTAAATCTAGCGGTAAACTAAAATCTAACTTTTTGTTAGACGGTCTGTAAAGGAACACTGTACCTTTTATTTTTTCAGGATCAAGTTCAGCAGGAAATATAATTTCCCACCCTTTTTCAGTTCGTTTTCCTGTTATTTTTTCTTTTAAATTATTGGTATTGGTCTCGGCATCAATTTCCTCTTGGTAGGCAATTTCCTTTGCATAGTACTCTTCAGTAACCAAATCATGACTATAGTTTTTATCGGTGCTCATCGTAATGACCAAGTACATTATAAAACTCATAAATGCGAGCATTCCCACCACTACACCTTTTCCCCAATTCCATTTCATAATCTAATTATTTATAACTCCTTGGCCCTAAAAAAGCCGTGGTTGTTGTTTCTATTAAATTATCTCCACTGTAAATACCAATTTCAAGTCTATCCTTATCCCCTTTTAGGGCACTTGCATTTAACTCAATAAATAGCGTTCCTTCTGCAAGGCTTTGTCCTTCAATATTAAAATGATCAAGCGATACTAACTTGACAGTTCCTTTATGCGAGAGTAACTTGAAACTAACATCCGAGATATTATCAACGGTTTTATTAACCAATTTGTAGGTATATACATTACTAATAATATTATCCGCCTTTCGTTCATACAATTGTCCTGGTAGACGGAGTATCCTGGCCTCGATATCATTACGTAAAAAAAGCATACCCACTAATACAGCTATAAGAATACCTAAGACCGCGCTATATCCTTTTAATCTAGGTGTAAACTTGAATTTTTCTTTCTTTTCAATATTATCTTCACTCGCATAACGTATCAATCCTTTTGGTAGATTAACACTTTCCATGATATGATCACAAGCATCGATACATGCCGTACAGTTTACACATTCTAGTTGAGTACCATTTCGAATATCAATGCCCGTAGGACATACATTTACACATTGAAAACAATCTATGCAGTCTCCTTTTCCTGTCGCTGTTCGCTCTTCATTTTTTCTAAATTTTGCTCTACCAGCTTCTTTCTCTCCACGTTTATGGTCATATGCAACAACAATAGATTTATTATCTAGCAAAACTCCTTGTAAGCGCCCATAAGGACAGGCAATAATGCAAACCTGTTCTCGAAACCAAGCGAATACAAAATAGAATACCCCCGTAAAAATCAACAATGAAATAAGTGTACTTAAGTGTTTAGCCGGTCCGTCGGTGATATATCGTATTAATTGATCACTACCTATTAAATATGCCAAAAACACATTAGCAATTAAAAACGATATGATAAAAAAGACGGTCCATTTCAAAACTCTTTTTCTAATCTTCTCCTTGTTCCAAGGCATCTTAGACAGTCTTATCTGCTTTCCTCGGTCACCGTCAATCCAATATTCAATTCTGCGAAATACCATTTCCATAAAAATGGTCTGCGGGCAAATCCATCCACAAAAAAGTCGACCAAATGCCACCGTGAACAATATGATAAACACTACCCCAATAATCATCATGATAACAAAAAGATGAAAATCTTGAGGCCAGAAAGGGAAACCGAAAATATTAAAACGTCGTTCTAATACATTGAACATCAAAAACTGGTTTCCTCCTATTTTTATAAATGGTGCAGAAAACAAAAACGCCAATAAGACATAGCTCACATACTTGCGATACTCATACCATTTACCATTTGGCTTTTTAGGAAACACCCATGCCCGCTTGCCTTCTTCGTTAAGCGTACCAATGGTATCTCTAAAATTATCTTGTCCTTGCTCTGCCATTCAATTTTTAGTTGGAAACGTCTGGATCTACCCAGATTTCACCTTCGGCTGCTTTGGGCTCTGCAGGAGTAGTTCCTTGGAACTCAAAAATGTAACTGGCTACTTGTGCCATCTCCGCTGGCTTAAGTGTTGTTTTCCAGGGAATCATTCCTTTACCAGCACGACCCCCTTCAGAGATTGTTCTAAATACATTTTTTATTCCTCCTCCCAAAATCCAATGTTCATCAGTCAAATTGGGTCCAATACCACCTCCACCGTCAGATTTATGACAAGCAACACAGTTTACCTCAAAGATCTTTTTACCCGCACTTAAATCCGAAGCTTCGGTAAGTAGTTCTACCGTATTGACATCGACAAGGTCTTTCGCTGTCTTTTTCCATTCTTCAATGGCTAGATTAGCCTCTGCTACTGCTACTTCATATTCTTCGTCCTGATTGTAATCCTTGTACACCTCAAACCGCACTAAATAAACAACCGCAAAGATTATGGTAATGTAAAAACCATACACCCACCATGGCGGTAATTTATTGTCTAGCTCCTTAATTCCGTCATAGTTATGATCTAGAATAATCTCATGTTCTTCTTCAATTGGCTTTGTACCTAATGATTGTTTGTACTTCTCTTTAATCCATTTAAACTGATTGGCTTCTTTAAGCGCTTGCTTTTCATCATATCTTGCTTTAGCCTCATCACTAAGTGTTGCATACAGTATATTTTTAATAGCTTCCACGCAAGCTTCGCATGCTATATAAAAAAGGATAATGACCGCAAGAACGACCCACATTAAGGGCTTTTCGCTAAACACGGAAACATCTCCTGATGATCCTAAATTGTCAAGTAAAAAATACCCGACAATCGAAAAAATGAATACTCTTAAATAAGATCCTGTAGTTTTCATAATTGATCATCATTTTGCGTTACTGTATCATCTTCTAACGGGATGTTGCTTACCGCTTCTATATGTTTCTTTTTAGCTGTAATTACCCATAAGAATAAGACAGTAAAAAAGATAAAAAATATGGTTAGCGAGATAATGGGATAAATCGATACCCCATCAATATTTTCTAAAGCTCCTTTTACAAATTTCATAATTGCTTATTTATTTGAATTTAACGCAGTATCATCCGCAGTCTTTATTTTTATATCGGTACCTAAACGTTGTAAATAGGCTATTAATGCAACCACTTCTCGATCGCGCATTTGAGTAAACTCTTCGCCATTTTCAGCTGCGTATTTCTTATCTGCTTCATAGGTTTTGGCAAAATCAGGGTCGCTATAAAGGTTTTTCTCAATTTGAGTTCCTTGTTCGCTCATCCATTGTTGTGCGCGTGCTACATCATCTTCGGTATACGGCACACCCAAGGTTATCATAGCTTGCATTTTATCTTCAGTAGCAGACTTATCTAGCTCATTTTGAATTAGCCATTTATAGGATGGCATTATAGAACCTGAAGAAGTCGTTTGTGGATCGTAAAAGTGATTTAAATGCCAATTATCACTATACTTACCTCCTACCCTCAGAAGATCGGGTCCGGTACGCTTACTTCCCCATAAAAATGGATGATCATAAACGTATTCCCCAGCTTTGGAATATTCCCCGTAGCGTTCTACTTCGCTTCTAAAAGGTCGAATCATTTGTGAATGACAGCCGACACAACCCTCACGTATATATAAATCCCTACCTTCTAGTTCAAGAGGTGTATATGGTTTTACACTAGTAATAACCGGTGTATAATCATCTACTATTAACGATGGAATTATTTGCACCATACCACCAATTAGTATAGCAATTGTTGCAAAAATGGTCAATTTCACAGGGCGTCTTTCTAACCATGTATGATATCCCTCTTTTGCGGTACGTTTTTTTATTACTTTTTGAAGTGGAGCTGCTTCCGCAAGCTCATCGGTTACTTTATCTCCAGCCCTAGCAGTCATGATAATATTGTATACACCAATTAATGCACCTACAATAAACATTGTACCACCAATAGCTCGCATCCAGTACATTGGCATAATTTCGCTGACAGTTTCAAGGAAATTACCATAGACTAGAGTTCCATCTGGATTAAATTGTTTCCACATAGATGCTTGTACAAAGCCTGCTACGTACATTGGTAACGCATATAAAATTATACCCAATGTTCCTACCCAAAAATGAACGTTTGCAAGTGGTATAGACCATAATCTGGTTTTAAACAACTTTGGTATTAGCCAGTACACCATACCGAAAGTCAAGAAACCATTCCATGCCAGTGCTCCTACGTGAACGTGAGCAATAATCCAATCGCTAAAGTGGGCTATGGCATTTACATTTTTAAGTGATAGCATAGGTCCTTCAAAAGTTGCCATACCGTAACCGGTAATTGCCACCACCATAAATTTTAAAACGGGATCTGTTCGTACTTTATCCCAAGCACCACGTAGTGTCAATAATCCATTAATCATACCACCCCATGATGGTGCTATTAGCATTACGGAGAAAGCTACCCCTAAATTTTGTGCCCAATCTGGCAAGGCAGAATACAATAAATGGTGAGGTCCAGCCCAGATATAAATAAAGATTAGTGACCAGAAGTGAACAATAGATAAGCGATACGAATACACGGGTCGGTTCGCAGCTTTAGGAACGAAATAATACATCAACCCTAAAAAAGGTGTCGTTAAGAAAAATGCTACTGCATTATGACCATACCACCATTGTACCAACGCATCTTGAACACCCGCATACATTGAGTAACTTTTTAATGCGCTTACCGGGATTTCCATACTATTTACAATATGAAGAACCGCCACGGTAACGAAAGTGCCCAGATAAAACCAGATTGCGACGTATAAATGTCGTTGTCTTCTCTTTAGAATGGTACCTATTAGGTTAGCACCAAATGCAACCCAAACCAAGGCAATTGCAATGTCAAAAGGCCACTCTAGTTCGGCATACTCCTTAGAGGTCGTATAACCCAAAGGAAGCGTAATAGCAGCAGCTACGATAATTGCCTGCCAGCCCCAAAAGTTGAAATTACTAATCCAATCTTTCCACATTCGCGCTTTAAGCAATCGTTGCGTGGAGTAGTATACTCCAGCAAAAATTGCGTTTCCTACGAATGCAAAAATCACAGCATTGGTGTGCAATGGACGTAAACGCCCAAAACTAAGCCATGAAATACCATCAGTTAAGTTTGGAAATAAAAACATGAATGCTAGCAATAAACCAACAGTCATACCTATTATTCCCCAAAACATTGTCGCCACAATAAATTTGCGAACGATCTTGTTGTCATAATAAAATTGCTCTAGTTGCATAGGTCACTTTAGTTAATCGTTTATTATTGTTGATTTTTTAGTTTGCTGATCGCCTTTTTTGGTAGAAGTAGTTTTTACTTCATCTTCAAAAAGCATGCGGACGGAAGGCGTATAGACATCGTCATACTGCCCTTTTTTAACTGATAAAACAAAGGCAGCAAAAAACACTAGCGCAACAATAACACTAATAGCCAATAGCATGTAAATAATACTCATACCTTACCTGAAATATGGCGTAAAACTAGCTTGAATCCCTATGAAAAAAACTGACATTTGTCAGTGTTTAGAAAAATACTTTGAGTAGATTTTCATTTGGACAGTTATAATAGAGTACTGCCCTGATAATTCGACAAAACAAAAAGATTAAAGTAATTTATTTCCTTGATAATGAGATGTCAAGGTGACAAAAATCACAATACTAATAGAACTCAAAGGCATTAAAATTGCAGCCACGATCGGCGTTAAATATCCTGTTACCGCAAAGCCTAGTCCGATTAAGTTGTAGAGCAAAGAAAAGATAAAAGCATACTTAATAATCTGAATGCCTTTTTTTGAAAGTCGCATCATATTCACCAGACTTTTAAAACGCTCAGCATCTAAAATACCATCGCAGGCTGGTGAAAATACATTGATGTTTTCTGAGATTGCAATACCAACATCGCTTTGAGCCAAGGCACCAGAATCGTTTAAACCATCGCCTACCATCATTACGTTTTTATTTTCTTCTTGAAGCGACTTTATAAAATGGAGTTTGTCTTCTGGTTTTTGATCAAATAACAACTGGGTGTTTGGCGGTAAAAGTCTCGATAAGTACTCCTTTTCACCTTCATTATCTCCTGAAAGAATAATAAGTTGGTAATCTTGTGAAAGGGCATTAAACACATCTTCAATCCCCGATCTGTATTCATTAGTCAAGATAAACTTTCCTCGATAAGCATCATCCACACTTATATAAACTGATGTATTCTCTTTTTCCAAAACATCTGTACTACTATTAGATGTGGCCATTACAAAATCATGTGAGCCTATTTTCACTTTTCTATCTTCCCATTTCCCGACAATACCTTTGCCTATCTCCTCTTCAAAATCATCTAAGGTGCAGATATCATTTTCCTTTAAAATCGTATATAAGGTTCTGCTCAATGGGTGATTAGAAGCCTGTAAGGTAGCCTTTAATAATGATGACTCTTTTGTATTTAGACCATCACCCGTATAACTAATAGTACTCTTCTCATTGGTAGTTAAAGTCCCTGTTTTATCAAATACTATGGTATCAATCTGCGCCATTTGTTCAATAACCTCGCTATTTTTTAAATACAGTTTATTTCGACCATAAATGCGCAACAAATTACCCAATGTAAAAGGAGCTGCCAGCGCTATTGCACATGGACAGGCTACTATCAATACAGCAGTAAAAACGTTTAACGCTAAAGAAGGATCGTAAAAAAGCCAAAAAATAGTAGTGACTAAGGCAATACTGAGAATTGTAATAGTAAAATGCTTACTTATCTTATCAGTAAGTGTCTGAAAGGTATTTTGTCGATTGCTATCAAACACTTTGTTAGACCATAATTGTGTGAGGTAACTTTGCTTAACGCTATTAATTACCTCTAGTTCTATGACACTACCTTCCTGTCTTCCTCCTGCAAAAATTTGATCGCCAGATTTTTTAAAAATAGGCACGGCTTCGCCGGTTACAAAGCTATAATCTATATAGGCCGTTCCTTTTGTTAATATGGCATCGACGGGAATGAGCTCTCCATTTCTTATAAGGATACGATCCCCTTTATTAAGCTCGTTGACATGGGTTTGTTCTTCTTTTTTAATAGAAGGATGACCATTGATTTTTGTGCTGCTTAGTTTGGTAACAGCAATAGGAAAATAAGATTTATAATCTCTTTCAAATGAAAGAAAAGAATAAGTTTTCTGTTGAAAAAACTTACCTAACAACAGAAAGAATACCAAACCGGCCATACTGTCGAAAAATCCGGTTCCCCAATCCATATACACTTCGATTGTAGAACGGATGAACAGCACGGCAATTCCTATTGCAATGGGAACATCAATGTTTAAAATTTTTGAGCGAAGACCTTTAAAAGCAGAAATAAAATAGTCTTGGGCGGAATACACAACAACTGGTAGCGCAAAGACGAACATCAGCCACCTAAAGACATGTTTATAACGTTCCAGCCAAAACTCATTAACCTCAAAATACTCAGGAAAGGACAAGAACATAATATTACCAAAGGCAAAACCTGCAACCCCAAGTTTATAAATTAAACTTCGATCGATAGCTGTCTTTTTCTTGTCACTATCTTCTAAAGAAATCATTGGTTCGTAACCAATTCGACAAAGCAATTGTACTAAATTATACAAATTGATTTCTTGGCTATTAAATGTAATGCGTAGTGTTTTTTTTGGGAAATTAACCTGTGTTGTTTTAACAGCTGAGTTCAGCTTGTTCAGATTCTCAAGAATCCAAATACACGAACTACAATGAATTGAAGGAATTGTAAATTGAACTACCTGAATATCCTGTTCATTAAATGACAACAGCTTGTTGGCAATCGCCTCATTTTCTAGAAAATCAAACTTTCCTTCAAATCTTTTGGGAGTTATACCTGGAGTTTGCTCGAGGTCATAGTAAAACGTAAGGTCGTTGTCGTTTAAAATATCAAATACGGTCTTACAACCATGACAACAAAATGTTTTTTGTTGATGATTGATCAAAACTTTATCACAATGATCACCGCAATGGAAACAGACCTCCATAAACTTTTAATTCGCTCTTAATACCTAATGACAAAATTCGGCTTTAGATAAAAGTAATTACATGATAATTATCAGGATCTAATTTAAAATACTCTCTCTACCATATTGCTGTACTGATTAAAATAGTGTCACAAAAACTATGTAATACTTGTAACGAATAGTGGTTTTGTATGTAAACTAGAAGTGAAAGCTGTATTGATATAAATTCTAATTTCCGCAATTATATTTTAAAAGTAAGTACCGGTCTCTCGGCGTGATTTACAATATCTTCACCTATACTCCCTGTGAAAAAATGAGCAAGACCCTTTCGTCCGTGAGTAGGTAAACTAATCATATCGATATCAATTCCGTCGGCGTAATTAAAAACACCACTTTCTACTGTGTAATCGTTATAAATTAAAACGTCATCAGAATTGAAGCGGTCTTCAGGATCTAATTGGTTGACGAACGTATCTATACGTTTACTGATTTCTGATGTATTCATAAATGATTCCGCGGGCAGGTTCACAAATAGAAGTTTGACTTCAATATCGAACAGCTTAAAAAATGCCATTGCCCTTTTAAATACTTCCAAGTTCTCTTCTCTAAAGTCGCAAGCAAAAACAGCATCCTTAATAGTAAAGTCATCTGTGTCTTTTACTACTAATACAGGTACTGATGATCGTCGCACTACCTTCTCGGTGTTCGACCCCACAAACATTTCTGTTAGACCACTACTACCATGAGATCCCATTACAATAAGATCAGCTTCATGTTCTATGACTAGTTCTTCTATAACACCAAAATCTTGATAATTCTTTACGACTTGCTGTATCGATAGTCCCTCTAAATAGGGCTTATTTAAAAACTCTTCAAATTTGCTTTGAGCAAGTTTGACAAAGAACAAACTGTCAATAGTGCCTACATGATCTTTGGTCAAAACAGCATTGCTAATTCCCATCATATGTACAGTAATAATTTCTGCATTATGTTTTCTAGCGATATCGGCAGCCACTTTTAGTGCATTTTCGGCATAAGTCGAAAAATCAACGGGTACGAGAATTTTTTTCATAACGATAAAATTTAGAGTAAACTGATTATTCAATATTCGAAATTACCGTTAATACCCACGAAAAAAGATGATAAAAATCAGTTGAGAGCGCTTTTAATTGGTGAATTTGTTACTAAACTAAAAGAGAAATGAGCCTAAAACAACACTAATTAGAAAAGAGTGCAATACGGACTTTTAGGTAAAAAAGAGCTTTACAGAAGCCAATACAAGCACAAATGCGAGTAAATATCGAAGTCGACTATTGGTCATCTTTTTGCTTCCATAATAACCACCGGCAGCGCCTCCGATTAGGGCTATTACCACCATTAGCAAAGACCATTTATTTAGATCAACACCATTACTAAACTGACCTGCCAAGCCCGCTGCTGAATTAACCCAAATGAATAAGGCTGAAACAGCTGCTGCCTGTTTCATTTTTCCCCAATGAAGTAATAAAATGACAGGACTTAAAATAATACCTCCTCCTATACCAATTAGACCTGAGAAGAATCCGATAATACCACCAATCAATAATCCTTGCCAAAGCTTAACATCCTTTATGGTTTCATTTTCTTTACCAAAAACATTAAGCATTTTCAGGATTGCAAAGATTAACAATACAGCAAGTATTTTCTTGTAGAGGCCCGCATCAATCTCCATAGTACCCCCTAAAAATGCCATAGGGATGGACGAAACAGCAAAGTATAAAAAGAGCTTTTTGTTGAAGTATCCTTGTCTATAATAATGATAAAAGGCTATTCCAGCTACAAACAGATTAAGTAACAATGCTGTCGGTTTCATTGTGTCAGGAGCAAATGAAAATAAGGACATAAGGGCTAAGTAACCACTAGCACCGCCATGACCCACACCAGCATACAAAAATGCCACAACAGGAAGTATTATTAAAAACAGCCAAAACAAGCTGGAATCAGCAGGCATAAAAAGTTACTATTAAAATACTATTCTAAAGTAAGATACCTTTTGATTATAGCCATTGAAAAGTGGCATTTATTTATGGTAAACCTTCATTTAGAAGACCTTTAAATATTACCAGAAATAAATTTCATCGACAAATAGCCAAGATGGATTGCCCGCGCTTGGATGCCAATCAGGTAATTTGCCATAGTTCTCAATTTTTACTTTAAAATACCGTGTCTTCGTATTAGGAATAGCAAGTGTTACTTTTTTGTTTTCGGCATCACCACCCTCACCACTTCTAGAGATTGAAATATCCCCTATTTCTTTGTAAGCACCATTTTTTGTACTTGAAGTGAATACCTTAAACTTTTTCGGATAGAATATCCAACTTCCTGTATCCTCGAGACATTGAAACGAAACATTATTTACCAATTGTATACTCCCTAAATCAATTGTCGCCTCTAGATCATTGCCAAAATAGCCTACCCAACTTCCGTCACTAAAGGTTAAACTTCCTTCGCTTAAATCAAACAACTTTTCTGGATTTGGATAACGTTCATCTGGTGCCTTTTTCATTGTGTAGTCCTCAACCTTATGCAGCACCTTTACATACTGGCATGTTACTACCTTGCTTGGAGACCAATTCTCTTTAAAGGCACGTACCTTAAAAATCGTCGATTTATCTAGTGTCAGCTTTTCTGATATTATTGGATTATTTTTATCCGGTTTAGACCCATCTAAAGTGTAGTGTAGGTCTACATTTTTTAAGTGACTTAATACGGTTAATTGAATTGTGTCTTTGAACAATGTTTGAGTAGGAATGATTTCGGGTTTTTCCAAACTTACATCCCCTACAAAGTCCTCATTAATGCTGTTTTGGATATCTATTTTATAATCTGAAGCAAGGTTAATCGCTGTGGCTCTATCAACCTTGGTATTCCATGCATACACTTTTTTAGGTTGTATTTCGCTTAACAAACTAGTCAGTCCGTCGTTAGAAATGCTCGTATTAAATAGGTTTAAAACCTCTAGTCTACTTAGCTTTTTTAGGTTCTTTAGTGCCTTGTCAGTTATTACAGGACTATTGATTCGCAAGTATTTTAAATTAATGAATTTGTTGAACCCCGCCGTCATTTCATCAGTAAGTTCAGCTGAATGAAAATCTAGTTCAACAATCTGTTTTTTTAAATCGAATAGTGTCTCAATCGTCTCCTTTGATAGGCTTTTTTCAATAAATTTAACATTTAGTGAAGCCATGCCGGGCACAATTTCTGTAACTCTAAAACCAGCTTTACGCACTTCCTCAATGTCACTTTTAGAAGCCTTAGGGATTTCAATTTTGTTGAAAACAAGGTACTTTTCAAGCTTTCGTGATAGTGTATCATTATCTTTTACCCCAGTAACATAATTTTCAAAATTAGCTCCCGTGTTTATCCAATGTTTAACAAGCCAAATTTCATCTTTGGTTAACTGTTCTTTACCCTCAGGAGGCATATGTTCTTCATCAGAAATTGGTAGTAGTAGTCTTGAATATAGTAGGCTCGCCTGTGCGTTGCCAGCAACAACATTAGAACCCTGCTCACCTCCTTTTAAAATAGAAGCCGGAGTTAATAAAGATAATTTCCCTTTTTGCTTGCTCGCATTATGACACTGTACACATTTCTTATCAAATATTTTAGCAACTACATTAGCATACAAACGCAAGCTATCCTTAACCTCAATAGTCTTTTCTGTTTTTGGAGCTCTTGCATACTCAATTAAAAAAGAATCTCCATGCGTTAAAATACTACCATAATGTCCAGCTATGCCTATACCGATAATTGATAAGAACAAAATAGGAAAGAACAGTTTTTTCGAATTAAAGTCAGGCTTTATACTTAAATAGAAAAGCAATGCAATCACGATAGCCGTGCCAATGCCCGTATATAAATGCCAGTCTAAAGTGTTAGATTGATAGCCACCTTCTAATGAAAGAAAATAACCTAAAAAGCAAGTTAGTATTGAAAAAAAGGAAGTGAAACCAAGTAAGTTTCTGATAACAGCTTGCTGATAGTTTTTTTGAAATCTCCCTAATACATCTAGGAAAAAAGTAACCACCAAAGCACCAATAGGTAAATGCAATAATAAGGGGTGAAATCTTCCTAAAAAGAGAACGAAACGAGGAGGTTCATTTTGCTTAATGGCATAGATAGTAAGTAGGCCAAATACAAGTGTCAATCCTATAAATAGTGGTCGGTAAAGCCCTTTTTTATTTCTCATTAATTAAAAATCCATTCATCCATAAATAGCCACGCTTTCAGCCCTTTTCCAGGATGCCATTCAGGAAGTTCTTTTAAATTTTGAACGTGTATTGTTAAATACTGCACTGTTTTTTCAATTGGAATTTCTACATCTGCCAGTGCTAACGTATCTGATTTTAAATTAGGTATTTGGACCCTAATTGAATCAGTTTTGTTCAAGTATACAATAACATTTTCGGGAGGAAAAATCCATGATCCTGTATCAACAAGATAGGCCATTGTAATTTTCTCCAAATGAACTTTTTTCCCAAAATCAATCCGAGCCTTAGCTATGGTATCAAAACCAATCCACTCGGCATCAGTAAAGCTGAGCGATGCTTTTTTATGATCTACCAGCCCCTTAGCTCCCATACCTGGATACTTTATGCTAGCTTTTGTTCGCAATTGTATTGCGATAGTATCCATTCCCTTTTGATATATCTTCACAGTTGTGGTCTCGCTAGGTGTCCACTCGGGATGAAATGCCTTAAAACTATAGGTTCCTGCTTCTGTTATTTGAATCGGATTTTTATAAGACAACGCATTTTCAGTCGGATCTGTTCCATCAAAGGTATATCGCAATTTAACGTCTTCCATTTTGAAATCAGCGGATAGTACTATCGAAGAATCAATAATGGTACTAGTGGTTAAAACCCGTGGTGGTGCTAACTTGATTTGCTGTGTTTGTAAAAATGCAGAAGGCCTTTCCGCCTTTTTATCACAACCGAAAAACAGGCAGACTAGTAATACTATCTTGAGTAATCGCATCATACCCGCGTTAATTTTATGGGATAGGTTTGTCCAGAATTCCACTGGGCAACATACATATTCTCATCATCGTCTATGCAAACATCATGTGGGTGTTGAAATAATCGAACCGTTTGGTATAGCTCTTGTAATTCTCCTTTTTGATAAGCTGGAGCCGTTGCACCAGGACAGGATACCACTTCATTTTTCTCATTCATTATCAATACAAATCCAGAATCAAAGTCACTACTGTTTTTGGAACGCAAAACCGCAAAGTAAATTTCACTTTTATGTATAACGGGACGACAAATTAATGCACCTGGGACATTTATGGTTTCTATAAATTTTCCGTCAAGTGTAAATCGCTTCAATTGGTTTAGTTCTCTAGCCGTAATTAATAACGATGGATTATGGACATCTCGGTTGTCGAAACAAATACCATGAGCATTTAGAAATTGTTCTTCTCCCTCTCCTCTGCCTCCAAATACATTAAGCAACTGTCCTTTGCCATCATAATGTATAATATGCTGCTCTCCATAACCATCGGCAACATAAATATCTCCATTGCTTGAAACTGCAGTTTCCGTTGGCCTAAAGGAGTTTTTAGTAGTGTAAAGTCCGGTTTCCTTTGGGTAATCCATGGTAAGAACAGGCCTACCCTCTATAGTGGTTTTTATAATTTGATTACGTTCAAAATCGCTTATTAACAAAAAGTCCGTCCCATTTTCCTTAACCAATGTTAATCCGTGTGCCCCAGGATATTCAGTACCCCAGGTTTCTAATAACTTGCCAGACTTATCGTAAACAATCACATTATTCTTAATATGATTTGTCAGTAAAATGATGCGTCCTTTCGAGTCTTGTACCATCTCATGACAATCGTTTACTGGAGTTTTTGAAGGATCGAGCATTCCCCAACCCAAATCCACCTTATAGCGATGAGAATTATGCCCAATAATTACATCCTTGTTATTATTGGATGAGAACGCACTGGCATAGAAAGGTCCGGATAATAACCCCAAGGTAGCAAGTGACGATTGTTTTAAAAAAGATCTACGGTTATAACTCATTCTTTAACTCAATAAATCATGAACAACATGTCCTGAAACATCTGTCAACCTAAAGCGTCGCCCTTGGTGTTTGTAGGTGAATTTAGTATGATCTATACCCATAAGGTGCATCATTGTCGCTTGTAAATCGTGAACATGAACAGGGTCTTGGGCAATATTATAACCAAAATCATCTGTTTCTCCATAAGTGAAACCAGGTTTTACGCCTCCACCAGCCATAAACATTGTAAAACATTTTGGGTGATGGTCACGACCATAATTAGTATTAGTTAGTGCACCCTGGCTATAATTAGTTCGCCCGAACTCTCCACCCCAAACTACTAGTGTATCTTCTAAAAGGCCTCGTTGCTTTAAATCTAAAATCAAAGCTGCGGTCGCTTGATCAACATCTTTAGCTTGTTTTTCTATTTGTGATGGTAAGTTATCATGCTGATCCCATCCCATATGATAAAGCTGCACAAAACGTACATCTTTTTCTACCAGTCTTCTAGCCAACAAACAATTTGCAGCATATGTTCCTGGTACTGCGGCATTGGCTCCATACAGTTTGATTATATGGTCTGGTTCATTTTCAATATTCATGGTTTCAGGAACAGAAGTTTGCATTCTATAAGCCATTTCATATTGTGCAATGCGACTATTGATCTCTGGGTCCCCAAACTCAGCTTCTTGCTTTGCATTGAGTTCACTCAAATGATCAAGCATTTTACGACGTTGAGCTCGGCTCATTCCTTCGGGATCTTTTAAATATAATACTGGATCCTTTCCGGACCTAAACTGGACACCTTGATGTAAGGAACTCAAAAACCCATTTCCCCAAAGACGAGAGTATAGCGGTTGAGCTAATGGTTTGCCCGTTCCCCTTGATAACAGTACAGTAAAACTGGGAAGATTATCATTTAAACTTCCCAATCCATAACTCATCCATGAGCCTATTGATGGGCGTCCCGCTTGCTGGGAACCTGTTTGAAAAAAAGTTATTGCCGGATCGTGATTAATCGCTTCGGTATGCATTGATTTAATGAAACATAATTCATCAACAATTTTTGCAGTGTATGGCATCAAATCACTTACCCAAGCTCTAGATTCACCATATTGATTGAACTTGAATTGACTTCCTACTAAAGGGAAAGAATCTTGTTCAGATGTCATTCCGGTTAATCGTTGTCCTTTACGAACCGAATCGGGTAAGTCTTGTCCTCTAAGTTTATCTAGTAGTGGCTTATAATCAAACAATTCTAGCTGAGATGGTCCTCCACTTTGAAATAGATAAATAACTCGCTTTGCTTTAGGCGCAAAATGCGGTAAGTTCATTCCTGCTAATGGAGATCCTGATGCTTCAATGCTCGATGTGAATGGGTCTATCATAGACCCCAAAGCCAAACCACCAATTCCTAAGCCTACTTTCTTCAAAAAATGTCGGCGGTTATTGTTGAGATAATGGTTGGTTATTTCTTCCATGATTTACCCTTTTACAATAGCTTCATCTAAATTAAAAATAAGACTTGCTAGTGAACGATATGCATACAACTTGTCTTGAGGAAATTGCTCCTGAGATGAAACAGCATTACTTACATCAGATTCTTGCTCTTGATAGGCCTCCTTTTGGTCATTCAAAAATAATTTAAGGTTTTCAGTTTCTTCAAGACTGGGTTTACGAGAAGTTATTTTTCTAAAAATTAAACTGATACGTTCCTCTTCAGAAAGTTCTTTATCCATAATTACCCGTTTTGCAAGTGCCATAGACGCCTCCAGTAATTGCGGATCATTCAACATCACCAAGGCCTGAAGTGGTGTACTTGTTTTCTGGCGCTCTACCATACAGAAATCGCGAGATGCAGCATCAAATGTCATCATCGCGGGCGGCGGTACAGTACGTTTCCAAAAAGTATATAAACTGCGTCGATATAGATTTTCGCCTGAATCCATAACATATTGTGAAAGACCGAGGCCCGATGTGGTTTCTGCCCATAGTCCGGGTGGTTGGTATGGTTTAACACTAGGCCCGCCTATTTTTTCAACTAACAATCCACTAACAGCTAAGGCATTGTCCCGAATCATTTCGGCCGTGAGTTTACTTCTAGAACTTCGAGCTAGCCATTTATTATCTGGATCGTTTTCGAGCAATTCTGGAGTTACTTTAGATGTTTGTTGATAGGTACTAGATAACACTATTCGGCGTATCATCTTTTTCGTATCCCATCCTTCTTCCTTGAAAGTGATTGCAAGCCAATCTAGTAATTCAGGATGTGAAGGCAAGGCTCCTTGATTTCCGAAATCGGAACTAGTAGCGACAATTCCAGTACCGAAAAACTGCTGCCAAAGTCTATTTACTGCTACTCTAGCGGTCAATGTATTCTTTTCATCAAAAAGCCATTCAGACAATCCTAATCGATCTTTTCTATATTTCTCAGAAAAAGCCAAAACTGAAGCAGGTGTGCTTGTCTGTACTTCATCGGTAGGAGCATCATAAACGCCCCGCTTTAAAATGTGTGTTTTCCTATTCGGCGCATCATCTCTCATAACCATAGGCTTTACTTCGGCTATAGAATCGGGCATATTAATGAAGGAAAGTACCTGGTCTATCTCTTTCTGCGTGATTTTAAGATTGGGTTCGGGTATTTCTCCATATTCTATGCGCCCTTTTTCATTTACCTTATTAAAAAAGGCATAAAAACTAAAGTATTCCTTTTGAGAAATAGGGTCGTATTTATGATCATGACATTGAGCACACTCCATTGTTAAGCCGAGAAGTGATTTGGAAACTGTATTTGTTCTATCAATTACATATTCATTTCGATACTCCTCATCAATTACTCCTCCTTCTTGTGTTATCTTATGATTGCGATTAAAACCAGTTGCCAAAACTTGTTCTAGAGTGGCATTTGGCAATAGATCTCCAGCCAATTGCCATGTAATAAACTCATCATACGGTATATTTCGGTTAAAAGCACTAATCACCCAATCGCGCCAAGGCCACATCGTGCGTTCAAGATCATCCTGATAACCGTGAGTATCGGAGTAGCGAGCAATGTCTAACCAGCTAGATGCCATATGCTCTCCGTAACGCTTGGAATTAAGCAAACTATCGACCACAACTTCATAAGCATTTGCATTCGCATTATTGACAAACGAATCTATTTCTTCAAGGGTTGGTGGTAAACCGACTAAGTCGAAATATAATCGTCTTATTAGTTTTTCTTTAGTAGCTCTTTCGGAAGGAGTAAGCCCCTGCTGTTCTAATTTCTTAATGATGAAGTTATCTATTGCGTTAGTAGTTAGACTCGAATTTCCAACGCTTGGCACTTCTGATTTTATTGGCGCTACAAATGCCCAATGGTCTTTCCATAAGGCTCCTTGTTCAACCCATTTTGTGAGAATTTCCCTTTCGTATTTATTAAGTGTTAGGTTGGAAGATTCGGGCGGCATTCTTTTTTGAATATCATCATTATTAATTCTATTTACCAAGTGACTTGACAGGGTATCTCCAGGAACAATTGCAAAACGATCTAAATTTTCACCTAAGGCAGCATATGCACCTTCTTTAGTATCTAAACGGAGATTAGCTTCGCGCGTCCCTTCATCTGGCCCGTGACATAAATAACAGCGATCTGATAAAATAGGTTTAACGTGAAAGATATAATCTACTTTTTCGGGTAGGGTTTTTATAGTATTGATCTTTATATCTGAAGAGTTATGTAATGTAGTATAGTTGTCCGTAGAATCATTGGTGACATACTTATAAAGCAATACTAATGCAAGCGGTATAAGAAAATAAGGCAAGAGCCTCAGTACGTTCTTTCTTCTCTTCAAGACATGAATTTTATTTAACCTACAATATAAGATTATTTGCCTTTTCTGCAGAAAGATTTAACAGTGTATACCCAAAGATGAAGTCTTAAAAATGTGATTAGTCATCAGTTTAGATGATAATAGAATTAATTGCTAGGGGTTCTTAAGCAGACTGACTATTTCAACAATGGCCGCCTTTCCTTTTAAGCGGTGTTCACCTAATGCTTTAAATGAGTAATTGTTATCCAACATAATCTTATGGGCAAGTGCTTTAGATAACAATATGTCTTCCTTATAGGTGGAACAGAGACCCAAAATCCTAGCAGTCGTATTCAGTACATCACCTGTAAAAAAAATATCCTTTTTAAGCACACCAATCTCACCAGTAGTAACCTGACCAAAATGTAGTGCTGCTTTGAAATCTGGTTGCATGTTAAACTTTTTTAAGTACATATGTCCTTTCTTATACAGATCCGATTTCATATCAAAAAAACACTGTATACAATTATTATCTCTCAATCCATTTTTTAATGTCCAAGTAATCACAATTTCATCGCCTACATATTGATAGACCTCGCCGTGGTTTTTAACAATCGCATTAGAAAAAGCGCCATAATATGAACGTAAAAACTTAAAATATTCTTCGGTCCCCAATTGCTCGGCAATAGTGGTTGAATCCTTCATATCAACAAACATAAAAATGCGATTTTCAACTACCGGCTTGTGGTACTTTCCTGTAAAAAAATTGAGTAGCACATTTTGCCCAACATTATTACTTATTTCTGAATACAATAAAGAAACAATTAAAGAAAACCCTAACTGTATCATGGCACTTAAATTGGTGACACTAAGGAAAAAGTCAAAATACCTATTCCGTACTTTTTGATCCCAAATTGAAATATCCATCTCAATACTTGCAGCAATAGGATAGGTAATCAAAATAACTATTAAAAAAAAGAAGAAATAAATAAAGAATTTTGAAATGATCTTTGTGGCAAAATTCTTTCTATCGAATAACGGCCTAAGAACTAACACCTCAATACAACCAACTAATAAGCCAATAATTGTGACTCCCGTAAGAGCGAATAACACAACATCTGGCTGTAACTTAATAGCAGAATTTAATGCATTCTTTTGATTACCTAGTGCTAAATGCTCTACTGTTAAGAATAGTGCTCCCAAAATCAACCAAATGACTCCAAAAGGTAGGATTCGTTTAATATTATATTTTGTTTTTGGTGATAGAGCCATATTTTGCAATTAGATGCAATACTTTAAAAGTATAAAAAGTCGACCAATTGAAAAATGCATGGATCGTACTAAAACAGGAACGAGAAGTATCCAAATTTTTCGTGAATATAAAAATCTTAAAATGTTGCATGATGATGAACTTGGAGATACAACATATCTTGCAGCTTTTACATCATATCTAGTGCGCGTTTTAGTGTCAATTGAGTTAACTTTGAAGTTAAAATTGCGAACATCATGAAATATTCCGTATTCCTAATTATTTCCGTATTCCTTATTCTGTCTTGTCGATCAGAATCAGTTAATGTTACTGTCATTCCTTCAGATGACGATTCTGAAGAACAACCTATGGAAGAAAATCCAGATAATGGAAACAATGAAGCAAGTGAGTTTGATAATGGCACCATGCGTGGTCTTTCCTCTAGTGAAATTGTAGCTGAGATGAAAATAGGTTGGAACTTAGGAAATAGCTTGGACGCAGAGGGAGCTACTGAGACCGTTTGGGGCAATCCAGTGACTACGAAGGCGATGATAGACGAAGTAGCACAACGTGGTTTTAATACACTTAGAGTACCCGTAACATGGCGTTTTCATCAAGGTGTAGGACCAAATTATATCATTGAAAAAAGTTGGTTAGATCGCGTAGAAGAAGTAGTTAATTATGCGAGAGCTAATAATATGTACGTTATTATAAATGTTCATCATGATGACACGTGGATAATTCCTACTTACGCCGAAGGTGACGCGGTAAAACCTAGACTTTCTAAATTATGGACGCAGGTTGCAAATAGATTTAAAAATTATAGTGATTATGTCATTTTTGAAACCTTAAATGAACCGCGCTTCGAAAACTCTCCTGAAGAGTGGAGCGGAGGAACTGCAGAAGGAAGGGATATGGTCAATCAATACCATAAAACTAGTCTTGATGCAATTAGAGCAACAGGTGGTAATAATAGTAGTCGAAAAATTATGATTTCTACTTATGCCGCCAGCACCTTGCCTTTAACAATGAATGCCTTAGTTATTCCTAATAATGATGTAAATACTATAGTTTCGCTTCATTCATACTTCCCATTTCCGTTTACATTGGAAGGTACTGATACTACCTGGGGCACTGATGATGATAGAGCTCAGTTAACAGCCGAAATGGATAGAATAAAAGCAAAATTTATTGACAATGGTAGAGCAGTTGTATTGGGCGAATGGAGTTCTGGTAACCAAAATAATTTTGATGACCGCCTAGCACATGCTTCCTTCTACGCAAATGCCGCTGCTGAAAGAGGTATCGCAAGTATTTGGTGGGACAACGGCAATAGTGGTGTTTCTAATGATGGACTAGCCATTTTTGATAGACAAAGCTTAAGCTGGCCATTTGGTGAAATTGCAGACGCAATTGTGGAAGCCTATAAATAACTATTAGTCAATTCAGTTTAGATTACGAAGCCCGAAAACTTGATTCAACAAACAGCAATGTATTTTACAGGTTCATATTGCCTTTAACCGCAATAAACTCTATAAAATCATTGTTGTTTGCTACTAAAATATAGGGCTTTTTATTAATGGAAATTAGTGCTAAATCCTTTACATCACCGTCCATAAAAAGTCCTGTTTCTTGAGCAGGAGATATAGCGAACCTATTATCCTTACTTCCTTTCAAAAAAGTACCATAACCAGCATCGGCTCTTGGTGTTTCCACTTCTGAAGCATAAAGATTTCCTCCGAATATCATATCTTTTATTCCATCGGAATCGAAATCAGCAATTAAAATTTGATTAGTCGGTGCAATTTGCGCTCTTAGCGGTAAATTTTTTCTAACAAACTGGCCATTCTCATTGAAAAAGACCGCGCTTTTAAAGGATGACACCTGATAATGGATGCTATTTTCTAATTTATCTTCATCATAAACATCCAACAATGTAGCTTTAGAGAAGGCATCGTAATTTTCAAATTTCTTTTTAATGTTTGGCATCTGCTGCGAAGAACACTCCCTTCCTCTTACTGGATATTTTTCTCCTTCATTGTAATAACTCAATACAATATCATTGGTTCTATTTCCATCGAAATCGTTTAAATAAACATCAAAGGTTTCATCTCCATTTGCCTTGTATTTATAATTCTCTCCTAGGTTACCAGCAACAAGGTCAATATCTCCATCTTGATCAATATCGTCTGCCTTTAAGCTAAACCACCAACCCGTAGTATCATCTAAGCCGACTTCATTAGTAACTTCTTTAAGTTCTTTCCCATTATTCTTGAATAGTCTAATATTCATCCACTCTCCCGTTATGGCTAAATCTTTCCAACCGTCCTTGTCAAAATCCATCCACTGGGCCGACGTTACCAAGCCAAGTTTGGTAAACTCTGGTGCGGCTTTTTGGGTAACATTTACAAACTTAGGATTACCTGAAGTGCTTACATTTTCTAGTAAATAACTATTTGCAGGATAAGGGTAATTACCTGGAATTAACCTGCTACCAACAAATAAATCCTGATCACCATCTTTATCAAAATCACAAGCATATACCCTACCTCCACTTTCAAAAATTGGTGGTAGTGCATTGGTACTTTTTATAAAATGCCCATTCCCTTGATTTATATAAAGTCTGTCTTGAAGTAATGCTGCTCTTGGTCCAAACTCATTACCCCCACTTACAATGTAAAGATCATAATCACCATCATTGTCGGCATCAAAAATAAGCGATCCTATATCCTCATGCATTCTGTCTTTTAATAGAATACTCAGTTTTTGCTGTTCAAATGAACCATTGGCATTTTGAAAAAACATACCTCCGGGATACTTTGTGGCTGCACCAACATAAAAATCATCAAGACCATCACCATTCAAATCTCCAACCGATATACCTGGCCCAAATCGAGAGGTTTTATGTGGTAAAAGAATTTCATTTTTAAAGTCATCATAAGTATTCTCTTTGTGTTTATAAAGTGCTAAAGTATCCGTTAAACTTTCAAAAAGCCGACCCGCAATGGCCGGTTTACTCATACTTCTTTCTTCGGCATTTTCTATATTGAGTTCTAGTGTACTATTTGCTGCGATCTGTACTAGCTTTTGTTTTTTTTGATTTGGCCAGATTATAATCAGACTATCGACCTCTTCATCTTTACCCAAACCAAAATGTATTTTAGGAGCAACTGATGATTGGAATCCACGACTTAAAGAAACTTCATGAAACTGCTGCTGATTGTTATGAAATAGCTGAATCTTTGCCCCAATCCCATAACTATTTTTTGCTTCACCTTTAAAAGTTAGTGTAAGATGATTATTACGGTTGGCGCTCACGTTTTCAAAAATGGATGCCTCTTTGTCAATATTATTAACAATCAGCTCCAGATCCCCATCATTGTCTAAATCAGCATAAGCTGCTCCGTTAGAGAAACCTACATCCTGTATTCCCCACTCTGCATTATTTTTTGTAAAAGTCAGATCACCATTATTTTTAAATAAATAGTTATCGATGGGCTCTGAGGGAATTCGAAGACTTTTGGCCAATAAACTGTCTTTATGTTTCTTCTCTCCTTTCAAGCTCTCGAAGTAATCCTTATTGTTTATTTCCCTACGAGTACCGTTAGAGACGAACAAATCCTTATACCCATCATTATCAAAATCTGCCAGCAATGGAGCCCAACTCCAATCGGTTGATGAAATTCCTGCTAAACGAGATATATCTTTTAACTTAGGAATACCATTATGCGTGTATCCGGTGTTTATTTGAAGGGTGTTTTGCATATATTGATATTGGAACCCTACCTTTTCAATATTCTCAAACAGCTCAGGATTCATGCTTGCCATATTAGCCTTAGATCGGCGATTCGAAGCAGCATCCATATCCATTTGAATGATATCTAGAAGACCATCATTATTAAAGTCAGCAATGTCAACACCCATACCATAAAAAGACGTGTGGGCGGTGGCATTTTTAATTTCATCTTTAAAAGTGCCATCTTTTTGATTGATATAAAGACAATCGGGTGTTCCAAAATCATTGGACACATAAAGATCGGTCCAACCATCGTTGTTTAAATCAGAAGCCGTGACACTTAACGAAAGGCTGTATAACTTTACACCTGCGTCTTCAGTAATTTTAGTAAACTTTCCTCCATCATTTCTATACAGGTTATCGGTTTCTAGATCAGTGACCCTATCCATCCTCATTTTATAATGATAGCTGTTATATTCAAAGGGGGTAATTGGGTAATTTGCTACATATACATCGAGGTCTCCATCGTTATCGAAATCAAAAAAAGTGGCATCAACGCTATTACCAGCATCATCTAAACCAAAATCTGCCGCCTGATCTACAAACGTATTATTACCTTGATTAATAAAAAGCTGATTTTTTTTATTTCCTGACTGCCCTGCAACCAAACAGTAAATATCTAATAAGCCATCGCCGTTTACATCAGCCATAGAAGTACCGGTATACCATCTTTTATCTCCACCAGCACCAGATTCCAACGTTATATTTTTAAATTTTAAATCCCCTTCATTAAGATAAAGCCTGTTCTCGACCATATTTCCGGTAAAAAAGAGATCAGTGAGTCCGTCATTATTAATGTCTCCAGCAGAAACACCACCACCCATGTAGAGATATGGGTATGTAAAATAGTTTAAAGTGTCATTCTCAACCAACTGGTTTGCAAACGCGATCCCAGTGGCTTCAGGAGTTAGTTTTGCAAAAATCTTATCTACAGTCGTATTAGTTTGATTGCCCTCGCTTTGATCATTAGAATTTTTGCAACTAAACAACATCAACAAAATTGCCAATATTATTACTCTCGACATACATCATTCATTTTTAAACATCGTTCAACTTCTACTCAAAACTCAAATTACGAATAAAACAAATGAGCGAAAAAAATTTTCGCTCATTCGATCCAAACAACACTAATTCAAACCCTAGTATCCAGGATTTTGATCCTCAGCATTTACCTTCGTATTACTATCAATTTCATTTTGAGGTATAGGCATAACCCTATGCACCGAGGGATCATAATTTCTTACTAAACGAAGAGACTCATCTGGATTATTGAAATTTTGATCAGGGAAAATTGAAAGTTCCTGATCGTCTAAATCCCATCGGACCAAATCATCAAATCGCTGTTGCTCTCCGCAGAGCTCAACAAAGCGCTCGTGCACTATAGCACTAAAAATTTGTTCAGAAGAGTTTACCGGATAACCTCTCGCGTCCATTAGAGCCGTACCGTATCGAGGCATGCCCGCTCGATCGCGTATTTGATTCAATAGGTCGATAGCTCCTTGGTTATTTCCTAAATTCATTTCTACCTCAGCTCTCATTAAAACAACATCAGCATATCTCATGATACGAACATTAACGCCGCTATTCTGAGAAACATCCTGATTGTCATATAACTGTGAAAACTTGTACCAAACTGGTCCCCCAACGCAACCCGGGCAAGGAAATTGAAAAGCTCCACCAGGTCCGTAAGTGTTATCACTATCTTGAAGTATCGCTAGATCTAACCTAGGGTCATCATCTTCAAATTCTTCAATTACTTTAGTTGAAGGTCTAGCATTTGCCCAACCTGTATAATCTTGTGAATGAAAAGTTACCTCAGAGGTACCAATACCAGTTTGCGCCCATCGCTCTTGCTCCGTACCAACTTCGCCGTTATATCCCACTTCGAACATAGATTCATCATTATGCTCTCCAGTTTCATTAAAATTATCTTGATATTCCTCTAGAGGCAGCAAACTATGATTAACTACATTATTAAAAGCTTGTTGTGCATCAGCATATTGCTCTCTATGCAAGAAAATTTTACCTAATAGCGCATAAGCAGCTTCTTGAGTGACTCTTCCCGTTTCGGTAATTCCTTTTGGTCTAGTAAGCTGAGTGGATAATTGTAAATCAGCGATCATCTGTTCATAAACCTGATCTGCCGTAGATCTTGGCGCATCTTCCAAAGCGGTCGCAAAGTCCGTTTTTAATGGCACACCACCAAAACGCTTTACTAAATGATAATAATAAAGTGCTCTTAGGTAATATGCTTGGCCCAAAGCATTGTCAACATCATCATTGGTAAAGTCACTACCCGCTACGTTATTTCGCATTCTTTCTTCGTTGCCAATAACAAAATTACAGGCACCAACACCATTAAAGCATGCGGTCCAAAATTGCGCTATATTATCCAAGGTAGCATTAAATTCAAATCGATTATAGGGCGCAAAATTAGGATCACCACTAGAAACCACTTCATCAGACATAGCGTCAGGAAAAACATAACCTGAACGCTGATATACTATTTGAAATTGGTTGTAGCTTGCATTTACCGCTGCCTCAACCTGACTTAATGATTCAAAAAATATTTCAGGATTTAATGCATTGGTGTTTTCAACAGGCACATCATCATCACAGGCTACAAAAAGCAGCACTAAAAGTGATAGAATACTGCTTAAAAAATATTTATTACTTCTTTTCATCTATACAACTTTTAATAGTTTAAAATTCTATTTGAATTCCACTCAAAACCGTAATAGGTCTTGGTTGAGCGCTTCGATCGATTCCTAAACCATCAACCAGTCCTTGCGCGTTATAAAATGGTGCTATCTCAGGGTCCAGACCTGAATAATTGGTAAAGGTTAGTAGATTTTGTCCTTGTACGTAAAATCGTAATTTTTTCACGATACTTTTACCAGATTTGTTTATCAACTTATCTGGAAAAGTATATCCTACAGTAACATTGCGTAATCTAAGATACGAACCATCCTCAATATATCTTGTAGATATTTCATTGTTAATATTAGAACCAAATCTAAATCTCGGTATGTCGGTAATGTCTCCAGGATTCTGCCATCTTCTTAATACCTGAGTTCCGTAATTCAATCCATTATCTAAACCTTCTAAGTAAAATACATTACTGTTAAGTACATCAACTCCCTGTACACCATTAAACAATACATCAAAATCCCAACCTTTATATTCAGCCCTCAGATTAAGAGCGTAGGTGAAATCAGGATTTGGGTTACCAATTACCTGTCTATCTTCTAAACTTATTTGCCCATCACCATTGATATCTAAAAACCTTACATCGCCTGGTTGAACAGGTACTGCTGCCGCACCATTATTTGGTAGTTCGTTGTCAATTTGTTCCTGAGTAGAAAAAACACCGTCAGCAACTAAACCAAAAAAGTGAAATGGTGCTTCGTCAACTGCTAATCTGTTTAATGCTGATGCAAATGGTGGGTTTAATCTAGCTCTTTCGATAGGTTCGCCTGACGCACCTAGGCTTTCTACTATACTCTCAGCCTTTGTAACATTCGCCCATAAATTCCATTTAAAATCACCCTTATAATCGTTATAACCTACTGTAAATTCAAGACCTTTAACATCAACGACCCCTACATTTCTAATAACTGTAGATCCTGTTTGCGAGTTACCAGGAATACCAGAAGACGACGGTAATTCAACTGGAATTAAAAGGTCTTCACTGCGGTTTTTAAAATAGTCAACCCCAAACTGAATTTGATCATACAAAAACGCCATTGTTAACCCATAGTTCTGCTTAATTTGGGTTTCCCAACGTAAATCTGGGTTTGCAGCATTGTTAGGAGTAATACCAGGTGAAGTTTCATCATCAATCGAGACTGGTAGATTTAAACCAAGGGTAGGTAAAAATTGGTTTACTGCGTTACCAGTTCGATTATTACCGGTTTCTCCGTAACTAGCTCTAAGTTTTAAACTATTAATGTCCTCTATTTTGAAAAAAGGTTCATTTGAAATATCCCATCCCAATGCCCCTGAGAAAAACCATTGAGATGCATTTTCTGGTGCAAATCTTGAAGAAGTATCTCGTCGTCCTGACGCACTAATAGAGTAACGATCATCAAATCCGTAGCCAGCTAAGAAAAGTACAGAATTTAAATTCTCTGGCACAGAAAATGAGGTAGCCCTAGCATTTGGAGAAAAAGCTTCTGGAATATTTGAAGACACCTCATTATTATCGGAAATAGAAGCCGACTCGAACCTTATTCTTGTTTGCTCTAAAACCGCAGAAGCGTTTACAGAATGCTTTCCGAATTCGCGATCATAGCTCAACGTATTTGTAAGTATAGTTTGAGATACTGTTTGTCGTGTTTTATCAATGAAATTGATTGGGCTCACAAAACGCTCACCCGCTTCTTCGAACGCTCTTCTTTCATTATCTAGGCGCAGTAAGTTTGCATTTAGCCCAAACTGTGACCTTAAAGAAAGTCCTTTCGCTAAATTTAATTTGGTATATACACTTCCGATTATAGATGAGAATCTGGCTAAGTTATCTTGCGAAGACTGAACTCTAAGCTGATTTCGTGAATCATTTAAATCGCTCGAGTTGGTACCTCCAAAAAGTCCATTTTCAGTAACCACAGATACATAAGGTGCTTGACCTATAATGTTCTGCAAAGGATCACGCCCACCTTCAAATTCTGGAGAAACTGTTTCATTATAACCTAATGATAATGTTTGTCCTATTTCTAACCAGTCTGCTATATTGGCGTCCGTATTTATATTTAAAGTGGTTCTTGAAAAACCAGTATCTACATATACTCCATCTTGTTCTAATCGAGAAAGACTCAAGTTAAATCTAGCTTTTTCACTTCCTCCATTTACACTAGCACTAATATTATATATAGGCGCCTGTTGGAAGTAAGCATCTTGCCAGTCAGTATCTATTCCATTACCATTAAACAAAGGATTAAGATTAACTCTTCCTACTGGAAAGTCTGGCCCACCTGGTTGACCTGCTAATGCATTAATCTCTCGCAAAAATTGAATATACTGTGTCGTGTTCAGAACATCGTACCTCCTGTTAAATTCTTGAATCCCAGTAGATGCCTCTAGCTTGAATGATGCCTTACCTACTCTACCTTTTTTAGTGGTAATCAAAACAACTCCATTTGTGCCTCTTGACCCATAAACAGCAAGAGAAGCAGCATCTTTTAAAATATCAATTTTTTCAACACTTGCTAAATCAACACTATTAATACTATTGGTAAAAACTCCATCTACAACATATAAAGGTGTACCGTCTCCAAATGTATTCACCCCTCGTATTTGCACCAAGGTTTGAGATCCTGGTGAACCACCATTCGTTATAGTAACACCTGCTGCTCTACCTTGTAAGGCCTGACCAATATCAGTAGTAGGAAACTCACTTAGCGATTCAGAACTCACCACAGAAACTGGTGTATTTCTTTGTGTACCGTAGGTTACTATAACGACTTCATCAAGACTAACTAGGTCTTCGACAAGCTCAACATTAATCTCTTCTTGACCAGTGTAGGTTACCTCTTGTGATTTGAAACCTAAATATGAAAAAACAAGGATATCTCTATTCTTTACATTTTTAAGTTTGTATTTACCATCAAAATCGGTTACCACTCCATTATTTGTTCCTTTTACGAATACAGAAGCCCCAGGTAAGGGTCCTTCATTGGCGGTAACGGTTCCGGCCACCTCTTGCCCCATTACTTGACCGCTAACAATCAAGAACAGTATAAACCATAAGTTTTTTAACTTCATTTTTTGAATTAGTTTAGATTCAGTTTTGAATTCAATTCTACTTTTTCAAGCAGGATTTTAAATTATCTATTTAATTGGAAGGACCAAGTTATGCTTACCTGTAGCTTAAGCGCATTATATTTGATGCAATAAATATTTCATTTGTTGCATTTAAAGAATAACAAAGGATGCGGGGCCATCCAGCGAATGAACAGATAGTAAACTTTCTTGCTTTTTGAGCCTGAAAGAAAGGATGTATATGGTTTATTTTACTTGTTTAGGAAGTTCCCCAAATTGCTTTTTGTAACAAACAGTAAAATATGAAGCAGATAAGAAACCTACTTTGTGAGCAACTTCGCTTACATTTAAATTTTTATCATTACTAAAAAGAGTTCTAGACCTTTCGAGGCGAACTCTTCTAATAAACTCTATGGGAGAGAGACCAGTTAAGGATTTTATTTTTCTATATACTTGACTTCGGCTTAAACAGAGATGAGAAGACAACTTTTCGACATTAAGCGAAGGGTTTTCAATATTACTTTGTACAAAATCAACTACTCTTTGGATAAAATCATTATCTAAATCAACATCCTTTTCTTCTTTAGGAATAAAAGAACCATTTACAGCTTGCTGTGATACGCGCTCTTTTTTTACAAGAAGTTGTTTTAAAACTACTTTGAGTTCTTTAGCATCAAAGGGTTTTACCAAATAAGCATCAGCCCCGGCTTCCAAGCCTTTAATTTTGTCTTTCGTAAGCTCCTTAGCGGTAAGCATTACAATGGGAGTTTGGTTTAAGTTAGGGTCCTTGCGCACTTTTTTACTGAACTCCACCCCATCCATTAGCGGCATAATTACATCAGTGATTATAATATCCGGATGATGCTCAATTGTTTTAAACCAGCCTTCTCTACCATCTGACGCAACCATCAATTCGTAGTCTTCCTCTAAGATTGAAATAAGATAGTCCTGTAAATCGGCATTATCTTCAGCAATAAGCAGTTTCTTCTTATGTCGTTTTTTGGATAGAATTTGTTCAACGGTGTAGGTTTCTGATTTGGACTTTAGCTCACCATTAGCTCTTACCATTTTCTCATCCTGCGTCAATTCAAGAATTTGAGAATCTTTAAAAAATTCTTTTCCAAATGGTATTGTTATTTTAAAGATTGATCCTTTTCCCAATTCACTTTCTACCTCAACAAGTCCCTTATGTAGTTCAACAAAACTCTTTACCATTTCCAATCCAACACCAGTACTGCCATAGTATGACTTGTTTAACTCGCTGACTTGGTAAAAACGTTTAAATATTTTCTTATAATCTTTTTGATCGATTCCTGGGCCATTATCCTTAATGCTTATTTCTAAAACAGGTATTTCAGTTTCTTCACTAACCAAGGGTAATATTTTTTTGTTATCAGAAACTATCTTAACGGTAATTCTACCTTGATTTGGCGTAACCTTGAAAGCATTAGACAGTAGGTTAAAGAAAATCTTATCTAAAACCCCACTATCCGCCCATACATGCAAATTTTTGCTCTCATATTTCAAATCCAAGCGGATCGATCTTCGTTTGGACTCTTCATTAAAGAAACTAAGTATTGCTTTTGTGTGCTCAATAACATTAAACTGACTAACTTTTAATTGCAATTTCTTGGATTGTAATTTTCTAAAATCCATTAACTCATTGATCAATCTTGACAGACGCTCTGCATTTTTATGGATTATCTGATGTTTTTGACTAATAGCTTTTGAAAAACTACTGTCGTCTAACTCCATTAGCTCTTTTATTGGATTAATTATTAAAGTAAGTGGGGTTCGAAACTCATGAGAAATATTTGTGAAAAACTGAAGCTTTTGTTGTTGTAATTCAACCTTTTGTTTTCTTCGTTCTCGCTCAAGCTCAAAGGTATTTCTTTCATCAACCTGCTTGCGATATAGATACATTATCGAGAATAACAGCAGGAAAAAACAAACAGTATAAGCCAAGTAAGCCCATACGGTTTTCCACCAGGGAGGCTGTACATTAATTTTTAAAATAACAGGAGTATCATTCCAAATGTTGTCATTGTTTGACGCTTTTAATCTGAATGTATAGTCTCCAGCTGCCAAGTTTGTATAGGTGGCACTATTCTTCGACCCAACGTAATTCCATGTTTCTTCAAAACCTTCTAAAAAGTAAGCATATTGGTTTTTTTCTGGTTTTGTATAACTTATTGCTTCATAATCAATGGTCAAAACGTTCTGGTCATGCTTCAATGTAATTACCTCTCCTTCTCTCGTCACATTTAATGGACTATCCGCATCACCGCGATCAATTTTTTTGTTGAATAATTTTACATCCTTTATGTATGGTTTAGCTAAGTAAGGGTTATAGGCAATATTTTGAGGTTCAATTACATTAACGCCATTTTTGGTACCCAGATAAAGTCTATTATCATTATCCATAATCATAGCCCTATCGATCAAAAAGTTCTCCAACAGGCCATCATAGGTAGTAAAACGCTCTAGGTCATTCGAATCACGATTTATTTTTAAAATACCCTGCTTACTACTCAACCATAATTCGTTCTTAACAGGTTCAAATATGGCATTTACAAATGTTAAATCGTAATTGTCAAGCATCAAGCGTTCGAAACCTTGCTCTTCTCTTTTATATGAAAACAGTCCGCCCCCGTTTGTACCACACCAAACCGTACCATCTTGTGTTTCAAAAATATCAAGTATTCTATTTGAACTTGGATGCCCGCCAAATTTGGAAGAAATTGCATTACTGTGAGCGACTACCGTATAATCACTCTCATTTTTCCTTTCCAGATGATAAAGACCTGATGAAGTACCAACCCAAAGGTGGGCGTTGCTATCGTGATATAGCACCTTAACATCTTTATTCGCAATAGCCGAGTTAGCATATGATTGCCCTTCGGGAACGTTAATCTGCCCGGTAATAGCATCAACATAATAAACACCTTCTAAAAAAGACCCAATCCAAACACGTCCTGTTCCGTCTTCAGTAAAACATCGAATCTTGTCTGTACGTAAAACTCCAGAGGTATTTTGGGTTGTTAGATTTAAAAAATTTTTGCTCCCCTTTTTCAATAAAAAGATGCCATCTCCCCAAGTTGCGACCCAAGTATTACCCTTACTATCTACAAAAACATCTTCAATATAAATACCTTTTCTAAGTCCTTTGTAAGTAGAATTTGATTTACCATATACATTTATAATTTCACCCGTAGTTGAGTCTAGAATATCGAGTCCATTTATTTGAGCTATCCATATTTTTCCATCCACCGTTTTAGAAAATGCCTTAACTGCATTAGTTTGAATGCTATTTTTTACATCATCTCGCTGAATTATGTCAAACTTATTATAATGTCTATCGAAAAAACCGAGCCCATTTTCATAATAGCCTAACCATAATCTATTCTCATTATCAAATAACATAGACCAAACAGAATCGGAGCCAATACTTTGATCATCTAAGGCATTATATCTATAATGTTGGACAATATTGCCATTAATATCCAAAATGATCATTCCTTCGTTTTCTACCGAAACCAATACATGATCCATTCCGCTAACGATTGCCATTACCGCTCCTTGAACAACAGCTAATTTTGAAAAAGATGACTGGGCTTTTCTTAAATCACCTTTAAACAAACCGCTCGTTAAAGTACCTACCCAAAGGTTTTCTTTGTCATCTAAATGCAGTTTGGTAACACGATGGAATACTTCCTCATTCGTTAACGGCATACTTTCTACAACACCTCTTTCATGGTATTGCTCTAGCTTTAAACCCTTGTTAGTTGCTATATATAAGTTTCCTTTAGTTGAAAACTGTAAGTCGAGCACAGTAGATCCCTTTACAAGATGATCTCTTAATACTTTTGCTTTAATATCGACCTCTTTCACACCATCATAGGTACCTACTAAAAACCGGTCTTCATATTGAGCAAAACACAAAATACTGGTATATTGATGTTTTGGGTCTTTGCTAAGTGTATTGCCTAGTCGCGTAAATGAATTCTGCTCATCATTGTAAAAAGACAAACCTGCATCTGTTCCCACCCAAAGCTGTCCTAAATCATCAACAAACAAAGAGCGTATTGAATTGCTGTTAACACTATTCTCATCATTAAGACTATGGCTATAATGAGTATAAGAGAAACCATTATATTTATAAAGTCCTGCCCCATCAGTACCTACCCAAATGAAACCGTCACTATCCATAACCATTGCCGTTATGGGGCGTTGAAATATATTTTCTTGAACGGAATGAAACTCAAGTGATTTAAAATCTACTTGAGAATGCATTTCTATACTATTCAAGAAAAACACCCCTATAAATAGGAGTTTTAGCAACTTTGATAATTTAATTTTACTGCTGACCATTTACCGTTGTAATAAAGGTTCAATAAAGAGCATTTTAGCTGGGGCTAAAATAAGATTTGTCGCATTTTAAGCTTCAAATGTTGCATACGCCTTTTAAAAAGGGCTACAGTCTAACAACAAAAAAAGTAAAAGGCTAAATTGTCACTTCTAAATTAAAATAAATTTGATCATGCGATTAAGTATTCTTGCAATTGTATTATTATGTCTGGTTTCTTGTGACAGAGAGTCACAGTTTGATGCTATTTTACAAGAAGGTTCGGCACCTTCAGAAGTACAAGCTAATATTACGTTTAATAATGAGGAAGCTCCTTTCTCTGTTTCAGTAAATCCTACTGCAAATGGAGCTACTGCTTTCGAAGTTTTTTCAGGACTTCCTGGTGATTCAGGAACCTTAATAGGCTTACAGCAAGAACTTATATTTCTCTATCCTGAGGCCGATGAAAATTTCTTCGTTACAATTAAGGCTATCGCTCCCAATGATAAGATTACCGAATCGCAATTTGAAGTAATACCACCAGCAGACCCTTGTGAGCAAATTGCTACTGCTCCTGCAACCTGGGACAATGGCAATGACCCTGCATTCTTCTTTGGTTTTAATGGTGCGGAACTCCAAGTAGTTGCAAATCCAGATCCTTCCGGGGCAAACCCAGAAGCTTCCAATGTTTTAGAAATAGTCCAAGACGGTGGTGGTAATTTTGATGGTTATGGTATTCAAATGACAGCACCAATCGACTTTAGTGCTGAAGATAAAGTGGTAAGGTTAAATTTCTGGTCAAATGTGGAAGTGCCTGTTAGACTTACTGTACAACAAGATCCCAATAATGAAACCGAAAGAGAAGCGGAAGTGAATTTAATTCACACTGGAAGTGGATGGGAAGAACTTCGTTTCGACTTTTCTACAGCGACTGCTGGGTTTACAGGTAATGCAGATGGAGCTCTAGGTGTTCCTGATTTTTCACCATTTGTTCCAACAGGACAATATATTAGATTTCAAATGTTCATTAGTCCAGGAGATGATGTTGCAGGCACCTTCTATCTAGATAATTTAGGAGTGTGTCCATAATTTTCTAATTTACACTTATTTAACTCGAGGTTTATGTGAAAAGCTTTTCACCTGGGATTGTTTTGCCTAAAATTGCTCTAACAATCTTAATGATATCACGATATTCTGAATTTCTTAATTACTATAAAAAGTCAATGAATTCTATTAAAACCATATTGCTAGCTTGTATTTTAGGTATTGTTTTGGGATGTTCCAATTCTAAATCCGAAAACGGAACAAAGGAAAGGGAAGATCATACTGCCCTTAATTTCGAGCAAAAAGCTAAAGACCTTGTTGCCGCTATGACCTTAGAAGAAAAGGTCTCGCAGATGAATTATGAATCGCCAGCAATTGAGCACCTTAATATCCCAGAGTACAATTGGTGGAACGAATGCCTGCATGGCGTTGGACGTGCTGGAAGAGCAACCGTTTTCCCTCAAGCAATAGGACTAGCCGCTACATTTGATAAAAACCAAATGTCTGAAATATCTGAAATAATTTCAGATGAGGCTCGTGCAAAGCATCACGAGTTCGCTTCTAGAGGTAAAAGAGGTATTTATCAGGGCCTTACCTATTGGACACCAAATATTAATATTTTTCGCGATCCTAGATGGGGCCGGGGTATGGAAACTTATGGTGAAGATCCATATTTAGCAGGTGAATTGGCAGTTCGTTTTATAAAGGGACTACAAGGCGACGATCCTAACTATTTAAAGTTAGTAGCAACTGCAAAACATTTTGCGGTACATAGCGGACCAGAAGTTGATCGTCATAGCTTTAATGCAGAACCAAGTCCGCAAGATTTTCTAAATACATACAGTCCGCATTTCGAGAAAGTAGTGAAAGAAGCAGGCGTGTACTCTATTATGTGTGCATATAATAGTTACCAAGGTGAACCCTGTTGCGGAAATAAAGATTTAAGTAGTCTTTTACGCGATAATTGGGGCTTTGATGGTTATATCGTTTCTGATTGCTGGGCAATTAAAGATTTTTATAATGAAGGAGCGCATGAAATTAGTGGAGATGCCAAAGAAGCTTCGGCTATTGCTGTAAAAGCAGGAACAGATTTAAACTGTGGTGATTCGTATCCTGCTTTAGTGGCGGCAGTACAAGATGGTTTAATTACAGAAGCTGAATTAGATGTTTCTCTTGAACGATTATTCGTTGCTCGATTAAAACTAGGTCTATTTGCACCAGAGGGCGCTGTCAAGTATGAGAATATCCCTTATGATGTCGTTGATTCCGAAAAACATCGACTTGCATCCTTAGTAACAGCACGCAAATCGATGGTGCTGCTAAAAAATCAAAATAACACTCTACCCCTAGATAAAAATAAGATTAAAAAGATCGCAGTAATCGGTTCCAATGCTGATGATTTAGAGGTACTACTAGGCAACTATAATGGATATCCAACTGCACCAGTTACTCCTCTAGAAGGAATCAAACAAAAACTTCCTAATGCAGAGGTTACTTACTCAATAGGAAGTAAGTTGGCTGAAGGACTGCCTGTGTTTGAGGCGATGCCGCAATCGGTATTATTTACAAATGGCTCCCTTAAAACTGAAGGTTTAAAGGCTGAATATTATGACAACATTGCTTTTGAAGGAACTCCAAAGCATACTAGAATTGACAAAACAGTAGATTTTACTTGGAGAACCAATCCCCCATTTGAAGATATGCGTTATGATTCTTATTCAGTGCGATGGACGGGAATTCTTTCGGTAGATAAAACAGGTAATTATGCCTTAGGAGGTGAGGCTTTTTCATCCATGAAGCTATTTTTAGATGATGAACTTCTTATGCAGCGCCAAGATGTGCATCACCCAAAAAAAATATATGAGTACGTAAAACTAGAGGCTGGGAAAAAATATAAAATCCGTTTTGAGTGTGTACAGAATAACACGGAACATGCCATCATGAGATTGCTTTGGGAATCACCCAAAGAGAATTTAGCTAAGGAGGCTATTTCTAATGCTAAAGATGCCGATGTTGTGGTTTTATGTATGGGAATAAGTCCACTTTTAGAAGGAGAAGAAATGAAGGTGAAAGTAGACGGATTCTCTGGTGGTGACCGCGTACACACCAAGCTCCCGAAAACGCAAACCGATTTAATTAAAAAAATAATTGCCTTGGGTAAGCCAACTGTATTAGTATTATTAAATGGTAGTGCACTCTCAATTAATTGGGAAAATGATAATGTTCCAGCAATTATAGAGGCATGGTATCCTGGACAAGCTGGTGGTACCGCTATAGCTGATGTCATTTTTGGAGATTACAACCCAGCTGGAAGATTACCAGTTACCTTTTATAAAGATATTAATGATATTCCTGCATTTAGTGATTATGATATGAAAGGAAAAACATATCGATATTTCAAAGGAGACCCATTGTATGAATTTGGTTATGGACTCAGCTACACTTCATTTAAGTATAGTAATTTACAAGTTCAAGAGGTGATTGAAGCAGGAAATGATGTAAGAGTAACAGTAGATGTTGAAAATGTTGGCGGTCTAGATGGAGAAGAAGTAATACAAATTTATGTTCAAAATCCGAATGCAGATGCCTATAATCCCCATAAAACTTTATCGGGATTTGATAGAGTATCATTTAAATCGGGAGAAAAGAAAACACTCTCATTTAACATCGATAAAGATCAACTAAGTATTGTAAATAACAAGGGTGAAAAAGTTGTACAACCAGGAACATATCAGCTTTCTGTAGGTGGATCACAGCCATCAGAAAACCGTATTAAAAATGGAACTGTCATAACTAAAGAAATAACTATTTCGGGAAGTCCAGTTAAGATATAATTAAATCACTTATTTCAATACCGCTCTTTTTATTACATTTAAAAAGACAAGTTATTTTACAAAAATACAACTGACCAAGTATGTTTTACATAGGTTTTGATATTGGTAGCTCTTCCATAAAAGCTTCTTTGGTTGATGCAAAAACTGCTAAGGCCATCTCTACCATTCAAGAACCCTCAGAAGAGATGCAAATTATAAGCAAGCAAATGCATTGGGCTGAGCAAGATCCAAACTTATGGTGGCAATATGTTTGTAAAGCATCGAAACGTCTTCTAAAGGAAAATAAACTCACATCAAAACAAATAAAAGGCATTGGCATCGCATATCAAATGCATGGTCTAGTAACCGTTGATGATAAAGGTGAAGCAATTCGAAATTCGATAATATGGTGTGATAGCAGAGCTGTCACTATTGGCGAAGCAGCTTTTGAACAAATTGGAGAAACAAATTGCATGCAACATCTGTTAAATTCTCCAGCTAATTTTACTGCCTCAAAATTAGCTTGGGTGAAGGAGAATGAACCGGAACATTATGCTAAAATTCACAAGTTCATGCTTCCTGGTGACTTTATTGCCTATAAATTTTCAGGTGACATAAATACTACTATATCAGGTCTTTCTGAAGGAATTCTTTGGGATTTTAAAAATGAAGAACCTGCTAAATTAGTTTTGGATCATTATGGAATTGAAAGTGCTTTAGTGCCGGAAATTGTTGACACATTTAGTATTCAATCGAGGGTCTCTGAAAAAGGAGCGAGCGAAAGCGGTTTACAAAAAGGAACTCCGATTTTATATAGAGCCGGTGATCAACCGAATAATGCATTATCACTTAACGTTCTAAATCCTGGTGAGGTAGCTGCAACGGGGGGTACATCAGGTGTGCTCTATGCAATTACTGATAATCTCACTAGTACGGAGGGAATAAAACTCAATAATTTCGCTCATGTAAACCATACCACTACAACACCAAGAATCGGTAAATTATTATGTATTAATGGTGCTGGAATCCAGTACAGATGGTTAAAAGATATTTTAAATCTTTCCGAAAACTCATATGAGGGGATGAATTCGCATGCTTCTGAAGTGCCTATTGGTGCTGATGATCTTCAGATAATTCCTTTTGGCAATGGTGCTGAACGAATGTTCGACAGCAAGACCATTGGAACCCATATAAGCAATATCAACCTAAACAAGCACAACCAATCACATATTTTGAGAGCAGCACTTGAAGGAATTGCTTTCGCGTTTGTATATGGCATGGAAATTTTAAAAAACGATAATACTACAATCAATTTAATACGAACAGCTAACGATAATTTGTTTCGATCAGCAATTTTTTCTAATACAGTAGCTACCTTAATTGGTCAGGAAATTGAATTGTACAACACTACTGGTGCCGTAGGTGCAGCGCGTGCGGCCGGAAGGGCAGACAAAGCTTTTGCTGATTTCGGAACCGTGGTTGCAAATAATGATTATCTAAAAAGTTTTGAACCTAATAAAGAACGGACGGCCTATACCGAAGCTTACGAGCGTTGGAAAACAACATTACACAATATTCTAAATTAAGACATCAAGAAAATGACTACGTATTTCAAATCTATCAATACTATTCAATTCGAGGGAAAGGACTCTGATAATCCTTTGGCATTTAAATATTATAATCCTGCACAAGTAGTGGCAGGCAAAACTATGCGAGAGCATTTTAAATTTGCCGTGGCCTATTGGCACTCATTTTGTGGTACTGGTGCTGACCCTTTCGGGCCAGGTACTTTACTACATCAGTGGGATACTTCAGGAGATGCTGTTGAAGCTGCTAAGCAAAAAGCCGATGCCGCTTTTGAGTTCATTTCAAAATTGGGCTTTGACTACTACTGTTTTCATGATTATGATTTGATTAGAGAAGGTTCCTCGTTTACCGAATCGGAGAAGGGCTTACAAACTATTGTCGCTTACTTAAAACAGAAACAGCAAGAAACTGGCATTAAACTATTGTGGGGTACCTCCAATTGTTTTTCCAATCCACGGTATATGAATGGGGCAGCTACAAATCCTGAATTTAATGTGTTAGCCAGAGCTGCAGGTCAAGTAAAGTTAGCGTTAGATGCTACTATTGAATTAGCTGGAGAAAACTATGTTTTTTGGGGTGGCCGCGAGGGTTATATGAGCCTACTGAATACCGATATGAAACGCGAACAGGAACATATGGCTATGTTCCTAACCAAGGCCAGAGATTATGCCAGAGCTCAAGGTTTTACGGGAACGTTTTTCATAGAACCCAAACCTATGGAGCCAATGAAACATCAATATGACTTTGATACTGCAACCTCCATTGCTTTTTTAAAACAATACGGTTTAGACAAAGATTTCAAAATCAATATTGAGGTGAATCATGCTACATTAGCACAACATACATTTCAACACGAACTACAAGTGGCTTCAGATGCAGGAATGTTAGGTAGTATAGATGCTAATAGAGGTGACTATCAAAATGGATGGGATACAGATCAGTTTCCAAATAATATTTATGAAGTTACTGAAGCGATGTTGGTATTTTTAGATGCAGGTGGTTTGCAAGGTGGTGGGATCAATTTTGATGCAAAAATTAGAAGAAACTCTACTGATTTAGAAGATATATTTTTAGCTCATATTGGTGGTGCAGATGTATTTGCTCGCGCACTACTAACTGCAGACAAAATTGTAAGCAACTCTAACTACAAAAAATTAAGGCAGCAACGATATTCCTCATTTGATTCTGGCTCAGGTAAGTCATTTGAAAAAGGGGCGCTTGACTTCAATCAATTATATGATATAGCCAAAGAAAATGGTGAGTTACCTCTAGTAAGTGGTAAGCAAGAGTTGTTTGAGAATATTATCAATCAATACATATAGAGAGTATGGAGTCCGTTTTAGAATTTGGTGATTGGATTGTTTTAGGTATATATTTCTTGGCCCTGGTAGGCGTAGCCGTATGGGTTATTCTACAAAAAAATAAGAATACAGAGGACTACTTTCTTGCAGGACGAAATGTTGGTTGGTTCGTAATTGGAGCTTCAATTTTCGCCTCAAACATTGGATCAGAACACGTAGTTGGACTTGCTGGTACAGGTTTTGAATCAGGAACTCCCATGGCACATTACGAACTACATGCGTGGATTGTTTTACTCTTGGGGTGGTTATTTCTTCCGTTTTATATTCGAAGTGGAGCCTTTACCATGCCCGAATTCCTTGAAAAACGTTTTGACAGCCGATCAAGGTGGTTTTTATCAGTTTTCTCCTTGGTAGGATATGTAATCACCAAAGTATCAGTAACCATCTATGCAGGCGGTATCGTAGTTTCAGAACTTTTGGGCGTTTCATTTTGGGGTGGCGCTATTGGTATCGTTATTTTCACTGGTATTTATACCATTGTAGGCGGAATGAAAGCAGTTATTTATACAGAAACCTTGCAAACAGTTATACTAATTGCTGGGTCGCTAATTATCACATATTTAGGATTGCAGGAAGTTGGCGGATGGAATGTGATGGTCGATACTGTGAAAGAGGTGAGTCCACAACATTTTAATATGTGGCGCCCGATGACCGATCCTGATTTCCCTTGGACCGGTTTGCTTATTGGTGGAACTATTGTAGGAATTTGGTATTGGTGTACCGATCAATATATTGTACAGCGCACACTAGCTGCTAACAATATCAAAATAGGACGTCGGGGAGCTATTTTTGGAGCTTACCTTAAACTATTACCTATTTTCATTTTTCTTATTCCTGGAATTATTGCTTTCGCCTTAACCATTAAAAACCCAGAATTATTTGGTGTTGATAAAGCAGATCGGGCGTTCCCTATGTTGGTAAAAACATTGTTGCCCGTTGGTTTAAAAGGATTAGTTGCAGGAGGATTAATTGCTGCACTAATGAGCTCGTTGGCTTCTGTTTTTAATTCATGCTCTACCATTTTCACTATAGACATTTATAAAAAACTAAAACCGCAAAAAGATGAAAAACAGCTTTTGCGAACAGGTAAAATAGCTACCGCATTTATTGTCGTTTTAGGAATTTTTTGGATTCCGGTCATGGAAAAAATTGGTGGTGGTGTAATGTATCAATACCTTCAAAACGTACAATCCTATATAGCCCCTCCGGTTACAACGGTATTCCTTCTAGGTATTATTTGGAAACGGGTCAATTCTAAAGCCGCAATTACCACCTTATTAGCAGGTTTAGTCTTGCTAGTAGCAAGATTGAGTAGTGAAATTGCGTATCAACCAGAAATATCACATTTTAAAGAAACAGGCGACCAAATAGCATCAGGTTTCGCCTATACTTTTGCTACCATCAACTTCGCGCATATGGCGATTTTTATGTTTATATTTTCAGTTGCTTTGTGTATTGGTGTATCATTAGCTACCAATCCACCAAATTATCAAGCAATTAAAGGACTTTCTTTTGGTACTTTAAGTGTTGAGGACAAAGCATTAGCAAAGAAAAGTTACGATACTATTGACGTAGTTCTTTCAGTTTTACTTGTGGTTATTGTTATTGGCATACTCACTTATTTTACGGGCTAGCAATTATTTAATTAGGTTTTTCTAAAGAAATCATCCAATCATTATTTAAGCGATATACAAAACTTTGAAGTTTTCAGCACTCATTCTAAAAAGTGTTTAACATTAAACCGAATCACGGTCATGCAGTTTTTATTTTTTCTTTTAAATGTAAATGTTGCTTAGTAAGTTTGATAGATTATTTGTGCATGTAAGAATCTAAAATATATGCATGACATGTCTTTTTAGGTGTTATCTTTATGGTTAGGCAACAAGATAAAAAGCCAACTCAACGCAATGAACTATCGTAAATTTATAGCAATTATCTTCTTGATAGTAGCACTTATTTTTGGTGCTGTGTTTTATCTTAACATTGGTGTTCCAGAAAGTATCGAGGGTTATTTCAAAAAATCTTATTATGGTCAATTTGGTCCTCTCTCAATATGTGTCGAGCTTTTAGTTGCCGGTTATTATCTGTTTAAAGCTAACAAGAAAGCTAACTTTACGCTTGCCCTTTTCGGCTTTACTGTCATTTTAGATATTCTTTTCAATCTCACTGGAATACTTACAAGTGGTGTCCCAGTTTATGCAATGGTAGTTTTCTTTTGTTTCGCTGTGGTTTCTTTTTGGATTGCATTCTCAAATAGCTTCAATCTTGGAAAAATAAGTTTTAAAGGAACTATAGCGGCTTTTGTTTTGGGAAATGCAGTGGAGTTTTTTTTCAACTACTTATAACAAAAGAAAATCGAGGATTGTCATTGCAACAACTCCCCGATTCCTGATTAGTTAGATTCTATTTATTACCATTCTATAGATTTGGAGGTTTGGTCATTTTCTTCCAATCTACAGTCCTTTTAAAATGCCAGTACAAGACAACTACACTAACATACTCCAATGCGATCAACCAAAAACCTAAGTCAGTAAAAAAACTTATATAATCGCTTCCCGATGGTATGATTAAAAATGGAACTGTAATTAAAGCATCAAGCATCATGGCCACTAAAAACATCGCAACTCCTAGAATAAAACCATTGGTTTTATGTCCTTTCTGGTAGTATAAATAAGCACCTATACAAGCGCTAGGTATTATAGCTACTGATAGAACCCAATTTGCTTGTAAATCCGGATCCGATAGTATCGGAACAAAATAAGAAGCAACAAATGCCATAACAGCCAGTACCCATGCAATACTTCCTGAAATTACTACACCTTTAATATTGATTTCTTTCATGATTGTATCCTTTAGATTACTTGAACTGTTGTTTGATTCCAAATACCAGTTGTAGCGGCTTTTTGCGCATACTCGCTAAAATCAATTGGTTTTCTTCCCAAGACTTTTTCGATGTCATTAGTGACTTCTGATAGTTCAGGATTTCCTAAAACTTCTGTAAATAAATACTCGATAAGCCATACAAAATCCTCTGGTAAATTCGCTTTACGCATCCCATCACCATATTCCTGTATAGTAATAGGAATAAATGTGATGTTACGGCCGCTTACCTTTGCAATTTCAGTTACCGCATCTTTAAACGTAAGTGTTCTAGGACCTGTAAGCTCGTAAATCTGTCCGTTATGAATATCTTCGGTCAACGCTTTTGTAGCTACTTCGGCAATATCATCTGTATCTACCCAAGGTATCTGAGCTTCGGCTTGTGGTAATGCTACAACACCTTCAAGAATGGGTTCTAACAAGAAATTTTCGCTAAAATTCTGGTTGAACCAGCTAGCACGAACAATTGTATAATCTAATCCAGAATTAATAACTACTTGTTCGCATAATTGCGCTTCACGTTCGCCTTTACCTGAAAGAAGGACCAATTTTTTCACGCTAGCGCTTTTTGCCATTGCAACCAATTGCTCAATAGCATTACGAGCGCCAGGCACCGCTAAGTCCGGTTGATAAGTAATATAAACCTTATCCATTCCTTTCAAGGTATTTGGCCAATTTTCCGGCTCATGCCAGTCAAATGACGGTGAAGCAGACCTTGACCCAATGCGGACATTATGACCAAGCTTTTCAAGCTGATTTACAATTCTTTTTCCAGTTTTTCCGGTTCCTCCGATGACTAAAATGTTTTCTGATCTCATTTTCTGTTCGTTTTTTTGATTAATAAATTTGTAACTGTTTTTTTATTTTGAATTGATAATTCCTATTAGAAGCAATACGAAAGATGTGCAGGATGTTATTGTTCGTATCATATGCCAGCGGTTCCAGGGTTGTTCAAATAGCTCGCGTAAATTGGCTAAATCACCTATCGACGCTGTTTCTAGTATTGTTTTATCAAGAATTTCATTCAACGGCACGTTTTTAAATATGGTGACCAAACCTACTCCTATAAAGAAGAGAATAGCCGCGATCAAAAATGCCCAAAATGTGCTTGGATTCGTATTCCTATGGAGGTAGGCATTTACCATTAGTAAAAAAACAGGACCAAAGAATACGATTAAAAAACTCTTGTTTATGATCGCCCGATTCATCGCCTGAAAGGATTGTAAAAAAGAGAGGTCGTTTAATCTTCCTATGCCAGGTGTTACGGCGTTGGTCCAGGTAAAGCACAATCCCGAGGTAAGCCCCGTAAATAAAATACCCAGTAGTAATACAATAAATTTAAATTTGATTTCCATGACTATATTTTTTTGGTGGATGTAATCCAGGTTAGTAACTCTTGATATTCAAAAGTGGCAAGTTTGATTTTCTTGCCTTTTGGCATTCGCTTCTTTATGAAAACTTGCTTGTAAACATCATCTTCCCATGGGTCCATATTATCAAGAGTAAAAACAGGTCTTTTATTACGCTTACTATGACAGACGTTACATTTGTTTTCAAGAATTTGAAAAGCTTTTTCTTTGGAAGTGTCTATAGTGTAGCTTTTGTAAGAGTGTTTACTTATAAAAGCATACTCCTTTATTGGCTCATGTGAGTCGGTCGATTCAGCTAAAAGCGTTAAAGAAATTTGGACTATCAATTTTACCAGTATTATCATCTTTCAATAGTTTTATTGATTTGATGATACAAAGGTGTAGATCCTTTGGGCTGGATTTTTGACCCTTAAGGACAATGTTTTGACATTTTATGCCAAACGGAGTTTTTAGGTAGTTTTTCTAAACTCAACTGGAGTCTTATCAGTCCATTTTTTGAAAGCTCGATTGAAAGCACTCTGCTCAGAAAAGCCAGTTAAAAATGCTATTTCACCTACACTACGGGAAGTATGCAGCAGTAAATTTTCAGAAACTTTTTGTTGTATGCTTTTCACAAGCTCTCGAAACGAGATATTACTACTAGAAAGCCTTCTAGTGAGCGTCCTGCTGCTCATACCAATATGAGTACTAATTTGTTCAATACCGGGAATACCACTAGGAAGTGCATCCTCAATGAGTCTACTCACATCGGAAACAACTTTATTAGAGTTAACTTCAATTCCTTTGGTTTCCTCTTCAACTCTTTCTACTAAAAAAGCATTTATACTTATATCTGCCTTTGCTGTTTTAGTATCAAAGTCCTCTCTCTTATAAGTAATTGAATTATATGATTGATTGAATAAAACAGGACATTGAAAAGCTGTTTCATAATCATTTAAATCCTTCGGTGCGGAATGCTTAAATGAAACACGTATGGGAGCAATCTTAGTTTCGGTAATACCTTGCATAACAACCACTGTAGCAGAAAAAGTAGCTTCATTAGATAAGCCAACCCCCCGACGATAAGCATCTCTTAATAAAAGCACTTTCGCATATTCTTCGTTTTTCTCAACTTTAAAAACATAGGTATCCGATAACAGTTTGAAGTAGCGTTCACTACGTTCAAATATTTCTCCAGCTTTTGAACAAGTACGCCAAGAAAGTCCTAGCACTCCGTAATCTTCTATTTTCATTTGCTGCCCTACTCGTATTGAAAATCCTGGACCTAAGGTTTGATCTATACTTTCATGAAGTGCAAAAAATTCATTTGCAGGTACAGCTTTAACTTCTGAAAGTGACCCATAAGGGGTCGTAAGCGTTTCAAAATATGCACTATCCATACCCTCATTTATAGCGTGTTCAATTATTTTTCTATATAAATGAGCGGATATGTACTTCATTAAGACATTATTCAATTAATAGTATCTATTTCGATACCTTGTTCCTTCAAAAATATAAACCATAACCGATTAAAACCAACATAAATTTATCATGATATAATATCAGTTTGCAGTAGTTTATAAAGAACTATTTAATAATTGACTGAACATGATTGAAAATTAATACGACTAAAGTCAAGTGGCATTGAGAAAAGATGTCAGGTTCGATGCTAGTTTTAGTAGCAAAGAATTTTATCCAAATACTGACTTTATTCTAAAACTGTTATTACCTTAGAGTCTGATCGGTATAACAATCTAAATCTGCTTTTCAGGTATAAATTGTGATAAGAAGTACAAACCGAAATCAATCAAACTATGGACAGAAAATCATTTATTAAAACAGGAATTGCAGGCGGTTTGGGATTAAGCCTAGCGCCCAGTATAGCCACTGCAATGGAGCAATCTGATAAAGAGCCACTTAAAATTGCAATGGTTAAAGAATTTGTTATTGCGGGGCATTTTAATCTAGATAAGGTTAAGAATATGTTAGAAGACTACCCTAACTTAATTTATAGTCGCTATGATTGGGGTAATGGAGACTTCGAAGAAGCAATTGAAGGTGCTGCTCACAAAGGAAATAAAGAAATAGCCAACTATTTAATTGAAAAAGGTGCTCGCGTCAATCTGTTCGCCCTAACAATGCTTGGGAAGACGACTTTGGTGAAACCAATTTTAGAAGCATACCCAAACCTGATATTTTCAAAAGGAGCACACGGATTAACATTGCTTCATCACGCCGAAATTGGGGGTAAAGAATCTGAAGAACTATTTAATTTTTTACAAACAAAAGGATTGACAAAAAAGCAGATAAAATTAAATTAAGTCCAAGAAAAAGAGGCCCTTTGACAAACCAGTTCCTTTAAGGAATTTGCGATACAGCCCATTTCGTATGTACGTTCATGGTCTCTAAATCTTTGAGTTGTTTTTCAAGCTCTTCTTCCGATAAACCACTTTTTCTCATCATCTCGATCATTTCTTCGCCCCTTGTATATTTTTGTCGCATCACCCCTGTACTACCAATAATTGCAACCCAACCATGTGGCTTATCGTCAACCAAAAACACTGAAGGCGGATTTACAGGGCTTGGACCTTGTTGATATATAGACTGTATTTGAGCGAATACATGCCCATTTAGGGTTGTAATAAAACCTGCATCGGTCCAATGTTGCATTTCTATTATTTCTTCTGATTGGGGGTGCTTAAATTTTAAAACCCAACCTACTCTTATTGGATTGCCGTTTTGGACATATTTTAATAGTTGTTCACGATTTCCCGATATAGCTTTGCCTTCGCTATCTGCCTCATAAATTATTTTATAATTATTTTGACCAACAGAAAATTGGAAACTAGCAATTAGAAGTAATAAGATAATGTTTCGCATGAAAGTAAATTTTTGATCAAACTATAAAATCTTACGGCTACAATTTTCCAAATTCAACCAACGACCTACTTATTTAAACCAACAACATTCTAAAAGCTTCATTAATTTATATATTCGGATTTCAATTACAACAAATGATCTTGAGCAAACTTTCTGAAAAAAAATATGCGATCACATTTTGGATTGCTCTTTGGCTAGCTCAGTCTTTTTTAATGGCTGGTGGTAATGAATTGGAATTCTATTTGATAAAGAACATCGCTATTGTTGGCTTACAATTCCTAGTCGTTCAAGTCAATTTCAAAGTTCTCTTTCCGTTTTTCTTTCTCAAAAAAACATACCTACTTTATATAATGTTGAGTATACTTCTTGTCTACATAGTATTCTCATCATCGTTTATTTTTATCGATTTAATTTTTGAGTTTTATTACCCGAGATTTGACGGTGGTGCCCAAATAGGGCTGATTAGTGATTTTTGGGCAATCTTATCCGGGTCTTCTTTCTATTCATTAGCATTAGTTTGCAGCTTGGTTTATAAACTTTTAAAAACAAATCAAGATAAGGAAGCGACCAATCAAGAGTTACAGAAAAGATTAGAAAACGATGAACATAATAATCCTATCACCATTAAAGAAGGTCATAAAACACACCAACTTTTAGCCAAAGACATTCACTTTATTAAAGGCCTTAAGGAATACGTTGTTTGGCATACTAAAAATGGAAATATTGTTGCCTTACAAACTTTGAATACCATTGAAGCTGAATATAAAGAAATGGGGTTTTTAAGAGTACATAAGTCATATATAGTGAATATGAATCATGTAAGTTCCTTTAAAAGCAATAATTTGAATGTTCAAGGAGAATTAATCCCAATTGGCAGAGTTTTTAAGAAGAATGTGATTGAATTTTTGAGTGACTCGAAATCTTAGTCAATCCCTTTTTCTTTTCGAAGAATATATTAGATAAGATAGAAGGTATCCTTCAAGCCATATAGCACAGGACAGAAATGAATACAAGCTCAACTATTTTTAAAATAATTAACAGGCCGCCTATCATAAGTACTTGTTGAAAAAATATCCAATATTAAATGATAAATAAGTTGAGAGGAAATACTTTGGTTAATCTAGTAATATTTTTAGGAGTTTTAGGAATACTCTTATCATGTAGTCCAAAAAAAGATACAAAGAACTTGTTGTTTATTGGCAGTTATACAAACGGTCAACCTAGTGAAGGACTCTATGTTTATGATTTTGATATTAACTCAGGAAAAACAAAAGAATTATTTGTCTTAGATAGTATTGTAAATCCCTCATTTATTACATTATCACCTGATGGTAAATATTTGTATACCGTTACTAAAAGTCAAATGAAGGTGAATGGAATGATTGCTGCATTCGCAGTTGACTCTGTAAAGGGAGCGCTTCACTTTTTAAATGAAGAAGATGCTGGTGGCAGAAACCCAGTACATCTTGCCATATCAAATGAAGGTAGCTATCTCGTAAATTCTAATTATACAGATCCAAGCATATCAGTATTTAAAATTAAAGATGATGGTAGTTTAAATCCTTATTCGCAATTATTGAAATTTAAGGATAGTAGTATTGTTAGCGGTCGACAGGATAATTCCCACATTCATTCTACTAATTTTTCGTCAGCCAACGACTATTTGTTTGCTCAGGACTTGGGTGCAGACAAGATTCGAGCTTTCAATTTTTTCCCAAACACAACCACAAATCACTTTTTAAAATCAATCGAATCGAACACTGTTACTATGAAACCCGGTAGCGGACCAAGACATTTTACTTTTCATCCTATTAGCAAGTTTGCTTATGGAATTTCAGAGTTAAGCGGTAGAATATCTCAATATAACTACGGCAAAGGGTCTTTAACATTCAAGCGAGATTATCAATCTTATACAAACAAACAAAAACTTTATAGATCTGCAGATATCCATATTTCACCTGATGGCAAGTTTCTTTATGCTTCTAACAGGGCGCCAGATGAGAATTCACTTTCCATTTTTGCAGTAGACATTTTAACTGGTAACTTAAAGCTAGTTGGTCGCGAACCCACGTATGGAGAGCACCCAAGAAATTTTGTGATAGACCCGTCTGGCAACTATATCATTGTAGCCAATCAATTTTCAGATAATGTAGTGTTTTTCAAAAGAGATTTGAAAACGGGAAAACTTACCAAACTACCGAACGAATTGAAAATCAAAAATCCATCTAGCTTAAGAATGAAAAGCTATAATCAATAGCTCACAGATAGTCCAAAAAGTCTGTTTTATGAGATTTGTATTGGTATTTTCTTTTGGTGAGATTCGTAGATCCTGTCTAAGACTATCAGATTACTCAAGTAAGTTGATACTTCTGTTTCGAATGGCACTTTATTGATCAAACAATCAATAAAATGCTTTTGAGTGAAATAAACACAATCACCCGCAAAATTCTGATCTTTAAATTCATAGTCATGCTGTTGTTCTTTCTCTCCCAAAAGCTGCGTGCAAATAATTCCATCTTCATAGAGTCGTATGCTACCTTTACTACCCTCAAATAGTATTGTTCCAAACGTTAAACGCGGATTTTTATTGGTACTTTCATTATAGCGATTAGCATCTAAAAAGCCTACGGCACCATTTTCAAAATCAAATTGTACCCAGCTAAAGTCTTCTCCTTTAATAGCGGTATTTAATCGCTTAAGTCGTGCATATACCTTGGTGATTTTACCAGCATAATAACTAAATAGGTCTATAAAATGAATACCGGTTTCATACATTAATAACTTTTTCATTTCTCTAAAATATGGCTGTCTATCCATATAAGCATTAGGTTGCCAACCGTCGCCCATGCGCATTCTGGAATTTATAGCGTACAACTCACCAATTGTATCTTTTCTCAGCAATTCCTTTATTTCACGATGCCAAGGTTGAAAGCGAAAGTTTTCATGTACCATCATACGTACTGATGACTTCTTAAGCACTTTAAGCATTTTATTGGCTTCCTTTAAACTAGGCGCCAAAGGTTTTTGACAGATGATGTGAACATTGTACTTAATTGCCAACAAAACTAAGTCTAAATGAGTCTCTGGTGGGGTAATGATATCAATGAAATCTGGTTGCTCCTGAATAAGCATTTGCTCTACACTAATATACTTGTGGGGAATTTTATATTGCAATACAGCATTTTTTACTTTCAATTCATCTACATCACATACTGCAGTAATTTCTACTCCCGAAATCCTATTCCAGGCTTCAAGGTGAAATTTACTAAAATAACCTAAACCAATGCAAACCCCTTTCAACATCAACTAGTATTGAGTAAGTTTTTGCTGAGGCTTCATATACAACCAAAAAACAGTCGCTAGAATATTTAATATAGCACCAACCACAAAAAACAAAGTAGTTGAGTCTGTCCATGCTAGTAAGTATGGGAATGTAATAGCAGTAATGAATGCCCCAATATTCCCTGCCATATTCATAGTACCAGAAACTGCACCCGAGTGTTTTTTACCAATATCTACGCAAAATGCCCATGAGGGTGGTAAGGTCATATCAGCCCCAAAGATGGCTATACTTAAAAAAACTATTGCACCGATAGCACTATCCATATAAATACTTCCTAATAGTCCGATTGCAGCTAACAAAAATCCGACAGTAGCTGGTATTTGGCGTGAAATATTCCAATTACCTTTTTTAAAAATTCTATCTATCAACCATCCTGAAAACCAATTACCAAAAGCACCAAACAACAGTGGCACTGCAGTGTACAATCCTGCCTCGACCGTTTCTAAACCATATTCTTTTTTGACATGTGGAAATAGCCAGGTTAACGCAAAGAAAAAAGTGAAATTACTACAGAAATACTGCCCCATTGCAAACCACATATTCTTAGAGTTCAATAGTATCCGCAGTCTTAATACCTCTTTAGTTTTTGTAGATTCTTTATCCTGTCTATTTTCTGTTATATACCGCTTTTCTATATCAGTAATTGCATTGTGATCTTCTGGATTATCCCTAAAAAGAACATACCAAGCTAATGCCCAGACTACGCCAACGATGCCCAATATCACAAAAGTATTTCTCCATCCATATTCTGTAATTAGCCAAGCAATTAGTGGTAGTGAAAACGCCGCACCAAGTCGCGACCCTGAAAAATTAATCCCGGTAACTATACCACGTTCTTTTAGAGGAATCCAACTATAAATAGCCCTGCTCATACCAGGAAAAGCCCCAGCTTCTCCTGCACCAAATAAAAATCGAACAACCAATAAAGATCCATAGCTCCAAACCGCAGCGGTTAATGCCGTAAAGGCTGACCAAATAGTAACGATTAGTGCCAAAATTTTTCTAGGACCGAAACGATCAACTAAAATTCCTGATGGAGTTTGAAAAAAAGCATAGCCCAAAGAAAATGCTGCAAGTACCCAACCCATTTGCTTATCCGAAAGATTTAAGCTACTCGCAATAGGATCTTTTGCCACTGATATACATATTCTATCTACATATAATAATAGTGCCAGCAAAAATGTGCCCAGCACCATAAAATAACGCTTGGGGAAATACTGAGCTCGATTCATTCTAGTTGTTTTATTAATTTATATAAGTCCGATTTATCTCCAACATTTCCTGGAAAGACAATAAAAGGCATTTCAGGGTATTTTGAATCTTTATCTAATTGCCAAACAGGAACTCCTTTTAAAATTTGACCTAAAACCAAAGCCTTTCTTACGCCAAGCGCCTTTACACAGATATCACTAGATGTAATACCGCCCTTGCTAAGTATATATTTAGGCCTTAAGGATAGTAATCTGACTAAAGATATTAGCCCAAGGGAAACCTTATTTAAAATCGCTAAACTTTCTTCTTTAGTATCACCAACATGTACCTTCCTACTGGTAAATAAAACCACATCTTTTTTAGCAGCTAATGCATTATTTATAATTTTTACCAACTTTTTTATGTATGTACTATTTTGATTTCCAGAAAGTATCTCGCTTACTTTCATTTTTATAAAAAGCGCTTTGGAATTGTTATCCTTTAAATGCTTTAGCTGTTCAGTTGTCTTGGGTACATAAGATCCGACGATGACCAACCCACCAGACTTTTGATTTTCATTTAAGATAGATTGTTTCGTCAATAACGGTTTAGGTGTGATTCCCGTAATTGCATTCACGAAAGAAGCAGCAGTACGATATAACAGATTGTCTTCAGAGGTTAAACATGCAATAGCAAACACCTGTAAATCGGCATAAGAAGTAGCATTTACAATAACATGCTTTGCCTCATGCTGTATTAAAATATCTTGAATCTCTTGGGGCTTAGCTTCTCGAAGTGTTTGGACAGAAATACTTAGTACTTCATTCGCTTTTATAGAACCCTCATATTTTTCTTGAATGTATTCTTTTAAGTTTGAATGAGCGTATCCAAAAGTAGTATCACAAGCAAAAGGTGTTTCTGCTACTGGAATAAAGTCATTATCTTCTTTTAGATAATGAATATCATTAAATGTATACCGTCCTCCTTCAAAAAAGCCTGGTATTAATACTTGCTTTGAATTCTTCCAGCCCAAACCATCTAGTAGAGCATCTACCTCATACGGATAATGGCCACGAAGGGTAGAATCACTTCGACTGATTACTACTAACTTTTTTCTGTGCTCTTTTGCAATTTCAGCCAACATAAGTCCTAGTGTTATAGCAAGTTCCTTAGCCTGAGACTGCTGTAAACTTCTAGAGTTGGTTAGGATGAAAAAAACGGGGCTATTGATAACCTCGTATTCGAGGGTAGCGTAACTCCAATCAGTAACTATAGGTACATTGTAAACCGTTTGGGTACCTGTCGGATCATCATCAATGATTACCACAACTCTAGGGGTGGCAGCTAATAAATCTGAAACAACTTCATGATGGTCATCTAATTCGGCGCCTTGTTGTATGGATTCAAGTATCTTTTTATTTAGCATATTCATCATTCTAGGGCCAAAACACGTGCTGGTGCGCCATCACCATCTTTTACTTTAAGTGGTGCGGCTATTAGTGTTATTTTTTCTTTTGACAATTGTTCTAGATTTGTTAATCCTTCAACAATTATCACATTGTTACGCATTAAAATGGTATGGATTTCAGTCACTTCTTCAATGTTGTTCACGTCGGCAATTGAAGGTGACTCAACCCCAATAATGTTTACCCCCTTTTTTCCCATCCAAACTGCTAAGTCAGCACTAATACGTGGTAAATCATTTCTGTAGGCTTCTGTATTTGTTTTTTTACTCCAGCCAGTATGTAGCAAAATACTCTCTCCCTTCTTTATTTTCTGTTCTATGGGTTGCATCTCTTTTACCCCAATCAATGCTTTAGGTTTAAGATGTGTAAGATCTAAGATCCATGCTTCAGATATCAGTCGATTTGCATCAATCTGTTCGATAGTTTGCTTAGTAACTTCAAAATGTATCGGGGCATCCATATGTGTACCACTATGAGAATAGAGATGTAAGGTTGATGCATTCCAGCCGTCTTTTGCAAGATTTTTCGCTGACGTTATAGCTACTCCAGTCATCTCTTCATCAATTAACATGGTTAAATCAACAATCTTTTTTGAGCTAATATCATTCATACCCACCTACCCTTCTGATTCAATAAATGAAATAACACTTGTGGCAACATCCTTAGTTGTTGCAGTACCCCTCAAGTCTTTTGTAAGGTTTCCTTTCGCAGTGGTATGTTCAATTCCTGCTACAATATTTTGGGCAGCTTTTGTTTCACCTAAATGCTCGAGCATAATGGCAGCGGACCATATTTGACCGATGGGGTTAGCAGTATTTTGTCCTGCTATGTCTGGAGCTGAGCCGTGAATAGGTTCAAACATCGAAGGAAATTCTTTCTCAGGATTTATGTTGCCACTACCTCCAAGACCAAGACTTCCCATAATCGCACCTCCTAAATCTGATAGGATATCGCCTATCATATTAGTGGTAACTATCACATCAAAAACCTCTGGTTTTAACACAAAACTTGCAGAGGCATTATCTACATACATTTTATTATACTCAACATCGGGATATTGCGCAGCCACCTCACCCATTACCTGATCCCAAAATCCCAGTGAATAAATAAGTGTATTTGATTTGGTGACGTTTGTTACTTTCTTGTCTCTTTTCCTGGCCAACTTAAAAGCAAAATGTGCAATGCGTTCTACACCTTTACGAGTAACAATACTGGTATCAATTGCCAAACCATTTGGCGTATCCGGATGCATTATTTTTCCATTTTGAACGAACTCACCTTCATTATTTTCACGAATGATAACAAAGTCGATATCTTTTTTCGTTTTATCACGTAACGGACTTTGAATACCCGAAAAAAGTTTTACTGGTCGATAATTTACATATTGCTGAAATTCAGTTCTAACTTTGAAGGTATAGTCTTTTGCGGGTAATGTATCATCTACTTCGGGTAAGCCAACAGCACCAAAATAAATCGCATCAAAACTTTGTAGTGTTTCTAAACCATTTTCTGGCATAAACTCCCCATGTTGTAAATAATAACCCGCTCCCCAGGAGAATTCCTGTGTTTCGATTTCAAAATCATATTTTTTGGCAACCGTTTCCAATACTGATATTCCTGCGGGTACTATTTCATTTCCTATTCCATCACCATTGACTACAGCGATCTTGTATTTTTTACTCATTACATTTCAATTTTTATTTTCCTTTAAGAAATTCTTTCCCCATTTTTCTCGTAATTCTTTTGCTAGCATCGCTATAGTTTGTTGATACTCTTCCTTTTCCGCTAGATTATCAAGTTCTAACGGATCCTTAGCGTGATCGAACAACATACGCTCATAAGCAACACCCTCATTATCTGTCCATTCGGTATAGAACAGATCACCTGTTATGAGTGTAACAGCATCTTTAAACTTTGAAACTGCCCAATCCTTTTTGCTTTCGTTCCCATTAATGACAGGAACAAAACTTTTACCTTCCACGGTTTTCGGAATTTCAATGCCTGTCAGTTCACTTAAGGTTGGATATACGTCAATGTATTCTGTAATAGCGTCTGTTGTTTGACCTTTAGTTCTACCTGGCACCTTGATCATTAACGGTGTACGTAATGCAGTTTCAAAAGTTACGTGCTTGCACCAAAGCTTATGGTCTCCTAAATTCCACCCATGGTCTCCCCACAGGATAACAATAGTATTTTCTTCTAGTTTCAGCCTTTTCAATTCATCTAATACCAAGCCTATCTGAGCGTCAACATAGCTAACAGATGCGTAATACCCATGTATAAGTTCTTTGGCTAAATCTTCAGGAAGGTCTCCTTTTTTGGGGATTCCTTCATATTTGCGCAATTCGCCATAGTTGTGAAATGCCTTTTTGGGTGTTGTTTTTGGCTGTTGGTAACTTTCAGGAAGTTCAATTTTCGATCGATCATATAGATCCCAATACTTTTTAGGAGCACAAAAAGGAAGATGTGGTTTTGTCACTCCCATGGTTAGGAAAAAAGGTTGACTAGAACTTTTAAGCTTTTGTAAGTCATTAACTACTTTTAGAGCTAATTTGCCATCTCTGTATATTGAATCATGAACTTCTGCCGCTTCAATTGGCAAGCCACGTTGGGTATTTCTTCTAATCTCTTGACTTTTTAGTAAAGCATAATTCCATAGTTTATCTGCTTGCCAAATTTCATCCCATGCCTCCGCGTCGTCCGTTTTATGATGATATATTTTACCATTGGAAATAGTTCTGTACCCATTTTGTTTAAGTAGCATTGGAAGTGAAATCGCCGTTGGATGATCCTCATCTTTTTTTGTAAATGCATTTATAAAACGATATCGTGTTGGCCTCGTTCCGGTAAGTAAGCTAGCTCTTGATGCGCCGCAAACCGGAATGTTACAATACGCACGATTAAATACTAAACTTTGTTGAGCCAGTTTATCAAGGTTTGGAGATTTAATATGGTTTGCTCCATAAAAGTTCAGTTCTGGACGTAAATCATCCACGGTAATCATTAATACATTAAGTGGTTTGGATGTTTTTTTGACATAGGTCTCCTCCGATTTCTCTTTACTGGAAGTGAGTACCAATAAAACTAAAAGGATAAAAATTCGCTGCATCATTGAAGTATAGATTTAAATTTATAGGTACCTGGCAACACCTCTAGTTCCATATAGTCATCAACTATTTCTACAATTTTCACAATATCACTACTCACCAATTCGGCCTCATCCATATAAATTTTACTCTGCTGTTTTGAAGGAATACGTACTATTGCAGTTGTGTTGGGAGGAATAGTTACCTCTAAGTTGAATGTACTGCCTTCCAGTTTCCAAATTGATTTTATGATGCCATAAGGTGAATCATAACTACTGGAGGCTGATGTTAAACGATTACCCGGTACCGGTGCAATACGTATCTTCTTATAACCTGCTTCTAATGGCGCAATTCCCGCAATGCGTTCATACATCCATTGACCAATAGCACCGTAAGCATAGTGATTCAGGCTATTCATTCGCTGTTTGTTAAAACCTTCCTTTTTACTGTAGCTATTCCAGCGTTCCCACATTGTAGTTGCTCCTTGATTTATGGAATAAAACCATGAGGGATACGTTTCTTTAAAAAGAATTTCATACATCAATTCATACTCCCCTATATCGTCTAAAACTTTTGACAATAATGGGGTACCTAAAAAGCCTGTTCGTAAGTGGTTGTCAGCCTCTTTTATTTTATCTAATAAATGTGGAATTGCCTTTTCTTCTATTTCAGGTGAGAGCAAATCAAATCCTAAGGCTAGTAAATAAGCTGTTTGTGTTTTTTCGCTATTTTGAATCTCTCCATTTTCATCAAAAAACTCTTTTTCAAAAGCCTTACAAATAGCAACTGATAATGCTTCATATTTAGCTTGCTCTTCTGACTTTCCTAAAACTTTTGCAGTCTGTGCAGTTAACTTAGTGACATATCCAAAATATGCAGTACTGATTAAGTTTTTAGATGTATCCCCTCTTCTGTTATTTTCCTTTTTAGGAAAAGGTTGTAACCAATCACTAAATGAGTTCATATCAGAAATGTATTTGTTAGTTACGCTTTGATGATGGGCTACCCAAGCTTTCATCATTTCAAAATTATCTTTTAGAATAGTGACATTACCAGTTCTATAGTAGACTTCCCAAGGTATAATAACCGCAGCATCGCCCCAGCCAGAACTAACTTTATTATTTTTCAAAGCATCAGGCACAACAAATGGGATCCCTCCATTTTCATATTGTGCCTCAGTTAAACTTTGTAGCCAGCTTGCCCAAAAGGCATGTACATCGGCATTAAATATGGAAGTAGGTACAAAAACTTGTGCATCACCTGTCCACCCTAGACGTTCATCTCTTTGGGGACAATCCGTAGGAATATCAAAAAAGTTTCCGCGTAAACCCCAAACAATATTGCTCTGTAATTGGTTGAGTTTGTTATGTGATGATGTAAAAGTGCCATGTTCTTCAAAATCAGAATACTGTACTACTCCAGTCACCCATTCATTCATAGGTTCTTGTGACATATCAAATCCGCTCAATTCCACATATCGAAAACCGTGAAAAGTAAATTTTGGTGCCCATTCGATCATTCCATCCTTTGAAGCGATATAATAGTCCGTTGATTTTGCTGAACGATAATTGTCCGTATAAAAAGTGCCATCTGGCTGCAACATTTCGGAAAATCGCATCCTCAAAGTATCTCCTTTTTTCATTGGGGCTTTAACTACGGCTACACCGACCATATTTTGTTTTAAATCGAAAATGGCTGCATTCTCAGTCTTTATTATCCCTTTTGAAGGAATCTGCAGCTTTGCTTTAACCGCGGCATGTCTTTTAGGTTCTAATTTTACCTGCTCGTCTATAGTTGATGTTATAACAGTAGACCATTTTTTATCATCAAAATTATTGGTTGTCCAATTTATCATTTCGTAGTTCGCGTCATAGGTTTCTCCATCATAAATTTCCGTAAAACGTATAGGCCCTTTTGTGGTGGCCTTCCAAGTATTATCTGAAATAATGGTTTTCTTACTTCCATCTTTTAAAAACAATTCTAATTGACATAAAACTTTTGGAGAACCTGAGTTTTCCCAAAGTGTTTTATTCCATCCCAATCTACCTGAATGCCATCCAGAAGCCAATTCTATAGCTATCATATTTTCACCCGATACTATCAAATCGGTAACATCGTAGGTTAAGGTTTCAATACGTTTATTATAAGGTGTCCAACCAGGAGGCATAACATCGCCGCTTACATCTTCTCCATTTAAATGAACATCAAAAACACCTTTTGCCGTGATATATAATCTTGCGGAAATAACATCAGAGGTTAACTCGAACTTTTTTCGCAAGTACTGTGGCGTATTAATAATTACTCCATTTGTACCTTTAATACTATCCTTTGCTGTATCTAGTCCAATCCATTTTGCTTTCCAATCGTCATTACTTAATAGCCCCATTTCAAATGTACTCGCTTCACTCCAAGTAGATGATTGATCATTTTGGTCCCAGTAACGCACTTGCCAATATACCTTTTGACCAGAGGTTATTGGTTTCCCTTTATATTCAATGAAGGTAGATTGGCTACTGAGTTCCTTTTCAGTATTCCATAAGTCCGGGTTGTCTGGCAATGACTCTAAGTTGCTCGCTACCACTATTTGATAAGCTGATTGACTTTCAATATTCCTTTCAATGGGTAACTTCCACGAAAAAGTAGGGGTTGCATCGTAAAAACCAATTGGATTAATAAATCCTTCTGAAATGGAAAGTGATTCGGGAGAAGCTATCTTCTTTTCTTGACAGGATATACTAAATAGTAGGCTTACTGAACAAATAATTATATTCTTACAGATACATTTTAAGGTTTTTTTTTGCACGGCTTGTTATATGATAAAGTGGGTTAGGTTTTTAGTTTCGGGTAATATTCGTAACTGTATTACTCAAGTTTTTTTTCATTTTTTCGTTGGAATAGACTCCCCATCTAAAGTGATAAAGAGCATCTACATTATCCATAGTACTTTCTTCACTAACACCGGTAAACTTTAGTTCATTATTAAAATAAACCTCCATATCCCTCCCGTTAGTACGTATTTTAATGGTAAAAGATCGCTGACCATTTGCCCAATCTTCATCAGTTGAAATTCGAACGTTTTCGTTTGATCTAGAGCCAACATGAATGCGCCCGTTTGTTCTTACCTCCACGCGTAATTGGGGTCCACAACAACCCGCAAACAGTTGTGCTATGGTATACGTAATATCTAGTTTATCGCTAGGATGCATTGTAGCTTCTAAAGTGTGCCATGTAGTTCCTTCTTTAAATTTTAATCCTTGTCCAGCTTCTGTACGGGCATGTTTTCGTTCACCAATAAATTCATCACCAGTAAAAAGTTGAAAAACTTGCTTCCCAGGTTCTTCCTGATACCACTTACTTACTTCGTCAAATTCTGAGCGTGGTACATCATCATCAATTACTGTAAAAAGATTAAATGGGTCTGGAATTCCATCCGGAGGTGTAAGAGAAATTTCTACAGGATCTTCTTCACTTTCCAATGCTTCAACCTGTTCTGCATCTGAACAGTTAAAGCAAAAAAACAGCAGAACGAACAAGATGTTAAAGCCAATTTTTTTCATGACCTGGTTCAACTTAAAAAAAATAATCAGTTTAGCCCTTTGGAATAAGGCTTAATTTCTATCAAGTTTACTAATACTCTTAACAAATAGCATCCTGTACCCTCGGGTAAAGCATTCCATATCAAATCATATAGAACCTTGAGCTATTACAGTACTTTAATAGTGCAGCTAATACGCTTTTTGGTTTTTGGGAATTTTATAATAAAAGGAATTGCCTCAACACCGGGAACCATATTAAAAATTCGTTGTCCTTCATTTTTTTTCGAATTAATCGCAGCATTTGCTTCGAGTATTACTTGAGAGTTTGATTTCACTATTCTCACTCTATTAGGACTCTCTTGAATTATAGATTCTCCCGAAGGCGATATAATTGGCAGCACCAATTGATCGCCATTATCACCAGTCAAAGGTCGCCTTGCAGTAATAGTTACTTGACTTTTGTCAAAACTATACGTCAATTGGTAACTGTTTGCGTCCTTTAGTACTTGTTTATCACGATTTGTTAATGCAGTTTTAACTTTAAACTGAATGGTTTCATTATCATCAGTTTGCTCAACTTCTGCCTTTAGATCTTGGATATTTGTATACCAAACCCCATTTACATAACGTTCAATTCTCGGCATTAACGCAAAATCTTCTCCAGGCTGACTTTGTTGATTGTTTTTTTCAACTAATAAGTATTCGGCCATGCTCGCTGTAAATAATGGGCCTGTTTTTTCATGCCAAAGTATAGCTAATGATCCTCCTGTAGCAGCGACGGAGTACTTCTTCTTGAATATTTGATCATATGAAGAAACTGTTGCTCGCCAAGGCCCTCTAGCAATAAGCCATACATCAAGTTCAGGAAAGTGTTTAACGCCATCATTAGTACTTCTTGGAATCGGAATATTACTATCAAGCTTTTTAATAATATCAGGATGATTTAACATAAAAGCAATATTCTTAGCATGCGCAAATGTGTGGTGTATACATGCTGGTATATTATGACTCTCATAATGGAGGCCTCCAGCCAAGAGACCATTTACGGTGCACCTTTTTAAAAGCTGCGTATTTAAAAGCACGGCTTTACCAAATGCTGGATTTCTATCAGCCATTAACACAAATGCAGGTTGACATCCATCTGTTGTTCTACTGCCCCAATATGACCATTTATTCTGTCTTGTTCCCCAGCTATTATCCCATCCACCATCTGGTAGCATAAACTCAAGATGCCCAGCTAGTGATTGGTCTAGTAATTTTAATAACTCTTCATCCTGTTCCAATTTGGCATACTGGACGAGACCGTTTAAAGATTCTTCTACATTGTATCCTAAATCAACCGGTAATAAACCTTTTGCACTTACCTCATCAGCAGGTTTGTCTTCTCCAAAAATTAGCATGTTTGGTTTCGTAAGCCAGTTAGGAATTTCACCTGCCAACTGCCTGCTATGCTCTATATAAGCTGTTTCGTCAAACATCCGCCCTAAAAAATTTAGAGCATACACAGCGGTAAACGCATAGTTAATATGACTATAATCAATAGTAAAATTAGCGTGGATAAATTCCGATGCCTTTCGCAGTCGTTTCTTCCAGGCATCATATAGTTCTTTTGACAATATGTGACCATGGTAGTGTAATGCCTCGCCCAAAGCAAGGGCTCCAAACACAGTTATTCCTCTCCATGATTTTGGATCCGGGATTACGGTCCAGCTGCCATCAGGCATTGACACGTTTTCGGACCATTTCATTACTAGAATAGCGGCATCAAGATACTTCCGTTCTCCAGTTGAATCAGCCATGAATAAAAACGGGTACACCGCATCCATACAACGGCCATGTATTTTTTTACAAGCTTCACAATAAAGCGCTCCGTGAATTGTACTGTCCGAAGGTTCATTAATTTGTGTATCGATCAAAGCATCACACCAGGTTTTTAAAAGATCAAATGATAATGCTTCGAATGCTGTTGTGCCAAGATTATTAGGGGCATTTGCATGTGTTTTATTTTTACAAGCATGTACGGAAAGACCTAAACTAAGACAACCTGTAACAGATAGATATATAAAACTTCTTCTTTGCATAAGTCAAATTAAAATAGCGCTGTTAGGCAACGGTGCACTTAGATTTTAGTTATTTGATGGTAAATTATTATTTGAAATTGAAATCTGTTGAGACTTCAAGCCTTCTGATTTAATATCTACAATAATCTCCCCTTCCTTTTTGGTTGATTGAAGTATCAATAAACATTTACCATTAAAAGCCTTTCTTTGATTTATTTTATTAGAGGACAAGTCTAATGGGTCTCCATTCTCTACTCCAATATTTTTTGCAGGTCCTTTGATATCAAAACTGATCAGGTTATCTGCATACGGAACGAAGTTTCCGTCTTTATCTAAAATATTTATTTCTAGATGGATACAACTGGTTCCTGTCGCCGCAACTTCTTTTTTATCAGAAATCACTTCGATTTTTGCTGGTTTATGAGCGGTTTTATATACTTGCTGAGAGACTATTTTACCATCTGTTCTACCGATCGCCTTTAATTCTCCGGGAGTATATGGTACATCCCATGACAGGTTCATTTTGTTATTAGTTGACTTAACACCTAGAGATTTTCCATTTAGAAATAGCTCTATTTCTTCACTATTAGCGTATACCCAGACAGGAATAATAGTCCCTTCTTTACCCGGCCATGTCCAATGTGGCAACATATGCACCATAGGTTCATCATTCCATTGACTTTTATAAAAATAATATGTATCCTTTGGGAAACCACATAAGTCTACGATCCCAAAACTCCAGAACCTAGAGGGCCATTTCTTAATGGCTTCTCCTAGATAGTCAAATCCCGTCCATCGGAACTCGCCAGCAACATAAGCTAAGCTATCAGTCCTTCTCCAGGAATCCCGGGCTGATATCCTTACACTTGAATTATCATAAGAAGAAGAATAAAATTTAGAAAATTCAGGAAACACTTCTTCTTCAGTCAAATCAGGAACTGCTATTCCTTGCTGAGGACTTCGCATTTCAGTTTTTGTTTTATAAACGCCTCTCGTTTGGAAAGAATGAGGAATTTCAGTAGCTATAAATTTGCGATTTGGGTATTTTATTTTGTCTTTTTCATAGAAAACAGAACCACCTCCGCCGTTGTATCCAGCTACATCTAGCAGATCTGAAAAACCTGTATCATTAGCCAAGTGCATAAAACAACATCCAGCAGTAATGGGACGAGTCGCGTCTAAGTCGCGAACAATTTCTAATAAAGGTTTTAGGCGTTCTGGTCCCTCGGGATAACACTGATCGGGGATTTCATTACCAACACTCCACATAATTATAGAAGTATGATTCCGGTCCCTGAGAATTACATCTTTTAGGTCGCGTTTGGCCCATTTTTTAAAATTTTGATGGTATCCATATTTTACTTTTCCACGATTTTTATAATCTACCCATGGCCAAGAGGCAATCCATTCATCAAATACTTCATCCATTACCATAAATCCCATTTCATCACACATCTGATAAAATTCAGGTGAAAAAGGGTTATGTGCCGTTCGTATAGCATTACAACCCATTTCTTTTAGTATTTCTAATCTTCGGCGTAACACATCATCTGGTACCGCTGCCCCAACAGGTCCTCCATCTTGGTGATTGTTTACACCTTTTATCTTAATGTTTTTATCATTGAGCCAAAAACCCGTTTCCGCATCAAAACGTATACTTCGTATCCCGAACGGAGTGCTATCCATGTCGATCATATCACCCTCCTGAAAAATTTTGTGTACTGCAGTATAAAGAACTGGGGTTTCGGGAGACCATAATTTGGGATTGGGCACCTGTACTTGGTGCTGTATAGAAATAGTATCTGCTGAGGGTATAACATTATCTAATTCTTCTTTCAACACTAATTGATTCTTCTCGTCATAAATATCAATTTGAATGCTTACTAAGTGATCCTCCGCATTCTTATTACCAATTGAAGTTTGAATTCGGATATCAGCGTTTTCTTTTGAAATATTTGAAGAAGTGATATAAGTTCCCCATTGTGTCACAGAAACCTTGTTCTTAATTTCAAGCCAAACATTTCTATAAATGCCGCTTCCAGTATACCATCGAGCATTGGGTTGTTTTGAATTGTCAGCTTTTACCAGAATACTATTATTTCCTGATTTCAGGTATGGTGATAAATCATAAGAAAAACCTACATATCCGTTAGGCCTTTTACCCAGATAGTGATTGTTGATCCATACTTCTGAGTCTTTATAAATTCCATCAAAAGTAATAGAGACCAATTTGTTTTTCCAATCAGGATTGTACTTAAATGATTTTTGATACCATCCAACTCCTCCAGGAAAATATCCTCCGAAATGTCCAGATGGGTTTTCTTTAGATATCGTTCCTTCGATACTCCAATCGTGTGGCAACTGCACTGGTTTCCACTCTGTACTGACTAGTTCATTTTTAGAAACTGAGTCGCTCTCAAACAACTGGAACTGCCAATCACTATTAAAAAGTAATTTTTGTCTGATGAGTTCTTTTTTAGTTGTTTCAGAATTACAACCGATGAACAATATTGTCATCAATAGAAGTGTAATTTTTTTATGGCTATTTTTCATTGACAAGGAGTATAATGTTAGTGTAAGTAGAAAACCTCTTCTAACGGAGTAGATACTGGTGATTGATCTGGGTTCACCTCCATAATGTCTGCCATGTACCTCCACCACTTCTGTACAATCTGATTATTGACCAAATCTTGCGAACCACTATTACCAATCACCTTTTGAAATGCAAAAAGGGTCTCCGTTTCTTTGTCAAAAAAAATAGAATACTCTCGAACGCCAACGGCATTCAACAATTCTTTCAGTTCTGGCCAAATCTCACGATGACGTTTTTGATACTCATCTTTGGTACCTTTTTTCAGTTTCATTTTAAAAGCAAGTCGTTGCATGAATTTTATGATCTGATTTTATTAGTATTTCTAAGCCACCTATTGACATGTGTACAGTAACTCTTGGATAGACTTTGGTTTTATATCACTGACGCTACACAATTCGTTATCATTGAAGATGCTACCTGCTCGATTGAATAATAATTTTAATCGTTTTCTCGCTTTTTGTTCACTGTGTATTTGTTGATAGTTCCAGTTTTTTTCACCAGAAGCATACGGTTTTAAAAATTGATATGCCATTTGAATACCACCACCATTTTCGGCTGTATAGCTCCATAAATCAACACCTAGTTTTTTACCAAAATAGGCCAAGGTCGTGAAGCCACTTAAATTCATAGTGCTGTAAGAAAGTGATTTTGTTCTTTCTAGTTCATGTGGTTGTTTACCATCTGCTTCAATTTGCTTGGCTATTCTTGTGGTTTTGGCAGCTTCCAGCACTTCTTTGGCTTCTTTCTCCTTATCTAAAAATAGCATAATACTAATGACCTGAGCATCATAATAAGTAGCGTGATTATTTTTGGTATTCTTTTCAAAAATGCCATTCTTACTTGTTTGAAGCCACTTTAGATATGCTTCAAACCACTTTCTGAGCTTACTACTTGTTTCCTGATCAAGTTTATTTTCTAATTCTAACAGTTCAATGGCAGTAATAACATTGCTAATACCAGCAAATTCTATGATCCCAATACCCCTGCCATTGTTCCTACCCGGAATTCCTTGTGCATAATTCAGATTGGGGTTCATTTTTGTATTTGTATTGATAAACCATGTTTCAAGCAATTCAATAGTTTTTTTAGCATATTTATTCTTACCCGAAAAATAGTATGCAAACGCTAGCGTACTTGTATTACTAAACATCTTATTTTTAGTTTCTAAATCGGTGCTGCTATCACGCGTCAATGGGTTTATTTCACCATCTCTTCGTATCCAGGGGAGGCCGTCTGCTTTGTCAGGATCGGGCCACCAATAGGGTCCTAAGCTTAGATAGTCGTGCTTGTCACCACTAACCGGTTTTTGTTTCTTGTATACAACGCTAAAAACACCTTCCTGAAGTTTCTTATCTGCTTTTTTCAATAATTTTTTAAGTATCTTTTTATAGGGAACTTCACCTTCCTGCATATTTTGTTTTATCTCTTCTAAACGCTGAAAATCAATATTTGTGAGTCCTCTTTGGCTTTTATTACTTCTGTTTTGCCCAGTTACCGAAACATGTATGAATAGACTGCTTACAATACAAAACACTAGTAAGTGATCTTTAAAATTTCTTCTTTTCATAAATATGTTTTCTATTAAAATATGCCATTTTCTATCTGGCAAACATTATTCTATTTCTGAGGTTGTCATCTCGACGACATCACTCGGTTTAAAACCAATGCGATGTGCCTGCACCACTATTTCGGTATCTTCTTCAACAGCAAATGGTTGCTGATAAATACTCCAACTATCAGGAAATTTCCCCTCTTTTGTTTTTATTTTATAGCCAATCGAAGCTCCATTTGTGGTACAACTTATGATTACTTCCCCGTTTGAAATTGCGATTTTTGGTATAGCCGTACTTGGTTGGCTATCTTTACCTTTCCATAATTGATCTATCAACTGCTTTTCGGTTTTTTTGGGCTCGTCATCAATACTTTTCAACCATCTGTCCATTTCGGCTCTTAATTCTATGAGTTTTTCCCTGTTAGCAGGATTCTCGGCCAAATTCACTAGCTCATGAGGGTCTTTTCCACAATCAAATAATTCTTCAACCGGTTTTTTAGCCCTAAACCATTGCTTTTGAGGCTCATCTAATTTATCTTCCTCTCGTAATTCTAATAATTCTTGCATGGTAGGTATTCTTTCTCGATAACTGACAGGTAAGTAATATCCTTGGTCAGGACGGTAATTTCTAATGTACTTAAACTGTTCATCGCGAACAGCCCGAATAACATCGGTAAATGCATCAAAACGATCCGCAGCGGCATGAATATAGTCCCGGTTATTTTTGGATTTATACTTGCCTAAGAAAGCTTTTCCTTGCAGGTATTCCGGTGGATTAATTCCTATTAGCGATAATAATGTTGGAGCAAAATCAACAAAACTTACTAGCTGTTCATCTTTGGTCCCTGCTCTCATTTTTTTTGGAAACCTAATAATCATTGGTGTATTCAAGCCAGAATCATAAATGAGTCGTTTTTGCCTAGGTAAAGGTCCCCCGTGGTCTCCATAAAAAAAGATGATCGTATTTTCGAGTAAACCATCATCTTCTAACTGTTTTAAAATAGCACCTAGCTGCTTATCCATCGCAGCGATATTGTTATATACTTTCCAAAGATCATGTCGCACAACTTGAGTATTTGGTAAATATGGTGGTATCTTGAATTTTGTTTTTTTAGGCAGATATACTGGAGTTTCTTCTGTCGTCATTTTCCCCGATTTCCACGTGTATGTTCTATCACCGCCTTTGTGATGTCTAGTTTCGACATACTTATGACCATATGGTTCAAAGAGCCCAGACTCATGCGTTTCAGTAAAATTAAAGACTGAAAAAAATGGCTGGCCTTTTTTTCGATTTCGCCAATGCGCATATGGACTACTTTCGTCCCAAGCAGTTCTAGGAGCTTTAAATTGGTAATCTGTCTTATAATTATTGGTGCAGTAATAGCCTTGCATTCGAAGCAATTCACTGATCATTTTTACTTCCGAGGGTGGAATTGCTTCATACGCCGGCAATCCTGTTGTCTCCATATATGAATTAGTTCGCATATGATTTGCTCCAATACTTGAAGGATACATACCAGTTGCAATAGCGGCCCTGCTCGGAGCGCAAACTCCAGAAGTAGAATAAAGATTCGGATACACAACCCCTTCTTGTGCTAAACGACTTAAATTAGGAGTTACTATGGTTGAATCACCAAAGGAAGGAATGTAAGCACCCATATCTTCTGTTACTAACCATAGAATGTTGGGTCTTTCTGGTAAAGAAATAGATATTTCTTTTTCCTTTTTGTTTGATTGACATCCAATAAAGAGGCCTATAGCCAATAAAAAAATTGCTAAAATTCTTCTCTTCAAAATAATCATTCTCTCTTCCAATTTATTATCCCCTAGGCTTTTGTTTTCTTACTAATTACGCACTAATAAGGATCCTTGTACTCTCAAATATGTATTAAATCCTCTCTAATTTTACCAGGTAAGATTTACTTATTCCATCAATACTAATAATGGTCGTAGTAGCCTCAATGAACATAGCGAAATTGTTCTGTTGTTTGTTTCAAAGTTCATTCTCTTGTCTTAGAATCACAGGTCCTATTAAACCTGAAACCTCTAATTTAGTTTCATCCTTTTTAGGTGGATTTGTAGTCCAGGTTTTCTTTTCTGTTTCTGGTCGTGAATTATCAAAAATTAATTGATTGCGCCATGTATTCGTTACTTTTACCTGAATTTGATTCTCACCAACCTTTACTGCATTCGTAATATCAAAAGTAAAAGGAGGTGCCCATTTTACTCCAATTTTTTTATCGTTACACCATAGTTCTGCAATATTTGCAACCTTGCCTAGATCTACAATGGTATTTCTTTCTGTTTCTTCTAAATCAAATGATTTTAAATATGCAATTGTTCCTGAATAATGTTTTACAGCATTATTATCAAATAGTGTAAGGGATTTTAAGTCTGTTATATCTAAAGAGTCTGGTGTATCCCAACCTTTATCAAAATGCAATGTCCAATCAGTTTGAAGCGATATGTCTTTAACGGTTATTTTTTTTGTTTCTATAATCCCATCTTGATGAAAATTATACTCACCGGATTTTGAAGCTATAATTTCGTCTCCTCTAAATGATAGCTTTGGTAAGCCTTTTGTATCATGTATATTAAACCATCCTGTTTCTGAATTTAAAATAATACTGTCGTTATATGTTACTTTGGAAGCGTATGGTTTTTTATCTCCTTTTGAAAGTACTACAATAGTGCTTCCGCTAGGGTCAAAAGACAATACTACATTTGTTCTATCCTTTACTACACTCCAAATTTTGGCTTCTTCTTGCTCTCCATTAAAAGCGTTCCATATTTGAGGATTAACATTTGTTGCTCTAAAGCTTAGGGCAACATCCAATGGTTTATCGTGATTTGAAGCAATAAAGTAGATATGTGCGTCGGTTGTTTCCCTATGTATCCACTTGATATTCAATCCATCAGGAACAATAACATCTTGAGCTATTCGTTCTGCCTTAAGTACTTCATCCAACGATGTTCCCCAATATACTTTGCCTTTACCAACATGCTTCACGCCTTTTATCGTATCATCCCATAAGGTGTTTGCTATGGCATGCAGTGCTTTTAAATCATTTTCATCATCCATTAAACTAGGGGAGTCCACAGGTTTATCACCAACTATTACAGCTCCGGCCATCACCAACTCTTCTAATTTTTTAGCTGTTGACAATACCATGTCTTTGGCATCCCTTAATGTAATGATTCGGTAATCACCAGCATTCTCCACATGAATTTTACCATCTTGTACACTAAGTTTTTCGTGTAAAATTTCGGCGTTCAAATAATCAAAGCGATAGCCTTTGGGGAAGTAATCCAAATCGAATGGTGGACGTTCAAAATGATCGCCATAATAACATAAAACGTCTGCTACGTACTCTCCTTGTTGCAATACGTATTGATTACGCGAGAGATAGTCTGTCCAATCTGACATATATTTCCACCATGTTTGCTCCCTCACCAAAGGAAACCCAATACGACTACCAAAGCTAGAACCGGGAAATACATCGGTTTGTGGAGTATGGGAAAACGTATGAAATACCAAGTGATTAACCCCTTTGGTAAAATTATAATCGATTAAGGATTTTACTGAAAAAGGATGCTCTTTCCATTGTACCCCTATCTGAGTGCAAGCCTCAGCGGCCAACATGGGTTTATTGTACAAATGTGTAGCAGATGCCGCCGAAAAAATGGGCTTTGCATATTCATTTTGATTTGATGGTGGTTGTGGATACCAAAATTCGGTCATGGGAATATCACTTACCCCATAATATCGCATAGGATCGATAGGTAATACTTCGCCTCCCGCCCCCTCGGTATATACTTCTGCACCCATATCATGTGCTACTGTAGCAAAGTGTTTAAAAAAATTATCGATGTAAACTTCATCCATCGTTTGGCGAAGGTCTCTCAAAAACTTGCTAGACACTTCTTCACTTCCAACTATATAGCCCATAGTTGCCGGTAAATACGTTTTCATGCTATAACCCCTGCGTTGTTCGAACTCATTAAACATATCTTCAGAGTTCATTGTCCAGGTAGGGATAAAACTCTCCCAACTATCAATTAACAAGCCATGTAATTTGCCATCGCCAATAGGTCCGCCATCTTTAATCAGCTTGCCAATCATTCCATTTCGCAAGTGGTTTTCAATAGCAATCTTATCTAATTTACTCGATTCCCATCCTGTGGCCTCGGGTACAGCTGGCTTATTGGTTCGTCGCATATTTACATGTCCAAAACGAACAATAGTCCAATTTCCTTCAGGTACATCCCAAGTTAGTTTACCGGTAGTACTTAACTTATTTGTTAAATTGATGATTTCCTCAGGTTTAATAATGGTATTTTCTGAGTAATTGTATTTAATGTTTTTTTCCAGACTACGCATTGCTTTGGCAGACTTAGATTCGTGATTGTGCAATCGGGGTTTTGAGGTTAAACGGATAAATTCCGGCATAATACTGTGGGTACCTTCAAAAGTAAAGACAAATTCATTTGAAGTAGTTTCTTGTAATCCTAAAGTGAGGTGTAACTGCCGATCGCTCCAATTTCCATCAGGGAAATTAATCGTAGTGATATCTGTTAGTTGAGCATTTAAAACAGCTTCTACCCTAATTTTTACATCCACAATAGGGTATTGTTTGTCCATTATAATGTGTCTTATGGGAGGAAATACAATGGAGCGCAATGTAACTGGTTCATCAAATTTTATCTTCACCCAAGTATCATAGTCATTTACTTTTGATATGCCCTGGCTTCTATATTCATCTAAAGATTTAGCGAGCCTTGTTGTTCTATCGGTAACAATGATTTTTGAATTTGGATTGAACATATCCATCCACGGCACAATTGTATTGTTACTTTCAACTTTTGAAGGAGATAGTATGTCTAAATCATCACCATCTGGTGTTGGAAATGCTAAAACTTGTACATCTTTATAATCATAATCAGGTGTATGATATAATGAATCAAGTTGAAGAACGTTTTCAAACTTTGTATTTCCGGATACCCTATATACAGATTCTACAATTTCCCGTTGCGCTTCTGCTGCAGGTACCCAAGGCCCGCCTGTCATAGACCAGCCCGGGCAATTTTGCATCGTGAATTTTAAACCTAAACGTTGACATTCATCAGCAGCATGACGTATCATATCTTCCCATTCCGGTGATAAAATTTTAATAGAATCAACCTTAGGATAAGCCCCTCCTGCTTTATTGAACAAGTGTATCCCTTGTAAACCAGCTCTCTTAATGGCTTCTAAATCTAAAGTTAAACCCTCTTTACTAATATTATTTCCGATAAGATGAAACCAGGTTTCCGGCCTATATTGAATTCGCGGCAACTTGAAGTTTTGACTTAGTTCTTCAAAAGTAGGAGTATCATCTTCTTCAATACTCGTCGTGTTTTCGTTAAAAGGTTGACAACTAAGGTAAACAAGGCATGAAAATAAAAAGAAAAGTGGTAAACATTTAGATTTCATTTTACTACATTATTTATCACTTAAAGATAAACAACACGCTACTAGAACTATCCTGTTTTGTCCTGCTACATTCATAGTAATTGCAGATAATTAAAAAATCAAATAAGTCTTTATAATTTTAATTTTACTAATTCATAATTAGTAGCTACACGCATTTCGTCAAAATCTGTAATAATTTCAAAGTCGCAGGCATTTTCATTGTATGATCCCCACTTAGGGTAGACTTCTTTGCCATCATTTGTTCTGTGATAGGCTCTTTTACCATCATCACTTAATGAAACCTGATAGTCTTGAAAATTTGAGTTGGATAATGTTTGTTTTTCATCATTGAACCAAAACTCAATGTAACCTTTTGGATGATTGTTTGCAGTATCAAAATCACGATCTACTTTCACTTTAAAAACTAAACTTACCCAAGTATTTTGTGGGACATTTTTTTTCCAAATAATTGTTTTCCTTTTATTTATTGAGCCTGGGCGATTGAAGTTTGGCTCTGCTGGCCCATACGCATTTATAGTTAACTCATTACCGTCATATCCAATGTTAAAAGGATAATGTTGTTTATTAGAATCTATATCTATTCCTTGATCTGTCTTCCATTGAAATACCGTAATACCTTTATCCAAATTTGGAGAATATTGAATCCTCCACCTCCAGGCAATAAAATATTCTTTACCATTTTCTGGTATAAAACCGTTCATTCGGGCGAACTCTGCTCTCTTTCTAGAAGTTGGTTTTTTAATACTCCAATATTTCCCATATTGAATATCAGTTGGTGTAGTCACAAGAGGTGGTTTTTCAGGATCATCAACACATCTATCTCCGGTCGGATTACTGTTGCCATCAGGATCTAACCTTCTAAATACGTCTCTAACATCTTTATCAGGATCACCAAACCACAGAATTTTATCTTCAATTACTGTGTTATTATCTATTAAAATTGGAGCTTTCGTAACACTATCATTATTTGAACATCCAAATAAAAATAAGACAAACAAGTATATAAAGGTATTATATAACATAGTTAATCTCTTTAATTATTCTATTGATTATCAAGTTTCAATATTTCGCTTCCGGCCATCAAAAAAGCGCCAGTACCAAAATTTTGCCAGCTATCAAACGAAGCTGGTTCTGGAGAGGCTCCAATATTCTGCACCCATCCAACGCGACCATCTTCATGCTGACAATCTGCCAAAGCATTCCACGCTTTTTTTAAAGCAGGCGTGTACTTCGCTTTATCCAACAATCCATTATTGACGCCCCAAGCGAGTGCGAATGTATAAAAACCACTACCGCTTACTTCTCCATGATCATAAGATTCCGGGCTTAACAAACTAGTTCTCCACAAACCATCTTCAGGTTGAATACTCAAAATTTTAGCCGCCATTTCCTTGTATAAATTTTCATAGAAGCTCCGGTGTTTATAGTCGTTGGGCATATCTTCTAATAGCAATGCTAAGCCCGCAAGTACCCATCCATTGCCTCGAGACCAAAATATTTTCTTCCCATTAGGTTCTTTCATGTCTTTTTTCGATCCAGTCCAAACAAAACGCATATCGCGGGCAAATAAATGCTCTTCTTTATCATACAACTGATTGTATGTTTCTATATAAAACTTATGCATATCGTCTACATACTTTGGCTGTTTTGTATGTTTTGCATACAAGTTGATTACCGGTGGTGCCATAAATAAAGCATCACACCACCACCACAAAATGGTTTTTCCCATCGCACTTTTATCTTTACCTTCTTTCCAAGCATCAGGCTCATATAAATGAGCGTCAATAAACTTTTTAGTTGGCTCTAAATCCACAAAATTTCTTCTTCGGTCAGTCATATCGATGTATAAATAGCTATATGAAATAGCAACATCATCCGCATGATGCAATCTTTTAAACGTTTGCCAATTGTTCCAATAGCCTTGATTCTTTAAGGCTGCCATATACATCATAGCCTTCGTGGCTTTGTGAGCGCGGGCCACCCCAACATAATAGGCTCCGTTGGTCCAGTCTGTTGGCGCTAAGGCCATTATTGGATGGGCTTCCTGCCATTCCAACGCCTTGATCATTGATTCTTCAATGCTTTGATTATATATTGGATTTTGAGCCGTTGAGCAATTAATAAAAAAAGCACTTGACAGTATAGCCAATACTATTAATCTTATATTTTTTAAATGTTTCATTTTAAGTCTCTTTAATTATTTAGTCTAAATGTACCTGAAAGTCCTTGGATTGACGAGCTTCCTACCATTACGGTGTAGTCACCCTCCTCTAAAACTTTGGTCATCTCTTTTCCTGTGAATTCAAGCATCTTAGGAGTAACACTAAAAGATACTGTTTTGGTTTCCCCTGGATCAAGTGCTATTTTTTTAAAGCCCTTTAATTCTTTATTCGGAGGAGAAACCGACCTGATTTCATCTTTTATGTATAATTGAACAATCTCTTTTGCTTTTACACTACCAGTATTAGTGATCGATACACTAACTGAGATTTCTGTTTCTGGTGTTAGTTCGGCATTGGATATTGATAAATCTGAATACTCAAAAGTTGTATAGCTTAATCCGAATCCAAATGGATATAGAGGACCTTCTTCTAAAAAGAGGTACCCCTTTTTGTAGTTGATTTCTTTTTGACTGTAATGAAACGGAAATTGTCCGATAGATCTTGGTACTGTTACTGGCAATTTACCTGAAGGAGAAACTTCTCCAAAGATAATTTTAGCGGTTGATTCGTCACCAAACTCACTTAGATCCCAGATATCCAAAATAGCATCGGCTTGTTGAGCTATTGTATTAATTGAAAGGGTACGACGATGTTTTAATACCACTATAACAGGCTTACCGAGGGCTTTTATTTTTGTTACCAACTCATTTTGCTGACCCACAGGCTCTATAGTCGCACGATCGCCTAGTGCGTTATTAAAATACGCTTCTTTAGCGGTATGCTCATCACCACCTAAATACAATACCACTAGATCTGATTGCCTAGCAATGTTTATCATTTTACTAATAGCCGTTGGATTTTTCTCTAACAAACTTGGAACACCCTTTTTCTCATCGGTCAAGCTAAATCCTTTTGCTGCCATAAAAGTAATATTAGATCCCGCAACAGATTCAAAAGCTGTCTTTGTGTGTTCGCTTAAAAGTGGTCCCAACAAAGCTATTTTTGTTGGCTTATTTTTATTTAGAGGTAGGATTTGATTATCATTTTTAAGCAAAATAATTGATTCGAGATCAGCTTCTTTAGCCAAAGCTAGAGAAGATTCTGCTCGCACACCTTTGTTAACTTTATCTAAGTCGATATAGGGATTATCAAACAATCCTAAGATGTATTTTGTGCGCAAGACGCGCCGTACCGCCTGATCGATCAATTTTTCAATCTCCGGATTCTCTTCTACCATTTTAGGGAGTAGTGCGTATGAATCTTCTGCATACAAATCGACATCAATACCTGCCTCTAATCCCATTAGGGCAGCCGCTTCAGGAGATTCAGCGACTTTCATAAAGTAAAATAGTCGCGCGATGTCATTCGAATCTGAGACCAAATAACCATCAAAGCCCCACTCATCGCGTAAAACACTCGTTAACAAATCCGGATTTCCATGACTGGCAATACCATTCAAGTCGCCATGTGACGCCATAATTCCTAAGGTTCTAGCATCTTTAACAGCAGCTTCAAAAGGAGGGTAGATTTCATCAATCAAAGTACGTGGAGAAATCTCGACTGCCGCAAAATTTCGACCTCCAAGTACTTGCCCGTAGCCAGCAAAATGCTTTGCAACAGCCCCGATATGAGTACCAGCACCAAGCCCCTCATAATCACCTTGTACCCCTTTAATAGCATTAGTTACCATTTGAGTAGTGAGATAGGTATCTTCACCAAAGGCTTCACTCATTCTGCCAAATCGTGGATCCCGAACAATATCTGCTTCTGGAGAATGGCACATATGCATGCCGCGCAGTCGGGCTTCCTTGCCAACCACATCCCAAATACGATTTACAAGATCTGTATTAAAAGAGGCAGCTGATGTTAAGGGCCTTCCAAATTTCGTACAGCCTTCTGCATCTACACCATTATAGGATTCGGTTACGAATAGCGCAGGAATTCCCCAGCGGTTATTATCGATAATGTACTTTTGTAATTCATTATTTAATTTGGCCGCAGCCAGTGGACTTATATGCTCTCCCGGATTTTTAATCCCTGCAATTCCTAACTTCAACTTTTCCTTTACACGGTCAGAAAGCAGTAAACTTCCATTTTCATCTGATTTTACTCCAATAGTGGCATGAAAAATTCTCATTTGAGCAACCTTTTCTTCAATAGACATTTTTGATAAAAGCTCATTTACCTTGTCATCAATTTTAGTAGATTGATCGGCACCGTCAATGGTTAACTCACCTTCACTTTCACATGAAAGAAAAATGGCAATGATTGCTATTAAGACAAATTTTGAAAATTGTTTCATTTAATAGTAGTTTGGATTTATTTAATATTCAAATACAAAATAATCGAGATATAAAGCACCTGTTCCCAGGGGGGTTAAGGAAAAGTAAATGTCTTCTTTTGAGTTCATTTTGGGTAATGACATAGATAACTGCTTCTTGCCATTGTCATCATTTTCAATACTGAATTGCTTAATAGCTATTGGCTTGGCATTCTTATTCCCAGTTCGCACCTCTATTTTAAACAGCCCTTTTTCCTTATTAATAAAGGAAAATCTTATTTTTTTTGCTTTTTCTAGACCTTCAATATTTGGGAAACAAAGATTTCCAATAGCTCCATCCGTGCGCACCACAAACTGATTTTCATTGATTTCCTTTTTTACAATTGCACTTGCTTTAAAGTAATCTTCTGCTTCAATTTTACCTTGATGGGCTTCATAGCGCCCTACTCCTATCCCATCAATACGGATTGGTGCTATTTCGCCATTTTCTTTATAGTGTACATAGCTTATAAATGCATCTCTGAAATAACGATTCCCTGTTTGACTGATATCACAATAGGTAAAATACCACTGGTTGTTCCAAGTGAAAAAATTACCATGTCGACCTTGTAAAAACCCATTTGGCCAGGTAGGTTTTTCGTAACCGGGAGCAAAACTTGTTTCCTTTATAACAGTATCTACATAATTATACGGTCCGTACAAACTGTCGGACATTGCATAAAAACATCCCCATGATAGATAGTACTTGCCCTTATATTTGTGCAGAGATGGTTTATCATCAGTTGGCTTCTCTTTATTCTTCCCGTCCTGGTTATATGGCCCTCTTGGATTGGTAATTACGATCCTCTTTGGTTCTTCAGCGAGGCTTATCATGTCTTCATTTAAACGGGCTATATAATAATCCCAAACACCAAAAATGATGTAATGCTCATCATTTTCTTCGTAAATGGACATGTCATACTCGTGTGTTGGGGTCAGTTCAGATGATAAAAGCGGCTTTCCTAAAGGATCCTTCCAAGGACCAGTCGGGCTATTACCCACAACAACACCGGTTTGTCTGTTTCTTTCGGAAAAATACCAATAATACTTACCATTCTTAAACCCCACATCAGTAGCCCAACAATCTGCAAATGGCTTTCCTATGTAGGTATCTTCTGGTTTTAAAACACTTTTTAAGCTCCAATTTACTAAGTCGGGAGATGACCATACCCACCAGTCTTCCATGATAAACTTGGTGTTATTTGGTGATTTGTCATGCGAAGCATAAACATAAGCAGTATCGTTAAAAATATGTATATGAGGATCGTTTAAGCCTTGGTTTGGAACAATAGGGTTTTGAGAATTTACTACCTGAAATGCCAAAAACAATGGGATCACAAATACGAACCATCTTTGATTAAAAGAACTATTAGGATAAAGTGCTAAAAATTGTTTCATTCTTATGCTTTACTGCTATTTTAGAAAGTGTTGAATTGGTATTTCTTCTGTTAGTTCCTTAATTTCAATATTTCGATAGAATATTTCAGCTGTTTCTGATTGAAAACCTAAAATACCTTCACCATGAGTTAATTCGGTACCTATATTAACAATCTCACCATTCAATTTATGTATAGCATAGCGATCCCCCATTACAATTACCTCACAATCATTCCATTGATTATTCAGAGCATTAAACCTTGCTGTCGCCAATGCTCTATGTTCAGATTTCTTAGGAGGTTGTACGGTTCCACCATCTCTAATTGGTAAATAGGCACCATTTTCATCTGCAGTCCATTTTATGCGGACATGAGTTGCCCAAAAATCTCCTGTATGATTTTGGTTTTTGGTATGATCATATCTAATTTGATACTCTAATCCCCTAGGCCAAATTTTATCATCATAAACATGATAATACAAACCAGCGTCGTATTGAAACTGATCAAAATTATTTGCGATTTTTGTTCCCCATTTATATTGAAACCTCAAGATAAACTTGTCGAACTTCTTTTTGGTGTAAAACAAACCATGTGTACCATTCTCGCCAGAATTAAGATCAAGACTATCTGGTGTATCTTTAAAAACATGAATGATACCATTCTCAATTGCATAAACCCTTTTTGCCATTTCCGGATCGTTATTTCGAAGTTTATGATACCAACCGTCCCAGTTTTCACCATTAAACAGAGAAACAAAGCCTTCGTTATTCGTAGCTAATTTCTTTTGGGGTTTACATGAAGCTAATAATAAAAATACTAGTAGTATGAACAAACTTCTAACCAAACTATCTATTCCCATATTGCCTAATTTATTCACAATCAAATACACTTAAAGGGTTAGATAGCTCTGTCGGGTCTGAAACTTCAGTTTTAAACAGTATGAAGCGATCAAGGGCATGAAAGGAGGATCGTGCTGAAACTTCCATATTATAAACCCCGGGACTATCAAAACGAACAAATATGTTATGCGGATCATTATCGCTTGTTGCTGATCTCCATAACCATACATTGGCATTATTCATATAAACTTTGAACCAGCCATCAGCTCCAGCACCTTCGGGAAGAGGTGTCTTTCCTGATCCTTTAGGGTATACTATACTGCCATCATCTTTCTCAGCATAAAAATCAGCTGCCGTGGGAAAACGTAACCAACTATCATTAAAATCAGTATTACTTGTTCCTTGGGCAATTTTTGAGCGCCAAATAAATTGATAAGTACCTGTTGTACTAATTTTAATAGGATAGATCAATTTGGCATTACCAGGAGCGTTGAAATAGTCATTACCTGTCCAAACCAGATAGCGGTCCCCTGAGGAGCCTGCAATTACGTTGGTAGACTGCCAACCATTTTTAGAAATTATACTTTCAAACTCAACGTTTACAAATCCGTCTTTTTCTTGATAAATATTTTGTGTACAATTATTCTCCGATTCTTCTTCCTCTAAACTGCTATTTTCATTGTCGCCCTTACAAGCAACAAACACCATTAAATATAGAAATGCAAAATACATAGTTAAACGTTTCATTTTACTCATTGCTTTAAAAGTATTAATAACGATTTCATTCATATAAGGTTTCGGAGGTAATCGCTTTAGAAAATTGAATGCTTACAAGGCCTATAAGTCCGGATGATATTAATGGGTCTTCTTTCTTGTAAAAAGGCTCGGTAGTAAAAGCGGTACGCTTACCTGCTGGTCGAGGTTCATTATTCGTATACCAGGAAGGCATCGTCAAGTTCTTAGCGCTAGGCGGACCTAACTTATATCCACCATTATTTGAGTCAAATGCGATTACTAAAATGACACAGATATATTGCAGTATTTTTTTAAAACTCGCGGCCATGGTAACGATAACATATTTTTCCTCGCTAAAGATATAATTTGAAGGAGCTACATCTATCCCGTCCTGTCCTGCGCAATTACGCAAATCGAAAACTCTCTGGGCAATTCTGAAGCTCTAACTTCATATGAAATGAATCCTTTTTTTAGAAGCACTATGTTATTATTCTGAATCAATATCCACTTTAGTATTCTGAGTAGCATTCATTTTATACTTGGGTAGTGAAAAGTCAATGAATGCCTTTATTGATTTACTGTCTGAGGCCATAACTTTCAATTTTTTGTAAGTAAGTAGATAACCTTCTCCGATATAGACATCTTGCAATTTGTTTGCTGTATCTATTGTGATAATGGCAAAATGACCTTGAAACGAAAATCCATATTCCTTATTGACATACTGCTCATCATCATTTTGTATGACACAAAACTGTGTTATGTCTTTACCATTAATACGACTTGAAACCTTAAAACCCTTGAAAACCCCATCTTGCTCTAATTCCTTAACAGATTGAACTCCAGCGGCAGCATCTTTTTCGAAAGTAGGTTCGTAAACCACCGCAAAAGGGTTGCTCCAGGCTTCTCCTTGCTGCCTGATCACCAATGTTGGTGTCAACTTATTACCATATGGTTTCGGAGCTTCATAGGTTTTAGGAGCCATTACTTTTGTATATTCCCTATCATCATTTCCAACAATAAAAAGATTCATAGAACCCTCCTTCTTTTTTATTCCTTTAATTTTAAATTGGACCTTTACATCCTTCTTGTAGGGCTCAGAAGTTTGAACATTCTTAAAGAAGTGCCAACCTGGATTTCTATACGACCTATTCTGTTTCCATTCAATGTTGGTATTAGCTTGATACCGCTCTTTATCAACCTTTAGTTTTAAATCTTTATTGAGAAAAACTAGTTGATCACCAATATTGTGATATAGATAGTCATGAAATTCATTTGGCAAAGACGATTTTGAACGAAAAACATCAAGGTAGTATCCAGTCGTTTCAGAAGTTTTAACGATAGCCATGGTTCTTTCTTGGGTTGCCTCTGCTTTCTCACCTCTATCATCGGTAAAGCGTGTTGTCGTAAACGAATGCCATGGAGATCTTGCCTCTTGCATAGGATGCGGTTCCATTGCCAAAAGTTTTGTTGAATTCATTCCTAAATTGACCCAACCTCCTTCTCCTTGACTAGCTCCATTAACGATAACCGTGTTGTGGGCAGCGAAAATACGGGAGTAATTTTCATGGATATCCTTTCGATAAGAACCTCGACCATTGTCAACCCCTAGAACCTCACCTAGCCCATACAATTCCATATCCATCCCGCTAGCATGGCCATGGACCATATGGCCTCCACCAACAAAACACATGAGAGCATGTTTGGGATTTTTAGCAGTACCTAAGTTGCGCTGTAAAAATACACCGGCATGTGTAAACTCATCTGTTCTGGGCAATTCGACATGTTCGTAAGCATATTTCGGAATGGAATTTAACCACAATAATCGCGTCGGCTCCCAATACGGCTGGGCCGATGTAGTACGTTTACCAAGATGAGAAGGGTCGTATGAACCCGTGCTGATCGCTTCATTTAGCAGTGCCCCGAACTTTTCAGTCAATTTAGAAACACTATCCTGGACACCCAATGCGTAGGCCATTTCATAAGCACTATACGGTGTTTTAAACGTTCTTTTACCATCGCCAAAACGTATGATTTCTCCATTAGGATAGCGGACACTTTTCCATCGATCCAACGAAAACGGAATTTTATAATAGCGCGATCCAAGTCTTAAACCAGCGTCATACTTATTTAATAGGATCATGAGTCGTGTCGTATAATTGGCTACGCCATTTGAATATTGTGAGGTTTCCGGAAATACATCTCCATCCTTTTTATACTTTATGGCAACATCGGGTAAGGCATCTTGTTTATCACTGCTTTCGTACAAATAGAAATTTAAAAGCTTCTTACGCTCTTCTAAATCGTCTACTGCCAGTGCATTTCCCACCAGACTAAAGGATTCTAAAACGGGCCAATTCGACCCACGGTGACCGTGTTCAATAGCTAGTCTAGCGTATGTTTTGAATAGTTCCTGGGCTTTTTCTTTCGAAAAATTGACCTTTGTTTTCTTCCCGAGATCATAGGCTTTTTTACCGATGTCAATATAGGACGCCACAAAATCATAAATGATAGGCATTTGTGCTCCAATCACTCTGGCTTCTCGTAAATGATCATTCGGATACACCCAACCACCATTACCGGTATTATCGGAAGGTTTCAGTTGACTAATCCCTTCTACAAAGGCATGTAATATATCTAAAGCACATTGTGCATATTTTTCATCTTCGGTTAAAAAATATAGCACCCCACAATCAACTCCGATCTGAAGGGTCTTCTTCAACGCAAATCGTTCTTCAGCATTTTGATCGTTAAACCTAACAAACTGTTTAAGAGGCGGGGTCTGTCCTTTACGTTGCTTATCCCAGTCGAAAGGTATTTTTTTTAAAAATTGTTCTGGCGATTCACTGTATTGTGCGAGGTCATGATCCGTTCTTTCTTTAAACGATTTATAAAAAGTAGTGGCCCACGCTTGCGATTTTATTTTATGTAAGATCTCAGCTTTATCATGTTGATCAACCCAAATAAAAGGACGTTGCATTTTTTGTGCATACATACCTATGCTCATCACGAAGCATATACTGTATATTAAAATGTTGAACCTTCGAATCATAAACGATTTTTATTCGGCACGTTGTACTAAGATCGCCCAATCTTTGTCTACTGCCGACGGTGGACTCCCCAAAGCCACCATACCAGTCGCTTTTACTGATGTTATCGACCCTTCAAGAAGATCTCCACCATTTCTGGGATCAAACCATCTTATAGTAAAACTTTCATCTGAATTCCCCAGATTCAATTCGATCTTATCTGCTTCCGCTTCAGTGTAAATAGCATAAACCTCGCCTTCTTTTGCAAGGCAATACGAAATTTCATCGGCGGTTAAGCTATTGTTGGGTTCCATTTGCCAAAACGGAATGTGCAGATTAAAAAACTGCAAAGTGTATCTGTTCTGATCCCAAAACAAGTCCCGGCTTCTAAAATCCTGACAGGTCAAATCAGAGTTTGGACTCGCATATCCGAAATACCATTCAACGCCATAGCCGCCAGCCATTAGTGTACCCCACATGGCTCTGCCACGAGCAAAGTTATGTTCAGGATCTTCATCATCGGGTAGAAGCGCAATTTTGGCCTTTCCTGGCTCATCAACAGCCAAGGCCCATTTCTTACCAGTAGCATTCGATTTCTTGCGCCACTTCAGTACTCTTGGATATACATCTCTAAATTCTTCATCACTTAGTTGTAAAGAGGCACCTGTTAGTGGCGACTGGTCGCCAATTAACTCTGCGTAACGATCATCCTTATTCGGAAAGGTATGAATGACTAAGTGACTGTTATAGGCATCTAAATCCGCGACATACCTAGCTGCTTTTTTAACCTCATCGATCGGCTGATTGTTTTCTTCTCCCAGATTCCAATTCATGGCCAAATGATGGCCAAATCGAGCAATCAGCTCTCTGTAATATAATTTACTCTCAATACCGAAGACGCCATTATCCATTAAATGATCTGTCTCAGTTTCGTGTGTTTTAAAATGCAAAAACATACCTTTTGTTTCGGCAAATTCAAAAATACGTTCCCATTGCTCTAATTTTGAAACATCGAACCGTGTTTTATGAAACATGGTTTCCCAAGCTTCCTTATTTTTTTTTATGCTGGCATACGCCTCATATTCTTTTACTGGCACTTTTAATAGATGTGGAAAAATATTCCGATCATCTCCATCAACATTGAAGGTTAAAAATGAAAATACGTTAAGTCCTTCACTCGCCAAATAATTGATCGCCCCCAACAAATTTTTACCTTTTGTTTCTTGCCAAACAAATGGTGCAGCACTTTCATCATAGTCTCTAGCATGGGGCTCCCATGCTTTTTGGAAATCTAGTGCATTTGTAGAGACGTCAATATCAGTAAATGCCAATAAGTTTTCTGGTGCATCAACACCTAGTTTGATAAAATATTGCTGGGTTTCAGCGAACTTTAAGTACGATTCTCCAACATATTGTAACCGACCTTTAGCGCGATTGTCAATACCAGTTTTATCAGATTCGGTTATGGTAAAGCTCCCCGTCTGACTATCCATAAAACCAGCACTAGAGGCATCACTTAAGCTCTCTGCTATCGCAATATTTTCGCCTTTTTTAAATGATGTTGTATAGGTCCATTCGCCAACCGCATCGGGTGTAAAACGTACTTGCCATATATGACCGCTATCACTACTAGTTTCGGCAGCATTACCATCGGTAGCATAGAATCCAGGAATAAGGTATTCATTTCCGTTGTTTTTAAAAGTCACGTCGAGGCGATAATTTAGAAAGGGATTCTCTTCAGCCATTTCACTTGTTTCCGGTCCTTCAAAGTTTAAGGTAACTCTGTGCCATTTTTTAAGTTCGCCTTCAATCTTAACCTCTTTTTGTTGTGAAGAACACGAAAAAAGGATTAGAGCTACGAATGAAATCAATTGAAATTGTAATTTCATAGGGTTAAATTTTGATTCTTTAGAAAGAGTTTATTTTCAACTGAATAGTATGCTTACCAGGTGAGAGTCTAATAGATTCGAAAGCCGAAGGCACTTTTTTGCCATTGTGTATTAAATCTTTCCCCTCAAGATTATTAAGAGAGAACTCGGCTACCATATTACCAGGCACTTCTAGCTCATAAGTCTGTAACCTTGCATTGTTATATGTATATATACCTTTTATAGTTCCTCTTACGGTCGGCACTTCAATTGAGCTTGATTTTAATTTACTCATCTGCGGTTTGATTGTAGCGACGCCGAAACCAGGAGTTTTGGGTTTTATACCCCATAAGCCTCTTGGTATTGCATTTGCAGGTACAGCACCCCATGCGTGATTCCAATCTAAATTATTCTTATACTTCAAGGCCCAAGCTTCTAATGTAATGGTAGAACCAATACGTATCATATTGTACCAACTCCGATCACTTGTATCTGTAAATAACTGTAAAGCATAATCTTCCTCACCAGCATTGTATAAACCATCCATCAAAAATTGAGACCCATAGACACTACATGCCATACCTCTTGATTTCACAAATTGAACAACAGATTCAATATGTTCATCAGGAACTAAACCAAATGCCAATGGCATCATGTTAGCATGTAAAGAGGCATGGTCAGTTCCAATACCATCAACATAAATACCACGCTTTTTATCAAACATCTGTTCGTTTACCGCTTTTTTAGCCTTTGCCGCTCTCAATTCAAAATCCAATACTTCTTGTGTTTTTCCTAAAATTTTAGCGAATTCTGCCATAATCTTCATGTTCTCATAGAAAAACGCGTTGATAACAGTGCTGTAAGGTTTAAAAACAAAACCATCCCGCTCTCCTTTGTTATTAGGATCCCCGCCCCAACCAGCAGAAGGCCAGTCAACAATATCTGTTAAGGGTTTATGATAACCTGGCTTAAAACCAAGCTTATACATAAACGCTTCATCAACTTTTGTCGAGGTAATTAAGCCGTCTTCATTTGATAATTCATACAGTGTCTTATACTTTAAAGGTTCGTAATAGCGTTCGACAAGCTCGGTATTACCAGTGTACATATAATCTGCATGCAATAACAAAGCAACATGCTGTTGCCATTCGGTGGGCCATGTTGGGTGTTCCATAAAATACTCTATGGTACGTCGCCCAATAGCGTATTCTCTATCGGTTGTATAGTGACTTAACTGATTTAAATACGCATCAGCTTCATAAGGAATTCGCTCTCTATCACCATCAACATACAGCCCATTAAATGTGGTGGCTTTGATGGAGTATTTACATAAATCCCAAACTTGATTTAGAATATCATTATCACTTTTAAAGCTACTGGCTTCATCATCCCAGTATGTTCTATGGCGTAATTGTTCAAAATCTTCCGCATTTAATTCTTCTTGCATCCCTTCAACTTCGGCATACCTAAAAGGCATTAATACGGGAAATCCATCGGGTAACGGAATCGCCTTATTTGGGAGGGTGTTTCTCTTATCAGGTTTGATCTGAAGTTGATATTTTGTTTTGCCCGGCGTTACCTGAACTTTTATTTCTTGATACCGAATATGACTTTTCTTAAATGGTGTTCTATTAATATTTTCACCCTCTAACTGTTCCCCTATGCGGAAAGTTAAGGTATGTGCTTTTTTCGCTTTATATGAAAAGTCAATGGTAGCAAACGCAGCTTTTCCGAAATCAATGAAATAAAAATCCCCTCGTTTTTCAAATTTCTCTGGTTTAACTCTATCAACAACAAATTTATTTTCTGTGGATATGATATAACTATCACTTTTACCTGTAATGAATTTTTGTGCTTCGGAATAATCAACCAATCTATTAGCCTCATCCCATATGCGCACTTTCCAAAAGTATGTTTTTCCTATTTCTAGCGGAGTACCTGCATACTCTATGTTTGTGGATGACAATGCGCCTACACGACCACTATCCCAAACATCCCCATTGTTCGCTTCTATTATTGATTTATTAGATGCAACTAGTATCTGATAAGCCGATTGAAATTCAGATTCTATAGGTACGGTCCACCCAAATTCTGGTTTTAAATCGAATATCTCAACATCTTCACTTGGTTCTCTAATAAGTTCAACCGTTAGATCGGTTGGTGCCGCTCTATATTTATTGCTGTTTTGCTTTATTAGTTCATCAAGCTTTTTCCGGAGTTTAGCTGCTGTTTTTTTATGTTTTTTCTTTCCTATTAAATTATTTACCTCCTGCGGATCTTTCTTTAAATTATAGAGCTCTTCAATTGTTTTATCATTTACATATCTGAAATACTTCCAGTCTTTAGTGCGTACACCTTCACTTGGCGGAATTTCACTAAAATCCCATATATGCTCAATTAAAATAGTATCTCTACCAATTGAATTTGACTCTTTATTTACAATTGGTAGCAAGCTTTTACCTTGCCAAGATTCTGGAGCTTCTATGCCTGCAAGATCAACGATAGTATGTGGCACATCAATATTTAATGCCATATCCTCTATATCTTGGTGTTTATTTACCCTCGGATCAAAAATGATTAAAGGAACACGTATAGAATTATCATACATTAACCATTTACCCGCCATTTGACGTTCTCCCAGAAAATATCCGTTATCACCCATAAGTATGATAACCGTATTTTTATCTAGTCCGTTTTCCTTTAGCTTATTGCGAATTTTAGCAATCTCTAGATCGATACCAGCTATCATTCGGTAATAGCCTTTTACACTATGCTGATATTTTTTTGGAGTATCATAACGCCAAGTCCATCGCAATCTATTAAAGCCGTCTCTTACGATTTTCGGTTGTGCCTCAAAATATTTATCATCGCCTAGCGCAGGACCAGGGATATTCGTTTCCGCTAATAAATCGTTGGTAGTGTTTTGCCAAAAGTATTGATCCTTAGCACCATCGTGCGCATGAGGGGCGCTAAAGCTTAACGATAAACAAAACGGCTCATCATCTGATGAATTATCTATAAAATCTAATGCTTTTTGACCTGTATATCTTGTTAAGTGTACAGTATCCTTACCTAGAGTTTTATAATAGTAACCCCTTTTATCTTTGTATTTGTTATTTCTGTCATACGATTCATATTCATCAAATTGTTTATCTAAATCGTTATATCGAACACCATATTTGCCGTAAAATCCACTCTTATAGCCATTTTCTTTTAATAATCTGGGGTAGCTATTTACCATATATTCTTCACGGACATTTCCAGTTTTAAAATTAAAGTTATGGGCTCTTTCGGTAAGTCCTGTCAAAATACTTGCTCTACTTGCAGCACAAATAGGTGTCGTAACTATTGCATTTTTAAAATATGTCCCCTCTTTAGCCAACTTATCCATTTCGGGGGTGGTAACCAATTCATTTCCTATGTAACCTATAGCATCGAAACGCTGATCATCAGTTAAAATAAAAATTATGTTGGGCTTTTTCTTCGCTGATTTTGTAACCCTTTGCGCAATTGAAGAAAATGGCATTCCACAAAACAGGGCCATTGCGACCAAAACTTTTATTTGATGGAAAAATGTATAATTGATCATAAAGCAATTTAAGAGTATTCTAGAAAAATCATATCTATTCAAACCTAATAGTATGCTGTTGTATTTCCATCCTGTGCTATCCTGAAAGTTTTAGAAGAAAAATAAAACCCTTTACATCTGGTCAGGATATAAAGGGTTTTATCGGAATTCTAAAACTACTTTAACTTCTTACCACCCTGGATTTTGTCCAAGGTTTGGATTTTGAGATAGAGAACTTGTCGGTAATGGCCATAAGTACATCTTGTCTTCAAATTTAGGTTCAAAGGGAGTACCAGTGCGAACATCAATGTACGGAACACCATCAACTGACATAGTTTGGATGTTAGCACCGGGATACCTTGCTTCTGCTGCTGCATCAAAGCGCATTCCTAATGTAGGTGCTGCCAAATATCGTCCTTGTTTCCAACGACGAAGATCGTTGTATCTATGACCTTCTAAAAACAACTCAACACGTCGTTCCCTTCTAATCTCTACAATTAATGCAGAAACACCATCATCAGCATGTGCTGGATCCATTGGTGGATTAATATCCAATCCAGGCATACCTACTCGATCTCGTAACAAATTGATACTAATGTCCAAATCTCCCTGATTTATAGTTCCCAATTCAGCTTTGGCTTCCGCAAAGTTTAAGTAAACTTCACCTAAACGCAAACAAGGTGGAGACACTGTATGCTGGTTACGAGGCGATAATTCATCAACAGCATTCCAATGCTTTACTACATGATAGCCTGTGTTTGATCTATTTCTGCCTCCTGCCATTCCATTCAACCTGGGATAGGTGTTAGCTGGGTCGTTAGCATAATTTAATAGTTCTTGATCTTCTGGCGCTAGAACACACTGACGTAATCTCAAATCTCTATTTACAAAAACATCTTCAATTTGGGCATCACCAGCATAATTAGTCGATAGTGAAATTGGAAGACCATCATCACATAAAAAGTCATCTACAAAACTCTTTGTAGCACCACCATTGTAGTTCCAAAACAAACGTGAAGCAAAATGACCATTTGTTAGAGCTTCGTATTTTCTCCAGTAAATTACTTCTGGATTTCCAGCTTGTGTAGTTGATGAGGACGCATAACGATAATCACCCATTGGGTTTCCAGTAGTATACAATGAGAAACCACCTGTGTTCATCAATTCTGTTGAGGCATCAACGCTTTCTTGTAACCAAGTATCTGCTCCTGAGAGGCCATGATATTTTCGCCAGGTTCCTTCAAATAAGCAAACTCTGGACTTTACGGCCAAGGCGACCCACTTATCTACACGACCAGGATCTTGACCATCATTAGGAGGTCCCCATTCAGCGGGTAAATTGGCAATAGCATAATCTAAATCCTCTAGGGCTTTTCCCATGACGAAATCTCTATCGTCTCTTGCACCATTTAATTCTGGCGAATCAGTAGCTAAAACCTTATCTATCCATTGCATGTCTCCAAACTTAGATACCTTTTCGGCATAAAACCAGCCTCTAAATAATCGAGCCTCTCCTTTATATTGATTAAGAACATCTTCATCTATGGCAACTCGGTCATAGTTTTCTAAACCAAAATTAATAGCTCTTACAAGCTCCCATCCTTTTGGATCATAACCAAAAGCTCTTGCAGAATTTTGTACATTAAAATTACCCGTACTTACTGTAATCAAGTCTACCGCTCTTGGGTGTGTAGCACCTAAATTGTCGCTCATTTCGTCCATCCACCATAATCCATCGCGAAAATTTACACCAGGCCCAACACCTAACCCCATTAGAATCGGAATTCTTCTATCGTCTTTAACGAGTTCATACAAATTATTATTGTAGTTTATGATGTCGTTTTCATTGTTCCAAAATGTTTCATTACTTACTTCATCAAGCGGTATGCGCTCTAGAAATTCATCATTACAACTAAACATTAAAAATGCCGTTACCAAAATTATATATTTAAATATTTTCATGACTTTTTAAATTAAAGTTATTTAAAGATTAAGTAATAGCCCTACACTATATGTTCTTAAAAGTGGGTAGTCTATAGAGTCGTCAAAAACATATTCTGGGTCTAATGGATGTCTAATATTTGAGTACTCCCATAAATTTTGCCCAGCAACATATACTCGCATGGTAGAAAAACCAATTTTTTCAGAAATTTTTTGTGGAATATCATAACTGATATTCAAATTTTTCAAACGTACATAACTGGCATCTTGCAAGAATCGTGTTTGTGACACATTATTTTGTGCACCACCAGTCGATGCGGCAGGAAAGTAAGCATCTCTATTATCTGGTCTCCATGTATCTGTTAACCAAGCTTTATCACCATAATAGGCTCGCCATGGGAAAAACCATGTCCAGTTAGCATTTGAAGGGTAGTAATCTCTTTTACCCACTCCCTGAAACAGCACAGAAAGAGAAAACCCTTTGTATCTTAAATTGGTATTAATTCCGTAGGTATATCTTGGTGTGGTATTACCAATTCTGACTAGATCACCACGATCTTCTAATCTATTTTCACCATTATCTATAACACCATCTCCATTTAAATCGGCAAATTCTATATCGCCAGTGGTCCATCCATTTCCTATATCATCCTGTCTTTCATCAAAAGCAGCAATCTCTGTTGGATCATCACTCTGAAAAATACCGACTGTTTGATATCCCCAAATCTCACCGATGTCTTGCCCCACATAAAATTCATCTAAGGAGCCCGTAGGGTTTTCATATTTGGTAATTTTACTACTATTGTCTGCTACGTTTACATTTACCGAATAGCTAAAATCTTCACCAATTTTATCTCTATAAGTTACAGACGCTTCCCATCCTTTTGTTCTTAAGTCAGCACCGTTTTGTAATGGTTCGTTAGCACCAATAACTTCAGGAAGATCTACACGCAACAACATGTCTTTAGTATCTCTTGTATACACATCAAAAGTCATGTCTAATTTATTTTGAAACAAACTAATATCTAGACCTAGGTTTTTACTTACAACGGTTTCCCATGTAAGATCTGGACTTACAAGGCCAGGAGGACTAACGGTAGGAATTTCTCCTGAATTCAGTACATAATTTGAATTATTAATTGCCAAAGATGGGATATAAGGGTAGAAATTACTGCCTAAAAGTTGATTTCCTAATTCACTAAAAGAAGCTCTTATTTTCAAGTTAGATAACCAATCTTTGGTACTGGACATCCATTCTTCTTTAGAAATAATCCAACCCGCTGATGCGGAAGGAAATAAGCCAAAACGATCTTCTTTAGGGAATCTAGAGGTACCATCATACCGCACAGTAGATTCAATTAAATACTTTTCTTTATAAATATAGTTGAATCTAGAAAATCCGCCGCGCAAAGTGGCTTGAGATCTTCCACCTCCATTATTACGTATACCAGTTGCTGCATTTATATCAAAAAGACCAGGGGTCAAACCTGTTGCTGAAGCAGAAATACGAGTGTTAAAATCCCACTCTTGGTTAAAACCGGCCATCAATTTAAAATAATGCTTTTCAGAGATTGTTTTTTCATATTCAGCATATGCATTAAACACATAGTACTGATTAAAATCTCTAAACACATTAATATCATCATCACCAACACTTCTAACAGGCTGAGGATCTTCGAGGTCTAAACTTACCACTTCATAAAATGGTCTATACCTTTCAAATTGTCTATTTAACGCATTATATGAGAAATCACTTCTAATTTTAAGGCCTTCTAAAGGGGTAATTGTAATTCCACCCTTCAACCATAAATCTTGCACTAAGTTTGTTTCTCTACCGCCATTTTCTAACTGCTCATAAATAGGAAAAGCATGGTCCCAGCTTCTACCTTCAAATTGCTCAAAACCTGGAATTAAAGGTACAATGTAAGGTCTTATAGGTTCAATTCGTATCAATGTATTTATATCAACACCTGCAGGCTTATCAGAATTTTCAAAGTTGGTCGAAACCTGCGAATCAAAAGAAATAATATCATTTATTTTATAATCAACTTTTCCTAAGAAGTTATACCGTTTAAAATTATCGTTAGCCGGGTTGTTCCAGAAACCATCAGTATTAAAAAATCCAACAGATGTGTAGTAATTCACTTTATCAGAACCGCCAGATACACTTAAATCAACTTTTTGTCGAGGTGAAGTAGAGTTCATCAACGTTTCAGATAATCTTGGATATCCATAATTTCGGAAGTTACCATTCACTACCTCAAATTCTGGGTTATTGATGGGATCTGACCAAAACAAACGCAAACCCTCTAAATAAGCATCATCGTATCTTGCATTACCTCCAGCACGAAGTTGTGCTCGATTACGCTCTAATGCATAAACGTAACCATCATCAATGGGATCTACATTAAAAATAGGTCGATTCCAAGAGAGTAAGGTATTTAATTGTACGTTTATCCCTTGTTTACCTTTTTTGGTGGTTACTAAAATTACCCCAAAAGCGGCACGTGCACCGTAAATAGCAGCTGCGGCACCATCTTTTAGAACAGTCAACGTCTCGATGTCTTCAGGATTAATTCTATTCAAATCTTGAGGCACACCATCTACCAAGATTAAAGGGGCACCTCCGTTAATAGATTCAAAACCTCTAATATTAAAAGTAGGTCCTTCTGTAGGGTCTCCACTGGTAACAGTAACATTAAGATTCGGTATCAAACCTTGTAAGCCCTCACCAACATTAGCAATTGGTCTGTTTTGTATTTCTTCACTTGTTACAATGTCTAAAGCACCTGTTAAGTTAATTTTCTTTTGTGTACCGTAACCAACTATCACAACTTCATCTAAAGCAGCTGCGTCCTCTTCTAGCACTACATCGATTGTAGTTCTATTATCTACTTTAATCTCCTGTGTAATATAACCAAGGAAAGAAAAAATCAATGTTTGTTCTCCCGAAATCAGCGTAATTGAATAATTACCGTCAAAGTCTGTGACGACTCCATTATTGGTCCCTTTCTGGATCACATTAGCACTTGGCAGGCTAGAGCCGTCTGTTGATTTTACGACACCAGTTACGGTAGTCGTTTGTGCCGAAATTTTAGTAGTAGCTCCGCACATAAATAAGACTAGAAGCAAAAAGCTTGTAATTTTACAATGGCAAAATTGAAAGCCACCAATTTTCTTTTTTTTAAATGTTGACATAATTCTCAGGTTGGTTAGGTTTATACTCTTAAATAGTGTTGAATAACAATTCCTCAACAGAACCAAGTTATTAAACAACAAACCGTTACGCATCCTGTGCTATCCTGAAAACAAATAGTTTGAATCGTTTCTTAAACTGTAGTAATTAAAATGATGCTATTCTTCCCAAGAATCCGTTCGGAAAGGAGATACGGGCAAACCTGCAATATTAAAAAGATTGCCTTCAAAACAACTGCTAAACAGATAACGAACCGCTACTGGCTTTTTTACTTCTGCTGAGTAAACGGTTAACGTCCTATCTTTATTGATTGTGACTTTGGCTGGATAAAATCTTTTGTTTTTACCCGCAATCGTAAATCCGACAATTTCTTCACCAAAACTACTTAGGCCTGATGACTTATCAGCAGTACTTTTATCGAAGAAAATTCTAATAGAATTGGCTTCAACTTTCATTGATTTATACAACGGATTGACATATTGTATACCTTGAACATCGTATTGCTTAGCCAATGCCCAATACGCAAGTCTATCTGCTATTTCTTTTTTTCTCGCAGGGTGAATATCAAGGCAATCTCCTACATCACTCGTTACCACCATTCCTGTATAATCGACACTTTTTGCAACATTTAATTGTGCTTCACGAATTAAGGCCGCATTAATATCTGGGGTTTTACGAAGTGTGTAATCGTAGGGAGCTATTTGAACAAAATAAAATGGTAGCTCGGGAATTTTCCATTGTTCGCGCCATGAACTGATTAGCTTTTTCATCATTAGTTCATACGGTTTTGGATTAGTGCGATTCGTTTCGCCCTGATACCATAATATTCCCTTGATTTTATAATTTGTCAATGGATGTATCATCGCATTGTATAAAAAGCTTGGCAACTTTTGTTTGTTGAAATCCTCCGGTAAAGTATCGATCATTTTTACATGACTAAATTGAGAAACCACTTCTTTTGGCATCCATGGTTCTATTCGAGTACCGCCCCAAGCAGCCTCAATGATACCAACAGGAACTTTTATTTGATCAAATATTTTCTTGCCGAAGAGATATCCTACAGCACTAAAACCTTCTACCGATTTTGGCGAAGCCACTTCCCAACTACCAACAATATCTTCAAGAGGAGTTACACTAGCATTTCTTTCAGAGTTTAAAAGACGAATGTGGGGATTATTTGAATTTAAAATAATTTCGTTAGAACCTATTGTTGGACTGTTGCTTCTTCCACCAACCGCCATCTCCATATTTGATTGCCCTGAACAAAGCCAAACTTCACCAACTAGAAGATCTTTTAACTTGATGGTAGTACTACCCTTTATACTGATCGAATGAGAGGTGAATGACCCAACTGGTGTTTTGATAGTGACATTCCAATAACCTTTAGCATTGGTTTTAGTTACAGCTGCATAGCCCCAACTAGTCTCTAATTCAATAGCTTTGTTAGGTAAGTCGTAACCATAAAAAGGCATAGTTTCCTGCTGCTGTAGGACCATTAAGTCGCTAAAAAAGGAAGGGATCTTTAATTGTGAGTAACCAACGTAGCTGCCTAAAAAAAATAGAATAAAAGCTAAAAAATTAGTACATCGTTGATATAACCTCATCCTTATTAATTTAGTTTTGGTTCCCAGCCGGGCTGATAGGCTCTTGACCAAAGTCTCATTGCTTCACGGTCAAAAATTCTTCCTGAAACTTCATCAACCTCAAATGATTTATCTATGCGGTATGCAATATTTGCATAATGTGTTAACATTTGGGAAATTGCACCTTCATCAATTGGAGAATTTAATTTTTGCTTACCTCTAATTGTTTCGAAAAAGTTTACTGAGTGCATAGTGGTGAGACCACCACCTCCGCCTAAAGCCACTCCACCTTCTTTTTCTTTTGATTTACTATCTCTGATAAGCTTTCCTTTAAGGTCGTACAAAGCATAACCTTGTCTGTCAACAAATACAGAGCCCTTAGATCCATATATTATTGTGCCTCTTCCCTTTCCGTACTTATCATGTCTATTACGACTACTACCATCCCACTGAATGATACGATTATCTGCGAAAGTATAGGTAGCTTCCATGGTGTCATACATTTCCCAGCCGTCATCCTTATATTGTCGCTTTCCGGCAATTACCATCACATGTTCGGGATACTTGACCTGTAGTGCCCAACGTGCAATATCCAACTCGTGAGTTGCATTATTACCCATTTCGGCCGTACCAAAATCCCAACCATACCAATGCCAATTATAATTCCATGTGTCATGAGTATATTCCTTTCGTGGAGATGGCCCTTGAAAAAGATCCCAATCTAGCCCTTCTGGTGGCGCAGCTTTGACAGGATTGACTACTCTGCCCCTACCATTTACGTAGAATGCAATCGCCTTATAAACATCGCCGATGGCTCCATTATGAATATCTTTCATAATCTGATTTGTTTCTACTGAGGAGCGCTGTTGATTTCCCATTTGAACAACTTTATTGTACCTTTTTTGGAAAGCAACTACAGTTTCATTTTCCTGCGGATTATGACTACATGGTTTTTCTAAATATACATGCTTACCTGCCTGCATAGCCATGCAAGCTCCGGGAGTATGCCAATGATCTGGTGTTGCCATAAAAACAGCGTCGACCTTTTTGTCATCTAGGATATTTCGAATATCATTTTCTAGGCGTGGCTTATAACTAGCTTTTTCTGCAAATTTTGCTGCCCCTTTTTCACGTTGACTTTTTAGTACGTCACATAAATACAAAAGCTTAACATTACTCTTTTTATCCACAATGGGGTCAATAAATCCTGGATAGCGTCGTCCTAAGCCTTGAATAGCTAGATTAATACGATCGTTGGAACCAATAATATTTCTATAGCTTGATGCAGACATAGCGGTTAAACTATTTGCAAGACCAATTCCTACTGTTGCCGTAGCTGTTTTTTGTATAAATTTTCTTCTACTTGTTTTCATGGTATTACTACTTTAATTTAAGGACTTAATCTTAATATTCTTAAAAGAAACGAGATCTCCATGATCCTGAAGTAAGATATTTCCTTTATCTAACTCGCCGAAATTTGGCCATTTAGCATATTTACTTTCAGACACCAATTTCAAATAATCCTCGCTTTTGCGCTCATACTCCAGAACTTTCATTCCATTAAGCCAGTGTTCAACATGATTATTTTTAGAAACTATCCGTGCACTATTCCATTCTCCAATTGGCATTACTGGCTTTTTAACATCAGCTTGGATTAGATCATAAAGAGAGGCAATGGTCCGACTACCTTTATGATTGCCTAATTTAGCGTCCGGATGTTTTTTATCATCAAGAATCTGATATTCCAAACCTATTGAAGAGCCTTCGCCCTTATTAATATCAGTATCTACATAATATTTAATACCACTGTTAGCGCCTTCGGTAATTTTAAAATCAACCTTTAACTCAAAATCACTAAATTTTTCAGTTGTTACGATATCTCCTCCAGCGGTGGACTCACCTCCTCCAGAAGCGAGAACTGTCAACTCTCCATTTTCAATATTCCAACCTTTTTCCGGAAATGAATCTAGTTTAGCGCCTCGCCAACCTTGCGTTGTTTTACCATCCCACAATAATTGCCATCCTTTGTTTTGCTCATCGGGTGTGAGTTTATTTTTAGTAATAAAGGGTTTTATGGGCGATTTTGTACTGTATTGCATCATTACTGCACTATCGGTAAGTATTTTTATATTCTTCCATTGCACTATTTTACCCGCATCTTTAGGATCTCTTATACTATGTACTTGTAAGCCAATAAAACCACTAGCTGTTTTTTCATCAATAAGGAAAGATGCCGGTACGCTATTTATCCAAGTCTTAATAGTATCACCTATAGCTTCTACACGATACGTATTCCATTCGTTTTGTTTGAACGCCGATTGCGCCTCTAGATTATTATCCAATGGGTAAAGCCATTTTCTTCTTCCTTCATCATAAATTCCTCCACTCCATGACCTTTTTGAAGGATCAATCTCTACCTGATAGCCGTGTACTCGTCCGTTTTGATAATGGGCCAAACTGTTACTTCGTATCTGAACCCCAGAATTCATACTACTATCAACCTTAAAATCAAGTTCTAATATAAAATCGCTGTAATGCTTGTTAGTTGTTAGGAAGGTATTTGGTGAGTTTGCAACGGTAGTCCCCGTTATTATTCCATTATTCAACTCATAGGTTGCGTTTCCTCCTTTGGCTGTCCAAGCTTCAAGGTTTTCCGTATCACTTAAATAGGTCCATGGCACTTCATCTTTTGGCTTGCTACAACTTATAAAGCAAAGTAGAACAAATCCGAAAAGAATATTTAAAAAATAGTAATTGTGTGTTTTAGATGTTTTCATTATCTGATCAAATTTCTTGGAATTTATTGTGTTTAAGGTTTAATTATCAATAGAATATACAATAAAAAACCCTTCACTTTGTAATTAGTATGGTGAAGGGTTTTATCGTTAAATACAATAGCCATAAAACTGACACTTGCTTTTTTATTTATTATCCACCAGTATTTGGAGCTGGATATGGGCTATTTCGAACAGGATCGTTAATAGAATGTCCTATTCCATTTAAAACTACATAATTGTAATTTCTGATGCGTTCATTTTGTGAAGTGGCCGTAGAAGGCAGTGGAGCTGGAGACCGATTAATATCAACTCTATATCGTTCATCTCGTCTCATTACTATAAGACCATCTTCTCCTGGTATTAAGGTTTGAAATGTGTAATTCACTCCATATTCAGAAAGTGTTAGCTGATCTACAAATTCAGTAATGATATGATAATTGAGTATTGTTCTTAGTACATCTAAATCTGCTCTTGCCATTACTTGTGCAGGCGTTTCATTTTCACCGACTTCATCGTCACCGGTAATTAAATCGATAACATCCCCTCCACCAGTAAATGCGTTATTATTTAAAAATAAATAAGTCCTATTTGCGCTCATATCGTCGTAAACATCAATCATCCCAGCAGCTTCAACGGCAGCTGCCATGTAATTATAAAGCTCTCCATTTAACTCTCCCTCATCATTTAGTTGCTGGTTTTGCTGTAGAAACTCCCATGCCGTCATATCTGAAAAAGGATCCTCAAAACTTACCTCTGGATTAAAAGTAAAATTATCTTGTAGATCTAAATCGCAACCCAAAAAGGAAAATGCAATAAAGAGCAGAACATATGCTTTAATTGTCTTTATTTTTTTCATTGTTTTTGTTTTATGAGTATTAATTAGTAACCAGGTGTTTGATCTAACAATGGGTTTTCACTTAAATGTTGGTCAAAGATTGGTAATAACAGTCGTTGTTCCGTCAATGGCGTTCCGCCTGGAATTGTATCTAAGATTGGATTTAAAACTTGGATTGCCTTATTAGTACGACGCAAATCCCACCATCGTTTACCTTCACCTAAAAGTTCTAACTGTCGCTCATCAAGAATAAAGTTTTCTCGTTCATCCTCATTTGCACCAAATTCTACCGCTGTAACAGGAGGAAGTTGTCTAGCAGTTCGTATCTCATTCACAAGTTCTAATGCCCTTGCGTCATTTCCTAAACGGTTTTCAACCTCAGCTAATAATAATATCATACCTGAGTAACGAAATAATACAATATCACTGTCATCTAAATCCTGACTATAGTTTGCTTTGTTGTATTTTGCTAATCGCGCCTCACCAATTTCAATACTTCCAATACCTCCAGCACCTCCTTCCCGAGAAAAGAAATAGCGCCAATCACCGTATAATGGTTCTAGATCACCCCCATCGATACTTACATTAAGAGCCGGATCGGTATCAGGATATTTGGTAACCCATCCAAGCGAATCTATAGGAAACTTTTCTATCCATTTATTTTCGAGAACAGGTGATAAATAATAAGATGGTAAACCTGCAAAGTACAGTGCAAAAATTCCAGATCTGTTAGCTCGAGTCTGACCGGGGTTATCCCGTGGTTCATTAATATCAAATCTAATTGATAGTATTAACTCAGGTCCTGATTGTACTTTATTTGGACCTCCCCCATCTCCTGTATCATTTAAAAATAGATCTTGCCATGCGAAGGGAGTTGTGACGAGACTAAATTCATTGCTGTCAATTAATTTTTCTAAAGCGATTTTAGCATTTGCATCTTCACCAATCCAAGCATATACTTCAGCTTGAAACGCCCAAATACTAGTAAGAGTAAAGCGATAGGGATCTGCAAAATTCTCCATGTTATCCTCAGCTGCCAACATATCTGGAATGATGACCTCATTCAAAATAGTATTTGCCGCAGTTCTTGGTTTTTGCGTTTCTTGATTCACATTTTCAATAGGTTCCAAGAATAATGGTACATCGCCCCATGTGCGAATTGCCTGAAAATATGCATACGCCCTTATTGCATATGCTTCGGCGAGCAAACTTGTGTCAAAACCTTCTATTTGCGGAATAAATTTAATTGCCAAATTAGCTCTGTTAATCATGGAATAAAAATCATTCCATCGTAAAACGTTGCCATTTCCAGAAGTGACAGAATTAAATACTACTTCTAAATTATCAGCATTTGCCGATTCTGAACCCTGTGTATAACTATCTGTAGCCCTTAATTCACCCCAAAAGTAATGTTTCAACCTAAATGTAGGCTGCATCCCATCATAAATTGCAATTACACCTGAATTGGCGTCTGCATTATTCTGCCAAAAGTTGTCTGGAGCAATCTCACTAATAGGCTGCTCATCTATAAAATCATCGCAAGAAACTGTAAAAAGGAGTACCACGATAACCGTTAAAAAATGGATACGGGTTTTTATATTTTTCATTGTATTCATTATTTTAAATTTTACTGCTTATTAAAATTGAAGATTAACTCCTAAAATTACTTCACGTTCGTTAGGATAGCGAAGTTGGTCCAAACCTGGCTGTAACGGATTTCCCCTCGAACCAAGTTCAGGGTTATAACCAGGATAATTTGTCCATGTCAAGAAATTATTCAACGACATATTAAACGATAAACGCTTTGCCCAACCAACCTTATCAATAATTCTTTTAGGAAGGTTATAATTAAATCGTACGAATCTTAGTTTGATATAACTTCCATCAGTCACGAAAAAGCTATTTGGTCGTTCTCGATTCTGCGGCACTCGATTTAACCTAGGATATACTGTAATATCTCCTGGATTTAACCATGCGTTTAAAATACGGTCAGAGCCCGGTGTTTCGTTACTCGAATTTAAATCATTACGCTGTTCATCATATCTTCTATAAATATCGTTTCCAAAACTGTACTCCAATAAAAAACTTAAGCTAAGGTCCTTGTAGGTAAAATCATTGCTAAAACCTCCAAAAGTGGTAGGAAGTCCATTTCCTAATATCTGTCGATCGTCGACTGTAATATCGAAATCGTTATCAATATCATCCCAATAAATATCACCACCTTCTAACGTTCGGCCGGCATTTCTCAATTGATTGACATCACCAGTATATTCTGAACCGTTAAGGGTATAATTCACGAAAGTTCCAGCAGCATCGAAATTTGGTGTTAGTTGTACTCCTTCTGGAGTAAATGCGTTAGACTCGTTATACGGAAAAATTCCCAAGTTTTTAAAGCCATAGATATTTCCAATTGGCTGTCCTTCTTCTATAAAATACTGACCAGATTCAAAAGGTGTATTTTCAAAAAGCTCAGTCACTTCGTTCTCTTGGAAACTAATATTAAAACTACTATTCCAGCTAAAGTCTGCCGTTTTCAAAATAGTACCTCCTAAACTAATATCAATACCTCTATTTTCGAGACTTCCTACGTTACGTCTTACCGAAGCAAAACCAGATTCCTCGGGTAACGGTACATTCGCTAATAGATCTGTAGTAGTTTTCGTCCAAAAATCTAAATTAAGTCGAAGACGGTTTTTGAACATTCCTAAATCCAAACCTAGGTTTAGAGATTCTGTCTCTTCCCACTTAATTGATGAGTTTCCTAAGCGTGACGGCGCAATACCGCTCACCCCATTGTAGGTTGCTCCTGGCACATAAGTACTAGTAAAATCATAATCCCCAATATCATCATTTCCTGTTACACCATAACTCGCGCGAATTAATAAGTTGTTAACCGTTTGAGAGTCCGATAAAAAAGACTCATTACTTATATTCCATCCAACAGTAGCTGATGGAAAAACCCCATATCTAGTATCAATACCAAATCGTGATGAACCATCGCGTCTTATAGTTGCTCCTATTAAATAGCGGTTGTCAAAATCATAACTAAAGCCACCAAATAAGGAGAAAAGCGCACTTGTTCTATCTTCTGTGTTGTTTGTTCCTGTTGTAACCGCAAGAGTTTCTGGATCTACATTATTAAAGGTAGGAATAAGTTCGGTTACAAAATTTGTGCTTAATCTTAAGCCTTCAAACCAAAATTTCTGAGTCTGCATTCCTGCAAAAGCTCCAAAAGTATGCTTACCCCAAACGTTATCATAGTTAAAGAAGTTTTCCTGCTGTACATCATATTCAAGTCGATCACGATAAGCTCCTGTTGCTACTTGGTTTCGAGGGTTATTAACCAATATAGGGTTGAATTCATTAAACCTTCTATATCTTAGGTTTATACCTAACGTAGATCTAATTGTCAAATTAGGTATAAACTCGTATTGTATATAATTAAAATTTTGGGCTCTATAGCTGCGAGTTCTAATAGTTCTTAGCTCAGCTTCGGCAACCGGGTTTTGTCGACCTGCAATTTCAGGTGTGAAACTACCGTTAGGCTCAAAAACTGGAAAATAAGCTATACGCTCTACCAATTGCTGAAAAACTTGGTTTTCGTTTAAACCATTTTGCTCTTCGAAGGAAACATTCAGATTTGTACCTATTTTTAATTTGTCATTAGGGGTAAAATCAATTTTAAAACGACTATTAATTCTTTTAAAATCACTATTAATTACAACACCTTGCTCATCTAAAAAACCTACATTCCAATAAGCTCTTGCCTTTTCGCCACCCCCACTCACTGCAACATTTACCTGGTTTCTTACCGATGCTCTGGTAATCAAGTCCTGCAAATCGAATGAATTTCTAAGCAACAGGTTCAATGAGTCTCTTTGATTTCCCGTAAGAGCATCATTTGGTCCTCGCCTTAGGTCTTCATATAAAATTCGTTCTCTAGTATTAGCTACAGGTATAGAACCAATTAAAGATGTTATTCCTGTCAGTGCATTTACCTGAACATCTAAGTCACCTGCACGTCCTGATTTTGTTGTGATAAGCACAACCCCATTGGCTCCTCGAGAACCATAAATTGCAGCGGTCGCACCATCTTTTAAAACCTCTAATGAGGCTATATCATTGGGATCTATATTATCAATGTTATCCAATTGCTGACCATCTACAACATACAATGGACTGTTATCACCTCCACCAAAAGTAGATGTACCCCGAACTCTGACATCAAAGCCAGCACCAGGACCACCATTCGTTTGAATTTGCACACCCGATAAACGACCTTGGATACCATCAAATGCCGAAGTAGGAGCTGCCTGTGTAATGTTTTCGGATTTCACAGTTCCTACTGCTCCTAGAACTTTTTCACGCTGAACAGCAGCATACCCAATAATTACTACTTCATCTAAGTTTTCGGCATCTTCTTCTAAAGATACATTGATTACGTCTTGAGCATTTATTGCAACTTCTTTTGATTTAAAGCCTATATAAGAAAAAACTAGAATTTCCTGTCCAGGAATTAGTTTAATCGCATAGTTACCATCAAAGTCTGCGGCAACACCATTTTTAGTTCCTTTTTGTAACACATTTACGCTGGGTAACGGGACGCCATTTGCATCTGTAACTGCACCCGTAATCGTTCTTTGAGCCAACACGTCTGAAAAAGAAAAGCTGCAAAGGATAAACGCAAATACCGCAAATTTTGAAAAACATAGCCGTTTTTTGAATTTTTGTTTCATCGTTAGTTTCGGTTTTAACTTAAAAAATGCCTTTTGAAAAGGTCGTAAATGGAGCGTTTTACGACAATTATTAAATCAATTTTGAAATCGATTTAGAGCAATTTTAAGAACTTGAAACTAATTCAGCATCCTGTACTGTACTGTGGGCTATTTTATGATATTTTTAAAAAAAATATTAAAAAAATAGAATAATATCATTTTTTATTATGCAGCATGAAGAAGAATTTAAATTTAGACCTATTCTTTAAAAGAATACCAGTTTTTCGTGATTAAGATCACATAATGAACAACTTACATCGAGAACCGATCTATAAATCTAAAATCATTTTTAACTGTCTTATTGCACCTATTTGAAATCATATTTGCGGCCTCTTGTCCCATTTTTTGAAAATTTGTGCTCATAACTGTAATTCCCAACAATTCTTTTAAAGGTGTATCGTTATAGGAAATTACTCCTAAATCTTCACCAAGTTTAAAATCGTGATCTCTACTTTGCTTAACTAAATTAACAAGATCCGCTTCTTCTATAATTATGTACAAATCCTTTAATTGAAGTTCCATCCCCTCGTAAATTGTATCAAGCAATTCATAATCAAGGTCATGTTGAATACAAAAACGCTTAAAACCAGTTACAATCCCCTTAGGATAAGGGTAAACTGCTTTATCTGGATACACCAGTATTATTTTCTTATACTTTTTCACCTTTTCTACTCCTGCATTCAGAGCACTACAAATATCCTCTGTGAAATCTTGATAAATTCTTCCTGCATCATCAGGTAGTATTTTTAAATTTCTGTCAACAATGATTAATTGTTTACTCGGGATTGAATGAATAAGTTTTAGAATCTCATCAGTACATCCCATATGCTGCGATGCTTCACTTTTAAAATGTGGCATTATAACATAGTAGTCGTACCTGCCAAGCTTATTGGTTAAGATATCTTGGAAAACTGATGGTTCACAGTGATATATAAAAAGATCTACCCTGGCATTAGTACCTAGTGTATTTACAAAAGAGTTAAAAATCCTCATTTTGTAAGAACTAGCCTTATTTATAAGAAAGAGAACTCTAGATTCTACTAGTAAATCAGTTTTAGTAATGTAATACCCCTTACCTCTAACGGACTCTATTATTTTTTGTTTTTTAAGAATAGTATATGCCTTCTCCACGGTGTCTCTTGATAACAGACACTCTTCACTAACTTCATTGATAGAAGGAATTCTATCACCCATTGATAAACTACGATCTTTAACCTTATTGATTATTGAATCAATTATCTGCTTATATTTAGGAATCCTTGAATCATGATCAATATTGATATGTGTAATTTCTTTAGAAGTTCTCACAATGTTTTGTTTAGGCATTCTCTTATTCAAAAACTAAAGTATTGATAATTTATCAAACTTAACGACTAGAGCAAACTCAATCTCCCCAACAGCATAGTACAGGATGCTTTGTAAATTGCATGATGATAAATTCGTCTTAACTAAAATTAAATAACTAACTAATGACGACAACATTCAAATATGTCGATTATCTATGGGATAAGCATAAAGCTGATTCGTTAAAAGATGATCAAGTCGCTTTGTTTTTATATAGATCAAATATTCTTGGCGCCGATCTGAGGATTACCAATTATGGTGGTGGTAATACAAGTTGTAAAACTATAGAAAAAGATCCTTTAACTAATAATAATGTAGAAGTTATGTGGGTTAAAGGATCTGGAGGAGATATCGGTACACTCAACCGGTCTGGAATTTCAGGTCTATATACTGATAAACTGAGAGCGCTAAAAAATGTCTACGGCGGTTTGACCGATGAAGATCGTATGGTTGGCTTATTTAACCATTGTATTTATGACTTAAATAGCAAAGCCCCTTCAATAGATACACCTTTGCATGGTTTATTACCATTCCCACATATAGATCACCTTCATCCAGATGCTTTAATAGCTGTAGCAGCAGCAGCAGATAGTGAACAAGCAACAAAGGAAATTTGGGGTAATACTATGGGATGGGTTCCTTGGCAGCGACCAGGTTTTGACCTCGGTTTACAACTAGAAAAATGTTTAGAAAATAATCCAGGAATTCGGGGTATTGTATTGGGCAGCCATGGTCTTTTCACATGGGGAACAACCTCTTATGAATGCTACATGAACAGTTTAGAAGTTATTGAAATGGCTTCTGAATATATTTCAAAGAAAATTGAAGAAAAAGGAAGTGTTTTTGGTGGTCAAAAAGTAGAAAGCTTAGTTAGGGAAGAGCGGCTTGAAAAAGCGGCATCGTTAATGCCACTATTACGTGGACTTGCTTCTTCTGAAAACGCCATGATTGGTCATTTTACCGATGCACCAGAAGTACTAGAATTTATAAATAGTAACGACCTAGAGCGTCTAGCTCCTATGGGTACTTCCTGTCCAGATCACTTTCTTAGAACAAAAATACAACCACTAGTACTATCTTTAAGCCCTAATGCCAATAGCTCTGATACTAAGCACTTACTTTCCGTATTAAATCCAGCTTTTGAAGAATACCGGCAAGCATACAAGGAATATTATGAAACATGCAAGCGTTCTTATAGTCCCGCAATGCGAGATCCAAATCCAGTCATTATAATATATCCAGGTGTTGGAATGTTCAGTTTCGCAAAGAATAAACAGACTGCACGTGTTGCAAGCGAATTTTATATTAATGCGATTAACGTTATGCGAGGTGCTGAGGCAATCTCCTCATACACATCCTTACCCAGACAGGAGGCTTTTGATATTGAATACTGGCTTTTAGAAGAAGCCAAGTTAAAACGCATGCCTAAAGAAAAACCATTATCAAGGAAAATAGCCTTGGTTACAGGTGCTGGCGGGGGTATAGGAAAAGCAATAGCCGATAAATTAATTGCAGAAGGTGCAAATGTAATACTAGCAGACATTGCAGAAGAAAGACTAAAAGAAGCAACAAAAGAGTATTCTAGTGATCTAGCAACTTATGGTGTTTGCGATGTTACCAACGCAAAAGCAATAGATGAATTATTGAAAAAATCCTGTTTAGACTTTGGTGGGATAGATATAGTGGTACATAGTGCTGGACTAGCAATTTCTAAACCCATTGCGGATACTACTGATAATGATTGGGATTTGTTACAGAATGTGCTTGTAAAAGGACAATTTGATCTAGCCAAAAATGCAGTTCAAATTATGCGGAAGCAAAACATGGGCGGAGATATTATTAGCATTGCTAGTAAGAATGGCTTGGTTTCTGGGCCTAATAATGTCGGTTATGGCACTGCTAAGGCAGCTCAACAGCATATGGTTCGATTACTAGCTGCTGAACTGGGTCCAGAACAGATACGTGTAAATACCGTAAACCCAGATGGCGTCATAGTTGGCAGTAAAATATGGGAAGGTGATTGGGCTAAAGGAAGAGCAGATGCTTATGGTATAAGCGTAGAAGAATTACCAGCCCATTACGCAAAAAGAAACCTATTGAATCAAATTATTTATCCAGAAGATATTGCCAATGGTGTTTTTGCACTACTTGGAATTCTCAATAAAACAACAGGAAATATAATAAATGTTGATGGCGGAATGCCAAATGCATTTGTACGATAGAGTGTTTGAATTAGTTTTATGAAACTTTCATAGATTGGGCACATCAATTTGTGAAAGTTTCTTTGTGTGATTAAAGTGATAATCGTTTTTAACACATATCTTTTACGTAAAAATAAGCTAAAACTTCATGAAATTAGACCATAATCATATCGAAACAATTAATAAAAAAGAACTATCCCAGCATCAAGCAGATTTTGATTTTTTAGCCAATCGCTTAGAACAAAAAGGAAATCATATTAATGGTTTAATAGAAAAGCTGTGTGCATTTCAGGTCGCAATACCAAGTTGGGCACTAGGAGCTGGAGGAACAAGATTTGGTAGGTTTAGTACAAAAGGAGAGCCGTCAACTTTAGAACAAAAAATTGAAGACGTGGGACTAATTCACAGTCTTACCAAAACAGCAGGAGCAATTTCCTTGCATATTCCTTGGGATGTACCTAAAGACTATAAGGCTATTAAAGAATTAGCAGATTCACATGATCTGATTTTTGATGCGGTAAACTCAAATACATTTCAAGACCAAAAAAACAGTCCGTTTAGTTATAAGTTCGGTTCTCTTTGTAATACGGATCAAAAGGTAAGAGAACAAGCAATACAACACAACATGGATGTTATTGCTATTGGAGATAAATTAGGCTCTAAAAGCTTAACAGTTTGGTTAGCCGATGGCGCTAGTTTTCCTGGACAACATAATTTTCAAGCTGCTCTAACAAATACTCAGTATAGCCTACAAAGTATCTATAAAAGTATGCCACAGGACTGGAAACTATTTATTGAATACAAGCCTTATGAACCTAATTTTTACAGTACAGTTATTCAAGATTGGGGAACATCATTAATGCTCGCAAATGAATGTGGAGAAAGAGCTTATACTTTAGTTGATCTCGGTCATCATTTACCGAATACCAATATTGAACAAATTGTTTCAACTTTAATGTTGAAAGGGAAATTAGGTGGCTTTCATTTTAACGACAGTAAGTATGGTGATGATGACCTCACTGTTGGCAGTATAAAACCATATTCATTATTCTTAATTTTCAACGAATTGGTATATGGAATGGAGAACAACCCTCAAAATCCTTACCCCGCCTGGATGATTGACGCTAGCCATAACATAAAAGATCCTTTAGAAGACATTATACAATCACTAGAAGCCATTCAAGAGGCGTATGCAAAAGCTTTACTCATTGATCAAAATAAATTACGTGAAGCGCAATTGAATTATGATGTCACACTCTGTCAGGAAATAATTCAAGATGCCTTTCGTACAGATGTTAGACCCTTAATAGCTGCTGCGAAAATTCGTTCTGGAGGCGCAATAAACCCGATTAAAGCATATCGAGAACTAGGCCTGAGATCAAAATTAATTGCAAAAAGAGGTAACAGCGTGGCATCAGGTCTTTAATAAATAAGCATGCAAAAAAAGGTCACTGCGGTATTTGATATTGGTAAAACAAATAAGAAATTTTTCTTGTTCGATAAGGACTTTAGAGAGGTTTACAGAGAATACGCACGCTTTGATGAAATTAAAGATGAAGATGGTCATCCCACAGAAGATTTAGATTCTTTGAAAACCTGGCTTAAAAATGTATTTGACAAAATAATTAATACCCCAGAGTTTGATGTTAAAGCGATTAACTTTTCGACATACGGGGCTAGCCTAGTGCACATAGATCAAGAAGGTAACACTTTAACACCCCTATATAACTATACAAAAACACTTCCTCAAGATGTAGTTGATTCTTTTTATACCAAGTATGGTCCAGAACTTGATTTTGCCGTTAAAACTGGCTCATCAAATGCAGGTATGTTGAACTCGGGTATGCAACTATATTGGTTAAAAACCACAAAGCCTGATATTTTTAAGAAAATTAAATATTCACTGCACTTACCGCAATATATCAGCTATATTTTTACAGGTATACCAGTAAGCGAACATACCAGTATAGGTTGTCATACAGCTCTTTGGGATTATTCGAAAAAAGACTATCACCAATGGGTTTACGAAGAAGAAATTCATAAAAAACTGGCCCCAATAGTTTCTTCTGAAACCAGTTTAAATATGAATTACAATGGTAAGCGCATCAAAATTGGTGTTGGTATACATGATAGTTCTTCTGCTCTACTTCCATACATACGAAGTATTCGCAAAAAATTTGTTCTGGTCTCCACAGGAACATGGAGCGTTAGTTTAAATCCGTTTTGCGATAAGATGCTAAGTAAGGACGAAGTGCTAAGCGATTGCATCAATTATATGCGAATTAACGGTAAACCCGTTAAGTCATCTCGCTTGTTTTTAGGGAATGAATACAAGTTGCAGGTAGCTTTCCTTGTAAAGAAATATAAAGTCGCTAAAAACTATCATAAACAAGTAAAGTTTGATCGAAGTATTTTTGATCGTATCGAACAATCATTTTCTTTTCTATTTAGCTGGGAAAGTATTTCCGCAGAAAACTCACCAAATGAAACCAAGCTTTCTTATAAAAGCTTTGAGGAAGCCTATCATCATTTAATGATTGAACTGGTCAAACTTCAACTTAAAAGCATTGAAACTGCCATAGGAAATGATAAAATTGAACGGTTATATATAGACGGAGGATTTAGCGATAATGAACTGTTTATAAAACTACTAAGTCATCAACTAAGGAATATGAAACTGCGAACGACGACGGCGTCTACAGGATCAGCACTAGGTGCAGCTATTGCAATTTCAGATAGTAAGTTGAATTCTAAGTTTTTAAAAACAAATTATGCATTGAAAAAGCACACACCGTTTATCATTAATTAACAGTCGTTAAGGATGTATATGATTTTAACTAAACAACATCAATTAAAAAAAGTTTTGGTTTTCAACAATACCTAAACCTAATTATATTTTTTGCATAAACTCAACAATATGGCATTATCCTACAACACGAAGTATCCAGCCATCGAAGACTTACGAAATAGAGCTAAGAAACGAATTCCAAAATTTGCGTTTGAGTACCTTGACGGTGGTTGTAATGAAGATATCAATTTAAATAGAAATACTGAGGAGCTAAGGGAGGTGCAATTAAAACCTGAGTACTTAAAAAGTTTTAAAGGTTGTTCAATGAAAACCAATTTATTTGGTATTGAATACGATGCCCCCTTTGGAATTGCGCCAGTTGGATTACAAGGGCTAATGTGGCCCAACTCACCCGAAATATTGGCAAAAGCCGCATTTAAACATAATATTCCATTTATACTAAGCACCGTTAGTACAAGCAGCATAGAACGTGTTAGCGAGCTAACAGAGGGAAAAGCATGGTTTCAACTATATCATCCGAGTGAAAATTCACTTCGTGATGATATCATTAAACGAGCTAGTCAGGCTGAATGCCCAGTCTTAGTAATTTTATGTGATGTACCAACATTTGGCTATAGACCTAGAGATATTAGAAACGGACTTGCTATGCCTCCAAAAATGACGATATCGAATATTCTGCAAGTCTTAGGAAAACCGCTTTGGGCGCTAAATACATTAAAACACGGTCAGCCGAATTTTGAAACTTTAAAGCCCTATATGCCCAAAGGGCTAGATTTAAAGCAACTAGGAAAATTCATGGATCAAACTTTTTCTGGTAGACTTAATGAGGAGAAAATAAAACCAATCCGCGATATGTGGAAAGGGAAACTAGTTCTAAAAGGAGTAGCATCAGAAGCTGACACAGAGGAGGCTATAAGATTAGGCTTGGATGGAATTATAGTTTCCAACCATGGTGGACGACAGTTAGACGCCGGAGAAGCAACTATAAAGCCATTAAAAACAATTGCTGAATCTTATGGAGACAAAATAGAGGTGATGATGGATAGTGGTTTACGATCAGGGCCTGATGTTGCAAGAGCTATGGCAAGTGGTGCTAAGTTTACTTTTATGGGTCGTACGTTTATGTATGGGGCTGCTGCACTAGGAAATAAAGGAGGAGATCATACCATAGCTATTTTAAAAACACAACTACAACAAGTAATGGAACAACTTTGTTGTGAAAAAGTGACCGATTTCCCTAACCATTTAATAAACAACTAAATACTAATAATCGTAATGAGTCAGTATAATATAGATGAAGATATCGAAGAAATTACCGGTGGTGAATTTGAGCGTACCACCGTTCCTAAATCAAAATTAAAAGGATGGAAAAGTTTTTTAGGCATGTATGCAGGAGAGCATGCCGCGGGTACCGAATTTATGATAGGCCCCCTTTTTTTAACTGCTGGTGTAAGTGCCTTTGATTTAATCATTGGTCTCTTATTAGGCAATTTGTTAGCTGTCTTAAGTTGGCGCTTTCTAACCGCTGAAATCGCAGTTAAGAATCGGCTAACACTCTATTATCAATTAGAAAAAATTTGTGGTAAAAAGTTAGTCATTGGCTATAATTTGGCCAACGGTATTCTCTTTTGTTTCCTTGCTGGTGCCATGATCACCGTCTCAGCCACTGCCGTCGGAATCCCCTTTAATATGGAAATGCCTAAACTTACAGATACCACACCAAATGGATTGACTTGGATAATTATCGTTATCATTATTGGAGTCGTAATTTCACTAGTGGCTTCTAAGGGTTATAACACCGTCTCGAAAGCAGCTAATTGGATGTCTCCAGTTATTGTATTGGCCTTCATAGCCTGTGGTATTGTGGCTTTAAATCAATTAGGTGTAAAAAATTTCGATGATTTTTGGAATATTTGGGGAGAAGGTGCAGAGCCATTTCCAGGTCAAATAAAGTACACTTTTTGGCACGTAGTAATTTGGTCTTGGTTCGCAAATGCTGCTATGCACGTAGGGATGTCAGACTTATCAGTTTTTCGATTTGCGAAAAAAGCAAGTTCAGGGTGGACAACCGCTGCAGGAATGTATATAGGGCATTATATGGCCTGGATTGCTGCGGCCCTATTATATGCAGTGTATTTAAGATCTCCTGAAGCACAAGGGCTTTTAAGTAATGGAGAAGCCCCGCCAGTGGCACCAGGACCCCTAGCGCATAACGCTATTGGTATATTTGGAATTATCGCGGTAGTGTTGGCGGGTTGGACAACTGCAAATCCTACTATTTACAGAGCAGGGTTGGCGTTTCAAGCCATTATACCAAAAGTTTCTACTTTTTGGGTCACTATCATTGCTGGTAGCGTTGCAACCATTGCTGGCTTATTTCCTGCATTTGCAATGAAATTACTAGGATTCGTAGCACTCTATGGTTTTATACTCGCGCCTGTAGGAGCAATAATTGTTTTTGAACACTTTTTTCATAAACAAAGTGGAATTATTAAAAACTACGCCAAAGTCAGCAATACCTCTTTCAATAAATCAGTATTATTAGCCTGGGCAATGAGTTTTGGTATTTTTTATTTTATATCCGTCAAGTTTGACGTCTTTTTGTCATTTGTCACACTACCCGCTTGGTTACTTTGTGGGGTACTATTTCTGTTATTCAGTAAATTATTTCAAAAGAATTAAAACACTTTTAAAGGTCAACTTTTAAGGTAGATTAAGCTTTTTTAGCTAATGAAATTATATGTAAATTATCGGGATACCACAGGATAGAAAACTATGGTACGTTCGCTAATATTGTGAAACACCACTAAACCAAACACTTAATGGAAAAGTCAAAAAAAACTACCAACTCCGATGAATCAAAAAATATTGGTATTCAAGGACATTCCAGAAGAAAATTTTTACAAAACACAACAATTGCCCTGGCAGGTATTAGTTTGGTGCCTAGGCACGTATTAGGGCGTGGATTTTTAGCACCAAGTGACAAAATAAATTTAGGCATTATCGGACTGGGTAAACAGGGTAATATACTAGCAAATAAATTTATAAGTAATACTAATAGTCAGATTGTTGCTGGTAGTGATGTTTGGCTATCTAAAGGAGTCTTTTTTAAGAACAATGTTGAACAGTTATATGCTAAAAAGAGAAATGTTTCTAGTTACAGTGCTATCACCAATTATTTAAACTACCAAGAATTGATAGATCGTGAAGATATTGATGCAGTCATTGTAGCGACACCTGATCATTGGCATGCTAAGCAATCAATAGACGCAATGAATGCGGACAAAGATGTCTTTTGCGAAAAACCACTAACCAATACAATTGCTGATGGGCGTGATATGTTAAGAGCTGCAAAACGAAATAAAAGTATTGTTCAAGTAGGAAGTATGCAACGCTCATGGAAACGCTTTCAAACCGCGCAAAAAATTGTAAGTTCAGGGAAATTAGGTGAGATAAAAAAAGTATTAGTCAATGTTGGTGGTCCCGCTAGGGCTTTTGATCTACCTGCCCAAACCACTCCAAAAGGTATTGATTGGAATTTATGGTGTGGACCAGCTCGTTTGGTCACTTACCATGAAAGGATTGCACCAGAAATTGTTGATTTTTATCCAGACTGGCGCCTTTTTAAAGAATTTGGAGGAGGTAAACTAACAGATTGGGGAGCACATATGTTTGACGTTGCTCAATGGTGTTTAGGAATGGATCACTCTGGCCCCACTACATTCATTCCACCAACTGAAAAAGATGCTTCTCGCGGGCTGAAAATGATCTATGAAAACGGAATTGAACTATTTCATGAAGATTTTGGAAGAGGTAATGCTGTCCGTTTTATTGGTACCGAAGGTACGCTTGATGTAAGTCGTGGCTTTTTGGAGTCTACTCCAGCCTCAATAGTCCTATCTATGCCTGGTGCAGACAAAGAAAATGCATTTAAAGACCAAGGCAACCACTATCAAAATTGGTTAACCTGTATTAAAACTAGAGAAAAACCCATTAGTAGTATAGAAACGGGACATAAAACTGCTACCCTATGTAATGCGGCTAATATAGCATATGAGCTTAAACGTCCTCTGCAATGGAATCCCGATAAAGAAAAATTTAAAGGAGACCGAGAAGCTAACAAATTAAGAAAAGTGCGAAAAAGAAAATATCTAAACTAGTTATAAATCGCCATCAAAATGTACTATATCATACCTCAAAACGGATCATTTTATCTTGACTAATAACTACTTTAGATAAGGAAATATTTCAAAATAGAATCCAATAGTATTTCTTTAAAGTCAAATAATAAAAAAACAATAATGTGTTGGGGGATCATGCTACGATTATCTCCCCTTGACTTTCTAAGATTTTTGCAAACTACTAGTTTCTATGTATTTTATCGATTGCTTAAATATTCGGAAGACAATTACAACAGTTAAAAAAACACCGTCAGTGGTGCGCTTAAGTTGATCAAAAAACTTCGTAGTTAACAACAATATTAGGATGAAGACATTTATCACCAATGATTTTTTATTACAAAATGATTTTGCAAAAACGCTATACCATGATTATGCTAAAGAACTACCAATAATAGATTATCATAATCATTTACCTCCAAAGGAAATTGCTAAGAATCACGTATTTGAAAACATAAGTCAAGTATGGCTTGCAGGTGATCATTACAAGTGGCGGGCAATGAGGGCATTTGGGGTTAGCGAGAAATATATCACTGGAAACGCATCAGATAAGGAAAAATTCTTAAAATGGGCAGCTGTTGTGCCCAATACACTTCGTAATCCACTTTATCATTGGACACATCTTGAGTTACAAAGATATTTTGGTCTTAATCATTTATTGAATTCAGACAATGCTGAGGAAATTTATGAAAAAACCTCATCAGTCTTACAAGAGTCTTCCCACCATACATTAGGGTTACTTCAACAACAAAATGTTGAAGTTGTTTGTACAACAGATGACCCAATAGATAGTCTTGAACACCACTTTTTAGTTCAAGAAAAAAAAACGACCCCAAAAACACTTCCAACCTTTAGGCCAGATAAAGCGTATGCAGTTGAGGACTCCAAAACATACATTTTGTATATAGAAAAACTTGCTTCGGCAAGTGAAATTGTAATTGACAGCTACCAAGATCTTATAAGCGCCCTAAAAAACAGGATAGATTTCTTTCATGATGCAGGTGGTCGTCTTGCCGATCATGGGTTGGAAAGGCTGTATAGTTTTAGTGAAAATGCCTTTGATAGTGAAATTCTTTTTAAGAAGCTACTAAACGGTAAACAATTAACTGAAAAAGAAGTGCAGTTTTACAAAATAAACACGCTATTGCATCTTGGTAGGTATTACCATGAAAAAAAATGGGTGATGCAATTTCATCTTGGAGCGATCAGAAATAATAATAAACGATTGTTATCGACTTTAGGTCCTGACACAGGGTTTGACTCGATTGGTGATTTTTCGCAAGCAAGGGGATTGAGTGACTTTTTAAACCATTTGGATAGTTCAGATCAACTAACAAAAACCATTGTGTACAACCTAAATCCAGCTGACAATGAAATCTTTGCTGCAATGGCAGGAAATTTTAATGATGGCACAATTAAAGGAAAAGTTCAATATGGAGCGGCTTGGTGGTTTCTAGATCAAAAAGATGGCATTGAAAAGCAACTAGACACCCTGTCTAACATTGGCCTTTTAAGTTGCTTTGTAGGCATGTTAACCGATTCTCGTAGTTTCCTTTCCTTTCCTAGACATGAATATTTTAGGCGTATTTTATGTAATTCCATTGGAAAAGATGTCGAAAACGGAGAACTTCCTAAGGATGAAAAACTATTGGGTAAATTAGTAAGCAATGTCTGTTATTACAATGCAAAAGAATATTTCGATTTCACGTAATTAGAAAAAAATGTCATGCATGAAGTAAGATGGGGAATTATCGGATGTGGTGATGTCACAGAAGTTAAAAGTGGTCCTGCCTTTAATTTAATCCCAAAGTCGACGCTTGTAGCAGTAATGCGCAGAAATAAAAGCAAGGCACAAGATTATGCTATAAGACATAAGGTTTCCCAGTGGTATGATTCGGTCGATGCTCTTCTGGAGAATGACACTATTAATTCAATTTATATAGCAACTCCTCCCTCTTCGCATATTGAATATGCATTAAGAGCATTGAAAGCCGACAAAAATGTTTACTTAGAAAAACCTATGGCTTTAAACGCTAAAGAAGCTGAAACTATCTGCGAAGCTGTCAACAACAGTTCTGGTAAGTTAAGCGTTGCTCATTACCGCCGCAAACTGCCCGCTTTTGTGAAGGTGAAAGAATTACTAAAACAGAATGTAATTGGGAAAGTGCTTGTTGCCGACATCCAAATATTGCAGCCTATTAAATCAACAATTATTGCCAATACTGTCGATAATTGGAGGTTAAATCCGCAGATTTCAGGAGGTGGCTATTTCCATGATCTGGCTCCACATCAAATTGATCTAATGTATCATTATTTTGGCCCTTTCGATAAAATTGAAGCATTTTCCATAACAGAAAATGGCCAAGATTTGGTTGAAAGCATTGTTAATGGTATCATCAACTTTAAAAATGGAATACAATTCAGGGGCATCTGGAATTTTGTCGCCACAGAAAAAGATAAAAAAGATGAATGCATAATCTATGGTACCAAGGGTAGTATACGTTTTTATTTCTATGGAGAAGAAGTGCATCTTTTAAGCGAAAAATCTGATCAAATTTTTCGTTTTAAAAACCCAAAACACATTCAACAGCCAATGATTGAAGCTGTTGTGAATTATTTCTTAGGAAAAGAAAAAAATCCTTGCTCTGCACAAGAAGGCTTGTTAGTCATGCAAGGCATCGATCAATTATGTGGTCGCTAGAACAGTTGGAACACTTTCCTAGAACCCGAATAGTCTAGGTAACCATAAGCTTAAACTTGGAAAATAGGTAACCAAAAACAAAGCAAAAATCATTGCGACAAATAAAGGCAGTAAAGGTTTTACCACCTTTTCTATTGATGTCTTAGCAATACCAACACCAACGAAAAGCACCGACCCAACTGGTGGTGTACAGAGTCCTATACATAAATTAAGTACCATTATAATCCCAAAATGAACCGGATCTAGTCCTAGCTCAGTAACTACAGGTAAAAAAATTGGTGTGAATATTAGTACAGCTGGAGTCATGTCCATGAATATGCCAACAAACAAAAGAATCAGGTTAATAATTAAAAGAATAACAATAGGGTTGTCACTTAAAGCCAAAAGTCCGGCACTTATTTCCTGAGGTATGTTTTCATAGCTCAATGCCCATGACATGCTCATTGAAGCACCTATCAATAGCATTACAATCGCCGTAGTACCAGAAGAATCTAAGAGGATTTGAGGCATTTTAGGCAGCGTTATTTCTTTGTAAAAAAGACCTAATAAAAAGCTGTACAGTACTGCTATAGCCGATGCTTCTGTCGCAGTAAAAATACCTGTAACTATACCACCTATCACAACAACTAGCATAAAAAGACTGGGCAAGGCATCAACAAAAGTCTTAAATACCTCTCTAAAACTACTGCGCTTACCCGTTTTATACCCTTTTTTCTTTGCCCATACTGATGCAACGATCATAAGAAATAGTCCAGTAAGAATCCCTGGGATATAACCCGCCAAGAATAAAGCCGCTATAGAAGCACCACCACTGGCCAATGAGTATACAATTAAAACATTACTAGGCGGAATTACCAAGCCTGTTGTTGCTGCGGTAATATTCACTGCTGCTCCAAACTCTTTAGAATAACCTTCTTTTTCCATTTCAGGTCCTAAAATGCTACCCATTGCAGAAGCAGCGGCCATAGCAGAACCTGCAATTGCACCCATTAACATGGCTGAAATAACATTGATTAAGGCTAAACCACCTGGAAGTGCTCCTACCAATGTTTTGGCAAAAGCTATGAGTCTATGGGCTATACCACCTTTGTTCATGAGTTCTCCAGAAAGAATAAATAAGGGTATTGCCAAGAGGGCAAAACTGTCTAATCCCGTTCCTATTCGTTGTGAAACTGTTGTAGCTGCAGGCAAAATAGGAATACTAACCAGAAGTGTTAATAGCGATGAAATAGCAATACTCCAAGCAACTGGTGTACCAATTGCAAGAAGACATACAAAGCTAAGTACTAATATGAGTATAGGTACATATTCCATGGTCTATTCTTTTTTTAAGATGTCTGAAGTTTTGTAAAAGATGATGAGAATGCCGCTTATTGGAATGACCAAATAAACTAGCGCTAGTGGTACTTGAAGTGCTGGTGAATTTTGACCCAAAACATAGGTAATATAAACTAATCTTGAACCCCCAATTACCATAGCGACCAAACAGAAAAGTATTATTAATACTCTAACGACTAACATTAAACGTTTTTGAGTCGGTTGTTTAAAGCGTCTAGGCAATACATCGATAGCCACATGCATATTTCGTCCAGAAACATATGCTGCACCCAAAATACCTATCCATATCATTAAATAACGAGCCAACTCATCGGTAAAAGAACTGGGAGAGCCTAAAATGAACCTACTAGCGACCTGCCAAAGTACATTTATGACCATTACTGTCATAATAATGACCAAAAAATTGACAAGAATCTTATCAATGGTTTTTCTTAATTGCATGTGATTAGTTTTGGGTTAGGTTTATTGTATAGACTGGATTTCTTGTATCAACTTGTAGAATGATTCATCTTTTTTATACTTATCAAATGAATCTTTAATCTTATCAGAAAAAAGTGTCTTATCCGGACGAATAATTTGAACTCCCGCTTTCTCTACAGCTTTTAATGCTTCGTTTTCCGCTTTTATCCACAGCTCACGTTGGTATACTACAGAAGTTGCAACAGCTTCCTTTAACCAGCCTTGTTCTTCTTGAGATAATTTTTCCCAAAGATGAGTGCCAGCTAACAATACGTCGGGTAAAATGGTATGTTCATTAAGTGTATAGTACTTGCAAACTTCGTAGTGTCTGGACAGGTAGAAACTCGGAGGATTATTTTCAGCCCCGTCGACAACACCCTGTTGTAAGGAGGTATACAGTTCACCCCACGAAATAGGAGTTGGTGAACCGCCAAGACCGCGAACCATATCCATTGCGGTCACACTTTCCATTACTCTTATTTTTAGACCGGCCAAATCTTCAGGAGTTTTAACCGGCTTTTTAGTATAAAAACTTCTACTACCGGCATCGTAGTAACCCAGTCCTTTAAGCCAATATTTTTCTCCTTCATTAAGTAACTGTTGTCCGATAGGTCCATCAAGAACTTTAAAAGAGTGTTGGCGATCACGGAATAAAAAAGGTAAGCCCAAAACTTTCATTTTGGGTGCGAAATTTTCCAAAACCCCCACAGAAACCTTTGTCATATCAAGACTGCCAATCTGTAATAATTCTAAGCATTGACGTTCTGTTCCTAATTGCTGACTCGGATAAATCTCGAGCTTTAACTTACCAGCAGAAAGACGATCTAAATCTTCACCCATTTTTACCATGGCCTTATGAACCGAATGACTTACATCTAAACCATGACCCAAGCGCAATGTTTTAGCACCTTCAGTTTGTGAACAAGAATTAAGAATACTTGAAAGGAAAACTAATACTATTAGGTTCTTAAATTTCATGATGCTTTTTAATTATTGATGGTTACAATCAAAGGGTTTTTTAGACATTCTGAGAACTGATTTAAATAAGCCTCCCATTCTTCTTTATTATTAAACTGACCACTTTTTCTCCATCCAAAACCGGCATAATAGGTTATGCTGTTATCATTTAAGCGTAAGTGCGCATATAAATTACTTTGATCCTTTTGATCTGTGATATACTTGTCAAAGCCAATTAAACAGGAATCGCCTTTAACAACAAATCCCTGTCCCAAAGCTGAATCGTCAAAGGATTCCCAATAACTCATCCACCCAGCCTTTTCATTTGTAGTAATTGCGCCATCCTTTTTATGTAGTGTTATCCCCACTGATAAGGTATCTGCGCCTTTCATATTTACAGTATGTCGACTTAAATTTTGACCATAATCTAAAGAAATATGTTTTGTTTCAGTTAGCTGTAGCTCGCCTGCATTCCAAGTACCGTACTCCAAAATAAAACTTGTACGAATAGGACCATTTGTTATTGTTTTGTAGGAAACAAAATTCTTTGAAATAAAATAGACTGTATCCACTTTCACAGCTGTTCCTCCTACTCCGCGACTAACACCGACGTGAAAATTATCCAGCCCCTCTCCAGTGTCTTCATGGTAGGTACCTGCGCCAGAAGTATACTTTTCATACCATTTATTAATTATGGGATACTCAACTCGCTTTAACCATGCATCCATACCACTTGATAATGTTCCTCCTGGCACGCCTTCTTCTTTCATTTTCTGGGCTGTAGGCCCATATGTTCTGAATGCAACACGATTATTTTCCCAAGCGTAATCATCAGTGCGTTCTGGAACAAAACGAGAATAACACCTAATATTAGTCGAGTCTATTTCTGCTTTAGTGGTGGGAATTATCGTATATACTTTTTGGCTTTTAGCCGATACTGATGGTTGAAATAACAAAACATCAGTTTTTCCATCTTCGTCTTTATCAATATGCTGTGTTATTTGTTCCGCACCTGTTTGATCATCAATCACCTTATAGAAACTAGATGACAATGAACTCAATTGACTGTTCGTCAATTCGATTGTCTCAAATGCTCTATCTATAGCCAACTCGTTTTTTACAACAATAGATAGTTCTTTGGGAGCTTTTTCTTTACATGAAAAACAGATAGCCAATACGACAATTAGTACACAATATTTCATAAAATCATCTAGACTTTAAATAGTTTAATAGTTGCTTTAAAGCTCATTTGAAGGTTTACCTATTGTAGCGAGAATACCACCGTCAACATACAGAATATGACCATTCACAAAATCACTTGCTTTTGATGATAAAAAAATAGCCGCCCCAGCCAGATCATCAGGATCTCCCCACTTTGCAGCTGGTGTTCTACCTACAATGAATTCATTAAAAGGATGTCCATCGACACGTATTGGTGCGGTTTGAGAAGTGGCAAAATAACCCGGACCAATCCCATTTACTTGTATGTTGAATCGTGCCCATTCCGTAGCCATATTCTTAGTAAGCATCACTAAACCTCCTTTTGCAGCCGCATAAGCACCAACAGTATTGCGGCCTAGCTCACTCATCATTGAGCAAATATTAATTATCTTACCCGATCGTCTTGTCATCATTCCTTTAACCACATGCTTTGATACAATAAAAGGACTTACGAGATCAACATCAATTATCTGCTTAAAATCATCCACTTCCATATCTACAAGTGGTGTTCGTTTTATGATACCTGCATTATTGATCAAAATATCAACAGGACCTATTTCGTCCTCAATGGTCTTGATATTGTGTATGACCTCATCCTCATTCGCTACATTAAACTTGTAGCCAATGGCCTTAATTCCTAAGCTCTCATACTCTTTAACAGCATGATCAATTTTTTCTTGTGATGAGTTACCATTAACTACAATTGTTGCTCCTGCAGCACCCAATCCTTTTGCCATAGCCATACCCAGACCATGTGTACTACCAGTCACTAATGCTATTTTGCCCTTTATATCGAATAAGTTTGTTGACATTCGTTCTATCTTAAATCTGTAATTTTAGCAACATCCATATCACCATAATCCAAGTTCTCACCAGCCATTCCCCATATAAACGTGTAGTTTGATGTTCCCGAACCTGAATGAATAGACCATGGTGGAGATATTACCGCCTGATGATTGTGCATCCATATATGCCTAGTTTCTTGTGGTTGTCCCATAAAATGACATACTGCTTGATCTTCTGGTACATCTAAATAGAAGTAGATTTCCATTCGTCGATCGTGAACATGAGCGGGCATGGTATTCCAAACACTTCCTGTTTTAAGCTCAGTCATTCCCATTTGTAATTGGCATGTTGTAACAATTCCACCAATAATCATTTGGCTTACCGTTCTATGATTTGCAGTTTCTAAGGTTCCCAACTCAATTTTATTCGCTTCAGCAAGACTCGTCTTTTTGGTAGGATAGGTTTTATGAGCCGGTGCAGAATTCATATAGAACTTTGCAGGATTTTGAGCATCATCACTTTTAAATACAACATCTTTTGCACCTTTCCCGATATACAAGGCATCTTTATGGTTCATTTTATATGTTTCACCATCTACTGTAATACTGCCTGCTTCTCCTACATTAATAATTCCCAACTCTCGTCTTTCTAGAAAAAACTCCGCTTTTAGAGGGTCAATGGTTTCTAATCGTAAATCTGAAGTTGGTACAGCTCCACCAGCCATATAACGATCATAGTGTGTATATACGAATTTGATCTTTCCGTTTTGCATTAAATCGGGGATCAAGAATTCATCTCTTAACTGATTAGTGTCGTATTGTTTTACTGCTTGCGGACTTGATGCATATCGCGTTTCAAAAGTAGTTGACATATTCGTTGTTTCTTATTTTATGTTATTGTTGTAATGATCGTCTAATTCCTAATTCTAACCCTCTTAATTCAGCCAAGCCTCTTAATCTTCCAATTCCTGAATAACCTGGGTTTGTTTTTTTATTTAAGTCATCGAGCATTTTATGACCGTGGTCTGGTCTAAAAGGCATACGAAGATCCTTACGACCTGATGCTGACCTAGCTTGTTGTTCATTTACTAAAGCCTTCATTACGGCATACATATCTACATCGCCATCTAAATGATCTGCTTCATGAAAATTCCCCTCATTATCTCTTTTGGTGCTCCTTAAATGAATAAAGTGTATGCGATGCCCCAAACGTTCTACCATGCCTGCCAAGTCATTGTCAGCTCTTACACCGAAAGAACCTGTGCAAAATGTTAGCCCATTATTTGGACTGTCCACTGCATTGTAAATATCAACGATATCCTGTTCAGTACTTACTACCCGCGGCAGTCCAAGAATAGGATAAGGTGGATCGTCTGGATGAATACACATTAATACACTTGCTTTTTCAGCTGCCGGTATTATTTCTGATAGAAACAAAAACAGATGTTTTTTTAGTTCTTGAGGTCCAATATTGCGATATGTATCTAATATTTTATTGAACTCATCCAAAGTGTATCCTTCTTCAGCCCCTGGAAGTCCTGCGATAATATTATTAACTAATTGCTTGTGATCATCGGAAGAGGTTGTATCAAAGTACGCTTTAGCTTTCCTTTTCTGTTCGTCACTATAATCATTCTCAGCACCTTTTCGTTTTAATAAGAAAAGTTCAAAAGCAGCAAAAGCTGATGCTTCAAAACGCAATGCTGTTGATTTGTCATCAACATAAAAGTCTAAATTGGTTCGTGTCCAATCTAGAACAGGCATAAAATTGTAACAAACTATGTCTATACCGCATTCACCTAAATTCAAAAGCGTTTGCTTATAGTTTTCTATATAAAGTTCAAAATCTCCAGATCTTGTTTTAATATGCTCGTGAATCGGAACACTTTCAACTACAGACCATGACAACCCTACTTTTTCAATTTCAGATTTTCGTTTTTTTATTTCCTCCACAGGCCAAACTTGACCATTAGAGATATGATGCAAGGCACTCACTACACCTGTAGCTCCTGACTGCTTTACATCTAATAGAGAGACTGGGTCATTGGGCCCATACCATCTCCATGTTTGTTCTAATCGTAACTTCATTATCTACTAATTATACGCCACTATATGCAGCGAAGCCTCCGTCTATTGGAACCACAACTCCTGTAACAAATTTTGACCCATCTCCACACAACCATAAAGTTGTGCCGATTAGATCTTCTGGTTCTCCAAAACGCCCCATTGGCGTTTGTTCTATTATTTGATTACCTCGTTGTGTCAAACTCCCATCATCTGTAGTTAATAGGCTTCTATTTTGATCTGTTAAGAAAAAGCCAGGTGCCAGAGCATTAACACGAACGCCTACTTTTGAGAAGTGTACCGCCAACCACTGAGTAAAGTTAGATACAGCCGCCTTCGCCGCACTATAAGCTGGTATTTTAGTCAGTGGTGTAAATGCGTTCATCGAAGAAATGTTAATTATACTACAACCTTCTCTACCGATCATATCTTTTGCAAATACTTGTGTTGGCAATAGTGTACCAATAAAGTTAAGATTAAAAACAAATTGAATTCCGTTTACATCAAGATCAAAGAAAGTCTTGAATTCGTCATTTTTATTTATCAAATCTTCGGCTACTAGAAAAGGATTACTTGTAGTTCCCAAAGGATGATTACCCCCCGCCCCATTAATCAAAATATCGCATGCCCCAAATGCCTTGTCAACTTGTTGCTTTGCTCGTTGAAGTGATTTTATCTCTAAAACATTTGCCTGAACACCAATAGCATTCCCTCCGTTTTGGTTAATACCTTTAGCGACTTTCTCTGCAGCTTCTTCTCTAAGATCCAATACCGCTACTTTGTATCCATTTTTGGCCAATGCATGGGCCAAAGTGCTACATAATACTCCACCGGCTCCCGTTAATACAACTGTTTTGCTCATCTTTTATTAATACAACTTTTCATTACTACAATTTTTTAAAAGTACTGTTTGACTGAATTTATAGTATCCTGCCCTATCAGGTTTAAACGGATACCAAAATGATTTATTAGATCAATTCAGTTTTAAAAAAACTTGCCAAATAAACTTCTTTTTTAAACTTATGACAAAGAATTCATTTGCACCTCATTTTTGTAATCAATTTCCGCTAACTGTACAATAATGTACCTGATTTTGTACGATGACGATCCATAGACTTTCTATATTTACTTATCAATACCATTCAAATGATTTCAGAAGTAAAGGCTAAGCAAATATCTATTCTAATTGCATTATTCAGTATTAACATAATACACCCACAGACACTTCCAAAAATACTTATGGATAAAAAGGTAATCACAAAAAATTACTTACCAGATTTCAGTTATGCTAGTTACCACAATGGTGAAAAACAACTTCCACTTAGGATGATTCCTTCGTTGTACAACTACCAATTAAAAAATAGAATGCCCTCAAAATAACTCCTGAAATATTTTATAAAAAGTAAAAAAAACCATTAATTTAACAGATTTCCTTATCCTACCTGTTAAACTATACTATAATCCTTAGATGAGTCGTACTCACTATTTTTTTCTATTATTTCTACTTATAGCTTCGCACGCCTATGGCCAGAACAAGAGCTATAAGTTTAGAAGTATTACCTCAAATGACGGATTATCTCAAAGTTCTGTAATTCAAATTCACCAAGATAGATTAGGAAGAATATGGCTTGCAACCAGAGATGGACTAAATCTCTATGATGGAAGTAGTTTTAAAATTTTTAGAAATGATCCTACCGACTCTTTATCTATAAGTAATGACGATATTCTTTCAATAAAAGAGGATTCCCAAGGTAAAATTTGGATCGGAACCTATAACGGATTGAATCGCTACGATCCGGTTACTAAAACCTTTAAACGTTTCTTTCATGGTGACAAAAACTCTAACCTAAAGGATAATACAATTTGGGCGTTAGAAGAAATTGGTGAGGAGATTTGGATTGGAACATCAAAAGGTCTATTTGTTTACAATACAAATAATAACTCTTTCATTAATAGTACAAGTAGTCAAAAACACCTTAAAGACAGCTATATTTTAAGCATACTCAAAACTAAAAATAATACTATTTGGGTAGGTACATCCAAAGGCCTCTATAAGTTAAATTCCCGGACTGATAATCTTTTAAACTTCGATCTAATTGCCAATTCAAACGTAAAAGGAACAGAGTTATATATTCAAGACTTAGCAGAAAGTAACAATGGCACTATTTGGATAGGAACTAAAAATCTTGGTTTGTTTAAACTTGATAGAAAGCTGCAAAAGCTTGAGCTTCTTAATGAACAAAACGAATACAAAGATCTACACACAGATGTTAGAGCTCTAGATTTTGATGAGAATAATGATCTATGGATTGGAACATATGAAGGTGTTAAAATTCTTGACTCAAAAGGGCGCCTAAAATGTATATCGAGCAGTACCAATGAAAATTTAAGTAAAGTAAAATCCATTTTTACAGATAAAAAAGGTTCTGTCTGGATAGGAAAGTATTATGGTGGTGTTTCCATATGGGACGATACAAACATCAACTTCACAAATTTTGACAATGATTTTAAAGAAGGCCTTTTAAGTTACAAAGTGGTAGGTTCTATAGTTGCCGATAGAAGGAGTAATATATACCTGGGTACTGAGGGAGGCGGTATTACAATACTCGATCCTAGTTTCCAAAATATTAGCTACATCAATAAAACCAATACACCAAAAGTGCCAAGTGATAATATAAAGTCTCTTTTTATAAATAATGATCAATTGTGGATTGGCTCCTTTAATGCTGGAGTCGTTGTCTATGATATCAAAGACAATAAGGTCCTAACCAATTTACTTCCTGAGAAGTTAGAACGCATATTAAAACAATCTGGTGTTTACGCTATAAAGAAAGATTATTTAAATAATATGTGGTTTGGCACATTTGGAAGCGGACTAATTCATTACAACATAAAAACCAATACTTTTCGCCAATTCACTAACAATTCTGATGACCCATTAACACTTTCAAATAATCGGATAAGATCCCTTCTTATAGACTCTGAAGAGCGAATATGGATAGGTACTCAAAAAGGACTTAATTCCTTTAAATTGGAGGATATTCAGGATAATAATGTTCTTTTCAATCATTATTTCTACAGCAATATAGGAGCCTCGGGAGTTGATATTTTGACCATTTTTGAAGATGATGATCATACAATCTGGGTAGGCACAAAGGCCAAGGGTTTGTACAAATTTAATAATGGCCTTTTCGAAAAAGTAATTATAAAAAAAGGTGACTTACAGATTAACTCCATACACTCAATTCTTCAGGATAACAAAAAAAACCTATGGTTAGGATCAAATCAAGGAATAGTAAAATATAATCCTAAAACTAAAAATGTTAAAATATATGATCAAAAAGACGGATTGTCAAGTAGTGAGTTTAACGATAATTCGTGCCTAAAACTCAATGCTAATCGCCTGTATTTTGGTGGGCCATCGGGGCTTTCATTCTTTGATCCAGAAAACATAATAATAAATGATTATGCGCCACGGGTAATTTTAACTGATCTCAAAATCATGAACCAATCAGTTAAGGTAAAAGATGAAACAAAGATTTTAAAAAAAAGTATTTCGCTTACAGATAAAATAACCCTGTCATATAATAAAGCAAACTTTACCCTTGCTTTTGCAACTCCTAACTTCATCAATGCATCAAACAACCAGTACGATTATCGTATGTTGGGTTTAGATGACCAATGGGTTAATACCACGAACACAGAAGCTTCATATACCATTCAGAAACCAGGCACCTATTTTTTTGAAGTAAAAGGCGCAAATAATGATGGGGTTTGGAATAAGAATGTTGTTCGACTCGAAATTGAAGTCCTCCCTGCTCCATGGAGAAGCTGGTGGGCATTCACAATTTATGCACTACTTATTGGTTTAGCGTTGTTTTTCTTAATTCGTTTTTTAAAGTCAAAAGCTAAATTGAAGCATGAATTAGAGTTAGAGCATATAGAAAATCTAAGAAATGAGCAGACAAATAAAGCAAAACTTCAATTCTTCACTAATATTTCGCATGAATTCCGAACACCTTTGACCTTAATTTTGGGTCCAATACAACAGTTGCTAGAAGATTATAAGGGTGGTAACAAAACATACAAAAAGCTCTTGGTTATTGAAAATAGCGCTACCCATTTACTACAACTTATTAATAGGTTGATGGATTTTAGAAAGCTAGAAAATAACCAGCTAAACTTAAGAGCTGCGGAAGGAAATATTGTCAAATTTTTAAAAGAAATATACCTTTCATTCACGGAGTATGCCAAATCAGGTAACTACACCTATAATTTTACCACTACAGATCAGGAAATTCTAGTTTACTATGACAGAGCCAAATTGGAGCGTGTTTTTTACAATTTGATTTCTAATGCTTTTAAATACACCCCAAAAGGTGGCACTATAACAATTAACGTCGTTAAGAATAATGATCACTTAGAAGTGGAAGTGCAAGATTCTGGTGTTGGCATATCAGAGAAATACTTGGACAAGATTTTTGATCGATTTTTTGAAATACCAGGTAATGACAAACTTCATGAAGAATATAACAAAGGTACGGGTATTGGCTTGTCAATAGTTAGAAATATTGTTAACCTCCATCATGGAACAATTGATGTAAAAAATCAATCACAAAGAGGTACTGTTTTTGCCTTAAAACTTCCATTAGGTAAATTGCATTTATCCCAAGGGGAAATTTTGCAAGACTTCAAGATTAGTGACGATATTAGCCAATATGAATCTCAATTAGAGAACTATAATTTAACCGCAGCAAATAGACTTGATCACCTAATAGTTGAAAAAGACAAACAGACTATTTTGATTGTTGAGGACAACAAACCTCTGAGATCATTTCTCAAAGATTTTTTAAATCAGGACTACAATGTAATTGAGGCCGAAAATGGTAAGATTGGACTAAAAAAAGCGCTTAAGCATGTCCCAGATCTAATTGTTAGCGATATCATTATGCCAGAAATGGTTGGTACAGATCTCTGTACCGAGATAAAACAAAATCTCAAAACAAGTCACATACCAGTTGTCTTGTTAACATCGAGGTCATCATTGGTATATAAATTTGAAGGACTTGAAAGTGGGGCTGATGAATATATAAGCAAACCTTTTAACTTGAAAGAATTTAAGTTAAGAGTGCAAAACTTATTACAATCAACATCCAGATTAAAAAAGAAATTTTCTAATGAAAATTATTTGAAGCCAAGCGATATAACAGTATCATCTATTGATGAACAATTATTAAAAAAAGCTTTTCAAATAGTTGAAAATAATATTTCTAACGAACAGTTTGATATTCCTTACTTCTGTACTGAGTTAGGCATTAGTCGAACCCTTCTTTTTACTAAAATAAAAGCATGGACCAATTTCACCCCCAACGAATTCATCCATGAATTAAGAATGAAACGTGCAGCACAGTTATTAGAACAAAATAAAATTAATATCTCTCAAGTAAGCTACAAAGTAGGTTTCAAAAACCCTAAGTACTTTAGCAAGTGTTTTCAGAAAAAATTTGGTGAAACTCCGTCAGATTACCAAAACAAGTTTTCTGAAAACCAAATTCTCTAATTATCAAAAATCATCTATTTACACGGAATTTTTATGATTTCTGGATGATTGTATACCCTTTTTTGAATTTTTGATATAGTCCGTCTACTTACATTTGGAATAGTGAAAACGAATAATACTAAAACTGTAATTATCGAAATACTTTTAGTGATTTGTATAATCATCTTAAGTCTTGTAATTATTCATTTTAGTTGACAAACTAAACAATTATCAAATGATAAAAAACAAATTTAAACCAGTTAGAATATGTATTACTCTATTCTTGCTTTTTTTTGGTCTTATACTGCATGCACAGCAGAAGACCATTACAGGAAAAATAACAACCAAAGATGATGGTTTTGGACTTCCAGGTGTAAATGTTGTTCTTAAAGGAACAACAATTGGGGTTTCCTCAGATTTTGATGGAAACTACAGTATTCAAGTGGAGGGAGACAACCCAATTCTTGTATTTAGTTATATTGGCTTTAAGACACAAGAAATTAATGTAGGCTCAAATACCATTATTAATGTACAACTAGAAGATGATGCAGCAAATCTAGATGAAGTTGTGGTCATCGGTTACGGTACTACAAAAAAATCAGATATAACAGGATCAGTATCCTCGGTAAAATCAGAAGAGCTTTCTGCATTCCCTGTTTTAAGTACCGAACAAGCACTGCAGGGTCGTGCTGCAGGTGTTGCTGTACAATCTAACAACGGTGGTGAGCCAGGTGCACCAATTAATATTCGTATTAGAGGTAACACTTCTATTGGTGCAAGTAGTGCCGCTTTAGTTGTTGTCGATGGTTTTATTGGTGGTTCAATACCTCAACCTAATGATGTAGCTTCTATAGAAGTATTAAAAGATGCTTCTGCAACCGCAATATATGGTTCAAGAGGTGCCAACGGTGTCATTCTTGTTACAACCAAAAAAGGGACTAAAGGTAAAATGCAAATAGAATTAAATTCTTCTTATGCGATACAAAATATAACCGAAACCTTAGATTTATTAAATGCAAACCAGTTTGCCAACTACCGTCAACAAATTAACCCAGCTTATACACAAGGCCCTGTTGATACAGATTGGCAAGATTTAATTTATAGAACTGGTAGTGTTTCGAATCACCAGCTTTCATTTTCGGGAGGATCTGATAAAATAAATTATTACGTTTCTGGAAATTACTTTAAGCAAGATGGAATTGTAATCAATTCTGATTTTGAACGTTTTTCTTTCCTAGGTAATATTGACATTCAAGCAACTGATAGGTTGAAGTTAGGTTTTAATTCATTTGCGAATCGCGGGAATAAAAACGGAGTACAAAGTCAGGCTAGTAGTGGTGGTAGCGGTGGCGGAGATGTAATATCTACTGCTTATCGATTCGCTCCAGATCAACCAATACAAGACGCTAATGGAGTAAATACTACAAATCCAGTAGGTGATGAATTTGACAATCCAGTCGCTATCGCTCGTGAAAGTGTAGACGATACGACAACTGACGACTATCGCGCTAACTTTTATGCTGACTACGAATTAATTGATGGTTTATCATTTAAAACAACCTTTGGCTTTAGTACTGTGAATCGCACCAGAGGGCGGTTTTTACCAAGTACCCTTATCGGTCAGGCAAGTGGTCAAGGCGGTATCGCGAGTATTGAATCATTGAAAGGAACCGATATACTTTCTGAAAACTATCTTACCTATAATAAAGATTTTGACAAACATAGTCTTACCGCATTATTGGGTTATTCATATCAAAAAACACGAAGGGAGCGTTATAGTGCAGAATCTCAAAACTTTATTAGTAATAGTGTATCGTACTTTAATCTAGCTGCTGGATCAAATGTCCAAACACCAGTATCTAATTTAACCGAAAGTGAGATCGTATCACAGTTCGCACGTGTTAATTATGAATATGATGATCGTTATTTACTAACTCTTACTGCTAGACGTGATGGTGCTTCTAATTTTGCGAAAAATAACAAATACGCATTTTTCCCATCAGGTGCTATTGGTTGGAATATTTCAAATGAGGAGTTTTTGAGTGAAAGTAATACAATATCAAACCTTAAACTACGTGCTAGTTACGGTGTAACTGGTAACCCTTCAATTAATCCATATCAGTCATTAGCGAGTTTAGATGCAATTTATGCTGCTGTCGGTGATCAAACAGTAAACGCAGTAGTGCCACAGCAACTTGCCAATCCAGACCTAAAGTGGGAGTCTTCTTATCAAACTAATATAGGGGTCGACTTTGGATTTTTTGATAATCGTTTAACAACTACTTTAGACTATTATAATATTGATACTAAAGATCTTATTCTTGGTGACTCTGGAGCACCAGAATACATTGGTTTTTCGAGATTAGAATCACTAAGAAATGTAGGCGAAATAAATAATAAAGGATTTGAGATAACTATCAGTTCTTTAAACGTAGCAAATGACAACTTTACATGGTCAACAGACTTAAACTGGGCTACCAATAAAGTAGAAGTAGTTAAATTGATTAATGGTGAAGATATTTTCTTAGACTCTGCTCCAGGTTCATTTTTACAAGATCAAACACATATATTACGTGAAGGCGAAGCTGTGGGTGTTTTTTGGGGATATGAATATCAAGGAGTCTATCAGGGTGGTGCTGTACCAGCTGGCCAAGGTACATATGAAGGTGCCGAAGCGGGTGATGAGTTATTTACCGATCTTGATGGTGATGGTATAATTACAGGTGATGATCGCAAAATAATAGGTGACCCTAATCAGGATTGGACTTTTGGACTTAACAATACCTTCACTTATAAGAATTTTGACCTTAATATATTCTTTCAAGGCGCAATAGGTGGAGATATTTTTAGTTACACTTTTCTGGAACTGGCTTCTGGTGAATCAAATGCTACAACCGAGGTTTTAAACGCTTGGACGCCTGCTAATACAAACACAAATGTTCCATCGGCAAAAGTACGTGAAAAACGAATAAATTCACGTTTTGTGTATGACGGAAGTTATGTAAGGCTTAAAAACCTTGCGTTAGGATACAATTTACCCACAGATGTGATAGGCAAATTTGGACTACAAGGACTTCGAGTTTCATTAAGTGGTCAAAATTTATTGACGTTCACTGATTTTCCTGGTACTGACCCAGAGGCTAGTTATCAAAGTCAAGGCAATCAAAATAACAATGTTAATCTTGGTTTTGATTATGGTAGCTACCCCAATATCAGGTCTTACACATTATCACTTAATTTAAAATTTTAATTTAAAGTCATTATGAAAAATCTCGCATATTTAAGCCTGTTATTATTGTTCTTTACAGGTTGTTCTGATTTAGAAGAAGTACCCGAAGGGCAGCTCGCTCCAGATGGCTTTTTCCAGTCACCACAAGACGTACAAACCGTTATTAATGGTGCAATAGGTAGTATGGCAACCGAGGCCTATTGGGGGCGTAAGTTATCATTACCAATTATGTTGCGAAGCGATATGGTATCTATTGGAGATCAAGGAACTCCTGGAAGAAGACAGGACGTAAATAATTTTACAATGGCCGATGATAATGGTATGGTAACGGCCTTGTGGCCTAGAGCGTACTTAGTCATTGGAGCAACAAACGAAGCCATTTTGGCTGCAGAGGGCTTAGATTTTCCTGCCGAACAAGTTAATCCTATCAAGGCACAGGCACATTTTTTTCGGGCATACACTTATTATCATTTAGTACGTTTATTTGGTGATATTCCTTATTTAGACAGGCCAGTTGATAACATTGCAGAAGCGCGAACTATTTCTAAGACTTCGGCTGTAGATGTTTACCAAAACATTATTAGTGACTTGTTAGAAGCGAAGTCAAATTTACCAGATGTCCAACCTACAAGGGCACTGCCCTCTAAGGCCACTGCGGCTGCTTTTCTCGCCTCAGTATATTTAACAATTGGTGATTTTTCTAATGCATACGCTGAGGCAAAGTTCGTAATTGATAACGAAGGTACTTTTGAGCTTGAACTTACACCAGATTTTCAGGATTTATTCAATGCCGATGTGCAAGGATCACTTAAAGAACCATTATTAAACTTAGACTTTAATGGCTTTAGTGATGGAAATACAGGTAGAGATTATACACCCGCTTTAACCGGAATTCGAGCAAACGAAAAAGGAAATATTGGCGGAGGATGGTCCGTTGCTGTACCAACAATCGAAGTATACAATACTTGGGACGGAAGAGATTACAGAAAAGCTGTAAGCTTAGATACCACCGGTATTTTTGATGGAATTGTTGAGCCGTTCTCAAAATTTCCTGATTTTGATTCAAGAAATATTCAAAGCGCCTACATCGCAAAATATACTCGTTTTCCTGGTCAGACTTCAGCTGGCAATGGTCGTGGTTCTAGTTTAAACTATGCCCTAATGCGCTATGCAGAAGTTTTACTAATTGCTGCCGAAGCTCTAAATGAAACTAGTCCAGGATCGGCAGAAGCTGCGGGTTATGTTAATAGAGTTAGAGCCCGCGCTCGAAACGGAGGCGCTTTCCCAGAGGATGTCGTTGCAGGGCTGTCGCAAGATGAGTTTAGAGATTTGATAATTGAAGAACGCAAATGGGAACTAGCTTTTGAATTTAAGCGTTGGTATGATATTAAGAGACGTCAACTTGGTAATGAAGTTTTTGGCCCTACTGGTCTTGAACCCCAACCAAATTTTGATCCAGCAAGGGATTACTTGTTTCCATTACCCAATGATGAACTAGAACGAAATCCCAATTTATTACCTAATAATTCAGGATACTAAGAAGAGAGAGTTTTTTATAGATTATTTGAGTTTAAAGGCGTGTATTCTTTTAAATAATATACGCCTTTTTTAGCTCCATCATACTTCAAATTTAGGCAGCACAGTTCAGGATACATTACACTGCTGCAAATACTAATTTCACTTTTGCCACATGATAAAGTCTAATTATCGCATACAGTCATCTAAAATAATTCAGTTCATTTTTTGTGTCTTGACCATTTATCTATTTATTTCTTGCAACGGTAAGAACAAAAGTTATGAGGAAAACAATGATCAGCCCTTAACGATTGACTCTCTTTTAGCACTTAGATATCAACAATTTTTAAAATATCAAGTTGATTCCACAGCCTTCCCTAGAAGCTATAATCCTAAAAACAAAACAATAAAAAAAGTTCCCTCCAGTAATTGGACCAGTGGCTTTTATGCAGGAGCGCTTTGGCAAATATTCGAATTAACAGGGGAAGAAACATTCAAAAAAAAAGCAGAAGAATGGACCGCTTTTATCGAAAAAGAAAAGTTTAATGATAGAACCCACGATATGGGTTTTAAAGTATTTTGCAGTTTCGGAAACGGTCTAAAACACAATAATGATAACGATTACAAGGATATAATAGTTAAAAGTGCCCAAACACTTAGTACGCGATTTGATGAAAAAATCGGGAGTATTCGCTCATGGGACTTTGGTAAAGAGAAATGGCAATTTCCTGTTATAATTGATAATATGATGAATCTTGAACTTCTATTTGAAGCAACAAAAATTTCAAAAGATAGTTCTTTCCACAAATTAGCGGTTATACACGCGAATACCACATTAAAAAATCATTTCAGACCAGACCATAGTACATGGCATGTATTAGATTATGATACTATTTCTGGAGATGTCCGAATGAGAGTAACTCACCAAGGTATTAATGATGATTCAGCATGGGCAAGAGGACAGGCATGGGCTATCAATGGTTTTACAATGGCATATAGGTATACAAGAGATCCTAAGTACCTTGAACAGGCAAAGGCAACAGCCAATTTTTTTATAAATCATAAAAATTTACCTGAAGACGGTATCCCATATTGGGATTTTGATGATCCCGCAATACCAAATTCTCCAAGAGACGTTTCAGCAGCTGCCATAACAGCCTCAGCCCTTGTAGAACTTTATGAATACACCCAAGATCAAACTTATTTAAACTACAGCAAAAAAGTGCTTAATAGCTTAAGATCTACCAATTATATTTTACCAAAAGAAATGAAAATACCCTTTATCCTAGATCATAGCTCGGGGGACTATTCACAGAAATCAGAAATGGACGAACCAATAATATATGGTGATTATTACTTTTTGCAAACGGCTTTAAGACTAAAAGATTTATAACTAATGATATCTAGAAACATTCCTATAAAATTCACAGCGTTAATTATAGTTAGTCTGCTCCTACTAAGCTGCAATTCAGCAACTAATCAAAAAGGTGGTCAAAGAAGCAGAACTAACATCAACGAAAACTGGTTGTATTTGGAGAATAATACTACAAATTTAAGCGCTGCTTTAGAAAAGGATTACTGGGTTGATATAAGTTTACCACATACCTGGAATGCACTTGATGCAACCGACACAGAAGCCGGTTATAGACGAAGCGCGAGCTGGTATAAAAAGGACTTAAACATCCCCTCTATTAACACTGATCAACTATATCAGTTGTACTTTGAAGGTGTAAATATTACTAGTGAAATTTATGTAAATGGAAAAAAGGTTGGAGGTCATACTGGCGGATATATAGGTTTTAGTATCGATATTACCAACCAAGTAAAAAATGGTGATAATGAAATATTAGTTCGCGTTGATAATGGTTATAACCCAGAAGTAATCCCATCACAAAAAAGTGACTTCTTCATTTTTGGAGGAATCACAAGAGATGTGTGGCTCTTAACCATACCTAAAACAAATTTAAACAATCTAAAAATCACTACTCCAACGGTATCTGAAGATAGCGCATCGCTGAAGGCGACTGTTGCAATAACAAATTCTACCAATGATAACAACAGTCTTGAAGTAAAAGCAGTACTTTCTGATAATAAAGGTAATGTAGTATCACAAAATAGTTTTACAGTATCCAATGGAATAGCAGAAATTGACTTTCCTAATATAAAGAACCCTAAACTCTGGGATACAAAAACTCCAAACCTTTACACCCTATCGGTATCACTACAAAATAAGGAAACAGTTATTGACGAAATTTCTGATCGTGTAGGTTTTAGATGGTTTGAGTTTAAAGATTATGGTGCTTTTTATTTAAACGGTAAACGTTTATTATTAAGAGGAACTCACAGACACGAAGAGCATGCTGGTGTTGGAGCAGCAATGAGCAACAGTCAACACCGTAAGGATATAGAACTTATCAAGGAAATGGGAGCAAATTTTGTGCGATTAGCTCATTATCCTCAGGATCCTGAAATTTATAAGGCTTGTGATGAACTTGGGCTATTGGTTTGGGATGAGTTACCGTGGTGTCGCGGGGGCATTGGCAATGAAACTTGGAAGACTAATACCAAAACGATGTTAAAAGAGATTATAACCCAAAATTATAATCATCCTAGTATTATTCTATGGTCTTTGGGTAATGAAATTTATTGGTTGCCTGATTTTGAAAACGGAGATGATCGAGAAAAAATAAATACCTATTTGCGGGAATTAAATTCAATTGCTCACCAATTAGACCCGACTCGAAAAACGGCAATAAGAAAATATTATGAAGGTGCTGATATTGTTGATGTCTTTTCTCCTTCTATTTGGTCAGGCTGGTATTCAGGTAGTTATAAAAGTTATCAGAAAGCAATCGATTTATACAAAAAGCAATACCCTCATTTTATACATACTGAATATGGTGGTTCTAGCCATGTAGGGCGCCATACCGAAAACCCTATAACAGGTGAAGGACTTATAAAAGCAGATGGTTGGGAAGAAGCTATCGTACAAACCAAAGTTGCCAACATTGCTCAAATTGGTGATTGGAGTGAAAATTACATTGTAGATTTATTTGATTGGCATTTAAGAATAACAGAAAATGATTCGTCCTTTGTTGGTAATGCGCAATGGGCATTTAAAGACTTTGGTACTCCACTTCGACCAGAAAACGATATACCGTATGTAAATCAAAAAGGATTGGTTGATCGTAATGGCGACCCCAAAGATGCTTTTTATGTTTTTAAGAGTTATTGGAGCGAAGAGCCTTTTGCATATATAGAATCTCATACGTGGACAGAACGACAAGGACCAAAAGAACTAGCCCGAGATATTAGTGTTTATAGTAACTGCCCAGATGTTGAATTAGCCTTAAACGGAAAAAGTATCGGTACCAAACAACGAGATACTAAAAAATTTCCCGCGGCAGGTTTAAACTGGACACTTAACTTTAAAGAAGGTAAAAATACCTTAATTGCCATTGGTACTGATCGCAATGGTAAAAAGGTAAATGACACATTAGAAATTAACTACCGTTTTATTAAAAATGATAAAGCTAGGGAACTCATCCTTTCATCTTCAAAATTAAGTAACGGAAATATTCTTGTTACCGCCACAGCTATTGACGGTAATGGGCTACGTTGCTTGGATTATGAAAACAAAGTTTATTTTCAATGTTTGACCGGCGGGAAAACCTTGAGAAGTCAAGGTACTCCAACTGGCAGTGAAGTAATCGCTATGGCTAATGGAAAAGCAGCAATTGAAATCATACCCGAACAAGATGCTAAAGAAATCGAAGTAACTGTATTAAATCAAAGTTTTAAAGGAACGTTTTTAACAATAAAACTTGATGACTAATTTCAAAATAAATAATGTCTCCAAAAACCAATATTTCTTTGTAATTACTATTGCCTTTTTTCTTTTAAATCAATGTAAAGATTCTAACAAGAAAACACATTTCAATCTTATAAAAATTGAAAAAGAACGTGTATTAGCACTTGCCAAAAAGTATACTAATTTGCAACCAATTACTGTCACAGACAGTATTTGTGAACGAAGTGCCGGGGGCATACATGACTTTTACTCAGAGGGTGATTACTGGTGGCCTGATCCTGAAAATCCTAAGGCTCCGTACATAAGGAAAGATGGAGTAACCAACCCTAATAATTTTACTGCACACCGTGAAGCGATGATTCGATTCAGTCAAATTTCGGGTGCGCTGGCTTCTGCTTATATTATAACGAAAAATGAAGAGTATGTTAGACTATTACTCCCTCATTTAAAAGCGTGGTTTATAGATGAAGCAACATATATGAATCCGAACCTACTCTATGGACAGGCAATTTCAGGGAGAGTTACTGGCAGAGGAATAGGCATTATAGATACGATCCATTTAATGGAAGTGGCTAAAGCAATTATGGCAATAGAAAATTCTAGTGTTGTTGCCGAAAATGACCTTGTAAAAATGAAGGAATGGTTTGCGACTTATTTAAAATGGATTACAACTCATGAATATGGGATCAAAGAGCGAGATAACGGAAATAATCACAGTGTATGCTGGGCACTTCAGGCTGCCGTTTTTGCTGATCTAACTGACAATGAAGATGTGCTAAATAACTGTAGAACCATGTATAAAGAAGTACTCTTACCCCAACAAATGGCCTCTAATGGTTCATTTCCGAAAGAACTAGAAAGAACAAAACCTTATGGTTATTCTTTGTTTGTTTTAGATGCAATGACGGCAATTTGCCAAGTTGCCTCAACCCAATCTGATAATCTTTTTGAATTCACTACATCTGATAAGAAAAACATAAGCCTGGGAGTATCATTTCTATATCCCTTTATAAGCGATAAAAGTAAATGGCCTTATCAAAAAGATGTTATGTATTGGAATGAATGGCCAGTTAGACATCCTTCACTACTATTTACTGGCTTGTACTTTGACAATAATTCATATTTATCTCAATGGGAGTCACTTCCTTCTAATTTTGATAATAAAGAGGTTATCAGAAATATGCCTATTCGTTTTCCACTACTATGGGTTAACTAAAAGGTGAACATTCATATTATCAATGTGTTAAATTGGAATTAAACTATAATTCTTGTTCAATTAAATTTATATTTTAACATATAATGTTTAGAACTATTAAATATTTAATTGCGGCCATTACCATCGGAATGATTCTTAATTGTAAGGAGGTAAGTCCTTCTAATTCAATTTCAATGGGGCCTGCCAATGAAACTTCAGAAAAAATCAATACACCCGCTGGAATGGTGTGGATACCTGGTGCCGTATATGAGCGCGGAGCATCAACTACTGACAAAACAGCGCGACCTGACGAGAAACCCCGTCATAAAGTAGCGGTTGATGGTTTTTTTATGGATATCACAGAAGTAACTAATAAACAGTTCAAAAAATTTGTTGAAGCAACAGATTATGTAACCGTAGCTGAAAGAAAAATCGATTGGGAGGAAATAAAGAAACAGTTGCCAGTTGGGATAGAAAAGCCTCATGATTCTTTATTACAACCCGGTTCACTTTCTTTTAAATGCAATGCAAAAGAAATTTCTGATCTCACCAATTATTCGCAATGGTGGCAATGGCAGTTAGGTGTTAATTGGAAACATCCGTATGGTAAAGGCAGTTCAATTAAAGAGATGGATAACTATCCCGTAGTACATATTGCTTATGAAGATGCTTTAGCTTATTGTAAATGGGCCAATAGAAGACTCCCTACTGAAGCTGAGTGGGAACTTGCGGCGAGAGCAGGACAAGATAATTTGGTGTATACATGGGGCAATGATCCTAAACTTTTAAATACAATGGCCAATACGTGGCAAGGTATTTTTCCAACATTAAATACTAAAAGAGATGGATATGAAAAAGTTGCTCCTGTAAAATCTTTCAAACCAAATGCATACGGAATATATGATATGACGGGTAACGTTTGGGAGTTTACTCAAGATTGGTACGACTATAATTATTATACGAAATTGGCTCAAGAAATAGAGGTAAAAAACAACCCTCGAGGACCAAATAAATCATATAATCCAGTGAATCCTTATGCAGAAGAAAAAACGATACGGGGTGGATCGTTCTTATGTCATGACACATATTGCTCAAGCTATAGAGTTTCCGCTCGAATGGCGACGAGCATTGATACTGGAGCGGAACATTTAGGTTTTAGGACAGTCGCCACTCCAGATATGATTGGTAACTCAAAATAAAGAATAAACCTATTTCGTTTTATATAGTCTAACTAGTATTAAAAACGCTACTTATGGATACTACCGTTTTATGGTCTCTTCGCCTAGGATACTCCTCAAGACAATCAAAGCAAATAAAAAAGCTTGGTATTAATGCCTTTTTAAAAAAATCCTTTCGGACGAAAATCGATAGGCAAGAGCCATCGTTTTTAGATGATTTTCCTGAAACTTTAAAGGAAATACGTGAACTTCGAAAAGCATATAGAAACGCATCAGCTGACAAAAAAAAAGAGTTTCGGCAAAAATATCAAAATAGCATACCATTGAAAATTTGGTGGGTTGACAAAATGCGCAACAGCCCCTACCCACTCCGGGAAAAAATGGTTTGTTTTTGGCACAATCATTTTGTTGTAACTAGCAAAAAAGTAAAAAATACACGTTGGATATACCAGCACCATATGACGCTGCAAGAAAATGCTTTTGGTAATTATAAAGAGCTTACTAAAAAAATGGTCAAAAGCAATGCGATGGTACAATACCTTGATAATACCGATAACAAAAAAGGCAGAATTAACGAAAACCTAAGTCGAGAATTATTGGAGTTATTCACCTTAGGAATAGGTAATTATAGCGAAAACGATATTAAAAATGGAGCTAAAGCCCTAGCAGGATTAGGTCTAGGCGATGCATCCGCCAAATACAGAAAAAAACAGGAATCAAACGAAGTGATTAGTTATTTAGGTAGAACAGGAAACTTCAAGGCTGATGATATTGTAGACATAATTTTTGAACAAAAAAATACTCCTTACTTAATTACAAAAAAGATTTTAAAATGGTTTATTTATGATAATCCAGATGATGAGCTCATACGATACTACGGGGACTATCTAAGAGAACAGAATTATGAACTAAAACCTTTTCTAACAAAGATCTTTACCGAGGAGTATGAAAAAAATACTGCAGGTAGTAAGATTAAAGACCCATTAATTTATGCGTTGCAACTAGTGCATGAACTCTCATTGGATAAATTAGAATCAAAGGCGATTGTTAGTTTTTTAAAACAACAGAGTATGGACCTTTATGATCAGCCCAATGTCAAAGGTTGGGATGGAGGAAATTCATGGCTGACATCACAGACTTATTTACAACGTCACAGGGTTGCAGACTTGTTCTGTAGAGGATTCAATATTAACAAAAGAGGAATTGTCGTTGCCAGAAAAAAAATGAAACAGACTACTTATGAACCCACAATAGCGATTGATAAAAATCTTAAGACCAATAAGGATGTGATAAAAATGTTTAGCGAAAGGTTAGTATTTCAAACAAATGACTCTACTATGGATGATATGCAAGCTTTATTAAAATACGATTTTGATCCAAAAAGTAAAGGAGCTAAAAATGCCATACTTCGTTTATTTAATTACATAATCAAAATGCCAGAATTTCAGTTAGTTTAATAAAAATCTCCTATTATGAAAAGAAGAACTTTCTTATCGATTACAGGAACATTTACGGGTGGTGCACTTGTCTTGCCTGAATTTTTATATGCTTTCGCAAGACAAAAACAAAAAGCATCAGAAAATCACTGTTTGGTATTTGTACAATTGAATGGAGGTAACGATGGTTTAAATACGTATATACCATTTTCTGATCCTATCTATTATGACCTTAGGCCCAAAATTGGAATTAAACAAGATCAAGTAATTGCTAAGAATCAGGGTATGGGTCTACATCCTGACTTGAAGGGACTAGGAGATATTCAACAAAATGGCGACTTGACAATAATTCAAAATGTAGGATACCCAAATCCCAATAGGTCACATTTTAGGAGTCAAGAAATCTGGCAAACAGCATCTGAAGCGGACCAATACTTAACTAATGGTTGGTTAGGACGCTTTCTTGATTTACAATGTAAAGATCATACTCCTACCGCGGGAATTAACATTGATGCAATAGATAATTTGGCATTTAAGGGAGAAGTACCTAATACAATTACAGTTAAAAATCCAAATAGTTTTAAAGTCCGTGGGAACACAGCTAAAGAATCTAAATTAGATGATAACCCACAACTAGATTTTGTAATGAAAATTGCACAATCTGTAACAGAAGGTTCTGAAAGTATTCAGGAAGCTTTAGGTAGATCAAAAGAAGAGCTCACCTATCCTAAATCCAAACTGGCGAATCATTTAAAATGGATTGGCAGATTAATAAAAGGTAACCTCAACTCAAAAGTTTATTATACATCGTTAGGAGGCTTTGATACCCATGATAATCAAATACCATTGCATAAACGACGTCTTACCGAATTAGACAGTGCGATTAGTAGTTTTTACAAAGACATGAAACAGGCTAATTTGATGCAAGACACAACAATTGTGGTCTTTTCTGAATTTGGTAGACGAGTCAAAGATAATGGTAGCGGAACTGATCATGGTACTGCTGCCCCAATGTTTATTATAAGTGGTAATTCTAACGGACAGATTATTGGTAAAAATCCAGATCTACAAAATTTAAGTAATGGAGATTTAGTATATGATATTGACTTTAGAAGTGTATACGCAAGATTATTAAAAAACCGTATGAATTTTGACCCCAAATTAATTGGTATTAACAATAAGTCGCTTGAAAGCTTATTTTAAAAGCTCACTTTAATCATAAATATCTTTTGTAGAAAAATTATTTTGACTTTTATTCAAACGCACACTTTCTAAAGAATCGATATTAAGTGATTTTGATGGTACAAAATTATCACTTTCCATATAGTTTAATAGACTGTGTCTTAATTGCCTAGCCACGGGCCTATTCTTTAAGTCTGACAATAAGTCAATAGAAGAAAAAACAAGTTTGCCCTCGCCTACTTTAGCTTCAAATAAATTTGATAAACTTCGATTTGTTACAAAATTATCTATTACTCGCACGATAGGATCTACATTCAATGAATCAATACTAACGGATTTTGAATTGATACAAAGATTCCACCACTGCCAGTCGGTATGGGTACTAGTTGGAAATTTTGCTAAGGCTGGGTGTTTGTCATCCATCAATAAACCCATAGTAGAAGGTTGGTTAGGAAAATGTACCGGACTCCAAAACACAGGCACAAAACGACCTTCTATTCCTTCAAGAGATATTGGTTTGGGATTCAGCAAAACCTTCCGCCCTTGCCCTAGTGCAACGGTCGCTTCGTCTATGGAGGCAGTAACCAAAACCTCTTTAGAACTTATAGACACCTCTTCTGGATATACCCAAATGGACCAACTATTTTCATAAGCAGAGTCTTTTAAAGAAACCGTTACTATCCAGTGTTGAGCATTATCGGTCTGAATAGGAATGTCGATTATACCTAAATCTTGATTATTGCCTATTGTTAAATTGACATTACTTAATGTTCCTTTTTTAATCGTATTCCCTACAGCATCCTTAATTGTCCAATCTAGAGTTTGGGCTTGCATTTCTTTAAAAAAATTCGCTACCTCAACTGATGCGCTAAATCGTTCTCCTGACTCGTATACTGCTTTTTCGAAACGAATAAGTGGTACAACCTCACTATTGAACTTTCGAAACTCCTCTGCAGAAATTATCCCTTTAGACTCCCAAAAGGCATTCAGAAGACCCACTAATGCTGTGCCTTGACCGGGAAAATCCTGCAATTGTAATAATTGAAAGCCATCAAAACTGGGAGTTTTTAAAGCACGTTCTATTTCTTCTTTATACAATAAGGCCGCTAATTTTCCAGATGCGTTTGTAAAATCATTGGCAAAATTTAGCAGTCCCTTATTTTTCAGATCGTCACGTATTGCAATAAAATTCAAAGGTTGTAAAACGCCAGTATATTTCGAAATTTCGGACATATCGGGATACACTGCATACTGTCCTATTTCATGAGAAATTAGTGGGATTTCAACATGCCCGCTATTCTTTGAATAATCTGTATTAAAATGGGGGGCTTTGTTATTGAAAATACCTTGACCACGTATCCAACCTTTATCAGTCCATTGTGCTATAAAATATTCGTCCTCGGGTTCTGGACGCTGGCCAGCCGGCTTTTGGAACGAAAACGCAGTTGTTGCATATAAATGGCGATTATCTTTTTCTTTTAACTCAGCCGTTATTTGGTTCAATAGTGTAATATCCCCTTGCAACTCATTACCCAATGCCATCAGGATAAAAGATGGATGGTTACCATAATCCCTTAATAATTTATCCGCTTCTCTTCTTAAAAATTCCGTGGTTTTTTTATCCTCTCCCACGCGAAGGCTCCAATGGGCAAGTTCTACCTGAAAATAAAAACCTGCCTCATCGGCTGCTTCAAAGGCAGCTCTTGGGGGGCACCAGGAGTGAAAGCGTAAATGGTTCAACCCATAAGCTTTTGCCTGATGTATTAGTTTTGCCCAACCTTCTTTTTCCATAGGCGGATGACCGGTTAGTGGAAAAATAGAACATTCCAGATTTCCTCTTAAAAAAATGCGTTTACCATTTAAGGTAAGGTCTCCATTTTGTTGAGCAATTTCTTTATAACCAAAAGAGGTCTTTAAAGTATCTATACCTGAAATAATCCTTACCTCGTAAATATTGGGATTGAACTCATCCCAATATTTCAATTCCTGAGGGCGTTCGATTTGAAAGCTGATTACGTTTGCTTCCTTTTCTATATTTCCAATAGGTTCGGCATACAATTTTTCTCCCTTAGCATCCACTAGCTCAAAAACCATCTCGGTTTCACTAATCTTTTCTTGCTCATAGGTAATTTGTAGTGCATTATTCTTCAAGTCTGGATATACCTGAAGATTAAAGGGAGCATTTTTTCCATCAGCTTCTAACGTAATGTCTCCCAAGATACCATTCCATTTTATCTGAGTATGATTGGTGTAACCATGAGCCATATCTTGATTGATTGGATCGGGGTACTTGTTTCCAGGCACATTAATCAACGGATATTTGTTACTATTATCTATACGGATGGTTAGCAGATGTTTGCCGGGCGAGAGTGCCTCGGTTAGATCGTATTCGTGGCTTCCAATCAGGCTTTCAGCTTTTCCTATTTCTTTTCCGTCCACAAAAACAGTGGACTCCCATATAACCCGCTCTATTGTTAGGCCAATTTTCTTGCCCTTCCAATTGCTTGGTATTTCTATTTCTTTTTGATACCACGCCTTCCCTATATATTGGTATTTACGCGTTAAATTAGATAGCACATAATTGTTTAGTTCGGGTTTTAGAGTATTTGGTTTCCCTATTTCGGCATCATCCAACGTGCCAGGTAAATTGATAGGCAAACCTTGAAAACTATCATTGGCCCAATTTTCAGTTTCTCCTATACTCAATGAATCTAATTTCACTTGCCATTCACCTTCCAATGAAATGGTGTTTTCTTGTTTAGGACCACATCCAGAGCTGAGTAAAATCAGTACAATAAAAAAAAGGATGAGGTGCCAAGATTCTATTGTCTTTTTGGAATGATTTAGTGCTCTATTTTGACTCATTTGGTTCAAGTATGTTATTAAGTAGCCTCTGCATTTTATTTACCATGTCAGGATGTTCTGAAGCAATATTTTTACTTTCCGAAGGATCTGTTTTCAAATTAAAAAGTTGAGGCTCGATGCTGAAGCCTGGGTCAACAAATTTTCTTGTGATCCATGGAGGAATTTTATTGCTCTTTTTAGGCATTATATATTTGAAATCATTCATTCGTAGTCCAAACGCATAGGCTTCTTCTAACAATATTTCTCTACCCTTTGTCTTTTTACCCAACCAGGCCTTCAGATGTTCCTCGCTATCAACTGCATCCTCTTTTTTAAGTTTCTGACCTACTAACTTGGCTAAAGACGCATATAAATCCACTTGAGAGAGCAGTGCGTGACTGGTACCCGGACGTATCGCTTTTGGCCAAGAAATAATTGTTGGCATCCGTGTTCCAGCCTCGTAAATAGAATACTTGGAACCTCGATACACTCCTCCAGGTTTATGTTCTCCAACAAGTTCACGTGCATAGTCCAAATAACCATCATCCAGTATGGGGCCATTATCACTGGTAAAGATGATCATGGTGTTATTCACAAGGTTCAACTTTTCCAACTTCTCTATTATTTGTCCAACGCACCAGTCCATTTGCGCGATGACATCGCCTCGCGGTCCCATAATGCTAGCTTCCACAAATTTGATATTTGCAATTCTAGGCTGATGAATATCATGTAGCGAGAAAAAGAGGAAAAAAGGATTCTTTTTGTTGATATCAACAAAGCTATTGGCCTTTTTTGTAAGTACAAAAGGAATTTCCTCATCGATCCAAAGTGCGCTTTTACCGCCTTTCATGTAACCTATACGGCTTATACCATTTGTAATACTTCCTAGATGTTGGCCATCGGTGTGTTGTTTTAATAATTCAGGATGTTCTGTACCGATAGGATAACCGTCTAAACGTGTTGTGTAGCTTACCGCTATAGAGTCATTTAAATCTAGCCCTACAACCTTTTGATTTTCCAAGTATACGGTTGGTACACGATCTCCTGTAGCTGGAATCAAAAAACTATAATCAAAACCTACTTCTTTTGGACCTGGGCTTACCGTGCCATTCCAATTAGCTTTACCATTTCCAAGTCCCAAATGCCATTTGCCAACAACCCCAGTAGTATAGCCCGCATCTTTTAGCATATCTGGCAAGGTTCGCATCTCTGTGTCTATAATAAGAGGGGCATCACCATTTATAATATGAGCTTTATTTCTAAAGGCATACTGACCAGTTAGCAGGGAATAACGTGATGGTGTGCATGTAGCCGCTGTGGCATGGGCATCGGTAAAATTGATGCCTTTGATTGCTAATTTATCAATATTTGGGGTTTTGACCCCAATAGCTCCGTTCACACCGATATCTCCATACCCTAAATCATCAACATAAATCAGTACGATATTGGGTTTTTCTTTTCCAATTTTGATTTCTTGTGCGAAAACTAAAAATGCGTTCAAAACGAAAAACGATAGTAGTAAATTTGTTACTGGAAACATTGATTTTTCATTTTAATAATTAGTAACTCCCGTGATATGCAAGAAATCCTTACAAGCGTCTTTCACAAATCTTTTGTGAGTGGTTAGTGCATTTACAAATTGTACAGTTTCAATAAAAGGCTCCTTATAATCAACATAAAGTAAATTATTGATGGTCATCAATACCAAATGGGAATCTTTGCTTTTACAATACGCTATAAGTTTCTTTTTGGCAATTACATCATTGTACTTTTGAAATAATATTGTCGCCATATTAATACTTACTGGCTCGTAGTCATCCTCCAAAAAATTTATAAGCTGAGTTTGATATTTGTCAAGTAGACCCTTTTCCTGCGACATTAATCCCATACTTGCCCAATACCGGACAATCTTATTTTTACTACTTAACAGTTCAATTTGTTTCTGGATTACACTTTCTCCTTTTTTACCTGATATTGACGCAGCTGAATAAATCTGTTTAAAGGGATATTCAGCTCCCATTCTATACTCATAAGGTGTGGTGTTTTTTGATATTTTCTCAATTTCATACTCTGGAAGAAAATGGATATCATGCGATTTTATAAGTTTTTCATCCAGTTGGGTGCGCATAGTCTTTAGAATTTTTCTAGTACCCTTACTATCAATTAGATTATTTGTTTCCCAAATATCTTCTTCAATATTAAAAAGGACCTCGGGAGAACGTGGAGAAAAGAGTTTCCGCTGTAAGGGATTAAGAAGATCATTTTGCAAATCATCTCTCATTTGTTGTGTAATCTCTGCTATTTCTACATAATTCAGATAGCGCATTTCTGGTACAAAAGGCATATAATTTCGAGAATACATGTAGGTGCCATCTGTAATACTTCGTACTAAATCATTACCATTATCTGCCCGATCAGATGAAAGTATTACATAATCTGTTGGTGTATTTCTTTTATTTCCCATTAAAATACGTCCGTTCATATAATCAGGTACTCTTCCACCGACTAAACTTACCATTGAAGGGGCAAGGTCTTCAAAGGTTATAAGTTCATCCGAAACTACACCCCCTGTCCCCCAAGGGGATAGATGTTTAAATTTTTCTGGAAACCATATGATAAATGGCACTCTATATCCTAGGTTTATCCCGTTTGTCTTACCCCTTGGAATACCCTCGCCATGATCAGCATAAAATATGATAATGGTATTTTGCCTTAAATTGTCCTTTTCTAATCTTTGAAGAAGTTTTCCTATGCGTAAATCTGTTAATTTTATAGAATTGTATACGCGGGCAAATTGTTTTCTCATTTGGGGAGAATCTCTATAAAAAGGAGGCATCGTAAACGCATCCTCAGCAATTTGATTTTCTTTGGGTAAGTGTTCTAAAACGTGCTTCAAATACCACTCATAACTATTAGTCATGGTCCTTGATTGATGCGACTCTGCAAAATTAAAAACAGCAAAAAAGGGTTCGCTCCCTTTACGCCCCCACCATCCAGCTCTATTTGAGCTTTCATGCCAAGTTTCTTGTGTAAATTCTTTGACATTGGCCACATTGTAATCTGTCTTGCGGTTATTAGTTACATAATATCCTTGTTTTTTCATGTAATAAGGAAAACCATGAATATAATCAGGTATAGGAAAAGCACTTCTGTGATGTCCCGTACCCATCTCGTAGGTGCGAGCACCAGTAATAATTGCACTTCTACTGGGAGAACATACCGTTCCTGTCGAAAAAGCATTAGTAAAGCGCACACCCTCTTTTGAAAGTTGATCAATGACTGGAGTACGCGCTTCGGTATTACCATAAGCACCTATGAATTGTGGAGAAGTATCCTCTATAGTTATCCATAATATATTAGGTCGTTCCTGTCCTAAAACACTATTTGTAACTATAAAAAAAAGCGCTATTATTAACTTGTAATTGCAGTCCATGCTTAAATGCTTAAATAATTATTTTCCCATTGCTGAGCCATTTTAAAATGGAGATGTGCAGATAAATGATATAAATCTTTATCGAGTACATTTTTAAAAGCTGTAATTGCTTTGTCAAAGTTTTCCATTCCTAATTCGCCCAATCCTATTAAATACTGACAATGAATATGATTTCTAACATTTAAATCTTCTTCCCATATCAACAAGTCTGGCAATGAAATGGCGAAATAATCTAATTTAACTTCATCATTAAGGTGCTTTTTACCATAATCAATTAGGTTTTTAAAACGAACTTTTGCCTCTTCATTTCTACCTAGTTTTATTAAGGCCAAACCTTGATAAAAGATTTTGTCCGGCTGCTGATCGTTATAGAACATTGCCGGACTTGGATCGCTTAATCCTTCCGATGCCTTTTTCCAATATTCCTCAGCTTTCTCAGTATTCTCCAATTTTTCATATGTACAGCCCAACCAATAAAAAATATCGTTTTCCTGTGCTCCAAAAAGTTTTCCCTCACCTAGATTATGAGGATAAATTTGAGCAGCTTCCAAATGTTTGATTGCACCATCAAAATCATTTGCCTGTAAATATTCTTTGGCTAGCTCAACATTTATAGTAATATGTTGAAAGGGCGCCTTACCCTCACCCCCTTCCCAAGGATGAAATTGTCTTTTTTTCAAAAGTTCCAAAGCTTTTTCATACTCACCCTTGAAACTTAATAGTGTAATACGTTCTGAGTAGAGATCGTCGCGCGATTCCCTTTGCGAAGGATTCGCCTCTAGCAATTTTAATCGTTTGTCTACCGAAACATTAACTTTTTTGTACAACTGATCAAGTTCCATCAAAAGTCTTGCATTATTTGAATCAAGCTCAAAAGCCTTTTCCAAATATTCTCTCGCTAATTCCTTTTTATTGGATTTGTTGTAGTAGAAGAGAGCGAGATTCCTATAACAGATGGCATTTATCCCATCATTCGCTAAAGAAGTTTCCCAACATTCTCGAGCATTATCATACTGTCTTGCAGCATACCAAAAATTACCTAGATAATAGGAAGCCTTGGAATCAGAAGGATTCATGCCAACGGCACTTTGTAATACAACAACTTCTTCTAACTTATTGGGGAAACAATAATCTGATGGCATTCGTTGTGCCTTCTGGTATTGGTTTTTAGCTTCCTCATTATTTTGGGCTTGTTCATGATACCAACCCAAAAAATAATGGGCCATAGGGTATACTTCTTTTTTACCTTCGGTATATACTTCCATCAAACTAATGGAGTCATTATAGAATCCAGCTTGTGCATAATCCAATGAAAACTCAATGTAGTTGTGTACGTTATCGCGAAGAAGTTTTTTAAAAGCAATTAACGATGCATCATTTTTATTGATGATATACTCTTCAAAAAGAACACCGAAGTTAAATTTATCTATTGCAAGGGAATCAGATATCCAATTCTGGGCTTCTTCTAAGCGTCCCATTTTGCGAAGGATCATCACCTTTAAGTGCCTCGCTTTATGGTTGTGCCAATTTTTGAGAAGTGCCTTATCCACTAGCTCCAGTGCTTTGTCTATATTTCCTTTTGCACAATCCAATTGCGCCAGATTAAAATAACCCGCATCCTGCCAGGCTGCATTCCAACAAGCTTTAAAAAAAGCAGCATAGGCTTTCTCGTTCTCACCCAAGAATCTATGTGCAAGGCCTTTATTAAAGTATGCCTCACCATCATAGGGATTGGGATTATGCTGGGTAAGGGTCTCGATTGCAGCTTCGAAATAGAAAAGTGCCTTTTTGAATTGCGCCTTTTTCAAATACCAAAGTCCCATGGCATTATTACAGCGCACATCTTTAGCCTCTCGGGAAAGTCCTTCCAAATAATATGCCGTCGGGTCATAGGTAGCATGTCTATATTGTTCCAAATGTAACCCGCGCATGTAAAGCTGCTCAACAGTTTCAATATCTTTTGGTTTTTTTGCTGCTTTAGCTGGTTCCGGAATTTCTTGATGATCATAATTTTCCAAAGACCATGAAACCAACATATTTCCGTCTCTGTCTTCCACTGTAACCGTAAGACCTTCCTGAGTTGCGTCACCAATAGAAATTACTTTTTCAAACCCTATTTGAGGACTCAAATCAATATTTTCTTCAAGGTAGATCTTATTCTTATCAGAAAATGTAACAAGACTTTCAGGATAATTTGATGTAACATATACTTTTATGGTTGCTTGATGTTGGTCAACCTCTAAATTCACTAAGGCTTCTTTCGTCGCATTTTTTACAACACCTACATTATAATAAGGCATAAAATACTGTTTGAAGCTCTTTTCCTCATAAGGATGCATCCAAGAAAAATCGGGCTGATTATCAGTATAAACACCGCACATTAACTCAATATAAGGGCCATCTTCGTCAGTAAGGTTCCTGTCCCATGCCTTACCAAAATCGCCGTTACCCCATGTCCATTGTTTTTTCCCTGGAGATACATTATGATCGGCTACATGCAATAATCCGCCTTTTGTATCATTTTCATAACCACCTACAAAATCGTATTTAGAAGTTATGGCCATGTATGATGTTGGTACTGGAATATTCTTATATCTTGAGATATCGGTACCTGGTGAATAATCTACCTTGTAGTATTCTCCTTTTGCAATAGGAAATTCAGAAACATCACGTTTTCCATGATCAAAAACAGCATTTACATCAGGAGGAAAAACAGATTGATAATGATCATTTACGGCAACAGCTGGATTAGCCCACCACAGAAAAGTCTGTGGATGTGGAGTACGATTATATAACTGCGCCTTGATTTCTAAATATGCTTTATCAGGGTATAAGGTAAAACCTGCCATACCCTTTGTGCGGAACATACGCTCCAACTCGCTAACCCAGATGGTCTTGCTGCCATCAGAATTTTCTTCGATATACGAATCTACAGCATTGTAAGTGCTTGGTCTATGATGTTGTGGCCAATTAAATTCAATTCCTCCAGAAATCCATGGCCCTGTAAGTCCTACTAAAGCAGGCTTAATCACCTGATTATAATACACGAAGTGCCGCTCACGGATTTTATCATAGGCCATTTGAATACGCCCTCCCAATGCAGGAAGTACCATTATTTTAATATAATCGTTCTCGATAAATATTGCATCCCATTCCTTATCTATCTTCTCGTCACTAATGTGCTCGACTACGGGATGCGGATAGACTGAGCCACTACTGGCTTGATAAACCCTTTTTTCCAAGAAAACCGGATATTTTTCCGCTTCCCCTATTTCGTAGGTCGGGATGGTTACTTTCTCTCTCCAAGCTTTTACTGCACTCATAGGTTGTTTACTTATTCTATTTGACGTAATAAGGTCAAATCACTTCGTACTCTATTTTTTTACAAACAAATTTTTGATTTCGCCCTCTTTGAGGCTAATATTCGGGTTAAATAGATCACTTGCCATATACTTGACAAGGCTGTAACGTAATTGTCTTGCTTCTGGACGATTTTTTAGACTAGAATGCAAATCGACACCTGAAACTAATAATTTACCCTTGCCTACCTGGACCTCAAAGATTAAGGCGGTTCTTCGGTTTTGAAACCAATCGTCAACGATACGAACAATGGGTTTTAAGTCAGCGCTAAATTCATCAAGAACAATAGCGTTGGAATGACTCATAGCATCCCACCACTGCCAGTTGCTATGGTATTCCGTAGGAAACTCATTTAGAGCAGGATGTTCAGGATTACATAGAATGCCCATGGTATGTGGTTTTTGTCCCTTGGTCCAAGAGGTATTCCAAAAAATGCTTGAGAATCCTACGCCTATATCACCTCCTTTTTCTGGTTTAACGTCTCCTTTTGAAACATTCAATAACACTTTACCTCCATTATTTAAATATGCTAAGGTGGATGCATTAAGTTTATCCACCACGCGAACTTCACTTTCTTTTGCAATGGTTTCCTTCTTTAAAGGATATACCCAAACGTCCCAAGTATTCGTTTTATCAGATATGGTTACTGCTAAAGTTAGTTTTTGAGCCTTTTCAATATCATTTAGATCTACATCTATTTCCCCTAGTTGGGTACCGTTTCCAATCGGGATATTTTTCTTTTTAAAACTTCCTTTAGAAAAAGTATCTCCTTCTCCATTAGTCAATTTCCAAGTCGTCTTAGTTTGTTTTAAGGATTTGGAATCAAAATGTGCTACTTCTACTTGAGCTTTTAAGGTTTCGTTGTTCAAAAAGATACGTTTCTTAAGACGAACCAATGGTACGGTTACGTCATTGAATTTTCGAAATTCCTTAGAAGTAACATAACCTTTTTCATCCCAAAATGCATCTAAAACACCTACTAACGCAGTCCCTTGTCCGGGAAAATCATGTAGATCTAACAATTGAAATCCAGCCATATCCTTGGTGCGCAACGCGGCTTCGATGTCTGCCTTATAACAAAGTACTTGTAGTTTTCCCGATGCCAAAAGAAGGCTATCAGCTAGATGACCCAAATGGTTTTCTTCTAAAGATTCTTTGAAAATCTCGAAATTTTTAGGTTTCAATACCCCAGTATATTTGGACATTTCTTTAAAATTCGGGAAAACGCACCACTGACCCATTTCATGGCTCACATAAGGCATTGGTGTTTTCTGTATCAGTGCTGTATAATCAAACTCCGTCTGTGGCGGTCTTGCATTGATTATACTGTTTAACCCCTGTGCCCAACCTTGTATTCTCGGTCCTTTGTGATTGTAGAAATCAATATTATCAAGCAAAGGCCAACCTGCACCGCTTGTGTAAAGTCGACGATTATCTAACTGTTTCATATAGTCTACAAACTTACTCAGATATTGATTTTGGTTTTTCCCCGAAGGCTCGTTGCCGTATGCCATCATTACAAAGGAAGGGTGATTACCATAATTATTGATGATACTCTCGGCTTCTTTGTAAATCCATTCATCTATGGGTTCTCCATCGCCAATTTTGGTCCATGCCGAGGCTTCAACTTGTAGGTAAACTCCCAGTTCATCGGCAGCCTGAAACGCAGCTTCGGGTGGACACCAAGAATGAAAACGCATATGGTTTAACCCATAGCTTTGAATTACTTTTAGAATATGTTTCCAGGATGCAGCATCGGTAGCGGGATAACCTGTAAGAGGAAAGATGGAACATTCTAAGGTTCCTCTTAAAAACACCGGTCTTCCGTTGATAGAAAAATGCTTTCCTTCAACGGTAAAATCACGCATCCCAAAAACAATTTCTTTTTTACTCGTGTTTTGGCCTGTTTCCAGTTCCAGACTTAATGTGTAAAGATTAGGTGAAAATTCATCCCAGAGCATAGGGGATTCCCCCATAGGGTAAATCATTTCAAAACTACCATCAGTAGCGATCGCTATTTCCTTGGTCAAGGACTGTATGGATTCCTTATTTTTATTGGATGTGGCCTTTGTAGTGAGCTGAACGGTTTTTGGTAGCTCACCAGATGTTTTCAGCATTCCTTTGACTTTCAATTCTTTATTTGTTACATCTGGATATAGTTGTATAGTTCCGAGTGCAATTTTAGAAATCGTCATTAGTTTAATGTCCCCAACAATACCATTCCAGTTCGTTTGGGTGTTATCCGAAATGCTATGGGCATCCTTTCCGACATTGATGTCTTTTATGCGATTATCTATTCGAATGGTCAGCGTATGTTCACCAGGAGTAAGAATTTGCGTCAGCTTATATTCATGAGGAGTCGCCAGCGTATTCTGCATACCTACTTTTTGATCATTGACCCATAGGGTAGTTTCCCAATGCGGGCGTTCAAGAAATAGAAAAATCTGCTTTTCTTTCCAATTTTCGGGAATTGTCACTGTTTTTTTATACCATGCTGGACCATAATATGTTTTTTTTGGACTCAGCCAAAACGGAATCTTTATATTACCTTTTTCTCTATACTTAGTCGCTTTTGAGCTTTTATACCACAAGCTATCATTCCACATATTGCCCGTCCATTTGGTGCTTACTGAAATCTCATTTCCCTTGCCGTTTTCGGCCATTGATCCTGGCAGTTGAATGGAATCGTTTAAGGGGTTCATGAACCATTTTTTACGAACTCCTTGGTCGAGCGAATCGATCTGAAAAGACCAGCCTCCAGAAAGGTCAATTTCTTTCGTCTCCTGTTTTTCACAGGAAATAAAAAAAACTGATAGAACAGCGACTATATGTAAATATTTAAGCTTCATTTTGCTATTTACTCATTCTTGGAGTTGAAAAATTCATAAATGGCATTTGCCACAACCTGGTGTCCCATTCTATTAATATGATTGTTCTGCGCCATATACAGATTTAAATCTTCTGTTTTCGCAATCTCCCTGAACAATGAATAACTATCTACTAGTCCAACATTATAGACATCTGCAAGTTTGCGAATTTGTTGACTGTGCTTTTCCAAAGGAGTTTCATTCGATTGAATATCCTCTCTTAAATCTGGAGTCGGTGTCATAAGGATCACTTTTGTTCCGTAAGCCAGCGCCTCTTCAATCATTTTTTCCCAGGCCGTTGCCGAGCGCTCTAAACCTATGCTGCGATCATTTAGTGCATAATCAATAAAGAGCACATCGGGCTTATGGTTAAGAACTTCCGTTTGGAAACGTTGCGCTCCCTGCTCCGATTGTTCTCCTCCAATAGAAGTTGTAATCGCGTTGACGACTGCATACTTATTATCTATCTTAATTCTTTTTAGACTTAGAAAAGGATAAGAACCAAAGGCGTCTACTACTCCCTTCGTCAAATAACCCGATGGCACCGAATGACCATGAAAAACAAGATTGATTGTCCTGTTCTTGGGCCATTTTTTATGCAATTCAAGCTTAACGGAATCCAAATACGTAGATTTTGACTTTTCTTGGGCACAAGACCAACTAAAAGCCAATGAAATAAGTATTGCCAAAACCCAATTCTTCATTACTTACTTGTTTTTTGTCAGTTCCAATTCAATTTCTTCAAGACTTTTTCCTTTAGTCTCAGGTAGTTTCCGTTTGATAAACATATAACCTAAAACACAGATCAAACTATATATCCAAAAAGTGCCATATGCTCCTAAAGCCTCATTTAATAATGGAAACGTAAACGTGAGTACAAATGAAGCGATCCATAATGACAGTGTGGCGATAGACATAGCCACACCGCGTAGTCTATTAGGGAAAATCTCAGATAGAACCACCCATGTAATCGGTGCTAATGACATGGCGTATATGGCAATAGCAGTAATAACCAAGACAAGTACTGGCCAACCGTTAAACTCAAAGTAATAGGCTCCACCTAAAAGAGCATAAATTAAAGCAAGTCCAATTGAACCAAACAGCATCAATTTTCGGCGGCCCCAGCTGTCTACTGTTCTCATAGCCACTAAGGTAAATATCAAATTAACACTACCAGTAATAATGATATTGAATAACATATCGCCAACAGAATATCCAGCAGCAGCGAAGATTTCCTCCGCATAGTTAAAAATGATATTGATGCCACACCATTGTTGAAAGATAGCCAATATAACCCCTATGATTAAAACAGGAAGAACCTTAACACCCCCTAATTCGGATATCGTGATTTTTCCGTTATTATCATTTTCAAGGGTACGTTCTATGTTTGTCACTTCTTCATTAGCAAAGGTCGCGCCCCCAATTTTTTCAAGCACCTTAAAGGCTTTTTTCTCATCGCCCACTTTGGCTAAGAACCTTGGACTTTTGGGAACGAGAAACATTAGAACAAAAAATAGTCCCGCTGGAATCAATTCCGCCCAAAACATCCAACGCCATCCGCTAAGACCGTTCCAAGAATTTGCTATTGCTTGGGGAGTGGTTCCTTCACTTATTGGTTCTGCAATAACCCAGTTGGCAATTTGCGCTGCCAAAATGCCAATAACAATTGTAAGCTGATTAATTGCTACGAACTGGCCACGGTATTTTGCTGGTGCAATTTCTGCAATATACATTGGCGACAATGTCGAGGCCAATCCTATACCCAGGCCACCAACTAAGCGATAGATAATAAAAGGTGTAAAGTTTTCTGCAAAGCCAGTGCCGAAGGCCGACACTATAAATAAGGATGCTGCCAGAATCAAAGGTATTTTTCGGCCCAATCTATCTGCTATTGCTCCAGAGAGTACCGCACCAAAAATACATCCAATCAGGGCACTGCTCACAGCCCAACCCTGTAATGTAGTCTGTCCTGTGATATTAAAATATAGTTCGTAAAAGGGTTTAGCTCCACCGATAACAACCCAATCATAGCCAAATAAAAACCCGCCCATGGCAGAAACCAACGCTAAAAATAAAAGATACTTGAAATTAAAATTGGTGTTTTTCATTATGGGCCTTGTTCTACAGTTTATTAAAGATAATTTGATTTTGTACTAATTTGCACTAACCCCTACCAATGTGGAAACAGATCTTGGCTCAAGTATAATTTCGTTATTTAATATCGTTGTCTTTTCTAAACTTTTATTTTTTGAAGTTACGAACATGGTCTTAAAATCAATCGAAGAGCCATCCAGCTTAATCTTCGTCGCTTCGGTGCTATAATTTATCGCAACAGTCACAATTTTAGAAGTTTTCTCATCTAAATATGCGGATATCATCACGTTTTCATATTGCTTTCTAAGGGATAAATTTGAATTTAGAGATACGCCAATTCGTTTCATCCCTGGGCGTACGAATTTAGAATAGTTACCCAAGGCCCACAGCAATTTTGAGTCATGAAATTCGCCATCGTATTTTAAAAGTTCCCTATCATACATTTTATTCGTAATTCCAGTATCCAAATAAATAAGTCCATCTTTAAAATCAGCATTGGTAAGGGCCGTCCACCATTGCCATGATTTGGCGTTGGCCAATGTAAGATCTGCATGTATTACACGTGCTACGTAAAGAGCGGTATCCATCCCTAGATCTCTTTTTCTTCCACCTCCAATATCATCTGTATTTTCAAGTATGCAAAACTCACTCTGCCAATAGCCTACATCATGACTATTTAATTCAGCATTGAGTTTTTGTCTAATGGAAATCAAACTATCCACAGGCCAAGTTGTAAAATAACTGTGTCCCGAGATGGTATTTTCCACCGTCGGTTTATTTTTAAGAGAGTTGTCAGAATTACCGTCAAAAAAGTATTCGATCTGATTACCGCGCCGTGGTTTCTTAAAATCTGAATAAAGCCATCGGAGATCCGCTGCCTCAGCCAAAACTATTTTTGTAGCGAGCCTCTTATTTTTAATTTCATCATCGAGCAAATTTGAAAGCCTATGGATATTATCATTAGTGGCCGATGTGCCTTCCTGAGTTTTCTTTTCCCAGTCCCATTGTGGCTCATTAATAGGACTTAAATAATTGAAGTAAATACCTTGCTGCTTGAAATGATTCACCACCTCTACCAAAAATGCGGCGTATTCCTGATATTTATTTTCTTTTAGATTTAGTAGGCCATTATTCACTTCTCCATATCCTTTTCCATTTAAAGTCCAATGTACAGGAGCAGATATTGAAAAGGCCAAAAAACGCTCAACTCCGTGCTCTTTTGCTTTTTTAAGGAACCACTGTTGACCTTCTTGTTTTGACCAATCATAATTCCCATTACTATCTATGAAAGATTCGGCTCTTCTCCATTCATTTTTAATGTCTGAAGCTGCCCCTTGTTCGGTTGTACCAGCACCAATATAAAACCTCCATATAGATAGCCCTATGCCTTTTGGATTACCATCGGCATCATCTTCCTGACTGAATAAAAGCGTTGCAATTTTGTCTTTTTTAGTTTTAGACCAGTTAGCGCCTACATATTGGCACCTCCAGGCATCTGATGCTCCAAAGCCATCAATCTGTTGAAAGGTATTTGAATGATTAATAACGACTTTTAGTGGTTGCGAAAATGTATCGCAACTCACTAAAAGCGTTAAAATCAAACTAACTCTATTCAGTAAATGAAGTAAACCTTTCTTCAATGAAATTCAAATTATAATTTCGGTGGATTATTTTAATTTCCCCGTGAGCGTAACGATTGATTTTGCCGGAATATTTATATTGTCATACGTCGCGGTTGATTTCTTCAAATTGCTAGACTGCGAGGTTGTATATATGTCAAAGAAATTTCCTTCAATCTCAAATACTTCACCATAGCCTTCAAAATCTATTTTTCTGCTTTCCTCTAAGTTATTAATGACGACCAAAACAACTTCTTTGGATGTTGAGTTCGTATAACCTGAAATCATAAAATTCTCCACAGAAGCATTGTCATCAGTAAAATCTGGATCTATTACTTCAAAACGCACCATTCCTGGTCTTACAAAACGACTAAAATTTCCAAGAGCCCAAAGGTTTTTTACATCGTAGAAGGTGCCGTCAGTATGTGAAGGGCCATTACTATTTGGTTCATATAATATAAGGTTGAACCTAAAAGGATGATCACCGAAAGTAGACTGATTTAAGGCCGTCCAAAAGCTCCATCCAGTCGCATTACCAAAAACTAAATCTGTATGAATTATTCGGCTTAGCCAAAGAGCATAATCTATTTCTTCTAAATTAGGAATACCTTGTCCCTGCTGATAAGCTGTTCCAAGAAGACTATATTCCGTTTGCCAGTAGTCCAATCCTCCACCAGTACTTTCTATTTTTGAACGGAGTGATTTTCTTTGGGTGAGGGACTGATTTGTTGTGCTATTACTAAAATAACTATGTCCTGCTATGTGATTAGAAATATTACTTAAATCACCTACATAATTCGACCCAGATGAATTAAAAAATTCATCTATTTGATTCGTAGTGTTCTGATTACCCTCGTATAAATAGGTTAGTTGACCAGCTTCGGGAATCATAATTTTCGCATTGACACCTTTTTCGGTGAATTTTGCATCCATGATTTTTGTAACGGCCGCTACTTCTGAGTTTAATGCTTGGGTACCCGATTGTGATGCTTGACCAATTTCAAATGACCACTCATATTGCGTTTCGTTAAATGCGCAAACAGTTTCGAAATTATACCCTTGATTTTCATAATTTTTTACCACATCGGCCAAAAATGTTGCATAATCATCATAGTTTTCTTCTGGACAATTAAATCCATTTACTCCACTAGTTCGAAAAGTATAACCATTTTTGGTCATAAAATAAGGAGGGGTCGTTGCCCAAGCGGTAAATTTAGATACTCCGTATTCCCTGGCCTTTGATAGAAACCATTGCTCTCCCGCTTGCTTTGTAAAATCATAAACTCCTTGGTCGTCCAGAAAACATTCTGTTTCTCTAAACCACGAATTTGGTGTAAATCCACTATTCGCCTGATCCGCCGCACCATCACCAATAATTGTCCTCCATAATGAAAGACCTATTCCTTCGGGATTACCTTGGGAATCTGTCTCAGAACTGAAAAGAAGTTTGGCTATAGGTTCTTTAGAGACATCTGGCCATTTACCTACCCATTGATCCTGGAAACCACCTGAAGCACCAAAATGATCTATCGTTTGAAACCTATTTTCAAAATTTAGTGTAATTCCACTTGCTTCTGGATCAAATCTAGGATCGTTTGGATCTGTGAATTTATCTTTTTCACAACTCCATGTCATCAACAATAGAAGTAAGTAAAAGATTATAGAAACTATTTTGTTATTGTACATGTTTAAAAATCTAATATGATTAGTATCCTGGATTTTGGGTTATATTTCCTTGAGACAATTGTATTTCAGCCGGTGGAATTGGCCATAACAGATGTACGTTTATATCAAATAAGATTCCTTTATCTTGAGCCTCTCCCAAATTAGTTGTCTCAAAAGGATCGGTACTTTCTTCTGTATTGTACTTCACAAAAGAACCATTCTCCCCCATGATAGTAGCCAACCTGGAAATACCGTTTACCTTTTGTCTTCTTAAATCAAAAAGTCTATGCTGCTCCAATGCCAATTCTAACCTTCTTTCTTTCCAGATGGCATCGCGCAATGCAGTACCTGTTAATGACATATTGGTATCCAACTCAACCCTATCGCGAATCAGTTTTAATGAAGATTTAGCAGTGTTTTCGTCGTTGCTGAAATACGCGGCTTCTGCATGCATAAGCAAAACATCAGCATATCTTAAATGGATATACGAAAGGGGGTGCTGTCCCCTTTGGTAAGGTTCGGGGCGTTTAGCTAGAGGGATGTAATACTTTCTATTAGTACGTCCTGATTTGTTTTCGCTAGGTTCGCCATCAAATTCGGTTACATCAGGGTCTCCATACACTGGATCACCATGCTTAATGATCGTCGAACGCAGCCTAATACTATCTCCTTCACTTAAAAAGGCATTTTCAAGATGACTCGTTGGTACACCCCAGCCCCAGCCCTGATCGCCACGACTACCATTGGTAGTAGAAAGTTGCCCTCCAATATCTGTAAATTGTGGGTCGTTAATATATTGAATTTCAAATATAGACTCTACACCATGTGGATTATCAACACTATATATATTCTCAAATTCAGGTTCTAGAGTATATTCACCAGATTGTACGACATTCAAAGCCATAGCCTGTGCCTCTGCCCAGCGTTCTCTTGTTAAAAATACTTTTGCTAGTAATGTTTGTGCAGCTCCTTTGGTCGCTCTTCCAAGATCGGAAGCAGCGTATTCACTTCTTAAAGGCAATACACTTATGGCTTTAGTCAAGTCTTCTTCTATTAGAGCGTACACTTCATCTACTGAAGCTCTTGTTTTATCACGAATCTCTGGCTCCAGCAGCTCATTATAGGTAGTCACTATGGGTACCCCGCCAAAGCTGCGTACCAGATCGAAATAGAAAAATGCTCTTAAAAAAGATGCCTCTGCTATTAAGCGATTTTTTAATTCATCATCTATATCAACATTGGGGATACGTTCCAGTGAGATATTTGCCCTTGTTATACCGATATAGTGGTTTTCCCAAAATAGATTAAAATAGGTAGAACCTGCAAAGACATTATATGCCGCTATACCTGTTATGTCAGGTCTTGGCTGTATAGTATTTCCTGACCATTGATCATCTGTTGCCATTTCGTTGATCTGACGCGGAAAATTAGCTTGAAACCAACTTTCACCATTAACTTTGTTATAAATACCGTTTACAAAAAGAACCGCATTCTCTGGTGTTGAAAAGAAATCATCTAATTGCTGTCTACCTCTTAGGGGTTGATCTAAAAATTCTTCTTTGCTACAATTGACATTCATGCCTACCGTGCAAATAATTACAATAAATAAAAAAGTCTTTTTCATAGTTTCTAAAGTGATAAATTAAGCCCGAGCAAATATGTTTTGGCTACGGGATTACGAGCGTAATCCACACCAAAATCATTTATTATATTCCCACTATTTGCTGCCACTTCAGGATCAAAACCGGAGTAATTAGTAAATGTCAAAAGGTTTTGACCTGATATATATAACCTGCATCTCTGGAATCCGTTAATCTTAAAATTATACCCCAATTGTATATTTCTAAGTCTTAGATAAGATGCATCCTCAATAAAAAGATCCGAAGGTCTCAAGTAATTTCCATTAGGGTCAAGTTCTGTCAATCTTGGGAAGCTTGCTCCTGTATTATCTGGGGACCATACTGTATTTACTGCTCCCCGTGCAACATTTACATTTTGTATTCCAGAGTATAAAAATGTAGAAGGATAATTAAATACATCATTCCCATAGGTGCCATACCATTGCATGGATAAATCTATATTCTTGTACTGAAAATTTGCTGTAAGTCCACCATAGAAATCTGCAAAGGGATCACCAATTGTTTGAAGGTCGTCGTCGTTGATCACACCATCTCCATTAAGGTCTTCATATCGTAAATCTCCAACTTGGGCGTTTGGTTGAATTATAGTACCATCATCTGATGTATGCGAATTTAATTCTGTTTGGCTTTGGAAAATACCATCGGTCTTAAACCCATAAAAAAGGCCTACTCTACCACCTTCTTCAGTTATTTTTATAAACCTATTACCTAAGTCTTCTCTTTTCTGTCCGAACAACTGCTCGTTACCCACGGCTAAATCCTTGGCTTTACTTTCATTGGTTGAAAGATTTAAATTGAGTCCAATGGAGAAATCACCTACTTGTTTATTATATCCTAATTGAAAATCTATTCCTTTGGATTCAAAACTGCCCACATTTTGTGCAACAAGACCTGGTATACCAGTATAATTAGGTAATTCCACATTAAACAATAGATCTTCTGAGGTTTTATTATAATACTCCACAGAAAAGGTAAGTGCATTATCAAAAATCGCAGCTTCAAGACCTATGTTGGTATCCTTTACTGTCTCCCATTTAAGTCGAGGATTCCCAAATTGAGACAAAAAATTGGTTACTACTCTTGTACCGTCAAACACATAATTACCTGAACCTACCGAAAAAAACTGGCCATTTCTATTAATATTTTGATTTCCCACCTGTCCAACACCAACCTTTAAACGAAGATTACTGATTAGACTACTATTAAAAAAATCTTCTGAATCGATATCCCATGCAAACGAGGTACTTGGAAAGATTCCAGTTCTATTGTCTTCCGGGAATCGTGAAGATTGATCTACTCTTACGGTACTGGTTAAAAAATATTTGTTGTCATAACTATAAATCGCCCTGAATATTCCTGAAAAAATATTGTCCTCGGCTTCATTACCCGCTACTTGTATATTATCTCCAACTGCTGCATCCAGATATCTTAAGTCAGGATTATCGTTACTTGGTACTCCATCTCTAAATGCTTGTACATAATTAAAGTTTTGGGAATCATATAAAACTCCTACTAACAGATTTACATAATGCTTTTCGTGAAAGGTATTTCTATAATTAAGAGTATTGTTTAAAACGTAATCTAAACTTTGTCTCGACCTCCGAAAAATATCATTGATTTCTCTTTGTTGATTGGGGGTTGTGAAATATTGTGGCCTAAATATATCTGTTCTGTCATTTGTTATATTAAGCCCAATCTGCGAGCTAAAGGTAAGTTGGGGGGTTATTTTAAAATCTAACTGCGTATTAGAGAAAAAACCAAAAAAAGTAGTTTCATTAAACAATCTAGCTATACCGCCAACAGGATTAGGCACATTGTTGTTACTAGGTGCAAATATGCTAAACTGATTTCGCCCCTCACGCTCATTTTGAGGTAGATAAACATCCGTTAGAGGGTCTATTCTCAATATACTAAAAAGCGAACCTGGTGTATTTTCAAAGCGCTCTATTCTTGGGCTTAAATCCTGTTTCAGGCTAACCTTATCAGATATTTTAAAATCTACATTAAACCTACCGGTAATCTTTTGATACCAACCTTTGGTATAATTTGATTGTTGATCAAAGAAGCTTACACTACCTGCATATTTTATGTTTTCAGATCCACCAGATGCTCTAACGTTTGCATTGGCTATGGGTGCATAATTTTCAATAGTTTCGTCCCACCAATCGGTATCTGCTGTAAAATCTAAGGGATCGAATAGCGGTTGGTTACCATCATTAGTTCTTCTTAAATTCATTACTTGAATATATTCATCAGCCCCAGCCATTTCAATTTTCTCCAGCTGCTGAACTCCGTAGGATAAATCAACATCTATTGTAGTTTTCCCTTCTTTACCTCTTTTAGTTGTTATAAGGACAACCCCATTTGAGGCTCGAGAACCATAAATTGCCGATGCTGACGCATCTTTTAATATCTGAAAGTTTTCAATATCCATTGGATTCAAAAAATTGAGGGATGTACCATTGGGTAATAAAACACCATCGATTACAATTAGGGGTTGACTATTGTTATTAGTGGTAATACCCCGAATAAGAATTTGGGGTGAAGCACCAGGGTTTCCTCCAGAAGAAAGTACTTGTACACCAGCTGCTCTGCCCTGAAGAGCTTCGGCTGGGTTACTGGCCACAATTTTAGCAAGTTCAGCGCCCTCTACTGTAGAAATGGAACTGGATATTTTATCTTTTTCTACTGTACCGTATCCAATAACAACAACCTCGTCTAATTGTTGATTAGATGCTAGTAAAGTAATGTCTATCTTACTGCTACCGTTTACAACAACTTCTTGCGTAACATAACCAATATAACTAAAGACTAATGTGGCATTTTCATTAACTGTTATAGTATAATTACCATCAAAATCTGATACTGCACCATTAAGTGTACCTTTTTCCAGAATATTGGCTCCAAGGATTGGTTCACCATTTTCGCTAGATATATTCCCGGAGACTGTAACTTGGCCAAATACCGAGAAACTAAGCAGCATAAACCCTATTAAAATTGAATTTTTCATATAAATGATTAAATATTGGGATGTTTTTTGATTAACGCGGTAGTGCTGCTATACGATTTAAATGAGTATCGAACACAAATCTATATTCCTTATCTAAGGCTGAATCGGGAAAAACATAATTTACCCCACCACCAGGAACAGTTGCTTCTGGATCATTGGGATTATCAATCCTCCAAAATGGAGACCACCCATTAGGATTGGCATTTAGAATAAATCCATTTGCCCCGTTGTTTAGAGGCTCATCTTTAAGAGATACATCTATAGTCCACAGGTAGGGGTTATTTCCATCTTTCTGAAAAGGCTTTCCAGATGCAAAATTCCAACATTGCAAGCTGCCATCTGTGTTATTGGTGCAAGTAGACTCCGTTTCATTAATATAAATACCAGTTCCAATAATATATACCTGTTCAAAAGTATCATCAGAAGGTGTATACGGAGTTATTGAGTAGGTCAAATCACGTAGGTCCATTTTAATTTCATAATACCCGACTTCTGATAATACAATTGGAGCCACATCCGAGCTTGAACCAATTGCAAGTCTTCCAGAATCGGCCCCTGCACCAAAGGCATAAGGTGAAAATGATCCTTTCTGTGCTAAAAAGCGTACCTCAAAATTTGGTGTTGGGGCGTAATATCTAGCAGTAAAAACGTATCCCGTTTCATTAGTTTCGCTACTCGCGGATGTTTTGTATGGTACTCCAAAAATATCCGAAACCAATTCAGTATCCGAGGTCATATCTGTAACATACATATTGGTAAACTCAAGCTCATCAACAACATTTACCGCGAACGTTTCGGTAGAAACATTGCCCGAGACATCAGTCGCCGTAATGGTAAAAAAATACTTGTCTGGAATCGCTACATCCAAACTGTTTGTATAATTATAACTTGTTCCTGAAATTGGAAGAACCTCATTGAGAAGGTCACTTTCTATTTTTAACTCTGCCAATTCTGCATCCGTAACCGTTACATCAAAACTAATTTCATCTCCATCTCCAATTGGTAATGTCGCTTCATTGATCGGTTGCGCTATCTGTATCTGTGGACCATCAATATCCTGATCAAGCGTCACAGTAACTTCTTCAACAGAACTTTTACCGCCAATATTGGTAATTGTCAAAGGAATAACGTGAACACTGTTTTCTATAGCATCATCGGGTACTTTAAACTTGTATGATAACTCATAGGTTTCCGTAATTGAATCCCTAATTATAGTTTTATTTAAAAACCAAGGCTCGTATTTAAGATTTACCGATCTTACTCCAGCTTCGTCGGATACTACTCCTTCAAATAAGAAAGTTTGACCTGGTAATGAGGAAACAGTGCTAACTAAAGATGTGAATTCTGGAGTTGAATCAACATTTAAAGATTCATCATCATTACAGCTCTGAATCAAAGAACATAAAAGAAGAAAAATAGTGGTCAAGGTTAATGCTTTTTTAATCACGATATAGACATTTAAAGATTATTTTTATCTTTTGTAGACTTTTAGTAAATTGACAATTAACACATGAAATAATATGATTTAACTAATTATTTACATTATAAATAGTCAAAATATCAATTTTATATATAAATCATTGCAATATAATCACATGAATAATGAAAAAATATAGATAAAATTTTATTAAACATGGACTATTCTATTTAAAAATAGTCTTTACAAAAAATGCAAGGAAAATTTAACACAAGACATCGAAAAACAATACATGAATTAACCGCTAGTCCTTTTACAAATTGACACCCTAGGTGATACATATCTAACCTAAAGAGCACTTAAAAGAACGCAACGGTAGTTAAAAGCAGGTAAAAAATTGACTAATTAGTCTTTTGTGATTTCACTGCCCCACCAATCTTCATTGGGTGAAAAATTTGGAGCTAAGAATTCTTTTCTTTCAGTTTCTAAAGTGGGTAACAATACTTCTATTTTTTGCTGATGCATTTTTGCTGCGAGTTCATCATCAAACTCCAAGTCGGGTTTAGGGAATTTGGCATCAACATTTTCGAGAAAGGCCATTAATTTTTGCAGAAGTTTTGAGCTAATATTGCTGTATTCCAAAGAAACATCTTTTTGCTCACCAGCGTCTGTTGTTAAATTGTAAAGTTCACCATGGCCATCTTCCCAATAATGAATAAACTTCCAATCTCCTTCGCGGACTATAGAAACTGGCTCACCACCTTGATTCCCATAATGTGGGTAGTGCCAATATAATGGTCTTTCAACTAATGTGTTTCCTTCCAGAAGAGGTTTTAGACTTAGTCCATCAACATGTTGATTTGGCAATTTTTCAGCACCAATCAAATCTAAAATGGTAGGAAAAAAATCACTTCCAGTAGCTGGATAATCTATTTTTAAGCCATTATGGTTCAACCACGGCACCTTTATAAAATAGGGCTCTCTAATCCCACCTTCCCATTGATAACCTTTTCCTCCACGAAGAGGTAGATTTGTTGTAGAAAAAGCATCTCCAGATGCAACGCCGCCATTATCAGATGTAAAAATGACAATAGTATTTTCGTCCAGCCCCATGGCCTTCAGGTTTCCCAAAACATACCCCACTGCATCATCCATGCTTTCCACAAGACCAGCATAGATAGGGTTATCCTGCACTGTCCTTATCGGCAAGACTCGTTCCATTTCATAGCCATTTTTGACCAGTCCTATGCTATCTGCCTTATCCCTATATTTCCTCCATTTTTCTTTAGTAGTTTGTATGGGTCCGTGCACGGCATAAAAAGAAAGAAATGCGAAAAATGGCTGATCCTTATTTTTCCTTATAAAATTGCTAGTCTCTTTCGCCAAGCGCATAGATAGATTCTCGCCGCTAATTTGGTTACTTAAATAAGGGTTTTTCCAAGGAGCGTAATACCCTCCCTTGGGACTACCAACCTCCCAGCCTCCTTTATTGATTTCAAAACCATGATCTTCAGGATATGACCCCTTATCACCCAAATGCCATTTTCCAGCAAAAAAAGTTTTATAACCTATAACCTTCATGGCTTCTGCCAATGTAATATTAGATTTTGGTATAGCACGAACATATGCTGCTGGAAGTAACTTATTGTTCCTCTTCTTTTCTCGCCAGTCTTCGCCTGACGCAGCTCCTATCCAATCCGTAATTCCATGACGCGCAGTGAATTGACCTAGCATAATACTCGCCCTAGACGGACTGCAAACTTGAGCTGCTGCATAACCGTTTGTAAACACTGCTCCAGATTCTGCAATAGCATCAATATTAGGTGTTTCATAAAAATTGCTTCCAGTATAACTCAAGTCATAGACACCAAGATCATCAGCAAGTATAAAGATTACATTGGGCCTTTTTGGAGGCTGAGATGAAGATGTGCTTCTATCTTGACATGACATTAAACATATTACCAGTATCAATAAGCACTTCAACGGTGATGCAAAAGATGTATTTGAAAACATACAAATAATTTTACTCTTAAAATGACATGTTTACTAGTTAAATAACAATTCACAACATGGACAAAAAAACTTAATCTCACTAATCATAAGCAGTAAGGCTTTTCTAAAAAAATCATGTTTTTCAATCTGAAAACGGAGTTATTATATAACTTAACTACCAAATTAAGAACAAAATACTATTTTTTGACCCTTAAAAACATAGATTCTAATTCTATAAATATGGATAATTTAACTTTAAAGGAGGGTTTCGTCGGACAAAAGATGATAGTTCTGCCTAATGATATTAAAAAAAGGTTAAAAGAAAATCATGTTACCTCGGCCTTTTATATAACTGACATCGGTTTTTACCCAATGGCAAGTCATCATCACAGGACCAGAAAAAAGGGCGCTAAAGAATATATTTTTATATACTGTACTGAAGGCGAAGGAACTTTGAAAGTTAGATCAGAAATAAAAAAGATAAAACCAAATAACTTTTTTATTGTTCCTAAAAAGACACCTCACGAATACTGGGCAAATGAACAGAATCCATGGAGTATTTATTGGATTCATTTTGATGGTAGTTCTTCAAAACACATATTTAAGAGATATTCTCAGTTTATGCATGAATCTTCCATCATTCCATTTGAAAACGATAGAATAAAAACTTTTAATCAAATATTTAATATTTTTTTAAGCGACTATGTTGAACCAAGACTAGAATATGCAAATGTATTAGGGCTTAATTTCATATCTTCTTTTGTTTATTATAAAGTTGAAAGATCTTTTGAATTGGATACTAAGAATATCTTGGTTGAAAAAATAATTGAATTCTTGAATCAAAATTTACACAGATCTATCAAGTCAGAAGAAATTGCGAAAGAATTCAATCGTTCACCTTCGCATATTTTTAATTTATTCAAAAAGAAGACTGGGTATTCATTAATACATTTCTTCAATTTAAAGAAAATGCAAAAAGCATGTGAATACATTAATTATACTGATTTTACGGCTAAGGAAATAAGCTACAGAGTAGGCTTTCAGGACCCCTTATATTTTTCAAGAATGTTTAAAAAGTATATGGGCGTTTCACCAAGACTATATAAGAAAGAGCAGAAAAACTAGTTGATATGAGCTCAATTAAATTATAGAAATTGAAAAGATTATAGGAAGATGGACATTAGTAGTACCTAGCCTTTAAATTTTTAAAAATACATCAGCTATTATTAGAACAAGAATGAATAAATACAATCAAGAATGCCAATTCATTCCTTCTGCCTGTTTTTCAAAGACTCTTGTGATTATAACACCTTCTGTTAATGAGGTTACAACAATATAATTGCAGTTGATATATGCTTGAGAATCTAGACTATTATCGTTTGGCCCAATGCGGGCAAAAACCCCGAAATCACGTTCAACAATATCCATGGTATGAATAGTAAGATTATAGAAAGTTTCAAAACCATTGACTGGAGTAATTGAGAAATCTCCGATCGCAATTAACCCAACCTGAGAAAATGAATAACCCGGTCTTTCTATGCAAAAATCGGAATTATCGTAGTTAAAATTATTGATTGAACGTTCCAGTTGATATATGTATTCATCTTCAAATAATTTGATGAATTCTTCATCTGTCAAACTATAATCATTGTCAACTATAACCCTCGCATTAGGTGTTCTACCCAAGCAGGGAACAGATGTGGGATTATCATCAACTGTGCAACACCCTAGCACTTCGTAACTAATGCCTGTTCGCGGATAACCAGGAGCATCTTCAAATTCTCCTCCAACAGTTGTATAAATCCAAAAATAAGGCGTAGCCATCTTTGGAGCACATGAACCAACATCAGTTCCATCAGGACCTGCTCCTACATTTTCATCAAAAGGAGGGTCTATATGAATTGGGAGTTCAAACTCATCAATTACATCTCCATTGGGATCTATAGGTGATATCGTTATATCGCCATCATGTGGCAAATCCAACCCTTCCGGGTCTAAGTCGACATAAAAAATAGAAATAGAATCTATACTCTCTTCTTCATTAAGAGTTAATTCGTGATAACCCGCTGCGCCAGTAATTTGTACCAATACCCCATTTAGCGGAACCTCATCTCGATTAAGTATTCTAATACGTCCTTTTATACCTGGCCATAAATTAATGGTATCCTTATCAATTTTTAGGTCCGATAGGTTTTTGTTAGTAGGAGTACTATCGCTTTTAAATTGGCTATTGGTAAATAACAAGGCTTGGTTAATATCATCAGGTTTGTTATTTGGTTGCTCTTCTTCCGGATTAGTCGAATCCTCAAACGGCAAGTCATTATTAGTCTCGTTCTTTTCGCAGCTTAAGATTGCCAATAACATAATACAGCTTAAAAAAAGGCAAAATCTAGAATTCAATAAATTTTTCATCGCAAATTCTTTTAGATTGTTTCTTAACTAAAACTAGCTAGAATTCATTCCAAAAATTAACCAGATTAAGCAAGTGGTGGATACTGTTTAGTAGGTGGTATGTATACTTCTGTAATTGCGAATAGCCGGAAAATGGTGAGATCGTTAAAAAACAAAAGCAAGCTAAATGAATAGCTTGCTTTTGTTTCATTCGTGACCTCGGCAGGATTCAAACCTGCAACCTTCTGAGCCGTAATCAGATGCGCTATTCAGTTGCGCCACGAGGCCATTATATTTCGCATTAATATTTCTACTTTTGCGGGTGCAAATATACTATTTTAATAAAACACTTTCCAAACAAAACTCAAACAATTATAAAGCTTAATTTTATAGCATGATCAAAGAAGCGTCCATAACAGGATTTGAAGGTATTTTTGAACCAGCCTTACTAGCAGAGATTCAAGAAGTAGGTGTCGAAAAATCATTCGAAAAGAATGACATAATCATCGATTTTGGTGAACGTATGACCAATATACCATTGGTTATAAAAGGTTCGATTAAAATAGTAAGAGAGGATGATAACGGTAATGAATTATTACTCTATTTCCTTGAAAAAGGAGACAGTTGTGCGATGTCATTAACATGTTGTTTTGGTGATTCGAAAAGTAAAATTAGAGCTACTGCAGAAACCGATACCACGATAATTACGATTCCAAAAGATAAAATGGAGTGGTTTATGAGCAAGTACGACAGCTGGCGGTTTTATATCCTCAGAAGTTATCAAGACCGTTTTGATGAAATGCTGGAAACGATAGACACCCTTGCCTTTATGAATATGGAAGAGCGTTTGTATCGTTATCTATCTGATAAAACCATAATTGCGGATAGTAATGAGATAATTATAAAACATCATGAGATTGCAGAGGACCTAAACACTTCTCGAACGGTAATTTCTAGGCTTCTCAAAAAACTTGAAATAGAAGGAAAAATTAAACTCGGAAGAAATAAGATTGTTGTTTTGAAAAGTTAAGTGACTTTTATCACACACGTCTATATTGTCTCACATTAAATTTGCATAAAAAATTATATGGAAATACTATTATCTCCTTGGCCATGGTATGTATCAGGTCCTCTTATTGCGCTAGTAATGGCACTCCTAATATACTTCAGCAAAACTTTTGGAATGTCGTCAAACCTACGTACACTTTGTGCTATTGGTGGGGCGGGCAAAAAAGTGCCTTTTTTCAAATTTGATTGGAGATCACAATGGTGGAATTTAATCGTGGTCACCGGTGCTGTTATTGGTGGGTACATAGCCCACTTTTTACTTTCAAATCCTACTGATATTGATTTAAGCACTAGTACAGCCGTAGCGCTTAACGAAATGGGATTCCAAGATATTGGTAAATCACTTTTACCCAATGAAATCTACGGATGGGATGCAGTTTTAAGTGTAAAAGGACTTTCCATTTTAATTATAGGTGGCTTTCTAGTAGGTTTTGGAACGCGTTACGGAGGAGGTTGCACTTCTGGACATGCCATAACAGGTTTAAGTAGTCTACAAAGACCATCTTTAATCGCTGTAATTGGATTTTTCATTGGTGGACTAATCATGACACATTTCATTTTACCTCTAATTTTTTAATTCCCCATACAGATGAAATACATTAAATTTTTAGCAGTCGGAATCTTTTTCGGAATCGTGTTAGTAAAATCAGAAGCTGTTTCTTGGTATCGCATTTTTGAAATGTTCCGTTTTGAATCATTCCATATGTATGGTATTATAGGAACCGCTGTTTTAAGTGGAATTCTATTCTTGCAAATTGGAAAGAAAATGGGATTGAAAAACACAGAGGGCTCCATAATTTCTGTTCCCAAAAAGGAACGAAGTTTAATCCGCTATATTTTAGGTGGAATCATTTTTGGTCTAGGTTGGGCTTTAGCTGGGGCTTGTCCAGGGCCTATGTATATTTTAGTCGGAACCGGTGTATTTTCAATGTTAATTGTTATAGCTGCGGCGATATTTGGCACTTATATATATGGTGTCCTAAAAGATAAACTACCTCATTAATGGAAACTGTTGAAATAATTGGATATATCGCAGCACTTCTAATAGGTGTTATTTTGGGCTTATTAGGTGGTGGTGGATCTATTCTTACGGTACCTCTATTGGTATATGTAATGGGGTATAACCCTGTAATCGCTACGGCCTATTCCTTATTTGTGGTTGGAACTTCGTCCATTGCCGGAGTAGCACAAAAACTTCGTATGGGTCTGGTTGATCTAAAAACAGGTTTTTCATTTGTCTTTCCATCCTTCATTGCCGTTTACCTATCTAGAAGATACTTAGTTCCGGCATTGCCTGAAACTTTTTTTACCATTGGAGATTTTGAGTTTACTCAGAGCATGGGCTTAATGCTATTTTTTGCATTTGTTATGCTATACTCAGCTTTTGCCATGATCCGATCTAAAAATAGTGATAAAGAAACCTCTAAAAAAATACCTTACTATATGATATTCATTCAAGGTATTGCCATTGGTTTTATAACAGGAATGATTGGCGCCGGGGGTGGATTTTTATACGTTCCAGCTTTGGTACTTTGGTCGGGTTTACCAATGAAAAAAGCCGTTGGCACCTCATTGGTTATCATCGCGGTAAACTCACTTATCGGTTTTAGTGGAGATTTACAGAATCTTGAAATTGAATGGGTCTTTTTGCTAATATTCTCTCTCTTAACCCTAATTGGTGTACTTATTGGAGGAAAACTCTCTAAATACGTACCTAATAAGAAACTAAAGAAGAGCTTTGGTTACTTTATTTTAGTGATGAGCTTTTATATAATTTATAAGGAGTTGTTATGAGAAAATGTGATGATTGTCACATATAAAAAATCAATTCTTAATACCTTTGAAAAAAATTAATGAAGATGAAGATCGAACAAATTTATACAGGTTGTTTAGCACAAGGTGCTTATTATATAGAATCGAATGGCGAAGCTGCAATTATAGACCCACTTCGTGAAACACAACAATATATCGACAAGGCAAAGGCAGAAAATGCAACGATCAAATATGTATTTGAAACGCACTTTCACGCCGATTTTGTTTCTGGTCACGTAGATCTTGCAAAGAAAACAGGCGCTACCATTGTTTATGGCCCTTATGCAAGTACAGAATATGATATTCACTCAGCTAAAGATGGAGAGATTTTTAACATCGGAGCTATCAAAATTAAAGTACTTCATACTCCAGGTCACACACCTGAGTCGTCAACCTATTTGTTGATTGATGAAAATGGGAAAGAACATGCTATCTTTTCCGGGGACACCCTGTTTCTTGGTGATGTAGGTCGACCTGATCTCGCTATTAAAAGTGATGTTACAAAAGAAGATCTCGCTGCCATGCTATATGATTCTTTACGAGAAAAAATCATGACTTTGCCAGATGATGTTATTGTATATCCTGCTCATGGCGCAGGTTCAGCCTGTGGTAAAAACTTAAGCAAAGAAACAGTTGGTTTATTAGGTGATCAAAAGAAGACAAATTATGCACTTCGTGCCGATATGACCAAAGAAGAGTTTGTAAAAGAAGTGCTAGATGGAATTCCACCACCGCCGCAGTATTTTTCTAAAAATGCGATGCTAAATAAAACTGGATATTCAGAATTTGAAGAAGTTTTGAAAAAAGGAGATTCGCCACTTGATGCTGAAACTTTTGAGGCAATGGCAAATCATGAAGGCGCTTTAGTTTTAGATGTTAGAACGGAACAAGATTTTGTAAAGGCACATATACCAAATTCCATTTTTATTGGGCTTAACGGAAGCTTTGCTCCCTGGGTTGGCGCTTTAATAAGTGATTTGCGTCAGCCAATCTTATTAGTCGTTCCTGAAGGCAAATCTGCTGAAGCGGTAACGCGACTTTCCCGAGTTGGTTATGATAATACTCTAGGGTATTTAGAAGGCGGGCTTGACACATGGAAAGCAGCAGGAAAAGATATTGAAACACTGAAATCTATTAAAGCAGAAGAGTTTTCTAAAGACTTCAAAAACAAAGAGATTAATGTGTTAGACGTTCGAAAAGATGGTGAGTTTAATGCAGCCCATATTGAAAATGTACAGCATTTTGCACTGGACTTTATTAATGAACATATGAGTGAAGTCGATCGGGATAAAGAATATTATGTTCACTGTGCTGGAGGTTATCGATCGGTAATAGCAGCGTCTATTTTAAAAGCAAGAGGATTTAATAAGTTGATTGACGTTGCCGGTGGATTCGGTGCAATAAAACAGACAGATTTGCCGATTGTAGAAACGGCTTGTTCTTCTGGGATGTAGCTTTACAAATAATATAATCGCTTTGAAAACGAGGGAACTATTTTTCTTTGTTCTTCAAACCATAAATAGTGGTGTGCATTCCAGCAATTTTCCATTGAGAATCTATCTTTTCCATCAAGCGTGTTTCTCGTTTTAATCCGCGAATAGGATCTTCTTGTTCGTAGGTTACCCAAGCACCATTACCATATAACCTGACCTCAATATCTTTTAATGGTTTAGGTAGTGGATCTGGTTCAGGATGTTCTTCAAAATAAGCCTTTACAAATTCATTTATTTCCTTCCACCCTAAAGTTTCTGTAATTATACTGTCAGGGAATTGCATATACGTTTTGGTAACAAAATCTTCATGCACCCAATTATCCTTCCAAGATTCATAATTACGGCTAAATGCGGTCTTGGTTTCATTATTCAACACCGCTAATATGGCAGTCTTTTCTTGATTGAAGTTTTCTATCTCTACATCTTCCTTTTGCACTTTTTCCTTCTTGCAACTAATAGCGCACAAGAAAACTGTAGTAAGAATAACTAACTTTTTCATTTTCATCAATATTTTGAGAATTAAGGGTTCTTTTGAAAATTGAAGAACTCTTTTAAAAATTAAACTATCTCGGCACTAAGCCCAGCTTGAAGTAATTTTGAGCAACGCGGCTTGAGATCATCATAACTCCCAGTTTTTACAGTACATTTACCTTTGTAATGAACAATAATTGAACATTGTTCAGCCTGCTCGGGAGTATGTTCGCAAGCTTGCATAAGCATTTCGATAACATGATCGAACGTATTGACGTCATCATTGTACAAAACGATCTCATTTTGCTTGATGACCTCTTCATCTAGTAAGACTTTTTCTAATATTTCCGTTTGCCCACTCATTTCAAAAGCAATTTAGTGAATGTCAGTCAATTCAAAAAATATTCAATATTAAGTTTTGTTAATGAATAGGCAGGCTACCCACTCATTCTTCTCTAAATTTTTAACGAACTCTAGTCCAAGCGACTCACATTTTTTTCGAACTTCTGGAATATCATCATGATAAAAACCACTTAGAAAAAGTAACCCATCTTTATCCAATACCTGGGTATATTTCGGCAAATCGACCAATAATATATTGCGATTAATATTGGCAATTACTCTTTGATAGGATTGGTTGTCTAACAAACTTGCATCTCCTAAAAAGGCTTTGATATTAGGACAGTTATTCCGACCTATATTTTCAACAGTATTTTCATAACACCACTCATCTATGTCGATCGCATCTATTGACTTAGCTTTCATTTTTGAAGCTAAAATTGCCAAAACACCAGTCCCACATCCCATATCGAGTACATGATCATTTTCGAAACTTTGTTCCATCATTAAAGCCAACATCATATGAGTGGTTTCATGATGGCCCGTACCAAATGACATTTTTGGTTCGATAATGATATCAAATTCCGTATTTGGAATATCGTGAAAAGGTGCTCGAACGGTACACTTTCGATTGACTACAATAGGATCGAAATTGCGTTCCCATTCTGCATTCCAATTTACCTGCTCGATCTTTTCTGAAGTATAAATAATCTCAAATTCATTTGAACTCAAGACAAAAATGTCTTCAAGCATAGTTTCATCGAAATCACCCTCTTGAATATAGGCGGTAACTCCGGTCTCGGATTCGACAAAACTCTCAAAACCGGCTGCACCTAATTCTGCAATAAGAATTTCAGTAGCCGGCTTTAATGGTTTTATTGTAAAATGATATGCTATATAGTTTGACATCCGTGAGTTTCAGAAACCTCTCGACTGGGCTCGAGGAGACATTAAGATTAATCGCTTTACATGGCATCAATGATTGCAAAGAAATCATCTGCCTTAAGTGATGCTCCGCCAATTAGGCCACCATCAACATCAGGTTTTGAAAAGATTTCTTTCGCATTTGCTGGCTTAACACTACCACCATAAAGAATGGAAACCTCATCTGCTACCTCAGCGCTGTAAGCTTCAGCAATAGTCTTTCTGATAAATTCATGCATTTCCTGAGCTTGCTCTGGAGATGCAGTCTCACCTGTCCCGATTGCCCAAACAGGTTCGTAGGCCAGAACAATATCATCCCAGGCACTCGCAGGCAATTGGAATAATGCATTTTTAAGCTGACTTTCTACTACATCAAAATGCTTGTTCGACTTTCTATCTTCTAGTTCTTCACCAAAACAGAAAATAACTTGCATATTATGCTCGAGAGCAACTTCTACTTTTTCAGCAAGAAGCGCATCGGTTTCGCCAAAATAGGCTCTTCTTTCTGAGTGACCTAATATCACATTAGGTACACCTATGGTTTGCAACATATTTGCCGCTATTTCGCCTGTAAAAGCTCCGCTTGAAGCCTGATGCATATTTTGTGCTGCTACTTCAATCATAGCATTGCGATCGTCACAAGCAACCACAGGAACTAAATTCACAAATGTGGGAGCAACGATTATTCGCTTCCCGTTGTTATTGAAATTTTCTAGCTTTTCACTAAGTACTGCTACTAGATCTTCTGATTGTACGCTGGTAAGATTCATCTTCCAATTTCCTGCTACAATTTTCTTTCTCATTTTTAAGTTTTTGGTTGTTTATTTGGCTTTATTGCCTAATGACTTTGGGGTCTAGCCATCCATAAATTAAGTCAACAAAAATATTGATTAAAACGAACATAGTTGCTATAACTAACACAGAACCTGTTACAACAGGTAAATCTTTGAAATTCAAGGCCTCAACTAATTGTTTGCCGAGTCCGTTCCAACCAAAAATATACTCAACGAAAACCGCTCCCGCTAACATAGAGGCAAACCATCCTGAAATTGCTGTTACAACGGGGTTTAATGCATTTTTAAGTGCATGTCTCCAAATAACTTGAAAGCCGCTAAGTCCTTTTGCCCGTGCAGTACGAATATATTCTTGTTGTAGTACCTCTAGTAAAGAATTGCGCATTAATTGAATTACAACAGCTAAAGGTCGAATACCTAAAACAACGGCCGGTAATATCAAGTTTTTCCATTGAATGAAAGTACCTTCTCCAAAATCATCAACCTCATACAAGCTTCCGGTCATATTAAGATTGGTATATTTTCTAAGCACAAAGCCAAATAGCCAAGCAAATAAAATTGCACTAAAAAAAGAGGGCACACTCATACCGAGAGTACTAAATACTTGAATGGTTTTGTCAAGCCATTGGTCCTTATACAATGCCGATACAATGCCCAGTAAAATGCCAATTATGATGGCAATAATAACTGCCGCAACCGCCAAAATAAATGTGTTAGGTAAGGTTTCTGCTATGATCTCAGTCACCTTTTTATCCGTTTTTTGATAAGATTCTCTTAGGTAAGGCCATTTTAAAACTAGTGTATTGTTACCGACATCAAACAATATGGTTGCGCTGTATTTCCCTTTTTTCAAATAGGTGAAATCATCAGGTTTTTTTGAGTGTCCCGAAATAAAAGAAAGATCATTTAAGAAATACCCGTATTGAGCAAATAGTGATTTATCAAGTCCGTATTTAGCACGAACAGCGGCTATCTGATCTTCACTTTCTGCTTGCCCTAAGATCATTTGGGCAGCATCACCGGGTAGTTTATTGAGTAATAGAAATATCACGGTTATAACTCCAAAAAGGGTTATAACTGCATAGAGAAGTTTATTTAAAAAGTATCTAATCAATTGCTATTATTTCTAGCTTGATTTTGCAAACGTTTTGCGTCTTCTAAAGTCAATTCCATATATACAAATGCATCTCCATATAGCGCAAGGGCATATTCTTCGATAGTAGTATCAAATCCCATTTCCTTTCTTCTCTCATTTACATTTTTAGGATCCTTGATCGGCCAAATAAACTCCTGACCCGGACTATATGACATTCCTTGAGTACCGTATATTTGTGGCTCGCCATTATGCATTAATAGTCTATCTTCCATCGTAGCAACCAGAGTTTTTTCAATTTCTCCAGCTGCTCCTGCTTTTTTTATAACTTCAATATACTCGCCTATCTTATCCATATTATGTTGAATGACATACCATATTGCGTTATTGGTAGGTTCACCAACCATTGATTTTCCAGGATATCCATATTCCGTTAAAATCTTTTCTGCGAAAATGAGATTGGTGGAATCAATTTTCCTATAAAGATCAAAATACTTTGGCGTTTCGGCTTGAACAGGAATTCCATATACTGTGGCAACAGAATCCTTATCTTTCTTTTCTTGTTGCATTAATACAAATCGAATACCTTGATCGAGATTGCTAATACTATCAAGCTGTTTTTTCAATTTCAAATTTAAACCAATAAGTTTAGGCCCTACCTTTTCCAGCTCCAACTCATCAATATCATTATAGTGTAGTTTTTGAAGAATGGTGCCTTTAGATAACTTCATAACAGCAGGATTCGATCGAATCATGGTCTTCAACGTAGTCTCGTCACAGAAATAAAAATCAAAATTAAAACCAAATTCTTGTTTAAGTTCATCGATTTCTGAAGCCGATGAAGCGGTCATTCCTATTACTTTGTATCCAGAATCAATAGCTTCTTCAATCTTACTTTTGACGGCTTCAAAACCTTTTTTATCAGATCGTCTTAAGCTAAATGCATGTAGAATAATCAGGTTTTCTTCTTGCATTAACTGTTCTGTATAATCCACACCGTCCAATTCCATGATATAGTCATGAATTGGAGCTTCGTAACCCGGCGTTACCATTTTTGTATCAACAGAGACGAATGTACCTTCAGAAGAAGGATACTCGCCAGTAGTTTTAATGATTTCCTCTTTTCCGTTTACATCAAACTTCCAATAATAGTCGAAAACAGCTTTAGGAGCGTCTTCGGGTACCGTCATATTTTCAATGATGTTGGCATTTATCTTATAAGGTCTAAAATCGATCGCTGGTAAATGATTAAACATATACATTGTGTAAACCGTACTGGCTACTAATGCTAAAACAGACCCAATAGTCGCGATTCGTTTTGTAAATAATGGTTTTATCTTATTTCGATTAAAGAAAATAATGAGAATAAGGACTAGTAACACCAGATCTTTTATAAATGATTGTACCGGAGTCAGTTTCATTGCATCACCAAAACAACCGCAATCAGTTACTTTTCCAGTTATAGCCGAATATCCGGTAAGTCCTGTAAAGAAAACTATAAGCAAAAGTAAACTCCATGATGTAAACTTAGGTTTATCTCCCAAAATCAGCATTACACCTAAAATGCACTCAAAAATCACAATACTCATTGCGATGGTTAGCGCATGTGGTGCTAGGAAATCTAAGCCTAGTACTTCTGGACTAAAATATTCTTCTAATTTATAGGAGAAGCCTAAAGGATCTGTCAGTTTTACAAAACCAGAAATGATAAATAAAACACCGACGATCATTCGGCATACTTGGGTGATTATATTCATTTTTTATAATTCTGAATTCTGAATCTAAAATTCAGAATTGGTTTTTATCTAGCTCAAATGCTGTTTCAAATGTATCATAGCAAACACGGCATAATTAATCATATCCTGATAATTCGCATCGATTCCTTCAGATACCAAGGTCTTTCCTTTATTGTCTTCAATTTGCTTTACACGTAATAATTTTTGCAGTATTAAGTCAGTCAGCGAAGCAACACGCATATCACGCCAAGCCTCGCCGTAGTCATGGTTTTTATCTAACATTAATTGCTTGGTTATACCTATGTGCTTGTCGTATAATTCGGTTGCTTTTTTAAGATCGATATCTGGTTGTTCGGCAATACCCATTTCAATTTGAACAAGTGCCATAATGGAATAGTTGATGATACCAATAAACTCAGAAACCTCCCCTTCAGCTACCTTTTGTGTTTCATTTTCCTGCAAACTACGAATACGCTGTGCCTTGATGAAAATTTGATCGGTTAAGGAAGGTAATCTTAGAATTCGCCAAGCACTACCGTAGTCTTTCATCTTTTTTGTAAAAAGATCTCTACACTTTTTTATTACGGCATCATACTGTTCAGAGGTTTGCTGCATGTGATCGTTGTAAATTTGCGTAAATTTCGCTTAAATATTTTAATTAACATAGAAATCAATATAAAGTAAAGGGTGTCAGTTCGAGTGGCCCGATATTTCATCGGGGTGTATCGAGAACAACCATTTACGGCTTATAATTATCGCTTCTCGATACATTCTCCTATCGTCGAATACTCGAAGTGACAATTATTAAAACCACAGGCTCTTAAACTATGACCATAAACTGCAAAGGCACACTCATCGATCTATCATTACCCAGAGTGATGGGTATTCTGAATATGACACCCGACTCATTTCATGACGGCGGGGCCTATAAAAATGAGAAAGAGGTGCTAGCCAAAGTCGAGAGTATGCTTGAAGAAGGTGCTACTTTTATTGATATTGGTGGTTACAGCTCTAGGCCAGGAGCAGATCATGTTTCTGAAGATGAAGAATTGAAAAGAGTTCTCCCTGTTGTTGAATTATTGATAAAACAATTTCCAGATATTCTTATTTCCATCGATACTTTTAGAAGTAATGTTGCATCAAAATGCATACAAGCTGAAGCTGCAATAATCAACGATATATCAGCTGGAAACTTAGATGCTGAAATGTTTAAGGTGATTGCCGCGCATCAAGTTCCATATATAATGATGCATATGCAAGGTAGACCGAAGGATATGCAGCATAATCCAAGTTATGATGATGTCATTAAAGAAATGGTCCTCTTTTTTTCTGAAAAAATCAAACAGACAAGAGATCATAAAATAAATGATTTGATTATAGATCCAGGATTCGGTTTCGGGAAAACTATTGATCATAATTATGAGATATTGAATAGCCTTGAGTTTTTCAAACATCTAGACATGCCCATTTTAGTTGGTGTTTCCAGAAAATCGATGATTTATAAGCTGCTGGACACTACCCCTGAACATGCTCTTAACGGAACAACCGCACTACACAGTATCTCGCTCATAAAAGGAGCTAATATTCTAAGAGTTCATGACGTAAAGGAAGCGGTAGAATGCGTGAGACTATTTAACACTATGGACAAGTTCAATTGAATTTATCAATCAAGAGATGTAACTGACTTCATATTACCGTATGAAAAATGTTAACTACCCTGTTAAGTCATATTTTAAATAGGCTCAGGCTATCACACTTATTTTGCTATTTTTACAGTAACACTGACTTTGGGCAAGCCAAAGAGGTTTAGGTTGGAAAACAATTTTGATTGCGTTGTCAACCTTGAAGTAATTAAATCTCGATTATCGAGCAAACACTAATCATTGGGCAATTTCAAATTTCTTGATTTTGGTATTATCGATGTCATTGACATCATTCTAGTTGCGCTGCTACTCTATTATGTGTATAAATTAGTAAAAGGTACTGTAGCAATCAATATTTTTATCGGGATTGTAATTGTCACTTTAATTTGGCAATTGACCAAAGCGCTAGATATGCTGTTGCTAAGTAATATTCTAGGCGCTTTTATTAGTGTTGGGGTTATTGCCCTAATTGTAGTTTTCCAGCAAGAAATCAGAAAATTCTTATTGATGATTGGTTCTACAAACTTTGCCTCTCGTGGCGGCGGCATTGCAAAACGGCTTCGTTTTTTAAAGGAAAATCAACTAGTCACAGAAACTGATGTAGATGCCATAGTAAACGCATGTGCAAAAATGGCGAAAACGAGAACAGGGGTTTTACTTGTTATCGAGCGAAACAATAAGCTTGACTTTCTCAGAAACACGGGGGATATGATGAATGCTGAAGTCAATCAACCCATTTTAGAAAGTATCTTCTTTAAAAATAGCCCACTTCATGACGGCGCTGCACTTATTGCGGGAAACTATGTGGTCGCAACTCGAGTTATTTTACCTGTTTCTAATTCTAGAACAATTCCTTCCCGTTTTGGATTACGACATCGTGCCGCAGTTGGCATTTCAGAAAAGACTGACGCCCTAGTACTTGTGGTTTCCGAAGAAACAGGACAAGTTAGTTACGTAAAAGATGGTGAATTCATGTTGTTTAGCGATATGGAAGAACTAGCATTAACGCTTAAAAAAGATTTAGCTTAATGTATTGTAAAAATTGCGAAGAGTATTTGAGATATGACAATGATTTTTGTGGAGGTTGTGGGGCAAAAATTATTAGAAATAGACTTACAGTAAAGGGTGTTTTTGCTGAAGTCAAAGAAGAGTATTTAGTTTCTGACAACAAGTTATTTCTCACCTTTTGGCATTTGCTTGTAAAACCAGAAGCTGTAATTCAAGGATACATTGATGGCCGTAGAAAAAGATATTTGAATGTTATAGCCTATGTTGCCTTGTCACTTACTGTCTTGGGTATTTACCTTTTTTTATTAAGAAATTTTTTTCCAGATGATCCATTTGCAGCCGAATTCAATAGAAATCTGTTAGATGGAAGAAAACTAGCAGATTTAACCCCCGAACAACAAGAAAAATTTTTAGAATCTAGTAAGAAGTTTTCTAACTTTATGAATAGTTTTTCGGATTTACTCGGCCTGATAATCATTATAACCACCCCGATCAATGCACTCGCTAGTTATATTATTTTTATTACCAAGCGAAAACACAATTACGCAGAACATATTGTGCTAAACTACTATATGGCGGCTCAAACTTCTATTCTATCCTCAGTTATTTCTATTGGCGCTCTACCTTTTGTTGGTAATTCGGTAACTACAGCTCTTATAATTACTCTTATAAGCTTAATTTATATTGGATATGTCTTTAAACGTATTTATGGGATCTCTGTTTTTGAAAGCTTTTATAAGACCATTCTGTTTTATATTTTACAAACAACTATTGTATTTTTCTTGATGATTTTTTTGGGAGGTATAGGTGCTGGCATTTATTTCTGGCTTTTTAAATAAGTAAACTATGAACTGCAAAAACTGTGAAGAACAACTTAATGAAAATGCCACTTACTGCTTAAATTGTGGTGCTCGAGTTATTAAGAATAGGTTGACAATTAAAAATTTATTTGGGCATGCCTTGGAGCAGTATTTTAATGTGGATAATAGGTTTTTAATGACTTTTTTACATCTATTAATAAAACCGCATATTGTAATCGATAGTTATATTCAAGGAATGCGTAAGCGATATGTGAATCCATTAAGCTATATAGCTATAGCGTTAACATTGTCGGGCGTCATAGTTTTTCTTTTAAAAAAATTCAATACCATGGATTTGATCTTTGATGTTATTCCGCAGCAAGCGGGGCAACAGCTTTTTCAACAAAAGGTAAATGAGTTTACTTTAGAATATAGCAGTCTCTTGTTTATATTTTACATACCTGCTTTGGCAATTCCATCTTTAATTATATTTCTGGACAAGAGATATAATCTAACTGAGCATTTAGTGGCATATGTTTATATTTTCGCTCAATATAGTTTATTCACTTTCCCGTTTAGTCTATTAATTATCCTATTCGCTCCTAAATGGTATATCTGGTTTGGCTTGGTGGTTTTGATATTCATTCCTTTTTACTCCATGATAATTTTCAAAAAAATCTTTAAAATATCATTGTCCAACTTAATACCGCGTTTCCTAGGATTCTGTTTTTTAGGCCTGATTGCATATTTTGCAATCAGCTTAATACCAATCATATTTCTATTTGCTACAGGTGAAATTAGCATTCAGGATTTAGTACCTAAGGTCCCTAAATAAGATAATTTAAGCCACTTCCTCATTCATAAACTGCACTTCGTATAGATTTCGGTAGTAACCGTTTTCGATAGTGAGCAATTCGTCATGCGTGCCTTCCTCAACAATATGACCTTTATCCATGACAATGATCTTATCGGCTTTTTTAATAGTCGCTAATCGGTGAGCGATGACGATGGATGTCCGGCCTTCGGTTATTTTATCAGTCGCATCTTGTATAAGTTGTTCTGAATTAGAATCGATCGAAGACGTTGCTTCGTCTAGTATCAATACACTCGGATTACTTACATAGGCACGTAGAAAAGACAATAACTGACGCTGACCTGAAGATAACATAACACCACGCTCTTTTACATTGTATTGATATCCTCCAGGTAAAGAAGCAATAAAATCGTGAATACCAATTTGTTTTGCAGCTGCTATGACCTGCTCTTCGGTAATATTTCCGTCTTTTAAAGTGATGTTGTTTAAAATAGTATCTGCAAACAAGAAAACATCTTGCAATACCACCGCAATCTGATCTCTGAGTGCTGCAAGCTTGATATCTTTCACATCGATACCATCAACCAATATACGTCCATTATCGATCTCGTAAAATCGACTTAGTAAGTTAATAATAGTCGACTTACCAGCTCCGGTAGAACCAACGATCGCAATAGTCTGACCGGCTTTTACATCTAAAGATATACCATGTAGTACTTCTTCGTCTGGGATATATGAGAAATGGACCTTGTCAAAGACAATATCACCTTTTAAGTCTATATTTTCAATGGTTCCAGTATCCTCAATTTGAGAATCAGTATCCAGTATTTTAAACACTCGTTTGGCTGATACCATTCCCATTTGCAACGTATTAAACTTATCAGCTAATTGGCGTAATGGCCTAAATAACATTGGAATGTACATGATAAAAGCGAATAACTCTCCTGAAGTAGATTGCGTTTCTAATACAACCATTAATCCGCCATACCAAGCGACTAAACCAATCGCAATCGACGAGGATAATTCTGCTATTGGAAAAAAGATCGAGTTATACCAAATCGTTTTTAACCAACCTTGTTTGTGGCGCTCATTAATCGCCTTAAACTTTTCGAATTCCCGATCTTCACGTGTAAACAACTGTAATATTTTCATACCTGTTACACGTTCCTGAACAAAGGTATTTAGGTTGGTAATTTCTGTTCGCACTTCTTCAAAAGCCTTCTTCATATTACGTTGAAAAACCCTCGTCGCATATACGATAAATGGCAAAACCGTGAATACGGTTAATGCCAGTTTCCAATTCATATACAGCATAAAGCCTGCAACCACGGTCATTTTAAGTAAATCACTAAAAATAGTAAACAGGCCTTGTCCAAAAATATCTGCAATACGTTCCATATCGGTAACGGCACGCGTGACCAACATTCCTACAGGACTGTTGTCGTAATACTTCTTTTTAAAACCGAGCATTCTGGAAAACAACTTGATTCTTACATCACGCACGACCGACTGCCCTAACCAACTTGCATAAAAAATAAATAGTAGTTGAAATAATACCTCGGCCAGCAGTAATCCGCCCATTAGCAGTATGTAAAACAAGAAACCATTTTCATCCTTTACAGCCACATTTTCATCAATAGCATACTTAAGGACTCCCGGTCGCAATGCACTTGAGGCTGACAAGAAGATAGCAGAAAATAGCACGATAGTAAATATCAAACGGTAGGGTCTCGCAAAACCAAATAAGCGTTTGAATAATTTAAAATCGAATGAGTTGTCCTTTTTAACTGGCATTAATAATTCTATTTTTTAATCGTTTCAGGATATTCAATTTTTGACAAATAGAGTGCATGTCCTGGCACTGAAGCCCCCGCTTGTTGGCGATCTCTGCTTTCGATTACAGAAACCAAACTAGACACATCTTTCTCAACTAGACCAATAGGTAACAAGGTCCCAACAATTGCTCTAACCATGTTGCGCAAAAAACGATCGGCTGTAATGGTAAAGATCAGCATATTATCTCGTTTCTGCCAACTAGCTTGTGTTATTTTACAGTTATAGGTTTTTACATCAGTATTCGATCTAGAAAAGCATTTAAAATCAGTATGCTCTAGTAAAATTGCCGAAGCTTTATTTAATAAATCGACATCCAATACTCGGTTTATTTGGTAAGCGGTATCCGATAAAAAAGGATTTTTATTTAAAGTTATCCAATATTCATACGTCCGACTTGTTGCGTGAAATCGAGCGTGCGCATCATCCTTGACTTGAAAGAGATTATAAATTGCCACATCATGTGGCAAGAAAGAATTTAGCTTACGAATCAAACTAAGTTCATCTATAGGCGACTCTAAATCAAAATGTAGAAAGTATTGTTTGGCATGAACACCAGTATCTGTCCTACCACAACCAACCACTTTTATAGCCTCTCTAAGCAAGGTAGAAAGTGCTTTTTCAATTACTTCTTGTACAGTTATTGCATTAGGCTGTAATTGCCAGCCATGATAGTTTTTTCCGTTATAAGCGAGTTCTAGAAAGTACCTCAATGAAATGGCTTTGATTCAAACAACAAATATACCTCTATTATGAATATTTAATTTGATGTATTAACTTTTGATTGTGATATTCGCATTTCAAAATTGATCTTATATTGAAAAAGATACTGCTGCTCTCCGATACGCATAGTTATATCGACGATCAAATACTAAAATATGTCGATCAGGCCGATGAAGTGTGGCATGCGGGCGATATTGGGCATTTAAAGGTTACTGACGCGATTCAAAAAAAGAAGCCCCTTATTGCAGTGCATGGAAATATTGACGACGCAAAAATAAGACAAGAATTCCCTGAACATCAGCGATTTTTTTGTGAAGGTGTTGATGTTTGGATTACCCATATTGGAGGTTATCCACCCAAGTACAATATTCGAGTAAAAGATGAAATAAAGGTAAATCCTCCTAAATTATTTATTTGCGGTCATAGCCATATTTTAAAAGTAATGCCCGACAAAAAATTGGGTGTTTTACATATGAATCCTGGCGCGATAGGCAAACATGGATTCCATACAGTTCGCACCATGTTGCGATTTACAATTGACGGAAATGACATTAAGGATTTGGAAGTTGTGGAGATGAAAAGGTAACTTAAGTATTCAGTTGGCAGTTAGCAGTTCTGCCGACTGAATACTGAACACTAAATACTAGATTCACCAGCCTTCTCGTTGGATCAAATTAGCAATATGTGCGTAGTGATGTCGACTGTGCCAAGCGTAAATTCCGGTTTGTTTTTTAAGATTGACCTCAACATCTCCTTCAGGATGAATGTAACTTCTGTTTAGCTGATCATTCGATAAGCTTTTAATTGTCGCAACTAGTTTAGCATGGATAGCTTTTAGATAATCTAACGAAATTTGAATCGGTAGGTTTCTGGCATCTTCTAACTCAGCCCAATCTTGCTCAAAATATGCCTTTATCCTTGGCTTATCTTCTGTTAATGTCCATTTAAAACGTGTATAGCTATGGTGATGACTATCCGCTAAATGATGAACTGTTTGACGTACCGTCCAACCACCAGGTCGATAAGGTGTATTTAATTGTTTGTCTGACAAATCAGCTACTAATGCAGTTAGTTTTTCTGGAAACGCTTCTAAAACTTGAACCCAAGTATCTATTTGCTCCTGAGTGTATCGTTCTGGTGCCTCAAATTGCCCTATTGGATATCGCAGTTTATCGAGTTGGTTGGTCATTATTTATGGTTTAATTCGAGCTTAAAAATACTTTATTTTTCATGTACATATGCCATCCTTTTAAACAATAACAAAACCATAACACAATATTCTATTAAATAAGTAGATTAATCGATAATTTTGTAAAATAACTCATAAAAATAAAACCATGTCTACATTAAGATTAGGAGATATAGCTCCAGATTTTACAGCAGAAAGCTCAGAAGGAACTATTAGCTTTCATGAATACTTAGGAGATAGTTGGGGAGTACTTTTTTCGCATCCAGCTGATTACACTCCAGTATGCACAACCGAATTAGGGACTGTTTCAAAATACAAATCTGAATTTTTGAAAAGAAATACGAAGGTCATTGCATTAAGTGTTGACGGATTAGAATCGCATAAAGGTTGGATTCAAGATATCAATGAAACTCAAAATACGACAGTTAACTTTCCGATTATTGCAGACGAAGATCGAAACGTTTCTGAACTGTATGATATGATCCATCCAAATGCAGATAGCAAGCTTACCGTACGATCGGTATTTGTGATTGCACCGGACAAAACCATTAAATTGATTATCACCTATCCAGCATCTACTGGACGAAATTTTGATGAATTACTGCGCGTTATTGATTCTTTACAACTAACAGCTTATCATAAAGTAGCAACACCAGCGAATTGGGAACATGGTCAAGAGGTAGTGATTAGTCCCTCAGTGAGCAACGAAGAAGCAGCTGAGCTATTTCCAAAAGGATTTAAAGAAGTAAAGCCGTATTTAAGATTGACGGAGCAGCCGAATTTGAATTAAGGTAACAATATAAACGAGTGCAGTTGAATCGAAAAAATAGGTTTCGACTGCGCTCAACCTGACATTACTAAATGTTCGTTATTTAAAAAATGAATCGACGAATTCGTATTTATTAAATACCTGAAGATCTTCCATACCCTCTCCTACGCCGATATACTTTACAGGAATTTGAAACTGATCAGAAATCCCGATCACAACACCACCTTTTGCGGTACCATCTAATTTTGTAACAGCTAGGCTAGTCACTTCGGTAGCTGCAGTAAATTGTTTTGCTTGTTCAAATGCGTTTTGACCTGTTGAACCATCTAGTACTAATAATACATCATGTGGAGCATCACCTACTACTTTCTGCATTACGCGCTTTACTTTAGTAAGCTCGTTCATTAAGTTGACCTTATTATGAAGTCGGCCAGCTGTATCAATAATAATCACATCAGCATCTTGAGCAACACCAGATTGTAAAGTGTCAAAGGCTACGGAGGCAGGATCACTTCCCATATCTTGTTTTACGATAGGTACTCCTACCCGATCTGCCCATACTTGTAATTGATCGATCGCTGCAGCACGAAACGTATCTGCTGCGCCAAGCACGACCTTAAGTCCCTTGGCATTAAATTGATGTGCTAACTTTCCAATAGTTGTGGTTTTACCAACTCCATTTACGCCAACAACCATTAATACATACGGTTTTTTATCGGTTGGAATAGAAAATTCTGTTTCCTCTCCTACATTGGTTTCTGATAACAAACCAGCTATTTCTTCACGTAGTATTACGTTAAGCTCATCGGTACCTAGATACTTGTCATTTGAGACACGTTCCTCGATACGTTCAATAATTTTTAAAGTAGTGTTTACCCCAACATCAGATGTTACCAGAATTTCTTCTAGATTATCTAATACGTCATCATCTACCTTCGATTTTCCAGCGACAGCCTTACTAAGCTTGTTAAAGAAACTGGTTTTTGATTTCTCAAGTCCCTTATCTAAGGTTTCCTTTTTATCAGAAGAGAATATTTTTTTGAAAAAACTCATGTGCTGAGCTGTGGTTTTAGTTATTGGTTGTGCTTTAAAACCTGGTTCTTACAATACGGTTTTATCAGGAAAAGCATCAAAAATTTAAGTTGCCAAATATACAAAAAGAAAAAGCTACCTGTAGACTACAGATAGCTTTGTATTATTATGAAAAATAATGTCTTACTTTTTCAAAAAGTCGTTTACCAATTCAGGAGACATTACTGCCTCTACAAATGTGTAAGCTCCAGTTTTTGGGGATTTTACCATTTTGATAGCTTTTGTAAGTCTTTTTGAACCTGTCTGTAACGTTGCTACTGATTTCTTTGCCATGGCTTATATGCTTTTGGATTTTTCTTAGAAGAAAATTCCCTAATTATTTAATCTCTTTATGAACAGTCATCTTCTTCAAGATAGGATTGAATTTTTTGATCTCAATTCTATCTGGAGTATTTTTCTTATTCTTAGTAGTAATGTAACGAGAAGTTCCTGGCTTACCAGATCCTTTGTGCTCAGTACACTCTAATATAACTTGAATTCTATTTCCTTTCTTTGCCATTGTACTCCTACTTTATTATTTGATAAAGCCTTTGGCTTTAGCTTCTTTTAAAACTGCTGAAATTCCTTTTCTATTAATATTCTTCAAAGCTGAAGCAGAAACTTTCAACGTGATCCATTTATCTTCTTCAGGAATGTAAAAACGCTTTTTCATTAAGTTCGCATGGAACTTTCTTTTCGTCTTGTTCATTGCGTGCGAAACGTTGTTTCCAACCATCGCTTTTTTTCCTGTAAGTTCACAAACTCTAGACATTATTCTTAACTTTTAAATAGTTATCTTAAAACAGGGTGCAAAATAACGAATAATTAATGGTTCTGACAAATAAAAAAATCTAGTTTTTTGAAATTTCTCGAAGCAACATTTCCATTGCTTTATTCACCGCTTTTTGTGTCACCCGAACGCGGTGATTTCCTAGATTAAATTTTTCAGAATATACTCCTTCCGGAGTTGCTAAACCAATAAAAACAGTTCCAATTTCAGCATCAGAATCTCCTTTGGTTGGCCCTGCATTTCCAGTAGTGGCAATAGCGTAGTCTGCATTCATCACTTTTTGAACTCCTAGTGCCATTTGTTCAGCAACCTCTGCACTTACAACAGAATGCTGATTGATTACAGTTTCATCAACACCTAACATTTCCGTTTTAGATTGGGTTGCATAAGTCACTACTCCTCCCTTAAAATATTTTGAAGCTCCAGGAACAGAAGTCAAATGTTCGGCTAGTTTTCCGCCAGTACAGCTTTCTGCCAAGGCTAAAGTGACTTGTTTTTCTATTAATTTTCTACCAACAACAACCTCGATGGCATCGGTCTCTTCTAAACCAACTATGATGTCTCCTATTAATGGGTATAGTTTTTCAATAAACCCATCTATCTGCTTATCTAAAACCTCCTTATCCCATCCTTTGGTAGATAAACGAAGTCGTACGCGCCCTAAATTTGGTAAGTATGCCAACTTTATATGTACAGGCAAACTATCTTCCCATGCTTCTATTTTTTCTGCGATAGCACTTTCCCCAAGCCCATATGTCATTACTGTTTTGTGCAGAATAAATGGCAGTTTGAATTCTTTTTGAATACGCGGAAGCACTTCCAACTGCATTAATTGCTGCATTTCAAAAGGAACTCCAGGCATAGATATGACAACTTTCCCGTTACGCTCAATCCACATTCCAGGGGCTGTGCCATAGTTGTTGTTTAAAACAGTAGCCGATGTTAAGACTAACGCTTGCTGCCTGTTAAGATCAGATATCGGAGTCGTTATATACTTTCGGAAAATAGCTTCAATGTGCTCTAATACAGCATCATCTTGAACTAAGGTGTCATCGAAATATTCGCAAAGTGTGTGTTTGGTAACATCGTCCTTGGTAGGACCTAAACCACCCGTTATGATAAGAATGTCAGCGCGCTCTTCTGCCTCCTTTAAGGCCGTTAAAATATGCTGACGAGAATCGGAAATAGAACTAATTTGCGCGACCTCAACACCTATTTTATTGAGTTCTTTACTAATAAATGCAGAATTAGTATCTACAATTTGACCGATGAGTATTTCATCACCAATCGTAATAATTTCGGCTTTCATTACAAGTCAAAGTCCGACTTTAATTCAGCTATAGCACTATCAATCACAGCAACAACCTTTTCGAAAATAGAATCGATATTATCAGGGTCTTTACCTCCATACTTACCCCAGTCTTGTACTACGATTAAGTCCTCGAGAATACCAACCTTAAACATATCAATAGTCGACTTCATTTTGTGCGCAGTTTGATGAGTTTGAGTATAATTCTTGCTTGCTACGGCTTCTTTTAAAACCTCAAGATCAGCTGGCATTTCTTCGACAAAGCTTTGCGCTACCGCTTTTACGAATCCTTCATCACCGCCAGCAATTTCATGTATGTTGTCTAGCTTATAATTTACTTCCATTGTTATTTTACTTTGATTGAAAAAAGTTGCTGGCCTTCTATTGAGCCCACCAATTGATCGTTTATTGACACCCTACCTACCCCGGCCGGTGTTCCTGTAAATATAATATCTCCTATCTTTAATGTAAAATATTTTGAGACATATTCAATTAACTCATCTATTTTCCACAGCATATGACTCGTATTACCTATTTGAACCTTTTCACCATTTTGCTCTAGTTCGAAATTGATATCATCAACATTCTTAAAGTTAGATTTTGGTAGCCATTCACCAATAACAGCTGAACCATCAAAACCTTTGGCCTTTTCCCATGGCAAACCCTTTGCTTTCAATTTTGATTGCAAATCTCGAGCCGTAAAATCAATTCCTAAGCCAATTTCATCGTAATATTTGTGGGCGAATTTTTTATCTATGTGTTTTCCCAATTTATTAATTCGTACCAAGATTTCAACTTCATAATGAATATCATCAGAAAAATCAGGAATAAAAAAGGGTTGTTTTTTAATTAAAATGGCAGTGTCAGGCTTTAAGAAGACTACCGGATCGGTAGGCCTTTCATTCGCTAACTCCTTTATATGTTCAGTATAGTTTCTGCCAATACAAATAATTTTCACTAGGCTGGTACTATATTAATTTATTTTATTGATTACAAGATAGTTAATTTTCACTTTGTCAAATCCACAAGAATTAATTAACTATTATGATAGTTTATTATTCAATCGTCGCAACTTAATCGCCGTTAATACTTTTTTGGTATATAAAGGAAAATCTGCATTTAGCAACCAACCAAAATAACCAGGTTCTTTGTCCATAACCTCTGTTACTAGTTTCCCTTTATGCTTACCAAATGAAAAACATTCTTCATTATCTTCATTATATACGATAAAACCGGCAAAATCGACGCTATTTTTTCTAGTTGTGAATTCGCTTAACTTTTTTACATCATTTTCCAAGTCTTCATATCGATCTAGCTGAGATTTTAAAACTGCATAGGTAGCATTTGTATCGGCAGCCGCACTATGAGCATCTTTTAAGTCCTCATCGCAATAAAACTTATAGGCCGCTTCTAGTGTGCGCTTTTCCATTTTATGAAAAATAGTTTGCACATCGACAGATACGCGATTTTTCATATCAAAATCAATATCTGCTCGCAATAGTTCTTCTGCTAATAAAGGAATGTCAAAACGATCAGAATTAAATCCAGCTAAATCTGAATCTTTGATCATGTTGTATACTTCTTTAGAAAGCTCCTTAAAGGTCGGTTCATTCGCCACCTTATCATCGCTAATACCATGTATAGCTGTAGATTGAGAGGGAATTGGCATTTCTGGATTGACCAGCCATGTTTTACTTTCTTTATTTCCGTTGGGATGAACTTTTAAAATGGCGATCTCGACAATACGATCTTTGGTAATGTCAATACCCGTTGTTTCTAGGTCAAAAAAACAGATGGGCTTGTTTAATTTTAATTCCATTAGGTTATTGGCTATTCGCGCTGGTTTTTATTGTGCCCGAATGTGTATAATTCATTGTTATTAATGTAAAGATACGTATTGAAAGCTGAAGTTATTTGATATTTATTATCATTGTTCAATACAATATGATAACCCTCTCATTCAGGGAATGCTAGGTTCTAATCTCAATTGTCAATTGGGGATAAAATCATATTAAAGCACGATTATTAGGCTTTCTTCTCTTTTGAAAAACCCATTTTTAATACCTTGCGAACAAACAAGCTATAAAAACATGCTAAAACAAATTGCTTTTTTAACCCTATTCTGCGTTTTTCAATTACAAGCACAAGAGGAACCGATTGAAATCAAAGAGGAGAAATCTGCAAACCGAATTTCATTCTACGCAATCAACAAAAATCGACAGGATTTTGACGTTCTTTTTAAAGTGATTGGCACTGATTTTAGGCAAAGTAAAGCAAGAGCCAGATGGGTGCGTCTTCCAGCGACCTCAAAAGTACAGTTGCACAACATTATCGTTTTACGAGGAAAAACACCAAAATATACTCATAATCTTGAAGTTCGTGATAGTTTATCTAGAAGAGCTTTAAAAAGGCCAGCTACCAAGATCGTGGTTCCGCCTAAAAAGATAAAACCTAGCAAATACATTATTGTATATAAGACAAAAAATTGTATTAACTGTGATGATATTGTCAATGAACTAGAAAGCAATAATTACGACTACAGAACAGTTGATCTAGCTGAAAAACCTAGTTTGCAAGAACAGCTTTCAAAATCATTTGGTTCTGCTACGCAATTAGATTCTATATCAACACCAATTATAAATTTAGGCGGTAAATTATACAGCTGGATTGATAGTTATGATCAGCTAATTGACGAACTGAATCCCGACGCTAAAAAATCAAATAAAAATGGCATGGAAACAACTACTGCAGTATTGGAGAGTTTTCAAGTAATTGGAATTAAAGTTCGAACCATTAATAAAGATGGGCAGTCAGGAAAAGATATTAAGGCATTATGGGATCGTTTTTTTACAGATAGCATACTCCAAAAAATCCCAAATAAGCTTGGTGGCGAACTTTATAATATTTATACCAATTATGAAAGCGATTATTTGGGTGACTATGATTGCATACTCGGCTGCAAAGTCTCTTCTTTAGATGAAATTCCTGAAGGTATGACCGGAATAACGATAAGAAAAGATACCTACGAAACCTTTACTTCTAAAGGCGAATTACCAAAATCGGTACTAGATACATGGCAATATATCTGGAAAAACAAGACGAACAGAAGTTATGGCGCAGATTTTGATGTTTATGGACCAGATGCATTTAATAGTACTAATGCAACTGTAAAAACATATGTATCGATTAAGTAAAATGCGAGTAGTTTTTTTTATTTTTTGTTTGTCACTATTTACGTTGGCAAAAGCTCAGGATACGACCAAGGTTAAGATCATTGAAGAGAAAACTAAAAAGCGTATTATGTTGTCTGCTGAGAATGTTACAGACAAATCTCACGATGTCTTTTTCATGGTTAATGCCACAGGCTTTAGACGAAGTGCTTCGCGACCCATGATTAAAACCATTCCTGCAAAAACTAAAATACATCTGATCACACTTATTCCATTAGCAAATGTTGAAAGTAAGTACGACTACCGGCTAATTGTTCAAGACAAAACCACTAATATCGGGATTCGGAAAGATCATAATCCTATTAAATTAAAACTCCCTGAGGAGCTATTGGTTTTTACTAGAAAAAATCATATTCCATCTCAAGAACTGATTGCCCAGTTAAAGGTTGAAAAAATCACTTATGAAGAAGTGGACTTTGACGAGACCAGCGTTCATAGAGAATTACTAAACAATCATTTTATTGCAAAAAACATCAATAAGGATAGTGTTAAGCTACCTATTGTCAGTTTTAAAAAGGATATTCATTTAGAGGTGAAAACTATTGATGCTGTGCGAAAGCTATTGAATTAACATATCATTTTTTCCGCTTAGAAAACAACCAATCCATAAAATCAGGTTCGGCGAATGCGCTAGTCCAACTATCATGACCGTCTTCCGGGTAAATTGTCAATTTCACATTGGCTCCGGCATTTTTCAAAGCGGTATTCATTGCCTGAGATAATTCAACAGGAACTACCTGGTCTTTTGCTCCATGAAAGATCCACCAATCGGTATTAGTTAGTTTGGGCGCCGTTTCAACATTAGCACCACCACAAATTGCGAAAGCAGCTGCAAAGGTATTTGGTATTCGTCTTACCAGCTCAAAAGTTCCCATTCCGCCCATTGAAAGTCCACCCACATACACCTGATCCTTTTTAATAGGGTAATTTTTCAAGGTCTGCTCTATTAATCCAATAACCATATGCAGCGCATCGGTTGGAGGGCCTTCTTTTTTAAACTGAAAATCGCGTTTACCAGCTTGATCTGTTACTACATTAACATTGGACCAATAATCTGTCGCCGGACACTGAGGTAAAACTACAATTGCCGGATACTTGGTATGAATTTCTTTTTTAATGAATAATGAAGCACCATGAACTAATTGTGATTCGTTATTATTTCCTCGTTCTCCAGCGCCATGTAAAAAGAACAAAATGGGATATTCTTTTGTTGCATCGAAATTATCAGGAAAGAAAATACGGTAAGGCAATATACCTTTATCCGATTTGAATTCGTTTCGTTGATACACACCGAAATCTTGAGCAAAGCAAGAACCAATAATTAAGAATATTGCTGCGAATGATAATACTTTTTTCATTGAGAAAATGGGATTTTGATCCTACTCAAAGGTAGCAATAATGAATAAGATGCACCAAGTCCCTAAAATGAGAACTTAAATGTTCGTCTGTAGTTTAAATCTCCCTATTTACATTCCAGTTCTCAAGGTAATCAGCTACATATTTAACGAACATACCACCTAAAGCTCCATTTACCACTCGATGGTCATAACTGTGAGACAGGAACATTTTATAACGTATACCAATAAAATCACCTTCAGGTGTTTCGATAACTGCAGGAACTTTTCTAATTGCTCCTAAAGCCAGTATTCCTACTTGTGGTTGATTGATAATAGGTGTTCCCATGATACTACCAAAGGTCCCCACGTTGGTTACGGTATATGTGCCTCCTTGAATATCGTCTGGTTTTAGTTTGTTATTTCTTGCTCGATCTGCAAGATCATTTACTTGCTTAGCCATACCTACAAGATTTAATTGGTCGGCATTTTTAATTACGGGTACTATTAAATTACCATCGGGTAAAGCAGCCGCCATACCAAGATTGATATTTTTCTTTTTGATGATCTTATCGCCATCAACCGAAATATTTATAAGAGGATATTCCTTCAATGCCTTGGCAACAGCCTCCATAAAAATTGGAGTGAAGGTTAACTTCTCTCCTTCGCGCTGCTCAAATGCTGTTTTATTCTTTTTTCTCCAGTTCCAGATATTGGTTACATCCGCCTCACAAAAACTTTGAACATGGGCAGAAGTTTGAACACTCTCAACCATATGATGCGCAACAAGTTTGCCCATTCTGGTCATTTCAATAATTTCATCTTCACCGCTTACAACAACAGGAGTTGCTGGTTTCACTTGAGCTACTTTTTCTTGCTTCGGAGCTTCCTTAACAGCTTGAACGGGCGGAGTAACCGCACCATTACTTCCGCGACTGTCTACATATGCTAAGATGTCAGTTTTAGTAACACGTCCATCTTTTCCGGTACCAGTTAGGTTTTCAAGTTCAGAGATAGAAACACCTTCTTGTTTGGCGATATTTTTAACCAGTGGAGAATAGAAACGGTCTGAAGATGAAAAATCAGCTTCAGCCATAACGGGTTTAGTAACCTCAACGGCCCTTTCAACACTTGCTTCTACTGCGGCAACAGCGGCGGCTGGTGCACTTGTTTGTTCAGTAGCAGTATCTCCAGAATCATCTCCTTCACCTTCGATTTCTATTACAGCTAGTACCTGTCCCACTTGAACGACATCATCAACTTCAAAAAACTTCTCCACCAAAACTCCTTCAACCTCACTAGGCACTTCTGAATCAACCTTATCAGTAGCAATCTCGACAATAGCTTCATCCATTTCAATCGTATCGCCAACATCCTTTAGCCATGCGGTTATGGTTGCTTCTGCAACACTTTCACCCATTTTTGGAAGTTTCAATTCGAATTTACCCATCTTGTTGATCGTGTTTTATTGTTTTGGTTTTGCAAAAATAACAAATAAAATACCCTTTTATTGCGTTTATCTTAATAAAAATAGAATAAATAGCTCTATTTTAAGAATTCAATAACTATTATTCGGTATTTATAAAAATTCAATAACCAATTAAGAGGTCTTCAATGAGTTTTCAAATGGAACTCGATTGATAATACTTCTTCCCAAAGTTACCTCATCAGCATATTCCAACTCATCGCCTACAGCAATTCCTCTTGCAATAGTCGATGTTTTCACATCAGTTCCTTCTAATTGTTTATAGATGTAAAAGTTGGTTGTATCTCCTTCAATGGTAGAACTTAAGGCAAAAATCAATTCTTTTACCTCCCCTTCTTTCACTTTTCTTACCAAACTTTCTATGGTCAAGTCATGAGGCCCAATACCGTCCATAGGTGATATTTTTCCCCCTAATACATGATATAAACCTCTAAACTGTGCCGTGCTTTCTATTGCCATTACGTCGCGAACGTCTTCTACAACACAAATGATTGTTCCATCTCGATTGGTATTCGCGCAAATCTCGCACAAGGCAACGTCTGATATATTATGACAACTTTGACACAATTTTATCTCATTTCGAAATTTCATCAAAGCTTCAGCCAACTGCTCTGTTTGCGTATCCGGTTGTCGTAATAAATGCAACACTAATCTGAGTGCGGTCCGCTTTCCAATACCAGGCAGCATCGACACCTCATTAACGGCATTTTCTAATAGTTTTGATGAAAACTCCATTAGGTAAAATTACAAATTACCACGTTCGATTGCTCGTTTTTTATTCAGAAGATGTTAAGCGCTCAATCTTAAAAACCCTTTTTGCTATATTTGAACAGGTCGGAAACAATCTCAGACCATTCTACAGTATGCAACCAAGCTATATTATTGCCCTTATCGCTATTTACTTTGGCGTTTTGTTATTCATCTCATATTTAACAGGAAAAAACGATAGTAATACCGATTTTTTTAAAGCTGGAAAGCAATCCCCTTGGTTTGTTGTTGCCTTTGGTATGATTGGCGCTTCTTTGAGTGGTGTGACCTTTATATCTGTTCCTGGCTGGGTTGATGCATCTCAGTTTAGCTATATGCAGGTGGTGTTTGGATACCTAGCTGGTTATTTCGTGATTGCCTATGTCCTTATGCCGATATATTATCGGATGAATGTTACATCGATTTACCAATATTTAGAAGATCGATTTGGAACCGTTAGCCACAAGACGGGAGCATTTTTCTTTTTTATATCCAGAGTACTAGGGGCATCATTTCGATTGTTTTTAGTTGCTATTGTCCTACAGAAATTTGTTTTTGACGCTTGGAATGTCCCATTTCCATTAACTGTAACGCTTTCTATTTTACTAATATGGATCTATACTTTCAGGGGCGGAATCAAAACCATTGTTTGGACGGATACACTTCAAACATTATTCATGCTCATCGCTGTTGGAATGGCTATATATTATATAAATGATAAACTTGACTGGACATTTAGTGAATTCTTAGCTTCGTCTGAATTGGCAGAATACAATAAAATGATCTTTACTGATAGTATTCTCAATAAGACTCATTTTCTAAAATCGTTTATTGGAGGAATGTTTGTTACCATCTGTATGACGGGGCTTGACCAGGATATGATGCAGAAAAACCTTACTTGCAAAAACACCAAAGAAGCCCAAAAGAATATGATTTCGTTTAGCATCGTATTGGTTGTAATCAACTTTATATTTCTTTTGCTAGGCGCACTTCTATTTATTTATGCCGACAGATTTGATATCGCAACACCAATGATGGATGGAAAAACGAGAACAGACTTATTATTCCCTGAAATTGCTTTAAATACTGGACTGGGACTACCAATTGCAATTTTCTTTATGCTCGGTTTAATCGCTGCCGCCTACTCTAGTGCCGATAGTGCGTTGACATCACTCACCACCTCTTTTTCAGTAGACTTTTTAAATATTGAAAAACAGGAGGAATCAAAACAAAAATCGATTCGGAAAAAGGTACACCTAGGTATGAGTGCGTTTTTGGTGGTCGTGATTATTGCATTTAAATACCTGCTAGACACTAATGTTATTGATGGACTTTTAAAAGCAGCTGGATACACCTACGGGCCTTTGTTAGGTTTATTTGCTTTTGGAATCTTTACCAAACAACAGGTTAAAGATCAATGGGTTGCTTTGGTAGCGTTAGTCTCGGTAGTATTGACTTTTATTATTGGAAGTTTACCACCAGAAAAGTTAGGTGGTTATGTATTTGGCTATGAATTATTGCTTGTAAATGGTCTATTTACATTTATTGGTTTAATACTGATTCGTAGAAAGTAACACCAAGGTACAAGCCACCTCAAAATCGATATTATTTTCTTTTAAAAACTGATACAATTCTGGGTTTTCTGTTCCTGGATTGAAAATGATCCGTTTTGGTTTTAACCCAATAAAATGATCATAATACTCCTCTTGTCTCTTTGGACTTAGATATAAAGTGATAGTATCTAGATCATCGTATTGAATCAGTTCTGTATCTATATCTACACCGGCAATAACACCTTTTCTCACCCCATATGCTACTACCGGTTGTCCGGCATTTACCAATCGGTTTACCGCTATATTAGAGTATCGTATTGGTTTTAACGATACTCCGAAAACTAAGGTTTTTTTCATGAAGTGTTGAGTCGTTATAATTGGAGAATCCTGACAGGATTTACTCTTGACGGTATTGTTACACAAAAATGAACGTCGGAGTTCGTTTTAATTTGGGTACTTGTCTTCTTAAAAGAAAATATTGCGAACAATATGCTACTTAACTTTCACCTCTTTTTAGCGGTTTATCACCTAATAAACCCATTATGAATAGACCTATACCAACAAATATCCCAATACTCCCATAAGTAAGGTCAAAAAACATTCCTACGATTCCTATGATAATGATTCCACCAGAAGCAATCATTAAGCCTATATCTTTCTTTGGTCTGTTATTTACGGCCATTCTTTAAAACTAAATTGAATTTACAAGTTAGCTAGCCCTACCACTTAATAATAGCACTTCCCCATGTAAATCCGCTGCCGAAAGCGGCAAGAACTACTGTATCACCTTCTTTGATCTTCCCTTTCTCCCAAGCTTCAGTTAGCGCTATAGGAATAGAAGCAGCTGTAGTATTACCATATTTCATGATATTATTGTAGACTTGATCATCACTAAGTCCAAATTTCTTCTGTACAAATTGAGAAATACGAAGGTTTGCTTGATGAGGAATTAACATATCTATATCATCTGGACCCAGACCGTTTGTTTGTAGACCTTCCATAATCACTTCACTGAAACGAACTACAGCATTCTTAAATACGAATTGTCCGTTCATATAAGGGAAATACGAAGTATCATCTTTATCATCATCCTCCAAAATATCGGTCACCCATCGTTTACCCATTCCAGGTGCAATTACAGAAAGTTCCTCAGCATGCTGTCCTTCACTATGCATATGCGTTGACAAAATTCCTTTGGTATTATCTTCTTCCCGACTAATAATTGCTGCACCAGCACCATCACCAAAAATAACAGAAACACCTCGACCTCGAGTGGTCATATCCAATCCACGCGAGTGTACTTCTGAACCAATTACCAAAACGTTTTTATACATACCAGTTTTCACATACTGATCAGCAATTGAGATAGCGTATACAAAACCAGAACACTGATTTCTGATATCTAAAGCCCCGATTGTAGGCAACCCTAGATCACGTTGTACAAGAACGCCTGGGCCAGGGAAATAATAATCTGGACTTAAAGTGGCGAAAATTAAAAAGTCGACTTCGTTTTTATGAATTCCAGCTCGTTCAATTGCAATTTTTGCAGCTTCCACTCCCATACTTGAAGTGGTATCAGTTCCATTTTTTGCTACATGGCGACGTTCCTTTATTCCAGTTCTTTCTTGAATCCACTCATCAGAAGTGTCAATAATCTTAGATAGATCATCGTTTGTTACCACATTTTCAGGTACATAATATCCCAGCCCTGCAATTTTCGAATTATACATATACTAAATCAATTTTTGTATGACGGGCAATTTAGGTAATCTGAGTTTTCTTATAAAATAAATGCCACCCTTATTGTATGCATGCATAGTAGTTTAGTCAGTAGTATTCAGTTTGCAATACGGCAGTTTTGGGTTTGATTAATTATTGGAAAACTGGCGTTGTTATCTATAAGATTTACTCCCAGTTCCAAGAACATGAAGAAATAGCGTTTTAACTTAAAAACTGAGTAGATCATTCCCTATAAGTCGTGAGGAAATTAACCTGCTGCAGACTGAGGGCTGAATACTGCTAACTGAAATCACTCTTCCTCTTCAACGATTTGCTCAATAGCGACCATTAAATCCAAATCTTTCTGTGTCACTCCACCGGCATCGTGAGTAGTAAGGGTAATAGAGAGTTTATTGTAAGAATTCGACCAATCGGGGTGATGGTTATGCGCTTCACACTCAAATGCGATTCGAGTCATTGCGCCAAAAGCATCTTTAAAATTTTCAAACTCGAATAAGGTGGTTAAACAATCGTCTCTATATTCCCAGTCTGGGTATCCTAGCAATTGTTTTTCAATAGCATCGAAACTAAGCTTTTTCATAGTTAGTGGTTTTAGTTATTTAAAAATACAAAAAAATCACTATCATTTATAGATCTACCACATACAACATCGCTACTTAACTAAAACAGAATCAATTACTTGCTGATTATTTATTTGCAGATTCTTGGGTAATAAGTTATCTTTTGGTAGTACTGCTAAATAACGTTCATTATTTGTGGTATACACCCGTTTAAATATTGGATGATGATTTCCCAGCTTTTTAATTATTTCAGCTATCAATTCATCATGATGCATCAGATCAGTACTTCCTAAATGAAAAATTCCTGATTTATTTCTATTTACGATATAATGAACTTGTTGGGTAAGCTTATCATCAGTAGTCGTGTTCAAAACCAGATTAGGAAAAACTTCAATCGGTTCTTTTAAATGTAACTGCTGTCTTATCTTTTTTATGCGAGGTGACTGACCTCCAAATACCATTGGTACCCTTAATATAGCCATTTTGCTTTTTGGCATTCGCATAAGCATGTTCTCTATCTTAATTTTTAAACGGCCGTAAACACTTTCGGATAAGGTTTTATCTAATTCATAAGAAGGATACTGGCTATAGGCATCAAATACATTAGCTGATGATAGAAAAATAAGCTTACAACGATGTTGCATCACATAATCAGCCAAATGCATATGAGCAGTTATTAGTCCTGCAAAGCTGCCTCTAAGGCAAGAAATAATGACATCAGGTTTTACTTGAGATACAATCTCTATAACATCATCCTCCGCTAGATCATAATGGAAAAACTGCTTGTTATTCTCAAAGCTTTTTCTAGCCGAGAAATAAGTAGCGTAGGTATCAAAGTAGTTACACAACTCCTTATAGATAGCATTTCCTAAAAAGCCACTGCCCCCTAAAATGAGAATTTTCTTTTTTTGAGCTGGTTGCCGTTTTCTTGTTGCCAAATACTACTTTTTATAAAATGGAAGTTTTACCACGGTCGCAGGAACTGCATTTTTTCTTATTTGAATATGAATTTGTGATCCGACATCGGTAAAGACAGATGGCACATAACCAAGACCAATTCCGGTTCCCATCGAAGGGCTCATTGTACCTGATGTTACGTTTCCAATTTTTCTGCCTTGACTATCGACAATATCATATCCTTGACGCGGAATTCCACGATCATTTAATTCAAAAGCAACTAGTTTTCTTTCAGTACCGCGCTCCTTTTGCTTTAAAATCTCTTCGTCATTAATAAAGGATTTTGTGCTTTTGGTAATCCAACCTAATCCGGCCTCTATAGGTGAGGTCGTATCGTCAATATCATTACCGTATAAACAATATCCCATTTCTAAGCGCAATGTATCTCTAGCTGCAAGTCCGATTGGTTTGATTCCAAAGTCAGCACCTGCTTCAAAAACCTTGTCCCATACTTGCTGTACTTCGCTATTCTTACAATAAATTTCAAAACCGCCACTACCTGTATATCCCGTTGCCGAAATAATTACATGATCGATTCCCGCAAAATCTGCCACCTCAAACGAATAGAATTTTATAGCTGAAAGATCTACTGATGTTAGCGAATGCATTGCCTCAACGGCTTTAGGGCCTTGTATTGCCAATAAAGAATAATCCTCCGATAAATCTTTCATTGTAGCTCCCATTGTATTGTGCTGAGATATCCAATTCCAATCTTTTTCAATATTTGACGCATTCACTACTAACAAATAGGTTTCCTCTTTAACTCTATATACAATCAAATCGTCAACAATGCCACCTTTATCGTTTGGCAGGCAGCTATATTGTGCTTTGCCTACTGTTAGCTTAGATGCATCATTTGTCGTCACTTTTTGAATTAGATTCAACGCTTCAGGGCCTTCAATTAAAAACTCGCCCATATGAGAGACATCAAACACTCCAACACCATTGCGAACTGTTTCATGCTCGACATTGACACCTTCGTATGAAACAGGCATATTGAACCCTGCGAAAGGAACCATCTTGGCGTTTAATTTAACATGCGTATCGTTTAATGCAATATTCTTCATTTGTACCTTGGTTGTGTGATTAGAATTTGACGCAAAAATATTGAAATTTAATGTGCTTCTTTTTTTATTCTACACCACATTTTAATAATTATATGTTAACCCTTTATTAAAGTACTACCATAATTGTATTTTTGGATATCAACTTAATAAATAAATTACTTTACTAATGCGCACCATTTTAAGCATCTTTTGTCTAATTCTAACCTTTAATCTAGGCACAGCTCAGGACAAATTACCAACCGACTATCTAAAAAAGGAATTTCACAAAGAAAGACGTGAAGCCTTTAGAAAATTAATGCCCAAAAATAGTGTTGCTGTTGTTTTTGCTAATGCTGTACGTAACCGGTCTAACGATGTGGACTATGTTTATCATCAAGATCCTAATTTTTTCTATCTAACGGGATATAACGAACCGCATTCTGTTTTACTAATTTTTTCTGAAGACCAAGAAACAGAAAATGGGACCGTAAACGAAATGATTTTCGCTCGTGAACGCAATGCTGCAAGAGAGCAATGGGATGGCAGACGTTTAGGTGTCGACGGAGTTAAAAATAAGTTAGGTTTTGATAATGTGGCGAGCGGTAGTTCGTTTAAAAATTTACCAGTTGACCTCACGAAATTTGATAAAATCTTAATGCCCACTCTTCAAAATGACGTTCGAGATGCACGCGGTAGTGCGGATCTTTTTGACTTGATTACACAGTTTAAGGAGCAGTCGGGGTATTCAAGTGCTAATCAAATGAGTTCAATGAGTAAGCGTATTTATAGCACCATAGACGCTACACCTATTGAAAATAGTTCAAACCTAGTTCCTAGACTAAAAGCTGCAATGGAACAAATGGCAGAACTAAAGGACGATCAATTATTAGTCGATTTTACAAACGCAAAAGACGATGCAGCAAGAAAAGAGCTTCAACAAAAAATGAAGTTACAACTTGCTTCTGACAAGTTCGATACAGATACCTTCAATAGTATTGCTGGCCAACTTCGTGAAGTGAAAACTCCGGAAGAAATGGTATTGCTTAAAAAAGCAATCGAAATTTCTGCAGTAGGACAAATAGAAATTATGAAAGCCATGCACCCGAATATGAGTGAAACAGAAATTCAGGGTGTTCACGAATTCATTTACAAAAAATACGGCGCGGAATATGAGGGCTATCCTTCTATTGTAGGTGGAGGTAATAATGGCTGTATTTTACATTATATCGAAAATAACAAAACCGAAGTGGGGCAAGATCTAGTACTCATGGACCTTGGCGCAGAATATCACGGTTATACAGCCGATGTTACGAGAACAATTCCGGCAAATGGAAAGTTTACTGAAGAACAGAAAGCCATTTACGATCTTGTTTATGATGCGCAAGAAGCAGGTATCAAGGTAAGTGTTGTAGGTGGTTCATTCAGCGCTCCAGGTAAAGTTGCTCGAGACGTTATAAACGAAGGATTGGCCAAATTAGGTATCATAGCTTCTGCCGATGCAAAACACCGTTATTTTCCTCATGGCACTTCACATTATCTTGGCTTAGATGTACACGATCCCGGAACATATGGAGCATTCAAGGCAAATACCGTTATTACAGTAGAACCAGGAATTTATATTCCCGATGGTAGTCCTTGTGATAAAAAATGGTGGGGCATTGCAGTACGTATTGAAGATGATATTTTGATTACTGACAACGGACCAGTCAACCTATCAGCAATGGCGCCTAGAAAGTCGGAGGAGATTGAGAAATTAATGAAGCAAAAAAGTGTACTTAGTAAGTTGGAGTTACCGAGTTTGGATTAAGCTGGTAATAAAATTGCAATTTTCGAAATTCCAAATTCCAAAAAAATAAAAGAAATTCCTTCCCTTCTCAAAGGAAGGTGCCTGTAGGGCGGAAGGGTTCAAGCCAGCTTATTCATTCCAAAAACACCTTCAACCGATCTCGCTTGTATAGTGGTAATGCATCATTTTCGATAGCAATCTTAATCAATTCTTGATCTTTGGGAGCTTTAAAAAGCAAACTAAAAAACTGTCTTGTGGTAATTGGGTGTTTTGAGCGTTCTACTAATGTCATTTCGTCGTTTGGTTTTACTTCGCCTTCTTCTAAAACCCGCACATAGGTCCCTGGATAACCGTGATCGACAAATTCTTGTAGCACCTTTTGGTCCCCAAACTTAATTCCGAACTTATAGCAAGGTTCACGAGGTTGTGTTATTTGTACAAGTGCATCTCCTATTTTGTATATATCACCGATTAAAATTTCATTTTCGTCAAGACCTTCAATAGTAAGATTCTCACCAAACATGCCCCACTCCCAATCTAAATCACGGTAACGTTCTTTCCAGTATTGATAATGTTTAGACGAGAACAAATAGCAGGCTTTGAACTCACCACCGTGCACCTTTCTATTGCTTATCTCATCTCCTTTGACTGCTTCCTTTTCTAAGAAAATAGAGGATACAGGCTTTTTATAAATCCCCGTTTTTTCTTGTTTTCCACGCCAAGAAATAAGCGTTGGTTTGGCAATATTGGTTGAGATGACTTTCATATTTTAAAAATACGAAAATCAGTTGCTAACCGGGATAATACCAGAATGGGATTGCGGTTAGGTTTTTATTTATGATACTATCTTTACTTCTAACTTCTGGGTCTGTGCGCTTTTCTTTTGGTATTCTGACTATTTTAATCGCCTTACGTGATACTCTTAAAACATGTTTGCCCCTAGACAGACTTTGTAGATCTAGCACAGTTTCAAAACCGAGCTGTTTCTTTTTGTTTTTTGAAATAACAAACTCCGGCTTGTATCGCACACTATCAATCTCAATTTTATAAAACTCCTGCAGTTTTTCTAGATACATTGGCAATTTCGATTTCGTAATACTATCAGCTGATTGGCCTATAGAAACCAAACCTTCAAATGCAATTCCACGGATATCGTTTTCTAGTTCGAGTTCAGTAAAAACCTTTACTAAATCATCTTCTACTTCTTCCTTAAACAAAATAAACAAAGGCATTGCATTTTCCTTTATCTGTTTCGAAGGTATAGATACATTTCTGACCAATTCATCCTCTTCAAGGAGTTGATCTTCATAATTATGGGTAGTCGCAAAAAAAGCTGATCTCATGCTGACATTATCCTCATCAATGGTATTGAAATATCTAGACCCTTGGTAATCGATAGATGAAAGAAACATCAAAATAATATAAACTGGTAATAGCATTCTGAAAATTCGTCTGCTGAACTTGCTATCCAAAAAATTATAAACTAAAGCGCGATATAAAAAAGAAAATGAAATAACACTATACAACCTATACATTGGGTAATACCAAACAGCGATCCATTTTTTGCGTTTAAAGAAACCCAGCGTTAGGAAATCAAGAAATGTAAAAAACATCGAAAGACCAATAATCCACATAACCCCAATACCTGTCCACTCGATCCATTCTGGAAAGTCGTTCTTTCCAATAGCCGTTCCTACTATGAACATTAGCGCAAGAACGAAAAAGAAGGAAATCACAAAAAATATGGATAAAAATGCAACCGCAAACATTATACTACAATAGTCTTCAAGTCGGCTTATAAAATGATCAAACGATCTGATTTTTTTTCTCAAGAATCGATCAAACCATTTGTGGTAGTTTAATTCATCGAACTCTATATCTCCCGAAACATAGCGCAAACCTAAAGCTCCGACCCATAGACCTCTTAAAATTACATGAATACATAAATTGATAATGCAAATCCATATTGCAGAAAATACGCCACCAATTAAAAATATTAGGAACATCTTATCTTCACTCGCTGCTAAGGCTCCGGTTTTTGAAACCGGATCTATAAGCTGAAAAAGACCAAAAATGGAAAAACCAGAAATTAGAAGCTCTAACTGCCAGCTTTCCTGCTGTAGTAAATCAAGCCATTTTTTAAAAGCATTACTAGAAGGTTCTTTAGATGTCATAGTTAGTTATAAAGGGCTGCAATATAAGTATTGCGTCGAAAAGTTTTGCTACAAAAAAAACCGTTTCAGATTAAATTCTAAAACGGTTTTTATATTCTAGTACTAGCGAAAATGATAAAACAGTTGACTATTTTATCATCTCATAGCTACGTTTTACAAATTCAGTAAGCTCTTCTCCTTTCAATAAACCTTGACTTAAACGTGCCAAGTCTAGGGACTGCTTTACCAATCGCTCTTGCTTTTTCTTGGTTTTGGTGTTTAGTATTTCGCCTACTAATACATGATTACTGTTCACGACCAAGTTATACATTTCTGGCATATTTCCCATACCAAACATACCACCGCCACCAGTTTGTTGCATTTCTTTCATACGACGCATAAACTCTGGCTGGGTGATAATAAATGGTGCTGCTTCGCTATCCATTGCCTCGACTTGCACAGTGTAAGTTTCTTTTGCGACTACCTCTTCAACAAGTCCTTTTACCTTATCTTTTTCTTCATCAGAAAGCTTGGAGATGACAGTTTCATCTTTCTTAATTAAGTTGTCAACATGGTCGGCGTCTACACGAGCAAATGAGATATTCTCCTTACTAGTTTCCAGTTTTTGAAGCAGGTGACTTACAATCGGTGAATCTAACAACAATACTTCGTATCCTTTTGCTTTTGCAGCTTCAATATATTGGTGTTGTTCATCTTTGTTAGATGCATATAAAATAACGGTTTTACCGTCTTTGTCAGTCTGCGCATCTTTAATTTTTTCTTGTAATTCTTCAAAAGTGAAATAATTACCATCTACTGTTGGATACAATGCAAACTTGTCAGCTTTTTCGAAGAATTTTTCTTCAGATAGCATTCCATATTCAATTACAACCTTAATGTCATTCCATTTTTGTTCGAAATCCTCACGATTGTTTTTGAATAGTGAATTCAATTTGTCAGCCACTTTTCGTGTGATGTAGCTTGATATTTTCTTTACCGCACCATCAGCTTGTAAATATGATCTTGAAACATTCAAAGGAATGTCGGGAGAATCGATAACTCCGCGAAGCATTGTCAAGAACTCGGGAACAATACCTTCTACATTATCAGTCACGAACACTTGGTTTTGATACAACTGAATACGATCTTTTTGAATATTCATATCGTTACCCAACTTCGGGAAGTATAAAATACCCGTTAGATTAAACGGATAATCGACATTTAAATGAATATTAAAAAGCGGCTCTTCAAATTGCATCGGATACAACTCGCGGTAAAACGATTTGTAATCCTCCTCTTTTAGATCTGCTGGTTGCTTTGTCCATGCAGGATTCGGGTTATTGATAATATTATCAACCTCCTGAGTAGGTGCCGGATCTTCTTCTTTAGCGTCTTCTGGCTTTGGTAGTGTTTCCGTCTTCATCCCAAATTTAATTGGGATTGGCATAAACTTGTTGTACTTATTTAGTAGGGTAGTAATTCGAGCATCTTCTAAAAACTCAGTAGAATCTTCAGCAATATGCAAGATAATTTCTGTACCTCTATCTTTTTTATCTGTTGTTTCTAAAGTGTACTGTGGCGAACCATCACAGGTCCAATGTGCAGCTGGTTCATCTTTAAACGATTTGGTGATGATTTCTACTTTTTCTGCCACCATAAAAGCAGAGTAAAAACCAAGGCCAAAATGACCTATGATACCTGCATCATCAACTTTATCCTTATACTTATCCAAAAACTCTTCGGCTCCTGAAAATGCAACTTCATTGATGTACTTCTGCACTTCGTCTTCGGTCATTCCTAAACCTTGATCAATAATGTGAAGTTTTTTACCTTCTTTATCTACTTTGATCTCTATGTAAGGGTTGCCGTATTCAACCTTCGCCTCACCCATATTTGTAAGGTGTTTAAGCTTCAAAGTTGCGTCAGTTGCATTGGATATTAATTCACGTAAAAATATCTCGTGATCACTGTATAAAAACTTCTTTATTAACGGAAAAATGTTTTCAACCGCTACATTAATATTTCCTGTTGCCATGGATGTAATTTTCTTTTTTAACTTGATTTATGTCTTCCAATAGTCAAAAAAAGTACCATTCTGTTTAATGTGACAAACTGACATCTTTTTTGTCAATTTCAAAAAACCTCTAAAAAGCCTGTCGATAAAGGGTTTTAGTCAGATCAATTTAGGTCTATAAACTTTAACATATTATTTGTTTAAACATTTACTGAAAAACTTAAACAATTTGCTAACTTTGAGTGAAACCGTTATTTATGGCCACAAGGAAAGCAAATAAGACTAACACAGAAGATAACATCATAACGATGTACATGGAGTTTGTTTTGGAGAATGAACATGCTCCAAAATCCATTTATAAATTTTGCAAAGAGCAGAAGATAAATGAAGCCGATTTTTATAAAAAATTTGGGTCATTTGAGTCTTTAAAAAGTAGAATATGGGAGCGTTTTTATGATGTGACTTTAGATTTAGCTCACAAGGATTCGAACTACGAGAGTATGAGCAATAAAGATAAAATGCTCACATTCTATTATACCTTCTTTGAGATGTTGACTGCCAATAGGAGTTATGTTCTTTTTGAGCTTTCCCCAATTAAGGAAATGCTCAAAAATGCTAAGCAATTAAGTACTCTTCGAAAAAAGGTAAAAGAATTCGCTGGCGAATTGATCGAAAGTGCAAATGATGAGAAGCAATTACGCATAACAAAACAACCGGTTAGTTTGTTTTCCGAAGGCGCTTGGGTTCAATTATTATTCTTATTACAGTTTTGGATAAATGATAGTTCAGCAGGTTTCGAAAAAACGGATGCGGCTATTGAAAAATCTGTTAGAACGGTTTTTGATCTTTTTGATACCAGTACAATCGATTCAGTTATTGATCTCGGAAAGTTTTTGTGGAAAGAACGCATGATCTAATAGTTACAAATGAAAACAATAGATAAAATACCTACTTCTAAAATTGGTCGTACTACTGAGCTAGTAAAGACGGGAATAAAAGTGGGCGGTAACTATTTGAAATATTACGGAAATAAGGTTGTAAAGCCTTCCCTAGATAAGGAACAATTAAATCAGGACAATGCTGAGGACATTTACAATGGTTTAAAAAACCTAAAAGGTAGTGCACTTAAAGTAGCGCAAATGTTGAGTATGGAAAAAAACATACTTCCGGAAGCATATGTTGAGCGCTTTTCGCTTTCCCAATTTTCTGTACCACCTTTATCTGCACCCTTAGTGCGTAAGACATTTAAAAAATATTTCGGTGATTACCCGGAAAACTTATACGATACTTTTGCCACTCAATCTATTAATGCTGCTAGCATCGGACAGGTGCACCAAGCATTTAAGAATGGGAAAAAACTTGCTGTGAAAATTCAATATCCCGGAGTGGCACAAAGTATCAGTTCTGATCTGGCAATGGTAAAACCTGTTGCCAAAAAGATGTTTAATATCAAGGGAAAGGAATCGGATAAATACTTCGGTGAAGTCGAACAAAAGCTTTTAGAAGAAACTGACTATGTTTTGGAGCTAAGGCAGAGTCAACAAATGGCAGAAGATTGTTCGATTATAGATAATATTAAATTTCCATCTTACTATCCTGAATTAAGTAACCACAGAATCTTAACAATGGATTGGATGAATGGCGAACACTTATCAGAGTTCTGTTCAAAAAACGAGGACCAAGAAGCTGCGAACAAAATTGGCCAGACACTATGGGACTATTATATGTTTCAAATGCATGGCTTGAAGGCCGTAAATGCCGATCCGCACCCAGGAAACTTTTTGGTGAACGATACTCATGAATTAATAGCAATTGATTTTGGTTGTATTAAACAGATACCAGAAGATTTTTATGAGCCCTACTTTGAGTTATCATCACCCGAAAATATTAATAACAAGGAGTTGTTTAACAAAAACATGTTCAAGTTGGAGATCCTCCGGAAAGAAGACACGTCCGCAGAATTAGCTTTCTTTTCGGAGATTTTCAACGAAATGATTAGCTTATTCACCTCCCCATTTGCTCATGAAACCTTCGACTTTGGAGATGAAACATTTTGGAATCGAATTGCAAGTTTAAGTGACAAGTTTCAAAACGATGCTAAGTTGAGAAAAATGGATGCTGGACGAGGTTCTAAGCACTTTTTGTATATGAATAGAACGTTTTTTGGTTTATTCAATTTACTGCATGACTTGAAGGCAGAAGTACAAGTAAACGATTTTAGAAAATATTTAAAAAATACGCCTAAGGCTAAAGTAGCCTAGGAAGAAGAGTACCTTAATTGGTTTGTTTATTTATTGGTTAGGTTGTAGAGCGCATCGTGGTTGGTGCGCTCTCTTTTTGCTCATAATAAAAAGCTATCCTCTGCTTAGAAAATGGCTTTTACTATAATGCTTATTCGCTACTTTTCTTTAGTAGGTTTCATCTCCAATTCATTCTTTAGTTTACCAGCATTTTTAACGTATTTCTCCAACCACTGATCTTGCTCCCAAAGCATATGAAGTATACTCTCTTTAGCACGATACCCATGGCTTTCTTTAGGCAACATTACTAACCTCGCTGTCGCTCCTAATCCTTTTAATGCGTTAAAATAGCGCTCACTTTGCAGTGGATAAGTCCCAGAATTATTATCGGCTTGACCATGAATTAACAGTAGCGGGGTTTTCATCTTATCGGCATGCATAAAAGGGGACATCGTATTATAAACATCAGGTGCCTCCCAATAACTGCGCTCTTCACTTTGGAATCCAAATGGAGTTAGCGTACGATTATAGGCCCCACTTCGTGCAATTCCCGCAGCATAATCATTAGAATGTGATAATAAATTTGCCACCATAAATGCGCCATAGCTATGGCCGCCGACCCCTACTTTATTCCTGTCGATATATCCTAAGGCTTCAACTGCGTCAATTGCTGCACGGCCATTTGCAACCAACTGCTTTCTAAAGGTATCGTTAGGCTGTTCATCACCTTCACCGATAATTGGAAATGCGGCATCATCTAATACCACATAGCCTTTTGTCAACCAGTATAAAGGCGATCCCCAGTATGGATATGTAAATTCATTTGGGTTTTGAGTAGTCTGCGAAGCACTGCTCTTGTCTTTGTATTCCCGAGGATATGCCCATAAAATCATTGGCATTTTCTCTTTTTTACCCTTATCATATCCCACAGGTAAATATAATGTGCCAGTTAGTTCAAGTCCATCATCCCTTTTATAAGTGATAACTTCTTTATGCACATTCTGCATGCTTTTAAAGGGATTCTCAAAATCCGTTATTTGCTTTAGTTTTTTCTTTTTTACATCTCTGAAAAAGTAGTTCGGATATTCATTTTTTGACTCTATCCGAACTAATAATCGGTTCTTATCTACATCATAATTATTAATATTTTCAATCTTATCGGTATATGTAGATTGATAAAGTCTTTTGGTTTTATTGGTAGTTAAATCCATTTGATCTACAAACGGGAATTGTCCCTTATCGGAATAGCCATCGCCCAAAAGAAAAGCTGAATTACCTTTTAGTGCTAGAGAGTATGAACCGTATTTGTTTTTCTTTGAAACAAAATTTCCAGGATTGCTATAAACATCTTGGTAATTTCTATCCGAAATAATCTTGGCTTTCTTTGAAGCATCAGAAGGGTTGAAAACATAGGTTTTTGTATTTCTTGTGTTCCACCAATAATCATAGGCTACAGCCACTTGATCATTTCCCCATTGAATTCCGCTAAATCGACCAACTGTTTTTAAAAGACTCTTTGGGTTTCCATTAAAAGGTGCGTCTAATTGAAATACCTCATCGCGAAACGGCACTTCATTTTTAGGGTCTCCACCATCCAAAACTTCTGCAAAAACAAGCGAAGCCGGTTTATCCGATCGCCATGATAAATTACGTCTACCTTTTCTACTTGCCATAAAGCCTTTAGGAAGATCTTCAATTAAAGGAACTTCTGAAACCGTTTGTATCTTATCTCCTTTACTTGAATAAATGGTTGTCTCTGATGGAAACCGGCGATAAGGAACGAGATATGAAAACGGTTTTTTAACCATAGAAATCATTACATAATTTCCGTCTGGTGAAAAACTGATGTTCCCATACATATTACTCCCCATCCATTTTTTTGCATTTCCATTTAAATCAACTTTATAGAGTTCTGACAATGCTAACTGTTCGAAGTTATGCTCATCATTTGGGTTTTTTAATAGATCTTGATAGGTTCTATTCTGTGCTTTTTTTCCATCATTTACTGATATAGTCGGCCCAGAGGGAATAGTTTGTGCTGTATTGATTAATGCTTTTCGTTCTGAAGACAACATTTTTACAAGAACCGCTTGGCTATCATCAAACCAGTTAATCACATCACGTAAATTCGCATTTACTTTAGCTTCCGTTAACTTCTTTACAGAGGCAGTTTTAATATCTAATACCCAAACTTCAACTCCGTAAGAAGTAGTGTTCGTAAGTGCAATTTTCGTTTCATCAGGGGACCAGCTAAAATTGGCCAATCTCGGATTTTGAGGTAAACCCGTTATTTGAATGGCGTTTTTTGCATTCACAGGTTTTACCTTAACATTATTTGAATAGGTGGTCCTGCTGCCGATATTTGTTGTAGGGTTAATTCGCAATCCACCTAAGCGCATTTCGGTTTCAGAAAGTTCATCAATACTTTTATAGGCATCTCGATACAACAATATCATATTCTCACTCTTGGTATCGAGTAAAACACGGGGTGCCAAAGGAGAATCAACAAGGTCTAAGATTTCTTTGGAAGGTTTTTGATAGTTCAGGTTTTCTTGGCCGAAAACAAAAGAAATGAATCCTAAGAACAGGATAAATAAGATGGTTTTTTTCATGGTATTTTAGGTTGATTAATTAATTGCCCAGATACATTTTAGCAATATTTGGTTAACTAACTTGCTACTAGGAACGTACCTACTCAAAGAAAGTGAAAATTCACCTAAAAGACTGTGAACATACTGTTAAACGCAGCCAACATTAACATTGATTGCTTCTGGTATTCGTTTTAATATCAATTTGTCAAATACCAACGGATTTCTATTTTTGTAGATAGTTGAAATTACTTGATTATGGGAAGAGCATTTGAATTTAGAAAAGCACGTAAAATGAAACGTTGGTCTGCAATGTCCAAAGCCTTTACTCGTATCGGCAAGGATATTGTGATCGCAGTAAAAGAAGGAGGACCTGATCCTGATTCTAATTCTCGTTTACGCGCTGTAATTCAAAATGCCAAGTCAGTAAATATGCCTAAAGATAATATCGAACGTGCTATTAAACGTGCGAGCGATAAAAGTCAGGGTGATTTTAAAGAAGTGGTTTTTGAAGGCTATGCACCACATGGTATTGCTGTATTGGTAGAGACTGCTACCGATAATAACACAAGAACTGTAGCCAATGTTAGAAGTTATTTTAATAAGTGTAATGGTAGTTTAGGTACATCAGGATCAGTAGAATTTATGTTCGATCGTACATGCAACTTCCGTATTAACGCTGAAGGTCTTGATGCAGAGGAAGTAGAATTAGAGTTTATTGATTTTGGTGCCGAAGAAGTTTTTGAAGATGAAGACGGAATTCTAATCTACGGATCATTCGAAAGCTTTGGTGCAATTCAAAAAGAATTAGAATCTAGAGAGATTGAAATTCTATCTTCTGGATTTGAGCGTATTCCCCAAGTCACTAAAAAACTTACTGAAGAGCAAAAGGAAGATGTTGAAAAACTGCTAGAAAAGATTGAAGAAGATGATGATGTGCAGAATGTATATCATACGATGGAGGAACTTTAATTCAGTAATCAGTTGACAATAGCAGTCGGTAGTCTAACCTTTCCAAAATAAGATTACATCTTAAAGCGGCCCCTTCACCTGAAGATTAAAAAATAACTACGTCCCTGTTTGTTTTACTACCTTACTGCGACTTATAGCTAAAACAAACAATTATGGCTCGTAGCGTTTTTTCTTTTCTATTTCTATTTGTAACCGTTTTTGCATCTGCACAAATGGATAATACCAAACTCGATATTATTCTGAAACGAGAATCTGATAGTTTACAATCCAATGGTAATCAATGGCAAATGCTTTACAAAGATCGTTTGCTAATTTGCGTAACTGATGAAAACGCAAACAGAATGCGAATCATCTCCCCGATTGCGGAAATAGGAAAACTGGAGGAAACGGAACTTAAAAACGCCCTTGTTGCCAATTATCATACTGCACTTGATGTAAAATATGCGATTTCTGATGAATATATGTGGTCGGTTTTTATTCATCCTTTAAAAGAACTCACTGAAGAACAAGTGGTGGATGCACTTAGCCAAGTATACTATGCCAACTTAACTTTCGGTGGATCTTACAGTAGTACAACCTTAGTCTTTCCTGGTAATACCAAGAAGAAAGAGGATCCGGAAACGAAGGTGAAAAAAATCTGATTAACACACTATTACATATATCCAGCGATCTTATCTTCGGTAGGAAAATAAGCGTACATAATAACCAATATAAATCCGGTAAGTATCAATAAAAATTGACTGTTTGTCATCATACAAACTACGACAGAGAAGAGTGCCGGACCTTCTAAAAATGCCATTCGTATTATATGGGCAGTCATAAAACGTTCAAAAAAAACATCGATATCTGTTGTTCTTTCCATAGTTGAAAGCGCTTTATTGAATAGGGTGACTCCCATAAAATAGCCGACAACCGCCAAAAACACAGCAACCCAATTGAAGGGTTCATGCAAATCAAAATCAAATGTAAATTCCTCAGAAGTGTAGATTACGAAACCAGTAAAAAGCACTACCCCAGCCATTAAAGAGACATGTATGAGCTGCAAAACTTTTAGCTTATTGGGGTCTAGTTTTTTACGCATAGCGTCTGATTATTAGTTTCATTACTAATTTAAAACAAAAATCACACATATACCTTCTAATCAATTTAATAACATTACTTTTGCGCCTTGAAATAATAGCCGCTGGTATAGCATGTGCTAAAAAGGACTCCCTTCTGAAATTGTTTTACGTGGTCCTACAGGCACTCTTATTTGCGTAAAGCATTTTTTATGATAACATTTAAAGAGCTTGGCCTTAATAATGATTTATTAAGAGCCATTGATGACATGGGATTTATTAATCCCTCAGAAGTACAAGAAAAAGCAATTCCCGTTTTACTGGAAAAAGATACCGATATGGTCGCCCTTGCCCAGACAGGTACTGGTAAAACCGCGGCATTTGGTTTCCCTATGCTTCACCGAATTGATGTAGATAGTCGAACTACGCAAGGTTTGATACTTTCTCCTACAAGAGAACTATGTTTACAGATTACCCAAGAAATGAAGACTTATGGTCAACACCTAAAAGGCCTAAACGTGACTGCTGTTTATGGTGGTGCAAGCATTACTGATCAAGCAAGATCAGCTAAAAAAGGAGCACAAATTATTGTGGCAACTCCAGGCCGTATGAAAGATATGATCAGTCGTCGTTTAGTTGATATTTCTAAAATTGAATATTGCGTTTTAGACGAGGCAGATGAGATGCTGAATATGGGGTTTTATGAAGATATTACTTCTATCCTATCGCATACACCTGATGATAAAAGCACTTGGTTGTTTTCTGCAACAATGCCAAAAGAGGTTTCTACTATTGCCAAAAAGTTCATGTATGATCCTTTTGAAATTACAGTAGGAACTAAAAACGAAGGAAGCAAAAACGTATCTCACGAGTATTACTTGGTGAATTCAAGAGATCGATATTCTGCCTTAAAAAGATTAGCGGATGGAAATCCCGATATATTTTCAGTAATATTTTGTCGTACAAAGCGTGATACACAAAAAGTTGCCGAAAAATTAATTGAAGACGGATACAACGCTGGTGCTTTACATGGTGATTTAAGTCAAAATCAGCGTGATATCGTGATGAAGTCATTCCGTACTAGACAAATACAAATGCTAGTAGCAACCGATGTTGCCGCTCGTGGTATCGATGTTGACGACATTACACACGTAATTAACTACCAACTGCCTGATGAAATAGAAACCTACACCCATCGAAGTGGCCGTACCGGTCGTGCTGGTAAAAACGGTGTATCGATGGTGATCGTTTCTAAAAGTGAATTAAGAAAGATTAAAACGGTAGAACGAATTATCCAGAAGAAGTTTACCGCTCAGGAAATCCCTACTGCAGAGAAGATTTGCGAGGTACAGTTATTCCACCTTGCAAACAAAATAAAGAATACAGAGGTTAATCACGATGTTGATCCTTATCTACCGGCAATACACGAGGTGTTAGAAGGTCTTGATCGCGATGAATTAATTAAAAAATTGGTTTCTGTTGAGTTTACACGATTCATTAGCTACTACAAAAACTCGAAAAACCTCAACTTAAATGCCAAAGCAGATGCAATGGAGGAAAGCGGAGAATCTACACGCTACTTCATTAATATAGGTACGAAGGATGGTTACAACTGGATGAGCTTAAAAGATTTCTTAAAAGAAAAACTTGGGCTAGGAAAAGATGCTGTTTACAAGGTTGATGTAAAAGAGAAATTTTCATTTTTTAATACGGATACCGAGCATAAAGACAAAGTACTTGCTGAATTCAATGACTTTAAAGTAGATGGCCGTTTTGTAAATGTTGAAGTTTCAAGTTCTGGCGGCGGCGGAAGACGTAGAGACCGAGATCGAAGTCGGTCTAAAGGTCGAAGAGATGGAGATTTTAAAGGTAAAAAAGATTTTAGAGGTAAACGTAGATCATCAAGTAGTAACAAAGGTGGATTTAAAGGAAGGTCTCGTCGTTAGTTTTTCTAAATAAACTCTTAAATACCCAATAAACTCGCTACCTTTACCTATTGTTTGTTATTTTTAGCAACAAATAGCCGTGAAGAGTAAAAGTTTTCTTCCGGTTTACGACTAAGTTGACAAATGAAGCAATTTTTACTCTTTTTTAGCTGTTTTTTGATAAGTATTGTAAGCTTCGCTCAAGAAGGCGATGTAAAAGCAAATATTATCAATGCAGAGGATGATTCTCCTTTGCAAAACGTGCACGTACTAAATCTAAATCGTGTTATTGGTACTATTACTAATGATAAAGGAGATTTTAGTATTCCGGCAGCTGTTAATGACACTTTGTTTTTCTCTTATCTTGGTTTTAAATCGATTAAAATTCGGGTGACAAATGATCTACTTAAAAATCCTGGCACTAAAATTCAACTTACTGAACTTGCTTATACACTAGAAGAAGTTATCCTTCAGCCTTTTGAATTAACAGGGTATCTAGAAATTGACAATAAATATGTTCCGGTAGAGCGCAATTATCGATATAGTATTTCTGGTTTACCTACAGGATACGAAGCTGGCAGTTATTCGCCAGGAGCTATTACACGAGTCCTTGGTGCAATTTTTAATCCGGCGGATTTACTTCATAATATGTTTGGTAAAAAACCCAAGCAATTACGAAAACTTCGTAAAATGCAAGAGGAGGATCAAATACGGAATCTCCTTACAACCAAATTTGATCGTGAAGTTTTGTTAGAGATCTTAGAGCTCGAACGCAATGATCTTGATGAGATTTTACAACATTGCAACTATTCAAAATCATTCATCTCCACTGCAAACGATTTACAAATATTGGATGCCTTGTCGGAATGTTATGAAGAGTTCAAAGTATTGAACAGAAAGTAAATTTCTAGAATAATTCGCCCAGTTTTTTCGTTCTAACTCACAACTGTTTTTCAATTTAACCTACCCTGATTCACCATCTCAAACGTTGTAGTACTAGGGTCGCCTTTCCTTTTATTTCATTTAAAACAAAGTGCTTGAATATGCTGCGCTTTTTCTAACTTTAAAGCTCATATTCAAACAACTCAAGACATGTTTAAAAAACCTCTGGTAATTCTGGCCTCAGCACTGCTATTAATGGCTTGCGATCAAAAAAAATCAACTGCAAAAAACGAAACCATTACTGTTAAAGATATGACGGGTAAGTCTGTCAATCCGATTCCAGATTTTTGGAAAGGCGCCAATATTTACTTCCTTTTAACGGATCGTTTTAACAATGGAAATACTAAAAATGACATCAATTTTGATCGAACGAAAGAAACAGCCACCCTACGCGGATTTATGGGAGGTGACATTGTTGGGATCACAAAAAAAATCGAAGAAGGTTATTTTAATGATCTTGGCATTAATGCCATTTGGTTTACACCTGTTGTAGAGCAGGTACATAGTTCTGTTGATGAAGGAACAGGCAACACCTATGGCTTTCATGGATATTGGACTAAAGATTGGACAAAATTAGACCCTAATTTTGGAACTGATGAAGAGTTACATCAATTGGTTGAAACGGCCCATGCAAACGGAATTCGCATTTTAATGGATGCAGTTATTAACCATACAGGACCAGCTACCACTATTGATCCTGCATGGTCTGAAGCTTGGGTTCGCACCAATGAAAAATGTGGTTTTACCACCTATGAAAACACCATTACATGTCAACTAGTAGACAATTTACCTGATATCAAAACCGAAAGTAATGAAGCAGTAGAACTGCCTCCACAATTAGTGGCAAAATGGAAAAAAGAAGGTCGTTATGATTCCGAAGTTGCCGAATTAGATGCATTTTTTGAGCGCACAGGTTACCCTAGAGCGGCACGTTTTTACATTATGAAATGGTTGGCAGATTTTGTTACCGATCACGGCATTGATGGTTATCGGGTAGATACCGTAAAACATACTGAAGAATATGTTTGGAGCGAATTTAGAGAAGTATGCGATGCTAGTTTTGCGCAGTGGAAAAAAGACAATCCATCAAAAGTGCTAGACGATATGCCATTTTATATGGTAGGAGAAGTATATAATTACGGAGCTAGTGCGGGAAGGGCTTTCGATTTTGGGGACAAAAAAGTTGACTTTTTTGCAAACGGATTCAATAGCCTGATCAATTTTGAATTTAAGTACGATGCACAAAATGATTACGAAACCATTTTTTCAAAATATGATACAATGTTAAAAGGCACTCTTAATCAGTTTGGTGTACTACACTATTTAACAAGTCATGATGATGGACAACCCTATGATGCGGATAGAAGTAGAACATTTGAAGCGGCAACTAAACTCCTATTAAGTCCCGGTGCAAGTCAAGTATATTACGGTGATGAATCGGCCAGAACCTTAATTGTTGAAGGTGCGCAAGGCGATGCAACCCTACGTTCGTTTATGAATTGGGAAGATATCGAAAGTAATTCCGATACGAAAAAACTATTAACGCACTACCAAAAATTAGGGCAATTCAGAAGAAAGCATATTGCTATTGGTGCTGGAGATCATAGCATGATTAGCCAAGCTCCATATACCTTTAAGCGAATACTAAAAAAAGACGGATTTGAAGACAAAGTAGTGATTAGCTTAGACAATAAAGCATCTCAAAAAACCATTGATCTCGGCGGCGTTTTTGAAGATGGAACTGTTTTAAAAGATCATTATTCAGGTGCGGATGTTACTGTAGCAAATGGTAAAGCAAGCTTCAAAAGCCCATTTGAGGTTGTACTTTTGGAGGCTAAAGAATAAAAAGATATTGTCGGTTCGAGCGCAGTAGAGAACACTTGAAAAAGGTCTCAACCTTGTTTGACGGGATAGTCTTAATACAAAAAAACGCAATCGTCTAAGATTGCGTTTTTTATTTAGCACAGGAAATAAGATTTCAATTACTTATCTCTTAACCATGTATTGAAAAGACGCATTAGGTCTTCCAACATAGCCTACTCCATTAAACTTGTACTTTTTAATAATACAAAGTGCTTCTTCTGCTTCTTTCTTACTTTTTCCGAAATCAAAAATGTAGTGATTCCCTTCAACAATTTTCCAACGGTTTCTCACAAACGAAACTTTTACTTTAGAAGGGTCGAATGCGATAATATCTTCGCTTTTAAGAGGTTTTACATTCGATGCTCTTTTGTTACAGAGTTGATATGTAAAACTAGGATCAGGTCGACCAACAAAACCACTGCTATTAAAACCATAGCGTCTTACAATTTTAATAATCTGATTAGCTTCCTTTACATTTGGAGCTGAGAATAGATATCTACTTCCTTGCACTACAGAATAGGTTCCTTTTGAGTTCTTTTTCACCTTTAAACTTCCTTTTGGGTTCAGGCTTAAAAGATCTTCCTTTGCACAAGTAGTAATTGTAGGACTTGGCAATTTAATTCGAGGAGCTTTTTTAAACTTTTCAGTTGTTGCATAATTAGACCTTCTATCTCCATTCTTAAAAGTAGTAAAAGTTGTAACAACCATTGTAGAACCGGACATCTTAACTAATACCTTACGATTAGCAAAACCTTGAGAAAAATCGGCAGAAAGATACTCTGAGTTGCTCCGAACATTGCCGTTTACTGAATTTGAATAAGCAGTTGATTTTTTCCTTCCCCAATCACAATCTTTTGGACTACAACTACCAAATATCTGTAAATAAGGCGAAGCGCCATTACCAGAGATAATTACTTTAGTAATTCCTCTAGTGCGAGCATTCACATTTTTCCATGTTCCATTAAAATTGTTTAATGGAGTTCCTGCAGTGGCAAATAAAAAGCCAAAAACCATTAAAGCAATTGATAAAAATTTAGTTTTCATAATATGTATGTTTTTATGTTATACTCTTTAATGGTTCACTTTTTAAGAAGGTTAACAGAAATTCTCACCTATTTTATAGATAGGGGAAAAATACCCCTAGAAACCAATTCGTTCAATTAGAAAAGATCCAATTCAAACTTTTTGATTCGTTGTCAACAACTCTTTTTATTTCGTACTTTTAAATCAATAACCAAAAACCAACAAATGAAACTTAAAAGTATTCTAGCAGTTTGTTTATTGATAAGTGTGTGCACTACCACTTTCGCACAAAAATGGACAAAGAATAAAAAAGCGATCAAGCAATCGGTTGAAAACCATAAAGCTGAGTTAATCTCAATAAGTGATCAAATTTGGGAGGCTGCAGAAATCGCATTTCAAGAAGATAAATCATCTAAATTACTAGCTGATTTTGCAGAAAAAAACGGATTTACGGTCGAACGAGGTGTCGCTGAAATGCCTACTGCATTTGTGGCGACCTATGGCAGCGGCAGTCCTGTCATTGGTATTTTAGGGGAATTTGATGCCCTACCAGGAATTTCTCAAAAAGCGAAACCAACCAAAGATCCACTAGTCAAGGGCGGAAATGGTCACGGTTGCGGTCATAACTTATTTGGAACGGGAAGTCTTGGTGCAGCAATTGCTGTAAAAGAATTGATCGAACAAGGAAAATTAAAAGGAACCGTCAAGTTTTATGGCACTCCAGCTGAAGAAAAATTCTTTGGAAAAATATGGATGGTAAAAGCGGGACTTTTTGATGGCGTAGATGCTGTTATGGATTGGCATCCATCAGCTACTACAAAAGCTGATGTGCAAAGTACGCTGGCACTTGTTGATTTTGTAGTAGAATTCAACGGACAGGCTGCACATGCCTCTGCCGATCCTTGGAATGGTCGCAGTGCGTCGGATGCCTTAGAACTATACACTACAGGAATTAACTACTATCGCGAGCATATTAAACCAACAGTTCGTATTCATTATCACATTCAAGATGGTGGGCAAGTAGTTAATGTTGTACCGGATTATTCAAAAATTTGGGTTCGAGTACGAGATACAAAAAGAGAAGGAATGATGCCGGTGTATGAACGTGTGCAAAAAATGGCCGAAGGTGCTGCAATTATGGCAAATACAGATTATAAAATTTCATTGGTATCTGGTATTTATGAGATTTTAGTGAATCGTTCAGGTGGCGAGGCCATGCAAAAAAACCTTGAAATGCTAGGCGCCATTAGCTATACACCAGAAGAAGAAGCCTTCGGAAAGAAAATTCAAGAAATGACCGGTAAAAAACAAGTAGGTATGGACAGTGCTATCAATCCGCTAGAAGAAACCTTAGAAAACCCAGGTGGAGGGTCTACGGATGTAGGCGATGTTAGCTGGGTTGTTCCAGTAGTACGAATGGGAGCCACTGTCGCCCCTAAAGATACACCTTGGCATAGTTGGGCGGTTGTAGCATGTGGTGGAATGTCAATTGGACATAAAGGCATGGTGCAAGCAAGTAATGCACTAGGAATGACAATGGTCGATTTGTTTGAAAATCCTAAACTCCTAAAACGAGTGAAAGATGAATTCAAAAAAAGAAAAGGAAATACTGTTTATAAAAGCATCATTCCTGAAGGACCACCACCAGTTGGTTCCAACTAATTTTGGAGCGTTATCTCGATGTGATTTTTAAAAAAGCACTAAGGCAGCTAAAAATTGTATCGAGATATTATTTATAAAGGCTACTATTATTGAGATCGGGCGTTTTAAACTAAATAGACTTAAAATCTCATTAATTCACAAGCCTTAGGGCCTAAAACACTGCTGATAAAAGCAATAACATATCTGTTAGACGATTATTTTTTGTGGTATTTCTAGTTGATAAGTACTTGTAGTACCCTTAAATCTAATGCCTATGAAAAAAGAAGCCAGTAATACCCCTGGTAAAGCCGAGCCTATCGACAAATTCTTTTATTTAAAGGAAACAGCAGAACTTACCAAAACAGGTTCTTGGTACATTGATACGCAAAAGTTTGAGGCTTTTTGGAATAATATTACCTATGAAATTCTTGAAGCTCCACTCGATTTTATCCCTGCTGTGGAAAGTGGACTTTCTCATTATGCTGAGGAGCATCGCGACTATGCCGCCAAACTGTTTTTTGATTGCTACAAAAAAGGAAAAGAGTTTGATGTCGAGATTAAAATGGTCACCTTCAAAGGCACCGAGTTTTGGGCAAGAGCCATTGGAAAACCAGTTTTAAATGGAGATAATGAACAAATTGGAGTACAGGGCGTGTTTCAAAATATTGATGACGTCAAGCAAAAAGAGTTTGCCCTTCAAAATTCTGTAGAAACAATAACGTCTCAAAACAGTAGACTGCTAAACTTTGCCTACATCGTATCGCATAATCTTCGCAGTCAAACGAGCAATTTACAGCTAATTACGCATTTATTGGACAGCCTAAATACGGTGGAGGAGAAAATGGAAATGTTAAGCAACATTAAGGGGGTTTCCGACAGTCTTAATAAAACGATTGAACATTTAAACGAAGTAGCTACCATTCAAACCAACAGCAAACAGGAAAAAAGAGTAGTTCGTTTTGAAGACACATATCTGCTAGTTGTAACCTCAATACAACAAATAATTGCCAACCAAAAAGCAGAAATCATTACCGACTTTTCTGGTTTAGATAGCATTAATTATGTACCCGCCTATATGGAGAGTATTATGCTAAATTTGTTGACGAATGCAGTGAAATATAAACATCCAGACAGAAAACCCGAGGTACACATTAAAACATTTACCCAAAACGAACAATCCTTTATGGTTGTAAAAGATAACGGTATGGGTATCGATCTGTCTAGGTATGGGGATCAAATTTTCGGGATGTACAAAACCTTCCACTATAACGATGATGCGGAAGGTGTAGGATTATTTATTACCAAAAATCAAATTGAATCATTAGGAGGTAGTATCGCCGTTGACAGTACTGTTGATGAAGGCACTACGTTCACCATAATTTTTTAACACTTTATGAATTCCCCAGTCAAAATTGGTTGCATCATTGATGATGACAATACTTATGTAAACTTAATGAGTACGCTCATTAAAATGAAAAAACTTTCTGAAAAGCTGCTTGTTTTTAACAACGGTCAGGAGGCTATTGACTACTTTGAAGATACTTTGCAAAGAGGAGCAAAAGATGAATTACCTCAAGTCATATTCTTAGATCTTAATATGCCAATAATGAACGGCTGGCAATTTTTAGAACAATTTGATAGTGAAAGTTGCAGTGGGTGTTCACTTTATGTGGTCAGTTCTTCAATAAATCCATCTGATATTGATAGAGCAAAACGTTATCCTACAGTCACGGATTATATTACCAAGCCAATGGAAATAACAACTTTAGAAGAAGTATTTGCCTCAGCTTCGTAGCAGTCCAACAAAACTTTGTTAAAGTAAGTCCATCCGATTTTTAATGCTATTAAATATGATATTTTTATATCATATTCGAATTAATCGTATTTAATGTACTTTAAAATTAAGTTCCTCGCAGCATTATTCTGTACTTGTACTTCAATACCGCTTATTAGTCAAAATCAAATTGAAAAAGATAGTGTCACCACCATCGACCTTAAAGGTGTGACTGTTGAAGCTGCTCGCATTAGCATTTCTAAAAAGAAGCTTCCCTATGCCCTTTCTATCATCAATACTTCGGAAATCGATGCCATAAAAAATCAACTATCAATTCAGGAATATCTCAATACTATTCCCGGAATATATATTCAAAATAGTAGCAATTTTGCTCAAGATGCCCGTATTTCGATACGAGGTGCAGGCTCCAGATCGGCTTTTGGTATTCGAGGTATTAAGCTCATTGTAGATGGTATTCCTGAAACAACTCCGGATGGTCAGGGTCAGCTAGATAATATTAATCTAGATATTATTGAGAATATCGAATTAGTCCGCAGCGGGGCTTCTGCCCTATACGGAAATGCCTCTGGAGGTATCATTAACATAAAAACTAAAACGGATTTTGAATCGCCATTCGCTAAATTCAAAACAACTTTTGGTAGTTATAACCGGCAATTGTATAACGCTACTGCGGGTATAGGAAAAGGGAATTCAAAAGCGGTATTTCACTTAGGATATCAAACCTATGACGGATACAGAGATCATAGTAGTTTTAAGCAGTGGAATTTTAACGGGAATTTTTTACATCGATTCAATGATAAACTAAAGATAAACCTACTTGTAAATTATGCCGACAGTCCAGAAGCCCAAGATGCTGGAGGTCTGACTAGGGAGCAATTTGAAGAAAACCCCAGACAGGCACGTCAAGCAAATATCGACTTTAACGCAGGCGAAGCCATTTCACAATATAAAATTGGAGCTCGTTTAGAATGGGATATATCACAAAACTCAGTTTTTAACAGTTATGCATTTATTAGCGGAAGGGATTTTGATGGGCGACTTCCGTTTTCATTTGGCGGGATTGTGGACTTAAATAGAAACTATGGTGGGCACGGAAGTGCTATCAACTTTAAAACAAAAACAAACGATATAAAATTAGGGTACGATCTGGCTTTTCAAAAAGATGAGCGTAAGCGATTCATGAATGAAAATGGGATTAGTGGAAGTATGACCTTGGATCAAAATGAGAAATTTAATTCACTAGGTATTTACCTTCTCGATCATTTAAACTTCAAAAAATGGGATTTTTACGGTGGTATGCGTTTCGATATTAACGTATTAGAAGTAGAAGATTCGTTTTTAAGTAATGGTAACGATTCAAGCGATATTTCACTCAATTCTTTTAATCCGACTCTTGGGATAAATTATCAATATACCCCTAAGCATTCAATATTTGGAAATATTACAACTGCTTTCGAAACACCTACCTTATCCGAATTATCTGCGAATCCGACTGGAGAACAAGGCTTCAATCAGTCTTTAGAACCACAAAAATCCACCACTTTTGAAATCGGATTAAAAGGAAATTTAAAAGAGTTGAACTATCAAGTGACTTATTTTAATCTCCGTACAAAAAATGACCTAGTCCCATTTGAACTTGAGGCTTTTCCCGACAGGAACTTTTTTAGAAATGCTGGATCGACTGCTAGAAATGGGATTGAAACACAACTCGAATTTGATATCAATCAACAGTGGCAATTGACATCGGCTTATACCTATTCCTATTTTATATTTGACGACTATATTGTGAATGGAAATGATCGTTCAGGAAATGAGCTTCCAGGAATACCAAAACATTTTGGCTCATTAGCTGTTAAATATAAAAGAGCTAGTGGCTTTTTTGGTCAACTACAACTTAATGTTGTTGACGCCATCTGGGTAAATGATACTAATGCTGAAAAAGCACCTGGCTATACTCTAGCCAATCTTAATATGGGGTATAAAAGAAAATGGGGCGATACCGAAATCACACCATTTTTAGGTATTAGCAATCTACTGGACAAAAATTATGTAGATAATGTACGCATCAATGCCTTTGGATCTCGATTTTACGAACCAGCTCCCGGTTTTCAGGTATTTGGCGGTATAAGTATATCGTTGTAAGTAAGACCTACCCGTCTTTATTGCCTCCAAACACCTGTCCAGTTTGGGTATCTAAAACCCAAGTGTTATCATTTGAGAATTCATTCCATCCATTATTAGAATTTTGATACAGTAAAAAGATAACTTCCGCGCCAAGAATTATGAAGGCTATTTTAAATATTCCAAACCATACACTTTTTCAACATAAAACTCCTGTTTATCGAATAAAAAAGTAGTTCATCTGTTTGTCAAAAAAAGAGGGTAGGGTTTTTAATTAACAAATTGTTCCACCTGTGTAACGCAAAAACAATAAACATGGACAAGAAGTATTTTTACAGAGCTACTAGCATTGCAATCGCTTTGGTTTTATTGGTAACTTATTTTGTTCTAAATCCTGTTGGATAATGATCAAACTACTTACTAATACACTTTAAGTCCCCACCAAATTACCTCCCCCATGTATCCAACCAAATCCTATAAGCAAAATGCTTTATGGGAAAAAGACACTTATTCCGAATCATTGGTATTGGCTTTACCTTGCTACTAATTGTAGTATATTTTATGCTAAACCCTGCCAAAGACACCTCAACAATAGACGATAACAAACAGGTTTTAGACAGTATAAACCTCATAAATTCTAGTGACACGCCAGAATATGTCGATCTCGACACATTACAAATTATTCATTTAAAATATAAATAAACAAACTGTGCGTGTTCCTATGCCAAGGAGGTCAAACCAATGCTAAACCATGAATCTACCCTGACAAAGGTGTTTATGCCTACCCACACAGCAAAAAATCCGCTGATAGATTAACCTATTGTATTAAACAACTTCTACTCCTAATTGCCATATTCATATTTTTCAACTCTTATAAAAGTGTGAACCTTACTTCGTTTTGGATTGCAAATAATACCCGAGTGAGATTGAATTAGCATCATCGGTGATATTGTAGATGAGTTCGGTGGACAGAAATACTACCCAGGTCTTTAATGAAACCGCTCCTCTTCTTCACAGTAAGAGAAGCGGTATTCTTTTGTTTAAAAAATAAGTAGACTAGTTCTATTGCCTAAATGTTTCAATATTAGAAGTGAAAATTATTAGCCATAAGACGCTTTACTTTAACACTATGGCATAATAAATATCGATAAAAAGCATTTTATATCGATAAAATTATTATTTTAGCCTCGCAGCTTTTCCAAACTAAAAAACCTTGTACCTAAAACTACCTAATACTCTAACCTATGTTTATGGAAAAACATCTACTCCTTACATTTTTATTAGCGTTACTTTGCTCTTGCGGAAGCTCAAATTCGGCTTCTTTTTGGATCGCTAATAATAGTAATACCTCAGTTGAATTACAATCTACAGTTATCTCTCCAACCAGTTTGGGAGGTCCTAAAGTAATTTCGAAACCACTATTGGCCAAACCTGGTGATATTATTGAACTAGGTGCCGCGTCATTTGATAAAAATGGCCCCATTACAGATCTCTTTAACTACAAAATCGCTGGCAACAATGGCAGCCTAAAGGATCCTATGGATATTAATAACTGGCAAAAGATTACCGACAAAAAAGGGAAAATAAAATATGTTTTGTATCTGGTGAGTAACTAGTACTTTTCAGGTAAAAATGAGCACAGCAGAATGGTTTTTAAAAACATACTACTGTGCTTCGAAAAATCTTTATGTTAGCAATGATGGCTTAAAGTCCACTAATATAACTTCCATAAATATCCTTAAACCGGATACCTTGAGTAAATCGGAATTTACTTAGTTTATCATGTGACACCAACGCCCATAAGACAAACTCCTTCAAAAAATAAACATCTTCTGGTTTAATATCTGGTTGATGTTTTTTAATCAAACTTTCTAGAGGTGTAATAGCATCAAGACGCTGTTTATATTCGGTATCGGTATGATCGTCTAATAATTCGAAACCATTCTCTTCAAAAAACCAATCAATTAGTGGTTGGTACGGACTTTCAATATCTTCTCTTTCTAACTTTTTGATCTGCGGAAAACGACCAGTAAACATTGTTTTAACCGATTCTTCAATAAGATTCATCGCCACACCATCGGCACCTTCTTGTTCACCTTCATATACCAATTCTACTTTACCAGTGATAGATGGTATCACTCCCATAAAATCACCTAAACGAATGGTAGTTTTTGTATCGCCTGAAAGGAGCAACCTACGCTCAGCTGCACTTAGTAAATTCTCATAAGCTGTTATACTAAGCCTAGCACTTACACCACTTTTTGCATCTATATACTCACTATCTCTTGCTTGAAAGCTTATTTGTTCTAATAAATCCTTTGCGATTTCTGGAACATAAATGCTATCTTCTTGTTCAGCATTCATTTTAGCCTCTTGCTGGGTAATGACTTTCGCTGTCGCAACATCTTCTGGATAATGTGTTAAAATCTGCGAACCTATTCGGTCTTTTAGTGGCGTTACGATACTACCTCGATTGGTATAATCCTCTGGATTTGCCGTAAATACAAATTGCATATCTAAGGACATTCGTAGTTTAAATCCTCGTATTTGAATATCACCTTCCTGTAAAATATTGAATAAGGCTACCTGAATACGTGCTTGTAAATCAGGTAATTCGTTAATGACAAAAATGCATCGATTTGCCCTTGGAATCATCCCAAAATGAATCACACGATCATCCGCATAAGACAACTTAAGGTTTGCCGCTTTAATCGGATCAACATCTCCTATTAAATCCGCTACCGTAACATCAGGTGTTGCTAATTTTTCAAAGAAACGATCATCTCTATGCAACCAGGCAATCGGCGTATCATCGCCTTTTTCTGCAATGGTAGTTTTTGCAAATCGCGAAATAGGGCTTAATGGATCGTCATTGATTTCTGAACCTTCCACAAATGGGATGTATTCATTCAGCAAGCCGACCATTAAACGTGCTAATCGTGTTTTTGCCTGCCCCCGTAATCCTAACAAATTGATGTTGTGTTTTGATAAGATAGCACGTTCCAACTCTGGAATTACACTATTCTCATAACCATGAACACCAGTAAAAGTAGTCTCCTTATTTTTAATTTTGGAAATCAAGTTTGAACGCAGTTCCTCCTTTATGCTTTTTGATTGATATCCTGCAGCTTTAAGCTGACCTAATGTTTTTATGTCTTTTGTATTCATTCTTTTTCTTGAAATATTTAGAGCGTTTAAGCTCCTCTAACTCTTTTTTTGCGGTTGGTTTCGTAATCCTCGAAAATCATTTCTCCAAGTCCGCGAAGTCCTGTATAAAATGCTTTACCTTGATTTGCTCTGGTAAACTCCTGTACAAATTGCATGAGATAAGGATCCTGTGCAATCATAAAGGTTGTAATGGGAATGTGCAGCTTCCTAGCCTGAGCCGCCATATTGTAGCATTTGTCAACTACAAAACGATCAAGGCCCGCGCTATTCTTATAATAGGTCCCATCTGGCATACGCAAACAACTGGGCTTGCCGTCCGTAATCATGAATATTTGTTTGTTGGTATTTCGTTTGCGCCGTAACATATCCATTCCTAATTGCAAGCCTGCAACGGTGTTTGTATGATAAGGTCCAACTTGTAAGTATGGTAAATCCTTAATTTTTATAGGCCAGGCATCATTACCGAAAACCAGAATATCTAAGGTGTCTTTAGGATAGCGCGTTGTAATTAATTCGGCGAGTGCCATTGCCACTTTTTTTGCCGGTGTAATCCGATCTTCACCATATAATATCATACTATGACTAATATCAATCATCAGTACAGTACTCATTTGTGCTTTAAAATGAGTGTCCTCAATAACCAGATCATCTTCTGTAAGTCTAAACTCATCCGTACCATTATTTATTTGAGCATTGCGCAGACTTTCAGTCATTGAAATACGTTCGATGGAATCTCCATACCGGTATTCTCGATAGTCCCCTGTATGTTCATCACCTTGCCCAGAATGTGATGTTCGATGATTCCCTGAACCACTTTTCTTCAACTTTCCAAAAATCTTATCTAGCGCTTGCTTTCGAATTGCTCTTTCCGTTTTGGCGGTAATTGCCATTCCGTCGGAACCATCTGGTTTTATTTCTTCGCGGATGTAACCTTTTTCTTTTAACTCCTCAATAAAATCATCGATAGTATAGTCTTCGTTAGTCAGCTTGTATTCCTTGTCTAATTCGCGCAACCAATCGAGTGCCTCATCAAGATCTCCTGATGTATGCGTAATTAATTCATTAAAGATTTCTAAGAGTTTGTCAAAAGGAGATTGGTCCGGTGCTGTATATGACTGGAACCGAAATCCTTTTCTCTGTGTCTTTTTGTTCATAGCAGTATAAAAGTACTACTTTTTTGAGGAAGGGTGTGGGCTTGATATTGCTAAATTGGTGTGAAAAGTGATGGCTTTGGATAATACACTTATCTATTGTTAATAACGTTAAAACTAGAGACAACAAAACAGCAAAAACTAAGGCAAATTCGAAGAAGTTTGCCTTTAGCTCCTAAAGATCAATATAATTGCCCTTACACTTTGTTGCCAGTATTAGGCTAGCCTTTCAAAGTCCTGGCCATTTTTTTTTCCCATCGATATAATCAACGGCAACTAAGTACCATTTCTTTTTTTTCTTAACTAATCTATACTCATATTCAATTATGAAATCATGCATTTTAGTTATTCTTGTCAGGACTGTTGCTTCATTCTTGGAAATATCTTCAGAAATAATTATCTCTTTTTTCGGATTATGAGCTGAATCATCACCAAAAGAAATAGGCTGTCCTTTAAATCCTTTAAAACAATATTTTAACAAAATGTTTCTTGAGTAATCTTTCTTAGCCTTACTAATTATTTTTTCAGTGTTTTGATTTTCTTTATTCATTTTTATAGCAGCCTGATTCCATTCATAATAATCCTTAATAAATTCAACCACAATTTCCTTTGGGGAATCCAAATTTTGGGAATAAGAACTTATTGAAAATATAAAAACTACTATTAAAGCTATTTTTTTGAACATTACTTTGTTAAGCATGTTTAATTACTGGTAATTAGCAAGTAAGACTACCCCTCCAAAATCCCCTTCAACTTCGCAAGTCCTTTTTCAAAGTCTCCACCAACGGCTTTATCCATACTACCCATAAACATCATAAAAATGCTAGCTACGGGTTTGTGTTTACCACTAAACCCCCAAGTAAGGTCGGTGCTTTTATGATCTCCTTTAAAATCAAAATAGCAATCAGATTCCGCCTTAAACGGTTTAAAAAAACGAAGTTCCGCTTCTATTCGTTCTCCTCTGACAATTTTGGTTAGCTCTTGCTCGCCCTCACCTACTTCTTTATTGCCATTCCAATAGGAAACTGATCCCACTTCACCGTCGGTTCCAGTGAATTTCTTATCCATATTAGGGTCTTTTTCATCCCAGGGCGACCAATTGGCCATTTTTTCGAGCGATCGAACGTATTGAAATACCTCATCCTTTGGTTTGTTGATACTAATACTTCTAGAAACGTCGTATTTTTTTGGAGCAATGATCATTAATAATAGTATAAGCGCAACGATGCCTCCTACTATATATAGTGCTGTCATCATAATTAAAATGGTTTAGGTTGATGCTGTTAAATGTAATAAATTTTAAGGAAAGGCACGAAGTTTGAAGGAACGGTACGAAGTTCTTTCCGACTTTACCCTTTCAGGGATAAAGCCACCTTCCCTTAAAAAGGGAAGGAATTTTAAGATTGTCAAGTTATTTGCTGTCTTGAATCTTGGTTCTTTTCTCTTACTTCTCCTTCTCGTATTTCTCCAATATCTGATCAATGCTTTTAATCGACTTTTGTACCCATTGCATGCGTTGCTCTAAAATTTCTTCTTCAGATAGCTGCCAATTCATATCACTTTTTCGCAAACGCTCCGTTAGATGTTGTAAGGTTATTGCTGCAGAAACCGATATATTGAGACTCTCAGTAAAACCAACCATTGGAATATGCAAAAATCCGTCTGCCGCTGATAAAACTTCTTCGGATAGACCCTCTGTCTCACGACCAAAAAATAAAGCAGACTTCTTGGTGATATCAAAATCAGATAAGGTCGATGATTTTTCATGTGGTGAGGTAGCGATAATTTGGTAGCCTTCATTTTTAAGATGATTAATGCACTCCGATGAATGATTATATCGTTTTACATCAACCCATTTTTGTGCTCCCATAGCAATTTCGCGATCCATTTTTTTGCTGTTATGCTCTTCTATTACATGACAATCTTGAATCCCGAATACATCACAACTCCGCAAAACGGCGCTTGTATTATGTAATTGATAGACATCTTCTACAGCTACGGTAAAATGTCGGGTTCGATTGGCAAGTACTTTGGTAAAAAGCCCTCGTCTACGCTCCGTCAAAAAACCTTCGAGATACTGTAATAACTTAATATCAACCATTTACAAAAATCTATTAAATACAATGGCTAATGTACTATAATACCAGAATATATGGATTATTCATTAGACAGCCTCTTAACCCTTCTAGATTGATATTTTGAATAAAAAATATGTTATTTCATCGCTTAATAATGTATCTTTTCAATGTTATTGAAATGGAATTACATGAAGAAAATCGTTGTATTAACGGGTGCAGGTATTAGTGCGGAAAGTGGTATCAAAACATTTAGAGATGCTGATGGATTGTGGGAAGGTCACGATGTTATGGAAGTTGCGTCGCCTCAAGGTTTTGAGCGAAACCCCGAGTTGGTTTTAGATTTTTATAATCAACGTCGCAGACAATTACTTGAAGTCAAACCAAATAAAGCACATGTTCAATTAGCTGAACTGGAAACAACATATAGTATTGAAATTGTTACCCAAAATGTTGACGATTTACATGAACGTGCTGGTAGTACAAAAGTCACTCATTTACATGGCGAGCTACGCAAAGTAAGAAGTACTTTTGATGAACAATTGGTGATGGATTGGGATCAAGATCTTAACCTTGGGGATATGTGTGAACACAATCATCAACTGCGCCCTCATATTGTTTGGTTTGGTGAAATGGTACCGATGTTAGATCGTGCAATTGAAATCACGCAAACTGCTGATATTCTCGTCATCATAGGAACATCGATGCAAGTATACCCTGCTGCTAGTTTGGTAAATTTTGTCAATCACGAAACCCCAATCTTTTTTATAGACCCAAAGCCAAACGTTACTAAAAGTCAATTTTCAAACTTGACGATTATTGAAGACAAAGCAACTACCGGAGTCGAAACATTCATTAATACATTGAGTACTTTATATAGTTGAAACGGAGTATGACATTTGAATCGTTTTACAAGGAATTAGATGCCATAAACGCCCTGCGCACAAACAGAATGCGTATGGCAAAGATGGTTTTAAACGATTACTCGCTATACGATCATCTATTCAAAATCGCATTTCAAGTAGATGATCCGGTTTCGAGCAAAGCCTGCTGGGTTTTAGAGTTTGTATATCTTGATGAACCAGAATTCATTATTCCGTATTTAGATCGATTTACTGCTGACTTAAAAAATTTGAAACTAGATTCATCCATACGACCCTTAGCCAAAATATCGCAGTTAATGGTTGAAGCGTATTTCAAAAAAAAGACTTCAAAAATTCAATCAGCTCTTACCGATCAACATTTAGAATTAATTACCGAAGCCTGTTTCGATTGGCTGATTCAAGATGAAAAGGTTGCAGCTAAAGTGTATTCAATGTACTCTCTATTTCATTTAGGAAAAAAATACGATTGGATTCATGACGAACTTAGATTGGTTATTCAAAAAGATGTGAGTAATGAAAGTGCTGGCTATAAGGCGGCGACCCGGAAAGTACTTGAATGGATTCGTTCTTAGAGTTATGAGTTATGAGTTATGAGTTATGAGTTATGAGTTATGAGTTATGAGTTATGAGTTATGAGTTATGAGTTATGAGTTATGAGTTATGAAAGTTGAAAAAATTGGAATTTGGAATTTCATTTCTTGTAATTTTTCTAAGAGACTTTTTGGCTTTTCAGCTTTCCCCTTTTAAACTATAACCTATCTTTGCAGCTTTAAAAATGTAACCACTTAGCAGCATGTCGCTCACACCTTTAAATGCCATTTCACCAATCGATGGTCGTTACGGAAGTAAAACTAAAGCACTTAGTCAATTTTTCTCTGAAGAAGCCTTGATAAAATACCGCGTGCTGGTGGAAATCGAGTATTTTATCTCATTGGCACTGCTTCCTTTGCCTCAACTAAAAAGTTTTGATGTATCGTTAATTGATGATCTTAGAAATATCTATAAAGATTTTAGTGCCGCTGATGCGCAGGCGATAAAAGATATTGAAAAAGTCACCAATCATGATGTAAAGGCCGTTGAGTACTTTATAAAAGAGAAATTTGATGCATTAGGATTACAAGCGTACAAAGAATTCATCCATTTCGGGTTGACTTCTCAAGATATTAATAACACCGCAATTCCGCTTTCGATTAAAGAAGCAATTCAACAAGTGTATCGCCCCGAATTGGTTTCTGTGCTTAACCGGTTAAAAGAATTAGCGGAAGAGTGGTCGGATATTTCTATGCTGGCACGCACTCATGGTCAGCCGGCTTCACCAACACGGTTAGGTAAAGAAATTCAAGTATTTATTACTCGAATTCAAGAACAAATTAAACTGATTCATGAAATACCGCAAGCTGCAAAGTTTGGTGGCGCTACCGGAAACTTCAATGCGCATAAAGTTGCATATCCGGAAATAGACTGGAAGGCATTTGGAACTAAGTTTGTTGAAGAAACATTAGGCTTACATCACTCCTTCCCTACTACGCAGATTGAACACTACGATCATATGGCAGGAATTTTTGATGGTTTGAAAAGAATCAATACCATCTTAATCGATTTAGACAGGGATATCTGGACATATATCTCAATGGATTATTTTAAACAAAAAATTAAAAAAGGAGAAGTCGGTTCATCCGCAATGCCACATAAAGTAAATCCGATTGATTTTGAGAATTCTGAAGGGAATTTAGGTCTTGCAAATGCCATCTTCGAGCATTTATCTGCAAAATTGCCACTATCAAGACTACAGCGTGACCTTACAGATAGTACCGTCTTACGTAATGTTGGTGTGCCTTTTGGCCATACCGTTATCGGATTTCAATCGACTTTAAAAGGATTAAACAAGTTATTGCTGAATAAAGAAAAGTTTGAAGCTGACCTAGAAAATAATTGGGCAGTAGTTGCTGAGGCAATTCAAACAATACTAAGACGCGAAGGCTATCCAAACCCGTATGAAGCACTGAAAGGACTCACCAGAACGAATGAGAAGATCAATCAAAAATCAATCGCTTCGTTTATTGATACGCTAGATGTTAGTGATGCGATTAAAGATGAATTAAAGCAGATTTCTCCTAGTAATTATACAGGGATATAACCACCTACAAGGTTTTCAAAACCTCTCGGGTAGACTGCAACTCATAGAAAAAGCCTCGACAATTAAATTGTCGAGGCTTTTGTATTAACACTAACTTGGAAAATTATGAATTAACTCTTCTTTAAAAAGTTCTCTAATTCTTTTAGCTGGCCGTTGCCGTCAAAATCAGCATTTTCCATTGCTTTCATAAGCTGTACCATATTCGCTGGATTCATATTATCACCTAGTACACGTACTAAGGCAAATCCCATTTCATCATCCTTTCCGAAAATGACAACTTCATCAATCGAATCATCATCACCTAAATATTTTACTACAGCTCCTTTACCACCAGTACCCATTCTCATTAACTCATTGTAATTCGGGTTCTTTAAAATGGCATTTACTTTCTCCTGCTCGATACCGTACTCCATTTTATTGGATTCATTCAATTTAAATGCTAATACATTTAATTTGCGTACCGATTCGTATGCTTCCTTTTCACTTGCCGAAAATTTACCTGTATCAACTCCTAATGTACTTACTGGAATATCTAGAGATAGAAAATCAGCATTTTCAGTATTCTCTACATAATACTGCTGTAAACTTGGGTCGTTATCGCAGCTGCTCATGGTAACTAGTACCATGAATGCAGCAGCGATGATTTTGATTGATTTTTTCATCTTATTTCTTATTTATTTTTGCCTGCTTTCTTAAGCTGTTTACCGCCAGGTAAATCCATTTGATCTGTTAATTTACCTACTTGACGTAAGTCAATGTCTCCGCTAAGTGATAATAATACTGTTTCAAGTTTCTTACCATTAATATTAACGTTTGCTTGCTCGAAACCCGTAACGAACATTACCAATTCTTTTACATGGTTATCGTCCTTACCTTCTTTTACATAGAATTTTACATTACTATCGCCATCACGTACGCGCATTAACTCTTCAAGATCAGAACTTCTAACATGCTTACTAACCCATGAAGTGATATCCTTCGAAATCGCGCCATTATCTGTAGTAATTACTTTGAAGTTTGTGATGCTATTTACAAGGCTAATAAATTCTTTCGCCTCAGGATCATCTGTTTCGATACCGATGCTGCCAAGCATTTTAAACATTTTCGGACTTACCGAAATAAATGCTACATCGGGGTTACTTTCATACTTATCAAAAATAGATTGGGCATACGTACCAACTGAGATAAGTGCTATTGATATTGTTAAAACTAATTTTTTCATCTTGTTTTTTGTTTTATTCTTTTAAAACTTATTCGTTTCGTAATAATTTATTTGTTTGTTGTTCAAAATGATCGATGTGATTTATTTGACTCACACCATCAGAAAATGTGTTTAAATGGCCAATTGATTGTGTACCCTTATTAAAGTTGTTTGATAACATTGCCAAGACCATTTTTGCTTCATCAATTTCTTCCTGAGTATAATCAGGTGTGGCTTGATACTGCCAATACATACCAAAAGAGAATATTAATACCGCTGCTACGGAAGCCCATTTAATAAAATTGTTTCTAGTTTTTAATGGGACCTGCTTGGTAAATTGTTCGTCTTTGGCGCCCGAAAAGTAGGCAAACATTGCTTGGTATTCTTCGAGATGCGGAGCGACCTCCTTTCCCGAAAAATAATTTTGCAATTCTTTTTCTTCAGCAACCGTAGTTGTTGCCTCTAAATATTTTTCTAATAATTGTTCTACTCTAACTAACTCCATAGTTATGTTTTTTGATCAATTCTTCTCTAACTGTTTTTCGAGCCCGAGATAATGCAACTCTAATTGCTGTCGGGTTCATATCCATTACTTTTGCAATCTCATCAAAATCATATTGTTCGACATCTCGCAATTGTAAGATCATTCGTTGTTGTTCAGGTAATTTTTGAACTATTTTATTAACCCAGTTCAAACTGTCATTAAGTTCTACCTGCTTTTGCAACGATGTTTGTTCGTCTTTATAATTACTGTGTACTAACTTTAAGTTTGAGGCTTGCTTAGACTTTAACTTGTCAAGGCAATAGTTTTTGGTCATTGTCATTGCAAACGCTTCAATACTCTTGTATGTACTTAAATTTTTACGTCCTTTCCACAACTTTAACAAAACCTCCTGAGTTGCATCCTCAGCTTCCTCAACCGATGTGAGTAGGCGCTTAGATAAACGAAATAGTTTATCCTTAAAAGGCATTACCAAGTTTAAAAACTCCGATTGTTTCATTATTTCTGGTGTGGTTAGCACGTTCTAATTTTTCAGTTATATAAGGAAGACGAGTATCCTTCCATTTTGTTACAAAGCGTTTCAAAAAATTTAAAATTCACTTTGTTAAAGCAAGCTTAAACCCATTCGGTGCATCAATAAATAGAGATTAGAACCGTTATATCTCAAACAAGATAGCCAAACTTTTAATTTGTAAGTAATTTGGGTATTTTGCAGACAAATAAAGAAAAGCGCAATGATGAGAAGATTAAGAACACTCCCATTATACCTTATGGTATTATCACTATTTGTTATTAGTTGTGAGGATAATGATGATAATAACAGTACACCAGCCATCCCTGGTGGCTCAGGTTCAGTTGAACTTGTACAAACTCAAAATGAATTTGTTTGGAGAGGATTGAACTTGTACTATTTCTGGCAACAGGATACTCCCAATCTAGCCGATAGTCGATTTAACACTTTAGATGAGTTTTACACTTTTTTGAATACGTATGACGATCCCGAAACTATGTTTAACGAGGCTCCCTTGAGAAATCAGGATGATCGTTTCACATTTTTCAATGAAGACTATCGCGTATTGGCCAATGCCCAGCAGGGCGTTTTTAAAACCAACGGACTTAGTTTCGTACTTACTAGGGTTACATCGGGCTCTAGTGAAATTGTGGGGGTAGTTCGCTACGTAAACAATAATACTGACGCTTCTTCAAAGGATGTAGCTCGAGGTGATATTTTCTCTGCTGTAAACGGAACTCCGCTATTTTTTAATAGTAGTGAGGACAATAACTTAGACCTTTTAGATCCGGATACCTATACTCTAAATTTTGCAACGATAGAAAATGGAAGCGCAGTATCAAATGGTAAGAATATTGAATTTACAAAAGTTGAGCAAGATATTAACCCAATTTTAATTACTAAGACATTCGATATTGGCGGAAAAAGTATCGGATACTTAATGTATAATAGATTCACCTCTAACTTTGATGATGAGTTGAATACAGCTTTCGCAAGCCTCGCAGGAGTTGATGAACTAATACTAGATATGCGCTACAACCCGGGTGGCAGCGTTCGTAGTTCTGTTAGATTAGCTAGTATGATTACTGGGCAATTTACTGGGCAATTAATGCTAAGACAGCGCTATAACGACAAATTGCAAGAAGCATTTTCTGAAGCTCAAGTGACTGATAATTTTGTAGATAATATTTCAGGAACGTCCTTAAATAGTCTTGGCCTTGAAAAAGTTTATGTTATAGCAACTGACGATACTGCCTCAGCCAGTGAGTTAGTAATTAACGGACTTAGAGCTTATATTGATGTTATTCACGTAGGAACAACAACAGTTGGTAAAAATGAGTTTTCCATCACTTTAGTTGATGATGTTGACAATCAATACATATTTGATCGCACCAATACCAGTGGAATTGCGGAGGGAAATTTATGGGCAATTCAACCGCTTTTAGGACGTAATGAAAATGCAGATGGTTTTTCTGATTATACTGGAGGTTTTTCTCCAAATGTGACTTCCGAAGAAGCTTTAACCAACCTTGGTATACTAGGTGATGAAAATGAGCCTTTATTGGCAACAGCTTTGGCCCAAATTACAGGAGCCACTATAAAAGGAATACGATTTGTAAAAGACCCAATAAAGCCGATAATGTCTTCAGACCACATGACTATTTTAAAGGATGATATGTATATCGACGGAGATAAAATAAAAGATGCAATGCTAGAAATAAAAGAGAATTAATATGTAGCTGTTATAAGCAAATTAAATTTCACTTAGAAAATCTATGTTAAATGCTGTTCTTCAGGGAACAGCATTTTTTTTAAGATTATTTTCATATCTTCGAAACTCCTACCAACGACTTCTTGAAATTATAAAATTGTTGTATGAAGTCCCTCTTACAAAACAAACTAGCCCGCTTTGTCTTTTTGTTATTGGCTATTGCTTGTACCAAGGAAGTGACTGATGATCTACTGATCACCTTCAAGGTCACCGCTCCGACAGAGACACTGAATTGTTTTGTGAACATCGCGCGCCCTTTTGATGTCACTATTCGTGGGGTGAATGCCAATACTGCTGGGAATTATCAGTTTAAATATGCCATTGAAT
>NZ_JAABOQ010000005.1 GCF_010671565.1 Spongiivirga citrea
CCAACAAGAGATGCTGGCGATGTGATTTCGCTATTTAGTAACGCATATACAGATATTACAGTCGATACTTTTTACGCTGGTTTTAGTGCTGGAGGGGGATTGACTGACGTACAGGTTGCTGGTGATGATGTGAAATTATATACTGATTTAGATTTTGCAGGTATTGAAACCATTACAACAGCGGTGGATTTATCAAGCATGACGAACTTCCATATTGACGTGTGGACAGCGACAGGTTTTGACGTTATAGCAGGCGTTGTAGATTTCGCAGGTGACGGATTTGGAAGCGGCAATGATACAAGAGGAGATACGCGTAACACAATGCAAGCAGGTCAGTGGACATCGATAGATGTAAGTATTGCTGACCTTCAATCGGCTGGTTTGACAGCTACTCCTACTGATTTTAGCCAATTAATATTAGACGTAGTAGATGTCATAGGAACTATTTATGTAGATAATATTTATTTCTACAATGACGGTTCTGGAGGGGGAGGAACAGCTCCAACTACAGCAGCACCAACACCACCAACAAGAGATGCTGGCGATGTGATTTCGCTATTTAGTAACGCATATACAGATATTACAGTCGATACTTTTTACGCTGGTTTTAGTGCTGGAGGGGGATTGACTGACGTACAGGTTGCTGGTGATGATGTGAAATTATATACTGATTTAGATTTTGCAGGTATTGAAACCATTACAACAGCGGTGGATTTATCAAGCATGACGAACTTCCATATTGACGTGTGGACAGCGACAGGTTTTGACGTTATAGCAGGCGTTGTAGATTTCGCAGGTGACGGATTTGGAAGCGGCAATGATACAAGAGGAGATACGCGTAACACAATGCAAGCAGGTCAGTGGACATCGATAGATGTAAGTATTGCTGACCTTCAATCGGCTGGTTTGACAGCTACTCCTACTGATTTTAGCCAATTAATATTAGACGTAGTAGATGTCATAGGAACTATTTATGTAGATAATATTTATTTCTACAATGACGGTTCTGGAGGGGGAGGAACAGCTCCAACTACAGCAGCACCAGCACCACCAACAAGAGATGCTGGCGATGTGATTTCGCTATTTAGTAACGCTTATACTGATATTACCGTTGATACATTTTATGCTGGTTTTAGTGCTGGTGGAGGTGTTAGTGATGTTCAGGTTGCAGGCGATGACACAAAACTTTATACTGATTTAGATTTTGCTGGGGTAGAGACTATAGCTACAGCAGTAGATTTATCAAGCATGACGAACTTCCATATTGATGTATGGACAGCAACAAGTTTTGATTTTGTCGCTGGAGTTGTCGACTTTGGTGGAGATGGTTTTGCAGGAGCAAATGCTGATACACGAGGGGATACACGGAATACGCTACCTGCTGGTCAATGGACATCAGTTGATGTATCTATTTCGGACTTACAGGCAGCTGGATTAACGGCTTCCCCTACTGATTTTAGCCAATTGATATTAGATGTAGCCGATGTAATCGGAACGGTATATATTGATAATATTTATTTCTATAATGACGGTTCTGGAGGCGGAGGAAGCACATGCCCTGCACCTCCAATGGGTGAGTTATTATCAAACGGTGGTTTTGAAGCCAATTCTGGCGATGGTGCATGCTGGCAACTTAACCAAGGTGGTGGCTCTGTTACCATTATTGATACTGATGCAAATACAGGTACATACTCGGCTAGATTAACGACTGGTACAGGGCAGGTGCCGAATCTTAAACAAGAACGATTTGGAGCATCTGTAGCAGGTAACCAGAACATTCAAGTTACGTTTAGGTATAAAATTACTTCAGCATTTGTGGATGGTTCAATACTTCAAGTGTTAGCATTCTCAGAGCGTTCTGTAGGTGGCGCTGTTGCCCACGATTTAGGTAACGCGAGTGCTAGTACTGTTGACGTTTGGGAGACCTATACAGGCACATTTACAACAGATGCTGGTGTAGATGAAGGTATATCGTTGCTAATTCAAGCTACATGTGGTGGTGCCGCTACTTGTGCAGGTGAGGTGATTATTGATGATGTTGTTGTAACAGAAATCTAGTATTATCAAATCATTCGAAAATAAATAACCCCACATCCTAAAACAAAATAAGGTTGGTGTCAAAGTAATTTTTTCACCAGCCTTTTTTACAAGTACTTAACGATCAAAAAATAGTTGCACAACAATGTCTACTAAGGATATTTATATAGGTAATTCAAAAGTTTCTACTGATAAAAAGGAAATTTCGGGAGAACTTATTCAGTTTGAAAACGAATCTTACTATAAGATCTCCAATTACGATTCAATGCGTCCATTTTTTATGAGCATTGTAAGTGATTCAAATCACTGGATGTTTATTTCTAGTAATGGAGGATTGTCAGCTGGACGGAAAAGCTCAGAATATGCCTTATTTCCATATTATACGGATGATAAGATCACGGAATCTGCAGATATCACTGGAGGCAAATCCGTTTTTCATATTCACTTAAATGGAAAAACCTTTTTATGGGAACCATTTAGTGATGAGTATAGTGGTATTTATAAAATACATAGAAACCTTTATAAGAACAGCTATGGAAATAAGATCATCTTTGAAGAAATTAATGAAGATTTAGGTCTTACGTTTCGTTATCATTGGAATTCTAGTAACACTTATGGATTTGTAAAAAGATCAACTATTGTGAACACTTCTGATAAGGAAGTTCATATTACATTATTAGATGGTATTCAGAATATAATGCCCTATGGTGTGGATCCTAATTTGCAAAACTCGGGGAGTAATCTTGTCGATGCTTATAAGAAAAATGAGCTGCAAAGCGATATAAATCTTGGTATTTATGCGTTAAGTGCTATCATAGTAGATAAAGCTGAACCGAGTGAGGCGCTGAAAGCAACATCAGTTTGGTCAACGGGAATTGAAAATGCTGACTATCTCATTTCTTCACTTCAGGTGGATGATTTTAAAAATAAAGGCAGCGTTATTCAGGAAACCGACATTCGAGCAGAGAAGGGAGCATATTTGATTAAAGCAGATTTTGTTCTTAATCCGAATTCAGAAAAAAATTGGATAATTGTTGCTGAAGTCAATCAGTCTATTGCTGATATTGCGGCTATTTCGAAGGAGATTAGAAATGAAAAAAACCTTCTTAAAATAGTTCAAGATGATATTGAAGAAGGTTCCAGAAAACTACTAGCACTCAATAGCGCTTCCGATGCGATGCAGTTCACTGCTGATGTGCTTCGAGATAACAGACATTTCTCGAATACGCTCTTTAATATAATGCGCGGAGGCATTTTTGATAGCAACTATCAAATAGAAAAATCAGATTTCATTCAATATATTCAAAAAGCAAATAACCAAGTTTACAAGCAACAGGAAGATGTATTAAATAGTCTTCCTGAAAAATTTGATCTAACTCATTTAAAGGAGCTAGCAAACAGCAATTCAAATAATGATTTTAAAAGGCTTGCATTTGAATATATGCCTTTAAAATTCAGTAGAAGACATGGTGATCCTAGTCGACCTTGGAATCAATTTACCATTAACACCACAACTGACGATGGCAAAAAGGTCTTGGATTATGAAGGGAATTGGCGAGACATTTTCCAGAATTGGGAAGCCCTTGCCTATTCATATCCGCAGTTTGTAGACAATATGATCCAAAAGTTTGTCAACGCAACTACTTTTGATGGGTATAATCCGTATCGTGTTACCAAAGATGGTTTTGATTGGGAAGTAATCGAACCAGATGACCCGTGGTCTTACATTGGTTATTGGGGTGATCATCAGATCATTTATTTATTGAAGTTGCTAGAACTTGAAGAAAATCATTTCCCGAATACATTATCCAATTATTTTAATGAAGAATTATTCGTCTATGCGAATGTTCCCTACAAAATAAAAAGCTACGACGACATACTTAAAAACCCAAAAGACACTATTGTTTTTGATGATGTGTTAGATGGAAGTATTCGAAAGGAACGAGAAATTATTGGTGCCGATGGTGCTTTACTAAAAGATGCCGGAAATGATATTTACAAGGTAAATCTACTAGAAAAAATTCTGGCCACGTTGTTATCAAAAATATCCAACTTTATTCCAGAAGGAGGAATTTGGATGAATACCCAGCGTCCAGAATGGAACGATGCTAACAATGCCTTGGTTGGTAATGGTGTGTCGATGGTTACCTTATATTACTTAAGAAGGTTTCTAAACTTTTTTGAAGGCATTGTCGAGAATTCTGGAGAAGAATACTTTCAGGTTTCTAAAGAATTAATGTTGTTCTTCAATTCAATTCGTTCTACGTTAACTGACAATGTTGGTATTCTTTCTAGTAAAGTTTCAAATGCCGACCGCAAAACTGTTATGGATGGATTAGGAAACGCTGGAAGTATTTTTAGAAATACCATTTATGATGGAGGATTTAGTGGACAAAAAAGAGCCGTTTATAAGGGTGATGTATTACAATGTATAGAAATTACTAAGCGATATTTAGATCATAGTATTGACGCAAACCAACGTAAAGATGAGTTATTTCATGCGTATAACTTAATGACAGTTGATAGTGAGAATGAAGTTTCTATTTCTTATTTATCAGAAATGTTAGAAGGACAGGTTGCAGTATTAAGTTCTGGATATATTTCTAGCAAAACATCATTGGAAGTATTAGATGCTCTCAAAGCTAGTGCTTTGTTCAGAGAAGATCAGTATAGCTACATTTTGTATCCCAACAAGACTTTAAACCGATTTGAAGACAAGAATAATATTCCAGAAAACAGGATAAAAGAATCATTACTTGTTCAAAAACTAATTGAAGATGATGACCATAATGTCATTGAAAAAGATATTAATGGCGACTATCATTTTAATGGTTCTTTTAATAATGCCGAAAGTCTAAAAAAGGCCTTATCTGAATTGTCTGCTGAAAAATATGGCGATTTAGTAAAAAGAGATACCAAACTATTGTCCGACATTTTTGAAGAAATATTCGACCACAAATCATTTACAGGAAGGTCGGGTACTTTTTACGGTTACGAAGGCTTAGGATCTATTTACTGGCATATGGTTTCTAAGTTATTGGTGGCAGTTCAAGAAACATGTTGGAAAGCGATTCATAACAATGAAAGCGAAGAAATCATCGGAAGATTGCTAGAGCATTATTACGAGATTAACGAAGGAATTGGGGTACATAAATCGCCAGAATTATATGGTGCATTTCCAACGGATCCTTACTCACATACTCCGGGAGGAAAAGGTGCTCAACAACCTGGAATGACTGGACAGGTTAAAGAAGATATTTTGTGCCGCTTTGCCGAGCTTGGAGCTATTGTAGAAAATGGCTGTTTGACCTTTAATCCGCGCTTACTGCGAACAGAAGAGTTTTTAAAGACATCAAAAACAGTTGAGTATATCGATATCAATGGCGCTCCTAAAAAAATAGTATTACATGATAATACACTTTGTTTTACCTATTGCCAAGTGCCAATTATCTATCAACTTTCAGGAAAGGAACATATTACGGTACACTATAATGACCAATCGCTTATTGACTTTGAAGGGCTACGTTTAAATACCGAAATAAGCCAACAAGTTTTTGAACGTTCAGGCCTAATAGACAGTATCATAGTATCAATTAAAAAATAAAAAAATCATGAAAAAACACATCAATATATCGCTGAGTATTCTTATTGTTATGATGACTTTTTCATGTAAAAAAAATACCCCAAGTAAAGACGATAGTGCAATGGCGAAAGGAGAAAAAAGCATAACGGCAAAAGATATTCTAGGCAACCCAGATTATTTGGCAATGTCCTATGGAGGCTATAGACAGGTAGATCATGATATTGAGCCAACCTTAGATGAACTAAAAGATGATATGAAGATTTTGGCAGCTATGGGGGTCAAAGTCATTAGGACTTACAAAGTTCATTTACCGCATGCAGGAAACGTCCTAAAAGCAATAAGTGAGCTAAAAAAAGAAGATTCTAGCTTCGAAATGTATGTGATGTTGGGTGCATGGATAGATTGCAAAAATGCTTGGACAGATTTAGAACCAGATCACTTTCAGGAAAGCGAACGAAATGGAGTAGAAATAGAAGAAGCGGTACGCTTGAGCAATCTATACCCTGACATAGTTAAAGTTATCGCTGTTGGTAATGAGGCTATGGTAAAATGGGCTACTAGTTATTTTGTCCAGCCAGGTGTGATCCTAAAATGGGTTAATCATCTTCAAGATTTAAAAAAATCAGATAAGCTTCCTGCCGATTTATGGATCACAAGCTCCGATAATTTTGCATCATGGGGCGGTGGTGATGCTGAGTATCATGTAGAGGATTTAAATAAGCTAATTGCTGCTGTCGATTTCATATCAATTCATACCTACCCGATGCATGACACGCATTACAATCCGCAATTTTGGGGAGTGTTGCCAGAAGAAAATGAATTATCTGATTTAGAAAAGGTCGAAAAAGCAATGCAGCGTTCATTGGATTACTCCAAAGCTCAGTACGAAAGTGTAAAGAACTATATGACTAGTGTTGGAGCCAATAAGCCTATTCATATTGGTGAAACTGGCTGGGCGAGTTTTTCTAACGGTCATTACGGAAATGAAGGATCAAAAGCCACAGACGAGTATAAAGAAAGTTTGTTCTATCATTTGATAAGAGATTGGACTAATGAAAATGAGATTTCATGTTTCTATTTTGAGGCCTTCAATGAGCCATGGAAAGACGCTGCAAATCAAGGAGGTTCAGAAAATCACTTTGGCTTATTTACAGTGGAAGGTAAAGCAAAATATGCTATGTGGCCTTTAGTGGATAAGGGTCTTTTTAAGGATTTAACACGGGATGGAAATCCGATTACCAAAACATATAATGGCGATAAAGATGCACTTATTAAAGAAGTGTTGGTGCCGTCTGTAAAAGATTCGTTAGTCGTCGATTTTTAAAGGATAAGGGTATGTTCAAAAAGAATTATTTAATAGTAGTTTGTTTTATGATCGTGGGTTGTTCTAAAGAGCAAAATTTGAATATTGATGTAGTTGAAACTTCAGCTAGTGGAAATAAGTTGACACCAATTACAGAATTTAGTGAAAGCGATGACGCCTCTTCAATCAAACTACTCCCCGATGAGCAACTTCAGACGATTACAGGTTTTGGTGGTGCATTTACAGAATCGTCAGCCTATCTCCTAAATAAATTGAGCAAAGAAAACCGTAAAAAAATTATTGACGCATATTTTAGTGAAGAGGGCGCACATTATTCTTTGACAAGGTCGCATATGAACTCTTGTGATTTTTCTTTAAGCAACTATTCTTATACGCCTGTAGAAGGGGATAAAGACTTAGAGCACTTTTCAATTGAAGAAGACAAAGACGATTTGATTCCGTTCATAAAAGATGCTATGGCTGCTTCGACAGATGGGTTTAAAATTTTTGGTTCGCCATGGACTGCGGCACCCTGGATGAAAGATAATAACAATTGGGTTGGAGGTAAACTACTGCCAGAGTATTACGACACTTGGGCTTTGTTTTTCTCAAAGTATGTAGATGCTTACAAATCGGAAGGTATTGATATTTGGGGTTTTACAGTAGAGAATGAACCCTTAGGCAATGGTAACAATTGGGAAAGCATGCATTATACACCTGATGAAATGACCAATTTTGTTCAGAATCATTTAGGACCAAAATTGGAAGCGGATGGAAAAGGGGGTATTAAGATTTTAGGTTACGATCAAAACAGAGAGCATTTAAAAGAATGGGTAGACTCACAATTTAAAAATGAAGAAACTTCTAAATATTTTGATGGTACGGCTATTCATTGGTATGCAAGTACCTTCGAGGTATTTCCTGAAGAACTGCAATATGCACATAACAAAGCACCTAATAAATATTTAATTCAATCTGAAGCATGTGTTGACGCACAAGTTCCAGTATGGCAAGATGATGAGTGGTACTGGAAAAAAGAGGCTACGGATTGGGGTTGGACATGGGCTCCAGAAAAGGATAAACATTTACACCCAAAGTATGCGCCTGTGTATCGCTATGCAAGAGATATTATTGGCTGTTTAAATAACTGGGTTGATGGCTGGGTCGATTGGAACATGGTACTTGATAAAGAAGGTGGTCCGAATTGGTTTAAAAATTGGTGTGTAGCACCGGTAATTGTCGATCCTGAAAATGATGAAGTCTACTTTACACCCTTATACTACACCTTGTCACACTTTAGCAAGTACATACGTCCTGACGCGAAGGTAATAGGAGTTGAAAACAATGATGAAGAGCTAATGGTAACCGCTGCTAAAAACCTTGATGGGTCTATTGCTGTAGTTATCTTAAATCAAACAGATAAAACAAAACAATTTTCTCTTTCATTAGGAGAAAAAAACAAACCGGTTTCGATAAGCCCAAAAGCCATTCAAACTATTGTAATCACTAACTAAAACCTTAGATATGTCAAATTTAAAAACCGCCTCAAAAGATAAAGTGCCTGTAGGTCAGAAAGCGGCCTTTGGAGCTGGTCATTTTATCCTAAATATTTTGCCTGGAACACTTGGAGTATTTATCCAATTTTTCCTTTTAACGGCATGGGGTGTTGATCCACTTTGGGCCGGACTTTTAGGTGGTTTGCCAAGAATTTTTGACTCAATCACAGATCCTATAATGGGTTTTATTTCGGATAATACAAAATCTAAATGGGGGCGAAGAAGACCTTATATTTTTATCGGGGCAATCATTAGTGGTATTCTTTTCTTTTTAATGTGGCAAATCGATGATAATGCGTCGCAATCCTATATTATTTGGCATGTAATGGTCATTCAATTATTGTTCCTTATTGGTAATACTATGTTTGCCACACCATTAGTTGGTCTTGGTTATGAGATGACATCAGACTATAATGAACGTACACGCTTAATGGCTTTTTCAAATACAATGGGGCAAATTGCTTGGATGATTGTGCCTTGGTTGTATGTTATCATTCCGGATACAGATACATTTAATACGCAAACAGAAGGTGTACGAACTATGGCTCTTATTGTAGGAGCAATGTGTATAGTTTTTGGAATCTTACCTGCAATATTTAATAAGGGAATTGATTCGGCAAATATGGCCAACCGAAAGGAAATTAATTTTAAAACGCTTGCAGCCAATATGAAAGAACTGCTTGCCGGGATTAAACAAGTTTCTAAAAACAAACCTTTCATGAAATTGTGTGGGGCTACCTTTTTGGTTTTTAATGGATTTCAACTTGTAGCGGCATTTGGCGTTTTTATTATAGTATTCTACATGTATAACGGTAGTTATGAAATTGCTGGAACATGGCCCGCTTGGTTTAATACTATAAACGCGATGTTAACGGCATTTATAGTTATTCCTATTATTTCTAGAATGGCCAACAAATGGGGTAAAAGAAAGGCCTTTATTATCTCAACAATTCTATCGATCGTTGGTTATATCTTAAAATGGTGGGGCTTTGACAAAGAGTTGAATAGTCAATTTAGCCAAACAGGATTCGGTAAAAGTCTTAATTCAGGTATTGGTTCTCTTTTTGAAGCTATAAATCCGTTTCTCGATAGTGTTGGAATGTCATGGTTTAGCATTGACCCGGGGAGCGAAGTGCCTTGGCTCATATTCGTACCAATTCCATTATTCGCTTTCGGAATGGGAGGGTTATTCACTTTGATGATGTCTATGACCGCCGATGTGTGCGATCTGGATGAATTGGAAAATGGTATGCCTAGAAAGGAAGGTACTTTTGGTGCTATTTATTGGTTAATGGTTAAAATAGGCCAGTCTATAGCACTTGTATTAGGCGGTGTGATTCTGAGTATAGTAGGTTTTGATCCTAATGCGACGGAACAATCTATAGAAACAATGAACAATCTAAGGATTGCTGACATAATAGTCCCGTCGTTAACAGCCGCATTAGCCGTTTGGGTGATGTGGAAATACAGTCTAAATGAAGAAAGAGCGAGAGAAATTAAGGCGGAATTGGTAGAACGTAGAGGAGAGTTATAGGCTAACTAAAAAAACAGGAAATGTCATACAGAGAAGGTTATATCTCAAAAATAGCAACCAATTATAATCAAGATAATGGATTAGATTTTAGTCAAGTAACAAGCGATGAACTAAATCAACTATGGCTAGAAACATTGCAAAATGGCATGCATGGTCTTTGCTTTAGTATGTATGAAGATGGTCAACAACCTGGTGATATTATTACAGAAGCGCAAGTAATAAGAAGAATTCAAATTATAAAACCTTATACCAAATGGGTACGTTCGTTTTCATGTACTGAAGGGAATGAACACGTTCCAAGAATTGCAAAGTCTAACGGACTTAAAACAATGGTTGGGGCGTGGTTAAGCGATGATATGGAATTAAATGAAGTTGAGATTGAAGGATTAATCCAACTTGCGCGCGAAGGATGTGTTGATATCGCAGCCGTCGGTAACGAAGTGCTGTATCGAAATGAGTTAGATGAGGAACAACTACTTGGATATATGCATCGCGTAAAAGAGGCAATGCCCGATATTCCTGTTGGTTATGTCGATGCGTATTATGAGTTTACAAATCATCCCAGAATTGTAGAAGCGTCGGATGTAATTTTGTCCAATTGCTATCCATTTTGGGAAGGCTGTCCGCAAGAGTATTCTTTAAACCATATGCAGCAAATGTATGGTCAGGCAATCGATGCCGCAAAAGGCAAGAAAGTCATTATCACCGAGACTGGATGGCCTAGCGAAGGAGGTTCGTTCGAGGGCTCGCATTCCTCAGCTGAAAATGCCATGAAATACTTTGTCAATACACAATTATGGTCAGCAAAAGATGATATAGAAGTCTTTTATTTCTCTTCTTTTGATGAATCCTGGAAAACAGGAGATGAGGGTGATGTTGGCGCGTATTGGGGACTATGGGACAAGCATGAAAAACTGAAATTCTAATACTTATTGGGGTTTTTGAGTAAGAATAAGCTCCCTTCCCTTGGGGGAAGGGCTTGGGATGGGTGTTTCCTCTTAAACGAAAATGTAATTTTCACATACCACCTTAAAATTGTAACTTTTCAGACAAGTTGTACTATTCATCAATTAAAACCACTTCAATGAAAAAGTCTACATTATTTTTTCTTTGCTCCACTTTTTTTGTTCTAATTTCTTGTTCACAGGAAGAAGAAAAAAAAGAAACTCATATAAAATGGGATAGTTGGGGCGTGCCTCACATTTATGCGAATGCTGTAGACGAATTATTCTATGCTCAAGGCTGGGCGCAAATGCATAATCATGCCAACTTAATTGTTGAAATGTATGGCAGTTCTCGCGGTAAAGGCGCTGAGTATTTTGGACCACAAAAACTACAGGATGATATGCTTATTCATACACTTGGGTTTAATGAGTTAGCAGATGAATGGTCAGGTACTCGTGACCCAAAACTTACTGCAATTTTTGATTCTTTTATAAAAGGGATGAATGATTATGTGACTGCAAATCCCACTGCTGTTGATGCTAATTTGAAGCAAATACTACCGCTTACAACCAGGGATCTAGCTACACACAGTATGTATGTTGTTTTTAGTCGGTTTGTTGCTGGGAATGACTTGGGCAGAGTGCAACAATGGCCGGACATGGGGAGTAACACTTATGCTATTTCTCCTAAAAAATCGGCTTCAGGAAATGCGATGTTAGTACAAAATCCACACCTACCTTGGTGGCGGGAGTTTACTTTTTTTGAGTCTCAATTGAATCTTGGAGATAAAAGTATGTACGGGGCTAATCTGGTCGGTTTTCCGGGAATTGCAATCGGATTTAATAAGAATTTAGGATGGAGTCATACTGATAATACTATTGATAATACAGATACCTACGAGCTTGACTTAAAAGATGGTGGTTATATTTTAGATGGGGAACGAAAGGATTTTATTGCATCGGAAAAAACAATTAAGATCAAACAAGAGGACGGTACTTTTAAGGAGCAACAAATTCCTATAATGAGAACAGAGCATGGTCCAGTTGTTAGTCAATCCAAGGACAAAGTGTTGGCTATTCGCTATGTGGGAACTAAAGCACCAAACGCCTCCTTGCAATGGTGGAATATGCTAAATAGTAGTAATCTCGATGAGTTTGAGTCGGCTTTAAAAATGGCTCAAATCCCATTTTGGAATGTGATGTATGCGGATAAGCATGGGGACATTTTTTACCTCTTCAATGGTCTAGTTCCAAAAAGGAATGAAGGTGATTGGGATTATTGGGATCGTATTATTCCAGGCGGAAAGTCTTCAGATATTTGGACAGAAACACATGCTTATGCGGATTTGCCCAAGGTTAAAAACCCAACTACAGGTTGGCTACAAAATGCAAATGACCCACCATGGACAAGCACAATTCCTAAGGCCTTAAATCCTGATGATTATCCTGGATATATGGCACCGATAAGTATGTCATTCAGACCACAAAGATCTGCTAGAATGCTTTTGGAAGACGAATCGATAACCTTTGATGAACTTGTTGATTACAAACTATCTACCCGACTAGAGTTTGCGGATAGAATTTTAGACGACCTATTTGCAGCGGTCGATGCTTCAAGTTCAGAAAAAGCAAAACAGGCAAAAGAAGTATTAATGGCTTGGGATCGAGAAGCAGATGCTGATAGTAAAGGAATGTTACTATTTTACAATTGGGCTAGAAAGTTCAATAGCTGGAAAAAATCAAATTATAGCACCCCTTGGGATTTTAAAAACCCGAATACCACGCCAGATGGCCTCGCTGATCCAGAAGGAGCAGTGAAATTGTTAGAAATTGCTGCAACAGAAATTGAAACCAAGTTTGGTAAACTCGATGTCCCATGGGGAGATTATTATAGAATTAACTTACACGGTAAAAACCTTCCGGCCAATGGTATCGATGGTTCAATGGGGGTATTCCGTGTAACCTGGCCTGGTGGAGGTAATGAGAATAATATGTTCGCAGGAGGTGGTGATAGCTGGGTTGGTGTCATTGAGTTTGGTGAGACTCCAAAGGCAAAAGTGTTATTAAGTTATGGTAATGCTTCTCAAAAAGATTCCCCTCATCGAGGAGATCAATTAGAATTATATTCTAAAAAAGAACTTAGAGATGCTTGGTTTACTTCCGAAGATATAAATGCAAATACAGTTAAAACTGAAATTATTTCAGAAACTGGCTTTACAGAAGAAAAGGAAGATGCTAAAGAATAGATTTTAAATTATTCCGTTACTTTTAGTGCATAGAAAAAATAAAAAGTTATGAAATTGAATAAAGTCTTAGGTGCTTGTTTAACCTTGTTAATAATATCGTGTAGTTCTGATGATAATGGGGATACTGGCCCAAGTCAAGAAGAGTTGAATCAAGTCATTGGAACTTGGCAGTTATCACAGGTTAATGTAAGTGCAGCGCAGGATGTTGATAATGATGGTGATTCTTCTGTTAATTTAATAGAAGAATTAAGTTGTTTAGATGGGACTTTGACCTTTACAGCGGACTTTAAGTGGAGTTTACAAACAGTAAATCCAGTTATTACGTCGATTACAAATGACCAGTTTGCGTTTAGTTGCGACAACGGAGTTCAAAATGCGGGAAGCTGGGCGCTTCAAGGCAACATTGTATTAATAAGAGAAGGTGTAAATACCTCGCAATTAAATCTTTCTGGAACTACACTCACTGAGCAGATTAATGAAAATTTACCAATGCTTACGAGTAAAGTATATCAGAAAAACTAAGAAATCCCTTTTTTAATTTTTAAATTCAATAGCATGTCCTTGGTTATTGCATCAAGATCAAATTCGTGTTGCCAACCCCAATCGTCGAATGCAACCTGATCATCAATACTATTTGGCCAACTATCGGCTATTTTTTGCCTAAAATCTGGTTGGTAATCAATTGAAAAACCTGGAATGTGTTTTTGTATGGTCACTGCTATTTCTTGAGGATTAAAGCTAACACCGCCTAGATTATAAGATGCCCAAACTGTAATATCGCTAAAATCGGCTTCCATAATAGCGATAGTTGCCTTTATTGCATCATTCATATACATCATAGGAAGCTCCGTATCTTCTTTTAAAAAACAATTATAATGCCCATTTGTAAGAGCCTTATGATAAATCTCTACTGCATAGTCCGTAGTTCCTCCTCCTGGATCGGTTTTCCAACTAATTAATCCTGGATATCTAATACTTCTTACATCAATGTTATGATTGTGATAATAATAGTCGCACCAACGCTCACCAGCTAGTTTCGTTATACCGTACACAGAAGTTGGTTCCATAATGGTAACCTGAGGAGTGTTTTTTTTGGGAGTAGTTGGTCCGAAAACAGCAATACTACTAGGCCAGAAAATTTTGCTAATCAGCCCGTCATGTGCAAGATCTAAAATGTGAGACAGCGAAGTCATATTAAGATCCCATGCTTTCTTCGGGTATTTTTCTGCCGTTGCGGATAGCATAGCGGCCATAAGATAGACCTCTGTGATTTCATGTTTTTCAACGCAGTTTATCACTGCAGTTTTGTCCATTACATCTAGTATTTCAAAAATACCAGAATTCATTAGGGCACTACTACCTTCTCGTATGTCTGTTGCGACAACAGATTCAGTTCCGCGCTGTTTACGAAGTTCCAAGGTCAATTCGGATCCTATTTGTCCGCAAGCTCCAATTATGAGTGATTTCGTCATTTGATTTGATAAAACTTCAACAAAAATAAAATAAACGACATTCTTTTTAAGAAATAATTAATTTAAAGCATATAAAATTTTTAATTCTTCAACATTTAAAAACATATCTTTGATTGCATGAAAACAGTCTCTTTTTTTTTGGTTTTAGTAGCAATTATCATTTCTAGCTGTGATGAGAAGAAGTCCTCCGATTCCGAAGGAAAGGAAATGTCGATCGATACCAATATTGTAAAAATAGAACCAAAGAAAAAAGGAATTAGTTACAAAAAAATTGGAATTATTGGCCAGGCAAAAAAAGAGATATCCCAATGGACGGCATTCAATAATCTTGAGCGGGAATTAAACAACATTTTAGAAGCCGATTACCGAATCCTTAAAACGGAACTTGAGGTGTTAGAGGAAGCGTTTAAAGAATTAGAAGAATCTGATTTTCCTGAAAAATTAAACGTTCCGAGGTTTAAAAGTAAACTGACTGTATTGAAAACCTTTGTGAGAAAATTGGCAAACGAAGTAGAAACCAATGAATCTTTTGATATCCTGGAAACGACTGTTAAGCAGATTTCAGAGGAGATGAATGCGATGAAAGAACAAATCAATGAACTTTATGCAAGCGATATTGATACCGATGTATTAATCATTGAGCCAGAACCGGGCAAAGAACCTCAAGAATAACTATTATGAAACACATAATTCTGAATATTTTTTTAGCAATTAGTTTGTTAGGCTTTTCTCAAGAAGATGAGAAAATGCAAATAGATAAAGTGCTAACAGATTGGCACAAAGCTGCTTCAAATGCGGACTTCGAAAACTATTTTGGACTGATGACTAAGGACGGGGTATTTCTTGGTACCGATGCCACTGAAAATTGGCAGAATAAAGAGTTTCGCGCTTTTAGTAAACCCTATTTTGACAAAGGAAAAGCTTGGAGTTTTACTGCTGTTGAACGTAATATTTATGTTAATGTTGAAGCTGGTTTTGCTTGGTTTGATGAATTATTGGATACGCAAATGGAACTGTGCAGAGGTTCAGGAGTTTTAAAAAAGGAAAATGAAGAGTGGAAAATAGCACATTATGTTCTTTCTATCGCGATTCCTAATGAGAATGTAAAAGATATAGTTATAGCTAAAAAGAAAAATGATAGTATATTAAAGAGCAGACTTAAAAATAAAAAAATGTAGCTTTTATGTAATTAAGTGATGGAAATTACGTCAAATTCACAGTATATGTTAAAGTAAAGCTAATTTTAATGATTTCTACTATATTTGTATTCCTTGTGAAAAGTTGAAAAAAATTGCACCGACCTACCACTAAGTATAATGATTTTTCACATTTATCTTATTTAAATTAACACTGATGAAGAGATTTTTACTCGTTATTGGGTTGTGTTCTTGTTTTGCAATGAGCGCCCAATTTAATGAAAACGCTCCTTGGATGGAATCAGTTAAAGCTGACGCAAAGTTTGGCGGTGATTCACAAAAGATCCAAACTAGTTACAATTTATTTGAAATTTCTAAGTCCTTTGAAGAATATTGGAATGATAAAGACCACACAAAAAAAGGGAGCGGTTATAAGCCATTTAAACGATGGGAATATCACTGGAGTCATTATGCTGACGTAAATGGTAATTTGCCAACTGCAAAACAATTATGGGACGCCTTCGAAGCAAAACAAAATAGTACCTTAAGACTTAATCCAACTGCAAATTGGCAGGCTTTAGGACCATTTGAGCATGTGGCCGAAAACGGTCGTTTAAGAGGACAAGGTAGGGTAAATGTAATGGCCATTGATCCTAATAATGCTGATGTGTGGTACGCCGGCGCACCTTCGGGAGGTTTATGGAAATCTACGGATGCTGGTACAACTTGGAACACTACAACTGATGCTCTTCCACAAATTGGAGTTTCAGGTATTGCAATTGATCCTAACGATTCAAATATCATATATATTGCTACTGGAGATGATGATGCAGGGGATAGTGTTAGTGCCGGGGTATTCAAATCTATAGATGGTGGTTCGACTTGGAATCAAACAGGGCTAAACCCAAGCAACACGCCAAATCTCATGAACGAGATTTATATCGATCCAACCAATTCAAATATACTCTGGTTAGCTACGAGTTCGGGAGTTTATAAAACCGTTGATGCAGCTGTTACTTGGGAACGGGTGAGAACAGGAAATATTCTGGACTTAAAACTTAAGCCTGGAGACAGCAATACCTTATATGCAGTAACAAGAAGTCAATTTTATAGAACAACCGATGGGGGTGCTACTTGGACTAATATTACTGAGGGGTTACCGGAAACATCGCGAAGGTTGGTTATTGATGTTACTCCCGCTAATTCCAATGTAATTTATGTACTGAGTGCAGCGGCAACGGATGGTTTCCCTTTTCAAGGTTTATATAAATCTACCGATAGCGGTGTAACCTTCACAAAAACTGCAGAAACTGATAACATTAATGAAAGTAATCAGGCTTGGTTTGATCTCGCGATGGCAATTTCACCAACAGATGAAGACGAGGTATACGTAGGCTGTTTAAATGTGTGGAAATCAACAAATGGAGGGGATAATTTTAATGTTCTTAATTCGTGGTTTCAAAGTACCCCTTCATATACGCATGCCGATATCCATATGCTTCGTTTTTTTGGGAATATATTATTTTGCGGCAGTGATGGTGGACTTTATGTATCAACAGATAACGGATCGACTTTTACTGATAAGACAGAAGGAATGGCAATTAGTCAGTTTTATCGACTATCTGTTGCTAAACAGGATGCCAATATCATAATAGGGGGTTTACAAGACAATGGGGGTCATGCACGAAGTGCTGCTGGACAATGGCGAAATTATCATGGCGGCGACGGAATGGACAATGCAATAGACCCAAATAATAGTAATATTCTTTATGGTATGACCCAAAACGGCGGGTCGTTAAATATCACTGTAAACGGCGGGTTGAATTTATCAGCTCAAGTTAGTCCTCCTCAGGATGGAACTGGTTCAGCTATTAGTGGCAACTGGGTTACACCATTACAAATAGATAGTGAGGGCAATCTTTATTCAGGTTTTGATGCGGTTTACCGGTTGAATGGAAATGCATGGGAAAGAGTTTCTACTACCATAGGAACTAACATTGATGAGATAATTATAGACCCAAATAATCCTAATAACATTTATATTGTAAATGGTCGTTTTCTTAGAAAGAGTATTGATGCAGGAGCATCATTTAGTGTAGTAGGTACATTTGATTCTGATATATCAGATATGGTGGTTAGCAATTCTGATTCTAATACTTTGTATGTGACCCTATCTAATATCTCACTTGAAAGTACTCCTAATAATGGAGCTCCTAAGGTGTTCAAATCTACTGATGGAGGAAATACCTATGATGACATTACATTCGACCTTCCTGTTGATCAACCAATATTCGCGATAGCTCATCAAGGTAGGGATACTAATAATCCTATTTATGTTGGAACTAGTTTGGGAGTATATAGATGGGATGACACCTTAACTGAATGGGAAGAATACTTTACGGGATTACCTAATGTAGCGGTAACTGATATGGAAATTAACCTTGATGATGAGGTTCTTACAGTAGCAACTTATGGTCGTGGTATATGGCAATCACCAATTCCAGTTCAGATTCCGGATAATGATATTAGATTACTTTCAGTTAATAACCCAGCACCGAGCCAGGTAATTTGCGGTGAGGTAATTCCTGAAATAGTAGTGGCTAATAATGGCGCAAATGATATCACATCAATTGATTTTACGTATTCAGTAAATGGTGGCGCAGTGCAAAACACTACTGTTACGCAAACAATTACTCCTGGGAGTGAGGCTACAGTAAACCTTCCAGTACTATCCTTAACAGCGGGTAAATATGTGCTTGATGTTAATGGCACAATTGCCAATGACGCTTTTGATGGCAACAATGATCTTTCTTCTGAGTTTTTTGTCAATGATTTTGGTGTAACTCAAGTAGTAAATTCATTTGAAACTGCTGATGATGCCCTTTTATCATATAACGAAGGTGATACATCGAATTCACTTTGGGAGCGCGGAGCACCAGCTAAAACATTTCTTAATGCAGCAGCAACAGGAACAAATGCTTATGTGACTGCACTTACTGGGGATCATCCAAATAATATAAAAAGTTATTTGGTAACCAAATGTTATGATTTTAGCACCATTACACTACCGGTCATGTCATTTAATATGGCATTTGATCTTGAACAAGATTTTGATATTGCTTATGTAGAGTATACGATTGATCAAGGTAAGACATGGCAAGTACTTGGTACAACTGCTAGTCAACCAAATTGGTATAACAGTGATAGAACAAATGCCTCCTCAGGCACTGCAGATGATTGTCAAAATTGTCCAGGAGCCCAATGGACAGGTACTGAAACTACCTTAGCAAATTATCGATACGATTTTACAGCAAACGCTACAGCAGGAGAAACTGATTTAAGAGGAGAAAGCAACGTTATTTTCCGTTTTGTATTCCAATCAGATCCTGGTGTGACAGAAGAAGGTGTGATGATTGATGATTTTGTGATCTTAGGAGAGCAAGATGATGACGATGACGATAATGATGGAGTTTTAGATGTTGATGATAATTGCCCGTTAAATGCTAATGCAAATCAGTTGGATACAGATGGCGATGGTATTGGGGATGTATGTGATACTGATGATGATGGTGATGGTATTTTAGATGTTGATGATAATTGCCCATTAAACCCGAATGCTAATCAGGCTGATGAAGATGGAGACGGGATTGGAGATCTATGTGATGACGATGCAGATAATGACGGTGTACCAAATGCTGACGATCTTTGCCCTGATACTCCAGCAGGAACTGCTGTTGATGTAACTGGATGCCCAGTGTTTACATTAGCTGCGAACAACTTTAGCGTGCAGACATTTGGAGAAACATGCCGCACTAGTGACAACGGACGAATCCGTATAACTGCTGAAGACACTTCTTTAACGTATAATATTGAAATTACTGGCGGTGGCGGATTTACTGCCAATGGAATTTTTACTGAAATGTATGAGTCGGCTGATCTTACAGCTGGCCAATACAACGCTTGTATTACGGTTGATGGTCAGGCAGATTATGAATTGTGTTTCGATCTTATTATTGGTGAGCCAGAGCAACTTGCTGTAAGCACGGAAATTTTAAGTGCTACTAACCGAGTACGATTAAGTTTAGGAGGAGGAGAGCGTTATGTCATTCAAATTAATGATGATGTCTATACAACCACTGAAGAGGAAATCACACTTGACCTTAAGAATACTGAAAATATTTTGACAGTACGAACTGATAAAGATTGTCAAGGCGTTTTTAAGGAAACTATTGTATTAAATAATAAGATTTTAATCTATCCAAATCCATTAACTGGAGATCGCCTGTTTGTAAATATGGGGCCATTTAATCAGGATAAAGTATTTATCTCATTAACCTCTATAACCGGTCAAAGTATTTTAAGAAAAGACTTCCCAGTTATTGATAATAAGATTGAGGTTAATACAGGAAATCTAACTAATGGGGCTTACATTCTCAATATTAAAACACAAGAATCATTAATGAACTTCAAAATTATTAAACGATAATGATGAAAATATCAAGTATAAAAATTATAGCACTTGCTGCAACAGCACTAGTAGGAGTTTCATGCGGAGGCGGAGGTGATGACGGACCACCACCGCCACCGCCAGAAGGGCCAGCGCCAACTGCGGCTACTTTTGTGTTTCCATTAGATAACACAGAATGCAATGAAGGAACAAACATTACGGAAAATACAAGTGATGTTAATTTTCAATGGAATGCTGGTCAAAATACTGATACCTATGATGTAACTATTACAAATTTGAATACTAATGTAGTAACTACTAGAAATGGGCTCACCGCAACAAATGTTACAGTAACAATCAATCGAGGAGCCCCATTCTCATGGCAAATAACCTCTAAGTCATCTAGCACAACAAGTACAGCGGCTACAAGTACAGCGCGTTTTTATAATACTGGTGAACCTGTAGAAAATTATGCGCCATTTCCAGCATCAGTAATAGCTCCTGTAATGGGCTCTTCCATTGCGGCAGGAACAGTAGGTTTAAGCTGGACAGGTAGTGATATTGATAATGATATTACCGGTTATGAAGTGTTTTTTGGAACGGACAGTGCAAGTTTAGCTAGTGCTGGAACTACTGATTCAGGAACTACATCATTAGACGTCACAGCCTCGGCTGGGACGGTTTATTTTTGGAATGTCGTAACAACCGATGGTCAAGGTAATACATCAACATCAGAAATGTTTCAATTTAAAACTAACTAAGCGTTTCGCTTATTATTATACCAAACAAAAAAGGGAATCAATATGGTTCCCTTTTTTTATTCTTTATTGAATCTATTCTTTAATTTTTAGTTGCCGCAGCGGCGGCTTGCTTTTTTCTATTCTCTAAAGCATCACGGCTAATACGAGCCATATTAAAGTTAGGATCCATATTTAAGGCTTGGTTAATATAAACCATTGCTCCGTCTAAATTATTTTGATCCTTTCGTAACTCAACTAAGCCACGCAAATAGGTGAAAGCTGCTTTTAAACCTACTTCATACGGTTGTTGTGTTTCATAAAAAGCACGTTTCATATCGTCTTTAGCATTCGCCAAACCATAAGTTATATGGGTAGCAGCACCAGCAGCATCATTCGTTTGAATTTTCAAGTCGGCAAGCTCATAAGCCAAATAGGCATTAGGAGTGCGTTTGTTTAATTCTTCATAATGCTCAATTGCCCGAGGCAGTTGATTCATTGCTTTTAAAGAAATTGCCTTTACTTCAACCGCTAAATCAGAATCGGTTGCATTTTTTTCAATTCCCAGCGTGTTTAATGCTTGAAGGTAGTTTCTTCCGTTGGCGTATAAATAGGCCAAGGTATCAGTACGTCCTTGGTCTGGTTTTAACACGTTTAAATGCGTTAATGCATTAATAACACCTTGTACATCGCCTTGTTTTTTCATTTGCGCATAATACGCCTCATAATGTTTTGTAAGCTCACTGTTTGATTGAGCTGTCATACCAAATGCCGCTATCATGCCCAATACACAAATTAATTGCTTCATAATACTATAGTTAATTTAATTGCGCCCAAAGCTAACAAAATAAATGACTTTAAATCTTAAGGAGATGCTAAAGCTTTAAATGGGGCTTTTAAACCTAAAACCTAGTGTTTGAATTTTTTCTGAAGAAATCACCTTATTACTCTTTGTTGTGATTTTCTTATTGAAAAGAGGTAAAGCGAGCTTTCGATCTTTAGCAATCCTATTATAATATGACTCTTTAGGCGGGTGATCAGGATATGAAATATTGAATTCTTCATCCCAAAGGTCATTTTGGATGGTGAATAAAATGCTATCAATACAATCATTTAAATGAACAAGATTAACAGGAGTATTTCCGTTGTCTAAGCCGGTTTTTCCGGATAAAAATTTAATGGGATGTCGATTCGCTCCAATAAGCCCAGAAAAGCGAACAATAGTTATTTGATAGTAATTACTGCTTTTTAGAGTTTTTTCTGCTTTGACAAGTTGTTTTCCACTTTTTGATGTAGGATTTATGACGGATTTTTCAGTAATAACATCAGTAGCGTCCCCGTAAACTGAAGTGCTACTAACAAATAAAACTTTCTTGATAGTAGATGTTTCTATATGCGATTTTAGAAGTTTAATTTTCTTTACAAAGTTAGCTGAAGGATTTTTGCGTAACCCGGGTGGAATATTGATTATTAAAAGCTCGCAATCAGCCAGCATATCATCAATATCTCCTGTTATTTTATCTTCGGAAATAGCAACCCGATAGGGTTGAATGCCGACACTTTTTAGTTCTCCCAATTTCTCTGATGAAGTAGTACTGCCTTTTACTTCGAATCCTTTTTGGACTAGATTTTTAGCTAAAGGAAAGCCCAACCAACCACAGCCAATTATTGCAACTTTGGAAGCCATTTAAAATCGCAATTCCTTTTTCACCACAACGGCATCATTTAATACAAATGGTTTTGGAATCATGTCTTTTGCTCGTTCGGGAACATCGAATAATTCGTTAGTCAGTAAATCAAATGATGATTCATAAAATTGCAAACTAGGTTTTTCGTCTTTTGGAAAACTAAATTCTAGGTTTAATGGTTCTTGATCATTCATGAAAAATGCAAACAATCGACTGCTTCTACGACTTTCGAAAGCAAATTCTTCACTTTCATATAATTTCTTATCAACTCCATTAATATTAAACGAGTTAAAGTTAAACTGTTTATCAGCAAAAAATTCAAATCTGTTTACATACCGTTGCGGAGTGACACATAATGAAACCATTCTCTTTTCACCTATAATAGTATCCTTTGAAATATCGATAATGGGAATTGGTAGTGCTTTGTTTTCAGCTTTCTTACTGTAGGTAAAACCAGTACCATATTTGCTGTACATAATATCTGTACTAGGAGCGGTCTCTGCATTTTCATCTATAAATGGACGTGTCCAATTATCTAATTTAGTATCATAAGTAAGCCAGTTAGCCGCATTGGTATCCGCATCATATACGTACATTAAACTATTTGGTTTTTGACGGGTCTCATCGAATCCTGATTTAAAGTGAGCCGTTACAAAACATGCTAAAGCAACTGCAAACATGATATAAGACACTAATTTCTTTCGATTATAAAAACCCAGAACGGGTAAGGTCAGTCCGAATAACAAAGCGGTAAATGCACTCCCTGTAATCAGCATTTCAAGCCCGAGTCCGACAGGAAACATTTCAATAAAAGGTGTGAACATAATAATTGCTGGCGCACAGACTAAACACATAGCGACAAGACTTGGTTTTTTCTGGCGTATACAAATAAATAACGCAAACAAAGCAAAGTAAACTGGGATTATAAAGAATGCAGCCCCTTTTAGATATAAAGCTAAAGCTATATTAATAATTAACCAAAAACTTATTGGCGCAACCAAATGACTAACGGTTATTTCTGGTTTTGAAAATTTATGATACACTAAAAACGCAATACCAAGCACTAAAAACGCAATAAAGGCGATATACCAATGTCCGTTATAGGTAAAGCCATGTAAAATTTCTTTGTATGAAGGATACATTACTTTTAACAAAGGCCATGTAAAATATCCGATCAAACCACTAAATAGAAATAGGATTAAGAAAGGGATAAAGCCCTTAAATATTTCATTTACTTGCAGTCGTTTACGACGAACACCATACACTAATAACCAACCAAATGCTACTAAACCGATCAAGAGCATAGGATAAACCAGTGTAAACGGATAAGAAATCATGTTGAAAATCGGGAAGTTGAAAAACACATGGTCATTTTCAGATTTAAGATCACTCAAGTCTGCACCTCCAAAGTACTTTAATAGGGGCATAATATAACTACCCTGATGTTCTAACGTATTTCGATCTAAGTTGGCGTAGTTGTCATTGGCCGTATGATAATCGTAGTGATCATCGATAAAGGCAAAATTAAAACCGTCGATATTACCATCATTTTTGAAAACTGTAAGATCGGTATCATTAGGGAGCAATTTATAAATGCTGTATAATAATGAATTTGAAACGGGATACTCAGGATGTGCTTTTTTAAAGCCTTTTATCAGCTTAGAATTTCCACCATTGGTTTCGGCAAACATAAAACTTGGACCACCACTGCCGCGTGCTTCAAAATTCAAAACAAGTCCAACATCTTTTGCCCATGGATGTTGATTTACAAATACATCGGCACCACTTAAACCCAGTTCTTCTCCATCAGTAATGACAATTATAATATCATTTTTTGGCTTGTTATTGGTTAAATATGCACGTATGCCCTCTAAAATTGTGGCAACCCCACTAGCGGCATCACTAGCTCCAACGGCCGAATGGGGATTGCTATCATAATGCGATAAAAGTAATAGTGCTTTAGAATTTTCAGTCCCCTTTATACGAGCAATGACATTTTTTACCTTTGTCATATTATTCCACTGCGTCAAGGAATATCCTTCTTGCACTTCGGCTTTTAAACCGATTTTTTCAAGCTCTGTAATAATGTATTCTCGCACTTTGGTGTGTGCTTTCGTACCGCCGTAATGGGGTTCTTCTGCGATTTGTGAGATTTGAATGAGCGCTCGTTCTGTAGAAAACTGTTCGAGAGGAGCATCGCTTTTGGAGAAATCATTAGGCATAATACTTTTGAAACTGTAGTATACCAATGCGGCAATCAATAAGAACGATACCTTATGAGAAAAATTCTTCATTTAGTTTGTGGTTGGAATGTCTAATGAAATAGCATTAAGGGGTAGTTGCCTATTCATGAATAAAAATACGGCATTTTTTAAAAATATTCGTTGAGCGAATCAATTCATAAATCAAGGGGCTTAAATAATAATTTTATTTAAGTAATAGCCGTTACTTTTTTGCTACTAGTTCGTCTTATTTAAAAATTGGCATCATTCATGGTGGTAAGGTTAAAAAATTAATAAAACATACTTAACGAATTCTAAATACATCGCAAAGATTGCCGTGATATGTATTTATTCGCATTTATAAATTAAAACTATGCAACTAAAAATTACACAACTTTTCATTTTTATCTTTTTAACCGCTCCGATACTACTACAATCGCAAGTTATTAGCTCGAAAGTAATTGATGCTAAAACCAACGAGGCTTTACCTTTTGTAAATGTGTTCTTGGCAAGTAAGAAAGGCGTTATTACCAATGCTGAAGGAAAATTCACTTTTCAATTACCTAAAAACACTAAGCCGGCTGATTCATTGTTTATTTCATTTATAGGCTATGAACAGTTGGGTAAACCATTGCAGGAATTTACTGAGGACGTTATTCTGTTAAATCCTAAGGCAATCGAGTTGAATACGGTAATTGTAACTAATAAAAATCTATCAGCTGAAGAAGTTATTGAAAAGGTTGAAGAAAATATTCAAACTAATTACAATTTCAACTTTACTAAGAAGAAGATCTTTTTTCGAGAGTCGAACCACCAGAATTTTGTAAAGACTGATTATGAGTTTAAAAAGTCGACTATCGATGAATTAAATGAGCCATTTCTGGATAGCGTCCTGAATACACTTCCTAAAAAATACGATTATTATTCAGAAATATTATGCGATTTGTATGGGGATTATTCTAAGGAAAATCAGAAGATTCACATGATCAAAGCTTCTGAATTGTATGACAAAACCAACGAAATTGGAATGACTGCTCTAGAGGATAAGTTTAACGACATTATCAAAAAGAATGTAAAGCCAAATTCGTATTTCAAGATTAAGTCTGGCTTATTTGGGCAAAAGGTTGATATGGAAGATTTTGTTGGTGAGGAAGAGAAAGATTCAACACAGGTAGCTGCCGCAAAAGAGGAGATTGAAAAACAGAAAAAACGAGAAGCGGAGCGAAAAAAGAACTTTGCTAAATGGCGTAAAAACACTCTGGCAGCAGTTTTAGAATCGTTATTCTTTAATGAAGACAGTAACCGCAATTTCATCAGAAAATCAAACCGATACGAATTTACTCATGTTGATTTTACCTATTTAGGGGAGGCTGCTGTATATGTTATAGATTTTGTTCCTAAACGAAAAGAAGAATATAAAGGTCGTATATATGTAAATGCGGATGATTTCGCAATCGTGCGCCTAGATTATGTCAATGTTAAGCCACTTAAAAGTTTCAGTTTATTCGGTATTTCTTTCAAGCAATATGAAAGTACTGGCACCTTATTTTTTGAGAAAAATGAATTGAATAAATACGATCTTAAATACTTAGAAAAAACGAATGCTTCTCGATTTGGAATAAGACGCCCCCTCAAAATCATTGAAAAAAATAAACATGTAAAAGGACGTCGTAAACAAAATGAATTATATGTAAAACTTGATATGGCGACAACAGCAGCTAACAAGTATGAAATCGTAGTTTTTGATGTTGATGCGAGTGATAAAAGTAGGTTTGAAGCTTTTAAAGAAGATAATAAAATATCGGCTGTGTACTTGCCAGCCTACGACCCTGAATTTTGGAAAGGATATAATATTATAGAACCTAATCAGGCAATTAAGGAGTTTAAGGCTGCGGAGTAGATTTTAAATAAAATTTTTTTTGAGAACCCATTTGTCATTTTGATAGATGGGTTTTTCCATTTTATCAATTTCTATTTCACGGTTTTCAGGGATTAATTTGTACACTTTATCTGTGATTTTTGTATTGGACAATAAAAGTTTTGCATAATCATATGCTAATCAATATGTTTATGCAGATTTTGTTCCCAAAACAAACTACATGAAAACTAACCTATTACGTTTGGCGTTTGCCTTATGCGCGCTACTTTTTTATTCAACTAGCTATGGGCAGGGTTTTTCTGCTGTTTGGAATACTTCTCAACCGGGATCTTCAGCAGGGAATGAGATTACTATACCTACCAATTCGGCTTTTACTTATAACTTTTCTATAGATTGGGGAGATGGAAGTACTGATGTCAACGTCACTGGAAATATAACACATGCGTATACAGCGGCTGGGATTTACACCGTAGAAATTACAGGAGATTTTCCGGCAATTTATTTCAATAATACTGGAGACAGACAAAAAATCATTGAGATTTTGTCGTGGGGTAATATCGAATGGGAGAGTATGGAAAATGCCTTCTTTGGATGTGAGAATTTAAATTTTGATGCTATAGATAATCCCGATTTGTCAAGAGTAACTAGCTTGAAAAATATGTTTCGGAATGCATCATCCTTTAATGGGATTGTGAATAGTTGGAATATTGGAAGCATTACAGATATTTCTGGCATCTTTTTCGATGCAGATATTTTTAACCGCCCTCTTGATAATTGGAATACCATTTCCGTGACCGATATGTCAGACGTTTTTAACGGAGCTGGATTATTTAATGAGCCTTTAGATAGTTGGAATACAACATCAGTAACTACAATGGCAAGAATGTTTCGTAGAGCTTCAAGTTTTAATCAAAACATTAGTAATTGGAATACTGCAAACGTTACCGATATGTCGGGAATGTTCCAGTCAGCAAATAGCTTTGTTTTTTCAGTAGATGGCTGGAATGTAAGTAGTGTTTTAGATATGTCAAGAATGTTTGAGTCTTCACCTTACAATTCTCCCTTAATTAGCTGGGATGTAAGCAATGTCACGAATATGTCTTCAATGTTCGCTGGAAACAGTTTGTTTAATCAATCTATAGATGGATGGGATGTCTCTTCTGTGACTGATATGTCTAGTATGTTTTATCGGGCTACCACATTCAATCAACCACTTAATAATTGGAATGTAAGTAATGTGACCAACATGTCAAGCATGTTTGATGGTTTTATTCTTGATATGGATTTTAATCAACCATTAACAACATGGAATGTCAGTAATGTGACTGATATGAGTTTTATGTTTAGAGATGCGGCGAACTTTGATCAACCAATTGATAATTGGAATGTTTCTTCGGTCACAGCAATGAATTCTATGTTTCAAGGAGCTAGTGTTTTTAATCAGCCTTTAAACAATTGGGACGTTCAAAATGTGACCGATATGAACAACATGTTTAGAGATGCACTTGCTTTTAACCAATCTTTAGATAACTGGAACGTATCTACTGTTACATCAATGGCTTCCATGTTTGAAGGTGCTACTGCATTTAATCAACCATTAAATAGTTGGGATGTAAGTAGCGTAACCAACATGTTAAGGATGTTTATAAATACAGCATCATTTAATCAACCTTTAAATAGTTGGAATGTTGGTCAAGTAGAAAATATGCTTGAGATGTTTTTAAATGCGGATGTTTTTGATCAAAACTTAGCCAACTGGAATATTAGCAATGTAACGGATATGTCCAATATGCTCAGTAATTCTGCATTGTCAGAAACTAATTATGACAATACTCTTATTGGATGGGCAGCACAGACAGTTTCGGATGGAGTGAGTTTAGGAGCAAATGGATTAACATATTGTGATGGTCGAGATGGACGTCAGCAGCTTATTGATACATCTAATTGGAATATTACAGGAGATACTATTAATTGTAGTTTTGTAGTATGTACGGAAATACTTTCACCAAGAGATGGGGACACTAGTGTTCCTTCAAATTTTAATCTACGTTGGGCTCCAGCACCTAGTGCTACAGGCTACCGAGTAAGTGTACGCAGGGAAAATGGAGCTACTGTAGAAGTTATTTTAGATAATGATGATGTAGGGGATGTTGTAGCCATTGATTTTACCAATGATTTTACTCCGGGTGATACCGTATATGTCCAGGTGATTCCTTATAATGATGAGGGACCAGCTACTGGTTGTGTAGAGGAAAGTTTTACCATCGTCGAAAGTTGGAATAATAGTCCAGATGCCTTTAAGCTTACATTTGATACTAGTATTACAAGTACAAGTTCCACTTTGGCAAATCAATTGCGTATTGAAACCAATAATGGATTTACATATAATTTTTCCATTGACTGGGGTGATGGCGAATACAACAATAATGTTTCTGGAGAAATTACCCATACATACCTAGTTCCTGGTATTTATACGATATCAATTATTGGGACTTATCCTACGCATTATTATAGCAGCCCTAATAGAGATAATATTAAATTATTAACGATTGACCAATGGGGAACTATTGCTTGGGAGTCCATGCAGTCATCTTTTTATTCTTGCAGGAGTTTTACTGGATATATTGCTACTGACACTCCTGATCTCTCAGGAGTTACTGATATGTCAAGAATGTTTGAGTCTTCGAACTTCAATGGTAATATTAATAATTGGGATGTAAGTAATGTAACCAATATGTCCCGAACGTTTATTGGGATGTCTGACTTTAATCAGCCTTTAAATGATTGGAATGTAAGTAATGTAACCACAATGAGAGATATGTTTCTCGGCACCCCACTTTTTAATCAACCGCTAGATAATTGGAATGTTAGTAGTGTTACTGATATGGCGCGAATGTTCGATGGATTCAACATTGATATGGCTTTTAACCAGTCGCTTAATACGTGGAATGTTAGCAACGTTACCAACATGACTACGATGTTCCGAAAGTGTGTTGATTTTGATCAACCACTAAATAACTGGGATGTAAGCAATGTAAGCTCAATGCAAGGGATGTTTCAAGAAGCAAGAGCATTTAATCAGAATATTGATAGTTGGATTGTTACAAGTGCCTTAAATATGGCTGACATGTTTTTTAGAGCAAATGCGTTTAACCAACCACTCAATAGCTGGAATGTTTCCTCGGTGCAAAACATGGCAAATATGTTTGATGAGGCGACCGTATTTAATCAACCATTGTCCAATTGGGACGTTTCTTCCGTGAACATGATGTCCGGAATGTTTCAGAGAGCATTTGCATTTGATCAGGATTTAAACACTTGGGATGTTGCGTTTGTGACTAACATGTCTAATATGTTTGATAGTGCTTCGATGTACAATCAACCCATGGATAATTGGAGTGTATCTAGAGTAACCGATATGAACTCAATGTTTAATAATGCTATATCCTTTAATCAGCCTTTAAATAGTTGGGATGTTAATTCAGTGGTCAATATGAGTTCGATGTTTGAAGGTGCAATTTTGTTCAATCAACCATTAGATAACTGGGATGTTAGTGCAGTAGCAAATATGTCTTCTATGTTTAAAAATGCGCAGGTTTTTGATCAAGATATTTCAAGTTGGGATGTGAGTTCCGTAACACTTATGAATTCAATGTTCGAAGAGGCAATCGCATTTAATAGTCCGATGAATACTTGGGATGTTGCATCGGTTACCAGAATGGATTTAATGTTCAAAAATGCTACCACTTTCGACAATCCATTACAAAATTGGGATACTGGAGAGGTTTTAACTATGGAAGAAATGTTCAGTGGTGCTTCTAGCTTTAATCAACTTATAGATGCATGGGATGTTTCCTTTGTTACTACGATGTTGGCAATGTTTCAAAATGCCACATCCTATAACCAGACTATGAATAGTTGGAATGTTGCATCGGTTAGAACTATGGAAAGAATGTTTAGCGGTGCTACCTCTTTTAATGGCGAAATCGATTCTTGGAACGTTAGGGGCGTACTAACAATGCAAGAAATGTTTGATGGAGCATCATTATTTAATCAAACAATTAATAGCTGGCGTGTTAGAGGTGTTGAAAATATGAGTAGTATGTTTAGAAATGCTGTTACTTTTAATCAATCACTAGATCGTTGGGATTTAGGATTAGTAACAATGCAGTCGATGTTTACTGATGCCTCTGTTTTTGATCAATATTTAGGAGACTGGGATGTAAGTAATGTTTCTAATATGACAAATATGTTGGATAACACTGCTCTAACAAGAACAAACTATGATAACACTTTAATTGCGTGGTCTGATCAAACATTAACAAGCGGAATTACGCTTGGCGCTTTAGGCCTTCCTTATTGCGATGCTTTAGAAGAGCGACAATCGATTATTGACAATTTTGGATGGAATATAGTAGGAGATATTTTAGATTGTCCAATTCCAGAATGCACCCAGCTAGCTTCGCCACTTAATGGAGCTATTGATATTCCAGTAAACACAAATTTAACTTGGGATCCGGCTCTTTTTGCAAGAGGATATCGCTTAACAGTTCGCGTTGACCCTGGTAATATCACACTAGTTAATAACGTAACTGTAAACGATACTTTTTATGAATTTGCAAGTGATTTTTCTGGAGGAGAAACGGTGTATGTAACCTTAATTCCATTCAATGATGAAGGAGATGCAGTCGGACCCTGTATTGAAGAAAGTTTCATTATAACAACCAATGCAACACCCCAATTACCTGAATGTACAAACTTAACTACACCAATTAATAACGCTAATGATGTTGTTGTTAATACTGACCTGGAATGGAACCCAGTATCTAATGCTGATGGTTATAGATTAAATGTAACAGATACATCCAATGGTAGTGTCATAGTAAACAATATAGACGTTAATAATGATCTTAGTTTTGAGTTTTCTAATGATCTTGATGAAGACACGACATATGAAGTCATAATCACACCATATAATGCTGAAGGAGATGCTATAAGTTGTAGTACAGAAGAGTTCACTACTCAAATTATACCACGACCTCCTACCTGTACTGCTTTAATAAGCCCATTAAACGGTGCAACCGACGTTGATGTTTCGACAAACTTAACTTGGACACCTATAGCGGATGCCACTGGATACCTCGTAATTGTTGGAATTACTAGAGATGGAATTGAAGTCGCTAACAATATTGATGTTGGATTGGATACTTTTTATAATTTTGGAGATGTACTTCGAGAGAATACTACACATTATGTTACAATTATCCCATATAATGAGGAGGGAGATGCCACTGCCTGTATAGAAGAAAGCTTTAGGACAGCAGCGATTCCAACTGTCCCTGGATGTACTAATTTAACAAGTCCACTTGCCGATGCTACTGATGTAGCTGTTGATACCAATTTAGCATGGTCACCGGTAATGGATGCAACAGGATACCGAATTACAGTTGTAAATACGAATACTTCAAATACAATTGTAGATAACGAAGATGTAACCACAAGTACAACTTATGATTTCGCATCTGATTTGGATGAGGATACTATTTATGAAGTAACAATTACTCCTTATAATGCAGTAGGAGATGCGATGAATTGTACAACGGAACAGTTCACAACAGAAATAGTAAATGTGCCAACGGTACCTGGATGTACTAATTTAACAAGTCCACTTGCCGATGCTACTAATGTAGTTGTAGATACCAATTTAGCATGGTCACCGGTAACGGATGCAACAGGATACCGAGTTACAGTTGCTAATACCAACACAACTACTACAATTGTAGATAACGAAGACGTAAATGCAAATACTAGCTATAATTTTGCATTCGATTTGGATGAGGATACTGTTTATTCAGTAACGATTACTCCATATAATGCTGTTGGTGATGCGATGAATTGTACAGCGGAACAGTTCACAACAGAAATAGTAAATGTGCCAACGGTACCTGTCTGTACGAACTTAACAAGCCCACTTGCCAATGCTACTGGTGTAGCTTTAGATACCAATTTAGCATGGTCAGCAGTATCGAATGCAACGGGATACCGAATTACAGTTGTAAATACGAATACTACAAATACAATTATAGATAACGAAGATGTAACTACAAGTACAACTTATGATTTCGCATCTGATTTGGATGAGGATACTATATATGAAGTAACGATTACTCCATATAACGCGGTAGGAGACGCCATTAGTTGTGCGACGGAGCAGTTCACAACAGCAGTAATAAATGTTCCTGCTGTACCAGATTGTACACAATTAATATCACCAGAGGATCAAGATACAGATGTTGCTATAACAACAAATTTAGAATGGGATGAAGTTGCCACTGCTACTGGTTATCAAGTTTTTGTAGGAACAAGTACAGGAGGTAGTGATATTGTTAATGCAGATGAAGTAACAACTACGAACTACAATTTTTCAAACGACCTAACCGAAGGGATTACTTATTTTGTTAGAATTATTCCATTTAATGATACTGGAAATGCTGCAGGATGTGCTGAAGTTTCATTTACTACGATATTAACCGAAGAAGTTAATGAGGACTTTCTACCTGATATAAAATTTGGATTATCGCCCGACGGAGATGGAATTAATGAGTTTTGGAATATTGATGGAATTGAAGAATACCCAAATAATACGGTCGAGATTTATAACCGATGGAATGACTTGGTTTTTCAGATAAATAATTATGACAATGGAAGGAATGTATTTAGAGGTGTTGCCAATAAAGCAACTTCTTTAGGTGCAGGAGACCTTCCTGAAGGAACCTATTTCTTCAATATTATTGTAAATGAAGGCAGTGCTACACAAACAAAAACTGGATTTGTAGTCCTAAAACGATAAGACAATGAAGAAGCTACAGCTATATATCACGATCTTATTTGTAATGGGATTGCATACGATCAAGGCACAACAGACACCTAGTTTTACTGATTATAATTACAATCCATTTATTATAAATTCCGCCTATGCGGGAACTCATGATGAAGCGGAAGCAGTACTGAGTAACTCAGGGTTTAATAATCAACTTGATGGTGCGCCAAAGAACTTTAATCTAACCTTTAATACAGCACTTAGCGAAGGTAAAATGGGCTTAGGAGCCATTATTATGAATGATCAAATTGGAGTAACCAATGCCACACAAGCTTCAATAGCCTATTCATATAAGTTGTTTTTTGACTTTAAAAGTAATCGCCCTTATTGGCAATTATATGACAGAACAGTACTTTCTTTTGGAGTAACAGCTGGGGTATTGCAGTATGAAGAGAATCTCTTGGAGTTAGGCATTCAAAACGATCCTAACTTTGCAGAGAATATTAATAGCACTTTACCAACAGCTGGTTTAAGCGTATTGTTTGGTCATGGTAACTTTTTTGTGGGGGTATCAGCACCCAATGTTTTGGGAGATCGACTGTCGAATCAAAATAACTTAAATCTATCTAGACCTATTTATGGGTATACTGGCTATCATTTTGTGACCAATAAATACAATCCCAGCTTCATCATCAAACCCAGTTTGCTATTCAAATATGAAAGCGGAGCTCCTTTTCAAGTAGACACCAATTTGAGTATCCGGTACAAAAATAATTTTGAGGCAGGAGTAGGCTTCCGCACCAGTAGTTCCTTTAATATAGCAGCAGGCTTATATTTATTTAAAAACATAAGGGCGATGTACAATTATACGCAAGGTACTGGTAATTCGCCACTAGGTAGTACTCATGGCATTTTGTTAAGTTTTAGAGCGGGTAGAGGATATCAACAGATTTAAAATTTCGAATTACCTTTAAATAATAGCACCCGGTCTATTTGAAACCAATTTTTGGTAAGACTTTAAGAAATATATTGATTAATTTCATAAGCTATTAACCACACTATTTGTTACTCAGATTTATACATTAGAAAAATTAAGGAAAAAGACCCATTTTTATTGGGTAAATTTGAGTTAGAAATGGTGTTAACCCACCAAAAATGAAACAGCTTATCACTGGTTTGCTGTGTTTGTCTTTTGCTATATCTTCAGCGCAAGGCACACAGTTACTGCGTCAACCCACAATTTCAAAAACACATATTGTATTTGTCTATGCCAATGATCTTTGGAAAGTTCCAATTTCCGGAGGTGATGCGGTACGGTTAACTACCGATGATGGATACGAACAAGGACCACAATTTTCAAAAGATGGAAAATGGGTTGCTTTTACTGGAGAATACGACGGGAATTCCGACGTCTATATTATTCCTATTGAAGGGGGCACTCCAAAACGACTGACATGGCATCCGGGTGGTGATTTCGTTCAGGGTTGGACTCCAGAAGGGGAGGTGTTATTCCGATCAGGTAGAGAGGCTCGACCAACACAGACAAATAAATTTTATAAGGTTTCTACTCAAGGAGACTTACCGGTTTCATTAGATATCCCTAGAGCTGCCTATGGCGAGATTTCTCCTAACGGATCCCACATTGCCTATACACCTATTACTTCATGGGATGCTGAGTGGCGAAATTATCGAGGCGGGCAGGCAATGCCAATTTGGATAGTCGATATGAAAACCAAGGAACTAGTGCGTACGCCACAAAAAGATCAGGAACGTCATTTGTATCCTGTTTGGTTAAATGACGAGGTTTATTATTTATCAGAAAGGGATTATGCGAGTAATATTTGGTCCTACAACCCCAAAACAAAAGAAGAAAAACAACATACATTTCATAAAGACTTCGATGTCAAAAATCTTGATTCAAGTAGCGATAGAATTGTTTATGAACAAGGAGGATATTTGCATGTAATGAATCCATCTTCTGGCGATTCAAAACAATTGGTCATTAATGTAAAAGGAGATCTTAATTTTTCGCGCACTAGATGGGAAAATGTATCTGCTAGAAGTTTAACAAATCCTAATATTTCACCATCAGGAAAACGAGCCATTTTTGAACATAGGGGCGAGATTTTTACTATTCCAAAAGAGAATGGTACCTGGAGAAATTTAACTAATAGTTCTGGGGTTGCCGATCGTTATCCCATCTGGTCACCTAAGGGAAATCAGATAGCCTGGTTTTCTGACAAGTCTGGAGAGTATCAATTAGTGGTAGCTGATCAACAAGGAAGCGTGCAAAAGGAAATCAAACTGCCTGCGAATACATTTTATTTCACACCAGACTGGTCTCCTGACGGAAAACATATTGCATACACTGATACAGATTACAATATCTGGATTACCACAATAGCTACAGGAAAGTCAATAAAAGTAGCGACAGATCGTTACGCGCATCCTAACCGTACCATGAATCCTGTATGGTCACCCGATAGCCAGTGGGTTGCGTATACTAGACAATTAGACAGCCATTTTAAAGCCATTTTCGCTTATAATACAAAAACAAAACAAACCGTCCAATTAACCGATGGAATGGCGGACGCTGTTAGTCCGGCGTGGGACGAAAAAGGAAAATATTTATACTTTTTGGCAAGTACAGACTACGGACTGAATTCAGGTTGGCTAGATATGAGTTCGTATGATCCAGCCATCAATAGAAGTTTGTATTGTGTGGTATTATCAAAAAAATATAAGGCACCTAATCTTCCTAAAAGTGATGAGGAAGATGTGAAAAAAGAGGTTGCTGATTCAAAGCCAAGTAAAAAGAGTAAAAGTAAAAAGAAGGATGATGAAAAAGCGAAAGAGCCAAGTTTAAACATTACCATCGATAGCGACGGAATAGCGCAGCGAATAATCCCGTTGAAATTGGATGCTAGAAATTATGTTGGCCTTTCAGCGGGTACAGAAAAGAAAGTATTTATTTGGGAGGCAATACCAAATGAATTCACTCTAAAAATGTATAGCTATGATGTCGAGAAAATGAAAGCGGAAGACTACGCTTCAGGTATCAGTAATGCAGTTATATCTTCAGACCGAAAAAGTGCACTGCTTCAGCAAAATGGTTCTTGGGTTATTACAAGTACTGCAAGTGCTCCAAAACCAGGAAAAGGAAAATTAAAAATGGATGTTCGGATCAAGATTGATCCGAAAGCCGAGTACCACCAGATATTTAAGGAAGGATGGCGCTATATGCGAGACTTTTTGTATGTCGACAATGTACATGGTGCCCCCTGGGACGAGGTGTACAAATGGTATGCTCCTTGGATCGATCATGTACGTCACCGGACCGATCTTAATTATGTAGTAGATATCATGAGTGGAGAAGTAGCCATAGGACATTCGTATGTTTTTGGAGGTGATGCGCCAGACATTGATCGAGTACAAGTTGGACTATTGGGTTGTGATTTTATCGAAGAAAACGGATACTACAAAATTTCAAAAATTTACACTGGCGAAAGTTGGAATCCCGATATCAGTAAGCCGTTATCAATGCCGGGTAATGATGTAAAAGAAGGAGATTATATATTAAGCATTAATGGGACTGATTTAAAAGCACCAACGAATCCTTATAGTTTATTGGAGCAAACAGCAGGAAGAACCATTAAAATTAAGGTGAATAGCTCTCCAGATTTAAAAAGTGCTCGAGATATAATGCTTATTCCTTTGAGTACAGAGCGCGCTAGAAGAACTTATGATTGGATAGAGGCAAATAGAAAAAAAGTCGATGAGTTATCAGGCGGAAAACTAGCCTATGTCTATGTGCCTAATACCGGTGGAGGCGGATTCACATCATTTAACCGTTACTATTTCTCACAACAAGATAAAAAAGGGGTGATTATTGATGAACGTAACAATGGTGGAGGTTCTGCAGCCGATTATATGATCGATATAATGAATCGCAAGCTGTTTGGTTACTTCAATAGTAAAGCTAATGATAACCGACCATGGACTACACCAATGGCGGGAATTTGGGGCCCGAAAGTGATGTTGATTAATGAACGAGCAGGTTCTGGGGGCGATTTATTACCCTATATGTTTAAAGAAGCGAAAATCGGACCCTTAGTTGGTACACGAACTTGGGGCGGACTAGTTGGAACCTGGGATACACCGCCATTTATTGACGGCGGCCGTATGGTAGCTCCGCGTGGAGGATTTTTTGACGCTGATGGAAAATGGGCTGTAGAAGGAGATGGCGTTGCGCCCGATATTGAAGTAATCCAAGATCCAAAGCAGGTATTGGAGGGTAGAGATCCTCAATTAGAAAGAGGAGTGCAAGAGGCATTGCGATTATTGAAAAAAGAAGAATTTCAGCTAAAACCTGAACCGGCAGCACCAATTCGTTGGAAACGCCCAGCAGGATTTAAGAAATAGCACTATAAACCACAAGCTACACCCTTCTAAGCATCAAGCGCAGGAGGGCTTGTAGGTTTGTATTAGCATATGACTTTCTCCGATCAAATATTAAGCTTCCTAAAAGAACTTGATTTCAATAAGAAACTCCCAAAGGGAATCAAGATTCTGAATCCATTTCAGGGCGAAAAGGTGATGCAATTGGTTGAGCAGTTTTATCAGAAATATTATGCTGATGTTAATCAGCGAAAACTTATTTTAGGAATTAATCCAGGAAGGTTAGGAGCAGGTGCCACAGGAATTCCGTTTACCGACCCAAAGCGACTTCGTGATGTTTGTGAAATTCAAACTGATATTCAACTGCATGAGCCATCATCAGTATTTATTTATGAAGTGATCGAAGCTTTTGGCGGACCTGAAAAGTTTTATGATGAGGTATATATTTCTTCAGTATGCCCACTTGGTTTTGTCATTGAGGATGATAAAGGACGCATTAAAAACTACAATTACTATGATAGTGCGAAACTCAGTCAGATTGTTACTCCGTTCATTCTAAAATCCCTTAAAAAACAACTCGATTTCGGAATAGATCGTGATCAGGTTTTCTGTTTAGGAACTGGAAAGAACTTTAAGTTTTTAAATGACTTTAATAAGAAACATAGATTTTTTAAAGAAGTGATTCCTCTGGAGCATCCTAGATATGTAATGCAATACAAATCCAAAAGTAAGCAGCATTACATTGACAAATACTTTCGGGCTATTAAGTATTAAACCAGTTATAAACGATCAATTTATAGAGTAATGTTCCTTGATATTAATGAGGTTTTTAACAATGGTAATTAACTCAAACGATATTATTGTTTGCGCTTTTTTACTAAATGATTCGATTTTATGTGAATATAGCGTCGTTTCTCCCTTTTTGATACTTACATAATAACTATCTGAACCCGAATCTAACTTTAGTGTACTTACCAATGCGGTATTAGTCTGAAACCAATAACACAGACTACTGATTTGATTCAGAAGTGCCATATTCTTTTCCATTATCTAAACCTTTTGAGAAATAAAGTGACAGGTACAATACCTGAGCATATCTCAAACTGGTTTCCGAAAAACTTATTGGATTTGCAGTGATTATTTAACTCTTTTAAAATAAGAAAAGTAAGCAACCCCAGTAATAAATGTCTTACAAGTGCGGATAGTCTGCTGTAAAACAGATATTTAAGAAGGGGTTTGTAAAAATGAGTTGATTTAGGGAGACGGAAACAAAACAAAAGACTAAGCTGCCTTCTTCAAAAGATCGAACATTGGGCAACGCTTACAACGTTTGTTTTCACCTTTTTTATACTTACTACAGCATTTGGTTTTACACTTTTTGTGCACCTTAATCTGCTTGATGTCAGCTTTCTTTTTAGACTTTTTACCCATGCCGAAAAATAATTCCGCGGCAAATGTAACTATTTTAAATTAATCTAAATAAGCTTAAAGTGTTAAAATACTGTGACTAAGCCTCTCCCGTATCGGAAGCTGCACTTTCAACGTTGATTAGTTGCACATCACGATCAAATAAATACAATCCACCTTTATCATTACCAATAAGGTTGATTTTATCTAAAACAGTTCTTGCCAAGGCTTCTTCTTCAATCTGTTCTGCTACATACCACTGTAAAAAGTTGTGCGTGGCATAGTCCTTCTCTTCCAATGTAATATGAACTAGCTCATTGATACTATTTGACACAAATATTTCATGGTCGTATAACTCTTGAAACATTTTTTGAAAGGTGCCAAAATCCTTTTTAGGCGCACTTAATTCTGAAACTGTTGCATGCCCGCCGCGTTCGTTTACATATTTTACCAATTTAAGCATGTGCATACGTTCTTCGTCAGAGTGCTCATACATAAAACCAGCAACACCTTCAAGTCCTTGGACTTCTGCCCAACATGCCATTGATAAGTAAACCTGTGAAGACTCAGCTTCAATCCGTATTTGATTATTTAGCGCTTTTTCTAATTTTTTTGATAACATAACTCTTGTATTAATTATGTAAAGTTAGGCAAAGAGGCTTGATTATTTTTTAGAATGAATTTAAACTATTGCTCTTCAAATTTAATTAATGAGTAGGCCTTATTTTTCTTGTCATAACCTGCTACAACGAACATTGTATCTAGTTCAACAATTGTCTTGAATTTAAGCTTCAATTCTTCCATATGATCAGACACTAAATCAAATATGTTTGTTTTCAACTCTTCATCAATTTTCTTGAAGTTTTCGGGGTTGAGTATAGAATTCACATAGGTAGATCTGGTTGATGTGTATGCCGAATAGGCCGTAACGGTGAAATTTACAGACCCAATGTTTCCAACTGACATTCCGGGGATTCCTATCATAGGAAGCCCTCCAGCTATAGTTTTTGCTACACCAATATTTAATTGAAGTTGATTATCATTCTGGTATGCAGTAATTCCAGGAGACGAAGTAGCTACTTTGTTCAAAAACTGTTTGGTTTTCGAGAGTTCTCGATAATCTTCAAATCGGCCTCCTTCAACAATAATTGGCGAACTAGCAAATTCTAAATTATCCTTTAAAGAAGCTTCAAATTGTTTTAATTGTTTTTTACTTTCCCTATCAGTAATGGTAACAACAATATTTTTTTCAGAAATAATTATTTGATATAACCTATTGTCCTGAATGAAAGAATTTGATTTTAAGTAGATAGGATTTCCCATTTTAAACCTAGGTTGATCGAAGTTTTCGATGCTAACATTTTCGTTATTCAAATTAAATTTCAAAATTCTGGTTACTGAGTTTCTATGATCTAATGTCAACTCAATATTATTTTTATTTTGGTATATTTTGAATTTATTTGATGCGGTTTCAATTGAATTAGGAAGGTCGTTTTTAATGATAGTTATGACTTCTTTATCATGGTCTGGAATTAAAACATCATTAAGTGTAACCCTTTTGTCTTTAGCATTGAGAAAAGGATATTTTTCAAAGCTCAACACTTTTCTTACAAAATTATCGCCATGAAAATCGTAAATATTTAGTAAAGATGAATTTTTAGAAGATGTGATGTAATAATAATGGTTATCATAATTGAATTGAGTTACATAATCTTCTTTTTTAAACTTCAATTTAAAGAGCTTAGAAATAAAATTTCCTTTCTTGTTTATTTTGAAGTTTAAGAATTTGGCTTTCTTCAAATTAGTCAAATACAGATTAATATTTTCATCATCATCAATTGTAAACCCGTATATATCAAATTGACTTGTTATAAAACCTAACCTGCCTTCAATGTCAGCCCCGTATTTTCTTTGGAATAATAGGTTGAGATCAGAATCATATTTAAGATGATGCATGTTGGGTCTGTCAATGAAGAAAAAATGAATATTTCCATCTTTATCAACAAAGTCGTACGATTTCGCACTATTTGATAATTTTATAGGTGTGTCAGTTACCTTATCCTGACAGGTAATTTGATGAAATGAAAATATGCACAGTATGACTAGTAAAAAGTGTTTCATAGAAAATGATGTTGAAGAGTATTTTAGATTGTATTAGTCTATTTTGAATTCAACTAACGAAAAAGATTTGCTCTTCTTTTCGTAGTAGCCGTATATTAATGCGTCATTATTTTCATGTAATGTTTCATAGTGGGTTTTTCTTTTTGATGAAAAGTCTGTGATTCTATCAAAATAATTCTCCCAATTAGCATCCTGAAAAGCTTTAAAGTCTTCATCATCAAATAACGCTTTAATAAATATTGACTTTGTGACGGAATAAGAACTAAAAAACCCGGAAATATTTGTGGGAGATGCGAAAAAATTATTGGCAACAAAACCGGAACCGCCAAAATTCAACTTTTGTATTCCACCCATTGTAACTTCTATTGCATTTTTGTTTTTGTATGCCGATACACCTAATTGAGAAGAAGCAATTTTTCGTAAGAATTGTTTCGTCGTTTCTAACGTACGATTCCCACCAAAAATAGTTCCATCTTGGGTAATAGCCGAGTTAGAAAAATTGATTTTATCACCCTTATTAATGTCAATTGATTTGATTGATTTCTCTGTATCTAAATCGATAATATTAAAATGCAGTTTGTTCTTATTTACCACAAGGCGATATAAATTTTTGTCTAGAACAAAAGAGTTTGATCTAAATGAAGTTGGTTTTTCCTCACCAAATACCGTCTTTTCAGTGGTAATGTTTTTTGTTGAGGTTTTACCTGTTTCTATATTTAAATAAAGTAGTCGTGTTACTTGTGGTCGATGATCTAAGCCGATAATAAGATTGTTTTCATGCACATACAATTTATTTCTAGCATTAGTTGTCTCTAGAGAATAAGGCGTTCCATAATTAATGAATCCTGTTAAATCTTCATTGAAATCATAGGATATTCTTGTACTTAGCAGCTCGGATAACTTTACTGACCTTCTCGATTGTGTAATAAAACCGGTATAGCTAAAGTCAAACAACTGATCAGTTAAATTTTCCTCATTAAAACTGTACAATTTCAGGAAAGACTGTTTTTTCATTGCCGCTAAAACACGCAGCTTTCCATTTAACATAAATGCTTGAACAAAAGATTCGCCTTTTAATTTTAAGTTTATGGGTTTTACACTGAATTCACCTTTTTTGGTAAGAATAAATAGGTAATATCTTTTTCTAATATCATTGGCAAAATATAAGATTACATCACCATTACTATTTGTTGAATGTCCAACTATTGATTTTCCTTCTGTTGAAAAGTCCATTGATGAATAAAATTTCTTTTTACTTGATGTATATGTGGAATCAATTTTACTATGTAGTATTCCTCCAGTATTCATGAAGAATAGATGGGTTGCGTTAGCGTCATCGATTAAAGAATAAGTGTCTATTGATCCAGAAAGTGTTGCGGGAAAATTCAAAAGTTCTTTCTGCGCTTTTATTCCAATGGAAAGAAAAAGTGCCAACACAAAAAAGTAGTTTTTCATAAGAAAGTATAGGCCTAAATATAAAATAAATTCTATAAAATTAGATCTTTTTATGCAGCGATAACTGAATCCGTTTTCTAGCAATATCAACTTGCAAGACCTTTACAATAAGCTGTTGATGCAGATGCACATGTTCATTCACATCTTTTACGAAGGAGTCCGATAAATTAGAAATATGAATGAGGCCACTTTCTTTAATACCAATATCAACAAAGCAACCAAAGTTGGTAATGTTGTTGACGATGCCAGGTAATAATTGCCCTTCCCTCAAATCAGTAATACTCCGCACATTTTGATCAAAGGTGAACATCTTTGCTTTTTCTCGAATGTCTAAGCCAGGTTTTTCTAGCTCTTTTACAATGTCTTGAAGCGTCGGTAGGCCGACATTTTCAGTGCAATAAGAGTTTAAATCAATCTCTTTTAAAACAGCACTATTTCCAATAAGATCGGATATTGGAGTATTGACATCTTTCGCCATTTGCCTGACAATACTATAACTTTCTGGATGTACAGCGGAATCATCAAGGGGATTTTTAGCCTGTTTGATTCGCAAAAATGCAGCGCCTTGCTCAAAGGCTTTTCCACCTAAACGCGGTACTTTTTTTATGTCGGTTCTACTACCAAAACCGCCATTTTCATTCCTGTAATCAACAATATTTTCGGCTAGTTTTGAACCGATTCCAGACACATAACTAAGCAATGAAGCGCTTGCAGTATTGATATTGACACCAACTGTATTCACACAACTTTCTACTACTGTGTCAAGCGAATTTTTCAACTTAGTTTGATCTACATCATGCTGATATTGCCCAACACCAATCGACTTTGCATCGATTTTTACCAACTCCGCTAATGGATCTGCTAATCGCCTTCCGATAGAAACCGCTCCTCGAACCGTAACATCATAATTGGGAAACTCATCTCTTGCGATCTTAGAAGCAGAATAAATAGAAGCACCTGCTTCGCTTACGACAAAAACTTCAACAGTATTTTTAAATGCAATCCGCTTTACAAGTCGTTCGGTTTCTCTAGATGCCGTCCCATTTCCAATGGCGATGGCTTCAATCTTATGTGCATCAGCTAGTGAGCTTATTTTTTTAATAGCTTCCTTATCCTTGTTTTGCGGTGCATGCGGATAAATAGTCTCGTTATGTTTTAACTCACCTTGCGCATTTAAACAAACTATTTTACAACCTGTTCTAAAACCGGGATCGATTGCCAAAATGCGTTTTTCACCTAAAGGTGCACCTAGTAATAATTGTTTTAGGTTTTTAGAGAATACCTTAATCGCATCATCGTCAGCTTCCTCTTTGGCTTTTTTTAGTCGCTCGTTTGATAGTGCCGGAAAAAGCAATCGCTTGTACGAATCTTTGATTGCCAATTCAATTTGATCGGCACATTCATTGTTCGATCGGATGATGCGATCATCGATTTTTGCAAGTGCCCGATCGTGATCAATCTCAATTTTAACGCGAATAAAGCCTTCGCTCTCTGCTCTTAAGATAGCCAACAATCGATGAGATGGACATCGCTTTAGCGACTCACTCCAATTAAAATAATCTCGGAATTTCTGAGCTTTTTCATCATCTTTTTTAGTGGAAACTACCTTGGTAGTGATGATGGCGTAATTGTCTAACTGATACCTGATGTTGTTTCGGATATCTGTCCGTTCGTTAATCCATTCCGCAATAATATGTCGAGCGCCTTCCAAGGCTTCATCTTCATTTTGGACTGTATCATTCAGATACTTAGAAGCAATATGTTCAATAGCATCGCTCCTTTGACTCATGATGATCTTCGCCAAAGGCTCGAGTCCATTTTTAATGGCAGTCTCTGCTTTGGTTTTTCGCTTTTTCTTGTACGGCAGATACAAATCTTCTAAAGCGATAAGGTCAGAACAGGAATCAATTTTTTGTTTCAGTTCAGCCGTCAAAACTTCTTGTTCTTCCAGCGCTTTGGTAATGGCATTTTTTCGCTTTTCTAAGGCTTCGAACTGTGTTTTAAACTTGACGATTTCCCCTATTTGTACTTCGTCCAGATTTCCTGTTCTTTCCTTACGGTATCGAGAAATAAATGGGATTGTGCAGTCCTCATTTAGCAGCTGAATAGTGTTTTCAATCCCTTTTTGAGGGAGTTGAGTGTGGGTAGTTATGTATTGGGTTAAGGTCATTTCAGTCTTCAGTGTTCAGTCGGCAGTATGCAGTATAGTGCCCCCATTTACTAAGGTTTATAGGAAAGAAGTTCGATTGTTATATGATTTGTGTGAAAGTTTAAGTTGTTTTGCCAACTGCCAACTGCCAACTGCCAACTGCCAACTGCCAACTGCCAACTGCCAACTGCCAACTGTTAACTTATCCCTTCCCCATTCTGTACACCAGCCTCATCAGGATTTACAAATACTAATCTACCTTCAGCATTTTCAGTCATTAAAATCATGCCTTCGCTCTCGACACCACGAAGTGCTCTTGGTGCCAAGTTGACTAAAACAGTGACTTGTTTACCAACAATGTCTTCAGGTTTGAAGCTCTCGGCAATACCCGAAACGATAGTGCGTGTATCAATACCCGTATCAACTTTTAAAACTAATAACTTCTTAGCTTTTGCCATTTTTTCCGCTTCGATGATGGTTCCTACTCTCATATCAAGTTTGGTAAAATCATCAAAAGCGATGGTCTCTTTTTGCGGCTCTGCAGTTTTGTTTTCTGCTTCGTTTGCTTTTTTGGTTGCTTCCAATTTATCTAATTGTGCTTGTATTTCTTTGTCTTCTATTTTGCTGAATAGTAGTTCGCTTTTGTTGATGTTGTGACCTGATGGGATTAGGATTTCTTTTGATGAAACATCGTCCCAAGAGTTCTCGATACGATTCTCCTGCGTCGAATCACTCGAACTGACATTGAGAATACCCTTAAGCTTAGCCGATGTAAACGGTAAAAATGGTTCACTTAATACAGCTAATCCCGCGGCAATTTGAAGTGCAACAAACATTACTGTTTTGGTTCGCTCTTCATCCGTTTTAATGGTTTTCCAAGGCTCTTCATCTGCCAGATATTTATTTCCTAATCTAGCAAGATTCATTAATTCTTGACTCCCTTCTCTAAATCGGTATTTTTCGATAGAGCTAGCGATGATTTTAGGAAATGCCTTTAGCTGAGCTAATGTTTGCTCATCTATTTCACTAAAAGCAGCAGGTGTTGGTACTTCACCTTGATAATATTTATGAGTAAGTACGGTAACTCTATTGATGAAATTACCAAAAATGGCAACTAGCTCATTATTGTTTCTCGCTTGAAAATCCTTCCAAGTGAAATCATTATCCTTATTTTCAGGGGCATTTGCTGTTAAAGTATAGCGAAGTACATCCTGTTTGTCTGGAAATTCTTCTAAATATTCATGCAACCAAACGGCCCAGTTTTTTGAGGTAGAAAGTTTGTTACCTTCTAAATTCAAAAACTCATTAGCGGGTACATTTTCAGGAAGAATATAGCTTCCTTCTGCCTTTAACATTGATGGAAAAATAATACAATGAAAAACGATATTATCCTTACCGATAAAGTGGACTAATTTGGTGTCTTTATCTTTCCAATACGGCTCCCAATCTTTACCTTCACGTGCAGCCCATTCTTTTGTTGATGAGATATAGCCAATAGGAGCATCAAACCAAACGTACAATACTTTGCCTTCTCCTCCCTTAACAGGAACGGGAATTCCCCAATCAAGATCGCGGGTTACGGCACGGGGTTTTAATCCGTCATCGATCCAAGATTTGCATTGACCGTATACGTTGGTTTTCCAATCTTTTTTGTGCCCTTTTATAATCCACTCCGTTAAAAAATCAGTGTAGCGGTCCAATGGTAAAAACCAATGCTTCGTTTGTTTTAAAGTTGGTTCTGCCCCTGAAACGGTAGATTTAGGATTGATTAAGTCAGTTGCATTTAGTGAGCTACCGCAATTTTCACATTGGTCACCGTAAGCTTCTTCATTTCCACAGTTAGGACAGATTCCAGTTACAAAACGATCCGCTAAAAACTGATCTGCTTCGGCATCGTACAACTGTTCAGTCACTTCTTCGATAAAATCACCTTTGTCGTACAGCGTCTTAAAAAATTCTGATGCGGTTTCGTGATGTACTTTAGCGGAAGTCCTTGAATAATTATCAAATGCAATTCCGAAATCGTTAAATGACTGTTTGATGATACCATGGTATTTGTCAATTACTTCTTGAGGAGAAACACCTTCTTTCTTGGCTTTCATCGGTATTGCAACGCCATGTTCATCGCTACCACAAACGAACAATACATCGTTGTTTGTTAAGCGAAGAAATCTTGAATAAATATCAGCTGGCACATATACACCTGCCAAATGACCAATATGAATTGGGCCATTGGTGTAGGGTAGTGCGGCTGTAATTGTATAGCGTTGTTTTGATGCGGACATAATACGTTTTATGAAGCCACAAAAATAGGATATTAGGTTGGAAAAATTGGTCTTATGATTAGTCGAATGACTTTGTGAAATCCCAATGTCTTAAATCCCAAATTCCAACATATGATTTTTTGGAATTTGGAATTTGAATTATTGGAATTTGTTACTTTACCAAAATCGCTTTTTCTTCTGATTAATTCTATACGAATAACTGTATTTTTACAAAATCAAAACAATCAATTATGTCATTTCAAAACCTTCTCATAGATATTTCAAATGGTATTGCTACCATAACGATTAATAGACCATCTAAGTTAAATGCTTTAAATAAAGCCACAATCGAAGAGCTTCATGAGGCAATTAAAAGCGCAAATAATGATTCCCAAGTAAAGGTGATTATTCTAACTGGAAGTGGAGAAAAGGCCTTTGTTGCGGGTGCCGATATTTCTGAATTCGCTCACTTTTCAGTGAATGAAGGTGATAGATTAGCCGCCAAAGGTCAGGAATTGCTTTTTGATTTTGTTCAGAATTTGTCAACCCCCATAATCGCGGCGGTCAACGGTTTTGCACTTGGTGGTGGACTGGAATTGGCAATGGCCTGTCATTTTAGATTGGCTAGCGACAATGCTAAAATGGGACTTCCGGAAGTTTCCTTAGGTGTTATTCCCGGATACGGTGGTACACAGCGTTTACCACAATTAATTGGGAAAGGTCGAGCTATGGAATTGGTAATGACGGCAGGAATGATTAACGCGGAAAAGGCGCTTTCATATGGATTAGTAAATTATGTTACAACTCAAGAAGAATTACTTCCAACATGCCACAAAATAGCTGGCAAAATTATGCGAAACTCCAGTGTCGCAATCGGTAAAGCAATCAATGCAGTAAATGCTAACTACAAAGATGGTGTAAACGGCTTTGAAACCGAAATTGAAAACTTTGGTGCTTGCTTTGGTACAGAGGATTTTAAGGAAGGTACGACCGCATTCTTAGAAAAACGCCAAGCCAATTTTCCAGGAAAATAAGCGTATTAATGATTTACGGATTTTAGGTAAGTTCCCAACCTTTACGATAAACACCATTTACCCATTGGTTGGCTTTATCCCAATTGGTTACTTTCATATTGATACCATCCCACATAATCTTTTTACGACCAGGATAATTATATGGTGCCCAATGTGTCGGTGTTTTTCCTTCTTGTAATACTTTATATTGATAGGCTTTTATTGCCAAGTTTCCCATTAGAACAGCTTCTGTAAGTGGTCCAGAAATAGAAAAATCTGAGGATGCTTTTCCTCCAGTTAAACAGGCATTTACAAAATTGGCATGATGTCCTCCAGTAGCTCCTTCAACACGATCTAAGGTTGGTTCTGGTGCTTTAAAAATTTTGTTTAATGAAGAGGGTAAAAGCCTTAAATTTTGAGAATAAGTATCAGCCACTAAAATACCGCGAGTACCATAAATTACGGATCCACCATCCCAGTTTCCTATAGTCTCACCATCCTTTAATTCGTCCGGCAGGTCGGGCATTAATCCACCGTCATACCAGTTTAATGCTATTTCTCCGTGCTCCTCATGATCAAATTTCAATCTAACAATTGAAGACGATGGACAAGAAGCTACATAATCCGCTTCATGAAAATCTCCAACCCAATTGGTGGTGCAACTTGCCTCTGCTTCGGTAGGGTAGCCAAGACCCAGAACGCTAAATGGAGTTTCCATAATATGACATCCCATATCACCTAATGCTCCTGTTCCAAAATCCCACCAGCCACGCCATTTAAATGGCAAATAAGCTGGATTATAATCCCTTTTTGCAGCTGGTCCTAACCATAGATCCCAATCTAATGTCTTAGGAATTTTATGTTTCCCTTTAGGAGTTGGAATACCCTGTGGCCATACTGGTCTATTGGTCCAGCAATCTACTTTATATACTTTGCCTATAATTCCTGAAGCGATCCATTCTTTTGCAAGACGACTACCATCACTTGATGCTCCTTGATTTCCCATTTGAGTTACAACACCGTTGGCTTTTGCCGCCTCAGTCATCATTCGAGCTTCACGTATGTTATGCGTCAATGGTTTTTCAACATAAGCATGCTTTTTCTCCCGAATAAATGGTAAAGCAATAGTGGCATGCGTATGATCTGGTGTAGCAACTACTATGGCATCAATATCTTTTAAATGTTTATCATATACCTTTCTAAAATCCTTGTATTTTGCAACTTCAGGCAGTGCGTCAAAGGTTCCTTTTGCTCGGGCAAAATCAACATCGCAAAATGAAACGAACTTTACCTTTTTGGTTTCATATAGACGCCTAAGATCTCCTTGACCTTGACCGCCTGCTCCAAATCCTGCAACGTATAAAGTGTCGCTTGGTGGAACATGCCCTTTTCCTAAAACAAAACTAGGGATAATACTGAAAGCCGCTCCTGCAGCTGCAGAATTTTTGATAAAAGTTCTTCTTTTCATTTTTGGTTGATGGTATTAGTTTGATGAAGTTAGCTAAAAAAGTAAAGTTTCGAAAATTGTTAAGAACTAAAGAAGTGTATTTAACATTTTTCAATATCCGATTTTCTTATTTTTGAGGTGAAGATTCCCCGCTAATTTTCTCTATTCCCCGTTTTTATTAAAATGAATAATGACACTAAGGTCAAAGGTCGAGGTGCGCAACAAAATGTACATAATAGATTTCTTGAAAATGTGTACGAAACCCGTGATGATTTTTTAGAATATTGCCGAATCAATCAAGAGGAGGTCGATAATAACAACTCACGTTATCTACCAGTTTTTCCAAAAACGATCGTTAATAAAGTAACAAGTCCCGATGTGGGAATGATGTATAGTATGAACCCCTATCAAGGCTGTGAGCATGGATGTATTTATTGTTATGCTAGAAATACTCATGAATATTGGGGTTATAGTGCAGGACTTGATTTTGAAAGAAGAATTCTTGTCAAAAAGAATGCGCCAGAACTACTTGAAAAGAAAATACGCCGTAAAAAGTGGAAAGCATATCCGATAGTGATGTCGGGAAATACGGATTGTTATCAGCCTGCAGAGCAGCAATTTAAAATAACTAGAGCTTGTCTTAAAGTATTTTTAAAATATAAACATCCTGTTGGGATGATTACCAAAAATGCGTTAATACTTCGTGATCTTGATGTTTTGTGCGAGTTGCAGAAAGATAATTTAATTGGTGTCAATGTATCTATTACATCACTTTCAGAAGAAACCAGAAGGATTTTAGAACCAAGAACAACAACTATCAAAAAAAGATTGCAAACTGTAAAAACCTTATCGGAAAATGGGATTCCTGTTAATGTGATGATCGCTCCAATTATTCCATCAATTAATAGCCATGAGATATTAAATTTAGCTAAGGCTGCGAAGGATCATGGTGCGAGATCGATTGCATTTACGGTTGTGCATTTAAATGGAGCTATTGGGCAAATCTTCTCAGACTGGATACAAAAAACGATGCCAGATCGGGCGGATAAGGTCTTGAATCAAATTAAAGAATGTCATGGAGGCACTTTAAATGATAGTCGATTTGGAAAGCGAAAAGCAGGAGAGGGAAGGATCGCTGAACAATTACATAGTATGATGGAGCTGGCTAGAATGAAGTATTTTAAAGATGGAAAAATGCCAGCACTTAATACCGATTTGCATAGGGAGCATAAAGATGGACAGATGCGGTTGTTTTAGCCCAAAAGTGTAAAAGCAGAAAGTTTTAATTCAAAAGAACTATGTCACTTCGAGTGTTTTTCGGCTGAACTATGAGGAAGAAAAATGTATCGAGAACCATCCGAAGATGAATATTTAAATGTGCTAACTCCGGGTCTCGATACATTTTCCTTCGTGCCTCGGAAAACACTCAACCTGACATCCTCAATGTTGGATTTTGACAAGGCTGAATATCTAATCAATAGCCATCTCTGGAATATCTCCTTCAACTATCAAATTTCCTTCTGTTGCTTTTTTAATCTCTTCGACTGATACTCCAGGTGCGCGTTCTAATAGTCTAAAACCATTTTTAGTTACTTCTAAAACCGCAAGATTGCTTACTACCTTCTTAACACATCCAACTCCGGTAAGGGGTAAACTACATTTTTTTAGGAGTTTTGATTCACCACGCTTATTAGTATGCATCATGGCAACAATAATATTTTCTGCGGATGCAACTAAGTCCATTGCCCCGCCCATACCTTTTACCATTTTTCCAGGAATTTTCCAGTTCGCAATATCTCCATTTTCAGCGACTTCCATAGCTCCGAGAATTGTAAGATGAACATGTTGACCTCGGATCATTCCAAAGCTAGTTGCAGAGTCAAAAAAAGAAGCTCCAGGTAAAGTAGTTATTGTTTGTTTTCCGGCATTGATAATATCGGCATCTTCTTCTCCTTCAAATGGGAAAGGTCCCATTCCTAAAACGCCATTTTCGCTTTGAAATTCAACTTCAATATCATCACGCACAAAATTAGCCACTAATGTTGGTATTCCGATTCCTAAGTTTACATAGTAACCGTCTTTTACTTCTTTTGCAATGCGTTTTGCAATTCCATTTTTATCCAACATAACTAACTTCTTTGTCTTACGGTTCGTTGCTCAATTCTCTTTTCATATATCTGTCCTTGAAAAATACGCTGGACAAATATTCCAGGAATATGAATCTGATTTGGGTCTAATGTCCCAGCAGGAACAAGTTCTTCGACTTCAGCAACTGTTATTTTAGCAGCGCCGCACATACAAGGGTTAAAATTACGTGCCGTACCCTTAAAAATGAGATTTCCGGCCTCATCACCTTTCCAGGCTTTAACAAAGGCAAAATCTGCTTTAAAAGCATGCTCTAAAACATACATCTTGCCATCAAACTCCCGAGTTTCTTTGCCTTCTGCCACTTCTGTGCCATAGCCTGCTGGTGTGTAAATTGCAGGAAAACCGCCTTGTGCTGCTCTACAACGTTCGGCCAAGGTGCCTTGTGGTATTAGTTCAACATCCAACTCACCGCTAAGCATTTGGCGTTCAAATTCATCGTTTTCACCTACGTAAGATGAGATCATTTTTTTAATTTGCTTTTGCTGAAGTAGTAAGCCTAGTCCGAAATCATCAACTCCCGCATTGTTTGATATGCAAGTAAGGTCTTTTACACCTAAGGCTACTAATTTTGCGATACTATTTTCTGGGATTCCGCAGAGTCCAAAGCCTCCTAACATCATAGTCATTCCGCTAGAAACACCTCTTAATGCCTCGTCTACACCACTTACGGTTTTCTTGATCATTATCTGATTTGTTTGTAGCTGAAAAATACAAAAAATGAGGCCGAAAGCCAATGATTTAAGCGGCTAAAAGCAAGTTGATTTTATTAAAAACTACGGAGAAGTGGAATAAAGATTTTAGACCAGACTATTAATTGCTCGTCATGCTGAACTTGTTTCAGCATCGCATTGCTCGAGCTAGTTGGAGTGTTTTGCTGAGACCCTGAAATAAATTCAGGGTGACGAAGGTCTTTATTTCTTACAAAGAAGGATCAAAATAATAAAATACCTAAATTCAAAGTTTCATTAGTATGATTGAGAAATTATGGTCTTCCAAATAAATCTTCGGCTTCTTTAACTTCTTTAGGAACAGGAATGGAATCAGTTTCTTTTTTAGTACAATCTAGATTAATGTTCATTCGCTCGGGCTTTTTAAACTCACCTTTAGAAACATTAAGGTCCTTATCAGCATAGCATTTTTTCATGTACAATGCCCATATTGGTAATGCCATAGAGCCACCTTGTCCGTAGTTAATACTTGCAAAACGTGCGGCTCGATCTTCGGCACCAACCCATACCCCAGTAACTAAATTAGGAACCATACCCATAAACCACCCGTCCGAATGGCTTTGAGTCGTCCCTGTTTTTCCTGCAATAGGATTATCAAACTGATATGGGTACCCAGTAACAACCTCTTTGTAATCAGCCCTATTTTTATTATATGAGTGACGTAATCTAGCTCCTGAACCTCCTTTTGTTACACCTTCTAATAATCTGACCGTCGCGTAAGCAGATTCTCGAGACAATACGTCTCTTGTTTCAGGTGTAAATTCATATAGAACAGAACCATATTTATCTTCAATTCTGGTAACCATAACCGGTTTTACATAAATACCTTCGTTGGCAAACATACCATAGGCTCCTACCATTTCAAACAGGCTAACATCTGGTGTTCCCAGTGCTATTGAAGGAACAGGAAGAACTTCACTTTTAATTCCTGAGCGTCTCGCTAAATTTGCTACTTGCCTTGGGCCAACCATGTCCATTAATTTTGCTGTTATGGTGTTTGTAGATGTTGCTAAGCCTTTTGTAAGCGTCATCATATCGCCATATTTATCTCCTACATTTTTGGGAGTCCAAGGCTCAGGATTACCATATTTGTTGGCAGGAATAGTGATTTGTACATTCGGATATTCTTGACAAGGTGATAATTTTAATTGATCGATCGCAGTGGCATATACAAATGGCTTAAAGGTCGAACCTACCTGGCGTTTTTGTTGCTTTACAGCGTCATACTTAAAATGCTTAAAGTTGATACCACCAACCCAAACTTTTACATGCCCAGTTTGCGGCTGCATACTCATGACACCTGTTTGCAAAAAGTGCTTATAATATCGTATTGAATCTAAAGGAGTCATTACAGTGTCGATATCACCTTTCCAGGAAAAGACACGCATTTCTGTTTTTCTTTTAAAAGAAGCACGGATTTCATTTTCAGCAATTCCTTCTTTTTTCATTTTTTTCCAGCGCTCAGAGCGTTGTATAGCACCTTCCATTATCCGATTGATATCGGGTTGTTCTATATCGTAAAAAGGAGCTTTCGGATTTCGTTTTGGAGTATTTTGATGGAAGAACTCAGCTTGCAAACGAGGCATGTGCTCTTTCATCGCTTCCTCTGCATAGGCTTGCATTTTAGAATCGATGGTAGTGTAGATTTTAAGACCATCACGATCGATATTGTAAAATGAGCCATCTGGTTTTTTGTTATCTCTACTCCAATTACTAACAAAACCCCTTAAATATTGACGAAAATAAGTCGCCATACCTTCATCATGACTTTGAGGTGAAAAACTCGTTTTCATTGGAATCTTTTGAAAAGAATCTTTTTCTTTTTCAGTTAAATATCCGTTTTCATACATCTGTACAAAAACTTGATTACGACGCCCAAGCGACTTTTTCATCGATATTTCCCTTACAGGATTATATTGTCGCGGATTTTTTAACATAGCAACCAAAACTGCCGATTCTTCTTGTAATAGGTCTTTTGGTTCTTTTTGAAAATAGATATTGGAAGCTGATTGAATTCCAACCGCATTAAAGTAGAAATCCATTTTATTCAAGTACATTGCGATCAACTCCTCCTTTGTGTATTGACGTTCGAGACGGATAGAAATTACCCACTCCTTAATTTTTTGCTTGACTCGACCTGCAAACCCTTTATTTCGTTCGCCAGTAAATAATAGTTTTGATAACTGCTGAGTTATAGTACTTGCACCACCTCTAGTTCCTAAAAAAGCAGTTGCACGAAGTGTACCTCGTGCGTCAATACCTGAATGTGAATAATATCGTTGATCCTCAGTTGAAATTAAAGCTTTGACCAGATTTTCGGGAAGATCCTTGTAAAGTACCGGTGTTCTGTTTTCATATGCATATTTACCAATGACTTTTCCATCTATCGAAATTACTTCAGTAGCAAGATTTGTTTTTGGATTTTCAAGTTCTTCAAAGGTTGGCATTTCTCCAAAAGCACCCCAAGAAGCAAGTACAAATAACATTAAGAATGTAAAAATACCGACTCCAAATGTTATCCAAAACCATTTGATGTATTTCCAATTCCCTTTAAACCAACCATCGGATTTTTTTGCTGTTTTCTTCGCCATGATCTTTTAATTTGGTGCTTTTTCGATACTAAAACCTATTTCTGTAATTCCCTTTAGTTTTCCTATGCCCTGTACTTCCCCGTTCTTTCGCATTGCATGACCAACTTCAAGTAGGTATTCTCCCGAGTTTTTAAAAACATAATCTTGTTTATACCAAAGTTTATTCTCCTTTACATCGGTAAAACCAGTCCCCAACCAAGTACCATCGGCTTTTGCCATTTCATACTGCAAGGTGTCGGTTTGAACAAGACCATCGGGTGCGCTAAGAGTAGCTATTAGGTACAAGTTACTAAATTCGTATTCATTATTATTACGTACGTGAAGGTACAACTGGTTTTTTGAGAGTGTATCTTCTGGTTGAAATGTAAAGTTTATTCGTTCATTTTTATCCCATTCGCCATTTATTGATTGATAATCAGAAAAACTGGCTTGATCATTACAGGATAAACACAGAATTATGAGGAGTGCTATACAGCAGTATTTACTCATTTTTTTTGGGCTCGGTTCTTGTTGTTTTTGTTACGACGTTTGTTTTTATTCCGATTGTTCCGCTTACTGCGTTTCGGTTTGTCAAAACGAGTTAAACTATCTTGTCCCACAACGTTCTCGAAGTCAACTTTAGTATCTTCTTCTAACTCAAGTGCGTATTCCTCAAGACTTGCAACCGGTTTTTTAGCCTTATTCAGCTCAATAATTTCATTGGCTTGTTGTGCAGTAATTTTATGCCAATTCATCCATTCGCCTTCATAAGCAAACCACATTACACCTTTAAAAATGTCGGTTTTTTGGCAAACGGCTTTTCCTTTTTCGGTATACAGTTTTGTGTCGGTTCTCGGGAATTCTTTTAGCGCGTCTTGATATGTGTCTAATTCATAATTTAAGCAACACTTTAATTTTCCGCACTGTCCAGCTAACTTTTGCGGATTTAATGATAATTGCTGATAACGAGCTGCTGCGGTGCTTACCGATCTGAAATCGGTGAGCCATGTAGAACAGCATAATTCTCGACCACAAGAACCAATTCCTCCAAGTCGAGCTGCTTCTTGACGGTAGCCAATTTGTCGCATTTCAATACGAATGCTAAATGACTTTGCCATGTCTTTAATAAGCTGTCTAAAATCAACACGTTCTTCCGCCGTGTAATAAAAAGTGGCTTTAGAGCCATCGCCTTGAAATTCGATGTCCGAAATTTTCATTTGAAGTCCAAGTCTAATTGCCAACTCACGGCTTCTCACTTTAATATCTTCTTCTCGATCTCTGGATTTTTGCCAGATGTCAATATCTTTTTGTGATGCTTTACGGTATACTTTTTTTACCTGTTCAGAATCTTCCTTGACCTTCTTTTTTTTCATTTGAATACGAACAAGTTCACCGGTTAAGGTAACCATGCCCACATCATGTCCAGGAGAAGCCTCGGTAGCAACTATATCCCCAATGCTTAGCGTTAGATTCTCGGTATTTTTAAAGTATTCTTTTCGACTGTTTTTAAAGCGAACCTCCACGCAGTTAAAAGGTTCTTGACCTGCCGGTAAAGTCATATTTGATAACCAATCAAAAACCGTTAGTTTATTGCAACTATCGGTGCCGCAGGTGCCATTATTACGACAGCCTTTAGGTTGGCCGTCTTTTCCGGTTGAACAACTGTTACAACCCATATGTATATATAATTGATCCTGAATATATTGCTACTTCAGGAGATGGTTTATAAAAAATTTCAAGCAAGCTTTATCAAATAAATCCCATAATTAGCCTAAATGCTCGTTCATTTGTCCTTTTTCTTCATTGTAAAAAGCTTCCGTAGCAATGGCTATGCAAGAATTTTACGGCTTCGAAAAAGAAAAAAGCAACTTCCCATTTCTAGCCCAATTACGGAATTCATCTGATAAAAGGTAAAGATAGTATTTATTCTTGGAATGAAATATCAGTTAAGCTTTGTCGATAATCGGTTGATGATTGAAAGTCATTAATTGGTCATAAATAATTTTCCAAGACTCATCTCGAAGCTCATCGACTGCAGATCTGTCGAGATCATGCGTATCTAAAAACTGATGTACTTGTACACGCATTTGACCTGGCCCACCACTGAAAAAGGTGTATGAAAAACGCTTTTTATTGTCGGCAAATGAAATTGGTACGATTGGAATTTGATGATCGATTGCCAAACGAAATGCCCCATTTTTAAATGAATCTAATACAATATTTTCGTCCTCAGGAACACCACCTTCTGGAAAAATACAGATGCTTAAACCTTGTTTTAATCTTCGTTGGGCAGCTAGTACAGCGGCATTTCTGCTTCTAGAACTACTTCTATCTACCAAAATACAAGTGCGTTTATAAAACAGCCCGAATAATGGAATTTTAGCCAGTTCAGCCTTCCCCACGAACACAAAAGGACTCCTTGCCACCAATAGCATCAACATAATATCGGTCATCGAAGTATGATTGGCAATAAGCATATAGCTGTCCTTCCAGTTTAGCTTTTGCGCCCTTTTAATAAGAGGAACAAAACCCATTCCGTATAAAATAACCTTGGACCAAATACGCGCTAATCTGAAAAAAAATGGATACCAGCTTTCCTTTAAAATCGAAATAATCAAAAAAGGAAATAAGATAATAATAGGAACGGTAACCAAAATATAGAACCATATTCGGTATAACAGCCAAAAAGGATATTTAAGATATCGCATGGATTCAAAAATAAACAAATTGTGCTGCGCTTAGCTCAAAATCATATCAAACAATTAAAATGAGAAAATATAGATGAATAATTTACCTTTGTCGCCTTGAGATAAAGGAATAATGGCAAGAATTTTAACAGGAGTACAAAGTACGGGAACTCCACATTTAGGGAATTTGTTAGGGGCAATCATTCCTGCAATAAGAATGGCAAGCGATGAAAAAAACGAGTCGTTTTTATTTATAGCAGATATGCACTCTCTTACCCAAATAAAAGATGGCGAAACACTAAGGCAGAACACTTATGCTACTGCAGCGGCATGGTTGGCTTTTGGATTGGATATTGATAAAACTGTTTTTTATCGCCAGAGTGATGTGCCGCAAACAGCAGAATTATCCTGGTATTTAAGCTGCTATTTTCCTTATCAACGCTTAACCTTGGCGCATAGTTTTAAGGATAAAGCAGATCGTTTAGAAGATGTAAATGCTGGATTGTTTACCTATCCTATGCTTATGGCAGCTGATATTTTATTGTATGATGCTGAGTTTGTTCCCGTAGGAAAAGATCAACAACAACATCTTGAAATGACGCGTGATGTAGCAGCTCGTTTTCATGCGGCGATGAAAAAAGAGGTGTTTGTATTACCAGAAGCGACTCATAATGAAGATACGATGTATGTGCCCGGTACCGATGGGGCTAAAATGAGTAAGAGTAAGGGTAATACGATTAATATTTTTCTTGCCGATAAGAAGTTGCGAAAGCAAATAATGGGAATTCAAACGGACAGCACTCCACTTGAAGAGCCTAAAGATTGGAAATCTTGTAATGTATTTGCACTCTATAAATTAATGGCTTCAGATGATGAAATCACCAAAATGAAAGCTAATTATGAAGGCGGAAACTATGGTTATGGTCATGCAAAACAAGCTTTATATGAATTGATCACTACCAAGTTTAGTGAAGAAAGAACTCGTTTTAACCATTATATGGAAAACCTTAATGAAGTTGACGATGCCTTGGCACATGGAGCCGAAAAAGCTCGAAAAGTTGCAAATGAAGTTTTGGGTAGAGTAAGAGCTGTGGTTGGATACTAGGTTTAGTGGTCAAACCGCAGATGTGATTTACCATTTGTTATTTTCTAAGACCGTTTTATTAATTAAGGCAGGATCTCTCTGCGCATCTTTGTGGTTCTTTGTGTAACTCTGTGAAATAACAATGCAAACTTGCTAGAAAAGAATTTTTCTATAACAGGTTCTCGATACTTTTTAATTTCACTATCGTTCAATTAAAAAACTCGAACTGACATTTGGGTCGTAATTCGACTTTCGACTTTAGGAATTTGGTGCTTGTAATTTAGAATTTTGATTTCAAACAAGCTCAAACAACTTGCCTGGCAATGGTCGCACAATACCCTTCAACTCCATATTCAATAAAATGCTAGCGGCTTTAAAAGTTGGTATTTCGCAATTGAGTGCTATGATATCTAGCAACTCTTTTTCTTGTTCTTTTAAAAATCGATACACCCGTTTTTCGGTTTCATCTAGTTCGACGAACAATTGTTTTTGAATTGGTTTTGACTTAGCACTTTTTTCTAGTTCCCAATTCAATAAATAAATAAGATCGGCAGCACTAGTCATTAAATGTGCTTTTTGTTGTTTGATAAGGTTGTTGCACCCCACACTCATGGCATCAGCAGGTCGCCCAGGTACAGCAAACACATCGCGATTATAACTATTGGCAATATCAGCTGTAACTAAACTGCCTCCTTTTTCGGCTGATTCTACTACGATCGTGGCTTCAGAAAGTCCTGCAATCAACCTATTTCTCTTCAAGAAATTTTCACGTTCGGGATTTGCACTGCTCCAGAAATCTGTAAAAAACCCACCGTTTTCTTCCACTTGATTTACATAACGATGGTGCACTTTAGGATATATTTGGTTGAGACCATGAGCAAGACAGCCGATTGTTTGTAATTTATTTTTAATAGCAGCTTTATGAGCAGTAATGTCCACGCCATACGCAAAACCAGATACAATTATAGGATTAAATGGCGCGAGATCTTCTATTAGTTTTTCGCAAAAAGCAAGCCCCTTGGTAGTAATCTTTCTAGTGCCAACAACACTTATGATTTTTTGATTTTCTATATTGATGTTTCCTTTACTAAACAGCAGAATAGGTCCATCTAGACAGTGCTTTAGTCGCTCGGGATAATCAAGATCTGTAAAATAGGAATATTGAATATTGTTTTGCTGAATGTATTGTAATTCTTTATCAGCTTTTATTCTATTGTCAGTGCTATTTAAATTTTTCAATAGCAAAGTGCCAACGCCTTCAATTTTCAGTAGATTCTGATCCTTTTCCTTAAAAACAGCTTCAGCGTTACCACAATGTTGCAGTAATTTTTTAGCCGTTGTATCACCCACACCAGGTATACATTGCAATTGTAATGTGAATAACAACTCGTTTTCAGTCACGCTATCTTTTTGAAAATCAGGAAACCAAAATAGGGTAGATTTTTTTGTTAATAAAATGTTGACACACTTATTTGTTACAGCCTATTTTTTTTAAATATTTGTTCATATGACATTATCTAAACCCATCAGTGATCTTTTATACCGTTATCAATGTGTAACCATTCCGGGGTTTGGAGCATTTATTACCAATTATCAACCGGCAAAACACAACAGTGCTGATCATAGTTTTTCTCCGCCATCAAAGCAATTAACCTTTAATTCGCAACTTGTTACGAACGATGGTTTGTTGGCTTCGTATATAGCAGAATGCAATGGGATTTCTTTTGAAAACGCAATGGATCGCATTGAAGAGCAAATCAAACTTTGGTGGAAGGAATTGGATAAAAACGAGGATGTTGTTCTTGAAAAAGTTGGGGCATTGAACTTAAATGCTGAAGGAAATCTCATTTTTACGCCGGCAAACACTGTAAATTATTTGACTGCCTCATTCGGGCTTTCATCATTTACATCGCCTGCCGTTAATAGAGAAGTATATAAACAAGAAGCCGAAGCATTAGAAAACTCAACACCTTTAATTATTACTCCAGAAAGACGTTCTCAATCGCCAATCTTACGATACGCTGCGGTCGGCTTATTTCTTGTAGCACTTGGTTTTGGAGTAAAAGAAATTAATGATAAAAATAGAGACCTTCAACAAGTTGTCGGAACTCAAACTCAGGAAATAGTCGAGGATAGTATTCAAACTGCCACTTTTTTTGACACTGCTCCTATGGAGTTGCCGACCATTAGCATCAACATTGCTAAAAAAGAGATCAAAAAGTACTTCGTTGTTGCCGGAGCTTTTCGTGTAAAAAACAATGCAACCAAAAAGATTAATCAATTAATAGCACAAGGTTACGAAGCTGAACTAATTGGCACGAACCGTTATGGATTGCATCAGGTATCTTTTGCTGGTTTTGCTGATAAAGATGAAGCACTTGCTTCACTTCGCGAAATTAAAAGAAATGTAACGCGTGAAGCTTGGTTGTTGACCAAGTAACCCTTTTTGGTTAAATTCCAAAGCTTAACCAATGATTCTCATTTACAACAATAAAGGGATTTTAATCCCTGTTTTTATTATAGTTCCGTTGTTTGTGTGTATTCTTATAAATGGATTTCTTAAAAACTATGTTGGTGGGGTTTTCTCATATGATTATGATTTTCAAATAGTACTGGGAATTGGATTACTATTTTCTTCTTTATGGATATATCTAACAAGTCATGATTTGATAAAAACCAATGGCAAAAAAGAAAAAATAGAAATGAACAACCACTTCTTTTATATACCTAACAGGTTTTGGACTTATATTATTCTAGTCGCTGCAATTTTACTTTTAATTGGAGGAATAATAGAGACCTTTAATTAAAATAAATATATAGTTGGTATACAAAAAACCCCAAATTCCAATATTTAGTTTTTAGGATTTGGGATTTGGGATTTCAAAATATTGAAATTTCAATTCTATCTCATTAATACCGTTCGGCTATAATTACGATCAATCGTTGCGATACGGTATATGTACTGACCTGTTGCAAGTCGCATTTTAGCTTCTTCTCTGATATTAATGGTCGATACACCTTCAGGCATCATTTCATTGCGAAGGGTCGTTACTACTTGACCTAATACATTGTACAATTTCACATCCATATGCATTGCCGTTGGAGCATTAATATAGATAGAAGTTTGTCCGTTATCGTCGTAAATGGCGTTGTGTGTAAAGTCTTCGGTATTTTCTGTAATTTCTTCTTCTGTATCAAGTCTAGAAACACAACCGAAGCCAAGATCAAGACTATCATATCCGCCGTATAAGGCATCGTCTACAATATCTTCTTCAATACACAACCATTCTTTCATAACAGTACCATATACTGCTCTAAAATCGACATCATATTGCATATTTCCACGACGGTCTAGCGCTTGTAGGTCAGGATGATTTCCTATAAAACCATTGTCCTCTAACCCTGGACCGAATAACATCATATTACTTGCAGAACCATGATCGGTACCTGCTGATCCATTTTCTTCAACACGACGACCAAATTCTGAAATGGTCATACTTAGGACATCACGATCTTTTTCAACCGTAGCTAAATCATCGTAGAAGGTTTTTAAGTTGTCCGATAAATCAAGCATTAATCGCTGGTGCGCTTCTAATTGACCTGAATGCGTATCGAAACCACCGAGGCTAATCATATAAACCTTGGTACCAAGGTTTCCTTTAATTAATCGAGATACGATACGAAGCTGATTTCCCATTCGGGTATCAGTATAATTTGCTGTATCGAAAGAACGTTGGTATGCTTCGTGTATAATTCCGGCGTAGGTAATGGTGTTGTTAGCAGAACCTTTCATAAACTGAAGCTGCTCACCATACGTACAATCAGGAATTTGATCAGTATTAAATAATTCGCCACCAGAAGCAATTTCAAACAAACGTTGTGGATTTGCTACCGTAAATGCATAATTGGTCTCAATACCATCAAAAATTAAATTACCAATGCTTCCTATTTGAATGGCAGCAGGCATTGGTGGTGGGTCAAGTAAAAAATCGGGAAACTTTCCTTCAAAATAACGTCCCATCCAACCAGTATAATCGGTTTCGCCTGGATTGGTGTTTGCCCAGTTATCAGAGCCTGTAAAATGCGATAAATTCTGATTTTCATATCCCACTCCATGTACAACTTTCATAGCTCCATCACCCCACATACGTTCCATATTGGTAAGGTAATTAGGAATTCCGAAGTCATCAGAAAGGTTGGTCATTTGCTCTTGTAAAATGCGAATATTAGGTCGTCTTTGAGCATAAGTATCGTAATCATAAATTGGCACGATAGTGTTTAGTCCGTCATTACCACCGCTAAGACGAATAATGATGACTACGCGATCTCCTTCAGCCTGGTTAATAGCTGATGCCAACCTAGAAGGTTGTGCATAAGTTATAGGACTGTTAGCTAACATGAAAGAGCCACCAGTTGCCAAGCCTAATGCTTGCAAGAATGAACGGCGGTTCCATTGTTTATGTTCTAAAGCGTGTTTGTCTAGTTTTTTAGGACTTATTGGGGCAGTACGTCCTGTGTTATGATGATTGCACATAGCTTTTTATTTAAGTTGGTATTCAGGTAAACGGGCAATATGAACTAATAAGAATGTCATTTGCAACGGGGCAGATTCCCAATCGAGATTCCACAAGCCCGCTTCAAAGTAGTTCTCAGGAACTTCGCTTTTAAAAACGTCAGTGGCCAAATCATATTCAGATTCTAACGTAAGCCCTTTAGGCAAGAGTGTGTCGACAATAAGTCTAGTAACTTGTGCAGGGTCGTTATTTAATCCTGCGATCGATTTACCGTATTCACGTAAGGATTCAGGATCACGATTATACACATCAAAAGTTAACACTTCGAGCATTTGCCAACGAAGGGTTAGTGTACTTGAGTTAATCCATGTCTTATTTCGTTGCCAACCAGCAACATCAACTGGATTAAAAATTTCCTGCTGTAATAAACCTGTGAATTGAACCAAGCGGCGAAGCATTCTGTCATCTACTTCTAAGCTAGTTTCATTTAAATATATAAGCGCTTTATCGTATGGACTTTTAATAATGGTACCAAAAGCGAACTCGTTAAAAAAGTGTTCACTTTTAAATAACTGCAGTAAAACAGGTTCTAATTCGAAATTGTTTGCAAGCATTGTTTGCGCCATGCCCGCTACAACATCTTCAGAAACTGTTGGGCTTACAAAATAGCGGTACATTTTCTCGCAAATGAATTCAGCTATAAGCGGCGCTCGCTGTGTAAAAAGATTATCATGTACTCCTTGATAATCAAAATTGGCTGTTTGACCGAATATGGTTTTATTGCCATCGAAGTATTCTGTAGGATCGAACGTAATGGGTCCCCAATCTACGGGTCTATTCACATAACCAGATAAGGCCTTTGCGGTTTCTACAATATCATCTTCTGTATAGCCATTACCTTCTCCAAGCGTAAATAGCTCGTATAACTCTCGACCATAATTTTCATTGGGATTACCTCTATAATTTTGGCGACCATCTAAATAATCTAACATGGCGTTGGATAGACCGATCTCCATCACAAGGGTCTTAAAATTCCCTAAGAACAGCGTTTGTAATAAATTATAATATTGATATAAGTACGATGGCGCGCGATACACTTGACGCTCTGTAACCAAATGATTACTCCAGAAAAAGACCATTCTTTCTCTAAAACCATTTGCTTTTAAGTCTTTAACGCCTTGAAGCTGCCAATCACGAAATTGATCATTTGATTGTGCGCGTATTTGATCATCTCGCTGTTCATCTGCCGGAATAGGACTGTTTGGATCGATTGTTACCGGATAATCTGCTTGAGACCAATTGGCCCAAAACGGTGGTGCGGTAGCGGGTAAGGCTTTTGCATCTGCAAAAATTTGATCAATTAATTGCCCAGGTGATAGTAGTAGTGCGGCTTCAATCTCTTGTTTAGATCCTCCAAAAGCAAGTCGTCTAAAAACGTGGTTTACTTTTTCTTCATCCCAGGGATTTGCTGGCGTAGGAACATAAGGTGCGAGTGTGCCCGTGTTGCACGTCATAAATGCTTCCATAGTTGTTGGTTAATAAATGCTTTAAGTGCGCATTTGTTAGTTTAAAGTAGGTTATTCACTTTAAATATAAATAGTTAACTAAAATTTGCGAATTTTATTTCACAAAAATTAAAGAATTTAACATATCGCAATCTTCTTAAATACGGTTTGTTTAAGCATTTTAGATGTTAATAGCATAATATATGGCAGAACATAATGAATTAGGTAAAAAAGGAGAAGAGGAAGCCATAGCTTATTTGAGGAAGAAGGGCTACGACATTTTAGAAACCAACTATCGGTTTCAAAATGCTGAGGTTGATATAGTTGCGAGAAAAAATAATCTCATTATAGCTGTAGAAGTTAAGACAAGATCGACTGCGGAATTTGGTGACCCACAAGATGCTGTAAAGAAAAAGAAAATTAATCTCATGGTGCAGGCAATGGACGATTACTTAAACAAAAATAAAATTGATTTGGAAATACAATTTGATATTATTGCCATCATAAAAAACAAGTTAGGTACCAGAATTGAGCATTTGGAAGATGCTTTTTACCACTTCTAAAAATAAAACGAATTGTTGTAAATAAAACAATTCGTTTAGAATTTTGGAGTATTTGTTGGATTTATTTAAATTTGTAATTCCTATTGACTAAGTAGATTACTTGGCGGGGGTTCGCAACAATCTTGACATAGACTACCTAAAAATTATAATCGGGCATATAAAACAGTAATCAATGAAAACAATTTCTTCCGTAGTAGAAGAATACATTAAGGCGAAGCCATTTCTACTAAGTGCTTTATCACAAGGGATCATCAATTTAACATCATTGTCTAGAAACATTAAACCTGAAGTAGAACATACTTTAGGCAAAGATGTGCGCAATGGTGCTATTGTAATGGCATTAAAAAGATTATCCGGAGAGTTAGAATTTCGGGCAACGCATCGTATTGTAAAAACCCTAAAGGATATAGGCGAAATTACTGTTAGATCGTCCTTAAATGATTATACATATAAGGTTTCGGATAGTCTGCTAAGCAAACAAGCGCAGCTTATTTCAAAAATCTATAGCAATAAGTCGGCTTTTTATACCTCTTCTAGAGGTGTGGGTGAGTCTAATATTGTAATAAGCAATAGTTTGTCTGATCTTGTCGAGGAGATTTTTAAAGGCGAACAGTTAATCGAAAAACAGGAAAATCTTTCGTCAATCACAGTACGACTTCCTAAAGAAAATGTGAGTATTCCTGGTATATATTATTTTATTTTCCAACGCTTATCTTGGGAAGGTGTTAATATATACGAAGTGATTTCTACCTCTTATGAGTTTACCATTTTGGTTAGCGAAAGCCAAGTCGATAAGGCGTTTGGTGTTATTAAAAACTTAAAAGGCTTATAAATTGTAAGTCGAGATCTCTTGAAGTTTCTTAGCATTAATTACAGGGTTGGCATACATGGCCAAAAACTGTTCTAATTCTTGTTTGTTGTCACGATTAACACGACGTTCAACTCTTCGGTCAAATTGTCGTTTTTCTTTTTCGTCATAAAAATCGCCATAGATATCTGTCTGATGCAAAAGATCGTAGGCAATGTAATTTGATGGCCATAATTTATAGTTGCGGTATATGGCGTGATCGATACAATTTTTTAAGTTGAGCAGTTTTTTGTTCAACGGTTCATCTGATTCTTGAATGTCCGTCAATTCTTTTGAAAGAGGTGCGCCAGCTGCAATATGAATTCTTTTTTTATTTCCCGCAGCTCCTTGTAAAATTGAATTAAAATCTTCGTTATTGGTTTTTATGTATTCAATTTGATTTTTAGTTGCCAGTAGCTCCGGAATCTTTAAAATATCAGTAGGGTCATACTCATATGAAATGGATACTGGAACAATCTTTACCTTTTTTAAGTACTCAAAAGGATCTCCTTTTGCGGCCTTAGTAATCATTTTTAAAACGCCCTGTTGTGTTTGATCATTTCCATCTTTAGTGCGTCCTTCTCGCTGTGCTATCCAAACAGAACGTTTTTCTTCAAGTAATAAATGTTTGATATAATCAGAAACTAATTGAGAGCTTTTAAGCATTTCTCGCGGAGCCAGATCACGCATTATCATGAAATTTCTATTTAAACGCGAAAGGCTCATTAAAAATGGCTTTTTTACCAAATTACTACCTATTGCAGATGCTGTCATAATTAATTTATGATCGAGTAAGGCAACATTTAGTAGGCTGGTGTCTAAAATAATATCTCTGTGATTTGAGATATATAAATACGATTGATTAGGATCTAATTTGTCAAACCCACTGGTCGTAAACTGTTCGCAACTGCGCGCCAGTACATTTTGAACAGAGTGATAAATAACTTGCGATTGAAAGTCCTTAATAGAATGACAGTTGCTTAAGATATCGGCTACCTCATTCTCCGTTTTATTGGGAAAGGTAAAATTAAGCAATGCCTTGACCATAGGATGCTTCGTGCTGTTTTGCAGTACATCCTGTACTTCATGATCGTGATAGGGCCTTATCGCATCGAAATTTTGCAAAAGAAATTGGTTTATTAGTTGGTATTGCAAATGAACAAAATAGAATGGGAATACGAGTAAAATTCGCGTTAAACCCCAAAAACTTTTTTAGAATTTTGTGTCGTTATTGCTGCAATTTCTTCAGGTGTCTTCTGATAAATATCCACCAATTTTTCTAATACATTAATAATGTAACTACTTTCATTACGCTTACCTCGGAATGGAGTAGGTGATAAATATGGGGAGTCGGTCTCAAGAACAATATGTCCAAGAGGAATTTCATTTAAAAATTGATCTATTTTTCCATTTTTAAAAGTGACCACACCACCAATACCTAGCATCATATTGTAAGAAATTGCCTGATTGGCCTGTTCCAAGGTGCCGGTAAAGCAGTGAAATATTCCGAATAAATCGTCAGCTTTTTCTTCTTCTAAAACCTCAAATATTTCATCGAAAGCTTCACGACAATGAATTACAATTGGCAATTTTTGTCGCTTGGCAAGTTGTATTTGTCTTCTAAAAGCGTCTTGTTGTATCGCTAAAGTCGTTTTGTCCCAATATAGGTCGATGCCGATTTCACCAACTGCATAAAATGATCTTTTTGAAAATAGGTCTTCTACAATCGCAAGTTCATCTAAGTAATTTTCTTTTACATGCGTAGGATGCAACCCCATCATTAGAAATACGTTTTCAGGAAAATCTTTTTCTAATTGAAACATCGATTCATTATAGGTCGAATCGATTGCAGGAATAAAAAAACGGGATATACCAGCTTTAAGAGCACGTTGAATCATTTCCTTCCGGTCATCGTCGAAGGCTTCGCTGTATAGGTGAGTATGGGTGTCGGTAATGATCATAAAAACTTATTTCCCATTAAAATTACTCATCGTTTGAGCGGCACCCGATAGCACGAAAGACTTAATTAGCGCAATAGATTGATCAAGACGTTCTTTTAGTTTAGAAGACTCATCGTCATTCCACTTACCTAACACATAATTTACTTGGCGGCCTTTGCCAAATTCGGCACCAATACCAAATCGGAACCGGCTATATTTAGTGGTGTTTAATTGCGCTTGTATGTCTTTAAGTCCGTTATGACCGCCATCACTACCTTTTGCTTTTAGTCGGATGCTGCCAAATGGCAAGTTAAGATCATCAGTAACCACTAGCAGATTTTCAATTGGAATTTTCTCTTTTTCCAGCCAATACCTGACGGCCTTTCCACTTAAATTCATAAAAGTGCTCGGCTTTAATAAAAGCAGCGACCTTCCTTTTATTTTATAAAGAGAAATTGAGCCTAGTTTTACACTTTCAAAGGTTAATGATTCTTCTTTTGCTAAATGATCAAGTACTTCAAAACCGATATTATGACGGGTACCATCATAATCAGCACCAATGTTTCCTAAGCCGACGATTAAAAATTTCTTCATAGTATCAGTCTCTTCAATTATAGAAGAAGTTGTTGAACGGAATAAGCGTTTTAGAAATCCGAACATGGTATTTTGGTTTGGGCAAAAATAACTTAGTGAGCCTTGACCTGCAAAGTTTTTAAAAGCTTGTAGATGTGATTTGCTAAAATTGAAAAAGCACCTCTAGAAAACTAGAAGTGCTTTTATTGTTAGTTGTTAGAAAAGTTTACTCAGCGGCAGGTGCGTCAGCCGGAGCTGCTCCTTCAGCTGCTGGTGCTCCTTCAGCTGCTTCGTCTTCCTCTTCTTCCTCATCATCAATAGAAACTCTTGAACGTCTAACCTGAGCAACTACTGCGTTATCAGGATGCAAGAATTTATAATCATCATGTGCCAATTCTGTAATGTACAATTTACTTCCGATTTTAAGCTTTGAAATATCAGCTTCAATAAAATCTGGTAAGTTTTTAGGATATGCGCGTACCGCTAACTTACGACGGTTAATACGCAATACACCACCATTAAGAACACCACGAGAAGTACCTACTGTACGAACTGGTATGTTCATTGTTACTTCTTTATCATCAAAAGTTTGATAGAAGTCAACATGTAAAATACGGTCAGTTACTGGGTGAAACTGAATGTCTTGTAAAATTGCATTTACAGAGGTTCCGTTACCCAAATCAATCACAACAGTGTGTGCGTTTGGAGTGTAAACCAATTTTGAAAATGCTAATTCTCCTGCTGAAAAATGAATTGGTTTGTCTCCTCCGTAAATAACGCAAGGAACCTTTCCAGCATTACGTAAGGCTTTGGTAGCTACCTTGCCCACGCTTTCTCTTTCTGATCCTACGATTGTAATCGCTTTCATTGTATATAAATTTAATTTTGTTCTTATTTTTTTGCTCTCGCAGTAGGAATAAGGACCTACATTAAAAATTTTGAACTTATTGATGTATTAGTATGCACGCGGTGCATTACATCGGCAAATAAATTGGCACAACTAAGTACCTTTATTTTACTGCTTTCTTGTCTTAATGGTATAGAGTCTGTTATAATCAACTCTTTTAGCTGCGATTTCTCAACACGTTCATACGCATTGCCCGATAATAAGGCATGTGTACAAATTGCTCGAACACTCACAGCACCGCGCTCCATCATCAAATCGGCAGCTTTAGTTAATGTTCCAGCGGTGTCGACCATATCGTCAACCAATACCACATTTTTTCCGGTTACGTTACCAATTAATTCCATATGAGAAATTACATTGGCCTTTGCACGTTGCTTATAACAAATTACCACATCGCTCTCCATTGCCTTGCTATAGGCATAAGCTCTTTTCGAACCACCCATATCAGGTGAGGCGATGGTTAAATTGTCTAAATTCAATTCCTTTAAATAAGGAAGAAAAATTGTTGATGCAAACAAATGATCAACCGGTTTTTCAAAGAACCCTTGTATCTGGTCAGCATGCAAATCCATCGTAATAATACGAGTAGCTCCTGCAGCTTCCAGCATTTTTGCTATTAACTTGGCGGCGATAGGGACACGAGGTTTGTCCTTGCGATCCTGTCTTGCCCAACCAAAATACGGTAGTACAGCGGTTATGTGTCTTGCTGATGCGCGCTTAGCGGCATCTAACATTAACAACATTTCCATTAAATGATCAGCGTTAGGATGTGTCGAACCGATTATAAAAATTCTAGTTCCTCTAACCGACTCTTCAAATGATGGTTGAAATTCGCCATCACTATAAGTCGATGTAATTACGTTTCCTAATTCAGAACCGAAGCATTTTGCAATATTTTCGCCTAACTCTTTACTTTGAGTACAGGCAAAAAGCTTGGGTTCTAGCTGGTCATTTGGCATGGTGTTATGTTGTTGTGCTGTCGCTGTTTATACTACCCTTGTTAAAACAGGGTGCAAATTTAGAAATTTATTTCAAGGTGAGAAGTTTTAACTGTATTATTTTGAGTGAGATTTGAATATATTTTTTAGTTTTGCAGTCCGTTTACGGAAAATTGCTCGAGTGGCGGAACTGGTAGACGCGCTGGATTCAAAATCCAGTTCTTTCGGGAGTGTGGGTTCGATTCCCACCTCGAGTACAAAACCTTCCTAGGACATAGGAAGGTTTCTTGTTTATATACTATATGTAGTGTATTGTTTTAACATTAAAAATATAGCTGGTGCTTTTTCAAAAACCCTATCCAAACAACCTAGACCTTGCAGGTGAAAATACCCGCATTAATAACTTCATTATCGATTTCTTTATCTCATTTACTTTAGGGTTTTCAGCAGCCAAAGCAATCGAATTAATTGATTATAATGAATGGCTTCCCTTTATCGCTTTTATGTTGGTGCGTTTTGTTTATTACTTTGTTCCAGAAATGAACAACGGAAAAACAATTGGTAAAATGATTACAAAGTCGAGAGTAGTTGATATTAATGGCAATCAACCTAGTGGCCCGAAGTTGATTAAGCGAACGCTGCTTCGATTTATTAGCTTATTACTTACATTTATAAGTGATGAAAATGTCGCGTTTCACGATCAGTTTTCTAAGACATATGTGGTTAACGATCGCTAAAAATTCTTCTCTAAAAAATTCATTGCATTTTGCGTAAAAACCTTATCAATAATCACAGATGCTTCTAATGCGTTTTCAGCTTTGTTGAATGTTTTTCCCTGCAGATATAATTGTGCGTGCGGAATTAATTGGTTCTTCAACTCATTAATATCATTCGCAGTCCAATATTCATTAATAGGGTCGACAATACCATCGAAGTCGGAACCAATTGCTTGAATGCCCCAGCAATGTAAATTGGCGTTATCCAGAACTTCAGCAATATGCTCAATCTGTCTCCAGACTAAATACGCCTTTCGTTGTTTTCTTTTTGGTTTGCTCCAGAAGCTTTTAGATTTTTTCAAACCTTTTTTGTTAGTTACACGACGCTCGTCCAATTGAATGCCAAATATCCCATTACTATTGGCAATCATAATTAATTCTTCATCGTAAAAATTAATATCAGTTTGCATAAAGTATTTCGCCCGTTCGGGAAAATTAATGGTAGAATCATCGAAAGAAAGTAGTCCATTTGCAGCACCATGACTCACTACAATTGGTATATTCTCATTGTTAATCGAATTGATAGCCGATAGTACGGTATAAAATCGTTGTCTTGAAGCAATACTCATATGTTTAATGTCAATAAGAATGCGATGCCCGTTTGTTTTATCTAGGAGTTTACGCATCACCTCTTCACCCAGTGCTGTGAAGCCGCTGTTAAGACCTTCAGATTGGTCAGTCATGATTTTTGGCATACCGCCTAAGCTTTGAGCATGACCACATAATTCATTGTAAAAATGATGTGCTAGCGTGATAAATAGTTGCTTATGAGTCAGGGTCTTTAACCAATCAACACGTTTTAATATTTTTTCACGTTTGTTGTTGCCATTACTCGTTTTTATTCCAGTGCCTAGAGCATGCCCACCTTCTACAGAAAACAGAATATTGAGGGTATTAGCTTGGCTTTGCTGAATTTGATCAAAGCTTGTTATTAATTGATATTTTAACTGAGCCCCTTTATAAGTAACCCATTGATTGTCTAGTTGCTTGTAATATTCATATTCATCTTGTAAATCAGGAAAATAATCGGTTAGGCGCTGTACATGTTTAATGCGTTTTTGAGAGACACCCATTGCTAAATTGGTTAATAGCCTGGAGAAAAGTCCACGTCCTATTTTGTTGGCTACAAATGGTTTTTCTAAGGGATATAGGGAGACAATAATTGCTCGAGAACCCGATTCGTAAACTGATGTTAAATCAGTTTGAGTAAATTTTGTCAGCGTGAAAATACGGTTGGTCATTCTTTTTAAGCGCGACATTACTGTTTGGTGCCAGACAGAATGAGTTTTAGAAATATCGGTCGTATTCTGACCGGGAATGTCTCTCCTAAAACTTTTACCGAAAGGTTTTAGCGCAGGATGACAATGCAAATCGATGTAGCCCTTTTGCATGAGTTAACTAGTTTGGTTGGTGGTATAAAGATAATGAACAACAATACCATAATTACACCTATATGTTATGGGATTATCACCCTTTTTCTATGGGTTGAGTTTCCTTAGTGGGTATATTCGGTTTCTTTGGAAAAAACTAGAGACTTTCAGCGAAGTAGTACTTACGGAGGCAATTATACCCCAATCGGCTAGTACATGAAAGGTTATCCTTGATTTTATTCTAAATTTTAATTAAAAAATGGAGTTTTCGAGCTATAAAAATGTTCTATTTTTATTGATTCGATCGGCAATGTTTTATATACATTTTATTGTTCACAGTATGGTTCAATTAGTAAGTGTTAGTTCAATTGCCAAAACTCCATAATCATCATAGTATGGTACTCCTTTATTATCATAGATTTTTTCTTCTTTTCGCCATTTTCCTTTTTTGTAATTCCAAGCATGTGAATTTTCCGAAGTTGATAATATCCCTACTTTTGGTTCGTAAATGATTATAGATTTAGCTTTTGTTTTTGAGCTATTGGTGGGATATGAAAGCTTATATTGGTTTTCATCAACTATTAACCATTCAAAGCCTACAAAAAGACCGCTTTTTGGAAAAGTTAAACTTAGGTCAGTTAAATCAATTTCCATATTGTTAATTCCTTTTTTGGCTACTCCAATAACATTTTTTTCATATATCGGGTCGCAAGGCTCTCCGTTTTGACCAACTGAGTATAAACGAATATTAAATTCGCTATTTGGTAAATGACTGTAAATTGGAAGTATTATTTTTTTTAGATATGGGGTGTTTACAAATCTAGAATCGTAATCAAATAAACGTGCTTTTATCTCAGGAGTGCCAGTCGATGCATAAAAAGTTTCAATATTAGTGTTCTCAAAATTTCCTATTATTCTTTGTTCAGTTTCTTTTTTTTCTAGAATGGGTAATTCTTTTAATCCAACAGCTTTAGGACTTAAAAAAATACTAGTAGGCAATTCAATCAAGTTAATTCTCAATTCTTTATAACCTAGCCTAGATAGAATTAAGAATCCACTGTTTAGACTATCAATTAGAAACTCACCATTTTTATTGCTTGTAGTCCCTATGTTTTCATTCTCACTCCAAATATTTACGTAAGGAATTTTTTCTTTTGTAATGCTGTCAAAAACTACAGATTGAATTTGACCAAAACAGAAGGAATAACTAAATAAAATATTAAAAGCCAGTATTTTTCTCATATTGCTGCCAATGATTATATATACAAACCTATCGATTTTAATACTACTTTACAATCACAAATAAGCAGTATATGTAAGCCTTTTTTGGTACTTGTATATATATTGCGATTGACTGTATATAGATACTTTTTGCAGCGATTCGTGTTAGCTTACAGTTTAATTAAGATTAGGTTCTGGTCTCAGCGTAACATCAAATACAGAAATTGCCTTCAATGCCTTTTCTATTGAATTTATATTTTCAAAAGTCAATAGCAAACGAAGCCCATTTCTAGTTTGCTTTTCTTTCATTTTACAAAGGTCAGGATTCTGTTGAACGGTTTGCAACACCTTGCTAAAAATCGGACTTTGATAGAAAGCGGACTGTTGGTCGTTGATGAAATAACCGATCAACTTGTCCTGTTTCATAATGATTTTTTCGAGTCCAACATTGGTTGCAATCCATTTTACACGAACGCTATTTAATAAATCAACCGCGGGTTGTGGTAATTCCCCAAATCGATCGATTAATTCTTTTTCAAATTCAATTAAACCAGCTTCATCTTTTACAGCGCCTAATTCGTTGTATAGTTTTAGACGTTCTGTGATATTATTGATATAATCATCAGGGAAGAGCAATTCAAAATCGGAATCAATCGTCGTGTCTTTCAAGAAAACTTTCGGTTTTCCGTCGTCTTTATATAACTCTGCAAACTCATTTTCTTTAAGTTCTTCGATGGCTTCATTCAGGATCTTTTGATAGGTCTCAAATCCGATTTCATTAATAAACCCACTTTGTTCACCACCTAAAATGTCTCCAGCACCACGAATCTCGAGGTCTTTCATCGCGATATTGAAACCCGAACCTAGCTCCGTATGCATTTGTAAAGCAGAAATTCGTTTTCTAGCATCATCGGTCATCGCACTATATGGGGGAGTGATAAAATAACAGAATGCCTTTTTATTACTTCGGCCAACGCGACCTCGCATTTGGTGTAAATCCGATAAGCCGAAATTATTCGCATTATTAATGAAAATGGTATTGGCATTTGGTACATCGAGTCCACTTTCGACAATGGTGGTGGATACCAATACATCGAACTCACCATTCATAAAAGCCAGCATTAATTGCTCCAGCTTTTTCCCTTCCATTTGACCGTGACCAACCCCCACTTTTGCATCGGGAACTAAGCGTTGAATCATACCAGCTACTTCTTTGATATTTTCAATGCGGTTATGAATAAAAAATACCTGACCACCACGTTGAATTTCATAACTCACCGCATCACGAATCGTCTCTTCACTAAATCGAATAACCTTACTTTCGATCGGATATCGGTTGGGTGGAGGAGTGGTAATTACCGAAAGATCTCTCGCCGCCATCAAACTAAATTGTAAAGTTCTTGGGATGGGAGTAGCGGTTAATGTCAATACATCAACATTCTCTTTTAAGGTCTTTAGTTTGTCTTTTACAGCAACGCCAAATTTCTGTTCTTCGTCAACCACAAGTAGACCTAAATCTTTAAATTTAATTGCCTTATTTACGAGTTGGTGCGTACCAATAACAATGTCTATTTTCCCTGATTCTAGACCTTCCAAAACCAAACGTCTTTCTTTCGCTGTTCTAAAACGATTTAGATAATCTACCGTTACTGGCATCTCTTTTAATCGGCTACTAAATGTCTTAAAATGTTGGAAAGCGAGGATGGTTGTAGGCACTAAAACGGCTACTTGCTTCCCATTATCGACCGCCTTGAAGGCTGCACGTATGGCAACCTCGGTTTTTCCGAAACCAACGTCTCCACAGACAAGTCTGTCCATTGGGCGTTCACTTTCCATATCTCCTTTAATATCGGCGGTTGCAGTGATTTGATCTGGTGTATCTTCGTAGATAAAAGATGCCTCCAACTCATGCTGTAAATAGCTGTCCGGATCGTATTGAAAGCCTTTTTGAAGCCTTCTTTTGGCGTATAATTTGATTAAATTAAAAGCAATGTGCTTAACACGGGCTTTGGTTTTTTGCTTAAGCGTCTTCCAGGCCTTACTACCTAGTTTATAGATCTTCGGCGGCTTGCCATCTTTACCATTGTACTTGGTGATTTTATGTAACGAATGGATGCTTAAATACAAGACATCACGTTCGCCATAAATGAGTTTGATGGCTTCTTGTTTTTTGCCTTCTACATCTATTTTTTGAAGCCCGCCAAACTTGCCAATTCCATGATCGATGTGAGTGACATAATCACCGATTTGTAGATTGGTTAATTCCTTTAAAGTGATCGCTTGTTTCTTGGCATAGCCATTTTTTAAATGGAATTTATGATAACGTTCAAAGATTTGATGATCGGTATAACAAACAATTTTTTGATCCTGATCAATGAAACCTGCGTACAATGAAAAAACGATTGTTTTGTAATGTACATCTTGTTCTACATCATCAAAAATATCATGAAAGCGTTGCGCCTGTTGTTCGCTTGAACAGAAAATATAATTGGCAAATCCGTCCTGATGATTCTTGTTTAAATCTTCGATTAATAAATCGAATTGTTTATTAAAAGAGGGTTGTGGTTTTGTATTGAAAAGCACCTGATTTTCTGATCCAATTCCTTGAGGATTTGCTTTATCAAATTCCACCAGTGTAAAATCATCTAAATGCTCATTTATTAAATTCCCCGTACAAAAAGATTCTTCGGGTTTGCTATGTTTTATTTCTTTTGAAATGGTCTTAAATGCTTCTTCAGCCTTTTCAAAGTTTTTGTCAATTCTACTTAGAAGTAGCTCTTTGTTTTTTACAAAGACTCTGGTTTTGGTTGATATATATCGTAAAAAACTCTCACGGTTTTCTTGTAGAAACTTATTCTCTACATTGGGAATAATAGAAATCTTTTTAACCTGATCAGTACTTAGCTGTGTTTCGACATCGAAGGTTCTGATGCTATCCACTTCATCACCGAAAAATTCAATTCGGTAGGGCTCATCATGAGAGAATGAGAAAACATCAACAATTCCACCTCTAACCGAAAACTCTCCGGGTTCGGTCACAAAATCCACTCGGTTGAATTTATATTCAAACAGCACTTCGTTGACAAAATCAATAGAAAGCTCATTTCCAATATTGATCTTCAAGGTATTTTTCTCCAACTCCTTTTTAGTCACTACCTTTTCAAATAAGGCATCGGGATAAGTAATAATTATCGCTGGTTTTCTCCTAGAGCTAATCCGGTTTAAAACCTCGGCACGAAGAAGAATATTGGCATTATCAGTCTCTTCAATCTGATATGGCCTACGGTAACTGCCAGGATAAAACAATACGTCTTTGTCTCCGACTAGCTGCTCAATATCATTTAGATGATATGCTGCTTCTTCTTTATCATTAAAAACCAACAAAAAGGGTGCGTCAGCTTCTTTAAAAAGATTAGAAATTGCAAATGAAAAAGAAGAGCCTACGAGTCCTTTTACGTAGGTGGTCGATTGGGAAACGGCAATAGCACTCCCTAGTTTTTGCAGTTGCAAAGACTTTGAGAATGATTGCGCTACTTGAGTTATACTCACTTAGATTGTCGTATTAATCTTTAAATAATAAAGACATCTCCCTAATTCCCTCTTCAAAAAGGGACTTTACTTCTCTCCTTTGAAGGAGAAGTTGGGTGAGGATGTTTTACTAATCTATCATGTCAAACCCAGTATACGGAACTAGTACTTCAGGAATCTTGATTCCTTCTGGAGTTTGATAATTTTCTAATATTCCAGCTAAAACCCTTGGTAATGCCAATGAGCTTCCGTTTAATGTATGTGCTAGTTGTTTTTTGCCTTCTTTATCCTTAAAACGCAGTTTCAAACGATTTGCCTGAAAGGTTTCAAAGTTTGATACTGAGCTTATTTCTAACCAGCGATCCTGTGCGGTTGAAAATACTTCAAAATCGTAAGTCAATGCTGAGGTAAAACCTAGATCACCACCACAAAGTCTTAGTATTCGATATGGCAATTTCAATTCTTGTAAAATCTCTTTTACGTGGTCAACCATACCATCTAAAGCAGCGTAACTGTTTTTTGGATGCTCGACACGAACGATTTCAACTTTGTCGAATTGGTGTAGTCTATTTAGTCCGCGAACATGGGCACCGTATGATCCTGCTTCACGACGGAAACACGGTGTGTATGCCGTGCACAAAATTGGTAATTCACTTTCGTTGACTAAATTATCTCTAAAAAAGTTGGTTACCGGAACTTCAGCAGTAGGAATCAAATATAAATCATCGATACCTACATGATACATTTGTCCTTCTTTATCCGGCAGTTGTCCAGTTCCAAATCCTGAAGCTTCATTGACCAAATGCGGTACCTGATGTTCGATATATCCAGCTGCTGTATTCTTATCTAAAAAATAATTGATCAATGCACGTTGTAACCGCGCACCTTTGCCTTTGTAAACAGGAAAACCAGCACCCGTAATTTTAGTGCCTAGTTCAAAGTCAATAATATCATACTTTTTTGCAAGCTCCCAATGTGGTAGTGCGCCATCAAATAATGTTGGTACCTCTCCTTCACTAAAAACTTCTTCATTGTCATCTTCGGTAGAACCAGCAGGAACCAAATCGTTTGGTATATTGGGTATTTTATAAAGTAGCTCTTGTAACTGCTCATTAAAGCTGTTTAGATCATCAGCTAGTGATTTTTCCTCTGCCTTTTGAGCAGAAACACCATTTTTTAGCTCATTTGCTTCCGCTGCATTTCCCGATTTAAATAGCTCTCCAATTTTCTTAGAAGCTACATTCATTTCTGAACGCAAAAAGTCTAGTGCAGCTTGCGTAGATCTTCTTTTTACATCAATAGAAATAATGGCATTTAAGTCGGCTTGTGCATCGATATTACGCTTCTTTAAAGCAGTAATTATAGCTTCCTTATTTTCTCTTATAAATGGGACTTGCAACATGGTGTTCAATCTAAAAATCCTGCAAATTTAAGGAAAAGGCAAGCGGCGTTAAACCTATTGTTGTATTTTTTTGAAGGTTGTTTTTTATGTCAAGTTCGAGATGAATGCTAATATTCTTTTTAAACTAAAATTTATCTTAGGTGAGAATCCCTCCGTCTCCGATAAATCGGAACCACCTCCCTTTACTAAAGGGAGGAGTATTGATTATTTAAATCAATAAACTGCAGACTGCGACTGCAAACTGCTTACTTATTTTCCTGGATATAAATCAGAAGGTAATAACCATTCTTGATGACCAAAATAGTTCCATTTGGCATTGGCAAGGTTGACTTTGTTGTCAACTAAACGCTTTGATTGTCGATTGTTTACACTCACTTTTCCATCGGCATACACCGCAATTTTAATTCCTTTTTCTGCGTATTCCTTTTTCAAACGCTGCGCGAACTGCCAGATAACATCCGGCTTTGTGGTTACAGTGCGCATTTGTTTTGTGGACACATAGTCACTTAAATTAACGTTATGTACCTTTTTTGTTTCTTCTTCAACTACTCTAAAGTTGATATATCCTGATTTCGATCGAAGCATCATTCGCCAGCTCATTCGGTGGCCCTCTTCGGTCCACAGAACATCATCTTTTATAAAATGATGGCGCAGGGGTAATGCAATTTGAATAATGAAGTAAATAAGCCCTAAACTGACCAATATGTTCTTATAATTTTTGATGATTATCTCATTACCTAGATATAATTCCTTCTTCTTTAAAAAGATATTTCGAACAGTTTTTGGTTCAAAAAAGAAGAGTGCAAACGCCAATGATAGGTATGGGAAAATGCCTATTTGAAATACGATAGAATTAAATAAATGAAAGAAAATAGACGCAAAAAAAGCCCATTTTCTCGTGTGTTTTATAAGAAGTAGTGGGATAATGAGCATATCAAAACCAATGCCCATATAAGTAATACATATATGTGCCCATTCGTGCTGCAATAGCTCTCCTACAATAGGATAATTAGCTCGACTAAGCATTAATCGTTGTGCCACTGTATGATCTAACCAGTCAGGATAAAACTTAGCAACAGATGCAAATGTGTATACGATCCATAGTTGTATAATGACAATCCAACGGCACCAATTAGGCATGCTTATCGATTTAATTTCTGGGTTCTGCTTCGCATCGATGGAGTGATATCGGTTTGCTGGAAGCACTGCCATGATTGCACAAATAAGAATCAATAAATAATAGTGATTGTTATAACTGGTTTTTTGCATTAAATAGGTGGCTGTCCACATTATCGTGAAGCTAATAATCGCCAATCGGTATTTATAGCCAAGCATGACCATTAGTCCAAAAACGCCCATAATGGCATAATAAAAATACATGCCATCTCCAGGTAAAGGTTGTAACCATTCAAAACCAATAAACGTAAAAGTGAAATCTGGCTCGACGAGTGTTCTACGAATCCAGCCAGTAAAAATGGCTCCGACAGACTCTAAAAAAATCAATAAACCGAACATGATCCTGAAAACGATCAGTGCCGAGTTATCTACTTGTTTAAAAAGCCATTTGTTAAGCATTGTGATATGCCTTGATAAGATCTAATGATTGTAATTTATCTTTCGTTAACTGTTCTTTGAGCGCCGCTACCGATTCAAATTTCACCTCGTTACGCAAGCGCTTTAGAAAGTGCAATTCAATTTCTTTTCCATAAAGGTCAGCATCAAAATCAAAAAAATAGGTTTCGATTTTTTTGGTGTCTTCATCACTCACCGTAGGATTTTGACCAATGTTGGTCATACCGTACACTTTTTCACTATTTAATGTTGCGCTCACTAAGTAAACACCATCTTTAGGAATCAGTTTGTATGATTCTTTAACTGCAATGTTGGCAGTCGGAAATTGAATAGTTCTTCCTAAGCCTTTTCCTACAATAACGGTTCCTTCAATTGTATACTCATAGCCCAAATAACTATTTGCCTTGGCAACATCGCCATCGTTATGCAATGCATTTCTAATTTTAGTCGAACTAATTGCAACATCATTCAAAGCTTCGGCACTTATTTGTTCTACTTCAAAATCAAACGTTTTCCCAAATTCGATCAGGTCATTAATATCAGCAGTTCGATTTCTACCAAAACGATGATCGTAGCCAATAATGATTTTTTTTGTTTTTAGTTGATTTACCAATACATCCCTTACAAACTCAATCGCCGTGAGACGAGAAAAATCTTTGGTAAAAGGATGAACTATAAGGTGGTCGAGGCCTGTCTCTGATAAAATATCGGTACGCTCTTTGATGGTATTTAGTAACTTGATCGATACATCTTTTTGTAACACCATGCGAGGATGAGGGAAAAATGTAAGTATTACTGAATTTAGTCCAGTAGCCGCAGCTTGTTCTGTAAGATTATCGATGATTTTTCGGTGTCCGATATGTACGCCGTCAAAAGTACCTATAGTAACAACCGAACTAGTGTTTGAATTATATGATTGAATTGAATCGAATTTTTTCACAAAAAAATACGCTTATAGCAGTTGTTACGTTTTAAAAAATGTAGCTTTGTTTAGCGTCCTACCACAAAAAATGCTTATGACATTGAGATTTTTACGCCAAATTATATCGATTTTCATCTTCCTTTTTACTACAGTTGTTTTTGCGCAAAAATCATACTGGACAAAGACTACAGTCAAAGATAAATCTTCGATAACACAAAAGACAAATCTTATCTTAAAAAAGCAAAAAGTATTTACTTTAAATATGGATGCTTTTAAAAAAAACTTGGCAAAAGCTCCTAAACGAATTAATGCTAAGCAGGGAGGAGCCATTATGATACTGCCTAATGCTGATGGCAATTTGGAGCGTTTTTATGTTTACGAGGCTTCTATTATGCATCCCGCTTTAGCAGAAAAATATCCAACAATAAAATCATATGCCGCAACGGGTATCGATGACCCTTCAGCAAAAGCAAGATTTAGTGTAGATCATCGAGGAGCGCAATTTATGATTCGATCTACCAATAAATCGACGGTTTATATCGAACCTGATGTATCTGCAAAACAATATGTGGTGTATGCCAGAGAGGATATCACTTCTACTAAGGATGAGTTGCAATGTATTTTAGATGATTCCGCTTTTGGAGGTAAAATCCCCAATTTTAATAGTACAACACAGAAAAATACGAACGATAGTACTTTAAGAAAATATAGGCTTGCGCTGTCTTGTAGTGCGGAGTATGGAAATTTCTTTGCGAATACAGGCACCGAAGTCGCTGATATTTTGGCTCAGATGAATAATACAATGACCCGTGTAAATGGCATTTACGAGCTTGAATTAGGTATAACGATGGAGCTTGTTGCGAACAATGATCAGGTGATTTTTTTTGGTGATGTTAATGCCGACCCATACACTGGAAATTTTAATACCGAAACACAAACCACACTTGATAATATTATAGGTGATGGTAGTTACGATATAGGCCATAGTTTTAATACTTCTGGTGGAGGTGATGCCGGAGATATTGGTTCAGTTTGTAGAACTGGAATTAAGGGAAGTGCATATACAGGTCGCGCGAATCCGACGGGTGATGCTTTCGATATCGACTTCGTAGCCCATGAAATAGGACATCAGTTTGGAGGTTTACACGTGCAGAATGCAACAGCAAATTGCGCCCGTTCCGGGGGTGGAAATGCGGAAGTAGAGCCCGGAAGTGGAACGACCATAATGGGATATGCTGGCATATGTACCACCACAGCTTCAAACATACAGGGCAATAGCGATGATTATTTTAATTATGTAAACATTAGGGACATTTCGGCCTTTGTACAAACCGGTGTTGGAGAATCATGTGCTGAAACAATTGCATTGACGAATAATGCTCCTCAAGCTAATGCGGGTAATGACTATGTGATTCCTATTTCAACCCCATTTGTTTTAACTGGCACAGCAACCGATGCTGATGCAACTGATGTGCTGACCTATACATGGGAACAAAACGATCCGGAGGCAATAAATCAGGTTACACCAGAAGCGACTAATACCGGGGGACCACTTTTTAGATCAAGAAGGCCTTCTGCTTCACCATCACGATATTTCCCTTCATTAAATGATATTCTGGCGGGTAATTTAACACCTACTTTTGAAGTATTACCCTCTGTAGGGCGAACTATGGAATTTGCTTTCACGGTAAGAGATAATGTTATTGGTGGTGGGCAAACAGATTCTGATTTAATGGGAATAACGGTAGATGGTGATTCAGGACCGTTTCAAATTACTTCTCAGAATAGCCCGTTTACATGGAATGCAGGCGAAACTGTAACAATTACTTGGGATGTTGCCAATACCGACGTTGCACCTATTAATGTTCAAAATGTAAATATTTTATTGTCAAAAGATGGAGGACAAACTTTTGATACAACTTTAGCGGCCAACGTATCTAACAACGGAAGTTTTGATCTTATTGTTCCTGGTAATAATGCTACAAATCAAGGTCGAATTATGATTCAAGCAGTTGATAATGTCTTCTTTACAATCAATGGCTCTGTATTCGAAATAGTTGATTCTGAGTTCGTGTTAACTCCAGATGAGACTAGTAAAACAGTATGCCAGCCTGATGATGTTGTCTATGCATTAACCTATAATACGTTTCTAGGATTTAATGAGGTAACTACTTTTAGTGCGGTCAACCCGCCAACAGGAAGCACGGTTACGTTTAACCCTACAACAGCAGTAAATGATGGTGATACTGTGCAAATGACAGTTTCTGGAACTGCTTCGCTAGCTGTTGGGAATTATGACATTGATGTTTCAGCAAGTTCAGCCTCAGTAAACAAAACTATCACGGTCGATTTTGATGTCAACAATAGTACTTTCGGAACAATCAACTTATCTAATCCTGCTGATGCAGCAACCAATGTGTTGAGCAACCAACAATTTGAATGGGATGAAGATACTAATGCACAGCAATACGAAATAGAATTTGCGACTGATGCTGCCTTTACTGCAATAACTGAGCAAGCAACTACAACCAACAGTCAGTACATACCGACAGCATTGGCACCCAATACACAATATTTTTGGCGGGTACGGGCAATTAACGATTGTGGTCAGGGACCATACGCATCTGTGCGCTCATTCACTACCGCTCAAATAAACTGCTCGGATAATTTTACTCAAAATTTAAATTTAGAAATTCTTCCTAATGGTGAGCAGACGGTTACATATCAAATAAATGTCATTGATGATTTGGTAATTAGTGATCTAAATATTGCTTTAAATGTATCACACACTTTTCCTTCTGATCTTACAATACTTTTAAGAAGCCCCGAAGGTACTATATCGACTGTTTTTGATAGAAGCTGTAATCCAGGCAGTGGAGAAGATTTTGATGATATTAATGCCACTTTTGATGACGCTGGTAGTGTAATTAATTGTAGTAGCACTCCTCCAGCTATTGCTGGTTTAGTAAGTCCAGCAACGCCATTTTCGGTATTTAATGGTGAAAGTTCAATCGGTGTTTGGACACTAACAATAAACGACGGGTTTGATATAGATGGTGGTTCTTTAAATAGTGTTGCACTAACAATATGTGGCGAAGGAGTTTTAACTCCTGATGAAGATAATGATGGAGTTCCTGATTCATCTGATATTTGCCCCAATACTCCAGCAGGAAGCATGGTGGATGCTGAGGGATGTCCGATTTTTTCATTACCACCAAATAACTTTACACTTCAAATCACTTCAGAAACCTGCAGAAATAGTAATAATGGTAGTTTGATGATTACATCTGCTAATACGGCATTTACATTTCAAGCTGCCTTAACAGGAGCGGCTTCATTAACGCGGGATTTTTCAGGCACTACGACGTTTGATGATCTTGCAGCCGGAAATTATACCGTTTGTTTTACGTTGGCTGTCGAACCATCGTTTGAACAGTGTTTTGATATCGTGATAACCGAGCCTGATCCGTTAAGTGTTTCTAGTCGAATTGAAGAGGAGAGTAGTACCCTTGTATTAAATTTGTCTGGTGCAACTACCTATAGAATTAACCTTAATAATGAGATTATAACTACACAAGAAGCTGAGGTTTCCCTACCGCTAAAAAAGGGAATTAATTTACTTAAGGTCAGCACCGATATAGATTGCCAAGGTGAAGTAGTTGAAAGTATTATATTTAATAGTCAGGCTATTCAATTATATCCCAACCCAGTAACGAATGGTACTGCATTTATTACCGCAGGAAGTGGGAATGATCAGCAAGCAGTTGTTAATGTGCATACCGTACATGGAGCTCTGTTGTTTAGTAGATCAATAAATGTCAGCAATGGCATTGGACAACTCGATATTTCCAATTTAAAAACGGGCACATATATTATTCAAGTTGCAACGAATAATCAAAAAGAAAGTTTTAAAATTATAAAGCGATAATGAAGTTTATGAAAAGAATGTTGGCCGCTACTTTAGTTTTAGCATTGATAACAATAAGTTGCAAAAAAGACGATGGACCGCCACCAAATCCAACGGCTGCAACGCTTATTTTTCCGGAGGAAAATTCTGAATGTAATGAAGGTACTATTTTAAGCGCAACACAAAGTACAGTTACCTTTAGATGGACTATGAGTAATGCCACTAATGACTATGTGGTGACACTTACGAATTTGGATACAAATACGACATCAACAGAACAATCAACAACTAATGAGGTTGACATAACAATTAATCGCGGGACACCTTATAGTTGGTCAGTTACTTCAAATGGAGTAGTAAATACTGATCCGGCTGAGAGCCCAACATGGCGTTTTTACAATGCGGGACCGGGAATTGTTAGTCATCCACCGTTTCCTGCTTCGACACCAAGCCCAGAAATGGGAGCGACCGTGCCTAGTGGTTCCATTACGCTACGTTGGCAAGCGGCCGATGTTGATAATGATATTGCAAGTTATGATGTTGTTTTTGATACAGTTTCGCCACCTGTACAAGCTGTCGGGAATGTTACTACTGCTGAACAGATAGTGAATACAAGTGCGAGCACTACATATTATTGGCAAATAACCACGAACGATAGCCAGGGTAATAAATCAAAATCGCAAATATTTCAATTCAAGACTAACTAGGAAGGTGAGGAAATTATGAGAAAAAGTCTTAGAAAATTTCTTTTAGATAAAGGATATACTCGAATTAAGCTTACCAAAATAAAGACCAATCATTATGCAATGAATGCTAAAATTAATGGAAGAAAAGGTTTTTTTATTGTTGATACCGGGGCATCAAGTTCTTGTGTAGGTTTAGATGCTATTGAAAATTTTGATTTGGATGCTGAAGATTCGGAAGTGCGAGCGGCTGGAGCAGGAGCGACTGATATGCTGACCAAAGTTTCATATAAAAATATATTAGAGATTGGTAGTTGGAAAAAGAAAAAAGTTGTGTTGGTGCTCTTTAATATGTCTCATGTAAATACTGCATTAACGCAACACAAAGCGGAACCGGTTGACGGCATTATTGGTGCTGACATTCTTAAAAAGGGTAGGGCCGTTATCGACTATGACAAAGATTGTTTGTATTTGAAATAAACCGAAAAACAATAGCAAATAAAAAGCGCCAATTGATCTTTTCAATTGGCGCTTATATTTTTTATTAGATACTTTATTTAAAACTCCGCATTTAATGGTGTTCTAGGAAAAGGTATTGCATCACGTATGTTACCCATTCCAGTTGCAAATAATACCAAACGTTCAAGTCCTAGTCCGAAACCAGAATGCGGTACTGTGCCGAACTTACGCAAGTCTAGATACCACCATAATTCTTCTTCTTCAATTCCCATTTCTTTAATACGTTCTTGAAGCACCTCAAGGCGTTCTTCACGTTGTGAACCTCCAGCAATCTCGCCAATACCTGGAAATAAAACATCCATGGCTCGTACGGTCTTTCCATCTTCATTCATTCGCATATAAAATGCTTTGATATTTGCAGGATAATCAAATAAAATAACTGGACACTCAAAGTGTTTTTCTACTAAATAGCGCTCGTGCTCACTTTGTAAGTCAGCACCCCACTCTTCGATAAGGTATTTAAACTTTTTCTTTTTATTGGGTTTGCTGTTTCTAAGAATTTCAATTGCCTCAGTATAACTTACGCGCTTAAAGTTATTGTCAATAACAAAATTTAGCTTCTCACGAAGCGTCATAGTACTGCGTTCAGCCTGTGGCTTTGACTTATCTTCCTGAATCAATCTGTTTTCTAAAAACTCAATATCGTCAGGACAAGTTTCCATCACATATTTAAGAACAGATTTGATGAAATCTTCAGCTAAATCCATGTTACCATCTAACTCACAAAAGGCGACCTCTGGTTCTATCATCCAGAATTCAGCTAAGTGACGAGATGTGTTTGAATTTTCAGCTCTAAAAGTAGGACCAAAAGTATATACTTGCCCCATGCCCATAGCATAGGTCTCCGCTTCTAATTGGCCAGATACTGTAAGGTTGGTTTCTTTGCCAAAAAAGTCTTGTTTATAATCTACTTGACCATCTTCGGTAAGCGGAATGTTTTTTTCATCTAAAGTCGACACACGAAACATCTCGCCAGCACCTTCTGCATCACTACCGGTAATAATGGGAGTGTTTACGTAGTAAAACCCGTTTTGTTGAAAATACTGATGTATAGCGAATGACAAAGCAGATCGCACTCGCATAATTGCACCAAAAGTATTGGTGCGGGCACGTAAATGCGCTTGTTCACGTAAAAACTCTAAGGTGTGACGTTTTGGTTGTAAAATAGTTCGTTTTACTTCCTCCGGGTCGGCATCACCTAAAATAGTCACCTTTGTAACTTGAACTTCTACGGTTTGTCCTTTACCCTGACTTTCGACTAACGTACCATTAATTTTTACTGAAGCTCCAGTAGTGATTCTTTTCAATAGTGCTTCTGGTGTATTTTCGAAATCTACAACACATTGTATATTGTGAATTGTAGAGCCGTCATTTAAAGCAATAAATCGATTGCTTCTAAACGATCGTACCCATCCGCTTACTTGAATCTCTTTCAAAAAGTCTGTGCTTGCCAAAAGCGCTTTAACCTTTGTGTTTTTCATCTTAACGTTCGTTGTCTTTTAAGGTTGCAAATATAAATTTTTGCTTAGTAATGACATTAATTTTTTACTAGGGTTTTATTTTGTTACAGAAATCAGTAATACGTAGGTAAAAGGCCACAAAATATGTTGTAAATAGCTTGTTTTCAGCGATTTTACAGTAAATTAACATTTCATTTAGGGGAAAAACCCCCTTTATCTCGCTAAAGTGATATGCTATATTTGTTGCAACTATTAATCAATAGTTATCGTTTTTATTATTTATTTAATAAAAACAACTTTTAGGGTAGGTTTGGGGGAACTTACTCAAGCCCGCTGACATTGTCAGCGGGCTTGTTATTTTATGACATTTCGTTAAGTTGAAATGAGGTGTTTTTGACTGCTCTCAAGATTGGATTTGACAAATAATCCAAGAAGGCTACAGATATAATCCCGTTTAATTTATACCACTAAGAATTCAGAAAATCCTTTTCTTAATTAGGTCAAATCTTGATCAACCTTAACTTCTTTATCTTCTTTTGGTAGAATTTGAATAGCAGGCTTTTTAAGAATTTTCTTATTTGCAATACTTTTTTCAAGTGATAATAATAAGCAAGGCAGCAGCAATAAGTTTGATAGCATAGCAAATAATAAAGTAGCAGAAACCAAACCTCCTAAAGCTACAGTACCGCCAAAACTAGAGATCATAAATACGGAAAAGCCAAAAAACAACACTATAGAAGTATAGAACATACTAACACCGGTTTCTTTTAAAGCGGCATATACCGATTTTGTGACCTTCCAGCGATTGGCTTGTAGTTCTTGTCTGTATTTTGCCAGAAAATGTATGGTATCATCAACAGAAATACCAAATGCAATACTAAATACTAATATAGTTGAAGGCTTTATCGGCACTCCTAAAAACCCCATCATTCCTGCTGTAATAAGTAGTGGCAGTAAGTTAGGAATTAATGAAATAATGATCATTCTAAAGGAACGAAACATATAGGCCATAAATAGGGCAATCAGAATTATCGCTAATGATAATGAGATGACAAGATTATTAATCAAGTATTTAGTTCCTTTTAAAAATAGGAGTGCTTTCCCCGTTAAACTTACTTCATAGCGTTCTTCAGGAAATACCTTATTTATTTTGGACCATAAAGATTCCTCGATATCTTCCATCTTTTCGGTACCTATGTCTTGCATAAAAGTCGTAATGCGGGCTACTTGGCCTGTACTATCTACAAAACTATTAAGTAAGTTGGCGCTGTCCGATGACTTTTTCGCATAAGATAAAATGAAACTATTCTCTTGTGAAGATGGTAATTGGTAGTACTTGGGTTTTCCGTTATAATATGCCTGTTTAGAATACTTGACCAAATTGGTTACAGAAATAGTTTTGGATAACTCAGGAGTTTCATCAATCAAGTTTTCTAACTCATCCATACGCTTTAGCGTGGAGAGCTTCATGACTCCATTTTTCCGCTTAGTATCGATCATTACTTCTAATGGCATAATGCCATCAAATTCTTCTTCAAAAAAGCGGATGTCGTCGAAAAAGTCGGCTCGTTTAGGCATATCTTCTATAAGACTACCTGAAATTTTTATCTGATAAATACCAATAATACTCATAATAAGTAGTACTAGTGAAACAACATAAATTTCAATTCTATGATTGCGAACTACATGTTCCATCCACCCTACAAACCTGCCTATCCATCGTTTGTTTAAATGCTTTAAATGTTTGGTTTTAGGCAATGACATAAAGCTGTAAATGATGGGAATGATCAATAAGGATAAAATGAATATGGCAACGATATTAATAGATGCAACGATACCAAATTCCTTTAATAACTGACTTTTGGTTAAAATGAATGTAGCAAACCCTGAAGCCGTCGTTAAATTGGTCATTAGCGTGGCGTTCCCAATTTTAGATATTACACGTTGTAATGATTTTGCCTGATTGCCATGTTTCTTAACCTCCTGTTGGTACTTATTAATGAAGAAAATACAATTGGGAATTCCGATTACTATAATCAAAGGTGGTATCAGTGCGGTAAGAACAGTAATCTCATATTTTAACAGTCCAAGAATACCAAAAGCCCACATTACACCAACAATCACAACCACCATACTAATAAAAGTGGCTCGAAATGATCGAAAGAAAAAGAAGAAAATAAATGAGGTGACCAATAGAGCCCCTAATACAAATAGACCTATTTCATCAACAATATTTTGGGCATTAAGCGTACGAACATAGGGCATACCACTTACGCGAACGTCAAGTCCAGTTTCTTCTTCAAAACTTTCAATTAGCGGTATTAACTCATTAAATACAAAGTTTTTTCTAACGGATGTATTGACAATACTCTTATCAATATAAACCGCAGTGCGCAATGTGCCACTTTCTTTATTATATAGAAGACTTTCATAAAAAGGGAGGTTTTCAAAAAGCTCTTTTTTAATTTTTGAAACCTGATCTGCCGATTCGAGTTTGGTTTTAATGAGATCTTCAAGTACGAAGGTTTCATTCTTTCTGTCTGCGACTAGTTTTTTTAGATCACCAACCGAAATGACGGCTTCAACTTCAGGAAACGCATTAAATCGTTTGCTAAGTTTGTTCCAAGCATTGAAATTTCTAACTGTAAAAAGTGCGGGATCTTTTACCGCGAGCACGATCAAATTTCCTTCTTCACCAAAGATATCTAGAAACTTGTTGTAAGTAACGTTTACCTCATGATCATCAGGCAGCAAATTGGCCTCGGTATAGGTAAAGCGCATATGTTTCCATTGTGTTCCAAGCGTAGCCGTAGCTGCTACGAGCAAAACAAGAATTAAAATGCGATTTCTAAGAATGATCCTCGATACGGTTGGCCAAAAACCTGAGGTATTTAATGTTGCCATTCGCTGTTTTTACTGCTGGCAAAGGTAATTGAATATTTAGGAAGTATGAAGTGCGATTCTGGATTTAAGGAAAATAGAAAATAGCTTATCAAACTGGATAAAATAAAAAAGCATCTTTCCGAATAAGGTAGATGCTTTAAACTTGTTACTGTCTACTAAAAACTAAACTATACAGTCATAATCTCTTTTTCCTTAGAATCAAAAATATCATCTATATGCTTAATATGTTTATCAGTTAAATTTTGCACATCGATCTCAGCATTTTTCTTTACATCTTCTGATGCGTCTTCTATTTTTTTAATATCGTTGTTTGCGTCTTTACGGGCATTTCGCACGCCTACTTTTGCATCTTCCGTTTCGGCTTTGGCCTGTTTTGCAAGGTCTCTACGGCGCTCTTCTGTTAATGGCGGAACATTGATAATAACAGTTTCTCCATTATTCATGGGATTAAAACCTAAGTTTGCCATCATGATTCCACGCTCAATTTCCTGTAACATCGATTTTTCCCAAGGTTGAACCGTAATAGTACGACCATCTAGGGTATTAACATTTGCCACTTGAGTTAGTGGGGTTTGCGTACCATAATAATCAACCATCACACTGCCTAACATAGAAGGACTGGCTTTGCCAGCACGAATATTAGCTAATTGCTTGACCAAATGAGCTATAGCAGCTTCCATTGACTCATTGGTAGCATCTAATATAAATTGAATTTCATCGTTCATAATACAATTGCTTTATTGTAAAAATAGCATTTCAAATATTAAGCCACAAATGAGGTTATAGGTTTACTTTGGTTCCAACATTTTCTCCAGAAACGATTTTTAATAGGTTTCCTTTCTTATTCATATCGAAAACAATAATGGGTAATTCGTTTTCCTGACTCAAGGTAAATGCAGTAGTATCCATAACTTTTAGGCCTTTTTTCAGCACATCTTCAAAAGAAATAGCATCGAATTTGGTTGCGTCTTTATTCTTTTCAGGGTCGGATGTATAAATACCATCGACACGTGTTCCTTTTAAGATTACATCGGCCTCAATTTCTATTGCGCGTAGGGCTGCAGCAGAATCGGTAGTGAAATAAGGATTCCCCGTTCCTCCACCAAAAATAACAACCCTTCCTTTTTCCAAATGGCGTAGGGCTCTTCTTCTTATAAAAGGCTCGGCAACTTCATTTATTTTAATGGCAGATTGTACTCTTGTTTGTACTCCGGCATTATCTAAAGCGCTTTGCAATGCTAATGCATTAATTACCGTTGCGAGCATTCCCATATGATCACCTTGAACACGGTCCATACCGGCACTTGCTCCTGCGACTCCTCTAAAGATGTTTCCGCCACCAATAACAATAGCGACTTGCACGCCTTTGTCAACAGCCTGTTTTATTTCTTGTGCATATTCTGAAAGGCGTTTGGGATCGATACCATACTGACGATCCCCCATAAGTGCTTCGCCTGAGAGCTTAAGTAAAATTCTTTTGTATTGCATTTTTTGTTGTAGAAGTTTTGCAAATATAACTAATATGCTGGCGAAGTATAAAACGGAATTTTCAAGTTTTTTGAAACTTCGTAGGCGATGAGTTCACACAAAAAAACCTGGTAGCTATTTAAAAAAATACTTACCAGGTTTATTATTTATAAAGAATAAGTGAAACTTACACTAAAGAAACTCTTTTAAAATCGACAACAGTAACGTCACCAAAAGTTTTTACGTAATCTTCTACCGTCTTCTTCTCATCCATGATGAATTTTTGATCTAAAAGACACTGCTCTTGATCTAAAGTCGTATTGTCAGAAACAAAACGCTCCATCTTACCAGGAAGAATTCTATCCCAAATTTGCTCTGGCTTGCCTTCAGCTTTTAATTGCTCTTTTGCATCAGCCTCTGCTTTAGCCATAACTTCAGGAGTTAATTGTAGCATTGAAATGTATTGTGGTACATTTTTCAATGTCTTTCCTAAACGAGCTAATTCTTCATTCTCCTTAGAGATTTCAGCAATTCTTGCTTCAGTTTCAGCAGCTACATAAGCAGGATCGAACCCTTTGTATGATAATGAAGTGGCTCCCATAGAAGCTACTTGCATTGCTAATTCTTTAGTCAACTGCTCAGCTTTGTCAGCTTTGTCAGACAAACCTACAACTGCAGCGATTTTTTTACCATGAACATATGAACCGATAAAATCAGCACTTAACTTTTCGAAACCACCGATCTCGATTTTTTCACCAATTACACCAGTTTGCTCAGTAAGCTTATCGGCAACGGTCATACCGTTAAAATCGGCTGCTAAAAATGCATCTTTAGAATCAACAGTCATTGCTATATCAGCAAGTTGATCAGCTAAAGCGACAAAATCGTCATTTTTTGCAACGAAATCAGTTTCACAGTTTAATGAAAATACGACAGCCTGTGTTTTATCATCATTAACTCTAGCTACAGCAACACCTTCAGAAGAATCTCTGTCAGCACGCTTTGCAGCAACTTTTTGTCCTTTTTTGCGCAGTACTTCGATTGCTTTGTCAAAATCACCTTCAGCTTCAACTAAGGCTTTTTTACAATCCATCATACCAGCACCAGTGGCTTTTCTTAATTTATTTACCTCTGCGGCGGTAACTTTTACCATTTCTGTAAGTATTTAAATTATGTAAATAATGGCCGCTAAAATTAAAGAGCGGCCATTATCTAAATATTGTTTTTAAATGAAATTATTCGGCGGCTTTTTCTTCTTCCTCTTTCTTAGCCTTCGCTTTTTTAGCAGGAGCCTTTTTTGCTGGCTTTTCTGTTTTTGCTTCAGCTTTAGGAGCCTTTTCTGCCTTAGGAGCAGCTTCTGCTTTTGCCTCTTTCGCTACTTCCGGAGTAGTTTCTTCAGCAACAGCTTCTGCCTTTGGAGCTTCTTCTTTTTTAGCTACCTCTTCCTTCTTAGCATCTTTATCAGCTTTTCTGTCAGCCAAACCTTCAGCAACCGCTTCAGTAACATGTCCTAAGATATTCTCAATAGACTTAGATGCATCATCGTTAGCAGGAATCACATAATTTACTTCGCGTGGGTCAGAATTGGTATCGACCATTGCAAAAATTGGAATGTTTAATTTCTGTGCTTCTTTAATTGCGATGTGCTCACGCTTAATATCTACAACGAACAACGCTCCTGGAAGACGAGTCATGTCAGAAATAGAACCTAAGTTCTTTTCTAATTTAGCACGAAGACGATCTACTTGTAAACGCTCTTTCTTAGAAAGGGTCATGAACGTACCATCTTTCTTCATACGATCGATAGATGCCATTTTCTTAACAGCTTTTCTGATCGTTACAAAGTTAGTTAGCATTCCACCTGGCCATCTCTCAGTAATGTAAGGCATGTTTACATTTGCTGCTTTTTCAGCAACGATGTCTTTTGCTTGTTTTTTGGTAGCTACGAAAAGGATTTTTCTACCAGATGCTGCAATCTTTTTTAAAGCTTCATTAGCTTCTTCAATCTTAGCAGCAGTTTTGTAAAGATTGATAATGTGAATCCCATTACGCTCCATATAAATATATGGTGCCATGTTCGGATCCCATTTACGGGTCAGGTGACCAAAGTGTACACCTGCCTCAAGTAAGTTTTTTACTTCTATTTGTTTTGCCATTTGTAATAGTTTACGTTCCGTCAAATTAGCAACCTTTCGTTTTTACGACTTGGTTTAGATGCTAAACTACTCCCTTTAATACAAGATTAATAGGTAGTTAACGACAACTTATTTCAAAAATTAAATGAACGAATATTGGAGATGAGTCCAATAGACAATTAACGCTTAGAGAACTGGAATTTCTTACGCGCTTTCTTCTGACCGAATTTCTTACGTTCTACCATTCGTGCGTCACGAGTAAGTAGTCCTTCTGGTTTAAGCTCGGTTCTGTTTTCCTCATTCACTTCACACATTGCGCGAGAAAGAGCAAGACGAACAGCCTCAGCTTGACCAGTAATACCACCACCGTACACATTTACTTTAACGTCAAAGTTACCTTCGTTACCGGTCAAGGCAAAAGGCTGTTGTACTTTGTACTGTAAAGTAGCTGTGGTAAAGTAGTCATTCAGCTCACGATTGTTAACCGTGATATTCCCTTTTCCTTCAGAAACATACACACGGGCAACTGCCGTTTTTCTACGGCCGATTTTGTGAATTACTTGCATTACTTTAAATCGTTTAAATTAATCGTTTTAGGCTTTTGAGCCTCTTTGTTGTGTTCTGGTCCAACAAATACCGTCAGGTTTCTGAATAAAGCAGCACCTAATTTGTTTTTAGGTAGCATTCCTTTAACAGACTTTTCAACTAAGCTAGCAGGATTTTTTGCAAACACCTCATTCGCTGTTAACGAACGTTGCCCACCAGGATAACCTGTGTGGCGGATGTATTGTTTTTCTTCCCACTTTTTACCTGTTAAGTTGATTTTTTCTGCATTGATAATGATAACATTATCGCCACAATCAACATGCGGAGTATAGTTAGGTTTGTATTTTCCTCTAAGTAGTTTTGCTACTTTAGAAGCCATACGACCAAGGGTTTGCCCCTCAGCATCAACCACAACCCACTCTTTGTTAACAGTTGCTTTATTAGCTGAAACAGTTTTGTAACTTAATGTGTTCACACTAATAATTTTTTTGCTTGTTATTACAAGCATATTAAACATTCCATTTTCCGTACTGAAACCACGTTCAATTTACGGGCTGCAAATGTACGATTATATCTTTATTTTACAAACACCCAAAAGCTAATTGTTTAGCTAGGTTTTTAGTGCGAGTTTTTAATTGTAAAAACATGTGATTTTTTGTTTGGCAATCAAAATTGAAAACCGCCAACTGCAACCGTAGGTTGTAGACTTAAAAAAGGGTGTTTTCCCCGTTGACCAGAACTGTACTTTATTATAAATTTGTTATGGAGATTAGTAATTGGTAAATGCAGGTTTGCAATTAAGTATCTAATCTAAAACAAGCGGGCATGAAACAATTAAACGAAATTACCAACCAAGATCATTATCTTATTTACTATCCTATAGTAGCCATTGCGCTTATGATTGTAGGAGTAGCAATTAACCTTTACACCATTTTCGGGTAAAAACTTATTTGAATAGTGTAAGAACGCGGCCTAACCAGTCGCGTTTTTTTTATACCTTATTTTGTATTTTGCACACCTAACTAACAGACCGGATTATGAAAAAAATAATTTCTATAATCACGCTGGTTTTATGTTCCCTTACCTTAAACGCACAGCAAAAATTTGATATTGATTATTATAAAAAAATACTGAATACTACCAGTAATGATCAAGAAAAGCTTGAGGCTCTAGATTCTTTGGTCAATTTCACAAAAGAAGATGAAACCGATGAGTATGTTTCATTTTCTAAACAGTTTATAGATCTGACCGAAAAATTAGAATTGTATGATCGTATGATCGCTCGCGGTACGCATTTGTATGGTACAATTCGTAATAAGCAAAATCAAAAAGAAGAAGCTGATAAGCTTTTCGACCGACTAGAGACTCATTTAAGCAAAGCCAAAGATTCATCGGTTATAGGTAAATTCTATTTGCGCAAAGCAATGAATGCAAGAGATGTTGATAACGAAGAAGCGATAGCTCTTTATACCAAAGCGATTCAGGAGCTATCTAGTAAAGATTCAGTACAGGTTGCGGATTCATATTTATACAGAGGTCAATGCAATGATATTTTAGGTAAGTATGTTGAAGCTATCAAAGATTACGAAAATGCGGGGCAATATTACGAGCAGTTAAAGGATACTGCCTACTTTTTTAGAATTCAACAGAACATCAGTATTATTTATTCTAGAAACGGATTTACTGAAAAAGCTGCTAAAATTCAAAATGAAGTCATTGAAAATGCGGTTAAAGCTGAGGATTATGGTACTGCAGTTGGTAGTTTAGTTAATCAAGCGATAGACTTAGGAAAACAGAATAAGTTAGACGAGCAACAAAAGGTTTTAGAGCGGGCCCTAGCCTTCAACCTCGAAAAATTAAACGATGATATTTGGTATGACAATTATATCCGTATAAATCTGGTGAAGGGGTTTTCAACTAAGAAGGATAAAAAGAATGCTTCTATTCATCTTAATCGTATGATAGAACGAGAGCCAGAAACCAAAAACATAATTCCTTTAAGTCAACACAACTTTGCAGCAAAAGCATATTTTGAACGAAGCTTTGGTAATATTGATAAAGCAATAGGCTATTTCAAAAAGCGTGAAGAGTTATTAGAGAAAATGCAGTCTAAAGAAGTACTCGCTTTAACAAAAAGACAATTAGGCGAATTGTACGAAGAGAAGAAAGATTACAACACAGCCTATACATATTATAAAGACGGTACTACTGTGCGAGATTCCATTTTTAATGCGAACAAAACAAATACCTTTCTATTTTACCAAACACTGTATGAAACCGAGCGTAAAGAAAAAGAACTAATCAAAAAAACATCGGAGGTCGAGCTTTTAGAACAAAAAAACAGTACTAAACAACGCGTCCTAGTATTGTCGATTGCTGGTATTAGTTTGCTATTTTTAATTGTTTATTTAATAAGAAATAGAGCATATCTTAAAAAAACGAAACAACAGCAAGAGGAGTTTAGTCAACAATTGTTGCAATCACAAGAAGAAGAACGAAAACGAATCTCTAAAGATCTGCACGATAGTCTGGGGCAGAGTTTACTTCTTATTAAAAACAAGGTAATTTTAAATGATGATAAAGAAACAGGAAGTATTGTCAACGATGCCATTGAAGAAGTAAGGAGCATATCTCGCGCTTTGCATCCTTTTCAGTTAGAAGAACTTGGCCTGACAAAGGCTATTGAGAATGTTGTGAATCAACTTGATGAAAGTACAGATATTTTTATTTCATCAGAAGTTGACAATATTCAAAATGTTTTCGAATCAGAACAAGAGGTCAATATCTTTCGAATTGTTCAAGAAAGTTTAAACAATATTATTAAGCATGCCAATGCTCAGGCTGCACGTGTAGAAGTTATTAAAGAAGCGAAGCAAGTTCAAATCATTATAAAAGACAACGGGAAGGGTTTTGACTTTTCTGAGCGATATAACGATTTTAAAAGTCTAGGTCTCAAAACCTTAAAAGAGCGTACAAAATTGTTAAATGGTAGTATGAAAATTGATTCAGAAAAAAATAAAGGTACTACCTTAGCGTTTACCATACCCCTTGCAGCATGAAACCATCGATCATTATAGCTGACGACCACCCTTTGTTGTTAAAAGGCTTGCATGATTTTTTATCAGAAAAACGGTTTAATATCGTTGGGCAATATCCCGATGGTAACGCCGCCTATAATGCTATTTTAAAGGATAAACCGGATATAGCGGTACTCGATATTCAAATGCCTATTATGTCAGGTATTGAAGTCGCGGCAGCCTGCAAGAAGAATAAGATAGAAACAAAAGTAGTATTGATAACGTTACACCGGGAAAAGGACTTGTATCTTCAGGCAAAAGAGCTCAACATTTTCGGTTATATTTTGAAAGAGTTTGCCATTGAGGAAATCGAAGTATGCCTAAATTCTGTCATAGAAGGAAAGCCGTATTTTAGTCCAAATATTACGCAAAGCCTAAATGTCGATGAACAGGCAGATGAGAAGCTCAAACTGCTTACACCTTCCGAAAAAAAGATCCTTAAACTTATTGCCGAAGATAATTCTAACAAAGAGATTGCTGAGTTACTTTTTATCTCGGCGCGGACGGTAGAAAAACATCGTAGTAATATCATTTCAAAACTTGACTTAACACCTAAGACAAATAGTTTACTGCTCTGGGCAAAAGAACATAGCACGTTTTTAATCTAAAGTGACTTACCTATAAAGCTTCATTTTTATAAATAGTTAAACATATTAGGACTTTATACAAGATTGTCTTCTATTGTTCATCTTTTATTTATGCTCTAAACTTGACCAAAGACTTGTTGATTGAAATTTGTATAATAGTCTGACAGTCAATTAATAAAATTCAATATTTCGAAAAATACGTGGTACTACGTATTGTGCAAAAGCTCCTATGATTGCATATTTGTATAAATGATTTAGGCAGGTAAGGGGGCCTAAAGTGTTTAACCTAACCCTGGTCATCCTCGCGAGGATCAGGGTTTCTAAAACTTAGAAATCATGAGAGTACAAACCGAAGAGTCCAGAAGAACATTGATCATAACTGCAACTATACTCGTATTGTCGGCAGCTGTATTAGTGAATAACATTTGGTTTTTACTCACTCAATAATAAAACAACTACGGGCAATTAATAATTTGTTTAGGTGTGATGATTTGGGGTTATTACACAAAAAAACCTGGCAGTTGAAGGCCAGGTTTTTTGTTTTTATAAATTGAAATTTCTTATAGTTCCAATGCTTTCTCTGGATTATTATCCATCAATAATTCTACTGGATTTTCTAAAGCTTCTTTAACGGCAACTAAGAATCCAACTGATTCGCGCCCATCAATAATGCGGTGGTCATAACTAAGTGCTACAAACATAATAGGCGCTATTACTACCTGACCATCTTTTGCAATTGGTCGCTCTACGATATTGTGCATTCCTAAAATTCCTGATTGCGGCGGGTTGATAATAGGTGTTGATAGCATTGAGCCAAATACACCACCATTTGATATAGTAAATGTCCCACCAGTCATTTCGTCAACAGTAATCTGTCCATCTCTTGCACGAATTGCTAATCTTTTGATTTCAGATTCTACTCCTCTAAAACTCAAATTTTCGGCATTACGCATTACAGGGACCATTAATCCTTTTGGTCCTGAAACGGCTACGCTAATATCACAGAAATCGTATTTGATCTGGTAATCCCCGTCAATCATACTATTTACATCAGGATATAATTGCAATGCTCTTGTCACAGCTTTGGTAAAGAATGACATAAAACCAAGGCTTACACCATGTTTAGTTTTAAAAGTCTCTTTATATTGTTTTCTCAATGCAAAAATCGGACTCATATCTACCTCGTTAAAGGTAGTAAGCATGGCAGTTTCGTTCTTTGCGCTAACCAAGCGCTCAGCCACTTTACGACGAAGCATTGATAATTTTTTACGTTCGCTACTGCGTGCACCTGCACCTGGAGTACCCATAGAAGGCATTGCTTTTTTAGCGTCGTCTTTAGTAATACGGCCATCACGTCCAGTACCTTTTACATCTTTTGCTTCAATTCCTTTTTCAGCAAGTACTTTTTTAGCGGCTGGTGAAGCAGTTCCTGTTGCATAGGTATCTTTTGTCGCAGCTGGTTTAGGTGCTTCCTTTTTTGGAGCTTCTGCTTTCTTTTCTTCTTTTGCCGGTGCAGCATCACCGTCCGGCTTTGCAGCGCTAGTGTCAATTAAACAAACGACTTGTCCTACCGCTACGGCATCACCTTCCTCGGCTTTTAAGGTAATTGTTCCGCTTGCCTCAGCAGGAAGTTCAAGCGTAGCTTTATCTGAATCGACCTCTGCTATTGCTTGGTCTTTTTCAACATAATCTCCATCGGCAACCAACCATTCTGCGATTTCTACTTCGGTAATTGATTCTCCCGGTGAAGGGACTTTCATTTCTAGGATCATTTGTTTATTTCTTTATATTCTGAATAAAATCTTCTTTAACTGGTATGTAATCTTTTTTGATCTGACCATTTACCATAATCTCATCAAAAAATAATTTTGCTCCTGTAGCTTGAAAAAAGTCAGGCACGTTTTGAAGCTGTAAATGCAAGTGAGCTTCAGTAGAATTGCCTGAATTGCCACATTGCGCTATGGTTTGTCCTTGTTTGACCATTTCTCCTTCTTTTACAAGAATCGAATTTTGCTTAAGATGGGCAAACAACACATATTCTTTTTTGTCAGTTTCTAAAACCAACGTGTTTCCTGTTAAATCTTTCGGGTTCATTTCCCCTGGAATGTTATCATGAACACCTTTTACTACTTTCACAATTTTACCATCGCATGGAGCAATTATGTCTTTTCCGAAAACAAAGTAGCTCTCATTTTTTTTAGGATCTCCTTTATGCGAACTTCCATTTTCGGCCATCATTAGATCATAGGCATATTGTTGTACTTCCTGTGCCATATGATAGTTCTGTTCTACTGTAGTACCTCCCCAAAAAACAAACCACTTTTCCTTAAATGGAAGAATCATTTTAGTGGTATTGCGATCTAAAGTGGGTAAGTTTTTAGGCTTGTGTGGTTTAATCAAAAGCCCATTCATTTGATTACTATCATTTACTGACAATAGAATATCAAAAACAGTTTGATCAAAAGTTGATTTATATAAATGAGTACCTTGTTCAATACCCGTAAACTCCATCGACTTTAGTTTGCCTAGCGGACTCACATTCCCTTTGAAAAATGCAATTGCCTTTTCTTTTGGTAATGCGTTTTTCATATTATCATCAAACGTATTGAAAATACCTTCGTAATCATCAGCATTATATAATGACATAAACTTATTTGCCATTAAAGCATGGTCTTCGCGTTCTTGCGAAAAACCTGTTGCAAATAGCAAATAAATTAGGATGGTAATTACCTTTTTCATCGGCTTCTTAACGCTGGTTGTTTTTTGTTTTGTCAAATACGTAATCAATAACTTCCTTATGACGTCTTGCTGATCGTGTTGCACTACCCGCTGCTGGTGCACCGTAAGCTCTTCTTGAGGCAAATCTAAATTGTTTTGCTTCATCAAAATGCATTAACATATGTGAGTATGCTCCCATATTTCTAGGTTCTTCTTGTGCCCAGACAATATCATCGGCCTTGCTGTACTTTTTAATGGTCTTGCGCATTTCATCTGCTGGCAATGGGAATAATTGTTCTATTCGCACCAATGCGACATCATTCCGCTTCTCTTCTTCTTTGCGCTGCAACAAATCGTAGTAAAATTTACCAGTCACAAATACAACTGTTTTTACCTTTTTAGCATCTGCTGTTTCATCATCAATTAATTCATGAAAACGTCCATTGGCAAATTCGTCAACACTAGAAACAACTTTTGGGTGACGTAATAAGCTTTTGGGTGTGAAAACAATTAAAGGTTTACGGTAATGCGCTTTCATTTGTCGGCGTAGTAAATGAAACATATTTGCAGGGGTAGTACAGTCCGCAATGAACATGTTGTCCTTTGCACACATCTGTAAATAACGTTCCATGCGGCCACTAGAATGTTCTGCTCCTTGTCCTTCATAACCATGAGGTAGCAGCATTACCAGACCATTCTGTAGCTTCCATTTATCTTCGGCAGATGAAATATACTGATCGATCATAATTTGAGCTCCATTACTGAAATCTCCAAATTGTGCTTCCCAGATAGTCAGGCTTTTTGGGCTTGCCATGGCATAGCCATAGTCGAAACCAACAACACCATATTCTGATAATAGTGAATTGTATATGTAAAAATTTCCATTTTGATGCTCGCCAAGCTTGTTTAATAACAACACTTCTTCCTCAGAATCTTCTACCTTAACAACAGCATGACGATGCGAAAAAGTACCTCGCTCTACATCTTGTCCAGACATGCGTACATCAAAACCTTCTTCAATCAAGCTGCCATATGCAAGTGTTTCTGCCATTGCCCAATCTAATGCGTCGCTTTCAAAAAACATTTTTTGTCGAGCACCGATCAATCGTTCTATTTTACGAAGGAATTTTTTGTCTTCCGGAAGTTTGGTAACTACTTTGGCAATCTGAGTTAGTTTATCTTTGGGGTAGCTAGTGTCAACCACATCATGCATAACCTTTTCATCAACACGTGTAAAGCCTTCCCATTCATCTTGCATAAACGGTGTAATGACCGTTTTTTCAATTTTACGAGAATCCTCTAAATCTTCTTCAAGGGATGCTTTATAGTCTTTTTCAAGTTGTTTTACATGTCCATCTTCAACAATACCAGCCACTTTTAATTTATCAGCATATATATCACGCGGATTGGAATGTTTGGCAATCGCCTTATATAATTTTGGTTGTGTAAAACGAGGTTCATCACCTTCATTATGCCCGTATTTTCTATACCCCAATAGATCAATAAAAACATCGCGCCCAAAGGTCATTCTATAATCTAATGCAAACAACGATGCGTGTACCACGGCCTCAACATCATCAGCATTTACATGTAATACTGGAGATAGGGTTACTTTGGCCGCATCAGTACAATAGGTACTCGATCTGGCGTCTAAGTAATTAGTGGTAAATCCGATTTGATTGTTTACTACAATATGAATGGTTCCGCCGGTTTTGTAACCATCAAGCTGTGCCATTTGCACAACTTCGTACACTAAACCTTGTCCGGCAATTGCGGCATCACCATGTACAACAATTGGTAGTACTTTAGAAAAATCGTCCTGGTAATACTTATCTTGTTTTGCTCTGGTAATACCCTGAACCACAGCACCTACAGTCTCAAGGTGAGATGGGTTAGGAGCAATGTTCATATTGATTTGTTTCCCCGAGTCGGTTTCCCTTTTAGAAGTCCAGCCCAAATGGTATTTTACATCTCCATCAAAAATGGCTTCTTCATAATCTTTGCCATCAAACTCACTAAATATATTTTTAGGCGATTTTCCGAAGATATTTGTCAGCGTATTTAAACGACCGCGGTGTGCCATTCCCATTACAAACTCTTTCACGCCAAGATCAGCTGCTCGTTCCACCACAGCGTCTAATGCTGGGATAAGTGATTCGTTTCCTTCTAATGAGAAACGCTTCTGTCCAACATATTTGGTATGTAGAAAGCTCTCAAAAGAAACAGCTTCGTTTAATTTTTTTAGAATGTGTTTTTTCTGATCAGCAGAAAATTTGGGATGATTGTCATTTACATTCAACCAATCCTGAATCCATTTAACACGTTCAGGTTTGCGTATATACATATACTCTACACCGATTGCGTCGCAATAAATATCTTCAAGATGTTTTACAATCTCTCTTAAAGTACTTTTTCCAATTCCTAAAATTTCACCAGCAGAAAAGGCTTTGTCTAGATCTGCATCGCTCAACCCAAAATTAGAAAGTTCTAATGTGGGTTCGTATTTACGACGTTCTCGTACCGGATTTGTTTTAGTAAATAGATGTCCACGAGAACGGTAACCGTCTATTAACTGTACAACCTGAAACTCTTTTCGAACTGACTCAGATAAAACACCTGTTTCTTCGCTGTTGGATGAAAAAGCCAGGCCATTTTCTGAAGCTGTTTCTGAGCCAAAATCAAAGCCCTGAAAAAAGGCTCTCCAACTTGGTTCAACAGCATCGGGATTAACTAAGTATTGATCGTATAATTCCGCAAAATAAGCAGTGTGTGCGGCGTTTAAAAAGGAATATTTATCCATGTATTATTCGTTTCGCAAATGCGTCGTAAACGTGAACAACAAAAATACAATATTTGAAATACATAGAATACCCGTTTTTGTATTTTAGCTGTGCGTTGCACTAAATTAAAGACTAATGAAAAAAAGGACTTATAATTTTCAAAAAATAGCATTTTCTTTAATAATGTCCCTTTGTTTTGCACATTTGTCGTTTGCGCAAGTAAGCGCTAACAAAACACAGTCCAATTTTTGGGAAAATGTACGTTTTGGTGGGGGTGTGGGACTTAGTTTTGGAGATGGTTTTTTTAGCGGATCACTAGCGCCTTCTGCTATTTATCAATTTAGTCCCCAATTTGCTACTGGTTTAGGGCTTTCTGGTTCCTATGTGAAATCAAGAAATGACTTTAGTTCAACAGTGCTAGGTGCGAGTATTTTAAATTTTTACAGCCCCATCCCAGAAATACAAACTTCTGCGGAGTTTGAGATTTTAAATGTGGATCGGAATTTTGAATCCGATTTTATCGATGAAAATTATTGGTACCCAGCATTGTATTTAGGACTTGGTTACAATACAGGAAATGTAACTGTAGGTATTCGTTATGATGTGTTATATGACGAAAATGATAGTATTTATGCTGAGCCCTATGCTCCTTTTGTTCGAGTATTTTTTTAGCAATATGTCATGAAAAAATACAAAGAGGTACTTTACCGATATTACGGGATAGGAGAAGCTAAACTTAAAAGGTTAGAAGGTTACGGAAGTATTAATTATAAAGTTGATTCAGGAAGTGATACCTATGTTCTTAAGCAATATCCAAAAACGGATGAAAATGTAAACCTAATTCATTCCGAGAGCGCAGTACTTCGTGTACTAGAAAATCTCCATCCATTTGAATTCCCAAAGACCATTAAATCAACAGCTGGTGAATTAGTTGTTATTGACGCAAAACATATTTACCGACTACTCACTTTTATTAAAGGTGCTTTTTTAGCTGATGTAAAACATACTGATAGATTGCTAGAATCTTTCGGTGCTTTTCTAGGGATAATGAATAAGGAACTTTTAGGGCTTAAGGATTCGGATATCGCCGCAAAAGTTACTGAGTGGGATCTGCGGCATTTCTATCTTAATAAACGACTAATTCCGCATATTGAAAATGCTCAGGATCGAACTTTGGTGGAGTATTTTTTTATGCAACATGAACTACATGTTAGTCCCATAATACATTCACTTAGAAAAAGTATTATTCACAGTGATGCAAACAACTGGAATGTGCTCACTAAAAAGGGCAAGGTATCGGGTATTATTGATTTTGGCGATATGTGTTATTCGCCAATCATTAACGATCTTGCTATAGCCATTACCTATGGTCTTTTGGATAAAAAAAATCCTCTTAAGTCCGCAATTCCGATCATAAGAGGATTTCATCAACAATTTGCACTTCTTGAAGAAGAGCTAAATGTGTTGTATTATTTAGTAGCAGCGCGTTTATGTACGAGTTTGTGCAATTCCGCTTTTCACAAAAAAGGAAACCCTAATTCGGATTATATCACAATAACTGAAAAACCTGCATGGCAATTATTGCATCAATGGATAGCTATTAACCCTCTAAAGGCAAAAGACACTTTTAGAAAAGCAGCTGGATTTTCATCTGTTTTAAAAAAGAGTACAAGCTATAGCCTTAAAGAGCGAAAGAAGTACACGAGTAAAGCACTTTCGTTGAGTTATAAAAGGCCAATAGAAATGACTCAGTCTGCCTTGCAGTATATGTATGATGCTCAGGGAAACACTTTTCTCGATGCCTACAATAATATTATGATTGTAGGTCATTGCCACCCGAAAGTAGTGGTAGCAGGTCAGCAAACGATGGCAACATTAAATACTAATACTAGGTATTTATATTCGCAATTAAACAGCTATTCTGAAAAATTGCTCGGTAAGTTTCCCAAAGTATTTACCAAAATATTTTTTGTAAATTCTGGCAGTGCGGCAACCGACCTTGCTACTCGACTTGCTTTAGTACATACCAAAAAAAGAAAAATTGCTGTGATCGAGCACGGCTACCATGGGAATACGAGAAACGGAATTGATATTAGTCATTATAAATATGCTAATAAGGGAGGGGCTGGACAAAAAGATCATATTATTCAAGTGAGGTTGCCAGATACTTTTAATGGAAAGTACACCGGAAATACTCAAAAAACTGGAAAAAAATATGCAGAGGATGCTATAAAATTACTATCAAAAAGCAAAGGAGAAATTGCAGCCTTTATTGCGGAGCCTATTGTAGGTTGTGGCGGACAAATACCTTTGGCTAAAGGGTATTTAAAAAAAATGTATCTAGAAATAAGAAAGCAAGGTGGACTTTGTATTAGCGATGAGGTGCAAGTCGGATTTGGGAGGTTAGGAAACCATTTTTGGGGATTTGAAATGCATGATGTAGTCCCAGATATTGTTGTCTTAGGAAAACCCATTGGTAATGGGCATCCGCTCGCGGCTGTTGTAACGACTAACAAAATCGCAAAATCTTTTGAGAACGGAATGGAGTTTTTTAGCTCTTTTGGCGGGAATCCAGTATCATGTGCAATAGGAGAGGCTGTGCTAGATGTCATTGAAGCTGAAAAGCTGCAGCAGCATGCAAAAAAGGTTGGAAATCATCTTAAGCGAAAACTAAAAGCACTTAAAAAAGAAGTCCCAGAAATTGGTGATGTACGAGGTAGCGGATTATTCTTAGGAATCGATTTAATTACCAAGAAGAAAAAACCGAATACAAAACTGGCCTCTATCATAAAGAACGAATTAAGGAATCGACATATTTTAGTAAGTACAGATGGTCCCTATGACAATGTAATAAAAATAAAACCCCCATTGTATTTTAATAAAGAGAATGCAGATATTTTGGTTACCAATATTGCTGATATTCTCTCTAAATTTACCCCTAATAAAAGTTGATAATGCATAAAAGAGTCTGTGTAATAGGCGCTGGTCCTTCGGGCATTACGGCAGTTAAAAACCTTCTCGACGAAGGGATTGAAGTTGTTTGTTATGATCGGAATAATCAAGTGGGAGGTAATTGGATATTTTCTGAAAAAGAAAGCCACAGTAGTGTTTTTGAAACAACACATATAATAAGTTCAAAAACCTTATCACAATACGATGATTTTACTTTTGACGATTTTGATAAAACAGTAGCCGACTATCCATCCCATGATGAGCTGCGTAGATATTTTCAGGCATATGCAAAGCATTTTGCGCTTTACCAGTATATCGAGTTTGAAACTTTAGTCGTGCATTGCAACAGAATAAGCAATCAAGAATGGGAAGTGACTACCGAGAAAAATGGAGTTCCCAAAACAGAATCATTTACAGATCTTGTTGTTTGCAACGGTCATCATTGGCTGCCGAGATGGCCTGAGTATTCTGGAAAATTCACTGGAGAATATTTGCATTCTCATCAATTTAAAAAAGCAGAGCCCTTTAAAGATAAAAAAGTGCTGGTTATTGGTGGTGGAAATTCCGCTTGTGATGTAGCTGTTGAAACTAGTCGAGTAAGTAAGAAAACATCTATTTCCTGGAGAAGAGGCTATCGCATTATACCAAAATTTGTCTTCGGGGTACCTTCGGATGTTTTTGCAAAAAGATCGAATTGGATTCCCATTAGAATACGACAGGTTTTAAATGGGATTATGATGCGAATTCTACTAGGGAAAAATGAGTTGTATGGCTTACAAGAACCCGATACTAAAATAGGAGAAACCCACCCTACAGTTAATGACGAACTGCTATACAAACTACGTCATGGTAAAGTACACCCTAAAGTAGATGTTGATCGTTTTGATGGAAAGACGGTTTATTTTAAAGATGATAGCAGTGAAGAATTCGATGCTGTAATCGCTTGTACGGGATTTATTTTAACGCACCCTTTTTTTGATAAAGATTTTTTGGATTATAGTGAAGGTGATGTGCCCTTGTATTTAAAAATGTTTCATCCAGAATATCAAAATCTTTATTTCGTAGGTATGTTCCAGCCATTGGGTTGTATCTGGCCTGGATCGGAATTACAAAGTAAAATTATGGCGCTTGAACTTACGGGAAAATGGCAGCGCCCGAAAAACATCAAGCAGTTGTGTGAACGCGAGGTTACACATCCACACTATAAACAAATCAAAACACCACGACATACAATTACTGTAGACTATGGTTTATTTCGAAAAAGTTTATTGAAGTATTTGCCTAAGGATTATGTTTCGAAGAAACCAGCGTCTCAAGTTGCTGAGGAAGCCCTTCTTTAGAGATTTGTTTAAATCCTAAAAGATTCACTTTTACATCTTGTTTATCCAATAAATAAGTGTAAATCTTTTCTTTTTGACCTGTTGTTCCCCAATTATGAAAAACGGACATTTTTAACAGGCATGGTTTGTCCGTTTTATTACCGTAATACGTAAGGTTCACCAGCCAGTTTTCATCGAAATTCAATTTATCAATAACAAATTCTTGGCTAGAATAGCCAATTTTCTTCTCATTAACAATCCGTTCCTTATTTCTTAAAAAGTCGTGTTTCCAAGCATAGCTTCTGTTGTCATCAGAAACAAATTCAAGGTCAAATTCAGCTTCACCAGAACTCCACTCAAAGACAAATCTTACATCGTTAGAAATATTATCTAAATTTTTAGGCATTGTAAATTTTTCTTTTGACCTAATTTTATCATTATGTAAAAAACGTAGTGCTTGCATCTCACGATACATGATTTTACCAATTCCGTTATCACCCAGGGTATTTCCATGATATAAATAGCTCATATAGGTGCGCCACGCCATTAAATATTGCTGATGATCAGCATACGCATTTGCCAAATCACGATACGATTGTGCGTAGTTTGGTCGTAAATAGGCCACATTATTAAAGAGCTGAATAGCCTTTGCATTCATTTTTTTTTGCTGATACTGATATGCTATCGCCTTTAAAACCTCGGGGTTTTTATCTGCTAACATCTCCGCTCTATCCAGACAATTAAGCATCGTGCTGATATCCTTTAAAACCTTATTTGCATGATTCGCGGCAGATAGGTAAAGCCATGGGTCTCTTTTATCTCTGACTCCTTCTTGATCAAGGTAATCGTTAAGAGACTTAACCGAACTACATTTTTTAATGGCATTTATATAAGTTAAGGTTGAAGATATCGCATCTTTTGGTCTTGCATCTCCCTGATAAAACTTGTCATTAAAGAATTTTGAATTGATTGCATTTGATTGCAGGCCTTTTTTAGTTCTAACAACAATGACTCCCCCATTGCCAAAAGTACCATAACGAACTAGCCCCGCAAGTGATCTAATTTGGGCAACGTATTCAATGTCCTGAAAATTAATATTTGTGGGTTCTCTAAAAGAAAGCATTCCATCAACATCCCACAAAATGTTTGGCCTAATATTAATAGCTTGAGGGTTCCTAAATTGTATAAACTTACCAAACAAGGCCGTACTCAAATTATTTTGCCCTACATATATTTCATTTAAATTACGTCCATCTACAACACTAATAGGATATCCTGCTGCCCGAAGATTAAGAGACCCGAAAGTATTTTCAATAACTTTTGGTTTGATATCAACCCCTTTTATTTTTGACCTAACATTACTAGAAGTTACTACTACTTCATCCAAACGATTAATCGATGCTCTCATTTTAAGATTAAGTTCATTAGTGACATCTTCTACGATCACATCAACAGTTTGCAACCCTTTATATCGATAACGTATGGTGGAACCAACAGTTGTTTCAATTTTATAACTTCCATTTTTCTCCGATGTCACCTGCTTTTTCCCTTCTGTATCGGTAATTATAACCCCAGATAGTGGTTGCGAATCATTGGTAATGACTCCAGAAACTACTTTTTCAAACGAACGATTATTTTGATGTTGAGCTGATAACGAAAGGCTTGACACAATCAAAACTAAAAATAACGACTGCGATATTCTTGAAATTTTTCGATTGAAACCACATGAAATTCTGCACATACTTTAAAGCTTAAATGGTTAACTACTTTTCTAAAGATAACGATTTAAGCCTGAATCCATAGTTAAAAATATCTTACTATTTGTGTTCTAAAACCTGAATGTAACATAGAATACTATAAAAAGATTTTGCTATGCAAATGTTAACCTTTGAGAGAATGTTAGCACTAAAAGGAAAAGGTCAAACAAACCTTCCTAAACATTTTAAAAAAGGGGAGCCCTATGAAAAACCAACTTTCACGTAGACTATTCTTTCAACAATTAGTGCTCGCAGGAGCAGGGGCTTATATGCTTCCTTTGTTACAAGCTTGTGACGCTAACTCAAAATTTAAAATACCTGAAGGGTCGGGAGTACAGCCTTTTAAAACCTGGGAGGAAATGCTGTATGCGCTTTCGTATAGCCCAGACAATTTTCAAGCTAAACGCGATAGGCTCGTACAAGAAAAAGATCCTCAAGCAATGTTCAATTTTGTTCGTGACGAACTAATTTTATTGCCTTCCGATGATCAGTATTTTAGAGCTATTAAAAACGGATTTCAATACGGAACCTCGGGCGCTCTAAGAACTGGCATGGCAACACCTCGAGAGAAGGCCAATATTCTCCGGGATATGTTAGTCACCGCTGGGTTTGAGGCACGATTAGTATATGAACATATCGAACTTTCCGAAGACGAAGTAAAAAACATCCTATTTCGCGAAACACAAACTCTTTTCGAGCCTCCCGTTCCAAAAAGGCAATACAAAAAATGGAAAAAGGCACTTCAATTTCCAGATGGTAATGGAATGGTAAACGAAACGCCGGATGTAGTGGAGCAAGCCAAGCAATTGGCTACTAGCTTGCTTGAAAAAGTCAGCCCGAAACAGCGCAAAGAAGACTCAACTATCAGATTCCATTTTGGAAATAGGAATGTTCCAGCTGTAGCCTTAAAACAAAATGGACAGGAGCTGTATTTGCATTTATTTGATCCTAGTGTAGCGTATGGAATGATGCATCCCACAAATGTATATGGCAAAGTCTATGATCTTCCTGAAATTGATGAGCCGGACATGGATGTAACGATTAGCTTGAAGGCAACTAATTCGTTCAATATGAGGGAAGAAGATACCTTATTGACTGCCACTTACAAGGCCTCAGAATTGGCAGGCAACCAATTAAAAGTGAATTTTCTAAACAACCTTACTTTTGAAGAAATGGCCACCCAGACGATTGGTAGCATCAATACATTTACGCCTAGTATCGCCCTACAAGATATGAGTAAAGATGCTGCTTATCTAGAAGAACGTTCCTTTTTGGGTGAACCTATTACACTTTCGGGAGAAAAAGTTTTTGAACAAGCGACAATGTTCGCCGAATTGAATTCGCAAGACAATAAGCCAGGTTTGGTAGATAATGTAACCAAAATGACAGCTACCGTAAAACCCAAGGTATTTCCTCAGGTAGAACTGGAATTAAGACCGGTAAATGCTGAGGGTAATGTCGTAGAGGGTCTCACTGCAAGCAATTTTAAAATAGAAGATAATGGTCAAGTAGTTCGAGGAATCCTTCGTCGTAATTTAATTGCACCAAAAGTGTTGATCGTTTACGACACATCGGGCAGTATGCCATCTGCTTATCGTGGAGCTGGAATGGATGAGTTTGTAAAAAAGACGAAGGAGAGTATTCTGCAAGATTATCCTCATGCCAAGGTCGATACATGGAAAGTCGGTTCAAATGTATATACTTCGGCTTTGCGCGCTTCACAAACTGATAATGATTTGGTACTATACGCCACTGATGCCCATAACGGTGATACCTATGACCCGAAGTTTAAATCATTTTATGATGCTGGACCACCTATTATTTATCTTAATGTTTATGAATCGGATACTTTTTATAAGTATTTGCGCAAAAACCTAGATTTTACCGAAATTCCTGCTAGTGATACTGAAGCTACTATTGCCAAAGTGAATACTTTTTTAGGTGAGATGGAATTAACTCCCTATGTGTTTCAGTACAATGCTTTTGAAGAGGAAGGGCAACATCAGGTAACTATCTCGCTAAATAAAACAATACATCAGGCAAATACTATCTACACTTTTCCCGAAACTATTGATGCTGCCGTAGGTAAGCGCTTAGTGGGGTTAAGCTTATATATAAAGGTTAGTGGGCAATATGAACAGCGAAAGCTAATTGCAGGTTACGACCGCATTGTTCATAGTAGACGACCGACAGTGGCAATGGCTAATGCCGTACACGAAGCGATGATGGGTAGCATGACCATGGCATTTGAGCATGCTGGAGCAACGGATTCTATCCGATTTTCCGAATACCTGCAATCATTGCTAAGTACCCGTTCTTGGATGGAACCTTATCTTAAAAATGATACCAAAGCTGCTCTGGAGGCTATCAAAAAAGGTGGATTTGACTATCCTTCCGTCTTTTTGAGTATGATGCAGTCCATCCAACAATCGGTCAATACCAATAGTGCTACTTATGTCAAAGGCTTGCGTATAGGAGTATTGACAATTACGCCAGCGCTTTTTACCAAAAACAGTCGTATTTCTTTTGATTACCTGCGAACGTCGCAATACCGTACTTTGACTAAAAGTGGTACTGGCTGGTTTTTAGCGAATGCTCAGAAAACAGCTCAGCTGGCATTACTAGAAGCTTCAGTTTTCCCCGAAAACACACATAATCAGTTACAAAACTTGGAACTTGCCTTTAGTGAAAACCTACCTAAAGGAATTTACAACGCCGACTTTTTAGGTGAAAATTACAGATACTTTTATGAATATATTTTTAGAGGGGGAAAGCTTAACTTTTTTGACGCTTCGGCAGAAAAATTAGCTTTTTGGAGTATTGATCATTATTACGGAGAGTTGTATGGAATGTTACCCGACCTTACTGGAGGAGGAGGTCAAAGTGTGGCACAGCAACTCAAACGGATTGATGATGTGGTCAAAGAATATCAACGTCTTTTGGGAGCTATGAACTTAGGTATAATGGCTGCTGGAGGTGGGCTGGCATTAGGTATTGTTTCTGCCTACAGTCTTACCTTAGTACGATTATACGCCTTTGCTTCAGAAGCTATTGTCATTATGGATGCTTCAGGTATGGATGATAAAATACGAAAAGCCATAGCCGAACTAGCTTGTAATGTTTATAAGGAAATCTTGTACACTGGTTTGGGGCCAATTGGCACAGGAATGGCGGGGGTTGAAAACTTGATTGCAATGATGGGGGGCAGTTATTCTTTTGTCTCATGTCCTTAGTAAATTGATCTGAATTTGAGATAATTGCCCAATATATGATGCATTTTTATTTAAAAATGTTGCGACTTTTAATTCAATTTTCAGATGTCAAAACCAACTTATTTTTTGACTGTTGAATACGATTTTTGTTCAAATCCATTGGCACAAAATCCCCGTTGACATATAGCTGCGCTTGATCTTTGTAGTAATCACTAAACGGATTGCCCGATTGACCAGTAGGGGATATACTCATGCTGTTTTCAATATCAGAAAAGTCGACAACCCTGCGTGTTGAAGGTCCGCTATTTACTTTATAGAATCCTGTGCTATCCAACTTAAAGGCCAGATTGTTAATCACTTCTTTTCCGCCATTTACTTCAAAAGGACCAACGTTAAAATAGCTGCGTAATGTCTCTACTTGGCCCATTGGGTGAGGATGCTCGATGGTATGCACTCGATTCCAGGTCCAGGAGTTATAATCTTCTCCTAATTGATTTTCTAAAAAGGCAATAGCTTCTTTTAGAGATTTGCTAATGATATTGGTTTTTGTTTCGGTCTTATTTTTTGTTGAAATATCATCCCACCAAACAGATTCAGTTCTTGCCATTTGATTGGCTGTGGTCTTTTTTTGTTGTGAGGTATTTAAAAAAGTATAGAATGTATCGCCCATTTCGTCTAAATAGGTATTTTCTAAAAACTCGTACAAAAAGCGATTGTAGATAGTTGGCGCTACACTCTCCAAATTATAGTTTCCATTCCAATTTTTAAGTATGGTAATAGCCTCTTGTTCACTTTTAGAAAATGAACTAAGATCAATATCTTGAAAAGCCCATTGTACCATTTGTGGTGTCATCGAGCTAGTGACATCATTGATCATTTCCATCACATCTTCTTTCGTAAAATCATCTTTAGCTTCTAGTAAATTGACAATACGCTTTGCTCGATCTTCGGGTTGGTAATAACCGGGATATAGTATTCCTGCTATGGAGTCGGGTTGATTATTGGCAGAATAAACATAATTCCAAGAGGGATTAATAGCCTGTGGATTTTGTTCAAAATCTAAATACTCTTTTTCATCATCGGTACTGTTTCCGTTGAGTATTAGTTTCGAATTGACGTCATTTTTAAACTTATGCAATTTTCCTGAAGCAAACCAGGCAACATTATTTTCGGCATCACCGTACATTATATTTAGTCCAGGAGCGTGAATGTTACTTGCCGCCTCTCGAAACTGCGTTAATGAAGTAGAATGCGACATCATATAAGTCACATCGAGCATTTTATTTTCAAAATTGGTGTATACCCAATCCATCGCAATGGGTCTATCATCATTTATCTGTTCAACAACATCGTTTACGATTGGTCCGTGACGGCTTATTCTTAGATCATAAGAAATAGGATCACCATCTTTAACGTTAATTGTTTTTTTAAGAATCTTATAATCCTCAAATCCGTTTGGAGTTGCGTATTGAAGTTCGTTTTTCGGATTGTTTTCTTCAAAATAAAAATCGAGATCGTCATTGGCGAACATGGTAAGTCCGTAAGCGTAATTGCGATTGTGACCTAGCAACGGAAATGGGGTTAAAGCCAAGTTATAACCATACATCTCATAATTTGGTGTTACAATATGCGATTGATACCAAACCGCTGGTTGCGAATATGCAATATGAGGATCGTTAGCAAAGATAACCTTGCCGTTTTTTGTTTTATCAGGACTAATCACCCAACTGTTGCTGCCAATAAAAGGCGAGATAGGAAGTTCGTCATAAATTTCATTAACTACGCTGGCCAGGGTGCTTTCAAAAATGGTATTTTCTTCATTGTTGATGAGGGTAGTGGTACTGTCGATTGTTACTCCCAATTCTTCTAAATAGGCTGGGCCTAACTTCTCTTTTACTTCAGTTAAAACAGGTTCGGTTTTATGGGCGATAGCGAAACTAAAACCCATATATCCAATGACATTATACATGTCCTTTAAGGTGTATTTTTCCTTTTCTAAACCAATTAAGTAGAATTCAATAGGTGTTGCGCCTTCTTCAATGAACTGATTCACACCATCTAAATATGCCATAGCAAGTTTATATGGCTCGCTATTTTTATCTAAGTTCTTGATGGTTTTTTCAGCTTCTTCTTCAATGCCTAAGCTTGAAAAGAACTTATCATTTTTCAGCATTTTCTCACCAAATAACTCCGATAATCTGCCTGCCGCAATACGGCGCATAAGCTCCATTTGCCAAAGCCTATCCTGAGCGTGCACATAACCTAAGGATCTAAGTGCATCGAGTTCATTTTGAGCATAAATGTGTGGAACTCCAAAGTCATCATAATAGACTTCAACCGCTTCCTCTAGATTATTAAGGTCGATATTTCCGCTGTAATCGGGCTTTAGGCTATTTGTAAATAACCATACACCAATAGCAAGGATAACAATAAGAACAATAAGGAATTTCAGTACTTTTTTTAAGAACTTCATTTAGTTAGTGGGATTGAATATGCCACTAAAAATAGGGAATAAAATGAAGTTGAGAATATTATCGTACCACCATCTGAACAGTCTCTGTACTGACTTGCTTTAACAGGATCTCTTTATCTTTCTCAATATTCGCGATCGCCTTTTCATTAAAATGCCTAATCGTATATAAAGACACATGCTCATTACATTCAACCTTGAACTTGGCTTTTAAAATACTCAGGAGTTCTGCTAGCCGATCATATTTATTAGTCACACAAACAGAAAAGCTAATAGCTGAGTTCTGAATTACGCTTACTTTCATTTTGTGCTCCGCAAGTAATTTGAATACTTCACTGATATTTTCTTCAACCATAAATGAAAAATCTAGCGTAGAAAGTGAGAGCAGCACTTGATTTTTCTTCACGATAAAACAAGGTACTTCCGGCTCAATACGATGGCCTTTTGTTACTGCAGTACCATTATCTACCGGATTTAAAAATGACTTGACATATAAAGGAATTTCCTTACGCTGCAAAGGTTGTAAAGTCTTTGGGTGGATGACAGAGGCTCCATAAAATGCCAATTCAATCGCTTCCTCATAACTTATTTGGTTGAGTAACTCAGTTTTTTCAAAATGACGTGGATCCGCATTTAAAACTCCGGGAACATCTTTCCAAATAGTTACACTTTCGGCGTTTAGGCAGTACGCAAAAATCGCTGCAGTATAATCCGATCCTTCACGACCCAAAGTGGTGGTGAAATTATTTTGATCTGATCCTAGAAACCCTTGAGTAATATATAATTGGTTTTTTTGAATGTTTGTTGCGATTTTCTGTTGTGTTGCTTGCCAATCTACTCCCGCATCGCGATAGTTGGTATCCGTTTTTATGACATCGCGTACGTCGATCCAAGTATTTTTGACCCCAGTATGATTTAGATATTCGCTTACTATAGTAGTTGATACCAATTCACCATAGCATACTACCTGATCATATACAAAACTGTAGTTAGGTGATTTATTCCAACTTAAAAACCCTTGTAGTTCTTCAAAAAGACTTTTTACTTTGTTGTGGACGTTGACATTTCCATCAGGAAAAAGATCGGTTAAAATCTGATTATGGAAATCGATTAATTCATGAATGGCGGATTTCAATTCAGTCTTATTTTCGAAATAACAGTGAATTACTTTTTCTAAAGCGTTTGTGCTTTTTCCCATTGCTGAAATAACAATGAGAGTGTCATCAAAACCTACTTCTTCTAAAACCTTAACTACATTTTGTACTCCGGTTGCATCTTTAACCGATGCACCTCCAAATTTGAATATTTTCATTTATTTACTCAAAAAGTCTTTTAATTCTTGTTCCCTCATCTGAACGGTATCCCAGTCGCGCATTACTATGGCGCCGCTTTTTTCATAAAAGTTAATCGCGGGTTCATTCCAATCTAATACTGCCCATTCAACTCTTTTAACGCCAAGTTCGGCCGCGTATGACATTACTTGTTTATATAATGCACTACCTACACCAGTTCCACGAGCCTTTTCAGTTACAATTAAATCTTCAAGGTGAATAGTAGTCCCAACCCAGGTCGAAAATCTAGGATAAACTAAAGCCATTCCTAATATCTCACTATCGGAATCTGCAACAAAACATTGAAAAGCTGGTTGAGCTCCAAATCCTTGTTTAACTAACTCTTCTACGGTCATTTCAACGGCGTTAGATTCTTTTTCAAAATTGGCCAATTCTTGTATCAATGCCAATACTTGTGGCATATCACTTTCTGTCGCTTTTCTAATAGAATAATTCATTGTTGCAAATGTAACACTTAGTTATAAATTTAAAAATATAACTTTTTACGAAAACGTTTTAGTTTCACAAATTTATCGATATTTGTGACCATAAAAACTAGCACTCACAGCATGACCCAAAAGAATCAAACTTTAGGTGAATTTATTATTGAAAACCAAAGTAATTTTAAATACTCTTCAGGCGAGTTATCTCGTTTGATCAACTCGATAAGGCTTGCTGGAAAAGTAGTTAATTATGAGGTTAACAAGGCAGGCTTAGTTGACATTATTGGCGCGGCAGGCGATACGAATATCCAAGGTGAAGATCAACAAAAACTGGACGTTTATGCTAACGAAAAGTTTATTCAGGCAATGAAGAACCGTAACATTGTTTGCGGTATTGCTTCTGAAGAAGAGGATGATTTTATTACGATTAATAGTCAAGACGAGCAGCATCAAAATAAATATGTGGTCTTGATAGATCCGCTAGATGGCTCGAGTAATATTGATGTAAATGTATCAGTAGGAACCATTTTCTCAGTGTATCGCAGAGTTACTCCGATAGGAACTCCTGTGCAATTAGAAGACTTTTTACAACCGGGAAATCGACAAGTTGCTGCGGGTTACATTATATATGGTACTAGTACCATGTTAGTATATACGACGGGTCATGGCGTAAATGGTTTTACCTTAAATCCAGCGACAGGTTCGTACTATTTATCGCATCCTGAAATGAAATTTCCTGAAACAGGAAGGATATATTCAGTAAACGAAGGAAACTACACTCATTTTCCGTTAGGAGTAAAAAAATACATTAAATACTGTCAGGAAGAAGGAGGTGATCGTCCTTATACTTCGCGATATATTGGTTCGTTGGTATCCGATATTCATCGGAATATGATAAAAGGCGGGATTTATATGTATCCTAAAAGTTCTAAGCTAGCTGATGGTAAATTGAGATTGTTGTATGAATGCAATCCTATGGCATTTATCATTGAGCAGGCTGGCGGGAAGGCGTCTAATGGTTTCGGTCGTATAATGGATATGAATCCTACAGAACTGCATCAACGTGTTCCTTTTTTCGGCGGAAGTAAGAAGATGGTCGAAAAAGCGGAAGAGTTTATGGAGCTTCACTCCTAAAATTATCCAATCATTTTTAATTTATTACATTTATCACGTAATCGACTACTATCAATTTACGATAAATGGCTAAAAATAACAACAACGACAAAGAGCAACTCAGCCCCGATTCTACTCAAAAATTAGAGGCGATAAAGAACCTGATTTTTGGAGAGAATATTGCTGAATATAATCACGAATTCGATCACCTTAAAAAAGATCTTGCTAAAAAGCGTGAAGAGCTTCATAAGTTTATTGAGGAAACGCGAACAGAACTTATGCAAAGTATTGATAGCTTAAGTACAGACGTCAATATTAGAATTACAGAGCTTGAAAATAGTATGCAAGATAAAACCGACCAGCTTGGTGAAGATAAAGTAGACCGCAAAGTACTAGGTAAATTACTAGTGACTATGGGCGAAAAGATCATGAGCAAATAACAACGCTCGGTACTATCTTCTTTTTAAATGAATGCATCTGATAAATTAGAGATCTTAAAAGAACTCTTGCTGACTGATGAACGCAAATATGCGGAATCAATCACCAAGAAACTCGAGGTGCTTGAAGAAACCGTTAATAAGCGAAATAAACTATTACCAAAGGTAGAACCGATCATTGATGATAAGTTAGAAGAGTTTGTTGAAGATATACCAAAAACGCTGGGACCTACAATAACTGCTGCTTTAAAAGAAGAAATTGCGAATAGTCAAGATGCTGTTGTAGAAGCACTGTTTCCCATTATGGGACGCATGATTAAGCGCTATGTACAACACGAAATGCAGCTGTTACAGGAGAATATTACAGAGCAAATAAACAGTCGCTTTACTATAAAGGGAATTAAACGCCGCCTTAAAGCAAAAAGTGCTGGAGTGAGCGAAGCCGAGTTAATGCTAATTGAACAAGGCGCATCAAAACTACATCAGCTATTCGTCATTGAAAAAGGATCTGGTATTATTAAAGCCAGTTTAACCAAAGATAACACAATAGATCATGATATGATTGCTGGAATGCTTACTGCAATTAAGAGTTTTGTGGAAGATGCTTTTCAATCTGGAGAACAGGAATTGCAACAAATTCAATATGATCTTTATACCATTCATATTCAAAATTTTTCACAATATTATATTGCCGTTGTATTGTCAGGAATATTTGATACCAAAACTCAAGGTAAATTAGAAGATCTTTTGCTTAACTTTGCTCAACATAAAATAAACAAAACCGACCTAACCAACCAGCAAGAATTTTCAAACAAATTAAAGGCATATTTTACCAATGAGTATATCTAAAAAGATCGTTTTACTAGGCCATTTTGGTGTAGGAAAATCATCACTAATTCGTCGTTTTGTAGAAAACACTTTTAGTGATGACTATAAGGTGACGATTGGAGTACATATTTTAAAGAAATCGGTTCAAATAGATGGAACAGACCTTTCAATGATCATTTGGGATATTGAAGGGAATGAAAAAGTACAGAAAACCCGCAACTCCTACCTCATGGGTACAGCAGGATATATCTACGTTTTTGATGCTAGTCGGCCTTCGACCTACGAATCTATTAATGAAGATCTTACATACTTAAAAGGGCTTTTACCTAATGTCCCAATGCATTTGGTCGGGAATAAGGTGGATTTAATCGATTTGCCTGAACTAAAGAAGATTTTAACAAAGAAAAATATCGATTGTAAATACTTTGCCAGTGCTAAGACTGGAGATAATGTTGAAACCATTTTCGAAAGCCTTGGTAAACAATTAATCTAATAATTCCATGCCACAAACCTCTGATAATTTTGTAAAGAGCAATGCTCAATATATTAAGGTATCGGGAAATGGAAGCATTATAGATTCTGACAACACTTTTATCAATGTTTCTTCTAAGAAGAATATAACTGACATACACCCTTTTTTTGAGAGTGTAGCCCCGTTTTTAGCCGATTTACAAGCTGAGGAAAACATGGTTTGTGTAAATCTTGATCTGGAAGGAAAATCGGGAATTTTTGATATCTTAATCAAGAAAATCGAAAATACAGATGAACAGGTAATTGTACTACAGGATTTTACAGATCATTACAATGAATTTCAGCGTGTTGCCCAACTTAGAAATGAGTCGGTCATTAATTCCGAAGTAATAGAACTTCGCAACAAGCAACTAGCAGCTGAAAAAGAGTTTAAAAATCGATTTGTAGCCAATGTTAGCCATGAAATACGGACACCTTTAAATAGTATTTTAGGATTTTTAACCTTGCTAGAAAAATCCCATTTAAATTCAGAGCAGCAGGGCTTGGTTGGGATTGTAAAAAAGTCAAGTAATCATTTAAATGGTTTAATCGAAGATCTTTTAGATATTTCTAAAATAGAAGCTGGTCAGCTTACTACCGTAAAGAAGAAATTTAAGCTTGATGATGTGGCGAAGTACTTGACCAAGTTCTTTAAAGCAAAAGCAGAAGAAGGAGAGATCGATTTTAATATTGAGCTTGCACCTAATGTGCCAGAAACTATTATTGGCGACCGAACGCGATTGCAACAAATTCTTATTAATTTATTAGGTAACGCTTTTAAGTTCACATCAGAAGGGAGCGTTACGTTACGTATTTCTGAAAACTCAAGAAGAGGGAAAAAGGTAAATCTTAACTTTAATGTTACTGATACAGGTATTGGTATTGCAGAAGAGAATTTAGAGGCTATTTTTGAAAGCTTTACTCAGGTGCATAATAATCCTTTGTATGGCGGCACCGGACTCGGACTTTCTATTACAAAACACATTGTTGACTTTTTAGGCGGTAAGATTAGTGTTAAAAGTGAACTAGGAAATGGGACCACTTTTAGTTTAAACCTCAATTATGAATTAGAACTCGGTCGAGGAGATAAATCGAAGAAAAAGGAAGAATCGGCTGTATTTTTTAAACCCGATAAAAAGTATCAGATTCTAATGGTTGAAGATTCTGAATCTAACCAGATGTTGCTAATGAAACTTTTAGTTAGCCAAGGCAACTTTTTTGTAGACCTTGCCACGAATGGTCAAGAAGCCCTCGATTTTATTTCTACCACTGATTATGATTTGGTTATTCTAGATATTAAGATCCCCAAGGTTAACGGATTAGAAGTTGCAAAACAGCTACGGGCATCGGAGGATATTTTTATAAGAAGACTCCCAATTATTGCGCTAACGGCATATGCAACTGCTGATGATAGAAAAGCTTGTAAGCAAGCTGGCATCAATGACTTTTTGGCAATTCCATTTGAAAGCAACGATCTTTTTGAGAAAATGGCAAGGTTGCTTAAATAAAAAACGCCCATTAATGTAATGAGCGTTCTTAGTTCTGTAAACCGGATCGATCTATCGATTCATATGCTTCATTTCATCAATAAAAGTATCAATATCTACATGGCGATCTACCAAGATCAATGCCTTGTCAACCACATATTTAATGTTCTCAGGTGTAAAACCTAGTCCGATACTTAATCGACCTAATAATTCGTGTTGTCCCTCGCCTAAAATATCATCAGCATACACCATTCTCGCAAGATCATACAGGCGCTCTAAGCGACTGTTATAAGTAAGAGGTGGATTAATTGGGTGATTCAAGTAATTCTTTAAAATATCGGAGTATTCGTCGTCCTGAATATCAAGATTTCGTGCTAAACGATCAAGAAAGGTTTTTTCCTCTTCACTAATTTTATTATCGCTCATTGCAATATGAACAATTGATGCAAAGTGACTGCGATTACGTTGTTTAAATCCGCTTTCGTATAAATCAGAAAATGACATAAATGCTTTTTAATAAACTACCTCAAGGTAAGCCCGAAGTATTGATTGTAAAATAATTTTGGTTTCGAGGCAAGCCTCAGAATATCTAAATCTCGATTATCGAGTAATGCCACAAATATAAGTAAAGAGGGTAGCTAATGAAACGAAAAATTAGGCTATTTTTAAATACCAAAAATCCTGTAATGTTATCAAATCAAAAACAGCTTTTTTCAATATCTGATGACGTCATTTATTTAAATGGTGCATATATGTCTCCGCAGCTAAAAAGTGTCGAAGAGATCGGAATTTCGAGCTTGAAACAAAAGGGAGACCCCGCAGCGATACTTCCTAAGCATTTTTTTGAACAACGGGCCATTTTAAAACAGTGCTTTGCTGAGCTTATTAATACATCGGCCCTTAATATTGCGATTATACCATCAGTATCCTATGGTATTGCAAATGCGGCAAATAATGTTCTGCTACAAAAAGGAGATGAAATTTTGTTGGTCGATGAGCAGTTTCCAAGTAATGTGTATGCATGGAATCATGTCGCTGAAAAAAATAATGCTCATACCAAAATCGTTTTACATCCTTCGGGAACAACAAATAGGGCTAAAAAGTGGAATGAACTTATTTTAAATGCCATTTCTAATAAAACAGCTGTGGTTGCCATGCCACATGCACATTGGGCCGATGGCACTTTATTCGATTTAAAGGCAATTCGAGAAAAAACAAATCTTGTTGGCGCCAAGTTAATCATCGACGGCACTCAAAGCGTTGGCGCATTGCCATTTGATGTAAATGAATTGCAACCCGATGCACTAATATGCGGCGGATATAAATGGTTAATGGGACCTTATTCACTTGGCGTTGCTTATTATAATGAAAGTTTTTTTGAAGGCACGCCGATAGAGCATAACTGGATGAACCGATATGAAAGTGAGAATTTTGCCAAGTTGGTAGATTATCAAGATCAGTACAAACCAGGAGCAGAGCGTTTTTCTGTAGGCGAATCGAGCAATTTTGTTTTAACACCAATGCTTACTCGAGCTATTGAACAATTGTTGGAATGGAAACCAGAAAGCATTCAAGAGTATTGCCATGAAATATCAAAAAATGCGATTTCAAAATTAAGAGATCTAGGTTGTTTTATTGAAGATGATGATTTTAGAACTAAGCATCTATTCGGTATTTACCTTGCTGATCATATGAATATGAGTATGATCAAGAAGAAAATGGCAGAGAACAATATAATTGTTTCATTTAGGGGTAATGCTATTCGTATTTCTCCTCACCTTTATAATACCAAAGAAGATTTTGAAACCCTTGTACGTTGTTTTGAATAAAAACTTTCACTTTTATTTAAGGTAACATCTTGTATCTTTACTGGCAGCTCCTTTTTGGAAGGGAAGTTTACCATTTGCTATGAAATCTTTTTTAACGCTTTTACTTGTTTGCTTTTTTGCTCTGGCGAATGCACAAAATACTGTGCTCGCTAAACAGTACTTTGACAAAGGTGAATTTGAAAAGGCTAAACTGTCATATCAAAACTTATATAAACAATATCCGGGTCGAGTTGACTTGTTTATGGAGCTGATCAAATGTTATCAGCAGCTGGAAGATTATCTGGGAGCAGAAGCCTTAATAAACGAAAAGATAGCAAAACGGCCTAAGCAATATCAACTGCATATTATTCTGGGGAATAATTATGATTTGTTGGGCAATCAAGAAAAAGCAACAGAAAATTATGAGTATGCGCTATCAAAACTTGATGAGAATCCCAATTTAGTATATCGACTGGGCACTACTTTTGAACGATTATCAAAACTTCGGTACGCTTTAAAGACTTATCAAAAAGGGTTAGGGTTAAATCCTGATCTAAATGTGCATTATCAAATAGGACGTTTGTATGGCGAACTTGGTGAGATCGAAAATATGTATAACAGCTTTTTCGATATGATGCTTACCAACCAAAATTATAGGCCGAATATTGAACGTAGTTTGAGTCAATTTGTAACCGATGATCCTGCGAATGAAAACAACATCCTATTGCGAAAAATTCTCCTTAAAAAACTACAGACAAAACCCGATGTATTATGGAATGACTTTTTAAGTTGGTTGTTTATTCAGCAAAAACAATATAGCAAAGCATTTACTCAGGAAAAAGCCATTTATCAACGAACGGAAGGAAGTCTAAATAGGCTGATCGACCTTGCTTATTTGGCAAAGGATGAAAAAGATTACGATAGTGCGAGAGAGATTTTGGCTTATGTAATTGATAGGAATACCAACCCAGACGTCGACTACAATGCAGAGCGTAGCTTACTTCAAATAGAGGTTGCCACTTTGACGCGGGAAAAAATGGATGAAGTTGAGAGCAAGTTTAATATGCTTTTCGACACTTACGGAAGAAAAAACACCACCATAGGACTTCAATTAGATCATGCGCGCTTTGTTGCATTTAGAAAGAATGACCCCAAGTCTGCAATTAAAGATTTAAAGAATACCTTAAAACTTCGTATTAATAGTTTTCAAAAAGGAGAAGTCAAGATTGCTTTAGGGGATATATTGGTCTTCTCAGAACAATTTAATCAAGCACTTATTTATTATTCTCAAGTTCAAAAAAGTTTAAAGAATAATGTAGTTGGGCAGCAAGCACGTTTTAAAGTAGCGCAAACTAGTTATTATAAAGGCGATTTTGGCTGGGCGCAAACACAATTAAAAGTTCTTAGATCTTCAACTACTCAGCTCATTGCTAATGATGCGATGGAGCTAAGCCTACTTATTTCAGATAACTCTCTGGAAGATTCAACACAAGTAGCTCTTAAAAAATATGCCAGAGCCAGCTTATTGGCATTTCAAGAAAAAAATACTGAAGCAATTAACTTGTTAACTGATATTTTGACTCAACATAAGGGGGAGGCCATTGAAGATGAAGCACTTTTAAAACAAGCACGTTTGTATGAAGCCACTAATCAGTATGAAAAAGCAGCAATTAATTATCAATTAATGATCGATAATTACAGTGATGGTATTTTGGCCGATGATGCTTTTTTTGGTTTAGCGGAGTTAAAAAATGGCATTTTATTAGAGCCAGATAGCGCAAAAGAATTATACGAAAAGATTATTTTTGACCACCAGGACAGCATTTACTTTGTCGAAGCTCGTAAAAAGTACCGCAAGCTTCGCGGGGATGCGATTAATTAAGTGTAGAGTTCAGAGTTATGAGTGCAGAGTGTAACTCATAACTCTAAACTCAAGACTCTGAACTCTCAGATAAAAAACATGTACATCTACAACGTCACCATAAACATAGAAGAAACCGTTCATGACCAATGGTTGCATTGGATGAAAAACACGCACATTCCAGATATGTTAGCTACAGGAAAATTCAGTGCAGCAAAAATGTGTAAGGTATTGGTCAAAGAAGAAATGGGTGGCATTACCTATTCCGTTCAGTATACAACTGACAGTAAAACAACCTTAGAATCTTACTATTCAGAAAATGCACCTAAACTTCGTGAAGATGGCGTGAAGCTTTTCGCTGGAAAATTCGTCGCTTTTAGGACTGAGTTAGAGGTGGTAAGTGAACATTGATAAGGTCCAGTTTAACAGGCATGTTCAATAGAGCGAATTCGAGACCTCTCCGATAAAATGATTTAGCATTCCAAGAATTAAGAGATTCTGTATTGAAATACAAACAAGAAAAACATAAAGACCAACCCAAAAAAGAGTCCAAAAAATCTAATGGTGACGTACGTGCCAAGAAACACCTTGGACAGCATTTTTTGAAGGACGAAAATATCGCTCAAAAAATTGCTGATACATTGACCTTAAACGGTTATGAAAACGTCATTGAAATTGGCCCGGGAATGGGGGTGCTCACTAAGTATATTCTAAACAAAAAGGTGTATTTGATAGCTATGGATCTCGATAGTGATTCTGTGGTTTATTTAAATCATACTTTTCCTTTACAACATCCAAAGTTAGTCGGTGATTCAGAAAATTTCAAGGTGCTCGAAGCCGACTTTCTGAAACAAAATTTATATGAATTATTTGGTGAAGAGCAATTTGCCGTCACTGGTAATTTCCCATATAATATCTCAACACAGATTGTTTTTAAGATGTTGGAATATCGGGATCAGATTCCTGAATTTACAGGGATGTTTCAAAAGGAAGTAGCAAAGCGTATTTGTGAAAAAGAAGGCAGTAAAGCCTACGGAATTTTATCAGTTTTAGTACAGGCATTTTATGATGCAGAGTATTTGTTTACCGTAGCTCCTCAAGTATTTGATCCACCGCCAAAAGTACAATCAGGTGTACTAAGACTTATTAGAAAAAAGGACTTTACCCTAGACTGTGATGAAAAATTATTTTTTAGAGTAGTCAAGACCGCTTTTCAACAACGCAGAAAAACACTTCGTAACAGTTTAAAAACATTCAATCTACCTGATAATTTAAGAGAAGACACTATATTTGGACTTCGACCAGAGCAGCTTACTGTAGCGCAATTTATTTCGCTCACTGCGCAAATCGAAGCAGCGTTAAATTAGTGCCATTGTCAGAAGAAGAAAAAGAATACATACAGTTTAAAATTACCAACGAGCTTTTAGAAGAGGTACATGCCGTTATCGAAACCGCTAACGACGAGCAAGTTTTTGCCTTTTTTAATGAATATCACCATGCCGATATTGCAGATATTCTTGAAGAACTTTCTTTAGAACAAGCGACTTATGTAATTAAACTTCTGGATAGCGAAAAAACGTCTGATGTACTTATCGAGTTAGATGAGGATGATCGAGAGCGAATTCTGAAAAACTTATCCGCCAAAGAGATTGCCGAGGAGATTGAGGAACTCGATACCGATGATGCGGCCGATATGATCGCAGAGCTTCCTGAAGAACGACAGGAAAATGTAATTGCCCAGATTGAAGATGAAGAACACGCTGCCGAAATTAAAGAGTTACTGGCCTATGATGAAGATACGGCTGGTGGACTCATGGCAAAAGAGCTGGTTAAGGTCAACGAAAATTGGACTGTTACTCAATGTGTAAAAGAAATGCGCGAACAAGCAGCTGAGGTTACTCGCGTGCATTCTATTTATGTGGTCGATGATAACAATATTTTAAAAGGAAGACTTTCTCTTAAAGATTTATTGGTAGCACCTGCAAGAGGGAAAATCAAAGATATATACATCCCCAAAGTAGATTATGTATATGTCGATGAAGATGATGAGGAAGTTGCTAAAGTCATGCAGAAGTATGATCTGGAAGCCATTCCTGTTGTAGATCAAGAAAAGCATTTATTAGGTCGAATCACTATCGATGATATTGTTGATGTGATAAAAATTGAAGCCGAAAAAGATTATCAATTAGCGGCAGGTATTACGCAAGAAGTAGAGGCAGATGATAGTATTTTTGAGTTAACTAAAGCACGACTACCATGGCTTGTTTTGGGCTTATTTGGTGGACTTGGAAGTGTCTTTATAATGGGTGGATATGAAGAGGCACTTAGCACCTATAAAGAGTTGTTTTTCTTTACACCATTAATTGCTGCGATGGCCGGTAATGTAGGCGTGCAATCAAGTGCGATCATTGTACAAGGTTTGGCGAATGATGTTGTAAAAGGTAGTTTGTTGCAGCGTTTATTAAAAGAAGTTGGACTAAGTCTTATAAATGGTATCGCTTTAGGTGGCCTAGTCATTATTTTCGGATATATCATGCAATATCCAGCTAGTTTCACATTCACCATTGCTATTTCAATGCTTTGTGTAATTATTATTGCGGCATTGGTTGGGACTTTTGTGCCTATAATCTTAGATAAACGAGGTATCGACCCTGCCATTGCTACGGGCCCATTTATCACTACGAGCAACGATATTTTTGGGATTTTCCTATTCTTCTATATCGCTAAGCTGATGCTTGGATTTTAAGAAAATACCTTTTTATTTTTTCAGAACCCTCTGCGAAACTCAGCGGTCCTCTGCGAATCTCCGCGAAACAAGCTCTAATTTTAATTTAGCCATTTCTCTTCGTGTCACTTTGTGCTTCTTTGAGCAACTTCGTGTAACAACTCTATAATGCACAAATTTAGTTTCTTAACACATTCAAATTGTTTTATGATGTAACTTTAGGTTGACTAAAATCAATTAATGAAACCCATAAACATTCAAAAAAAACATGCCGAGTTCACCAAACAATGGCACCCACATCAAGTTGCTGTTGTTGATGATATGCAAGTATTACTAGCTAAAATTCAGGGAGAATTTGTATGGCATGCACATGAAAACGAAGACGAACTATTTCAAGTAGTCAAAGGTACGCTATATATGCAGTTTCGGGATCGGACCGAAGTGGTTAATGAAGGAGAATTCATCGTTGTACCAAAAGGAGTAGAGCACAATCCAAGCACAAAACCGGATGAGGAAGTACAGCTGTTACTATTTGAAAAATTGACTACTGCTCATACTGGCGATGTGCAGCATGAAATGACTAAAACATCCTATCCAAAAATATAGAATCATGAAAACCAATAGAAGGAACTTCATTAAGAAAACAAGCTTTGCATTAGCCGCAAGTACCGTTCCTTTTAGCAATATATATGCTTTAAAGCCAAAAGAGACCTTAGGCGTCGCTTTAGTAGGTTTAGGATATTATAGTACTGATGTGCTTGCACCTGCCCTGAAATTGACAAAACATTGTAGGTTGACAGGAATTGTAACTGGTAGCCCACATAAAATACCAAAATGGCAAAAGCAATATGGCATTAAAGACAAGAATGTGTATAACTATGACAATATGCACGAAATTACCAATAACCCCGATATTGATGTTATTTATATCGTGTTACCAACAGGCTTGCATGCAAAATATGCGATAAAAGCGGCCAATTCAGGTAAACATGTTTGGTGCGAAAAGCCAATGGCTCGAACTGCGATAGAATGCCAAGCAATTATAGATGCGTGTAAGAAAAACAAGGTCAAATTATCGATCGGGTATCGAATGCAGCATGAGCCTAATACCCAAAAAATAATGAAATGGGCCAAAACGAAGCCGTATGGAGATATACAAACTGTTTCGGCAAGAGCGGGGTATTACGATCCAAGAGAAAACCACTGGAAATTAAAAAAAGAGATGGGTGGAGGTGCCTTGTATGACATGGGAGTTTATAGTATTAATGGTATACGATATAGTACAGGCGAAGAACCAATTAAAGTGCTGTCTGCATCCCATAGTACCGAACGACCTGAATTATTCTCAGAAGTAGATGAAACGACCTTCTTTAAATTCGAATTCCCTTCAGGAGCTATTGGTCGAGGCTGGACCAGCTTCGGTAAAAGTATGAATGAGCTAACAGTAACCACTAAAGATGGGTTTTACATCTTAAAACCTTTTCAATCATATAGCGGTGTAAGAGGATATACCTGTACTGATGAAAAACTACTTCCTTTTAAGGGTAATCAACAAGCAAAGCAAATGGATGACGATTCACTTTCAATACTAAACAATACAAATGTTTTAGTGCCTGGTGAAGAGGGGATGAAAGATATCGTTTTAGTGGAAGCTATTTATAAATCGGCTAAAACAGGCTCAGAAGTTAAACTTTGAAAATAAAATACCTCTGCTGTAACATATCCAACTTTTTATACTCTAATCAATAGATACATTAAAAAGTTTGCATGACCATTCAAGAAGCACAATCAAATTTTGAAAGACTAAAATCAAATACTGAGGTTAAGTCAGAAATTAGAACATACCAATCTTTTATTAATATCCTTTCTGAATTGGATGCAAGAACGTTTACTGAAACTGAATTAAATAAGATTCAAGATCAACTTGCAAAAATTGAATTTGATAGTGTAACGAAGAAAAAATCTATCCATTTTCTAAAGCAGCTCAATACGTTCAAATCGTTTTTGAAGACCGAGTTTTCGCTGGTAGGCAAAAATTATTATACAGGTTTAGGAATGTCTCTCGGAATGGCATTAGGTATGAGTTTAGGGATTAGTTTTATGTCTTTAATTGGCATATCATTAAGTATGACAGGAGGAATGATCGCTGGGATGATTTTGGGAATGTTTATTGGTCAGACAAAAGATAAAGAAGCCGAAAAGGAGAATCGCGTTTTAAGTAGTATCGGGTCGATGTAAAACCCGAGTAATATAATAGATAATTAACCTCGGTTTCTTTTTAATAGGTTAATTTGCCGCATGATCACTTCATATAAAAATACTATTGAATTATTAGAAGATGTTACCGCTAAAAAGCTGTATGCTAATTTAATTCTTCAACTTAATAAGGACTTTAATTATGCGGCAGTAGATGTGTCTTTCCCCAAAACAATTGAACCCGCCCAGTTAATAACCGAACTACACGAGATTATTTATAGACTTATTCAAGAAAAATTCGCTGAGTACCTGAACCTGCTTTACATTGTCGATGTACCAGAGAAGGATGTAAAAAACCTAGAGGAGGCCGATACGATTGAAATATCGCGACAAGTACTATTCATGATCTTAAAACGAGAATGGCAAAAAGTGTGGTTTAAATCGGTTTACAGCACTTCTAATTAAATAAAAAAACGCGACCAAAATTGGATCTCGATCGCGCACTATGAATTAGATTATATCTGACTCAAGCCACCATCAACTTCAAGTTCTACACCATTAATGTATGATGCATCTTCAGATGCTAAGAATAATGCTGCTTTAGCAACCTCTTCTGATGTGCCAAAACGCCCAAGTGGTACTAATTGAGCAAAATTATTTCCCATTTCTGTTACTGTTTCTTCCGGCAGCCCCATTTTTCCGTAGAGGGGGGTTGCTATTGGACCTGGTGCTACAGCATTTACACGAATTTTTCTTGACTTTACTTCTGAGGTTAAAACACGTTGATAAGCACGTAGCGCCCCCTTAGTGGCAGAGTAGACTCCTAATCCATCAAAACCTTTTTGGGTGGCGATAGAATTATTGAACAAAATGGAACCTCCATCGTTAATATGGGGTAAGGCTTCTTTTACGGTAAAAACAGGTCCTTTAACGTTGATATTAAAAAGCTCGTTGTAATGTTCTTCACTAACATCAGTTGTTGGTGTTGGGGGTGCAATACCGGCATTTAGGAATAAGATATCGATCTTTCCATATTTGTCAACCGCTTGTTTGATAAGGTTTTGGTTGTCTTCAATATTGGCAACGTCTGCTCTTACCGTAATAAAGTCACCTTCGAGTTCCTTGGCAACATCTTCTAACGCTTCTTGGCGGCGACCAGCTAAAACCACCTTAGCACCTTCTTTTAAATACGATTTTGCAGTTGCTAGTCCAATACCACTATTCGCACCGGTAATTACTGCGACTTTGTTTTCTAATTTTTTCATAAGATTTAAATTGAAATGATTGTTTCAAAATAGAAACAAATTTTTTTAATTTATTTTAATGCTTGTATAAAGGTAGAAGCTAAAGCTTCTAGATCTTTCCTGTTTTTATTCATAATGCCAGTCATGCGCAATCCCTGCAAGCAGGTTGTAATGTACAGAGCGTATTTTTTAGTGGACTGAAGCTTGTTGATACTGCCGTCTTCTTGCCCTTTTTTAATGAGGCTTTCAAAAAATGCTATTCCTTTCTCGTCCGATCTAATTAGCCAATTAATGACCTCTTTATACGATGATGAGCCCAATTCACTCTTACAATTAACAATCATACAGCCCTTGTTATCCAAATCTTTAATAATTGTGGTTACGAATAGTTTGAAAACGTTTTGAATGGCTGTGTACCCATTTTTTGCTTTTGCTGTACATGCTTTATGTAGATCATCGTGGGTGTTTTTATAAACATCAAGCGTCGCTAAATACAAATCCATTTTCGACCCGAAAGAATTGTAAATACTAGATCTATTCAATCCTGTTGCATCTACAAGATCTTGCATACCAGTGCCATTGTATCCCTTTTTGTGAAATACCGCAGTCGCCTTCGAAAGCACTTCTTCTTTGTTATATTGAATTGTATTTGCCATTAATTTGAAATGAACGTTCCAAAATTAATCATTTACTCCTATTCGAATTGTTAAATAGAAGCTAAATTTTAAAAAATACTAAATTGCGAGTATGAAAGTACTGCATTTAGATACCAACCACGAGCTGCTTGCAAGCGGATTGGAGGCCTTAGGCTGCGAAAATCATTTTAACTATACCGATTCAAAAGACGTAATTGAAAAAATCGTCCATGAGTTTGATGGCTTGATCATAAGAAGCCGCTTTGTCATTGACGAAAACTTCTTATCAAAGGCAACACATTTAAAATTTATTGGTCGTGTAGGGGCAGGTTTAGAAAATATCGATGTTGATTTTGCAAAGAAAAATAACATCCAATTATTGAATGCCCCCGAAGGAAACCGCAATGCGGTAGGAGAGCATGCCCTTGGAATGTTATTGTCCCTATTTAATAAACTGAATAAAGGCCATAATGAAATTTGCAATGGGAAATGGGACCGTGAAGGCAACCGCGGTCTAGAGATAGAAGGAAAAACCATTGGGGTTATTGGATATGGTAATATGGGAAAGGCATTTTCAAAAAAACTAATAGGGTTCGATTGTGAGGTGCTATGTTACGATATTGTTGGTGGCGTTGGAGACGACAATGCAAGGCAGGTAGGAATTTTAGAATTCCAAAAGAAGGTTGATGTCGTTAGCTTACACACACCGCAAACCCCAGAAACGATGGGTATGATCAATACCGATTTTATTAATGAATTTCAAAAACCATTTTGGTTTATTAATACCGCGCGAGGAAAAAGTGTAGTAACAGCCGATTTGGTTGCCGCTTTAAAATCAAGAAAAATACTCGGCGCGGGATTGGATGTTTTAGAATACGAAAAGTCCTCGTTTGAAAATATGTTTGATGGCGGAAATTTGCCAGATGCATTCCAATATCTAATGGATGTGAATAATGTTATCTTGAGTCCACATGTTGCAGGTTGGACGGTAGAAAGCAAGGAAAAATTAGCACAAACGATTGTCGCTAAAGTAGCCGCTAACTTTTTTAATTCGGAAAGTTGAAAAAAATTGTTCTCATTTTCACTGCGCTAATTGTTGCTTTGCTTAGCCTTTTTCAGTTAAGTAAGTATTCATACATGGCTGGAGAGAGTAAAATTGAAATAGTAATTGCTGTCATAGCTGTTATTTTCTTCATTTTGGGAGTGTACCTTAATAAGAAAAGTCTGCATTCCGAGAAACCATCTGATAATGAGATTGACCAAAGTCAAATTGATGCCATAGGACTTAGTAAACGTGAATACGAAGTGCTAATTCAAATACATAAGGGGTTCTCAAACAAAGAGATCGCCGAACATTTATTTCTATCAGAAAGCACCATCAAAACACATGTGTCTAATATTCTTGTTAAACTAGACGCAAAAAGAAGAACACAGGCCATTCAAAAAGCAAAAGCCCTTCAAATATTACCTTCGTAGAGCGGTTTCATACGAAAGTATGAGCGTTTTGGTACTTTAGTATGAGTATTTGAGCGGCGCCTCAGCCTACATTTGCTTCAACTTTAAACTGATAAAAATGAAAAAAACTGTATTAAGATTTGGGCTGTTTGGAGCCATCACGATTTGTGTGTTATTCGTTTTAGCACTTTCCTTAGGTAGTGGGTTAGACTATTCTGCGCAAGAGATTATCGGGTATTCATCGATGATCATTTCACTGTCCTTTGTGTTTTTCGGAATAAAACATTTTAGAGATAAAGAAAACAATGGGGTTGTTACCTTTAAACAAGCTCTAAAAATCGGATTACTAATATCGCTACTTACGGCCTTAGCTTTTGGTGTACTAGATACACTATATACACAACTTGTAAATCCTGATTTCGCAACTGAGTACTATACGGATTATATTAAAAAATTAGAAGAAACAGTACCCGCTGAAGAATTAGAAGCGGCCGTTGCGACAGCAGAAATTCAAAAAGAATTGTTTAGTAATCCAGTAATGAGCTTTTTGTTAATGGCCGTTACCGTATTTGTAATTGGTTTCATAATTTCATTACTTTCATCCCTAGTGCTACAGCGTAAACAACCATAAACCAGTTATAATGACATCAAAAGCAACCACACCGGAAGAATACATTGGTGAACTTCCTGATGAGCGAAAGGAAGTTATCATAAAAATCAGAAAAGTAATTCAAGATAATCTGCCTAGCGGGTTTCAAGAAGGAATGGGTTATGGCATGATGGCTTATTTTGTGCCGCATTCTAAATACCCAGATGGTTATCATTGTGATCCTAAAATTCCATTGCCGTTTATCAATCTTGCTTCACAAAAAAACTTTGTAGCACTATATCATTCTGGTATTTATGCAAAGAGGGAATTGTACGATTGGTTTGTAGGCGAATATCCGAAGTATGTAAAGACAAAATTGGATATGGGAAAAAGCTGCATCCGGTTTAAGAATATGAAGAATATCCCTTACGATTTAATTGGTGAACTGTGTACAAAAATGACTGCCGACGATTGGATAGCTTTATACGAAAAGAATGTAAAGAATTGATAATCTTTTAAAACTACAAAATGAAAAATCGAGTAACAGGCTTAGGTGGGTTCTTCTTTAAAACTGAAAATCCAGATGAAATAAAACAATGGTATAAAGATCGACTTGGATTACCAGTTGATCAATATGGCTGTACTTTCTGGTGGAAAGATAAAGAAGGAAATGACTGTTCAACCCAATGGTCACCATTTAAAGAGGATACTCAATATTTTAATCCGAGTAAAAAACAATTCATGATGAATTTTCGGGTGGAGAACTTGGTTGAATTGTTGAAGGTGTTAAAAGAAGAGGGAGTAACAGTCGTTGGTGAAATAGAAGAATATGAATATGGAAAATTTGGTTGGATTTTAGATCCCGAAGGAAATAAATTAGAACTCTGGGAGCCAATTGATAAAGCCTTCTTGTAGCTGAGTTTTTTTCACTAAATTTAAGCCTGTTAACCATTTAAAAATTAAACAACCATGTCAGACGACAATAAAAGTCTTGGTGACGATCTTAATGATATGATCGGGGATGCCAAAGAAGGGGCAAAAAAAGCAGCCGATAAAGTAAAAGAAGAGACAAAAGAATTTGCAGCGGAAGCAAAGGAAACTGCTAGTGAGTTTAAAGAAGGACTGGATAGTGTTACAGGATCGGAAAACAAGAAAATTCTTGCAGGTATCTTGGCTATCGTATTGGGTTCGTTCGGTGTCCATAAATTCATTTTAGGATATAACAAGGAAGGAATAATACTTTTGGCAATCAACTTAATTGGTATTGCAACTTCTTGCTTAGGTATTGGTGTATTTATATCAATGGCGGCTGGAATTATTGGCTTAATTGAAGGAATTATGTATCTCACTAAATCTGATGAGGAATTCTACAATACATATCAAGCTGGTAAAAAACCTTGGTTCTAAAAATCACAAATTAATATACTAAAAAGGCAAATTTTAACACGATTTGCCTTTTTGTTTTCAAATCATCATCGTAATATTGCAATATTACGATGATAAATTTATCTTTCTTGAAAAATGGGAACAACAAAAACCGATATTCACAGTATAGATACTATAGAAGTCGCGCAGGTAGCCAAAGTGCTAGCACACCCTGCTCGTGTTGCTATTTTAAAGTATATAAGTGAACAAGAAGGCTGTATTTGCAATGATATTACAGAAGAGGTCGGACTTTCGCAAGCAACGGTATCTCAACATTTGCAGGTGATTCGTGATGCTGGTTTAATACAAGGAAATGTGAAAGGGAAAAGTGTTTGTTATTGTCTGAGCAAATCTAATTTTGATCAATTTTCTGTAGTGATGGATCAATTCTTTAAAGGTCTTTTAAAATAACCAACATGAGTACACCACTTTTAAAACGAGCATATAGTGATGAACTTTTTAAGCAAGAAGGGAATGAATTAATTCAACTCTTATCTGATCATCTTAGTTCACATATTGGTGAAAAGACAGATAAAGTTATTGAATGGTCAACTCCCAATGATGAATATGAATTTTGGGAACAATTTGCCAAGGAAAAGCATAGTACAAAGAATCTTTTTGAAACGATCTTAAATCGATCTATAGCCACTCATAATCCGAAATACATTGGGCATCAGATCTCGCCAACAGTACCTGTTTCTGGTTTGGCAACCTTGCTTAGTGCCATGTTAAATAATGGGATGGCGGTTTATGAAATGGGTGCTGCGGCGACCGCTATCGAAAAGCTAGTCGTTAACGAGTTTACCAAAGCAATTGGTTACAATGATAATGCGGATGGCTTCCTGACTTCCGGCGGAACGCTAGCCAATTTGACTGCTTTAATAGCGGCAAGAAAATCGGTTGCGAAAGATGATGTTTGGAATGATGGTCATACCAATAAATTAGCCGTATTAGTTTCAGAAGAGGCGCATTATTGCATAGATCGTGCGGCAAGAATTATGGGATTGGGTGATGGTGGAATTATCAAAGTTCCAGTGAATGAGAATTTCAAGATTAATACTAGTCAATTAGAGACCGCATATAATAATGCTAAGAATAATGGCTACGAGGTAATCGCTGTTGTAGGTAGTGCACCGTCAACATCTTCTGGAGTTCACGATGATTTAGAAGCCTTAGCTGAGTTTGCCCAACAAAAAAATATTTGGTTTCATGTGGATGGAGCTCATGGGGGCGCAGCCGTGTTTTCGTCAAAATACAAGTACTTACTGAATGGGATTGAGCAAGCAGATTCAGTGGCAATTGACGGTCATAAAATGATGGCAACTTCTAGCATAACAACAGCCTTGCTGTTTAAACGATCTAATGATACTTATACCACCTTTAGTCAAAAAGCCCATTATTTATGGGATAAAAATGATGATTTAGAATGGTATAACCTGGCAAAACGAACTTTTGAGTGTACCAAGAGCATGATGAGTATCCGATTTTTTAGCATCATAAATGCATATGGCACTCAGTTTTTTGATGACTATGTCACCACATTATATGATTTAGGTAAAACCTTTGCTGACATCATAGAATCGAATGAAGAATTTGAACTAGCGATGCAGCCCGAAACCAATATTTTATGCTTCCGTGTTAAAGGTGATTTAGACTCAGAGGAAATAGGAAATATCAACCAACAAATAAGAAGGCAATTATTAGAAGATGGCGAGTTTTATATTGTGTCGACCTATTTAAAGGGAGTATTCTACTTGAGAGTAACTATTATGAATGTCTTCACCAATGAATCTCATTTTAAAGCATTATTAAATAAAATTATTTCAATTAAAAATAATAGTAGTATAAACGTCTAAATAGCGAATTATGAAATGAGCGATAACAAATCTTGATATCTACCGAGATTATCAATGGCGAATTACATTTGACCTATGAAAAACAATAAAAAAAGAACAAATGAAAACATCAGAATTCTTATCGATCTTAAAACAACATACGGATAAATCGTTGTTGTTTGAATATAGTCCTGGCATGTTGGTCGGAGCCAATTATCACGTTACAGAAGTAAAAAACATAACTGTAGATGCAGTTGATTGCGGTGCAAATACTGATTTCTGGAAAGAGACTGTTATTCAACTTTGGGAAAGTCCAACAGAAATTGGAAAGACCGAATATTTAACCGTTTACAAAGCACTTTCTATATTGACGAAGGTAGATAAGATGAAGTCGATGGATCAGGACGCAGAAGTGAAGTTTGAATATGGCAACGCCTTATTTCATACTGCTCATTTATTTGTTAACGATTTCGCAATAAATGATCGACAACTAATTTTTAATTTAGCTGTTACAAAAACCGACTGTAAGGCAAAAGATACTTGCGGAGTTCCCAATACGGAGACTGCAGAAGCTTGTGCTCCAGGAAGTGGTTGTTGCTAATGAAAATAAGGGCGCTTACAAAAGATGATTGGTCTGCAGTAGCAGCGATTTATAAGGAAGGACTAGATACGGAAGTTGCGACTTTCGAGACTGAAATTCCGAGTTGGGAACAATGGGATGTCGCGCATATTTCTAGTTGCAGATTAGTCGCTGAAAAGGAAAATATGATATGCGGCTGGGCCGCTTTATCACCTGTTTCTAGAAGGAAAGCGTATAAAGGAGTCGCTGAGGTTAGTATTTATATTGCGGCAAGTGGGCGCGGTTTGAAAGTCGGACAGCGGTTGTTGTATCGATTGATAAGTGAAAGTGAAAAAGCTGGTTTTTGGACATTGCAAGCAGGGATTTTTTCAGAAAATAAGGTTAGTATTGCTTTGCATCAAAAAATGGGATTCCGAATGATTGGATTTCGTGAAAAAGTAGCCAGCCGAAATGGAAAGTGGCATGATAACTGTTTGTTAGAAAGAAGAAGTAAGATAATAGGAATTAAATAGATTAATGAAAAGTAATGTATTGGTACTATGTACCGGAAATTCGTGCCGAAGCCAGATGGCACATGGGTATTTAAATTATTTAGCAAAAACGAAAGCAAACGTTTACAGCGCTGGTATCGAGACGCATGGATTGAATCCGCATGCTGTAGCGATTATGCAAGAAGATAGTATTGATATTTCTGCACACACATCTAATCATGTAGATGAGTACGCCGATGTGAATTTTGATTTTATCATTACAGTTTGCGATCATGCACAGGAAAACTGTCCATATATTCCAGGTAGTGCCGAGCGTTTTCATTATAACTTCAGTGATCCATCAAAACTGAAAGGCACTGAAGATGAAATTCACGCAGCTTTTGAAGCGACCCGTAATGAGATTAAATCGTACTGCAAGACTTTTGTGCGCGAGAATTTGACTTAGCTGATTGCTTATTTTTCTGGTTTGAAGTCTAATGGCAGCATATCACCTATACGTTGCATTCCCATATCACCATTAAAGTATAAGTTGTTTGGCGGCGAAAAATTGCCATAACCGTCAATTATTAAATAATCGCCGCGTTTAGTAAGATCTGATCTTCTATTTTTAAATAAGATAGGCATTTTAAAATCGGGGAGGATAACCTTGGTATTATTTTCTTGTTTAATCACATTGATATATGATTCAGGTTTGATCTTAAAGCCACCTTTAAAAAATCGAAATTTCTGATTATCAAAATCTTCATCGCGAATTGTTCGCATTAAATGCAATACAGATCCTTGATAGGTTGCATTTCGTCTTTTGCGGTATAAACGCTTGTCTTTTTGTTTATCAATGAAGAATGAAGTGCCGGCATAATAGGTTTCTTTAGTGGAAAGTGAAGAAAGTGTTTGTCTATTGTATTCAACAAAAAAATCTATGAGCTTAAATCTGTTTTCATAGCCTAAAAGTTTATTACGAATAATTATTGGCTCATCCGAAAATGCCAATAACTTATTGCTCGTCACATCATAAGATAACCAAATAGCATCTTCATTAATAATTTTGCAGGAGCGCCCGTTTGCACTATTACCCAGAAATTGAGCTTTAAATGCTCTTAGTTTTTCAGCACGTGTAAACGGATCTGCTTTTAGCGTAACACCTTCAAGAACTATAGCTTTTTCTTTTAAGTAAATCTTCCAATTCCCTTTATCGTATGGATTTGGTACGACCAGATCAGAATACCCCAAAAAACTGATAACCAAAGCGGAGTTGATCTTTTCATCAACCGGCAATTCAAAGTAACCTTTGGGATTAGTGACCACTCCAAAAGTAGAACCATCAAAATAAACAGAAACACCTTCTAAGGGTTCGTTAGTTTTTTCGTCAAAAACGGTTCCTGAAATAGTCGTTTGGCTTACTAACAAAGTTGTTTGTAGTGCAAACAAAAAGCTGGTAACCAGCTTCATTAATATTCTATGTTTATTCATTTTAACTTTTTTCAATCAAAAAACAGTCTTTATTTGTTTTAAGAAAAATATTATTCTTTAGGAAGAAAGTCAAATGGCAACATGTTTCCAACACGTTGTCTTCCAAGATCACCATTAAATCGGACGGCGGTTGGTGGAGAAAAATTACCATTTTTATCTATAATCAAATGATTAGCTTTTTTTATTATTTCTGATCTGCGACCCTCAAACCAGATAGATAGTATAAAATCTGGAAAAATGACCTTCGCATAATCCCCTCTTTTGACTACTTCTATATGAGAATTTGGTTGGAGCTGAGCTTTACCTCTAAAAAAATAAAACTTTTCGTTTTCATAGTTCTCAATTCGAATTGTGCGCATTAAATGTAATATAGAACCTTCATAAGCATCGTTTCTATTTTTCAAATACTTTTGATTGTTCTTTTGTTTATCGATAAAAAAAGAGGTTCCTTCATAATAAGTTTCTTTAATGGCGAATGTGGAAAGCGTCTTTCTGCGAAATTTTATGTAAAAATCATTTAGACTAAATCTATTTTCATACCCAAGAAGCTTATTATTAACGATAATTGGTACTTCCGATGAGGCTAACAATTGATTAGTAGTTACATCATAAGCTACATGAATATAATCTTCATTTAAAATTTTGCATGATTGACCATTTTTATTTGTGCCTAGAAACTGAGCCTTAAATGCCTCTAGTTTTTCTTCTCTTGTAAAAGGATCGGCTTTTAAAGTAACCCCTTGTAAGGCAAATGCTTTTTCTCTTAAATAAATTTTCCAGCCTTCCTTATCATAAGGATTGGGCGTAACAATGTCAAAATACCCAAGGTAACTAATTACGAGCGCAGACTTAATTTTCCTATCAAGTTCCAGCTCAAAGAACCCTTTGGAATTAGTAACAACGCCAATTGTGGTGCCATCAAAATAAACAGAAACACCTTCTAAGGGCTCGTTAGTTTTTTCATCAAAAATAGTTCCTGAAATTAATGTTTGACAGCTGACAATGCCAATATTTAAAAAGAGAAATAAGCCTAAAAAAAGCTTCATCGGTCGTTGTTCTCAGCAAATTTTCGCTCTAATTCTGCTTGAAACTCCTCCATCACTGGTTTTACCGTACTTTCTGGAAGATCAGCAATACGTATATACATCAATCCGTCAACAGCATCATTAAAAAGAGGGTCAACATTAAATGCTACCACTTTTGCATTCTGTTTGATGTATTTTTTGATTAGTACTGGTAGACGTAAACTACCAGGTTCAACTTCGTCAATAAGCTTGTCGAATTTGTTAAGGTCCGCTGCCGTGTCATCAAAAATAAAATCCTTGTCGGCATCTTTTAATTTCACCTTAAACTCTTTTTTAGGGTGAACATATTGCGCTACATAGGGGTCGTAATAATGCGATTTCATAAACTCGATCATTAACGACTTGCTAAAGTTTGAAAACTGGTTGCTAATACTCACTCCGCCAATCAAATATTTATGTTCAGGGAAACGAAGTGTAGTATGCACAATACCTTTCCATAATAAGAACAAAGGCATGGGTTTTTGTTGGTATGAAGAAATAATGAACGCACGACCCATCTCGATACTTTTGCTCATCATTTGATACAGTTCAGGTTCAAATCGAAACAGATCTTGAAGATAAAAACCATCAATTCCATATTTTTCAAAAATCTGTGCGCCTAGCCCCATTCGATATGCCCCGGCTATTAGTTTTTTGTCGGTATCCCATAAAAACATATGGTGATAATACCTATCGAATTTATCTAGGTCAATTGATTGGTTGGTTCCTTCACCTATTTCTCTAAATGTTATTTCCCGCAGTCGGCCGATTTCCCGTAAAATACTGGGCATTTCATCAGCAGGGGCCAAGTACACCTCATAATTCTTGCTCTGCAGCAATCGACGTTCTTTTTCACGTAATACGTTAATTTCTTCTTCAATCGTATTACTCGCAACAGGCGTAATGATTTCTTGTGGAGGCTTTGGTATTTTTAATGAAGGCTGCACTTTCTTTAATAGGCTCTGCTTTTCAAAAGTGTTAGAAAGCATATAAGTTTTCTTCCTTATAAAATCACCATACTCCTCTAGGTTTTCATGTTGCGCTTGGTCTTTTATATTAATGGGCTTACCAATACGAACATTAATAGTTCTGCGTTTTTGCGATAATAGCTCCGACGGTAATTTGGCTGTCCGAAACGTATCGCTAATTTTAGATAGTCGATAAAAAAGACGACTATTTTTAGCGTGAAAATAGATGGGCACAATAGGAACTTCGGCTTTTTTAATAAGTTTAATTGCCGCCATTTCCCATGGCTTATCTACAATTAGTTTTTCATCTTTATAAGTTGATACTTCTCCAGCTGGAAAAACACCTAACGGATGTCCATCCCGTAAATGCTGTATAGATTGTTTGAACCCTGCAATACTAGACTTAACGTCTTTATGATCTTCAAATGGATTTACCGGCATAATATAAGGGGCCAACGGCTCAATTCGATGAAGCAAAAAGTTGGCAATTATCTTATAATCTGAACGTTGCTCTAGTATTAATTTAAGTAGCAATATTCCATCAATCCCGCCAAGAGGATGGTTAGAAACGGTAATATAGGCTCCGTTTTTGGGTAGTCGTTTTAAATCTTCTTCTGGTATTTCAAACTTTATTTGAAACTCGTCTAAAATCCCATTTAAAAAAGGTAAGTCGTTAAGGTGTTTATGCTTGTTGTATACTTTGTTAAGTGTGGAAATTTTAAGGACTTTCATGAGTATCCATCCAAAAAAAGTACCTAAAAAGCCATATTTATCGGCTTTAATGGCTGTAGAAACTTCCTTGGCTGTTACTAATCCCATATAGGTGGTTTGGTGGTAAACAAATATAAGATTTTGTTTTAATCAGCGTGCTACTTGGGCATGAGATATAGTGTTAGAATTTATTATTAACATTCAATTATGAAAACACTATCCTATTAAAATTTGTATCCACTGAGATGCCAACTAATTAAAGCTTTGCATAGAGTGGGTGGACTAGAAGTTAGTGACTATAATAAAGTATATTACTTTTTCGCAGCCTGTTATCAGTGACTTTTCAATTTTACACTTTTTAACCTGATTAACTAGTTAAACTACCCTCTAATTATTTATTTTTGAGTTATATTGGGTATACCACTTAATCTTAAATTTTTCGATGCTAAAACAGCAGTTAAACTTTAAATTATCACAAAAGCTATCGCCTCAGCAAATACAGTTGATGAAGCTTATACAACTTCCTACCCAAGCATTTGAACAACGACTAAAACAGGAGTTAGAAGAAAACCCTGCTATGGATAGTGGTAAGGATAATGCCGATGAGTACGACGCTGATGTTGCTAGTCAAGATCAAGAGTTTGATGACTATGATAATGATCAAATAAATGCGGAGGATATAAATATCGATGAGTATTTAAGTGATGATGAAGTCCCTAATTACCGTACACAGGCAAATAATTATAGCGGCGATGATGATGAGAAGAGCGTTCCCTATGCTTCGGGAACCTCATTTAATCAGCATTTAAAAACCCAACTAAATACATTTAGTCTAGGTGAAGAGGAACGCAGCATTGCCGAATTTTTAATAGGAAGTGTTGACGAGAGCGGATACATAAGAAGAGAAATTACCGATATTTTAGATGACTTGGCATTCACCCAAAATGTATACACCACTGAAGAAAAGATAGCTGAGGTTTTTGATATTGTTCAACAGCTGGATCCAGCAGGAGTAGGGGCGACTAGTTTGCAAGAGTGTTTGCTACTACAGTTAAAACGTAAAGAGCCTACAATACCAATTGTATTAGCTATTAGGATATTAGAAAAGAGCTTTGAGCAGTTTACTAAAAAACATTATAAGAAGCTATTGCATAAGTTTGATGTTAATGAGGAGCAGCTAAAAGACGCGATACTCGAAATTGAGCGTTTAAATCCTAAACCGGGAAGCTCATATTCTGGCAATACTAAAATGATCGAACATGTAGTGCCTGATTTTGCTATTCGCATCGTTGAAGGAGTATTAGAGTTGACCCTAAATGGAAGAAACGCACCAGAGCTTCATGTGTCGCGCGAGTACAGCAATATGCTTAAGGGCTATAAAGATTCTAAAGAGAAAACAAAGTCGCAGAAAGATGCGGTTATGTTTATAAAACAAAAGCTAGATGCGGCTAAATGGTTTATAGAGGCGGTTAGACAAAGACAGCAAACCTTGTTTGTGACCATGAACGCGATTATGCATTATCAACAGGCATATTTTTTAAGTGGAGATGAGCGAAAACTTAAGCCTATGATCTTAAAAGATATTGCCGATATGATCGATATGGATGTTTCTACCGTATCTAGAGTAGCCAATAGTAAGTATGTCGATACGCCTTATGGAACAAAATTGATTAAAGAGTTTTTCTCTGAGTCAATGAAAAATACCGAAGGAGAAGATGTTTCGACAAGAGAGATCAAGAAAATTTTGGAGACAGTTATTAGCGAAGAGGATAAGAAAAAGCCTTTAACTGACGAGAAATTGGCTACGATCTTAAAAGAAAAAGGCTACCCAATTGCTAGACGTACTGTCGCCAAGTATCGTGAGCAATTAGATTTGCCAGTAGCGCGTCTTCGTAAGAAGATTTAAGCTAATTGCCTTATAAATCCCAAAGCATGAAAACATTTCTAAAGATTGTTGCGTATTTATTGCATCCGCTGTTTATGCCAATTTTAGGTAGTGGTTTGTATTATTGGGTGAGTCCTCGTTATAGTCCAATTGAAATGCAAGGAACTATCTTAATTAAGATTGCAATTCTTACCGTTTGTATTCCGTTAATTTTGTATTATTTACTTAAGAATTTAGGAGTGGTTTCATCCGTTTTTTTAGAGCATATAACCGAACGAAAAATACCATTATATGCTAATACAATCCTATTATTATTGATATTAAAAATTGTACTTCCTGATTCCTTTGCTATAGAGTTATATTGGTTTTTTGTGGCAGCTTTATCTACAACTTTAGCTTGCTTAATGCTTATTTTTTTTAAAATAAAAGCTAGTATTCATATGATGGGTATTTGCAGTGTCACCATGTTTGTGATGATTTTGAGTGTGCATTATCAGAAAAACTTGCTGCTAATGATATCGGTACTCATTATTGGTTGTGGACTTGTAGCGACATCTAGACTTTCGACAAAGTCTCATAACGGGTTAGAGCTTATCTTAGGCTCGTTACTTGGGTTAATACCTCAGATTTTGGTGGTTAACTATTGGATGTAGCTGTTTCCTTAAAGGATGTAAAACATAAGACCTAGTTTAAAATCTCGAGTGTTTATCGCAGTGCCATCACTTAAAGAAGCATTGTCGAACATCTGATTTAAGCCGTAATAAGCGTTAAGATTCCAAGTGTTGTACCCAACACTAATTGTAACACCGTATTGCAATTTGTTTAGATCAGGATTTGAGAAACGCAACCTTTCTGCTCCACTTTCAAATTTATAAATATCACTAAATACATAACCCAATTTAAAACCGGGATAGATACGCCAAAACTGATATTTATCTGGAGTTGATGTTCGCCAGCGAAATTCAATTGGAAGCTCTACAATGTGTGTTATGATTTTGTTTTTAGAGATGCTTATCTCCGAATCTATAACTTCATATACGACATCATCTCCTTGCCGTGTAATTTTAATCTCATCAAAATAGGTGTTAACAGAGTAGCCGAGTCCTATTCCTATGGCTTTGTTACGGTTTTTATTTACTGGAAGATCTTTTATAAAGCCTGCATAAATTCCATTTGATAAATTACGTTGACTTACATTATCTGGTCTATTGAACATGATATTGTAAGTAGCGCCAATATAAAATTGGTCTTCAACATAAAGCGAATCTGTTTCAAAAAAAGGCTCGTTTTTCACCTCCTCTTCCTGTGCGAAAAGCTTGGGAAGAAAACAGCATATTGCCAAATAGAATAGGATTTTTTTCATTTAATGAGCTTCAACTAAACACTAATAAACCGATAACGTATGTAAACTAAAAAAGGTATTTGTTGCGAAACAAATACCTTTTTTAAACAAAAATTTAATTTCTATTACTGTAAATTCTGCATTACATCACCCTTACGTGTGGTGTAATTAATTTTAAGTGCATTTGCTTTTCTAAGCTCTTGCTTAATATCTGATATTAATCCCATATTAGTTTCACCATCTACTTTAAGAGCAGTAGTCAATACATTTTGTATTTCTTGTGGCTTACTTGCGATTTCAGCTAGAATAAATGGACGAACTTCTTCTACTGAAGAAAATTTATCATTTAATTGTATTCTCGCTGTAGAACCATACTTGGCTTGATAACGTTGACTAGGCTTACCAGCATAAATATACATTATACGGTTTTTCTTATCAAGTTTAGCAACCTCAGTAGCCGTTGGCAATACATTCTGTACTTTTAATGTATCGTCTTTCATAACCGTTACAGTCATGAAAAAGAATAACAGCATAAATACGATGTCAGGTAACGAAGCCGTAGATACAGCTGGTAAATCGCCACTTTTTTTCTTTTTAAACTTAGACATATCTAATTAGCTTTTACGTGGTTCTGCTTCTGAAAGTTTCTGAGGAATCATTCCTTTGATTTCAGTTAACTTTTCTTTCAGCTCATCTTTACGAGATTGTGAAGTTTTAGGGTCATTATACATATCTGTTGCCTGTATAAAGTCCATTCGCTCACCTGGGAATTTTCTTTTAAACTCACGATTTCTAAACTGATTGTATGCACGAACTAACTCGTTTTGCACGGCGATATACGTTTTATAATCAGTTTGTCTGTCGTTACGTAGCGAAATAATCGCTTTCGTTGGGTTATCAGAAGACTCAGAGTCTTTTGCGCCTTGACAAAAAGTACATGCTTCATCGCCAGTACCGCCACCATTATCTAAGAATTTATATGCAGCTTCTGTTAAGTCTTTCAACTCCATAAGTTGCTCTTCTACCAATAATTGGTTGTTTCGGTTTACCTCTACAGTAAAGATGTTTTTCTGCTTAATCACTACATCTTCTTCTGGTGGCTCATTAGGTGGTAACTGTCGGTTAATACCCGAGTCAGTTTCGACCGTTGTAGTTACCAGAAAGAAGATCAATAATAAGAAGGCAATGTCGGCCATAGAACCGGCACTTACTTCAGGTATATCTCTCTTCGCCATAGTGTTTTATTTAAATACTTTTTTTACTCCGAAGAACAACATTAAAGCAACTGCAATTGCAGCTAAGAAGTAGAATAAGTATAAACCCATTCCAACTGCTTGCGAACCGCCTTCGCTTATTTCTCCAGTATATATGGTGTTATCGCTTCCGTCAGCAATGCCATACGACACTAATGCGACTACAGCAAATACACCAATTGATATTCCTGTTTTTACTAATTTCTTACCGTCACCTGCAATGTTTACAATGGTAAAAGCCAAAGCAACTAATGCAGTAATAGCAAGTAGAACGTAAACCAAGTTCATCATAATATCGATGATGCCACTTTGGTCATCTGAAGTTAACAACACTACGAATAGGATAAGTCCTATAACGCATAGTGCGATAACTGCTATTTTTAATATTTTTTGCATGATCGAATCAGTTTTTAGTCTTACTTCTTGTTACTAGCCAAGATGTCAATTAAAGAAATTGAGGCATCTTCCATATCATTTACAATACTATCAATCTTTGCGATGATGTAGTTGTAAAATATTTGAAGTATAATAGCCACAATAAGACCAAATACTGTTGTTAGTAATGCTACCTGAATATCTGATGCAATAAGTGATGCATCTAATCCACCAGCTGCACTAATCTTTCTAAATGCAAGAATCATACCAATTACCGTTCCCATGAACCCAAGCATTGGTGCGATCGCGATGAATAACGAAATCCAAGAAACGTTCTTCTCTAATTGTCCCATTTGAACGCCACCATAGGCTACTACCGCTTTTTCTGCAGCATCTACACCATCGTCAGCACGATCAAGACCTTGATAGAAAATAGAAGCAACAGGACCTTTTGTGTTACGGCATACTTCTTTTGCAGCTTCAACACCACCTGACGCTAAAGCATCTTCTACACTGGCGATTAATTTTTTAGAATTGGTTGTTGCCATATTAAGGTATATGATTCTTTCAATACATATAGCAAGACCTAATATCAAACACAATAATACAATACCCATGAATTCTGGACCCCCAGCGATAAAGTACTCTTTAAGTACTTGGTGGAAACCTTTTGGTGCAGGTGCTTCTGCACCAGATTGTAAAACTACAGCAGCATTTGCTGACATTGAAGCTCCGGCGATAGCCAGGATAGAGAATACTCTTTTCATTACTTTGAAATTAAATTTTGTTAGTTAATCGGGTTAAAGATATAAAAAAATTGTTAGTACAAATACGATACTAATTGCAGAGAGGAAGGGATTCGAACCCTCGATACACTTTTGGTGTATACACACTTTCCAGGCGTGCGCCTTCGACCACTCGGCCACCTCTCTAAATAGTCATTTTGACCGAACAGGCGGGCAAATAACAAAAAATAGTCGAGTATGGAAAATAAAACCCGTTAATTTTAACTCATTTCACCTCGCAATGAAGTTTCATAAATAGACTTGAAAACTCCACGTTCGATTTTTTTACCGAGTAAGTACATCAGTTTTGTAACCGCAGCTTCACTCGTAATGTCTTTACCACTAACAAGACCTAGCTTTTTTAGGTGCGAACTTGTTTCATATTGTCCCATAATCACACTACCACCAGAACACTGGGTTACATTGATAATGTGTATGCCTTTTTTTATGGCATTTTTTATCAGTTTTGTGATCCAAGGTTCGGTCGGAGCATTACCAGCGCCATAGGTTTCTAAAATAACAGCTTCTAATCCTTCGGCATTCAAAATAGCTTCAATAAAAGCGGCTGTTATTCCAGGGAATAGTTTTATTAGACCAATATTGGTATTTAAATTTTTATGAACAATCAGTTTCTTTTTTAAGTTAGGTTTATATAAGTACTCCTTATATATATTCAAGTGCACACCTGATTCAACTAGCGGAGGATAATTTAGAGAGTTGAAGGCCTCAAAATGTTCGGCATTTATTTTGGTGGTGCGATTAGCTCGATAAAGTTTATACTCAAAATAAAGCCCAACCTCCTTGATAACCGGTTTTCCTTTTTCTTTTAATGATGCAATTTGAATGGCTGTAATTAAATTCTCCTTTGCGTCAGTTCGTAAATCACCTATGGGGAGTTGTGATCCAGTAAAAATGACTGGCTTAGCTAAATTTTCCAACATAAAACTTAAAGCAGAAGCTGAGTATGACATGGTGTCCGAGCCATGTAAGACAACGAATCCATCAAATTCTTGATAGTTAGATTCAATAATCTCTGCGATTTGAACCCAGTATTCAGTATTCATATTTGACGAATCGATCGGATCGTCAAACGAGATGGTTTCAATATTACAATCTAAATGAGATAATTCTGGAATGCGATCTAGCAGTTTATCAAAATTGAAAGCGCGTAATGCTCCAGATTCAAAATCTTTGATCATACCGATGGTGCCTCCGGTATAGATCAATAAAATATTCGGTTGATTCTTCAATGAAAGTGATTTTTAAAATTGAAAAAAAACGGAAAGTCCATTTAGGTTGGTGCCTCCTAGATGTCAACTTTACTAGCTTCAAATATCGCTAAACTTCTGTTAAAACATGTTAAATAATCGGGTGTTCGTGTAACAGTCCAAAAATATCGGGGTCTCTCTATCAAATCATCAATCAAAAATCAAACTAACCAGTTATGAAAATCCGAATTTCATTTGTGCTTTTACTAGCACTAACCACTACTTTTATTTTTGGACAAGAAACTGAAACTGAAGCGAGCTCGGAGAATAAGGAGGTGCCTAAAAAAATATATACCACCAAGGCTGTTTCGCAAGAAAGTGCTCCAACTATTGATGGTGTTTTAGATGATGAAAGTTGGAATGCTGTTGAATGGGGAGGTGATTTTATCGAAAATCAACCAGATGAGAATACCCCACCAAGTGAACAGACTAGGTTCAAGATTCTGTACGATGCAAAAAATTTATATATCGGAGTTCGCGCGTATGATAAAGCGCCAGATAGTATTGTTAAGCGATTATCAAGACGCGATGGTTTTGCAGGCGATTGGGTAGAGGTTAATATTGACAGTTATCACGATATGCGTACGGCATTTTCATTTACGGCATCAGTATCCGGAGTTAAAGGCGATGAGTTTATAAGTAATAACGGAAATAACTGGGATAGTAGCTGGAATCCGATCTGGTATGTGGCTACTAATGTAGATGAGGAAGGCTGGACAGCTGAATATAGAATACCATTAAGTCAACTACGTTTTGACAAAGGTGATGATCAGGTTTGGGGAATACAATTTACGCGAAGACTGTTCAGAAAAGAAGAACGCTCGATATGGCAGCGCGTACCGATAGATGCCGCAGGTTGGGTAAGTAATTTTGGTGAATTACGCGGACTTAAAAAATTAGAACCTCAAAAACAACGAGAAATACAACCCTACACAGTTGCATCTGCTGAAACATTTGAGCGAGTAGCAGGAAACCCTTTTCTAGACGGGCGAGATTCGAAAATCACCTTTGGTCTTGATGGAAAAATCGGAATTACAAATGATATGACGGTTGACTTTACCATCAACCCTGATTTTGGTCAGGTAGAAGCAGACCCATCAGCAATTGCGCTGGATGGTTTTCAGATATTTTTTAGAGAACAGCGTCCATTTTTTGTTGAGAATGCGAACATATTTAGCTTTAACCTTTCTCAATCTCAAGCAGGAGACACATTTGGTTCAGATAACTTATTTTACTCAAGACGTATTGGTCGAAATCCACAAGGTTTTCCTGAAACTGATGATGGCGCCTATGTCGATGTGCCAGAGAATACTACTATTTTAGGAGCTGCAAAGTTTAGCGGTAAGACCAAAGATGGTTGGTCATTTGGTATTCTTGAAAGCATCACCTCAAAGGAATATGCTCAGATCGACACTAACGGTGAGCTTAGCGAACAAATAGTGGAGCCACTTACTAACTATTTTGTTGGTCGACTTCAAAAAGATTTTAATGATGGTGATAGTTATGTGGGTGGAATCCTAACTGCCACTAATCGTGATCAACTTTCTTCAAATGTTGACTTTTTGCACCAACAGGCCTATTCCGGGGGCTTAGATTTTAAACATCAATGGGCAAATCAAGCTTGGTATATGGAAGGAAATGTAATAGGGAGTCATGTTCGTGGTAATGCAGAAGCAATTACAAGAACGCAGCGTTCAATAACGCATTTATTTCAACGTGTAGATGCTGATCATGTTTCTGTTGACGAAACCAAGACATCACTTACCGGAACTGGGGGTAACTTTAAAATGGGAAAAGCAGGTGATGGTAATTTTGTATTTGAATCTGGTGCAACGTGGCGCTCTCCTGAGTTAGAGGTTAATGATCTTGGATTTCAGCGTCGTGCAGATGACATTAGACACTACGCATGGGGAGCATACCGAATTTTAAAACCGACCAAAAGTTTTAGACGTGTTCAATTTAATTACAATCATTGGAGCGCCTGGGATTTTCAAGGCAACCATAATTTGCTTCAATTTAATGCCAACTCATGGCAAAATTGGCAGAATAACTGGTTCACAAATGCCGGTGTTACTTATACGGCATTGGCATATAATAATTTTGCTTTACGAGGTGGACCACGTTTACGAAATTCGCCTAGGCTGAACTATTGGAATAATATCAATTCCGATGGGAGAAAAGAAGTACGCTTTGGTTTTAGTAATGGTGGTGCTATGGCAACAGACCGTTCGAATAGCTTTTTTAGAGTTGGATTTTTTGTACGCTACCAGCCTCTAGATGCACTTACAATATCAGTCAATCCTTCGTACCGCATAAATGATGATAAATTGCAATGGATCACCAATCAGGATTTTGGTGATGAAGTACGCTATTTAAATGGAAGCATCGACCAACGAACCTTGAGTATGTCTATTAGACTTAACTATAATATTAATCCGAATATGACATTGCAGTATTGGGGTCAACCGTTTATTTCTCGAGGACGTTACAGCGATTTTAAATTTATAACTAATCCCGTAGCAAGCAGTTTTGATGATCGTTTTGATCAGTTTGATACTAATCAGATTAGTTTTGACAATGAGGCCTACAATATTGATGAAAATATTGATGGCATTACGGATTACAGCTTTAATAACCCTGATTTTTCCTTCGTGCAATGGCGTTCTAACCTGGTTTTTAGATGGGAATATATTCCAGGATCCGAAGTATTCTTAGTATGGTCTCAAGACATCTCACAGTCAGGTGATCCTGCCGATGGGCTTTTTGGAAATTTAGAGGACAATGTTTTCGGAGCAAAGCCCAAGAATATTTTTCTGTTAAAAGCGACCTATCGACTGGTGTTATAAAATCCCAATTTTTGTTAAGAATTAATGTTTGTTGTTAAGGTTTTACTAAACCATATTTGGTTTTGTTATGAGGATGTTAAATTCGCCAGCAGTCAATCTAACCGAACATGAAACAAAGGGCAATTGCCGCTATAGTCAGCGTATTTTTCTTTTCTTTTTTATCAGCTCAGGAAGAACCCCAACAAACAGTTGTACCCAAAAAAATATATACAACTAACAAACTAGCGCCTGAGACCGCTCCAGAAATCGACGGTATTTTAGATGATCAAAGCTGGGATACTGTAGAATGGGGAACTGATTTTGTCGAGCAAAACCCTGACGAGAATACGCCACCGCTATATCAATCAAAATTTAAATTAACACATGACGATAAATTCATCTATGTTGGCATACGATGTTATGATGCTGAACCTGATAAAATTGAAAAAAGATTAACGAGAAGAGATGGTTTTAGTGGAGATCGAATTACTGTAATATTTGACAGTTACCATGATAAGCGAACCGCATTTTCGTTCACAATTACTGCCGCTGGCGTTAAAGGTGATGAATTTGTTTCACAGAACGGAGATAATTGGGATGAAAGCTGGAACCCCATCTGGTATGTGGCGACCAATACTGATGCTGAAGGTTGGACTGCCGAAATGAAAATACCTTTTAGTCAGCTTAAGTTCGGGAAATCAAAAGAACAAATATGGGGTTTTCAACTTAGCCGATTAATTTTTAGAGAGCAAGAGCGGTCCGTATGGCAACGAATTCCTGTTGACGCTCCTGGTTTTATTAGCGAATTTGGTGAACTACATGGTTTAATAGATATTGAGCAACAGAAGCAGTTGGAGATTCAACCTTTTACTTTATTGCAATATGATACTTTCCCAGAAGAAGCCGGAAACCCTTTTAGGGATGGGGATAACTTTAAACTAAACGCAGGGCTTGATGCCAAGATTGGTATTACCAATGACCTCACTTTAGATCTTACCGTAAATCCAGATTTTGGCCAAGTAGATGCCGACCCTGGTGCTATAGCCTTAGATGGTTTTCAATTATTTTTTCGTGAACAACGACCATTTTTTGTTGAGAATAAGAACATCTTCGATTTTCGATTCGCCAACGGACAGGACAACGTTTTTTATAGTCGCCGTATCGGGCGAAGTCCACAAGGTAGCGCGCAAACTGTGGCTGGAGAATTTGTGGATCAACCGATTAGTAGTACAATTCTTGGCGCAGCGAAATTTAGTGGGAAAACCAAAAATGGCTGGTCTATTGGTTTACTAGAAAGCGTTACAGGAAAAATGTTTGCGGAGGTCGACAACAATGGTGACAGAAGAGAAGAATTGGTTGAGCCGTTAACGAATTACTTGGTCGCCCGAGCTCAAAAGGATTTTAACGAACGTAATAGTTTTATTGGGGGAATTTTTACAGCGACTAATAGAAATTTGGAAGGTTTAGATTTTCTTAGAAAAGCAGCATATTCCGGCGGTTTGGATTTTCAACATAACTGGAATGATCGAAAATACTTCATTCAAGGTAATGTAATTGCAAGTCATGTTACGGGAAGCGAAGAAGCCATAGAGCGCACTCAGCGTGAATTAACACACTTGTTTCAACGCGTGGATGCTAGTCATGTTGAGGTCGATCCTACAAGGACATCGCTTACAGGTACAGGTGGTAAAATTGAAGGAGGTAAGCAAGGTGGAGGAAACTGGCGCTATAATGCTGGCCTTATCTGGCGTTCACCAGAATTGGAGTTAAATGATATTGGCTTCTTACGGCAAGCAGATCAAATTAATCAATTTGCCGAAGTGCGTTGGCAAACATTAAAGCCGACGGAATCATTTAGAAATATAAGCGTAGGGGCAGAGCAAACCTCCTCGTACGACTTTGATGGGAATTATAACCGTATTCAATGGGAAATGCAAACCAATTTAAACTGGATTAACAATTGGTTTACTGAAGTAGGTGTAGGGCATAAACCTAGAATTTTCACTAATACTTTTTTAAGAGGTGGTCCTAGATGGCGTTTTTCGGATGAGAATTTTGTGTTTGCTTTTGCTGGAACTGATAATACCAAGAAATTTAGAACGGTTATTGGTCATGTATATTCAGCAGCAAGACAAAATAACTTTTCATTTAGGCGTTATGTGTTGCGTTTTCAATATCAGCCATTTGACGCATTGAATATTTCTATCAATAATTCACTTGAAAATAATCCAAATAGAACACAGTACGTAACCGAGACTTCCTTTGATGGTGCTCCGCGGTATATATTAGGAAATATCAAACAGAAAACTTTTTCATCTACTATTAGAATTAACTATAGTATCAATCCAAATTTGTCCATACAATATTACGGACAGCCTTTTATTTCAAGAGGTCGATATTCTGATTTTAACTTTGTGAATAATTCCACAGCAGAAGATTTAAATGAGAGAATTAGTTTATATAATGATAATCAAATCTCATTTGATGCAGCCACAAATACTTATAATGTAGATGAAAATACCAATGGAACGATAGATTATCAAATCGGAAATCCCGACTTCTCATTCGTGCAATTCCGATCGAATCTAGTAATGCGATGGGAATATATTCCTGGCAGCGAAATATTCTTAGTGTGGTCACAGGGCGTAACTGGATCTGGTGACCCTACTGAAACACTATTGAGTAGTCTAGACAATCAAATTCTTGGTCAGAAACCAGAAAACACATTTTTGGTGAAAGCTACTTATAGGTTCGTATTATAACTAGTAACAGCTTGTAGATAGTAAATTGTTATCTGCAATGCTCCAATTCGGTGGAATATTCTGTAATTGTTGACCACTAACCTGAATACAGGTAAAAGGGTTGTTTGTACTCCCAAATGTAAACAGCTCAGGGTTTTGAGAAACGTCAATGCGCTCCACCTGATTATCGGCTATGTCTAGTAGCTGTAAATTTGTGTTAGATGTAATATCAATCTCATTTAAATCATTATTCTTGGCGAAGACTTTTTCTAATATTGGTAAGCCTGTTACTTTTAATTTTTTCAAACCATTGTTATCTATAGATAGAAATTTTAGATTGGTGTTTTTAGTGAGGTCAAGTTCAGTAATATTATTATCATTCACTCTAAAATCGTATAACATTCTAAAATCTTGAATTCCTGTAAGATCTGTTATTCCTTTATCATCTATAAAAATTTGTTTTTTATTTTCGATGTTACTCGTTAAAACAGAGCCGTCCTCTACATCATCAAGACTTAATTCAATTAGACTTCTTTCAAAAGCGCTGTCCGGAATCAAGGTGCGCTGTGGTTCTGCTTCTCTTCGTTCGTCGTCGTTATAGCTATCATCAGAATTGCAAGCAGTCAGTAATAGTATAGTAAGTAGAAAGAAATATCGTAATAGCATGATTTTGTTATTTAGCAATAAGACACCATTTTGACAATAGGGTTGTGCCAAAAATCTTATTTTGTTTAAAAATTATTTAATAAAGTTAAACAAAATATTTGTAATACTATTGTTCTCACTTGCGTTAAGCTTGCTATTCAGTAGTGGTCAGTGCTTTTCTTAATTCAATTGTTTCTTCAATATCAACCAGTTCCTGTCGTATTTTCTTTTTGAGTGTCAGAATAATTATTATACCACTAACCAAGTACATTCCATAAAAAACGACCATGGGAACCCAGCTCAAATAGAGCAGAAATTCGGGAAATATCATAAATAATCCAATAGTGTATATTACTAGTAGGCTAATGGTAAAAACACCATGTATCCTTCTTCTTAATTTTAAATATTGAACTGAGGCTGAAAGGTTGCCCACTGTATTGTGTGTTGGGTCTAGTTTATGGGATTGTTTGACACTATATATTTCCACAACTATTCTAATTACTAAAACGCCTATCATGAGGCCAGCTCCAATTCTACTAAGCGTTTCTTGAACAGGAGCAATGAATATAAAAAAAGTGCATATGACAATAAGTGTTAGCAATAGTACAAAGACATTTCCATAATGAAATTTTGTGCTATCATTCTTCTTCTCGGTTATTTTTTTTAGGACTTCTTGAGACGTTTCATTCGCACTTAATGAATCCTTTTCAGCATTCCATAATTGCTGTATGTCGTTAAAATCATTATTCATTTTCTAATATTTTTTTAAGTCGTTGTTTGATACGGTGAATTTTTACGCGCACATTAACTACCGATATTCCTATGACCTCGGCAACCCCATCATAGGTTTCACCATCTAAAATCATCATTATCAATAAGCGGTCTATTTCATTCAACTTCCCTATTGCGGCATACAAGGATTGATTTTTAGTATCTACCTCTTCGGTAGGTTCATTCTTCAAAACACCCTCTATCTTTTCAAACTGAATGCTTCTTTTTCGTTTCTGTTTTCTTAAATATTGAAGACAACTATTTACAGTAATTCGGTAAATCCATGTTTTCAGCGTTGATTTTCCTTCAAACGAGGATAATTTATTCCAGATGATGATGAATATTTCTTGCGTAAGATCACCAGCTTGAGCACTATCTCCTTTCATATAACCCAAGCACATTTGGTATACCATAGGATAATGATCTTTATAGATCGATTCAAAAAGTTGAGCGTCTTGCTTACTCATTTATTAAAAAAGTGTTGAGCTTTTTGTAAAACCATTCTGGTTGATCAAACATAATAAAGTGCTTACTATCATTTGCGATCTCAATTTCTTTATCATTGAGATTAGTATATTGTTTTTCAAAAGTTGACTTAGTCATTTCAGGATTTGGGAATGATGCACCTAGAATAAGTGTTTTAACTTTTATTTTTTTTAAATCCTCTCTTAAGTCTAGTTTCAATAAATCGGTATATCCGTATACATAGGTTTTTCTGTCCGCTTTCAATATCCAGTTTACTAAGGTGTCGACCTTTTCTTTTTTATTAGTCATATTTTGCGCCATAAATGAGGCCGTTTGCTTAAACTGTGCATCCTCCATTGTCAACATATTATTGTTGTACGGACTATCGTATTGCAAGTTTTCGGCAGGAACTCCGGGCATCATCAATTCTCTCATGCAGGGCAGGGAGTCTACCAAAACGACTCCTTTTATGTTGTCTGGAAGCGCACCAGCGATATCAACGGCAAGATTGCCACCCATGCTATGGCCTATCAAGGTAATCTTCGATAATTCATTCTTATTAATGTAGCCAATGATAGCGTCTTTTACCGCGCTATACCAAGGCATTTCAATTGGAGCTAATCCGTTAAACCCTGCATAAGAAATTAAATGTGATTCGTAATCTTTAGACAAATTTTCTACTGTCTCATTCCAAACTGAACCTGGTGTAGTAAACCCAGGAAGAAATAAAATTACTTCACCCTTGCCAATTACATCCGAATGGATTGCTGGATTTTGAGGATAAATAAATGCAGTAAATAGAATGAGAAAAAAGGTAAGTTTTATGTTTTTCATGATTTAAAATTTACCCTTTGATGCAGTAATTGAAAAATTGTTACACCAGTTTCAAAAAAATTACTCAGCAACCTTTTCGAGCGCATTAACCAGATAATCAATATCTTTTTTAGTGATATACATAGCAAAGGAAAGTCTCAAAGCATTTAGTCCAAAACCAGACATCGGCCGGCAATCGATTCCAAATTCATCAAATAGTCGCCTTTTAACATCTCGCACATTTTTACCTACCACTTCTACTACCTGAATCGCAGAAGAAAGCGAATCGAGTTCTGGAGTTTTTAATTTGAATTTTGTATTATTTTCCACCTTGCTTCTGAAGTATGATTTCAATTCAAATGAACGTTCTGTTATTTTCTTAGCTCCAATTTCATTATGGAACTTGACCGAAGCCCCTAAGCCAAGAAGTTCAGGTAAATTTCGAGTATTATAATTTTCAAGTCGTCTAATACTCGTATCGGTATATCCTCGAGCTACCATTAAAGGCTTTAGATGGTGTTGACTTTCTTGTTTTGCATAAAAAACACCAATTCCTTTAGGTGCAAATAACCATTTGTGTGCGCTAGCCGTATAAAAATCACAGCCTAGATCATGAAGATCGATTGTGAACATACCTGCAGATTGGGCTCCGTCTACGGCTACCAAAATACCGTTTTTATGAGCGAGTTTTGAAACTTCTTTTACTGGAAGAATCATTCCATTGGTATTTACAATATGACACATGGAGATAACCTTGGTTCGCGGGCTAATGGCCTTCTTAAAAACCGCTACAACTTCATCAATGCTTTTAGGAAGACTTGGAAGGGTAGGACGTATAAGTTTGATGCCTTTAGTTTCTTGCCATACCTCCCAAGGAATGGTCCCACTTGCATGCTCGTGATCTGCAAGAATCACTTCGTCACCAGCTTTTAAATCAAAACTCCGTGCGATGAGGTTCATGCCTTCAGTTGTATTATGTGTGAGCGCAATTTCTTCTTCAGAAACTGAAAACAAGTCGGCTACCTGCTTGCGAGTGATCTCTTTTTCATCATTCCAGCCACCCCACATATACTTGGACGGAAAACCATCCAAGGTTTCGCGAAATGTGTTGGTCGCTTGCTGAATAGGAATTGAAGAAGATCCTAATGAGGCATTATTAAAATAATACAAGCCATCTGCAAATTTAAACTGCTTTTTGATTGCCTTCCAAAATGCCTCTTCATCGGTATAGGTTGTATCAAATACTTGCTTGAATGAGGTCTCAAAATTTTCGTTGATCGAAGCAAATGCTAAACTAGGTAGCGCAACTGAAGCCGCAGCACCAGAAGTTAGTGATTGTATAAACTTTCTTCTGCTTTGGCTTTTCATAAAATGAGATTTTTTAGTTATCGCTTTCTATCTTTTCTAAGATAGCTTCTTCTTTTGCTTTTTGAGCGAGTAAATTCTTTTGATATCTACCTTGAACAATATCAACAATTACCAAGACAATAATCACAAAGTAGAAGGTAGTTTTGCTCATTGGTTCAATTGGGTTTCCGAAGATTTTTATGTGCGCTAAATGACCGCCTTCCGATAATAACATGATTCCAACGATAAATAAAATGAAAAGCCCGAGAACCTCATACATTCTATTTTTCTGTAAAAAGTTGGCGACTTTATCTGCTAAAACAATCATTAATACACCTCCTGCAATAATAGCGATACTCATTAGTATAAGTTGAGGTGTGTAATCCATATGGCTAGTTAACGCCATCGCGCTTAAAATAGAATCAAAAGAGAAGACTAAGTTCATAATAACGATCCAAACAATGATCATCGTTTCTGATCGCTTTTTTGATTTGTCTTCGACTTCATGTTCGTGCATAAGCATCATATGCCATATCTCTTTTATTGCGGTATATATAATAAAAACACCACCAATGAGTACAATTATACTATGTACATTAAATTCAAACTCGAGCAAGCCTTCTTGATGCAAGCTTGCAAAAGGATTTTGAAAGTATTGAATTAGCGACATCAACACAAATAGCAATACAATACGAAGTATAATTGCAAGACCAACTCCCATTTTACGAACAAAACTCTGACGTGAAGGATCGGCTTTTTTAGATTCTAATGAGATGTAAAGTAGGTTGTCAAAACCCAGAACTGCTTGAAGCAAAATAAGCATGAATAGGGTAAAGAATGCATCGGCGGTTAGTAGTTGGTCCATATTTGGTAAAGTAGTTTATAGGTTTAAAAATAGAATATTTAGGTAAAACCAAAAATAAACAAGCTGAGATTAATAATCTCAGCTTGTTTTATGTAAGATCGTTTTTAGCTGATCTTTTTCGTTAATTCAGTTCTAATTTTTAAAATTGAATTGCTTTTTGCTGTTGGATGAATTACCATGTTGGTCTTTCGTTACCACATTTAGATAATAAATGGTATCGTAGTTAATAGCTTGATTATCTATTCTAGTTGAAGTGGTATTTTCAAGAATTGCACTTGGTTCTGGAGTGGTCCCTAGCATGATATCATAATTTTCAATATCATTATCAATATCAGATCCAACCCATACGATATTAATGGTTCCGTCCATATTATCTTCTAAAGTAATACTTGCAGGAAACGGAGTGTGATTACTTTCTGTAATTCCTTCAGAATAAAAATTGAAGTCGGTATTACCCGCTTTTGTCTTATCTTCTCTAATAGCAGAAACATTCCAAGTAAATTGTGTTCCCTTAGGGACTGTTAAAGGGGCTGAAGTGCTAGTAGTAGTCGCCTCGAATTTTTGCCCTGTATCTTGGGTAACCTCTATTTTGTAAGATGTTGCGTTGCTTGATGACCCCCATCGAAAAACAATAGTAATCATGTCGGTTCCTACATCTTCACCTTCAGTGCAAACTTCATTATTTTCTGGAAATACTAATGAAAAAGCTCCTAGTTCCAATTCCGCTGGAGGTGTTGGAGGAGGAGGTGAGTCATCTCCACCGCCGCCGCATGAAGTTGTAAATAAGAGTGCCGCTGCTATAATTAAATTTAATAGTTTCATTTTTTGTAGATTTTAGTATTCAAGATTTGGGTTTCTGTTTGAACGCTTATGATGTAAACACCGACAGCTAAATTTCGCATCGGCAGTTGGTTATCTGTAAGTTGATTTTTAGTTGTTGTTAAAACGACATTACCAGTAAGATCGGTTACGATAATATTAGCAGTTTCGAAATTGTTCATGCCAACTAGGTAAACAAAGTCAGTAACAGGGTTCGGATAGAAACGCATATCATTAATCAATATTGATTCTTCATAAATACCTTGACAAACTTTATCCGTTTTAATCGTAATGTCATTTTTACCATCTTGAAGTGATAATGCTATTTTATTCAATCCAGTGTTATCAAAATTAAACTCGGTTGTTTTATTGTTGACAGTTACTTCGTAATATGCACTTCCTGATACTGGAATTATAGCCTTTTTAGTTTTAGTATCTACTGTTGCTTTACCCGTAACAAGATCTTCTGGGGTGAGTACAATGGCATTAAAACACTGTTCGAAATTTGGGAATTCAGGAATCTTAATACAAACAATATATGTTCCAGCGGCTAGACTATCTATAAATAAATCAGCCGTACTGTTTACATTATCAAAAGTTTGATTAAAAGTTGCACTAGAAACCGTAATGGTATAAGTAAAATCTTTTTCCAATAAAACTTGTAGTTCGCCGTTTGCAGTTTCAACGCAAGATGTGCTAGTTGCAACGACACGAATATCGTTCTGACTTAAATTAAGTAATGCTTCGTCTGAACAACCAGTTGCATTCACAATGCTTCCGGGAGTTGTATTCGGGCATTCATCAAGATTGTTAGTAACACCATCATTGTCATCATCCAGTTGGCTTTCTGAGCATCCGTTAGCATTTACGGTTTCTCCATTCGGCGTATTAGCGCATAGGTCAAGATTGTTAGTAACACCATCATTGTCATCATCCAGTTGACTTTCTGAGCATCCATCTGCATTTACAGCTTCTCCATCTGGTGTATTGTCACATAGGTCAAGATTATTAAACACTCCATCATTATCATCATCTAATTGACTTTCTGAGCATCCATCTGCATTTACAGTTTCCCCATCTGGTGTATTGGCGCATAGGTCAAGACTATTAAACACCCCATCATTATCATCATCTAATTGACTTTGTGAACAGCCATCGGTATTTACAGTTTCTCCATCTGGCGTATTTGGACATAGGTCAAGACTATTAAACACTCCATCATTATCATCATCTAATTGACTTTGTGAACAGCCATCGGTATTTACAGTTTCTCCATCTGGCGTATTTGGACATAGGTCAAGATTATTAAATACTCCATCATTATCATCATCCAATTGACTTTGTGAACATCCATTGGCATTTACTGTTTCTCCATTTGGAGTATTTAAACATAAATCGACATCATCATTTACCCCATCATTGTCTCCATCAAGAGGAGTTACAGCCAAAGTAGTCTGCCTTTTAAGTAAAGAGAGATCGGTAATAATTGTATTTGTCACAAGGCAATCGTAGATTCCGGCATCTGTTATTGCCACATTGTTAATGGTATATGTTCTGTTTGTAGCTCCAACTATATTAATACCGTCTTTACGCCACTGGTATATGTTGTTAGGGCTTTGAGTCGCTTCAACCGTAAAGGTAACTGGGTCCTCTTCAGTTACAGTTAATGTTTGTTCTAAATCAATGTCTGCTTGGGGCTGGTAGGTAAACCTAGTGGTAATTGAAGTCTGATATGAACTAAATTCATTTTCAAAATCATCAAAAACAAATTGATTATCCTGAAATGTGAATTCTGTAAGGTTTGCCAAACCGGTTAGATTTGGTACTGGACCAGATAAATTCTTATTTTCCCTCAATTCAAGTCTTACGAGATTAGTAAATGTGCTTATGAAATCAGGAATTTGACCACTTAAGTTGTTCCTAGCTAGGGTTAGGAATAGCAATGATGTTAAATTGGAATAGGAAGCAGGTATTTCTCCCTCAATATCGGTTCCAAAAACTGTGAGTTGGGTAAGATTTGTTAGATTCCCAATTGAACTTGGTAATACACCTGTTAGGTTTAAGTTACTTAATCTCAGTTGTGTTAAATTAGTAAGAAGTGCTATTTCATCTGGAATACTGCCAGTTATATTGTTTCCTGAGATTGATAATATTGTCAAATTAGAAAGGCCAGCTATCTCCGGAGGGATAGTTCCAGTAAGTCTGTTAATGTCAAGTGTTAACTCCTCCAAGTTAATAAGTTGAAGTGCGTTTAATGGGAATGCACCTTCTGATGAAAGGTCAACACGTTGTAAATACAGTGTCCTTAAATTTGTTAATGCAGATAAGTCATCTGGTAGATCTAAGGTTAAAATTGGTGTCGATGACCCGCTGATGAAAATTCGATTAAGCGATGTAATCGTAAAAAGACAACTCGGAATAGCTCCAGAGAACTCAACTTGGCTAATGCTGATATCTTCAAGCTTCGTTAAATTGCATATAGATGTAGGGATGCTTCCGGTAAGATTACTTTCTAGACCGCCAAAAAAACTAAGTTTTACTAATTCGGTCAGGTTTCCTATTTCATCAGCTAAAGTACCATTTAGTTTTCTTTGATTAAGCACTAATTCAGTAACTCGGCCACTAACAGCATCAACAGTTACACCTTCCCAAGTTGAAATATCTGCGGATAAATCCCAAGGATTAGTCCAGTTTGGACCATCGGCAGCATTATAAATAGCAATCAACGAATTTCTATCGGTTACTGGAACAGTAACATTTAAAGTAATATCATTTCTAACTAAGGTTAGGTTAGGTACTTCAGTATTTTTTATCTCACAGTAGTAAACTCCTTCATCTGTTAGGTCAGCTGCAGTTACTTGATAAGTCGAGTTGGTAGCTCCGGATATTGGGCTATTATTTTTAAACCATTGATAGGTGTTATTTGTACTTATTAATCCTGTAATAGCGAAAGTTGTGTTTTCACCCTCAAGAATACTTACGGTATCAACAGTATTAATTTTATTTTGGGTTTGATAAGTTAGATTGGAAACATTACCTTCTAATACTTCAGCAATATTGTCAAAGCCAGATGATACTCTTTCAAAAACTGAAAAATAAATATTGTTATTGCTAATGTCTAGAGTGTTAATTCTAAACAAGCTAATATTTGTGTAATCGGGTAAATCAGTAAGTAGATTATTAGATACAAATACACTTCCAACATTTGGAATTGAACTGCCTATTTCTTCGGGAAGTTTACCTGTTAGTTGGTTAAAACTTAGGTCGATTTCAACAAAATGAGGGTCGGGTGAAGTAAAAAGCGCTATGGGGATATCACCACTTAGATCGTTATTCTGAAGATATAAATAGTTTAAATCTTCAGCACCTCCTAATGCGCCAGGGATTGCACCTGTAATTGAATTATTAGAAAGATCAAGGGTGTTTAAATCCTTAAGATTGCCCAATTCTATTGGAAGCGTGCCAACCAAGTTATTGTTGGGGAGATTTATTTCGTCAACATGACGCTCAGCTGGTCCACCGCCACCTGGAAAATAAACCGCCGTCACAACGCCAAACCAGTTTGTTGGTGAGTCGGTAAGATCCCATGTATTTGTCCAATTCGGACCGTTAGTGGCATTATAAAATGCTATTAGCGCACTTTTATCACTTTCCGAAATTTCTTGAGCTTTTACACCAACAAAGGTGCATAACATGAATAGAAGGAGTAGATTCCTTTTCATAGGTAAGGGGGTTTAGATTTAGTTGCGGCAAATATGTAGAAAATATATATAAGAATGTTCGAAAAAGGATGAATTACTAATATTTTAGATATAATTAACATGGTTTTCAGGCAATACCTATAGTAATGAGGTTATTTGGAAACTTAATGTGCCTCCAACCAATTCTGACCAAGTCCAAGATCAACGTCTAACGGAACATCCATTTTATAGGCGTTTTCCATCTCGGTTTTGATTAAGGTTTTCATTTCCTCTAACTCGGGTTTGTAAACATCAAAAACCAATTCATCATGAACTTGTAAAAGCATTTTGGTCTTGTAATTACCTTCTTTAAGCTTTTTATGAATATTGATCATGGCGATCTTGATCACATCGGCTGCACTACCTTGTATAGGTGCATTTACGGCATTTCGTTCAGCAGCACCGCGAACAACAGCATTCCCAGAATTGATATCTTTTAGATAACGACGTCGACCAGATATTGTCTGTACATATCCATTTTCACGAGCAAAATCGACTTGATCACTCATGAAATTGCGAAGCTTTGGATAGGTTTTATAATAGGTCTCAATAAGCTCTTTAGCCTCAGTTCTTGAAAGATCAGTTTGGTTACTTAATCCGAATGCGGATACTCCGTAAATGATACCAAAGTTGACGGTTTTGGCATTGCCACGTTGTTCTCTAGTAACATTATTTATGTCGACATTAAAAACTCTTGCAGCAGTAGATGCATGAATGTCTTCCCCATTTTTAAAAGCATTAATCATCGTATCTTCTTTGCTGAGGGCGGCGATGATACGTAATTCAATTTGAGAATAATCTGCTGCTAATAGTACATGGTCTTCATCGCGAGGAACAAAGGCCTTTCTAACCTGACGACCACGTTCGGTGCGAATAGGAATATTTTGAAGATTCGGGTTGTTCGAACTCAACCTTCCAGTTGCAGCTACGGTCTGCATATAGTCGGTGTGAACACGACCAGTACTTTCTTCAACTTGTTCTGGTAATGCATCTACGTAGGTGCTTTTTAGTTTACTAAGACCTCGATAGTCCAATACATTTTGAATAATTTGATGGTCTTTCGCTAAATACGAAAGCACATCTTCAGCGGTTGAGTACTGGCCTGTTTTGGTCTTCTTCGGTTTATCTACTAGTTTCAATTTCTCAAAAAGAATAACGCCCAATTGTTTTGGTGATGCAATATTGAATTCCTCACCGGCTTCTTCGTAGATCGATTTTTCAAGACTCGCTATGTCACTATCCAACTCTGAAGATAATCCATTTAAAAAGTCTTTATCAAGATTGATGCCTTCCAACTCCATATCGGCTAAAACCGAAACGAGAGGGACTTCAATATCATTGAATAGGGTTTTGGTATGTGCTTCGGTTAATTCTTTTTCAAAGTGCTCTTTTAATTGCAGTGTGATATCGGCATCTTCAACAGCGTATTCCGTTTGTTTTTCAACAGGAACATCGCGCATTGATAATTGGTTTTTTCCTTTTTTCCCAATGAGTTCAGTAATTGAAACAGGCGTATAATTCAAATAGGTCTCTGCCAGCACGTCCATATTATGACGCATATCTGGGTTAATCAAATAATGCGCTAACATTGTGTCGAAAATGCCACCTTTTACACCTACATTATATTTAGCTAATACTTTTATATCGTACTTAAGGTTCTGACCAATTTTTTGAATATTCTCTGCTTCGAAGAATGGGCGTAGCTGCTCTATTATCTCCTGCGCTTTTTCTTTTTCTGGAGGAAATGGAATGTAATATCCTTTTCCGACATCCCATGAGAATGCAATGCCCACCAACTCGGCCGTAATCGGATTAATTCCGGTAGTCTCGGTATCAAAACAAACGCTTGTTTGCTTCATCAACTTCTCCATAAAGAGATTCATTGCCAGTCCTGGATTTACCAGTTGATATAAATGTTGTGTGGTACCAATTGTTTTACGACCTGTTGTACTCGAAACTTCTGTTTGAATAGTAGCACTTCCTGATCCTTCATCAAACAATGAAAACTGACCAGCGCCAGCTGTTGAAACTTTAGCTTTTGGTTTTTCTGCTGCGACTTCAGCAGTTGCGTTAATTTCTGCTTCACCTGAAAACAACTTGATAAATTGATCTGTCAAGCGTCGGAATTCCAATGTCTGGAAAATTTCTTGAACCTTATTTTTGTCCGGTTCGGAAAGCTCATAATCAGATGCATCAAATGTCACTGGGCAATCTAATATAATTGTTGCCAGTTCACGAGAAAGTCTTCCTAGTTCGGCATTAGCCTCAACTTTTTCCTTCATCTTGCCTTTTAGCTCATGTGTGTTTGCCAACAGGCCTTCTAAACCGCCATATAGCTTAATAAATTTCTTAGCTGTTTTGTCTCCAACTCCTGGTAGTCCTGGAATATTATCTACCGCATCTCCCATCATTCCCAAATAGTCGATTACTTGCTCAGGGCGCTCGACTTCAAATCTGGCTTGTACTTCAGGAATTCCCCATATTTCAATGCCATTTCCCATCCTAGCTGGGCGATACATAAAGATGTTTTCACTTACCAATTGAGCATAATCCTTATCAGGCGTAACCATGTATACTTTATAGCCTTCTTTTTCCGCTTGTTTAGAAAGCGTTCCAATTAAATCATCTGCTTCAATTCCTTCTTGTTCGATAATAGGAATATGCATCGCATTTAAGATTTTCTGAATATAAGGCACTGCAATTTTTATTGCCTCAGGGGTTTCATCACGATTTGCTTTGTACTCAGGAAATTGCTCTGTTCTCGCAGAGCTTCCCCCTTTGTCAAAAGCCACTGCCAAATGATCCGGTTTTTCACGTCTTATTACATCGAAAAGCGAGTTGGTGAATCCCATGATCGCCGAGACATCCATACCTGTACTGGTAATACGCGGATTCTTAATGAAAGCATAGTAACCACGAAAAATTAGGGCATAGGCATCGAGTAAAAAAAGGCGTTTTTGGTCGGACATGTCGTGCTGAATTATGAATGGTAAATGTAGGCAACCCAATTAGATTTTAAAAATACTGTAACACATTCTCTGATTTCACAACTAACAGATTAAAACATCAGCAACATGAAACTTTTTTGGAAGATTTTACTAGGATTAATTGGTTTAGGCGTTTTGGCCATACTGGCATTTGGAATATGGTTTTACAACACTGAACTCAAGGTTGATGAACTTGCAATTGCAGCTGATGACAACCAAATAAGTAAGGTAGAAAAAGCTGATGCTTGGTTGGCAAAAATGCAATCAGACAATAAGTTTAATGGAGGAGTGCTGCTTATAAAGAATGATAGTGTATTGCTGAAAAAGGCCTACGGGTTTACTGACCATACAGAAACCACTCCCTTAAGCACAGCATCTGCATTTCGGTTAGCTTCGGTTTCAAAGCAGTTCACGGCTACAGGAATTATGATCCTTAAAGAAAAGGATTCACTCGATTTTGATGATACAATAACAAAGTTTTTTCCTGAATTATCCTATGATAAAGTGACTTTAAGAATGCTGTTAAATCATACTTTAGGAATACCAGATGCCTATATGAACTATCCTGAAAAATATTCAGATGAGGTAGGGGATTTATTAACTAATGAAAAGGTAGTAAAGTTATTGGCTAAAGACAATCCACCTTTTAAAAATGAACCTAACTCAACTTATGAATATTCTAATTTGGGTTATGTGTTGCTTTCGGCAACTATTGAAAAAGTAAGTGGACAATCGTTTGAAAATTTTATGAAAACCGAATTGTTTGAGCCATTAGGAATGAAAAATACGCGTGTTTGGAATTTATTGTCCGAAGATAAAACCTTTGAAAACAAAACCGCCAGTTTTATGAATTTTAGAGGTTCAAAGGAAGCTTTGTCGCCAGAAGTGCTTGATGGTGTTTCGGGAGATGGAGCAGTGTTTAGTAGCCTTGATGATTTTGAGATTTGGAATCAGTTTTGGTATAAAAATGATATCCTTTCCCAAGAAACAATGAATGAAGCTTTTAAAACACCAACGCTGACTACTGGCTCAACCTCTGACTATGGTTTTGGCTGGACTGTCACTCCAAATGCAGTTTGGCACAATGGCTCTTGGTTAGGCGCTCGAACAATGATTATTAGAAACTTTGAACTCAAGAATTGTCTCGTGATTTTGGATAATTCTAGCTCGCTTCATGTCGATAAAATAGGACAGGAGTTGGTGAAGGTTTTTAAATAATGTAGTGTCACTTCGAGTGATTCCGATGGCAATCGGGATTGTATCGAGAAGTCGTAAGATCGTATAATAACAAAGTATATTGACAAGCAGGGTTCTCGACCTGCCCGTCCGTCAGGCGGGTACATTTTTCATAATTTCGATTCCATCTTCATTATAAAAAACACTCGAACTGACATTTCGCAATGTGAATGTTTTGGAAATTTAAGAACTTTTTTACTCCACCACAGTAAATTCAATAAATTGATCTTCTACATTTAAAAATTTACTCTCCAATGAAAAATCAGGGCAGTTTGATCGTCCAATTTCGATGTCTCCACCATTAAAATGTGAATAGGTCCCCGTCCGATTTAAAGTAACTTCAACCTCTAGTTCGTAAGCTTCAGTTTCTGAATTATACGGTAATACGAACCAATTTGAGAAACGACCCTGACTTCCACTAACAAAATTTAAAGAGTTCTCTAAAAATATGTTATCAGATAATAAAACGACTAATGCTGTAGGATCAGCTGTTTCGTTAAATAAATTTCTTGAACTCCCGAAAAAGTTGTTTGAAGCTGGTAAGTTAATAGTCATTGTAATGGTATCACCCTTGGTATAGGTTTCTTGCAAAGGGGATAAGGTCATGATATCAACTGAAGTTTCTTCAAAAATACATTCATCGTCTTCGCATTGGGTGGCCATTAAAAGCGGACTTAATAGTAAAAGAAATATGGCTTTTCGCATGTTGTTTGTTTCGCTTTAGATACCAGTAAGGATAGAAGGTTGCTTTAGGTCATGTAAACTTTATGTTATAAAAAACTATTTGGTTAGGTTTTATTAAAATAATCTGCTGCTAAATTCTCATTTTTCCCATCTTGAAACTGCGTCATGCTAAAACCGCTGTGTATAGAGTAATAACCGACCTCACCTTGCTTATTAATGGCAATATATCCAACCTGAAAGTCTTTGTAGTTGCTTGCTTTTTTATTTACAATACGACCGATCGCTTCTACGCAAGCCTCTTGCGGACTTCTTCCTTGACGCATTAACTCAACGATAAGAAAGCTGCCAACTGTTTTTAATACTTCCTCGCCAAGTCCGGTTGCAACGGCTCCGCCAATTTCATTATCGATAAATAATCCAGATCCTATTATGGGGGAATCACCAACGCGCCCAGCCATTTTATATGCCAGTCCGCTCGTGGTACAAGCACCTGCAATATCGCCATTACTGTCAATAGCCAACATGCCAATGGTGTCGTGATTTTCGATATTAATAATGGGTTTATATTCCGATTTTACCTTCCAAGCTTCCCAATCTTTTTTAGACTTTTCAGTGAGTAGATCTTCTGCTTTAAATCCGCTTTCTAAGGCGAATTGTTTGGCGCCTTCGCCAGCTAAAATTACATGGGGAGTATCTTCCATCACCTTTCTTGCAACAGCTATGGGATGCTTGATGTCTTGCATATAAAGTACAGCACCATAATCACCATCTTTATTCATGATACAGGCATCTAGGGTCACATGACCATCACGATCAGGTAAGCCCGCATAACCAACCGATTGATTGTTTGGGTCGGCTTCCTCGATCATAACACCGTGCTCAACCGCATCTAAGGCCGATTTTCCACTTTGTAATACTTCCCATGCTTTTGCGGTTGCATTTGGGACATTCCACGTTGCAACCACAACTGGAAGACTGATTTTTGAAACCGTTTTTTCTTGTTGTTTTTCAGATTTTTCAGCGCAACTCAAGGTTGATGTTCCTACTAAAATTCCCGTGCTGCCTAAAGCGGCGTTTTTTACAAAGTTTCTGCGTTTCATTTATACTAATTATCTTGAAGTCATATTACTCACCTAAGATACCAAAAATGATTGTTGAAATATGCACATCTAATTATCAGTCTGCAATTAATGCTGAATTAGCTGGAGCTAACCGTATTGAATTATGTGCAGAATTAGCTGTTGGTGGTATTACGCCTTCTCATGGTTTGATCGAGCAGGTATTGCAGGATATTGCCATTCCTGTTCATGTTTTGATTCGGCCTCGAAGCGGGGATTTTTTCTACAGCGATGGGGAGTTTGAAATAATAAAAAAGGATATTCAGTTTTGCAAGGAAATAGGTTGTGCTGGAGTGGTTATCGGAATGCTGAACAAGGATTTTACAATTGATGTTGAAAGAATTAGACAACTAGTAGCTTTGGCAAGACCAGTGCATATTACTTTTCATCGCGCTTTTGATTGGGTGTCTGACCAAAAAACTGCACTTGAGAAATTGATTGGTTTAGGAGTTGATAGTGTTTTAACTTCAGGAAAGAAGACTTCCGCTGAATTGGGAATTGAGAATCTCATCGAATTAAAAGAAATAGCTGGAAATAGGATTAACATAATACCAGGTGGTGGGATAAATGCGAGTAATGCATCAATGTTCAAGGAAAACATATTTGATCAAATTCACTTTTCCGGGATGCTTATTCAGGATGATCAACACCCTGAAAAGCTATCCATGAATAGCCCACAACTTTTGCGAAACGAGCATGTAGCCATTTCCGATATCGAACGAATTCGATCTGTACTTGCGGTATTGCGAAAATGAGTTTAAGAAAGTGCTTGTTTCTTTCTAATGATGATATCGACATCATTTAATTCTTTATCGATACTTGCAATTACCTGAGTTACGATTTTATTGATATAATAACCCGATACAATTACTGTTTGAAATGCCAAAAGCATAAAAAGACTCACGTTATCTATCCAATTAGTAAGTAAGTGCACAATAATTGCTAAACTGTTTGCCGCCAATGCGGTTCTAAATATGATTGATGTTATCATGATGAATAATTTTTAATAGCCTTTTGCAAATTTGGTGCCATTATTATTTACGTGGTAGAGGGATCAACTGGTTTTCAACGGGGAAAAATCCTTATTTTCATCAAGCATTATAATACACCGTATGAAAATTTTTAGAAAAATTAGATTTCAAGAGTTAACCAAAAGCAATTTTGGTAAATATATTGTGTATGCCATAGGAGAAATCATTTTAGTGGTCATTGGTATTCTGATTGCATTGTATGTTAATAATAAAAAAGAAGAGGCAGATCAATTAAAACTGCAACGAAATCATCTTGTCTTAATAAAGGAAGAGCTAGAGAATAATTTGATAATCCTAGATAAAGAAAATAAAGAGCTGCATAATATAGTAACAAACATTAAGGATTTAGTCAACTTGAAAAATTCGGACCAACCTTTAGATCAGGTTACAGAAGTTCACCTATCCGAGCTATTATTTTTACCGCTGACACGATCAATCGAAATTGATTATGAAAACGGAGCTTTCAACAATTTTGTAACATCTGGTAATTTGGAGGATATAAAAAATGATAGTATTAAGACCATATTGCGGTCATGGAATAGGAAAATAGAAACGGTTAAACTGCAGGAGTATGCAGTAAATGAAGCATTCGACAAGGCAGTAAATTTTGTCAATACTAATGGTTCTTTAAAAACAGTTCTTGATAAGATTGGGTTAAGCAAAGCGTATTTAGAGGTCAACGATAATTCTGAGCCTTATAGTAATAAATTCCTCCTAAGGTCAAGACAGTTTGAAAACATTTTAATTCAGTATCTCGGGGTAGCGACGCAACTACTTAGAAAAAACTACCTCACGTTTAAAAGTGATATTGAGTTACTAATTCGTCTAATTGATGTGGAACTCATTCAATGAGTTCCGCATTTCGTTAATACTTCCTTAAAAGTCAAGAACCTCCTTTTGAAGGTCTTATTTTTGTTGAAATTTTTATTCAATGCGCTTACTAGTATTTGGCACTTTCATATTTGCAATTACTTTTTATACCTATCACGCTTTAAAAGCGGGAACTGGGAATAGATGGATTTCGATAGGTTACCTCGCTCTTTGGGCAGCATTAATTATTAGTTTTTTCTATCAGTTTTCTACAGGAATGTATAAAACTGCATTTACCCCATTAAGAAGTTTTTGGAATGGTTTGTTTGTTGCTCTTTTTGTGGCAGGAATGTTTGTTGCAGTGGTATTATTGTTAGAAGATGTTATACGTCTTGCAGGAGGATTGATTAAAAAAGTATCATCAAATGGCGATCAGGCCTTAAGCATACAATCACGACGAAAATTTATAAGCCAAATAGCTTTAGGTTTAGCAGCCGTACCCTTTAGTTCATTGTTATATGGTGTTTTTAAGGGGCGATATAACTATAAGGTATTAAAGTACACCTTGCACTTCGAGGATCTGCCTGAAGCCTTTGACGGATATAGGCTTACACAAATAAGTGATATACATAGTGGCAGTTTTGACAACAGAGATAAGATAGATTATGCGGTCAACTTGATTAATGAACAACAATCGGATACTATTTTGTTTACTGGAGATATGGTAAATAACGTTGCGGATGAAATGTTGCCTTGGCAGGATCTTTTTGGAAAACTAACAGCAAAAGATGGGGTGTTTTCTGTTTTAGGGAATCATGATTATGGCGATTATGTCGAGTGGCCTAATTTGGAAGAAAAAGCCCAAAATTTAGAAAAGCTTAAAGGTATTCAAAAAGAAATGGGCTTTGATCTTTTGCTAAATGAAAGCCGATATCTTGAACGCGACGGTCAGCGTATTGCATTAGTCGGAGTTGAGAATTGGGGAGCTGGTGGTTTTAAGAAGAAAGGAGATCTTAAAAAAGCTAGTGAGGCAATTGATAAAGACGATTTTAAAATATTGATGAGTCATGATCCATCGCATTGGGAACAGAAGGTGATTAATGATGATTATCATTACCACTTAACCCTTAGTGGTCACACACACGGAATGCAATTTGGTATTGAAATTCCAGGATGGGTAAAATGGAGCCCAGTAAAATGGCGATACACCCATTGGGCGGGTATTTATAAGGAGGTAGGTCAATACATTAATGTAAATCGCGGATTTGGTTTTATCGGTTATCCAGGTCGAGTGGGAATATGGCCAGAGATCACCGTAATAGAGCTCAAAAAAGGCTCAAAACCAGCATAATTAGGAATAAACACTATATTTGTTAAACAAACGTTTTGTAGTAGTTATCTAAATTGTAGCGCTATGTCAAAATTTGGTCAATTAATTGATGCTGCCACTCCGGTATTACTGGACTTCTTTACAGAATGGAGTGAGCCTTCAACTTCTATGCATCCAGTACTTCTGGATGTCGCCGCAGCAATGGGCGATAAAGCCAAAGTCATTAAAATTGATGTTGAAAAAAACCAAGAATTAGCTGAGGCACTTCGCGTAAAAGGTCTTCCAACATTAATGATCTACAAAAATGGCGAAATGAAATGGCGCCAAAGCGGTGAGCAAGACGCCAATACGCTTATTGGACTTTTACAAGAGTATATTTAGTGAATTAAAAGCTTCAATAGTTTGGAATATTCTTGCCCAAAACAATATCCCTGTTGACGGTTAGAATCCCATTTTTTAGTGACGGATTTACTATACCTGATCCACCTCTATTTCTTAGACTCTTTCTTTTACTTTGAGTTAAAAGCGGATCATCATCGAACAAAAAATCCTCTAGATAATATTCATTTTTATCTGGTTCCTTAACTGTTAAATGTATATGCTCAGGAGTATTAAGATTAGGATATGCAGCAGGCCTATAGGTGAAAAAAGTGTACTTACCAGTATTATTTGTTTTTACCCAACCTCTTAGATATCCATGTCGTTGCGCCCATCCTTTTGAATTACTTTTTTTAGGGTAGATTCCCTCCCTATTCGTTTGATAGATATATAGAATAACATTTTTGGCAGGTGTTTTTCCATCGTTTTCATAAACGGAGCCAGTTAGTTTTAGCTTAGGAGAAGTTGTTGAAAAATTGGGAAGCGTGTCCGTATCGGTTAATACTTTATCTCCATACTCAAAAACAGCTTCGCATCCTTGGCAAGGCCCTCCAACAAGTGTCTTTTTATCGTTTTTCTTTGATTGCGAATGACATGAGGTAATTAACAATAAAACAATAACTAAAACTTGACTTCTCATAACCTTATGAATAAACAACTACTAAAAATAGTGGTTTATTTAACTAAGGAGTATTAAAAGAATCGTAATTATTGCCGGTAAGGCCTGTACAAAGAAGATCTTTTTATCTGCAGTTAGTGCGCCATAAATTCCGGCTATAGCAACACATCCTAGAAAGAAAAGAGAAACATTCTTGTTCCATTCAATATTCTCAATAAAAAACGTCCAGATTAATCCAGCGGCTAAAAAGCCATTATAAAGCCCTTGATTGGCAGCCATTGTTTTTGTTTGACCGAATAATTCTTTTGGAAAATTTCGAAATACTTTCCTACCTCGAGTTTCCCAAGCAAACATTTCAAACCACAGAATGTAACAGTGAATAAAGGCGATTAATCCGATTAAAATTTTAATTGCAATTTCCATAAAGTTGTTGGTTTAGTTTGTTTTAGTATTACGTTCTAAGATCAAGAATTTATCATCTTTTACATTGCCTGTAAAAATGAGATTTCCAAAAGGTGCAGCTACTGTCGAAGCCGACATTTCACTGCCATCTTCTACATATATTTTTTCAACTTCATAGTCACCCTTGTTGCGATAAGAGATCTTGATTATTTCTGAAGGAGCTGTCTCTTTTTTGCCTTTGGCGTAGGCTCCAAATCGAAGTAAATTAGGGTGTGCACCTATCCATAAATTACCATTTTCATCAAGCTCGATATTATCGACGCCAGTATTACAATCAATATCTTCGATAAAGTTCAGTGAACCATCTTCTTGTCTTGAATACACTTTGACTAAAAAGCCTCTAGGCGATGCTACATACATCAGTTTGCGGTCTCGGTCATAATTAATCCCATTTGCATAGGCAATACCATCAGCAACTTCACGATAGTCGTTTCCGTCAAAATAAATGACATTTGAAATTGCTCTACCACCATATTCTTCAAAAAACCTTCCTATACCTTCGGTGTATTTATGATCATTGGTGAAGTAAAAACGATTTTCATCAACCATCACGACATCATTAGGACTTACCATAGTAGGATGCTTGATGGTTTTTATATGAGATAATGTTGTACTATCTAATCTAAAAAGCTCAATAGAATGTCCTTGAGCCGTATGGCTAATAGCCATTACCTGATAGCTGCTATCTTTTTTAAAAAATGAGATTCCGTGAGGCGCAAAGGACTTACCAAAAGTATCGGTTAAGGGAATTGGAATATAATTATCAGTTTTTAGATCTAATAAATATAGTCCACCTTTTTCCTCGGAAGTTGGGGGGTATATAGATCGGTCAGTAGCTGATATAAGCGCAAAGCTATCAAGTTGACTTACGGTGATATCTTCGGCTCCTTTAATTGGGATTCTTTTCAGGATTTGCCCATTAAATTTGGGTTCAATTGTTCTGAAATAGCCTGTTGAGAATAGTATGTTACCCACAAAAACTAGAAGGATGAGTAATAGGAATAAAATGACTCTTTTGAAGATGCGCATACATGACACTTTGAATTCAAAGTACGATTTTTTGCTTAATTGAACGATTTCCTAAAAGCAAGCGGTGACATTTCGGTTTTGTTTTTGAAGAGTTTTGTAAATGAAGCAGGTCGCTCAAATCCCATATTGTATGCTATTTCGCTTACTGAAAGCCTAGTTGTAGATAATTGTTGCTTAGCTTTTTCGATTAGTTTATTGTGAATATGTTGTTGTGTACTTTGTCCTGTGAGTGATTTAAGAACACCGCTTAAATAATTAGGAGAAAGGTGCAATTTATCTGCGACAAATTGGACTGTAGGAAGACCTTTTTCGATTAGGCTTTCCTCTTTAAAATAATCAGATAACACGAGTTCTAATTGCGTAAGAATCTCGTGATTAACAATTTTTCGAGTTATGAATTGTCGCTCATAAAAGCGCTCAGCATAATTAAGCAATAATTCCAACTGCGAAATGATAATTTTTTGACTAAACTTGTCAATGTTTGCTTGATATTCTCGTTGAATGTTTTTTAAAATGTCGAGCATTAAATGTTCTTCTTTCTCAGAAAGGAATAGGGCCTCATTTACAGAATAATCAAAAAATTCATATTCCTTAACCCGATTGGCCAATGTGCTGTTCCATAAAAAATCAGGATGAATTAATAAAAGCCAACCTCTAGGTTTACGATTGATATTTGGATTGTCGGTTAAACTCATTACCTGATTGGGCGCAATAAAAGTCATTAAGCCCTCGTCAAAATCATACTCTTTTTGACCGTAGAAAAACTTATAGGCAACATTGCGTTTTAGTCCGATGGTAAAGTAATCCTGAATCCATTTTAACTGCTCTACATCCTGTGGATATTGAATTTGAGTATAATCAACCAAACTAATTAAAGGATGTTCAGGTGCTTGTAAGTTGGCGAATTTATGGTAATCACTAATCTTGCTAAAACGCTGGAGTGTTCTCATAATGATAAAGTTATACGAAAATGACTTGACTATAATAACATTCCTCCTGAAACCTCAATTCGTTGCCCGTTTATCCAACCTGCTTTATCCGAACATAAAAATGCAACCACCCCGTCTATATCATCAATTTCGCCAACACGCCCTAATGTGGTGATATTGGCAATAAGGGCCCTTTTTTCTTCGTTATCACGATTTGTTCCTCCGGCAAAGTCCGTTGCAATGGCTCCCGGAGCAACTACATTGGCGGTTATTTTTCTTTCGCCGAGCTCCTTTGCCAAGTAACGTGTAAACACCTCTATACCACCTTTCATCATGGCATAAGCCGACATGCCTGGCAGGCTAAAGCGAGCCAGTCCGCTAGATATGTTGATTATTCTTCCAGAATCATTTAAAAAGGGTAGTGCGGCTTGGGTTAAAAAGTAAACACTTTTAAGATGTACATTCATCATTTCATCAAATTGTTCTTCGGTAGTATCTGCGACCAAGTTGTATGCTCCGGTGCCGGCATTATTAATTAGAAAATCAAAATTCGGGCTGCCGTTTTTCTTTTCTAAATATGCAGCTGCTTTTTCAATAAATTCTTGTCCGGTTGTGTGATCGTTTGCATCGAATGGGAATGCAATGACATCTTGGCCAAGTAGTTCTATTTCTCGAACAAGCTCATTCGCTTTTTCTTTGTTGCTGTGGTAAGAAATAATAACGTCTACACCGTCTTTAGCAAGGCTAAGCGCCATTTCTCTTCCTAAACCTCTGCTTCCTCCTGTTACAATTGCTGTTTTTTGACTCATAATCTTGTTATTTTAAATTATAAGTCAAAGTTGCGTTATTATTACAATGTATATTTTTCCAAACCTACTTTTGTGTTCTCCGAATCTAATATGTTGATTTTTAGAAGAAAGATTACCCAATGTATTATTGATATTTTCTAATTTCTACAAGCACATTCGTGATGCTCGTTAAGATAGGCAATCGTAGCTTGCGACAATTTTTCCAAAGTAATAGTATCAATATCTGCGAGTTTTTTGACATAGATACATGCTTTGCCCATTTTAAACTTTCCTAAGTCATCTAATAGCCTTTTACTCTCTTCAGTTGCGGAATATACATATAGTGAAAAGGCAGACTTTCGCGGCGAAAAACCAAGAATGGGGGCATTACCTTCATGACCACTTTCATATTTATAATGATAACTACCGAAACCGATTATGGTAGGTCCCCACATTCTAGGTTCGAAGCCTGACCATTTGGTCATAAGTTTAATTAGTTGAAAACTATCAGCCTTCTTTTGCTCATTATCAACATACTCATTAATAAAGTCATCAACTTTAACTTCTGTCTCTACGGTTTTATTCTTTGCCATGAATGCTGTTTTTAATGCGAAACGCAGCTTAAATTTACAACATTACTTGATTAGTGTTTTAGACTTCATTTTAATTGCTCAATTATCTTATCTACCGCAATACTAAGTTTCTGATGTATTTGGGGACTGGAAACATTGGTTATTATGAGTACCCCTGTTTTTGACTCAGGAATAAGGGTTAACCAGCTAGATGTACCATAAGCACCACCGTTTTGAAAGACAACTTTTGGGTTTTCACCATTTTTGAAGATTTGCCAGAACAAACCATTTTCAAAATCACCATATTTTCCATTCAATAACTCCTGATGTGAGATCTTAACTAGAGGATTTTCTTCATTTAGCTGAAGCTCCATGTATTTTAGCATATCGCTAACATTAGAGATTATTCCTCCTTCAGCTTTCATTTCTTTTTCAGCTCTAGGTGGCATCTCGAATCCTTTATGGTTTAATCCTATTGCTAGTAGTTTAGAATCTGTTTCCGAAATTGTAATCTTAGTCTTGTTCATTTCTAGTGGGTCAAGAATATATTGGCTCAACAGCTCTTCGTAAGATTTGTCAAAAACGTTTTCTAAACAGTATCCAAGCAGATTTGCCCCAGCATTTGAATAATTGAATTTATGCCCTGGAATGGTATCTAACTCCACTTTACCTAGCTCCTCTAAAAACTGGTGTTTTTTAAAACCTTCTTGCAGCTTATTAATTTTTTCGGGAAGATTATCCCAATCCGGATTTTTAAATAAGCCTTTGTCAGGAAACATTCTTGGCAAACCGCTTGTATGTGTAACTAGATGTCGAAACATAATCGGTGCTTCATTAAACGCTAGATTTGGAAAACTATCAGGTAGATAATCTCTAATATCATCATCAATATCTAATTTCTCATCTAAAATTGCCTGTGCGAGCAAGGTTCCAGTAAATGTTTTGGTCAGAGAAGCAATTTCGTAAAGCGTGTTCTCATCTGGCGCTTTTCCGGTTAGCAGTTGACCTTTATGAAATTGATACGTTTTTCCGTTTTTAATAACCCCTATTGAGACTGCTTTTATTTCTTTATCAAGCAATAGTGAATCGGATATGGAATTAATTATAGTGTTATTATTCTGAATAGTGCTATCGTTCTTTTTCTGACAAGCTGTAAGCACAAAAAATGAGAAAAAAGATATTAGTAAGTGTTCAAGTTTCATAGTGCTGATTTATAACAGATATACTTGCTAACTAGCATATTGTTACAATTCGCAACTATTTTTTTAAGTCAATCTAAATAGTAAAATCAGATTTGAAGCGTCTAAAAGTTTATTCCAGTGCCTTAAATTCAAACCCTAATTCAGAAAAATGGTCTAAGGTTTTTTCAAGAGCATATTTCATGTTTCGCTCTGCCTTTAGACTATCATGAAACACAGCAATACTACCTTCTTGAGTATTGTTGATAATATAAGATGCGCTTTTTTCAACTGGAATTTCTGGTTTCCAATCGATAGCTAAAGACTCCCACATGATAATTTTATATCCCATTTTAAGTAGTGCTCTTCCTTTAGGGATGGTGATCTCGCCATAAGGTGGGCGGAATAGTTTTGTTGGCTGTTTTAGGTATAAGGAGTGCTTGGCCATTTCAGCTTCAGCCAAAGCAATATTTTCTAGATAATCGGGAGTACTGGTTTTCCAGCCTTTTATATGATGAAAGGTATGATTCGCGGCGGTATGTCCTTCTTCTAAAAGCTTATTGAAAATCTTTGGATGTTTACGAACATTGTCGCCAATGCAAAAAAAAGTTGCTTTGGCATTGTATGTCGCCAAAGTACCTAAAGCCCATTCCGTGACTTCGGGAATTGGACCATCATCAAATGTTAGATAGATTGTTTTTTCAGTCCGAGGCATGTGCCATATGTAGTTGGGCAACAAGCGTTGCACTAGATATGGTGTTTTGACTGGGATGAACTTCATTTATTGAGTGTTCAAGTTGCAAGATTATTTTTTTAAAAATCCCTGTTCTCGATACTTTTTAATTTTACTCATGTTCAATTAAAACACTCGAACTGACATTAAAACTAATTTGCAGTATCCTCCATCACAGAATCGTTAATTTCTACTGGAGTATCTTCTGGCATTTGCGAACTTACTGGCGGAATTTGTGGAGCTTCTTCATCAGGATAAAACAACTTAGCGAATTCCTGGAATTCTAACAAGGCCCTTTCTGCAACTTCGTCATCACCATTTTCCACCATTACCAAAACGAGACGGCGGTAGTATTCAATGTCCGAGAATATATCTTCTCCAAAAGCTATTTGGTCTGAGGTTTCAAGTCCACTGTAATACAGCAAATTCTCTTGATATTTTTTGATGATTTTGGTTAATAAATTCCGTGCCTTTTCTTTCTCACCTACTTTGTAGTATCCATCAGCAAATGGCTCAACAAACACATAATAACCAAAATATTCCACTGGCATTTTATCAATAGCCAGATCAATGACTTCTTTGGCTTCTTGGGTTTTGCCTTCTTCCAATAATTTCTCCATAGCCCTTGCCATATTACTCCTATATGTAATACTATTTCTTCTGGTTTCCGGATCGTGGTAAATATCCTCGCTCTCTGAATTACCCCAGGTCCATTTTTTGATATTCTTATAAATAACATCAGAATTTACGCGACCCATTTCAAATGGATTATTGCTGTCAACTGGAGTTCTAATCGGAACCAGTTTATAGGCCATTCCATCCAACTGTAAGTAATCTTTCATCCAGATATATTCCTTTTCATCAAAACTACCGCCAGAAAAATAAATAGGACGTTCCCAATTATTATTTGCTACTATGTCGAGCATTAATAACTGATTTTTAGTGATCGATCCTGGCAATCTAAGTCGAATGGTATCGACAATCTGGTCTGCATCTTCAGCTTGAACGGCACCATTTCTTAAAGCGGCTTCTTTGTCAACAGGAATGTAAATATTTCTTGTAGGATAGTACACCATGCTTTTTTGAGCCGACGGAATAGCATCAAGATCGATATCGTATTCTCCAGAGTTTGCTTGTAGCTTTAAAATCTCTCCGTATTGTTTACGCGGGTCGTCATCTTGAACCCAGTCCATAAAACGTTGAATGCTCCAAGCTTCCTCAGTCAAAGGCTGATGTAATATTTGATCACGACTACCATATCGGTATTGCTCATGCGTTAATTGAGATGGAATAGGCTTACTCTCATAAGCAGCTCTTTTCATCTGATCGATATACCAATCAGTGTACAGTAAACTGGTATTTATGACACGCACATCGGTACGATAGCCCTCAATTTCTTGAGCGTACCAGAGTGCAAAGGTGTCATTGTCACCTATCGTAAATATAATGGCATCTTCTTCTAAAGAATCTAGATACGATTTAGGCATTGATTGTGCTGTATAACGACCTGAACGATCGTGATCATCCCAATTTTGAGATGCCATAAGCGCAGGAATTCCTAATAAGGCGGCGGTGAGCAAAGGAGCCAATATTTTTTGAGGAACAATATTTTTTAATTGATCGAATAAGGCATACACTCCAATACCAATCCATATGGCAAATATGTAGAAGGACCCGACTAAAGAGTAATCCCTTTCTCGTGGTTCATAGGGTCTGATATTGGTATAAATCTGAATTGCAATTCCCGTAAAGAGGAAAAAGACCAATAGCACCCACCAATCAGTTTTTGATTTTTTGAAATGGAATACCAAACCAATAACCCCTAATAAAAGCGGAAGCATAAAATAGGTGTTTCGACCTTTATTATTTAGTACATCACTTGGTAAATTATCCTGTGGTTGAACGTTGGATATATTTTCATCAATTATAGGAATACCGCTAAGCCAATTCCCATTTTGCATATCGTATTTTCCTTGAATATCGTTTTGTCTTCCAGCGAAATTCCACATAAAATAACGCCAATACATATAGCCTAACTGATATTGAAACATGAATTTCATGTTCTGGAAAAAGCCAGGTTTTTCAATATCGATATAACGTTCCATTTGTCTCAGGAAGTTGTGGTATTCGTCGTAATCAACCTTACCTGCATCATAGGCGGCAAAAAATTGATCAACAGCCTTGCGGGCATTGGTGTCAAAACGGTATTCAGGTTTTAATTGAAATTCTGGAACTCCAGCATGCGCCATGTAATTGGTGGAATGTTCGGAACTCCACATTCGCGGTAAGAATCCTTTATGACGATCATCATAATTTTGCCGAGCATCTTTCCAATCATTTACTACCACATACTTACCTAGTTTCTTGTCTTGTTCGTATTTTGGTTTATCGTCAATATACTGATTGTCTTCATCAACCAGTGCATATAACTCGGTATACATAGGCCCATAAACAATACCAACACTTGGGTACTGCTCACGATTGTAATAAGCCAATAATTCACGCGCACTAGCAGGGTTATTCTCATTAATAACTACCTGCGCATTTGCACGGATAGGAATCATTAACCAAGATGAAAAACCAACACACATAAACAAAAAGCAAAGCACTGCTGTGTTAAGATGTACCCATTTTTTGTCACGAGTATATTTTAGTCCAAAATAAAAGAGTACGATGAAAAAGAGTCCTGCAATAATGGTTCCCGAATTAAACGGCATACCAATACTGTTGACAAAAAACACTTCAAAGCCACTAAAAATAGATAGGATAGTGGTTAACATAAATCGGTATACAATGACTAGAACAAGAACAACTGCAGCATTGGCGATCAAGAACATTTTTAGATCGTATTGCTTATAGTTTTTAAAGAAATAAATAAGTCCGATAGATGGGATTGCGAGCATCCCCATAAACTGGATTCCGAAAGTACAGCCAATTAAAAATGCGATTAAAATAAGCCACTTATTTCCTCTTGGGGTATGCATGTCTTGTTCCCAACGGAGGCCTAAATACAATAGCAATGCCATCATAAAACTGGCCATTGCATACACTTCGGTTTCCACAGCATTAAACCAAAAACTATCAGTAAATGTAAAAGCGAGCGCTCCTACAAGTCCACTACCTAAAATAGCCTGAGCTTTGGCAGAGGTTAATTCACCTTCATTAATTACGAATTTTTTCACGAATTGTGTAATGGTCCAAAACATAAAAAGAATGGTAAAAGCACTTGCGAAAACTGACATTTGATTCACCATTAAAGCCACTTGTGAAGGCTCCATAGCAAACCAGGCAAAAAATGCGCCGATCATTTGAAAAAGCGGTGCCCCTGGAGGGTGGCCTACCTGAAGTTTAGCACTTGTTGAAATATATTCACCCGCATCCCAGAAACTGGCTGTAGGCTCGACGGTTGACATATAGGTAATTAAGGCTACCGCAAAAGCGATCCAGCCCATTATAATGTTCCACTTTTTATATTGTTGCTCGCTCATCAAAAGGTTTTTAGAAGCATTTGGGCGAATTTAATAATTAACCAAGGCTTGACAATCTTTTTTTGTGAAATGTTAACATGAGAGATGTGAGTATTTAGATGTGAGATATGAGAAATTGGATGGAAGGAGCAAGAATCAAAATCAAAGAAAATGACAGTATTTAATTAATAAACTTATTCCCTCTCCTTGGGGGGAGGGTTAGGGTGAGGGGTAATTATGTCTGAGTCTAACAATGAAACGACTGCGAAAAATTGGAAAGGTTTTTCAAGATTTTGGTTGTTTCCCGTTCGTGATAGATCCCGATGCTCGTCCCTCGATCAGGATCACTTCGCTCTAGTCATTGCAATGCGCTTCGGTTTTGCAATTACAGGCTCAGTGAAATGAAAAAGGCCGTGTCTCCTAAGAAACACGACCTTTTTTCCCAACCAAAAACCTAATGTAAATTGTTCAATAACCGATCAAACATCACTAAAATCGGTATTTATATTTTTTTGAAACGTTTTGTTGAAAGGGGCATTTTCAACTGTTGTTTCGTTATTATCGATTTACATATATAAAACAACTATCGGCTAAAAGACCCTACCATTTTTTTTGAAAAAGTTTAATTTTTTTCTTAGATCTTAATTTATAGGTGAGTACGAGAAAATGGAAACTATAAAAACAATGATTACGGACTGAAAACTGAAAAAACCCGGCTAAAAAGTGCTTGAGAAATAGGGGAGTGCATTTTATTCTGCGAAATAATTAAGAAAATAATCAATTTCTCTCACCAAGCACCGACACAATTGGGGTAATAAAAATGCTGTGGACTCCCAACTGAACACTGTAAACTAAAAAATCCTGATCGTTAGATTGGGAGAGATATGAGGAGCACTTCGTTCGTCAAAATGATTAGAAAAAATTAATCATTTTGTCTCACTGCGCACCCACACTAGTGGGCTAACAAAAACTGTGGACTGCCAACTGGATACTGAAAACTAAAAAACCCAACCTGTTAAGGTCATGGGGAATAATGGGGAGCGCTCGGTTCGTTAAAATGATTAAGAAAATTTAATCATTTTCCTCACCTCGCACCCACGCTAGTGGGCTAACAAAAACTGTGGACTGCCAACTGAATACTGTAAACTAAAAAACCCAACCTGTTAAGGTTGGGTTTTTGTTGGCCCACTAGGGCTCGAACCTAGACTCTTCTGGACCAAAACCAGACGTGTTGCCAGTTACACCATGGGCCATCCTCAAATTCCTTTTGAGAATTGCGAGTGCAAATTTAAAACAAAGTTTTAGTTGGGCAAACAAATTAGTTGATTTTTACTGCTTATCTACTTTCTGTGGATTCTTCCAAAGAATTTTTCTTCCGAAGAAGAGCGTTAAACCATGATAGTTCGTCTACCGTAAATACAACTTTAGTAGTCTTCTTTTTCATACCATACAATCCATTCACCGTAATAGGTCTATCGGTTTCAATACTAACATTCGGCGACTCATTTTCCAAAAACGGAGAAACACCAATCAACTTTTCATTATTTAAAACACTAATCTTTCCTGTATTAATGCTCTTAATGTTTTTATATTCAATCCTAGTAAAGCCAAAAATACCATAAGGAATAAACAACTCCTTTTCTTTGACCTTAATAAGTCGTCGAGGAATGGACTTAATAATGCCGATAAGAAAGATGGCAGAATAGATACTGACTCCGGTTGCAATCCATGCAGCTAAAGGGCTCCATTTATTTAAAATTAAATGCAGTGCTACTGTTTCTATAGCAACAACAAATAGCAGTGCGGCAAACACGGTTATTGATCCACTTTTTTTGTGATAAGTGAATTCGTTTTTTACTGGCGTATGTTTTTTCCATTTAAAAAATGCATAATAAAAAACTGAGATTTCGTTGGCTAAGAAGCTTGCGATGCTTTTTGGAAGAATCTCTTCACAACTGTCTTGAATGGCGTTTGCAATATCTGGTTGGTCAAGAATATTTTTTTTGTAGTTTTTTCTTGTAAGGTAGATGCGACTTCCAACATAAGACAACACTCCTATTTCCAAAACAGGAATTGCCCAAGTTTTAACTGTATTTATGAATGATTGATGTTCTAAGGGAATTAAGAAAGAAGCTAAAATTGTACTGGCTATAAAAAAGGGTATAACGGTGGTAGTTGGAATCTTAGTTTTTCGAACTAGGAGCCAATAGATAAAGGGCATTGTGATTAAAAAATCGATGCTAATAGCTAATGCCAAGTCGTTTGAAAGGTTTGTAAACCAAGCGGATCTTACAAGAATGACTAAGGACAATTGTAAGGCAATAGGAATGCCAACTGCGAAAATTCCTCTTTGAGTAGCAGTAATTTCTTTCATAAGGCACGAATTTTATGCATCTTACTAGTGTCGATAAAATACATTTTGTTACATATTTTTCTAACGGATTTTTGATAGCTTTTAATGGTAGTCTATAAATCCAATATCAGGATATTCTTGTATAACAAATTCCCTTTTCTCTTTGACTAGATCACAATTTATCCCTTTGGTTGAGCATTGTTCGAGATACATCTTTAATAATTCTAAATGTGCATCTACTAATTGGTTATTCATTAGCAAGGCTTTTTTAAACTCCAACGAAGCCAAATGGTAGTCTTTTGATTGCCTGAAGTTTATTCCAGTTGTTAAAAATTGGATGTATGTGTCTTGAACAATCAATTTGTTTTGATCAACTGGAGTATTTAGTTGTAATGGTTTTACCGTTAGTGAAGCCATAAAATGAATAAGGAAAACGGCGCTTGCACAGGTAAGCGTTATCGCAAGAACAGTAAGAGTCATTTTTTGCCTATCACTTCTTTTAACCTTTAGCCGTTCATTTCGAATGGCAGCAACATCAACAATAAGATTAGGTATTAACTTTTTATTGTCTTTGTAGGCGGGTTGAATACCAAGAAAAGTCCGCTCTTTTTTGAACAAACGTTTTTTACGAAGCAATTTTTTATTGTCTCGTAATTTCGTTGTCACACCTATGCCAAAGCCGCCGATCATCATATGCTAACTAATACTACTTATTGGTAGCTAGCGTGTGTGGTATGTTACAGTTAGCTTTATAGTGCGACACCTAATTGTTTCTTATTTTAATTTTTTTTTAATCAAAGTGTGATTTTTTTAAAATTGATGCGAATAATTGAGTGTAACCAAAATAGAAGTTGAGTTGAATAAGCAGAAAGAATTTATTGATATTGTTAAAAAGCACAAAGGCATATTATATAAAGTGATCACGATGTATTGTGCCGATTATAATGATAGAAAGGATTTAGAGCAGGATATTCTAATTCAAATTTGGAAGTCATTAGATACCTATGACGATAATTATGCATTGACAACTTGGTTGTACAGAATTTCAATGAATGTTGCTATTTCAAATCATCGTAAGACATTCAAAAAGAAAAGCAATACAACAAGAATAAACGGCGATTTGCTTGAGTTTACTTCAAATTCAGACGTAAACGAAAGAAGCTATCAGCAAGACGTACTTTATCGATTATTAAATGAGCTTAATAAGTTCGACAAAGCCTTGATGTTTCTTTACTTAGAAGATAAGGATTACGAAGTTATAGCTGATGTTTTGGGAATTACAAAGACCAATGTAGCGACGAAAATAAGTCGAATTAAAAACAAGTGGAAGCAACAACTTTCACAACAAAAACAATAGTATTATGAATATAGATGAAATAAAGAGTATTTGGAAAAAGGATATGGAAATCCTTGAGAAAAGAGTGAAGTTGAACGAAGAGAAAATTAAAACTCTAGAGTTTAATAAGGCAAAAACTGGTTTTGATGAGCTTTTAAAAATTTCAATTGCAGGTAAAAATATGGCTATCATGTATGCAATTATTTCATTAATAATGATATTTTTAGTAACAGATTCTTTGCCGTATATGTTGATGCTACTTGTCGCTTCCGGAGCAATGGTATTTTCGTATTTTCAACATCGCGTCTTAAAAAAAGTTGATTATGGGAAATTGAGTCTAATAGATTTACAAAAAGAAATAATCAAATTTAGAATGCATACTGCTAGAACAGGAATTTACGATTTATCGATTGTTGTAATTTGGCTTGTAGCCACCGGACTAGCGTTCGTAAAGTTTCTTATCGGTTTTGATGTCTTTCATTTACAAGAAAATACGACACAGCCATTTATTATATTCGGAATTGTTTTGCTAGTGCTTATAATTTTCACAAAAATGATTTATGGGTATTACGATAAACGTCTTAAGAAATATGAAGATGATTTAGGTTTGATTAAGAATTTTGAAGGAGCTTAGATTTTCTGTGGTTTTCAGGTATGCAGTATGTCTTTTTTAGAAATTATATTTCCTTGATTAATATCAGTCAATATTTGCCGGTTTCATGCTTATATTACTCATAAAAAGTTGTATATTTGCACCGCTGTAAGAGAAAAACGAATACGAGGGGACCTAAAGTCCCCTCTTTTTATAAAATTATGTTCGAGAAAGAGGTCAGACAATTACTACAAGATGCGCTAGATAAGCAGCCTAAGTTGTTTTTAATCGACTGCACAATTAGTAGTGATAACAAGATATTTGTCGTTATAGATGGTGATCGTGGAGTGACCTTACAAGATTGTATGAATGTAAGTCGAGGCATAGAACATAACTTGGATAGAGAGGAAATTGATTTTGGACTAGAAGTAACTAGTGCAGGTGCAACGACTCCCTTGAAAATACCAAGGCAGTACAAAAAAAATGTCGGTCGAAAATTAAATGTAAAGTTGGCTGACGATGAGGTCGAAGGTGAATTAGTATCTGCCGACGACCAGAAAATAGAACTTAAATGGAAAACCAGAGAGCCTAAACCAATTGGTAAAGGCAAGGTAACCGTTCAAAAACAACAGGAAATCCTGTATACAGATATTGTTGAAGCAAAAGTGATGATAACATTTTAATTAAACGTTGACATGGAAAATATTGCATTGATCGAATCATTTTCAGAGTTTAAAGACGATAAACTCATAGATCGTGTAACGCTAATGGCGATTTTAGAGGAGGTTTTTAGAAATGCACTTAAAAAGCGATTTGGTAGTGATGAAAATTTCGATATCATTATCAACCCAGATAAAGGTGATTTAGAGATATGGCGAAACCGTATTGTGGTAGCCGATGGTGAGGTGGAAGATGAGAACGAAGAAATCACATTAACGGAAGCACAAAAAATCGAACCTGATTTTGAGATAGGTGAAGATGTATCGGAAGAAGTGAAACTTATCGACTTAGGTCGTCGCTCTATTTTGGCATTACGTCAAAATTTGATCGCAAAAATTCACGAGCATGATAATACCAATATATATAAGCAGTTTAAGGATCTTATTGGTGAGATTTATACTGCCGAGGTACACCATATTCGTCACCGTGCGGTCATTTTATTAGATGATGAGGGTAACGAAATCATATTACCTAAGGACAAACAAATACCTTCTGACTTCTTTAGAAAAGGAGAAAACGTAAGAGGTATTATCGAGAATGTAGACCTTAAAGGAAACAAGCCAAGCATTATCATGTCGCGTACGGCACCAGAATTCTTGGAAAAATTGTTCGAACAAGAAATTCCTGAAGTCTTTGACGGCTTAATCAACGTAAAGAAAGTAGTACGTGTTCCTGGTGAAAAAGCGAAGGTAGCCGTAGATTCTTACGATGATCGTATCGATCCAGTTGGAGCTTGTGTTGGTATGAAGGGATCTCGTATTCACGGAATTGTTCGTGAATTAGGAAATGAGAATATTGATGTAATTAATTATACTGATAATACACAGTTATTTATCACAAGGGCATTGAGTCCTGCGCGTATCACATCACTTAAAATTGATGATGAGCGCAAGCACGTAGAGGTGTTCTTAAAACCAGAAGAGGTTTCTAAAGCGATTGGTAAAGGCGGATTCAATATCCGACTTGCAGGTCAGCTTACAGGATATGAAATTGATGTTTTCCGTGAAGGTGTTGAAGAAGATGTAGAATTAACTGAATTTGCTGATGAAATCGATGCTTGGGTAATCGAAGAATTTAGCAAGGCAGGACTTGATACTGCTAAGAGTGTGTTAGAGCAAGATGTTGATGATCTTGTTAAGCGTACAGACCTTGAAGAGGAGACAATTAATGAGGTAAGACGAATTCTTAAAGAAGAATTTGAACAATAATTAGCTTAAAAGCGCAGCAATTGTATTTTTGTTGTAATTTGAAAACGGCAAGAGCTTTTTTCACAGCGTAAATTTTTTAAACAAAGTATGGCTGAAAACAAAGTAATGAGACTTAACAAAGTACTCCGCGAACTAAACATTTCGTTAGATCGTGCGGTAGAGCATCTTCAATCAAAAGGACATGAGATTGAAGCGCGCCCGACTGCAAAGATTTCTAGTGAGGTGTACGAGGTGCTTTTAGATGAGTTTCAGGTTGACAGAAAGAAGAAGGTAGCATCCAAAGAAGTTGGCGAAGAAAAGCGCAAAGAGAAGGAAGCACTACGTCTTCAAATGGAGCAGGAGCTTGAGGAAAAACGAATTGCTAGAGAAAAGAGAGAAGTTGTTAGAGCCAAAGCTAATTTAGAAGGCCCTAAGACAGTTGGTAAAATCGATCTTGACAGTGAGAAAAAAGAGGAGGAAGTAGCTCCTGTAAAAGAAGAGCCGAAGGTTGAAGAAAAAGCAAAGCCAAAAGCCAAAGAAGAGGTTAAGGCAGCGCCTAAAAAAGAACCAGTTGCAAAGAAAGAGCCTGTAGCTAAAAAGGAAGAGAAACCTGCTGTATCTAAAGAAGCTCCAGAAGAAGAAGTGAAAAGCGAAGAGGCTGCTGAAGAGCCAAAAGAAGAAACACTTACTACACAATATAAAAAGCTTTCCGGTCCTAAAATGGTCGGCAAGAAAATTGACCTTTCTAAATTCGAAAAACCGAAAAAGAAGAAAGAAGAAGCGAAAGCTAGTGATACAGCCGATCGCAAAAAGAAAAGAAAACGTATTAGCAAAGAAACACCTGGTGGTGGTAACAACCAACAAGGAGGTGGTCAAAGACGTTTTGATAATAGAGGTGGCGCCGGAGGACGAAACCAAAAAGGTGGAGGTCGACGTAATGCTCCAGTAGCAAAAGTAGAGCCTACAGAAGAAGAAGTACAAAAACAAGTACGCGAAACTCTTGAAAAGCTTCAAGGGAAATCCTCTAAAGGAAAGGGTGCTAAATACCGTCGTGAGAAACGAGATATTCACCGTCAAAAAACGGCTGATGAACTTGCAGCACAAGAAGCGGAAAGCAAAATCCTAAAAGTAACCGAGTTTGTTACGGCAGGTGAAGTTGCAACCATGATGGATGTTGGTATTACCGAAATTATTTCGGCTTGTATGAGCTTAGGAATGATGGTAACTCAAAACCAACGTTTGGATGCTGAGACTTTAAGTATTGTTGCTGAAGAATTCGGTTATGAAGTCGAGTTTGTAACCGCCGATATTGAAGAGCAAGTTCAGGTTATAGAAGATAAAGAAGAAGATCTTGTAGCACGTGCACCAATCGTTACGGTGATGGGTCACGTAGATCATGGTAAAACATCGCTACTAGATTATATTCGAGAAGAAAATGTAATTGCCGGTGAATCTGGTGGTATCACACAGCATATTGGTGCTTATGGGGTGCAGCTAGAAGGCGGGCAAAAAATAGCATTCTTAGATACTCCGGGTCACGAAGCCTTTACGGCAATGCGTGCTCGTGGTGCACAGGTAACCGATTTAGCAATTATTGTAATTGCGGCGGATGATGATATCATGCCTCAAACAAAAGAGGCGATTAGTCACGCACAAGCAGCATCAGTACCTATTGTATTTGCAATAAATAAGGTTGATAAGCCGACTGCAAATCCAGAGAAAATCAAGGAGAAACTTGCAGGTATGAACCTGTTGGTGGAAGATTGGGGTGGTAAAATTCAATCTCATGATATTTCTGCAAAAACAGGTCTAGGAGTTAAGGAATTATTAGAAAAAGTATTGCTTGAAGCTGAATTATTAGAGCTAAAGGCAAACCCAGATAGACTAGCAAACGGGACAATTGTCGAGGCTTTCCTTGATAAGGGTCGTGGTTATGTAGCTACTATTATGGTACAGGCAGGTACACTTCGCGTAGGTGATTACGTATTAGCTGGTAAGCATAGTGGTAAGGTAAAAGCAATGCATGACGAACGTGGTCAAGAAGTGGAAGAAGCAGGACCATCAACACCAGTATCTATATTAGGTTTAGATGGTGCGCCGCAAGCTGGTGATAAGTTTAATGTATTTGAGGATGAGCGTGAGGCGAAGCAAATTGCGGCCAAGCGTACTCAATTACAACGTGAGCAGTCAGTACGTACGCAACGTCATATTACACTTGACGAAATCGGACGTCGTATTGCATTAGGTGACTTTAAAGAATTGAACATTATCCTTAAAGGTGATGTGGATGGTTCGGTAGAAGCCTTAGTCGATTCATTCCAGAAACTATCAACTGAAGAAATTCAGGTAAATATTATCCATAAAGGGGTTGGTGCGATTACTGAAAGTGATGTATTATTAGCTTCGGCTTCTGATGCCATCGTAATCGGATTTAACGTACGACCAATGGGTAATGCCAGACAGTTAGCTGATAAGGAAGAAATCGATATCAGAAATTACTCGATTATCTACGATGCAATTAACGACCTGAAAGATGCAATGGAAGGTATGTTGTCACCGGAGATGAAAGAGGAGATTACAGGTAATGCTGAAATCCGCGAGACTTTCAAAATATCTAAAATCGGAACAATCGCTGGTTGTATGGTAACTGACGGTAAGATCTTCAGAAATTCAAGTATTCGTTTAATTCGCGAAGGTGTAGTTATTTACACAGGTGAATTAACATCGCTTAAGCGTTTTAAAGATGACGTCAAAGAAGTTTCAAAAGGATACGATTGTGGACTTCAAATTAAAGGCTACAACGATATTAAAGAAGGTGATGTAGTAGAAGCTTACCAAGAAGTAGCTGTGAAGAAGAAACTGAAATAATAGTTTATTCAATATAAGAATGAAAGCCTTGGAGAAATCCAAGGCTTTTTTGTCTTATATATAGATTTTCTAACTCCCTTCCCTCGAGGGAAGGGTTGGGGATGGGTGTAAAGCCCAAACTAAATTTTGCGGTTCTAACCAGCCAATCATTCCCATATCCCGCTACCCACATTTCACGGTTTCTGGGGATGAGATCATTACCACGAGCGTCATACATTTGTGTAACAATAGATAACAAAGAATAAATTTGATAATCTTAATCAATTTATGTTCTTTTAGATCTCTATTTAGTTTCAAACAAAACAGCACAAAGGTGCAACTAAAAACCAACGCATGAGGCAAGCTCTAAGTTTTGACAAAACCTTAATGTCTTCTTTAAACACTAAGGTAACCGTATCTAAATGGTACGATGCGAAAGACAGGTATGACGAAAACAAGTACAAAGAGGCAATTTTAGAACTCTTTGATTATGTCAACCTCGATATTCGAAAAAAATATGCAAACGATAATGAAACTTATTTTAAGGTGCCACATGGTAGTGTGGTCGTTGAGGTAGAATTTACTGACTCTCATTTCAAAGTAAAAGCACCCTTTTTAAAAGTAGGTACAGATAAACGTGTTCCATTATTTAGGAAGGTGACCGAGGTGAATTTTGCGCCTTTAAATTTGGCACAAATAAAGTTAGAAGATGAGCAACTCAACTTTCATTACAGCTGTCCTTGGCATTTGTGCGAGCCTTATAAAATTTATTATGTGCTTCAGGAAATTTGCCATAATGCAGATAATTTTGATGATGAGTTCATTAGTTTATTTGATGTAAGTCCGCTTCATGAACCTCAAATAACAAATTATGATGCTGCAACTTTAGATACTGCTTGGACTAAGTATAATGATATTATCAAAGAAGCGGAATCGTATATGCAGTATTTCGATCAAAACAGAATGGAATATTTCAATTGGGATATTCTAAATATCACCTTTAAAAAAATTGAATATTTGATCATGCCAAATGGCAAGTTGCGTACTGACCTTGAAAAGCAGATTGGTGATTTGTATAGCAAAGATCATATGCAAGACCGAATTCAGCGTGGGAAATCCTTTTTAGCTAGGTTGAAAGCAAAATCTAAAGAAGAATACTTAGAAGATATTTATGAGGCAGAGTCTTTTATTTCTATTAAATCAAGGTTAGAACATGATGCCTTAAAACAAAATTGGAAGCGCCCTTACGAAAGTGCAGCTAAGGAAATTCAGGATAAGCAATACACAGGTGCAGTGCTTACATTGTTGGTTGGTTTTTACGATATGTATTACTATAACAATGTACCCGATGATATTAACGATAAGGTTGTTGCTGTTTTAGGTAATGCAAGCGGACAAGATTGGCATGTCGCAGCTACGACATTGTACAACGGGATGACTGCTATTTTAGAAAACAGACCAGTAAGAGGGTCATCGGGTAAAAAAGGATTTTTCTCTAAACTATTTGGTTAAAATTTAAACGAAAAAAGATGCAAACATTAGAAATATTAAAAGATGCAACCTTCAAAATTTTAACTGCTCGTGGAACGGGAAGTGGATTTTATTTAAAAGAGGAAAACTTAATACTAACCAACCATCATGTTGTTGAAGGATTTCAGGAAGTTGCAGTTGAAGATGATGATAAAAATAGAATACTAGGCCGAGTAATATTAACCAATCCAGATATGGATATAGCTATTCTGCGTTTGGCAAAAAAGCTAGAAGTTGAGCATGGTATAAGTATTGACGATACGCTAATACCTTCAAGACAACAAAAGGTTTTTGCTTTGGGATATCCTTTTGGAATGCCATTTACAATTACTGAAGGAATAGTTTCGAATCCCGAACAGCATATGAACGGAAAGCATTTTGTGCAGACCGATGCGGCAATCAATCCTGGAAATAGTGGTGGGCCATTGGTTACTCAAGATGGTAAGTTGGTTGGGATAAATTCTTCTAAGTTTAATAATGCCGATAATGTTGGTTTTGCAATACCAACAAAGGCGGTAAAAGAGGCGATAGACAGTGTAAAAAAGAATGAAGAAGATAAATTTTCGTTGCAATGTCCTTCATGCGGAAATTTAAGCTATGAGGTTAAGGAGTTTTGTGACAATTGCGGTGCTACTTTGCAAAAGGATGTGTTCGATGTTCTTGCCTTAACTGAATTTTCGCAGTTTATTGAAGACTCATTAGCGGAATTAGACGTCAATCCAGTATTGACAAGAGCGGGCCATGAGTTTTGGGAATTTCATCAAGGGAGTTCATTAATTCGTGTTTTTGTAATGGATAGAAACTATCTATATCTCACCTCACCGATTAATAATTTACCTAAGCAAAACTTAGAGGAGTTGTACAAATATTTGATCAGTAGTGATCAAGGTGAATTTAATTTGGGAGTGTATAAGAACACCATTTTTGTGAGTTATCGCATTCATATGACCGACATTTTTAAAGATGATGATACGAAAGCCGATATCAAGAATAAGATCAAAGCACTTGCATTAAAAGCAGACGAGTTAGACGACTTTTTTGTAGACGAATACAATTGTACGATGAGTACCTATGCGCGGAATGTCTAGGTCATTTAGGACGACCCATTAAAAGCAAACACCCTTAACTAAATTTAGTTAAGGGTGTTTTTTATTTTTTAAAGCAAGAACTTAATTATTACAGCCTACTGAATACTGCAGACTAATAGCTAACCCTTCGGCTTAAACTTAAATGCAATTGGGTATTTCTTTCGTATCTCGATTAGCATTTTATCGGCTTGTATCGATGTTCGGAAACTGCCAACATATACTTTGTAATTTGGGTAATCCCAATCTGAAATATGAGAGATATTCGGAAAGTCTTTTCTAAAACTCTTAATGGCGTTTTGAGCTCCGTTTAAAGACCCACTATAAATCTGGATTCGGTATATGTTTCCAGAGCCTTGAGTACGGTTTATTTCCTTTTTAAGTTCGAGAACTTTAACCAGTTTTTCGTCTTGATTAATGTTTACTGTTCCTTTTTGATTAAAAGCGGTTTCCGTGTTTTGTTTTACACTTTCTGCTGTTTCTTGAGCAAAACTTAACGTGCTAATTATCAGCGACAATGCTAAAGAAAGCTTTAGTTTATAGGTGCTATTCAAACTCATTTTTCTCATATATACGTGCAAAAGTAAATTATAATAACTTAAACAGTCGGATATTTATTATTTAGAATAATTATAAATTAGTTATTAACGCTTTTCTAACATTTCGCAAATCGTCTCTATGTCGTACTTTTGTGGTCGAATTTGCGGAGGCTAGATTTGAATGCGTGTGCATCAATATATTAGGAAAAATCGTGCCAAACAAAACCCAAAATTCTTATTTCATTATGAAGAAGGTTTCTTACCAAAATGCTAGTATGCGATTCTTCGGATTCGCTTTTTCTTTATTAGTTGCTTTTTCATCATTTTCCTTACAAGCCCAAGACGGTGATCCTGTGGCAGGTGAAAAACTTTTCAAAGCAAATTGTGCTGCATGTCATGCGTTAAACAGAAAGATGACTGGTCCTGCCTTGGCTGGGGTTGGTGACAAGTATGAACGTGAGTGGTTGTACAGCTGGATTAAGAATAGTTCGGCAATGGTGAAGTCTGGTGACGAGCAGGCAGTTGCTATTTACGCAGAGTACAATGAGTCAGTAATGACCTCATTCCCATTATTGACAAATACAGATATTGACAATATTATCGCCTATACAATGGCGCCACCGCCTGCACCTGTTGTTGCAGATACTACTGCAGTAGCTGCCGCACCCGCAGATAGCGGAATTTCAAACAACATTATTCTAGGAATTTTAGGATTAGTACTTGCGGTATTAGTAATTATGCTAGTGCTTGTTAATTCGACCCTAAGAAAAATTGCTGCTGCAAATGGTGTTGTGGTTGAAGAAGAAAAAAGAACCCCGATTTGGAAAGCGTTTGCGCAAAATCAATTTTTGGTTTTAGTGACTGCTATCTTCTTATTGTTGGGTAGTGCGTACTTCGCTTATGGTTGGATGATGCAGGTTGGTATTGATCAAGGTTACGCTCCAAAGCAACCTATTCATTATTCACATAGAATTCACGCAGGAGCAAACGAAATAGAATGTAAATACTGTCACTCATCTGCACGTGTTAGTAAGCATTCGGGTATTCCATCACTTAACGTATGTATGAACTGTCACAAGAGTATTTATGAAGTGGCAGCAGAAACATTGGCGGAGGGTAAAAGCGAATACGGTATAGACTACAATAAAGAAATCGAAAAATTATATACAGCTGTAGGTTGGGATTCTGAGAACCAGCGTTACACTGGTGAGACGGAGCCTGTTGATTGGGTTCGTATTCATAATTTACCTGATTTCGTATACTTTAATCACTCACAGCACGTAGAGGTTGCTGGAGTGGAATGCCAAACTTGTCACGGTCCAGTTGAAGAAATGGAAATCATGGCGCAGCACTCACCGCTTACAATGGGATGGTGTATTAATTGTCACCGCGAAACGAATGTGAAGACTGAAGGCAATGAGTATTACACAAAAATTCACGAAGAATTATCTAAAAAATATGGTGTTGATAAACTAACTGCAGCTCAAATGGGGGGATTAGAATGCGGTAAATGTCACTACTAAGCGAAGCTTAATGTCTTTTCCGCGAATGCGGAAAACCCGAGAAAGTGCGGTAAGTGACTAGTGAAACATCAAATTGAATATTAATTAAAGAGTAAAAATTTTAGCAAGACAGGTGTAAAAGCCTAGAAATCTAAAATCGTAAATAACAAATATGGCATCAAACAAAAAATACTGGAAAAGTGTTGAGGAGCTGGATACAAACAGCACCCTTGTTGAGGCTTTAAAACAAAATGAATTTATCGAAGAAATTCCTACGGATGAATTTCTTGGTGATAAAGAAGTTTTAGAATCGTCATCAACATCTCGTAGAGACTTTTTAAAGTATGTTGGTTTTAGTACTGCTGCAGCATCTCTTGCAGCATGTGAAGGTCCAGTTATAAAATCGATCCCTTATGTGGTGCAGCCAGATACAATTGTTCCTGGTGTAGCAAACCACTATGCGACTACCATCGCAAACGGATTTGATTTTGCAAGCGTGTTAGTTAAAACGCGTGAGGGTCGACCAATTTTCGTGAAAAATCACGATAAAGCGGCAACAAATGCAAGTGCTAATGGTCGTGTTATTGCATCGGTTTTAGACTTGTATGATAGCGGTCGTTTACAAGGGCCAACCGTAGGTGGTGAGGCAGTAACTTGGAATGCTTTTGACAATGCAGTTGCTAAAAAGTTAGTAGAGATTAAAGCTTCAGGTAAAAAACTAGTGTTATTCACACAAACGTTTGCTAGTCCTTCTACTACAAAATTGATCAATGAATTTAAAGAGAGCTTTGGTAACGTCGAGCATGTATCGTACGATGCTGTTTCTGAATCGGCTGCCTTAGATGCTTTTCAAAATAAATATGGAGTTCGTGCATTAGCTGATTACGATTTTTCGAAAGCTGATGTAATTATCTCTGTTGGTGCTGATATTCTTGGCGACTGGCAAGGTGGTGGTTTCGATGCAGGATATGCAAAAGGTAGAGTACCTCATGCAGATCATGGTAAAGGTAAAATGTCCTACCACGTTCAGTTTGAATCGAACATGACACTTTCTGGCGCAAATGCCGATAAACGTGTACCATTAAATCCTGTACAACAAAAAAGAGTATTAGCTAAATTATATGCTGCACTTGCTGGTGGACCTTCTATTTCTGGAGAGCTTCCTGCAGCGGCTGAAAGTGCAATTAAAACTGCGGTGGCAAGAGCTAAAAAAGCAGGAAAAAATAAAACGGTTGTTGTTAGTGGTATTCAAGATGCTACTGCACAAGCATTGGTGTTAGAGATTAACGAAATGTTAGGTAGCGTTGCTATAGATACTGATGCGCCTAAAATGGTTCGTTCATCATCTAACAAAGCTGTCGAAAGTCTTGTTGCTGAAATGCGCTCAGGACAAGTAGGTGGTGTGATTATGGCGGGAGTAAATCCTGTATACTCAATGCCGGCTAAACTTGGTTTTGAAGATGCACTTTCTAAAGTAGGTTTCAGAATGACCTATTCAATGAAAGCTGATGAGACTGCAAATGCATGTGAGTTTGTTGCGGCAGCTCCTCATTACTTAGAATCTTGGGGTGATGTTCAGATTAAGAAAGGACATTATAGTTTAACGCAACCAACGATTCGTCCGTTATTTGATACAAGACAATTTCAAGAAGGCTTATTGCAGTTAATGCTTAGCAATAAGAATTACTACGATTATATAAAGGATAACTGGACTGAAAGTGTATTAGTTGATTCATCTTGGAATCAAGCTTTACACGATGGTGTATTTCAGGCTCCAGCAATCGCACAAGAAGAAGTTGTTGTTGCAGCTGCTGCAGATGAGTTAGAAGAAAGCACATCAGCATCTGCTTACAATATGGCAAGTAGTCTTGCGCGTAATGCAAAAGATGTTGCTGAAACGCAGGTTATTTTGTATACGAAAACCGGAATGGGGGATGGGCAACAAGCCAACAACCCTTGGTTGCAAGAATTCCCTGATCCAATAACACGTGCTGCATGGGATAACTACATTACCATGAATGCTTCTGATGCAGCGGCACTAGGAATCGAAAATGAAAATGTTGCAAATGGAGCGTTAAATGGGCATTATTCAACTGTAAAAGTTGGAGATACTGAGCTTACATTACCTGTGATTATTCAACCGGGTCAGGCAAAAGGAACTGTTGGTTTGGCATTAGGGTACGGTCGTACAGCTGGTGTTAAAGATGAATTACAAACGGGTGTAAACGCATTTAGTTTGTATAACGATTTTGACAATGTTCAAACGGCAAAATCGGTGTCTGCTCCAGCAAATGGATGGCATGAGTTTGCATGTATTCAATTGCAAAATACATTAATGGGTCGTGGAGACATTATCCGGGAAACTACATTAGATATATTTGGTGCAGGCGATAAGCATGCATACAATGAAATACCAATGGTGTCTAAAGATCACCAAGAAATTCCAGTAACATCTCCGGATGCTGATTTATGGGATTCTTTTGATCGTTCAGTAGGACATCATTTCAACCTATCTATCGACTTAAATGCATGTACCGGTTGTGGTGCATGTGTAGTGGCATGTCATGCTGAAAATAATGTGCCAGTTGTAGGTAAAGAAGAAGTACGTAAGAGTCGTAATATGCACTGGTTGCGTATTGACCGTTACTACTCATCTGAAGAAACTTTTGATGGTGATAACCAGAAGAAGGAAAATGCTAGCGGACTATTTGGTGACAATGGTGTGAAGGATGTCTTGATTTCAATGGAAGATCCATCTGAGAATCCTCAAGTAGCATTCCAGCCTGTAATGTGTCAGCACTGTAACCACGCACCGTGTGAAACGGTTTGCCCAGTTGCTGCAACAGCACACGGTCGTCAAGGTCAAAACCATATGGCATATAACCGTTGTGTAGGTACACGTTACTGTGCAAACAACTGTCCGTATAAAGTACGTCGTTTTAACTGGTTCTTGTACAATGGTAATGACGAGTTCGATTACCATATGAATGATGACTTAGGTCGTATGGTATTAAATCCAGATGTAGTAGTTCGTTCTCGTGGAGTAATGGAAAAATGTTCAATGTGTATTCAAATGACACAAAAGAGTATTCTAGATGCTAAGAGAGATGGTCGTACGGTCAAAGACAGCGAATTCCAAACAGCATGTTCTGCTGCATGTAGTAGTAATGCATTGGTATTTGGTGACATCAACGATAAAGAAAGTGAAGTAGCACATCTAAAAAAGAGTGATCGTATGTATCACTTATTAGAAAGTGTTGGTACTGAACCGAATGTATTCTATCATGTAAAAGTGAGAAATACAGACAAAGAAGCATAAACAAACAAACTGATTAAAAAAATCTAATTAACTATATATGGCGTCGCATTACGAAGCTCCTATTAGAAGGCCATTAGTAACCGGTGGTAAGTCATATCATGACGTAACAGTCGATATCGCTGCTCCTGTTGAAGGCCGTGCTAACCGTCAATGGTGGATTGTGTTTTCAATCGCTTTTCTGGCATTTGCTTGGGGAATAGGGTGTATTGTTTACACAATTTCTACTGGTATAGGTGTTTGGGGATTAAACCCAACCGTTAACTGGGCTTGGGATATTACCAATTTCGTTTGGTGGGTAGGTATCGGTCACGCGGGTACACTAATCTCAGCAGTACTATTATTATTCCGTCAAAAATGGCGTATGGCTATTAACCGTTCTGCGGAAGCAATGACCATTTTCTCGGTAGTACAAGCAGGTTTATTTCCAATTATTCACATGGGTCGACCATGGTTAGCATATTGGGTATTACCAATTCCTAACCAATTTGGTTCGCTTTGGGTAAACTTTAATTCGCCACTACTTTGGGATGTATTTGCGATCTCTACGTATTTATCGGTATCATTGGTTTTCTGGTGGACTGGTTTATTACCTGATTTTGCAATGATTCGTGATCGTGCGATTAAGCCGTTCCAAAAAAGAGTATACAGCATTTTATCATTCGGTTGGTCAGGTCGTGCTAAAGACTGGCAACGTTTTGAAGAAGTATCATTGGTACTTGCAGGTCTTGCGACGCCACTTGTACTTTCTGTGCATACTATTGTATCGTTTGACTTTGCTACCTCGGTAATTCCAGGATGGCATACAACGATCTTCCCTCCGTACTTCGTTGCGGGAGCTATCTTTTCAGGCTTCGCAATGGTAAATACCCTTCTTATTATAATGAGAAAGGTATGTCACTTAGAAGATTATATCACCGTACAACACATCGAATTAATGAACATTGTAATTATGATTACGGGTTCTATTGTTGGTGTGGCTTATATTACTGAGTTATTCGTAGCCTGGTATTCAGGAGTGGAATATGAGCAATATGCATTCTTAAACAGAGCTACCGGACCTTACTGGTGGGCATATTGGGCAATGATGACCTGTAACGTATTCTCTCCGCAGTTTATGTGGTTCAAGAAATTACGTACAAGTATCATGTTCTCATTTGCAATTTCGATTGTAGTAAATATCGGGATGTGGTTTGAGCGTTTCGTAATTATCGTGACTTCATTGCACCGTGATTACCTCCCATCTTCTTGGACGATGTTCCAACCTACATTTGTAGATATCGGTATTTTCATCGGAACGATTGGTTTCTTCTTTGTACTATTCTTATTGTACTCAAGAACATTCCCAGTAATTGCACAAGCAGAGGTGAAAACGATTTTAAAATCGTCAGGAGATAAATACAAGTCACTTCGTGATTCTGGACAAAGCTTAGTGGGTACTGGTGCTGATGATCGTACTTCAGCGGGTAGTGCACATGTAGCAGCTCCAGTTGCAGAATTGAAAGAACCAGAACCTGAAGTAGAAGCAGATTCGGGAGATACTGATGCAAAAACCAATAGTCTTTTAGAAAGCCTTGGGACATTTGATGCTGCTACACAAACAGCCGATGATCTTAAAAAGGTAAAAGGTATTGGCCCTCAAATGGAGAAAACATTGAATCAAATCGGGATTTTTACATTTGCTCAGGTGAGTAAAATGACCGAGAAAGAATATGATTTGTTAGACTCAATTACTGGATCATTCCCAGGAAGAGCACAACGTGACGATTGGGCTGGTCAAGCAAAACAATTAAATCAAAATAACGGATAATTATGAGTGATAAAGTAGTTCAAGCATTATACAATGATGACGACGTACTTATGAACGCCGTTAAAAAGGTAAAAGCTGAAAAGCACCATATAGAAGAGATATACTGCCCATTTCCAGTGCACGGTCTAGACAAGGCAATGGGATTAGAAGGGACACGTATCGCTATTACATCATTCATGTATGGTTGTGTTGGTTTGACAGTGGCTATTGTAATGATGAATTATATCATGATAGAAGACTGGCCACAAGATATCGGGGGTAAGCCAAGCTTTAGTTATATAGAAAACATGCCAGCTTTCGTACCAATTATGTTCGAGCTTACTGTATTTTTTGCAGCGCATTTAATGGTTATTACTTTTTATATGAGAAGTAAACTATGGCCATTTAAAAAAGCTGAAAATCCAGATGTTCGCACGACAGATGATCACTTTTTAATGGAAGTGCCTACACATGGTAATGAAGCAGAGGTTGTTGCATTATTGCAATCAACAGGAGCAGTTGAAGTAAATATTGTTGATTCAGATCATTAATACACTATGAAGAAAGTATTTAATATATCATTAATTATAAGTGCACTATTAGTAATGGTTTCTTGCCAAGATAATGCAAAGCCAAACTACCAATATATGCCTAATATGTATGAGCCAGTAGGCTATGAAGCTTATGGTGAGTACGATGTTTTTCCAGGTGGACAAGAAGCTATGATTCCTGCAAAAGGATCAATTAAAAGAGGATATGTGCCTTATGAGTACGCAAACTCTAACGAAGGTTATGCTTTGGCGAAAGCTGAATTATTGAATCCTATGGCAGCTGATACGTTGGCAATAGAAGATAATTTGAAGACTGGCAAAGAGCTTTACAATATATATTGTGCGGTATGTCACGGTACAAAAGGTGATGGTCAAGGAATCTTGATGAAGCGCGAAAAAATATTAGGTGTGCCTAGTTATGCTGCAAGAGAAATTACTGAAGGTAGTATTTACCACGTAATGGAACACGGTATTAACTCAATGGGATCATACGCATCACAATTGAACCAAACAGAGCGTTGGCAAGTAACAATGCATGTGCAAGCGCTTAGAGCTGAATTAACCAAATAAGATTAAAGAGAGACAGTAAATATGTATACGTTTTCTAATAGACTTAAAATGTTTGCCATCATAACCTCTGTTATCGGAGCGTTGTTATGGGGATGGGGATTTGCATCAGCTCCCAGTGATGTCGACGAGGTTAAAACAATGCTTGCTGAAGAAGCATCGCATCACGGTGGTGGTCATGGTGAAGATGCAAACCACGGTGAAGGTGGCGGTAGCTATGATATGACACAAGAGCATGGAGAAACTGCTGGACATGGTGAAGAAGCTGGACATGGCGATCCTGATGAGCATGCTGAACATGTGTTTAGTCAACTATCAAATAAACCTTGGTCTGCATTATATGTAGCTGCATTCTTTTTTATGATGATTGCTTTAGGTACGTTGGCATTTTATGCAATACAACGTGCTGCGCAAGCGGGATGGTCTCCATTATTATTTAGAGTAATGGAAGGAATTACTGGGTATTTATTACCTGGTACATTAATAATGCTAGTACTGTTATTATTATCTGTTTTTCACGTAAATGGTATTTTCCATTGGATGCATGATGGCTTAACTGATCCTGCAAGTGATAATTATGATAAATTGATTGCGGGTAAGTCAGGTTTCTTAAATTCAACCGGATTTATTATTCGTGCAGTTGTGTTTATAGCAGCTTGGAATATCTTCAGATATTTCATGCGTAAATTCTCATTAGCACAAGACACAGCAGAAGATAACAGATACTTCAAAAAGAACTTTAGAATATCAGCTGGATTTTTAGTGGTATTCATTTATACAGAATCAATGATGTCTTGGGACTGGATTATGTCATTCGATCCACACTGGTTTAGTACATTATTCGGTTGGTATGTGTTTGCAAGTATGTTTGTATCTGCAATTACTGTAATTGCTTTGGTAACAATCTACTTAAAGTCTAAAGGGTTATTACAGGAAGTAAACGATAGCCATATTCACGACCTTGCTAAGTTCATGTTTGGTATTAGTATTTTCTGGACCTATTTATGGTTCTCTCAATTCATGTTGATTTGGTATTCAAATATTCCAGAAGAAGTAACCTATTTCATTACAAGAATTGAAGATTATAAATTACCATTCTTTGGTATGTTAGCAATGAACTTCATCTTCCCATTATTAATATTAATGAATAGTGATTACAAACGTATGAACTGGTTCGTTATCATGGCAGGTGTAGTAATATTAGCAGGACATTATATTGATATTTTTAATATGGTAATGCCAGCAACCGTAGGTGACCGTTGGTTTATTGGCGCAGCTGAGATCGGTGCGGTATTATTGTTCTTAGGAATATTCATATTGGTGGTCTTTAGCTCAATAGCTAAACATCCGCTTATAGCAAAACGAAACCCATTAATTGAAGAAAGTAGACACTTTCACTATTAATTAGAAAGTAAATTACCTTGGGGTTAGTCCTCAAGGTGTAAATTGGAAAAAACATTTTGATTTCGAGGCAAACCTCGGACTATTTAAATCTCGATTATCGAGAAAAGAAACAGGAGAAAACAGGATGAGTAACTTCTTAATTTTTATGGTATTGGTTTTAGTGTTTATTGCCGTATGGCAAATCACTAAAATATTTGAATTATCTCAAGTAGGCGCTGATAACTCTCAGATTGCAAACGACAAGGATAACAAGATTAATGGCTATTTAATGTTTGGCTTTTTGGTATTCATTTATGTAATTACCATAGTTTGTTTTGCTAAATATGGACATATGCCATTAATTGGTAATGCGGCTTCAGAACACGGTACTGGACTCGATGTATTGATGCAAATTTCAATGGCTTTGATATTTGTGGTTCAAATTATCACACAGGCATTACTGTATTATTTCGCTTTTAAATACAGAGGAGAAAAAGGTAAAAAAGCCTTATTCTATGCAGACAATGATCGTTTAGAGTTTATTTGGACGATTATTCCTGTGATCACACTTGCTGGATTAATTCTTTACGGATTATTCACTTGGACGGAGATCATGGATGTTGATTCAGAAGATGGTGACCCTATTGTAATTGAATTATATGCACAGCAGTTTAACTGGAAAGTGCGCTATGCTGGTGCAGATAATACCTTAGGAGACGCCAACGTACGTTTCTTAAATGACTATGAAGGAAAGAACGTAACTGGTATAGACGATTCAGACCCAAGTGGAATGGATGATGTGGTTTCGACTACTGAGCTTCGTTTGCCAAAGGGGAGAAAAGTATTATTTAAAATGCGTTCTCAGGATGTATTGCACTCAGCTTATATGCCTCACTTTAGAGCGCAAATGAACTGTGTTCCTGGCATGATCACTCAGTTTTCGTTTACACCAAGTAAAACGACAGAAGAGATGAGAGAAACTGATAAGATCTCTAAAAAAGTTGATGTTATCAACGAGATCAGACGTGAGAAAAATAAAACACTAGCAGCGGATGAGCAGCTAGAGCCTTATACTTTTGATTACTTGTTATTATGTAATAAAATTTGTGGAACGTCTCATTACAATATGCAACTTAAAATAGTTGTAGAGGAGGAAGAGGATTTCAACAAATGGCTGACAGAACAGCAAACATTTGCACAGGTAATTCAATAATTGCAAAAGAAAGAAAAAAGAATTTAAAGACCTTATAAGATTATGTCAGAACACGCAAACAATATGCACGATCATGATCATGATGATCACGGACATCATCACAAAGAAACGTTTATAACTAAATACATTTTTAGTCAAGACCATAAGATGATTGCTAAGCAATATCTTATTACTGGTATTATCATGGGTATTATCGGTATTGGTATGTCGCTATTAATGCGTTTACAAATAGCATATCCGGGAGAACCAAGTGCTATCATGGAGTTTTTCTTGGGCCGATGGGCTGAGGATGGAATAATGGATCCTAATATCTATTTGGCTTTGGTTACCATACATGGTACTATCATGGTATTCTTTGTTTTAACTGCTGGGCTTAGTGGTACGTTTAGTAACCTGCTTATTCCGTTGCAAATTGGTGCACGTGATATGGCTTCTGGTTTCTTAAACATGATATCGTACTGGTTATTCTTTACGTCATCGGTGATTATGGTTGCTTCATTCTTCGTGGCTAAAGGACCCGCTGCTGCAGGTTGGACGGTCTACCCGCCACTCTCGGCTTTAGAAGAAGCGCAAGGAGGTTCTGGATTAGGTATGACACTATGGTTGGTATCAATGGCAATATTCATTGCATCATCACTACTAGGATCACTTAACTACATTGTTACCGTATTAAACTTACGTACTAAAGGAATGTCAATGACTCGTCTGCCATTGACTATTTGGGCATTCTTTGTAACTGCAATAATCGGTGTGGTTTCCTTCCCAGTATTATTATCAGCAGCATTGTTGTTGATCATGGATAGAAGCTTCGGTACTTCATTCTTCCTTTCAGATATATTCTTAAAAGGTGAAGTATTGCATTATCAAGGAGGTTCACCTGTATTATTCGAGCACCTTTTTTGGTTCTTAGGACACCCAGAAGTATACATTGTATTATTACCAGCATTGGGTATCACATCAGAAATTATTTCTACCAATTCACGTAAACCTATTTTTGGATATCGCGCGATGGTAGCATCTATATTGGCAATTGCATTCTTATCAACGATTGTATGGGGTCACCATATGTTTATTTCAGGTATGAATCCGTTCTTAGGATCTGTATTTACATTTACAACCCTATTAATTGCAATTCCATCTGCAGTTAAAGCATTTAACTATATCACGACACTCTGGAAAGGTAACTTACAGATGAATCCTGGTATGTTGTTTTCTATCGGATTGGTATCAACATTTATCACAGGTGGTTTAACAGGTATTATTCTAGGAGATTCTGCATTAGATATTAACGTTCACGATACGTATTTCGTAGTTGCTCACTTCCATTTGGTAATGGGTATATCTGCTTTATATGGTTTATTTGCTGGTGTGTATCATTGGTTTCCAAAAATGTTCGGTCGTATGATGAACAAGAATATGGGATATGTGCATTTCTGGACGACAGCTATAGCTGCATACGGGGTTTTCTTCCCAATGCACTTTATTGGTATGGCTGGTCTACCAAGACGTTATTACGAAAATACAGCATTCCCATTGTTTGATGATTTACAGGATGTGAACGTCATTATTACCATGTTCGCAATCTTTGGTGGTCTTTTCCAATTAGTATTCTTATTCAATTTCGTTCACAGTATTTTCTACGGAAAGAGAACTGTACAAAATCCTTGGAGATCGAATACTTTAGAATGGACGGCCCCAATAGAGCATATGCATGGGAACTGGCCTGGAGCAATCCCTCATGTTTATCGTTGGGCGTATGATTATAGTAAGCCAGGGCATGACCAAGATTTTGTTCCTCAAAATATTCCGCTTAAAGACGGAGAAGAAGAGTTACAACATTAGCATATTCCAAAACCTAATTATAGAAAGAGGTCTGTTGAATTTTCAGCAGACCTTTTTTGCTTTTACTTTGGGAGTTTAACCAAGGAGGTTTCCATTGCCTTTTGCCTTATATTTGTGAAAGAAGATGAACGAAAACTTAGATCCAACAAGCGAACATTTTTCTCCTGAAGAAATGGATGTCGAGCGCAAATTGCGCCCCCTATCCTTTGATGATTTTGCAGGACAGGAAAACGTATTAGAAAACCTTCAAATATTTGTAAAAGCAGCTAATTTACGCGGCGAAGCACTGGACCATACCTTACTACATGGCCCACCAGGTTTAGGGAAAACAACCTTGGCTCATATTCTAGCCAATGAGCTAGATGTTGATGTAAAAGTTACTTCTGGTCCCGTATTAGATAAGCCTGGAGATTTAGCTGGTTTGTTGACCAACTTAAGCGAACGTGATGTTTTGTTTATTGATGAAATACATCGATTAAGTCCTATTGTGGAAGAGTACTTGTATTCCGCAATGGAGGATTATAAGATCGATATCATGATCGAAACGGGACCCAATGCTCGAACGGTACAGATTAATTTGAATCCATTTACATTGGTTGGTGCCACGACTAGATCTGGTTTACTAACCTCACCCATGCGTGCTCGTTTTGGGATTAGTAGTAGACTACAGTACTATAATACAGAATTACTCACGACCATTGTGCAACGTAGTTCGGGCATTTTGGATGTGCCGATTAGTATGGAGGCGGCAATAGAAATTGCTGGACGAAGTAGAGGTACCCCGCGTATTGCTAACGCATTACTGCGTAGAGTGCGTGATTTTGCCCAAATAAAGGGCGATGGTAATATTGATATCAAGATTGCAAAATTCGCCTTAGAAGCCCTTAATGTCGATGCACATGGCTTGGATGAAATGGATAACAGAATATTAGCTACCCTTATTGATAAATTTAAAGGCGGCCCCGTCGGGATTACGACTTTAGCTACTGCTGTTTCTGAAAGCAGCGAAACTATCGAAGAAGTATATGAACCATTCTTAATTCAACAAGGGTTTATTATTCGAACACCAAGAGGCCGAGAAGTAACCGAAGCCGCATACAAACACCTGGGTAGAATAAAAGGCGGCACCCAAGGAGGGTTGTTTTAGAGTATCTCGCCGATGTGTCAGTTCGAGTGATCCCGATAGCTATCGGGATTGTATCGAGAACCCTTCAATTGAAACAAAAATCAAACAGTTTTCTTCTATTAGTGCGTATCTTTGTAGGACTGAAACCCACCGTTCAAATCCACATAAATGGATAACAAAAAACTCCCAAAAGTCCCATTCTACAAGGTTGTTCTCAAAACCAATCAAATACTAAGTAACCCACTACCATTTCATAGGGAAAATTTCGCAAAGTTTGGCGATTCATTTATGGTTGACCTTCCTCGAAAAGGAGATGTCATCTTTACAAGAGACGCTGCTTTTGTGCAATATATGCTGCAGAAAAACCATCGTAATTATGGCAAATCTCGTCTTCAAACAGAGGAGCTTGCCAAGTATTTGGGAAAAGGCCTGCTTACAATCAATAAAGAACATTGGCTTAGACAACGCCGGTTGATTCAACCAGCTTTTCACAAAAAGAAGATAGAGGGCTTACTCGATATTATTAATAAAACCATTGAAGAACAACTAACTAACATTGCTGTTGAGCAAGAAATAGAAGCATGGCCTTTAATGGGTGATTTGGCATTTAATGTTGTCGCTAGGTCATTGTTTAGTTACTATGATAAAGATGGTAAAATTGCCTCGATAAAGCGTATTACAGACTCCAATCAAGAAATGTTGGTAAAGGAGCTTAGACAACCTTTTAAAAAGTGGTGGTTTCACCTAAAAGGTGACTTCAAAAGAGCCAATAAAAATACCAACGAAGTACGATCTATTTTAGAGCAAATGATCGAGACTAGAAGAGCTTCGGAAACTGAGTATGACGACCTCTTAGATATGCTCATAAAAGCGGAGTACGAAGATGGTGGCCATATGAGCAACGACCAGCTAACAGATGAGATTTTAGTATTGTTTACAGCAGGCCATGAAACGACTGCAAATGCTTTAAGTTTTGCATTATTATTGCTGGCAAAACATCCCGATATTCAAGAACGGGTTTTAGCTGAAATCAATGCGCTTGAATCTGGACTCGACCACATGGAAAAAATAAAGCAATTGCCATTTATCAAGCAATGCTTAGAAGAGACAATGCGATTGTATCCACCAGCGTATTTTACCGATCGTATTAATTTTGAGGCCGATGAGTTTAATGACCTTAAGATCAGGAAAGAGTCGGAAATTCTAATTTCATTTTACGAAATACATCGTGCTCCAGAGTTTTGGGACGAGCCAGAAGAATTCAATCCTGATCGTTTTCATCCAGAAAACAAAAAGAATAATAGTGGTCACTATTTCCCATTTGGCGCAGGTCCGCGATTGTGTATTGGTAATGGCTTTGCTATCTACGAAATGGTATTAGTTCTAAAAGCTATAATCGAAAAATATGAAATAAGCACATCACTTCAATCCATTGAGATTAAACCAATGATTACTTTAAAGCCCGAACAATCTACTTTGCTATTTAAAAAACGCGATTAATCCACTTTTTTGAGTAATTGGGCGATAAGTGATTAATTCAGTTAGGGTAAATCGAACTCTTATTGTTTTCTTGATACACGAAATTGGAAAGATGCAACTTTTTAGAGATACTATATATTATAAAGAAGCTATACAAGTGCTAAATTATCCTTTTGGTACTTTTTACCTATGTGATGGGTTTATCGTAGGCGAAGTAAAGGAGGACACTGTTTTTAGTTGGGATATGCACGCAAAACAGGTCGTTGCCGAATTGAGCGATTTATATGGATGCAATGGCAAGAATCTAACTTACATTTCTAATCGTGTTGAGTCGTATTCTATTAAACCAGCCGATTGGTTAAAGTTTTATAACAGCGGCTTTAGCTTAAAAGGGTATGCAGTAGTAAATGCACGTAGAAAGGGAGTTAAAAAAGTGATTTTTGAAAAGTTATTCGTGAATAGCCGATTAAAAACCTTTAATTGTTTAGAAGGAGCTATTGAATGGGCTAAGGAAAACCAGGAAAGTACTGTTAGCGTAGCTTAATTGAATAAATCAAAATATATAAAAGAGTCATATTGAAAATATGACCCTTTTATATTTGTCATTTTTGAAGTATTTAAATTTTTAACTCGTCAAACAAAGTAGTCAATGATGGACTCGATGGTCTAGGCGCATCAGCATTAACGATTTTACCTTCCGGATCTATCAATATAAAACGAGGAATTGCATCAATACTATACCCAGTTATAAATTCAGATTGAAAAGCATTATCAGCATATAATTGTATGCCACCAAGATCTTTGTCAATGACCATTTGTTTCCATTTGTCATAAGCGTTCTTGCGATCAACAGAAATACTGACAAACTCAATATTCTTGTTGTGATATTGAGCCTCTAATTTTTTTAATGAAGGAATTTCTGCTATGCAGGGGGCACACCAAGTAGCCCAAACATCGATATAAACATATTTTCCTTTAAGATCGGTTAAAGCTGTTTTTCCACCTTTATGGTTTTCATAATCAAAAGTTGGTGAAGGCCTTCCTGAAGACAATGCTGTTAGTTTTTCATACTTTGTCTTGTATTCATCTTTATAGGTTTGATTGGAAGTATTCTCCATGAACATCTTGTACATTTCGTCTAACTCAGAAGAAGGGCTTAGCATAGCAAATGCCAAAAGATTCAAATATTCATCTTTGACATATCCTTTAGGTATATCATTAGCTACTTGCATGAAAGCGGCATTGTAGTTTCCGCCATTGGTTTCGGCTATTTCGCCCATTTTATTAGATAAACTAAGAGCGACTATATTTCTATAACTTGAAAAGTTTCTATAATTATCATCATTGTAAAGATCTAGGGCATTAACATCTGCTAAAAAATTTTCAGGAATAGCTGCTCCCTCGCCCTTTGTGAAATAGTTGTGGGCGGGTCCATACTCAACCAATGAAGAAAGGCCTGAAAATCGTATGTTCTCTTTCTCTAAGGCTTTAAAATCAGGACTTACTTTTTTGGTGTTTAATAGTGCAAGAATATCATCATTAATTTTTCCTATTTTCGACTTATAAGCTTCAGGTTGAAGTGAAAAAAGAGAAGCTTCATCTCCCTTTGATCTTTCATTTAACATATATTTTTCTGCTAAAAAATTATTTCTTTCCGATCCCTCACCACTGTATTTTATTGATTCGTCGAATTCGTTAAGGTCAATGGTAAGTCTAATGTCATCCCCTTTGTCAAAATATATTTCAGATCGTTCTTGTCCTATGTAATATTCATAATATCCTTTGGAATCAATCTTTAAAGTGTCGGCAAAAGTGCCGTCACTATTTAGAGGGATGCTCTTTTCAAAATGGGGTCCTTTTACGACCACTTCTTTTACCCCATCGCCAGTTACATTACCAGAAAATAAAGCGTAATCAACTGACTTATTTTCTGAGCAGCCAATTAATAAAATTGAAGACAATATAAATAGACATAGGTTTTTCATAGAGCGATTTATTTTTTGGACTAGAAAGGTACTTATAAAATTGAAAAGCGACCTACTTTTTAAAAAGTACATCGCTTTTCGTGACCAACTAACAAAATTGTGTCTTAACTATAGTAAGTCGCTATTTTAAAATAGCATTTTCATCTGAGAATTTACGGTAACTTAAGTATATCGCACCTACTGAGAATAATAATAATGAGATTAGGATAACTACATATTGCAGCATGTCCATGGTACCAGCAGTAATTTCTTTTACTGCTAGACCTATATTCAAAACAGGAACAAAAACAGTTGCCCATGTCAATTCTATTCCTGGTAACAATGCCATTACTAAAGGAAGTATTATAAACATGATAACTGGTGTCGCTTTACTTTGTGCTTCTTTAAATGTAGTTGCACCAGCAATAATAGCAATAAGCAATCCTGATAAAAATATCGAGAAAGGAACTAGTAGTAACAGAATTAAACTAAGCGATTCAAATGTGACTAGTTCGCTTATAAAACTATCAAAAGCGGGGGGTAAATCGATAAATTGTAAACCTACTACCAAACCAATGATGTTAAAAACTGCTGGCAGTAAGCCCAATATCGCCGCAACAATTGCCTTACCTATCAATACATTGAATTTTGATAATGGCAACGATAAGGTGGTTTCCACTGTTTTTCTTTCTTTCTCACCAGTCACCAAATCGATAGCGGCAAGTAAACATCCTCCCCACATTCCTAAAATAAAAATGTACGGTATAAAGCCACCAATTGCTTTTCCTATTGCTTCTTTCTTTTCGCCTACTTCAACATAACTCCTTTTAACAGGTGTTAGTTTTTCCATTGGTATTTGTAGTGAAGCAATTCTAGCATTCTTAATACCTTCGGTATAATTTGTTACTATTCTACCAACACGAGTGTTCACATTTCGCTTCGCTTCGTTGCGATAAATTTGAATTTCACCAGTACGCAAACTGTCCATATCGGTTTTCCAGTTTTCTGGAAAAACTAATACTGTTTGCACGGTGCCATCATTAATCAATGTTTTAAAATCAGCGGCTTCTGTAAACGTAGTCACCTTGTTTAATGTATCATTTGCCACTAGCTGATTAAAATCAGCTGGCGCATTCATTAAACCAATCTTAATGGTTTTGGCAGCGTCCTTTTTATTGACAAACTCCATAACTTTAGATACTACAACTATTAAAATTGGAGTAATTAGTACGGGTAGTATGATAGAATTTATAATCGTTTTCTTATCACGAAATAACTCAGTCAGTTCTTTTTTGATTATTAAGATAATTTCTTTCATGATTACGAGTTTTTAACGCGATTAATAAATTCTTGTGTTAAGGTATCCGCCTTCATTTCTTTTTTGAACGTGTCAAACGAATCGTTGAAAATAATGGAGCCTTTGTCGATGATAGCAAGATCATCGCAAAGTAAATCTACCTCACTCATAATATGTGATGAAAATATCACGGTTTTATTGTTTTGTTTTGATTCCCGAATTAAGTCGATAATACTATCCGCGGTAATTACATCAAGCCCGCTAGTAGGCTCATCAAAAATCAGGACCTCAGGATCATGAAGCAATGTTCTTGCAATAGACACTTTTTGCTTCATACCAGTACTCATTTGGCCAATGCGTTTTTTTCGAAACTCATTAATACCTAGTTTTTCAAATAGATATTCCTTTCGCTCTTGAGCGGCGCCACTTTCTAGTTTGTAGACTTTTCCGAAAAAATCAAGGGTTTCATCGGCATTTAATCGTTCGTACAGTCCTGTCGAACCTGTTAAAAATCCGATGCGGCTTTTTACAGCATCTCCACTTTTTCCTAGATCGACACCATCGACCACCGCGGTGCCAGAAGTTGGATTGATAATCCCTGCGATCATTCGAAGTGTAGTAGTTTTTCCTGCACCGTTTGGACCTAATAATGAGAAAATTCGACCCGGTTTGCATTCAAATGAAACATCATTTACTGCGTTGACAGTAGTGGTTTCGGTTTTCATACCCTTCTTTATTTTACTAGTAAAGGACTTTGTTAAGTTTTGAACTTGTATCATGTAGTTTAGTTTGTTCAGGGTGTTAGTGTAGCAAAAATAGAATTTGTTACATTAGAGTTTGATTTTTTATAAATTCAACTGTTTGCTTAGTTAAGTGGAATGTCAGACTGAGCGCAGTCGAAGTCGTTAAAACAAACCGATGTATCAATTTACGTCTACATCTTAAAATGCTCAGATAACTCTTTTTATGCGGGAATTACCAATAATTTGTCATTGCGGTTTAAACAACATAATGCTGGATATAAAAAAGATTCTTATACATTTTCAAGAAGACCTGTATCTTTAGTTTTTCATCAAGAGTTCAGTGATGTATTGCAAGCAATATATTTTGAAAAGAAAATTAAAGGCTGGACACGTGCTAAGAAACGGGCATTAATAGAAGGAGATTTTGATATGCTACAAATTTTGGCGGAATGTAGGAATGCAACCCACCATATTTATAAGCCTAACGAGTAAAGCGCTTCGACTGCGCTCAGTGTGACATTTGAGTATTAAAGCGAAACATACCGCCCTAATAAAACAAGAAGCAAAACGCCTCGGTTTTTTGTCATGCGGCATTAGCAAAGCTGGGTTTTTAGAAGAAGAAGCGCCCCGACTAGAAAAATGGCTCAATAACAATATGCATGGCGAAATGAGTTATATGGAAAACCATTTCGATAAACGACTAGACCCGACCAAGCTGGTCGATGATGCTAAAAGTGTTGTGTCTTTACTATTGAATTATTATCCAGAGGAAACACAAAATGAAGAAGCTTACAAAATAAGTAAGTATGCATACGGTCAGGATTATCATCATGTCATTAAATCAAAATTGCGGCAACTTTATGAATTTATTCAAGATGAAATAGGTGAGGTGAGTGGTCGCGCTTTTGTTGATTCTGCTCCGGTGCTTGACAAAGCATGGGCAGTTAAAAGTGGACTTGGTTGGATGGGAAAACACAGTAATGTGCTTACCCAAAAAGTAGGTTCTTTTTATTTTATTGCTGAGCTAATTATCGATTTAGATTTGGAATATGATCATGCAGTAACCGATCATTGCGGTACTTGCACAGCATGTATCGATGCATGCCCAACTCAAGCGATTGTAGAACCGTATGTTGTTGATGGAAGTAAATGCATTTCCTACTTCACGATCGAATTAAAAAATGAGATTCCAACCTCAGTAAAAGGGCAATTTGATGACTGGATGTTTGGTTGTGATGTATGCCAAGATGTATGCCCCTGGAATCGATTTTCAAAATCACATAACGAACCATTGTTTAATCCTAATCCTGAATTGTTGTCTATGTCTAAAAAGGATTGGGAAGAAATCACTGAAGATGTTTTTAGAAAAGTCTTTAAAAAGTCGGCTGTAAAGCGAACTAAGTTTGATGGTTTGACCAGAAATATCAAGTTCTTGAAATAGGAATCTCCTCTTGAGGAGAGATTTAGAGGGGTATAACCTTTAAATCTTTTGAAGTTAAACTAACTTTTCTTCGAAGAATTCCGAGCAATTAGCTTGGTAGGCAGTTGAATCAAATGATACTCAATAGGCTCTTTCTTCTTTTTAGCATTAATTTCTTCAACTAAAATTCCAAGTGCTTCTTTACCCATTCGTGTGCCAGGCTGATCAACTGTAGACAGCGAAGGAGTTAGTAATGATGAAATTGGCCAGTTGCTAAAGCCTATTATTGAAATTTGATCAGGCACAAAAATTCCATTTTTATTAAAGTATGACATAGCACCTGCAGCCACCAAATCGGTAATACAAAAAATACCATCTACATCAGGGTGGTCTTTTAGAACTTGTTGTGCATAATCAAAACCTTCCTGTGATGAGATGCGATTACATATATATACCAAGGAAGGGTCATAGGTTATTTTATGGTCTTCTAAGGCACGTTTGTACCCTAAAAATCGATCGATTGATCCTTGTGGATTTAAAGGTCCTCTAAAATGCGCTATTTTCTTGCAACCAGATTTAATAAGGTGCTCTGTTGCTTCGTAGGCTGCTTTTTGGTCATCGATAATAACCTTACTGCAATTCACCATTTTCGAGATCTTATCAAAAAGAACCAATGGAGTACCGTTGCTAATGATTTTTCTAATAGCATCAAGAGAATCGGTCTCGTTGGACAATGACATTAAAATACCATCAACCCTCTTGTTTAGTAAAAGGTCGATTTGTTTTGTTTCGAGATCAAAAGATTCGTTCGATTGAAGAATTATGACTAAATAGCCATGCTTTTCAGCCTCTAAAATTATTCCATTGATAATATTGGCAAAAAAGTGATGTGCTATTTCTGGAATTATAAGTCCGATAGTTCGCGATTCTTGATTTCGCAAACTCAAAGCCATGGCATTTGGTTGGTAATCAAGTTCCTTTGCAAGCTCACGAACCTTTTTCTTGGTTTCTTCGCTTACATCTTTATAGTCTTTTAAAGCTTTGGAAACTGTCGTCACCGAAATCCCTAAAATGTCTGCTATTTCTTTTAACGTTACTTGTGCCATTCCGAGGTCTAAATACGGGTATTTATATAGAAATAACAAATACTTCACATAAAAATATGATGGGTTGTGATTAAGGAGATCCAACTTCCCAAAACGTTTTCGTTCTGAATATGTCGAGTATTTAAAAAAGGATATTACATTTAAAGACATAAAAATGTATATTCGGCAAATTCAAACCTAATTATTTACATTTTTCTTAAAAATGATGTATTTGGCATGCGTTTTTAAAGCCAACAAGGTCATTTTTTTAAATAGTTGTTTATGAGGTTTTTACCTTATAATCGGCTGTAACCAAAAACTAAACTAGCAAATGGGAGGATTATCTACGATCGATTTAGTGGTAATTGCATTTTACCTAATCGGTATCGTTATTTACGGTATTTCAAAATCAAAAAGAGGCAGCTCTGAGGATTATTTTTTAGGCGGTCGAACCATGACATGGCCCATTGTGGGAATTGCATTGTTCTCAGCAAATATTTCGAGTTCAACACTGGTCGGACTGGCTTCTGACGGATTTCAAACCAACGTAAACGTATTTAACTATGAGTGGTTTGCCGTAGTTGTACTCATTTTCTTTTCTATTTTCTTTTTACCATTTTATTTAAAATCGAAGGTATATACTATGCCTGAGTTTTTAGAGCGCCGTTATGACCGCAGATCACGTTACTATTTCTCATTTGTAACCATCATTGGTAATGTAATGGTAGATACTGCAGCAAGTTTATATGTGGGTAGTATTGTTTTGAAATTGTTATTTCCTGAAACAAGCTCTACAGTTATTATTATAGGTCTTGCCATTGCCGCAGCTGCATATACTATTCCTGGGGGATTAAACTCAGTAATTCAAACAGAGGTAATACAGGCAGTGCTGCTTATTATAGGATCTTGTTTGTTAACCTATTTCGCATTTCAGGAGCTTGGAGGCGGCTGGGAAGCGATGATGGATAAATTGAATGTAATGCTCGATAATGGCGATGTCAATTTTAAAGATCGAGCTGCTAATGGTAAATACATTCCAGCAAATTCTGATGAGGTTTTCAGTCTAGTGCGACCTATAAATGATGAATTCATGCCTTGGTGGGGACTGCTAACAGGCGTTCCTTTACTAGGTTTTTATTTCTGGGCAAATAACCAATTTATGGTGCAACGTGTGTTAGGAGCAAAAGACCTAAATCATGGTCGGTGGGGTGCGTTATTCGCTGGATTATTAAAATTACCTGTAATTTTCATTATGATCGTACCAGGGGTTTTAGCATTAATATTGTTCAATACATTAGATATATCTGGATTAAATTATCCACTTCCTAATGGTGAGATGTGCCAAAATTTATCAGACTGTCCAAACTTAACATATCCCGTCTTACTATTCCAATTATTACCAACAGGAGTATTGGGCCTAGTTGTTGCTGGTTTACTGGCAGCGATGATGTCATCGGTATCGGCAACCTTTAATTCAGCATCGACTTTAATTACAATGGATTTTGTAAAACAATTACGACCAGAAATGACAAGTAAGCAGCTGGTAAGAGCGGGTCAAATTGCTACTTTAGTTCTTGTAGTATTAGCTTCTTTATGGGTGCCTTTTATTGAAAAGGTAAGTGATTCTCTATGGGGTTACTTGCAGGCAGTAATTGCATTTACATGTCCACCAGTAGTGTCGGCATTTTTGCTTGGTATGTTCTGGAAAAGAGCAACCTCTTCAGGAGCATTTATTAGCTTGTTAGTAGGTGGGGCGGTTGCCTTGTTTATGGTGCTTTCCATGGTGTTTGAAATTTCACCAGAATTAAATGAAATGCACTTCTTAATGAAGGCAAATATCTTATTTGTTATAAGTGTTGTGTTGCATGTTGTTGTAAGCTTGGTTACTCCAGCGCCTTCACCAGAAAGTATTCAGGACTATACATACAGAAAAGAATTGTTTACAGAGGAGTCTGAAGAACTCAAGGCCTTGCCTTGGTATAAGAACTATCGAATACTATCAATTTTACTATTAATACTGACTGCATTATTAGTCGGATGGTTCTGGTAGCAAACTAAAATATTTAGCAAAAAGCGAATTGATATATCTTTAATGTTGTAGCAATTCGCTTTTTTGTTTTAAAACTGTCTTCTATGAAAAACTCAGGAATAAAGATCTCACTTTTTCTAATCTACTTTGTTTTCGCAGCCTTATTAAATAGTGTTGGGATTTTGGTGGAACGAGCACAAGAGGTTTATGGCATTGCTAAACCAGATGCAGCAATTTTGGAGCCATTCAAAGATATTTCCATTGCAATAATGGCGTTTGTTGTTGGTTCTTTTTTGCCAAGACTTGGTTTTAAAAAAGGAATGCTTATAAGTTTAGCAGTCGTATTTTTTGGTTGTATCGGAATGTTTTTTGGCAATTCATTTTTGGCGGTAAAGCTCTTATTTTTATGTGTAGGATTATCCTTTGCCGTAGTTAAAGTTGCTGTTTATGCGCTAATTGGATATATAACCGATGGGAAGAAAGAACATAGTTCTCTTATGAATTTGATTGAAACTGTCTTCATGATAGGAATCATTTTCATGTATGTTATTTTCCCTTTATTTTATGATGACAACGATCCGAATGCATGGCTTAATGGATATTTATTGATGGCGGGTTTAATTGCTGTTGCATTCTTTATCATTATGTTTTCCAAATTTGATGTTGAACCAGAAAAATCTAATGGAGTCAAGGATGATTTTTCTAAAATGTTCGCCCTTTTCAAAAAGCCACTTATATGGATATTTGCTGCATTTGCCTTCTTATATGTAATGACGGAACAAGGTATTATGACATGGTTGCCAACTTTTAATAAAGATACGCTTAAACTATCTCCGAAGCTAGGATCGCAAATGGCTGTTCTTTTAATGGTTTCAATAGCTTTAGGCCGATTCATAGCCGGTATTCTTTCTAAGAAAATAAAATGGATTTATATTTCGGCAATTTCAGCTGTTTTGGCAATCGTGCTAGTATTGTTGGTTTTACCACTTGCAGAAAATATTGAAGCTAAAGAGATAAAGTCGATTACTGACCTTCCCGTAGTATCCTATCTATTTCCACTGATAGGGCTATTTTTAGCGCCACTATATCCATTGATAAATTCGACTGTTTTAAGTAGTGTTGATAAAGGAATCCACAGCTCACTTGCTGGTATTCTTACATTTTTTTCTGCGGTTGGCGGAACAGCAGGCTCATTACTAATTGGAAATTTATTTGATTCTTTAGGTGGAGATAAGGTGTTTTATCTTTCTATTATCCCATTTGGGTTGATGTTTATAATCTTTTTTGTCATTAATAAGATGACCAGTAATTCAGATTCGGAAGCGATAGCAAAATGAGATTTAAGCTTAGCATAAAGGAAACACTTTCCAAACTTCTCGCTCAAGAAGATACAGACGGTGATAAAAAAATCACTAAGGAGGATAAAGGGCCAAAGTCATTTTCTATTCAAGATGAAAATGGGAAAAGCTATGATGTAAAAGGAACTTATTTTCTTTCTAATTTAATGCAAGAATTGGTCATTCAACAACGGGAAGGGAAAGAAGAAGCTAACATTTTAATATCTCATATCGAAGAGCCGCCTTCTCAAAGAATCTCACGAATGATTAAAGATTACTTTTGGGATGATCTGACCAGAAAAATTGATAAAAATGGGCTCGCAAAGATCGTTGGTGATGAAAAGTCAGAAGATCAAACACAACGTATATACGTTCCATCAACTGATGAGGCCGCTATAACATATTATAACAAGCTTCAATTAGAAAATAAACAGTTAGAAGTAGTCACTTTACCAAGTCCAATCACACCCGAATATGTTCGATCAATCAATACAAAACCTGGAATTCTTTCACTTAAATTAGAAAATGGGAAAGGAGTTCCGTTTGTAGTTCCTGGTGGCCGCTTTAATGAAATGTATGGCTGGGATTCTTATTTTGAAGGAGTCGGTCTATTACTGGATAATCGCATCGATCTTGCAAAAGCCATGGTCGATAATTTCTGTTATCAAATAACTCATTACGGTAAAATATTAAATGCCAACCGCACCTATTATTTAACACGAACACAGCCACCTTTTTTAAGCTCATTCATACGTGAAGTATATGAAGCTGATCAATCCGTTGGATTAGATTGGTTAAAAGAAACGTTGTTGGTTGCTATTAAGGAGTATGAAACCGTCTGGATGGAGGATGGCAAGCGTTTATGTGATAACGGACTCAATCGATATCTAGCAGAGGGAATTGGAATTCCGCCTGAAACAGAAGCTGGTCATTTTGATGAGGTTTTAAGTGAATATGCTAAAAAGCATGGTCTTTCGCTAAAAGAATTCGAATCAAAATATGCAAATCGAGAGTTAGTAAATGAAAAGCTTGATGAATATTTTGTTCATGACCGTAGCGTTCGCGAGAATGGTCATGATACTACATGGCGCCTTGATAATGTGTGTGCCGATCTTAATACGGTCGACCTAAACTCATTACTATATAAATACGAAAAGGACTTCGAATATCTTATAAAAACCTATTTCAATGATCGTTTGGGCGAATACAATTCGGCATATTGGAATGAAAAAGCAAATCGAAGAAAATTCTTAGTGATTAAGCTCTTGTGGAATGAAGATGATGGTGTTTTCTACGATTATAATTTCAAAACTAAGCGACAAACGCAATTCGAATCCGCATCCAATTATTTTCCCTTGTGGGCTGGGTTATGTGATGGGCAGCAAGCCACAGTCCTGGTTCGTAGTTTGATGAATAACCTAAAAGAAAAAGGAGGTGTAGCAGGAACTTCAAAAAAAATGGATGAGACAATTGCGGCAGGAAAACATCAGCGACAATGGGATTATCCTAATGGCTGGGCTCCGCACCAAATGCTGATTTGGCGAGGACTAAAACAGCATGGTTACACAAAAGAATTACAAGAATTAGTTTATCGTTGGTTGTGGATGATTACTAGAAATGCGGTGGATTATAATGGCACCATTCCAGAAAAATACGATGTGGTTAACTGCACACACAAAGTGTATGCGGAGTATGGAAACGTTGGGACCGAATTTGAGTATATAACAACCAGCGGTTTTGGTTGGATGAATGCATCCTATCAATACGGATTATCACTTTTATCGAATGGATTAAGAGATGAATTAGATCGTTTAAAAGATCCTGATAAACTGTTTTGATTTTATAAAAACAGCATATAATTATGACTTATCTTTACTTATATAGTTGAGTAAAAATTGCTAACCAAGCTTGATTTTTAATGAATTCCTACCAGCGTGCCATACAATTACTGCATACCGTATCTACTGATAAAGGTTTTCTTGCCAGTGCAAACGACATTAGTAATTACCGCAGAATTTGGGCTCGCGATGGAGTGATTTGCGGACTTGCGGCTTTGTTGGATGGCAACGAAAAATTAGTGTCAGCTTTTAAAGCAACCCTTCAAACACTAGCCGATCATCAGCATTATTTAGGTAATATACCATCAAACGTATTTTATGACGAGCCTAAAACTTTGTTGAGTTTTGGAGGATTGGCAGGCCGAGTTGATACGATTCCTTGGTTTGTAATTGGGATGTGTAATTATGCACACATTACTGGTGATATCGATTTTGCAAAAGCGCATTTAGAGCACATTAATCGCGGGCTAAAACTTATGGAAGCATGGGAGTTTAATCACAACCACCTAATGTATGTGCCGCGATCCGGAAATTGGGCTGATGAGTATATTACCGAAGGCTATATTTTATATGATCAACTGTTACGCCTGTGGGCGTTACGTTGTTTCGACAGCTTGTTTCCTAATGAAGTGGTAAGCAGAAAAGCCAATCGCATTCAACAAAAAATTGTTGAGAATTATCGTAAGCATAAAATTAAAAACGATCCTTATCATCCAAAAGCATTCAAAAGCTTGAGAGCAAAGAATTATTGGGTGGCGTCATTTAATCCGTCCGGCTATCAAAAACAATATGATGCATTTGCCAATGCATTGGCACTTTTTTTGAATATCGATTCCGAAGGTTTCGAAAATGAATTGATTACCTATTCAGAAGAGTTGCGCAATTCGCTGCCATTAAAACTACTTCCAGCTTTTTGGCCACCAATTAAAGAAGGCGATCCCGAATGGAGTATGTTAGAGAATAATCGAAAGTATGAATTTAGAAACGAGCCTTATGAGTTTCATAACGCAGGTACTTGGCAAATGGTAAATGGTTTTTACGGCCTTGGTCTTGTAGCTAATAACCGGATGGATGAAGCAAAACAAATTCTTAAACATATTGATCAACTAAACGAAAAAGAAGATTGGGGGTTTTATGAAAACTTCAATACAGAGACTTGCAGTCCAACTGGAGTGCCCAAATGTTCTTGGAGCGCCGCAGGATCAATAATATTGAGTCAGGTGATTCAAGGTAAAAAATTACTATCCTAACCTTATAAAGATTAATGAATAAATCAATCGACATACTGTGCGTTGGCGAGGCGCTTATTGATTATATCGGGCATCAAACAGCACCGAGCCTTTCAGAAACAAAAGATTACCATCGCTATTTAGGAGGGTCGCCTACCAATGTTGCAATGAATATGGCTCGACTAGGCGTTAGCACATCCCTAGTTGCTAGTATAGGTGATGATGGTTTTGGTAATTATGTATTAGATAAATTGAATACGGCAGGTATTGATACGTCAAATATCCAGTCATTAAATGATATCCCAACCACCGTTATTTTTGTTTCTAGAACGACTGATACTCCCGACTTCATCCCGTACCGCCAGGCGGACGTAATGATATCAAAAGAGCAACTACCAGACTCACTTTTACAGGAAAGTAAAATCTTTCACACAACTTGTTTTGCATTGAGCAAGGAGCCGGCACGGCAAACTATTCTAGAGGCCGCAAAACGTGCGCATAGCTGCGGTGTTAAATTGAGTATAGACATTAATTACTCGGAAAAAATATGGCCTGAACGGGCTGAAGCCATTCAATGTATAAAACAATATTGCAGCTTAAATCCATTGATCAAGATTAGTGAAGACGACATGGAGCGCCTTTTCAAAAAACAACTTAGCCATGAGGAGATCTTTTCATTTTTTCATGATTTAGGTGTCGAGGTTATATGCCTTACTTTAGGTAGTAAAGGAGTAAAAGCTTCTCATAAAAAAGAAGGGACAATCACTTTGCCTGCTATCAAGATTGAAAAAATAATGGATGCGACTGGAGCGGGTGATGCATTTTGGTCCGGATTTCTCTTCGCCTATTTGAAGGAAAATTCACTTGAGCATTGTCTAAAAACCGCCTTAAAGTTAGCTGCTTTAAAGCTTCAAAACGTTGGTCGGCTTCCAGAAAATGTTGATGTTTTGTCAGAATTATTAAGCATTGAATAGGCCTTGACGATAGTAATTATAGTACCTTTAATTTTAACAAAAAGCAGAGTAGTTAACTAAATGTAACTCTTCTATGAGCGAAAAGACCAAAAAGCAAGAAGCACTCGATTATCACGAATTTCCTAAGCCGGGAAAAATAAAAACTGTTCCTACAAAAAGTTACTCTAGTCAGCGTGATTTAAGTTTGGCATATTCACCTGGAGTGGCAGAGCCATGCCTTGAGATTGAAAAGCGAAAATCGGATGTATATCGTTATACGAATAAAGGTAATTTGGTCGCAGTAATTTCTAACGGAACAGCTGTTTTGGGCCTTGGTGATATTGGCCCTGAAGCCTCAAAACCTGTAATGGAAGGGAAAGGTCTACTATTCAAAATTTTTGCTGACATCGATGTTTTTGATATTGAAGTTGATGCAAAAAATGTTGATGCTTTTATTGAAACGGTTAAGAATATTGCGCCCACTTTTGGCGGGATCAATTTAGAAGATATTAAGGCTCCTGAAGCGTTTGAAATTGAACAACGTTTAAAGGAAGAACTGGATATTCCGGTAATGCACGATGACCAGCATGGTACGGCAATTATATCGGCTGCGGCTTTGTTGAATGCAACGGAGATCGCTGGCAAAAAAATGGGAGATGTGAAAATCGTGGTCAGTGGAGCTGGTGCTGCTGCAGTTTCATGTACTAGGTTGTATAAAGCATTTGGAGCAAAATCAGAAAATATAGTAATGACTGATAGTAAAGGAGTCATTCGCAAGGACCGAGAAAATCTTACTTCCCAAAAAGCAGAATTCGCTACGGGAAGAGATATAAATACATTAGAAGATGCATTTGTTGATGCTGATGTTTTTATCGGATTGTCGATGGGTAATATCGTAAATCCGGATATGCTTAAGAGTATGGCTCCAAATCCGATTGTGTTTGCAATGGCAAATCCAGACCCGGAAATTCCATATGACCTTGCTTGTAAAACACGAGATGATATTATTATGGCTACTGGTCGTTCCGATCATCCTAATCAGGTTAACAATGTATTGGGATTCCCTTTTATTTTTAGAGGCGCATTAGATGTTCGCGCTACTAAGATTAATGAAGCCATGAAAATGGCTGCGGTAAAAGCTTTAGCTGATCTTGCTAAAGATCCAGTGCCAGAACAAGTAAATATTGCCTACGGAGAAACCCGGCTTACATTTGGAAAAGATTATATCATCCCAAAACCATTCGATCCTCGTTTAATTACAAAAATACCCCCTGCAGTTGCAAAAGCGGCAATTGAGTCAGGTGTAGCGACTGAAAAAATAACGAATTGGACAGCCTATGAAGATGAATTATACGAACGCTTAGGTTCTGACAATAAAATTTTGCGATTATTATTAGATCGAGCAAGACGCAATCCTAAACGTGTTGTCTTCTCCGAGGCTGATCATCTTGATGTATTGAAAGCTGCACAAATCGTTTACGAAGAGGGTGTAGCAATTCCTATTTTATTAGGGCGAAAAGATGTCATTGAAGAATTAAAAAAAGAAATTGATTTTGAGGCCGACCTAGAAATAATTGATCCTAAAAGTGACGAATATTGCGGTCAGAAAAATAAGTATGCTCAAACCTATTACGAAGAACGCAAGCGTCGAGGAGTAACTATTTATGATGCGGAAAAGAAGCTGCGAGAGCGAAACTACTTTGCCGCAATGATGGTTAACGAAGGTGATGCGGATGCCTTAATTACCGGTTATTCTAGAAGCTACCCATCAACCTTGAAACCTATGTTGGAGCTTATAGGTACGTATCCTGGAACCGATAGGATTGCGACGTGTAACCTCATGCTAACAGAGCGTGGCCCGATGTTTTTATCCGATACTTCGATTAATATAGATCCAACTAGTCGTGATTTAGTGAAAATTGCTCGTATGACAGCTCATATGGTAAAAATGTTTGGAGTAGAAGCAAATATGGCAATGTTGTCATATTCTAATTTCGGTTCTTCAAGTAACGAAAAGGCAGAAAAAGTTAGGCAAGCTGTTCAGATTTTGCATAAGGAATTCGATTATATTGCGGTCGACGGAGCACTACAAGCGGACTTTGCTTTAGATCCTGAACTGCGTAATAGTAAGTTTCCATTTTCTAAGTTAAACGGCAAGAAAGTAAACACCCTTATTTTTCCAAATTTAGATGCGGCCAATATTACTTATAAATTGATGAAGGAATTGAACAATACGCAGTCTGTAGGACCAATTATGCTGGGTATGCGAAAACCTGTTCATATATTACAGCTAGGAGCAAGCGTCGAGGAGATGGTTAATATGACAGCTGTTGCTGTTGTAGATGCACAGGAGAAGGAAAAAAGAGAAAAACAGCAGGCTAAATAATGGGAGATTTTGAATTGAAAGAAACTCGAAAAAGCTTTCTAGATATTTAGGATAATGCGCTCGATAATATTAACACCCAACGTCCAATAATTTCATTACATTTACCGCCTAACCGGTATTTAAATGATCACCCAACTACAAGGAAAACTTGTCGAAAAAAACCCTACGCATGTTGTGATCGATTGCAATGGCGTTGGGTACGAAGTTAATATCTCACTTTTTACTTATTCTAACCTCCCAAATTCTGAGGCTATAAAGCTATTGACGCATCTTCAAGTTAAAGAAGATAGTCATACATTGTTCGGATTTATCTCTTCGGTAGAGCGCGAAATTTTTCGGCTGTTAATCTCCGTTTCGGGTATCGGAGCGAGTACTGCGAGAACGATGCTGTCTTCCTTAGATCCGACGCAAGTTCGGGATGCAATTGCATCGGGTGATGTGCCGACTATTCAATCCGTAAAAGGAATCGGTGCTAAAACCGCTCAGCGCGTTATTCTTGATTTAAAAGATAAAGTACTAAAAGTGTACGATATTGATGAAGTTTCCCTTGTTCAAAGCAATACTGTTAAAGATGAAGCGTTATCAGCTTTAGAAGTTTTAGGTTTTACCAGAAGAGCGTCTGAAAAAGTAGTTGACGGGCTATTAAAAAGGACACCAGATTTAAATGTTGAGCAGCTGATAAAACTTGCGCTAAAAAATCTATGATTGAGTTGAAATTTTACGCTCCCAAAAATGTCGTAATTGCCATCTTTACTTTTTTTGTATTGGTGGTTTCTTCAGTAAAAATACAGGCACAAGACTCTACTGCCGTCGGTTATAGTGCAGGAACTTTATTACTAAAAAATCCGCAAAGTATTATCTCAAAATATAAGTACGATCCTAAAACCGATCGATATATTTATACTGAGAGTGTGGGCGATTTTAATATTTCATATCCAAAAATATTAACGCCAAAGCAATATCAAGATCTTATTTTAAAAGAAAGTATGAAGGCATACTTTAAAGAAAAACTAGATGCCGTATCAGGAAAGAAGGAAGGAAGTGAGGATGCACAGAAAAATTTACTTCCCGATTTTTATGTAAAATCGGACCTCTTTCAATCCATTTTTGGTGGTGATGTAATTAGCGTTGTGCCCCAGGGTTCCGTTGGGATGGATCTCGGTATTCGATTTCAAAAAAATGACAATCCATCATTATCACCACGAAATAGACGAAATCTAAGCTTCGACTTTCAACAGCGTATAGAATTGAGTTTACTCGGTAAAGTAGGAGAGCGACTTCAAATTGCGGCTAACTATAATACCCAAACTACTTTCGATTTTCAAAATCTCATAAAATTAGAATACACACCTACGGAAGATGACATTATTAGAAAGATTGAGGTCGGTAATGTGGCAATGCCATTAAATAGCTCACTTATTACCGGTGCCCAAAGCTTATTTGGTGTCAAGACCGAGCTTCAATTTGGTAAAACCACAGTAACAGCGGTTTTTTCTGAACAGCGTTCACAAACCAAGACGGTTATCGCTCAGGGAAATGGAACATTGGAAGATGTTAAGCTTTTTGCGTTAGATTATGAGGAAGATCGTCACTTCTTTTTATCTCAATACTTTAGAGATACCTATGACGAAGCAGCAAAGACCTATCCATACCCGAATACTCAGGTTCAAGTAACCAGAATTGAAGTATGGGTAACAAACCGAGGACAACGAACACAAAATGTAAGAAACTTAATTGCATTACAGGATATTGCTGAATCTGATCTTACAAAAATTGGGATTGATAATCAGGCTAATTTCCTAAATGCAGGAGTTTTACCCGGCGCTTTTCCTGATAATAGTAACAACAAATTTGACCCATCTGAAATAGGAAATCCTGCAAATTCCGATTTAACAGAAGCTATAAGAGACATCGCTACAGTACAGTCGGGCTTTGGAGGTAGAAACGCGAATGAAGGCTTCGATTATGCCATTTTGGAAAATGCGAGAAAATTACAACCTAATGAATATCGCTTAAACGCACAATTGGGATATATCTCATTAAATCAACGTTTGAGTAATGATGAGGTATTGGCTGTAGCTTACCAATATACTGTTGGTGGTCAGGTTTTTCAAGTAGGTGAGTTCGCAAATGACGGAGTTGATGCGACAACAATTGGGACACTGCCAAACTCAAATATAGAAGTCATTAATAACAACAACCTCGTTGTTAAAATGCTTAAAAGTAGTTTAACAAGTGTTGATGAGCCTGTTTGGGACTTGATGATGAAAAACATTTATTCAACAGGCGCTTTTCAATTAAGTCCAGAAGATTTTAGATTGAATATTTTATATTCCAATCCTTCGCCAATCAACTTTATCGAAGTAAGTGAGGGTAACGCTGGTAGTTTTCCGAATACCGAGGAAAAAGCCGAGCTGGAAGAAACTATCTTGATTAATTTGTTTGGACTGGATAGACTTAACATTTATAATGATCCACAAAATGGCGGAGATGGCTTTTTTGATTTTGTAGATGGCTATACTGTCGACACTCGAAATGGTAGTATTATATTCCCATCAGTAGAACCATTTGGAGAGGCCTTATTTAATAAATTATCTGAATCGAGGACGGCAAATCCTTTAGAGGATTATGAAGTTGAGGCTACTTATAACCCGAACCAATCTCGTTATGTATATCGAGAAATGTATGAAAGTACAAAGGCCGATGCATTAGATGCAGCTGCAAAGAATGTCTTTCAAATAAAAATACGGTACAAATCTACTGGGGGAGATGGAATAGCTGTGGGATTTGGCTTATCACCGGGTTCGGTGAAAGTTACTGCTGGTGGTCGTGTGCTTCAAGAAGGAATTGATTATACTGTGAACTATCAGGCAGGGCGTGTCCAAATTTTAGATGAATCGTTAAAAGCATCAAACACACCTATTGAAGTTTCAACAGAAAATAACGCATTATTTAGACAACAAAATAAGCGATTTGCTGGAGTTGATGTGGAGCATAAGTTCAATGATAACTTTTTAGTTGGGGGTACTTTTTTAAATTTAAATGAACGACCACTAACCCAAAAAGCAAATTACGGTGTAGAGCCAGTTAGTAATACAATCTTAGGTGCTCGTCTGAATTTTTCAACAGAAGCTCCTTTCTTAACGAGGCTAGCAAACAAACTACCAAATATTGATACTGATGCAAAGTCTAATTTTTCAATAAGAGCTGAAGCTGCATATTTGTTTCCCAATGCGCCTAAAACTGCAGATTTTAATGGAGAGGCAACTGTATATGTCGACGATTTTGAAGGTGCGCAGTCAACAATCGATATAAAATCGCCTTTAGCATGGAGTTTATCAAGTACTCCGCTAGGTGTTGAAGGTGGTGATATCCAGACCGGAGATCCTAATATTTTAGAGAATGGTTATAACCGTGCTAAATTGGCTTGGTATACCATCGACCCTATTTTTTACAATAATCAAAGGCCAGGGGATATTAGTGATGATGATGTTTCCACTAATGAAACGCGTCGAGTTTTTGTGAACGAGATATTTCCGAGAACAGATTTGGCGCAAGGGCAAACTACGGTGCAGTTTACCCTAGATTTAGCATACTATCCTGACGAACGTGGTCCTTATAACAACAATCCAGCTTTTGACGCGGAACCTAATCCTGATAAATGGGCTGGAATTACAAGATCTATTACTGCTACTAACTTCGAGCAATCAAATGTGGAATATATTCAGTTTTGGGTGCTAGATCCGTTCAATCAACCGGGAAACACAAATCAAGGAGGGGAGCTGGTATTTAACCTTGGCAACATTTCTGAAGATGTTTTAAAAGATGGTAGAAAACAATATGAAAACGGATTACCTGAGGCAGGAGCTACAGGAAATAACCTAGAGGTGCGACCAACGCCCTGGGGACAAGTGCCAGCAAATCAGTCGTTGGTATATGCTTTTGATGCTGTAGACGCGAATAGAAATGTTCAAGATATTGGTTTAGATGGTTTGAATGATGCCGAGGAAGCTGCTTCACCTTTTTATACCAATGGACCAGCAGATGATCCGGCTTCGGATAATTATCAATACTTTTTAGATGCTACTGGTGACGTCTTAGAACGTTATAAAAAGTTTAATGGACTAGACGGTAACTCTCCGATAGAGGTAGGAGATACGAATCGTGGCGCAATTACACTTCCGGATGTAGAAGATGTGAATCGTGACTTGACTATGAATACAATCAATAGTTATTTTGAATATACTATTCCGATTGTGCCTAATATGAGTGTGAACACGTCGCGTTTTATTACTGACGAAAAGGAGCGCGAAATCACACTTCCAAACGGTAGAACTTTAACGGCTAGATGGCTTCAATTTAAAATACCGATCAATCCACAAAATTACGATGAGACTGATCCAAACACGATATTAAGTCGGGTAGGTGGTATTAATGATCTTCGTTCCATTCGATTTATTCGTATGTATATGAAAGGATTTGAAGATCCAACTGTACTGCGTTTTGGTACGCTTGATCTTATACGTGGTGATTGGCGTCGTTATACCGAAAGTTTAGAAGCTGATCTCGATCCTGAAGATGGCGATGGTACAGAGGTTGATGTACTTTCAGTAAATATCGAAGAAAACTCTGATCGTGTTCCTATACCTTATGTATTACCTCCAGGAGTTCAGCGGGAACGATTGAATAATACGAATAACATTATTCGTCAAAATGAGCAATCATTAGCCCTTACGGTTTGTGGTGATAATGGGTTGAATAGTGGCGATTCGCGCGCAGTATTTAAAAATATTGATATCGATATGCGGCAGTACGAACGATTACGTATGTTCTTGCATGCTGAAGCTATTCAAGGAGGACCAGTGCCATCTGATAATACATTAGTTGCGTTTATTCGTTTTGGGACCGATTTTACAAATAACTATTATCAAGTTGAAATTCCATTACAGCTTACCCAATTTGGAGCAAGCACTGAATCTGAAATCTGGCCAGCGGATAATGAAATATTATTACCACTAGACCTTCTATCTCAGATTAAGTCTCAAGGAATTTCAGATGGAACTCTAGGGAATCCGAATGCGGTATTTTATAATGCAAATGGTGAGGTTGTAAATGAGCTGGACCCTAGGCAAGCAGCTGAACTTAGAGTAGCAATTAAAGGAAATCCAACTGTAGGAAGTGTTCGAGCATTAATGGTTGGTGTAAAAAATACTGATGTTAAGGGTGTTTGTGCTGAAGTATGGTTTAATGAATTGCGTTTATCAGGATTGGATAGCGAAGGTGGTTGGGCTGCAATTGGACAAATAGACACCAACTTAGCCGATTTTGCTTCAATTTCGGCAACCGGTAGAATGAGTACCATCGGTTTTGGAACGATTGAACAAGGACCTCGTGAGCGTAATCTAGAAGATTCAAGACAGTATGATATAACGACGAACTTAAATGTCGGGCAACTGTTGCCAAAAAAATGGGATGTACAAATTCCATTTAGTTATAATATTTCAGAGGAAATCATCACTCCCCAGTATGATCCTTTTTACGAAGATTTAAAGCTTAAAGATCGGTTGGACACAGCTGATTCGCAAGAGGAAGAAGATGCCATTTTAAATCGTGCTGAAGATTATACAAAGCGAACGAGTCTTAATTTTATTGGAGTACGAAAAAATAGAACGCCCGAGCAAAAAGAACGCATTTACGATATCGAGAATTTCGATTTTTCTTATTCATATAATGAGACGAATCATAGAGACTATGAGATAGAGAATCGTACTGATCAAAATGTTCGTTTGGGAGTTAATTATGGATACGCTTTTAAGCCATTAAATATTGAGCCATTTAAAAAGCTAGATTCTCTTAAAAGTAAGTATTGGGATTGGTTGAAGGAGATTAACTTCAATCCACTGCCCACTAGTATCGCGGTAACTTCTAATTTAACTAGAGCATTTAGCGATCAGCGTTTTCGCGAGGTGGATTTTTCTGGAGATGTAAATCCAAATAACATCCCATTACCATCCATTCAACAACGCAACTTTTTATTTGATTGGGCATATAGCGTCAACTATAATTTAAGCCGGTCATTGCAGGTTAATTTTACTGCGAGTAATAACAATATTATTCGTAACTATTTTGATGAAGACGGTGATGTGCTGCGTGAGAATAATATATGGAGTGGTTTTTGGGATATTGGCGAACCTAATAGGCACACCTCTCGTTTAGAGGCGAACTATGAGTTGCCAATTAATAAGATTCCGCTATTTAGTTTTATTGATTCTAATTATGCTTATACAGGTGATTTTGACTGGCAACGAGAAGGTTTAGCGGTCGAGGAAGTCGTGGGAGAACGAATTAATACAATTCAAAATGCCAATACACATCGATTGAATACAACCTTTAATATGGATAAGTTGTATCAATATCTTGGGTTGGTTAAGAAAACATCAAATAGTACAACTGGTAGTCGAACAGGTGCAACTCGAGGGACTAGGAATCCTAAGAATAATCCTTTAGCAGGGAATCAGTCAGCAGCACAAGACAAACCAAAAAAGGGTCTAAGTGCTGGGAATAAAGTTGCCAATACTTTAATTGGCTTAGTTACTGCAGTAAAACGTTTTGGGGTTGATTATTCGGAAACAAATAGTAAAACCTTGCCAGGTTATACGCAGTCAATCGGCTTTATCGGAACGCTACGTCCTTCAGTTGGTTTTGTATTCGGATCTCAGTCTGATGTTCGTTTCGAAGCTGCAAAACAAGGTTGGTTAACGACCTTTCCAGAATTCAATCAGCAGTTTTTAGAGACCAGACGTAAAACACTTGCAGTTACCGCAAACATTGAATTATTGCCTGATCTTGTAATTGATCTAACGGCTAATAGATTGTTCAATGAAAATATCGCCGAGAATTTTAGAGTTGACACCAATGCAGATAATGAGTTGTTCTATAATCAACTACTAAGTAATCGTTTTGGGAACTTCGAGATCTCAAATTTCATGCTTAAAACAGCTTTTAAAACAAGCGATCAAGGATTTTCGGAAGTGTTTCAAACCTTTAGGGATAACCGCTTAGAGATAGCACAACGTCTTGCTGCTGAACGTGGCTTGAATCCGAATGATGTTGATGGAGATGGTTTTCCTGTTGGACTTGGTAAGACCAACCAATCGGTGCTTATTCCAGCTTTTGTGTCAGCTTACACAGGACAAGATGCTAGTAAGGTGGAGTTAGGAGCGTTTAGAGATATTCCGATTCCTAACTGGCAGTTGAAATACACTGGCTTAATGAAAATTCCCTGGTTTAAAAAGAAGTTTAGACGTTTCTCGATTCAGCATGGATATCGCTCGTCTTATACAATAAATAACTTTACCACGAACCTTGAGTTTGATGCGGCAAATGTTGGAGCTTTAGATCAGGCGGGTAATTTCTTAAATGATCAATTGTTTTCAAATATCAATTTGGTAGAACAATTTAATCCGTTGGTAAAAGTTGATTTTGAATTAAAGAGTTCACTGAAGGTGCTGGCTGAAGTAAGAAGAGATCGTGCCTTATCACTGAGTTTAGATAACCAATTATTAACTGAGGCAACTGGTCAAGAATATGTTTTTGGTCTTGGTTATCGTGTGGCCAATGTGCCTTTCACGATGACATTAGGAGGAAGAAGACAGACCTTTAAAGGTGATCTAAACTTTAAGGCTGATGTTTCATTGCGTGATAATATTACGGTAATTAGAAGCTTAGATGTTGAGAATAATCAAGTGACAGCTGGTCAGAAACAATGGTCTTTAAAGTTCACTGCTGATTATGCATTGACGAAAAACTTGACCACCGTGTTTTTCTATGATCATGCATTTTCTGAATTCGCAATTTCAACTGCTTTCCCGCAGACCACTATTCGAAGCGGATTTACCTTGCGATATAATTTCGGAAATTAAATACGATTCTAGATTGATTGTAATAGCCGATTAGGCCCGTTACAATTATTATTTTGACCGTTTACTAAGCCTTTTAAACGAAGAATCCCGCACCTTGTCAGGATTTAAGAGGAATAAGGACAGTATTGTTCTATATTTAATCTGTTAAGGTGTTTTACAAACTAAATTAAAACCAATAAAAGCCACTTTATTGCTAAGGAAGTGGCTTTTTTTTGTGCCCTATTTTGAAAAAGAAAAAGCCTTTGAACTACTATTCCAAAGGCTTTGCATTTTAAATATTATTCTTTCTGATTAAGAGACCGCTTTCAATTTCTTAATTGCGTCTTTAGTCAATTTCTCCTCAGCATATGCTTTGGTGACCTTTAAGTCTTTCTCGTCAGAACCTGGCATGTCGAACATGGCATCAGTTAAAACGGCTTCGCATAAAGAGCGTAAACCACGAGCTCCTAGTTTGTATTCTATCGCTTGTTCCACAATATACTCCAAAGCACCTTCAGTAATCGAGAACTTGATTTCATCCATTTCAAACAGCTTTTTGTATTGTTTGATGATGGCATTTCGAGGTTCCGTTAAAATGGCACGTAAGGTTCCAGCGTCAAGCGGATTCATATACGTAAGTACTGGCAATCGACCTATGATTTCAGGGATTAGTCCAAAATCTTTTAAGTCCCTCGGTATGATATATTGCAACATATTATCATCGTCATAGCGACTTTCTTTTTTAGAAGCACTATAGCCAATGGCTTGCATATTTAATCGCTTGGTAATGTGTCTTTCAATACCGTCAAAAGCACCGCCAGCGATAAACAATATATTTTCTGTATTTACCTCAATAAATTTTTGATCCGGATGCTTACGGCCACCTTTTGGTGGAACGTTTACAGTAGTACCTTCTAAAAGCTTTAAAAGGGCTTGTTGCACCCCTTCACCTGAAACATCTCTTGTGATTGATGGATTATCACTCTTTCGAGCTATTTTATCAATCTCATCAATAAATACGATACCGCGTTCTGCTTTCTCAAGATTATAGTCGGCTGCTTGCAACAAACGAGTTAAAATACTCTCTACATCCTCTCCAACATATCCAGCTTCAGTAAGTACAGTAGCATCTACAATGGCAAGTGGTACATTCAACATTTTGGCAACTGTTTTTGCCATTAATGTTTTGCCAGTTCCGGTTTGCCCAACCATGATGATGTTACTTTTCTGTATCTCGATATCATCTTTGGTAGCGGGCTGTAACAATCTTTTATAGTGATTGTAAACTGCTACTGACATGACGCGCTTAGTAAACTCCTGACCAATAATAAACTGATCTAGAAAACTTTTAATTTCTTTCGGCTTCTTTAAAATAAGTTCAGCCGAAAGCTCATCAGTTTCCGTTTGTTTAGATTCTTCTACAACAATACCGTGTGCCTGCTCAATACATCGATCGCAAATATGCGCATCAAGGCCAGCTATTAGCAAATTGGTCTCAGGCTTTTTACGCCCACAAAACGAACATTCTAATTCTTCTTTAGCCATTACTATCTTCTTCCTCTATTAGTTTGTAGTTTAGTTTTAGTAGGGAAAACTGGGTTAAAATTACATTAACTTTTCGTAAGTAATTCATCGATCATACCATACTCCTTCGCCTGTGGTGCTTTCATCCAGTAATCACGATCACTGTCTTCATAAACTTTGTCATAAGTTTGACCAGAATGTTTTGCGATTATATGATATAATTCTTCCTTAATATCAAGTACCTCTTTAGCTGCAATCTCAATATCACTCGCTTGCCCACGAGCGCCACTCATTGGTTGGTGAATCATTACACGCGCATGCGGTAAAGCCGAGCGTTTTCCTTTTTCACCTGCACATAATAAAACGGCACCCATCGAAGCTGCCATTCCTGTACAAATAGTAGCAACGTCGGGATTAATAAATTGCATAGTGTCATAAATACCTAATCCGGCATATACACTACCACCTGGTGAATTGATATAAATCTGAATATCTTTTGAATCATCGACACTTGCTAAAAATAACAATTGTGCTTGTATAATGTTTGCAATTTGATCATTAATGCCCGTTCCTAAAAAGATGATGCGATCCATCATTAATCTTGAAAATACGTCCATCGCTACTGCGTTCATTTGGCGTTCTTCAATAATATTAGGGGTCATACCAACTGGGTACATGCTACTAATAACTTGGTCATATACCATGCTATTAATGCCTTGATCTTTTATTGCGAAATTTTGAAATTCTTTTCCGTAGTTCATCTAATAACGAATCTAAATAGTTTATTCAAAAATAACGATTCTTGTGTAAACAATTAAGGCGTGACTCATTTTTGAACCACGCCTCAAGCTTCTTTTATCTTTTATTTAAGGGTTTAGCTATAAACTTCTTTAATGAAGTCGTCATAACTAATTTTCTTAACCTTTAAATTGGCGTTTTCTTTATAAAATTCAATCAACTTTTTGCTAAGCATTTGTTCGTTGATTCTTTTAATCTCATCTTGATTACCTAATACACGTGCTGCGATATTATCAAGCTCTTCTTCTGATGGGTTTAATTGACCAAATTGTGCCATTTGACCTTTTACCATTTCTTTAGTTCCTTCTTTGATCTCATCGAAAGTAACTTGAAGATTATTATCAGTGATTATTTTACCTTCAATAAGTTGGTAACGTAATCCTTTTTCAGACTTTTCATATTCTTCTGATGCTTCATCTTCAGATAATGGATTCTCCCCTGATGTTTGGATCCATTTTTTAAGAAAATCTGCAGGAAGTTCGAATTTGGTGTTCTCGATCAAGTTCTCAGTTACATCATTTAGTAATTTTTGATCCGATTGTTGTGCGAACTGCTTTTCAGCATCTTCCTTAAGTTTTGCTTTTAATTCGGTAACCGATTTAACAACATCTTTCCCGAACAATTTGTCGAACAAATCTTGATCAAGATCAGCACCTTCACGTTGGTTAATTTCTGTAATAGTGAAAGTAACTTCAACATTCAATTTATCAGCTTCTTCGGCATTAACACCAACATAAGAAACTAGGCTATGTGTTTCATCAAACAAGCCTTTTGTTTTTAAAGTCAACACATCATCCACCTTAGCACCTAAAAATGCATCAGTATTTTTCTTGCCTTTGATTTTGTCTAAGCTGAAAGTGGTGCTTTTGTCAATCTCATTTTCTTCACTAAAGAAACGTCCTGTAACTTCATCACCTTTTTCAACAGTATCCTTTGCGATTAATTTTCCGTATTGATTTGCGATATTTTCAATTTGATCGTCGATCATTTTGTCAGTCGCCTCGATGTTATAATGTGTAATCGCTTTTTTGCTTTTTACCTTTACATCAAATTCAGGAGCAAGGCCTAACTCAAATTCAAAAGAAAACTCATCAGCATCCCAATTTAAATCATCTTGTGGTTTTGGTAGTGGATTACCAAGTACATCTAACTTTTCTTCAGTTAGGTATTTGTTCAAAGCATCTTGAAGTAATTTGTTTACCTCATCAACCAAAACAGCTTTCCCATATTGCTTTTTAACTAAGCCCATAGGTACATGTCCTTTTCTAAAGCCGGGAATGTTAGCATTTTTGCGGTAGTCGCTAAGTACAGTGTTTACTTTGTCAGCATAATCGTCTTTAGCAATATCAACCTTTACAACAGCGTTTAAAGCATCGATGTTTTCTCTTGTAATATTCATTGTCTGTTTCTTTCTTTAAAACGGGCTGCAAAAGTACTTTTTTTTTGCTATTTCGCCAAGTTTTAACAGCTTGGAAATTAAGCGGGAAACTTAGATAGGAAGACTCTTAATAGGTTTATTGTATTCCATCCTTTAAGTAGAAGGAATTTTAAGACTTGTCCTTCTTCAACATCGAATGTAAAATAGATTGTAATATAGATAGAAGAAAGCTAAAAATAAGCGCATATAAAAGTCCTGAAACCGCAAAACCATCGATTAGTTTGTCGGCTAATAAGATGATGAGTCCATTAATGATGATCAAGAATAACCCTAAAGTGAGAATGGTAATAGGAAGGGTTAAAATGACTAAAATAGGCTTGACAATTAGGTTGAGTAAACCTAGAACTACAGCCACTATCAAAGCGGTGACGTAACCATCTACCGAAATACCCGGTAGTACATATGATAAAATAAATACAGCGACACCTGTCAATAATAGTTTAAGAAGCAAATTCATTGGTTTAGGTTTTAAATGGAATATGAAGATAGCGTTTTTCGCTTATATTCTTACCTCTGTCTCTTTTTCTCGGAGGCAATTCTTGGAATATTGGAATTGGCTCCCTTCCCTTGAGGGAAGGGTTGGGGATGGGTGTTGTGATAATTCCCAAAACTTCAATATCAATATAATTTGGAGTTCATCAGGGTGAACACCCCTCTAAATCTCCCCTCAAGGGGAGACTTTTGTCTGGTTTATCTCTTTCAGAGAACGGGATTGTGCGTAAGATTCGGAAGTAGCTTATTCAATATAAACCGTAGGAAACGATCCAGGATTTACCTTAGGGATAGTCGAATTATACTGCGCATTAATGGCATCAATAATCCCATTGGTGACTATGGCGTAGCCTCTTGCCGTTGGGTGTACGCCATCTAAGGAGAAGGCACCGCCTGTTGCAAAGGTTGAGGTTACAAGTCCAGCATCGGTCATTATTCCGCCATTTGCAGATTGTGCTAATGTGGTTTTTACATCAAAAAATGCAAGATTATTAGCTGTAGCGAGATTTTGAATGGTGCTGTTGTATGCACTTTGTGCTGTACTTATAGCGCCTAATTCATCTGAGTCTAGTACATCTTTGTCATCAATTCCGCTTACAGCAGCTAATAAGGTTTGTATTTGTTCTGCATTTGGTGTGCCACCTTGTTGCAACAGGCCTAATACTTGTAATACCGAGTCACTTAAAACAATCGATCCATAGCCTTGTGCTAGCGCAGCTTGGTCGATTGTTAGTAAAAGTAATTCGTTCTCACTCATTTGGCGAATACCTAATGGATTGGTCTGGGTAACTGGAACATCAATTAAAAATCGGTTTGGTCCTGGTTTAAACGTAAACGCATATTGAGATGCAACTGCCTGGGCTTGAGAAGGAGGAACACCTTGTTGAATGAGTACTTGCGTGAAAACTCCGCTAACCGCTTGAAAAGCTCCGGTTAAACTTGCAGCATTTTCTGCAGAGAGCACTAGTGCATTATTCGGTACGGTTGTGAAAAATGGGATTGATGTAACATCTGGTAAATTCAGTACCACTCCTTTTGCATCATTTTGAGTAAGGCCACCAATTAAGGTTTGGAACACACCAGCAAACAAATTCGGATCGGTGATATCATTAGGTCCATACATGGTGGCGTCCAAATTTCCTGTTTGATCAACTCCAACTCCGCCTGAAGTGGCATAGGATAAGACATCATTATTTCCAATCCATAAGGTGAAAAAAGTCGGGTTTTGAGCGACGGCATCTTCTAATATAGAGGCATTAGGTGTTGAAGCAAATCGTGCGAAATATGGATTAGCCGCTCCTGTCGCTACGCCAGCAATATTGCCATAACCATTCGCCACTAAATGATAGCTTTTTGCCCCTGGGACACCCATATTATTATATGGGCCTTCGAGTACAGTAGATACTTCGGTTGAAGGTATTCCTTCGATAAATTTTACTGCACCTAAATTACCAGTAACATCTTGAGTTAATACCCTGCGTTTGTCTGCTATTTGGGTTCCGTTCAAGGTTAGCCCTCCAATATTATCGGCGGCTAGCGGTTGCGTAAATGTATTACTGCTAACAAATGATAGTTGTTTTGCCAGTATATTTGGAAATGAGTTTTCCTGACCTAATTGATATAAGGCGCCATCTGCAAAACCGGCGGTAAGTGAGTTTCCTACAGCAATGGTGGCGCTAAAATTGGCTTCGCCGGCATCAAAAAATCCGGGATCCTCGATTGCACGTTCAAATTCAGGATCGCAAGAACTGGCAAAAATAAGAAGGAGGCTGACGGCTATATATTGAATGTGTTTTTTCATGATTTAATCGTTTATAGTTTGTAGGAAAGTCCGATTCCGGGGATAAAAGCGTTCGATTTATAGGTGCCTCCAAAAGAGGAACCATCAGAGAAAAAATCATATGAATTATCAACTTCCGCGAAACGTAGATATAAAAATGAAGCATCTACGGCCAATCTTGAATTGATATTAATAGTAAAACCGCCCGTGAAACCTACGGAGTCATTTCTAGGGGTTTCGGGCGCGTAAAACCCATCTTGAATAGGAGATTCATCAAAATAGAATCCGCCACGGAGCACAAAACGCTGGTTGGCGGTATATTGTAATCCAAAGCGATAGGTTGAGGCATTTTCGTAATTACGCGGATTTTGAGATAATCCAGCACTATTGTTAAATTGAACATCCAATGCTTCATATACATTCCAATAAGCCCGGTTAAAATCGATTGCTAACAAGACCTTATTTGTTACCTGATAGGAAAGCCCCACCGTTAGTTCAGCAGGAAGTGGGAGTGTAGCATCAAAAGTGGTATCAGAAAAATCTCCTGGTAAAGCTGAAGGAACATTTTCAAAATCAGCTTCACCACCATCGGCTTCTACCAGAATTTCTGATCGATAGTTTAATCCGATATTTAATTTAGTGCTTGGTCTGAATAGTAAACCAACATTATAGCCCCAAGCGGTAATGCCGGAAGCGTCTATAGTTACATTGGTTCGTTCTCCTTCTGTATTTGCCAACGTTCTACTTAGGTTCCTATTAAAATTAACGGAGCCAATTGCATAAATAGGTCCGCCGCCAATACTTAAATGTTGACTTAGTTTTATAGATACAGTAGGTTGAATAAAGATTGACTGTAATTCAATATTGTTCACTAAATGAGATCCTGCCCAATCGGTTGGCCAAGCAACTTTACTTCCATAAGGAGTGTAAATGGCGAGACCTACAGAAAGCCAATCATTAATCTTATAAGACCCATAGCCATATAAAGGCGTGCCGATACTACCGTCAGTTGTAGTGCTAATTCCTAAATCAGCATTTTGAAACGCTACATTAGAAAAAACACCACTTACTCCTAAAGAAACATTCAAGTTTCCGTCAAGAAAAGACATTGCCGCAGGATTGAAAAATAGGCTTTCGGCACTTGATATGACAGCGACACCTGCATGACCCATGGCTAATTGTTTGTTTCCTTGTACGCTTACTCGATAACCCCCGGCATAAGCGGCGCTGGCAAAGAGTAGGCAAACAAGAAAATAGATTTTTTTTGTTTTCATAGTGTTGAATAGTAGGTTACTGTGCGTATAGCACACTAATTAATGGTTGCTGAAAGGCTTAGGCTTTTAAAAAAGTAAAAGCCTTGTCATAAAACTCAGGCGGATTCTCGGCATGCAACCAATGTCCCGCATTACTAACGGTGTCAATAGAAGCATCCGGAAAATGTAATTTGATTAGTGTAGTGTCGGTGGGGGCAATGTACCCGGATTTATCTCCTCTTAAAAATAAGGTTTTTCCTTGAAAAATGGAACTATTTGGCAGGGCTTCTCCAATATCTTCGGCAGATTCGCTTAAAACTTCTAAGTTTATTCTAAGTCCAAGATTGTTTTTGTCAGTGCGATAAATATTTTTTAACAGAAACATTCTAGTGCCTTGATCCTCAATATATTTCGAAAGTGACAGGTCGGCTTCTTTTCTTGAAGTAATAGCATCAAAATCTAAAGCAGCCAGCCCATTTAAGATTTCTTGATGGTGTGCAGGGTACTGTTTTGGTCCAATATCGGCTACCAATAACTTTTCAATTTTAGTCTCATTATTAGTGGCGAAAAGCATAGCCGTTTTACCACCCATAGAGTGACCGATGAGATGAATATTTTCTAACTGATAATGATTGGAATAATACAAAAGATCATCGGCCATATGTTGGTATGAAAAATCATCGCTATGAAAACTTCTCCCATGGTTTCTTTGATCTACTAAATGTACTTGAAAACCGTTTTCGGCAAATTTATTACCCAGGGTTTTCCAGTTATCCGACATGCCTAAAAATCCATGCAGAATTACTAAGGGTGTGCCTTCGCCTAATATTTTTGAATGTAGCAGCATTAACTCAATTTCTCTAAATAGGATTTTATGACCGTTTCAATTCCCATATATAATGACTCAGTAATTAAAGCGTGGCCAATAGAAACTTCCAATAGGTTTGGAACTTCTTCTTTAAAAAACCGAATATTCTTGAGGCTTAAGTCATGTCCAGCATTAATACCTATATCGAGATCACTTGCCAATACAGCTGCATAAGTATAGGATTTTACGGCGGCCATATTTCCCTTGTCGTACTCAGTAGCAAACTCTTCAGTATACAATTCAATACGGTCAGTTCCAGTCTCTTTTGCGCCTTCGATCATCTTAAGAACAGGGTCTACAAAAATCGAAGTCCTTATATTATTTCGTTTAAATTCCGTAATAACCTCTTTTAAAAAGTCTTTATTCTTTATCGTGTCCCAACCGGCATTGCTAGTAATGGCATCGATTGCATCGGGTACTAAGGTTACCTGTTCTGGTTTTACTTCAAGAACCAGGTCAACGAATTTTTTAATGGGATTTCCCTCGATATTCAACTCTGTTGTAACAACTCGTTTAAGGTCGTGTGCATCTTGATATCGAATATGGCGTTCGTCAGGACGAGGGTGGATTGTAATGCCTTGTGCACCAAATTTTTCGATGTCTTTCGACATTTTCATCAAATTGGGTACATCGCCACCTCTAGCATTTCTAAGTGTAGCAATTTTATTTACATTAACGCTAAGTTTTGTCATTTGATAAGAAAATTATAGCACCACAAAAATACGAAGTGATGCAAAGGCGGTTATCATTAATTTTAATTAATTTGCAATCAGATGGAGATCAATCAACTTATATCAAAAAGGATTCATCCTTTAAATTTACAAACACCTATTAGTCAGGTGCATCAGTTGTTTAATCAACTTACATATTCTCATATACCAGTAACCGATAATGCTGTTTTATTGGGAGCAGTTTTCGAAGATGATGCTAAGAATTACGATAAGGGTAAGGAGTTAGGTGATTATCAATATGAATTGGATTTATTTTATGTAAACGAGCATACTAATTGGTTAGATGTAATTGAAGCATTTGCAAAAAATGAAAGCAATATTATGCCTGTTTTAGACAGAGAAAATAGGTATGTAGGTTATTATGAGTTAACTGAAATACTTGACTTGTTTAACAATACTCCTTTTTTAAGTGAGCCAGGTGGAATATTGGTGGTTGAAAAGGGACTAAAAGATTATTCGTTTAGTGAGATTGCGCAAATTGTAGAGTCGAATAATGGTAAATTACTTGGTGCATTTATATCGGAAACAAAAGATGATATGGTGCAAATAACCATCAAATTAAATAACAGTAACCTTAACGAAGTGTTGCAAACCTTTAGACGTTACAGTTATAATGTCATTTTCGGAAACGATGATGATGTATTTATAGATACACTAAAAGACCGATCAGATTATCTTGATCGATATTTAAATATTTGATCTAAATATCAAACCAATCAATTACATGAAAGTTGCTATCTACGGGCAATCATATCGCAACAACTCTGGTAAGTACGTAAAGCTACTGATCAACACTCTTCTGGAAAATGGGGTTGAACTGATTATTGAACAGGATTTTTATACCATTATAAAAGAAGAGGTAGGCTTGCCAGAAGAACTTGCTACTTTTTCGGCTAGCGATAAGGTTGATCCTTCATTCGATTTGTTATTTAGTGTTGGTGGGGATGGTACATTGTTAAGAACCATAACCTATGTTCGCAATAGTGGATTACCAATTATTGGTATTAATACGGGTAGATTAGGTTTTTTAGCAACTATTCAAAAGGATAAGATCGAGGAATCTATTACTGATCTTGTAAATGGAAATTATAAAATTGTTGAACGTAGTTTGCTTAAGTTAAGCGCGTCTCCCGCAATTGATGATTTTGATGTTTTAGATTTTGCATTGAATGAAATTGTTGTTAGTAGAAAGAATACAACAAGTATGATTACTGTTGAAACCTACTTAAACGATGAGTACTTGACCAATTATTGGGCGGATGGTCTTATTGTTGCAACACCGACAGGTTCGACAGGTTACAGCTTAAGTTGTGCGGGTCCGGTTATTGCTCCTAATGCAAAGAGTTTTGTGCTTACACCAATCGCACCTCATAATTTAAATGCCCGGCCACTGGTAATTCCTGATAATACTGAAATAAGATTGAGAGTTTCGGGTAGAGAAGATACCTATCTAGTATCGCTAGATTCTCGTATTGCAACTGTGCCAAATAATACTGACCTTATTATAAGTAGAGCTCCATTTAATATTAATTTGATCGAACTTGCAGATCAGAGTTTTCTAAAAACTCTAAGGAATAAACTTCTGTGGGGAGAAGACAAGCGCAACTAATTGCAGTATAACACACTTTCTTTTATTTAGCATGTTTAGTACAATAAAAGCTGCTAATTATAGTTTAAAAATAGTGCCTAAAAAGCACCTTGTTGTCAATTTCTTAATTCGCTATAACAAAGTCCTTAACGGTTGCGTGAATAGTATGGGCTAATTGTTCATGTGAAGTCAGAATTGTTATATTTGCAAACTTTATAAAGTATGAAAAAAGCGTTTGTTGTTCTTTTTGTAGTCTTAACTACGCATGTAGTAAGCGCACAAATACACGAGCTTGGACTTTTTGTAGGGGGAAGTAATTTTATAGGAGACGTCGGTGGTACATCTTATATAAAACCGGACCAACTGGCATTAGGAGTGCTTTATAAATGGAATCGGAGTCCGCGTTACGCCTGGAGAGCATCATATACGTATGCTGATATTCAGGGCATTGATCGTAACTCTGATGACCGAAGACGACAAGCAAGAGGATTCTCATTTTCAAATAGGATATCAGAATTTTCGCTTGGGATGGAATTTAACTTTTTAGAGTTTAACTTACATAACGAACGAAGGGTGGTTAGTCCTTATATATATAGTGGCGTTTCATATTTCTCGTATAGGGTTGTTAATAACAGCTTGACTACTGAGACTGCGTGGGATTTTTCAATTCCTATGACCTTAGGTGTAAAAGCAAGTATTGCGAAGCATCTGGTACTAGGAGCTGAAATTGGTGCGCGCTATACATTAACGGATAATCTTGAGGGTAATAACACGGGTATCGTTACCTTTGGAAATACCAACAGTGATGATTGGTACGTATTTACTGGCGCCACACTTACCTACACCTTCGGAAGAAGGCCATGCTATTGCAGGGATTATTGAAGATGAAATGGACATAGCAGATCAAATAGACAAAGCTAACATACCGAAACATATTGCCATTATAATGGATGGTAATGGTCGTTGGGCTAAAAAGCAGGGCAAGTTGCGTGTTTTTGGCCATGAAAATGGCACCAAGGCCGTTCGTACGACTGTGGAGGCTTGTGCTGAGCTTGGCGTTAAAAATTTAACGTTATATGCCTTTAGTACAGAAAACTGGAATAGACCTAAACTAGAGGTCGATACCTTAATGAAGCTACTAGTTACTTCATTAAAAAAAGAACTAAAAACACTTACCAACAACAATATCAAACTCAATGCAATTGGCAACCTTAATGCGTTACCAGCTAGGGCAAAGCGCGAGCTGCTAGAAGTTATTGACAAAACAAAACATCATGATCACATGACACTTTCATTGGCATTAAGCTATGGGTCACGTGAGGAGTTAAGTAATGCTGTTAAAGAAATTAGTATTAAAGTTAAAAATAATATAATTTCGCCCGACGCCATTGACGATGCGGTCATAAATAGTCATCTTTACACGCAAAATTTACCTGATGTTGATTTGTTAATTCGTACTAGTGGTGAATGCAGGATAAGTAACTTTTTGTTATGGCAAATTGCATATGCGGAGTTGTATTTTACCGAGGTACTTTGGCCAGATTTTAAGAAAAAACATTTAGTTGAGGCCATTATCAATTATCAAAAAAGAGAGCGTAGATTTGGAAAAACGAGTGAACAACTTAACTAGCACCTTGATGCAAAAAAATTACATTACCCTATTCCTATTACTTCTTTTTTGTGTTGGTTCTGCTGCACTTAATGCGCAAGAGGCAACCTTTGATAACGGAAAAAAGTATATCATTGGTGGTATAGAAGTTAAAGGTGTAAAAAGCTACAATACACAAACTGTTCTTACCTACACCGGGCTTCGTAAAGGAGAGGTGATAACTATTCCAGGAGAACGTATTACTGAAGTGATTAATAAGCTTTGGAAACTGGAGTTGTTTAGTGATATCGAATTTTACTTGACCGATGTACAGGGGGAAACGGCATTTCTTGAGTTGGTTATTGAGGAGTTACCCACCTTGTCTGAAGTAAAATTCCAAGGCATTAAAAAACAAGGTAAGATCGATGATATCGTAAAAGAAACCGATCTTAAAAAAGGAAAAAAACTAACAGAGAGTTTCCTGACAAACACCAAAAACTTTATCGATAACAAATATCGTAAAGTGGGTTATCTCAATGTAAAAACCTCATTATTCACATCAATTGATACCACAGCTACCAATGCTGTGAACATGATTGTTAATGTCGATCTTGGTGAAAAAGTAAAAATTGGGAATATCAATTTTGAAGGAAACGATGTGCTGTCTGATGGTAAGTTGCGCAAGCAAATGAAAAATACCAAGAAGAAGTTTTTTGGACGTTTCTGGAAAAAATCAAAGTTTATTGAAGACGATTATAAAGAGGATCTTGTAAGCGTGGTCGATAAGTATAAAGAAAAAGGATATCGCGACGCACGTATTATTACTGATACTGTAGCCTTCAATAAAGATGAAAACACCTTAGATGTTACTATTAAAGTGCAGGAAGGTGATCAATATTATTTTGGAGACATTACTTACTTAGGAAACTCCTCTTACACTAATGCACAATTAAATCAGGTGTTAGGTATAAAAAAGGGAGACGTTTATAATGGTGTACTCCTTAAAAAGCAGATTGCCGATGACTCGAAGCCTGATGCTAATGACCTTACCAATCTATATCAAAATAGCGGATATTTATTTTCAAGTATAAATCCTGTTGAGGTGAGTGCGGAAAATGACACTATTAACTTTGAGGTTAGAATTATTGAAGGTAAACGTGCAAAGTTTAATAAGATTACAGTTGTAGGAAATGATAAAACCAATGACCATGTAATCTACCGTGAGATTCGCACGAAACCAGGAGCCTTATATCGTAAGGATGATGTAGTACGCTCTGTACGTGAGCTTGGACAACTAGGGTTTTTCGACCCAGAACAAGTGTCTCCAAACTTCAAGAATCCCAATCCTAATGATGGTACAATCGATATTGAATACGGATTAGTAGAACGTGGCTCAAGCCAGATAGAACTGCAAGGTGGTTTTGGTGGCGGTGGCTTCATCGGTACGTTAGGACTATCCTTTAATAACTTCGCCGTTAAAGATCTATTTAAAAAGGAGGCATACAAACCTTTACCAATGGGCGATGGGCAAACCTTATCGCTTAGATTGCAGGCAAGTCAATTTTTTCAAACCTATAGTTTCTCATTTTCAGAACCATGGTTAGGAGGTAAGCAACCAGTATCCTTCTCGACTTCTTTGTCAAGAACAACACAATTCTTATTCAACCAACGAACACGTCGTGCTGATAAAGATAGAAAGTTTATTATTTCTGGGATTACTGTTGGTTTAGCAAAAGTATTACAAGTGCCTGATGATAACTTTATCTTGTCTCAATCGCTTTCATTTCAAAGTTATGAGTTCGAGAATTATCAAACAGGACTTTTCAATATCGGTGCTAATGGTACTGCAAATAACTTAGCGTATACGGTCGACCTTACAAGACAAGCATTGTCGGGTAACCTTATTTTTCCATTGTATGGCTCTAAGTTCTCTATAAACGCAAAGTTTACATTACCATATTCATTGTGGAATGGAGTTGATTATGCAAACCTTGCTGATCAAGAAGAATTTCAACTTAAAGATGCCAATGGAAATGTTCTAACAGATAATGCGGGTATTCCGTTGCCAGACTCTGAAAAAATAGAGCAAGAAAAAGTGAATTGGCTCGAATTTTATAAAATTAAATTTAAGGGTGACTGGTATACGAGGCTAGTTGATAAATTAGTCCTTAAATCATCTGCGGAGTTTGCCTTTTTAGGAGCTTATAATCAAGATCGCGGTGTGATTCCGTTTGAACGTTTTGCACTAGGAGGCGATGGGCTTGGTCAATTTAATATTGGTGGTACTGAAGCCGTTGGTTTACGAGGGTATCCTAACCAATCATTAAATCCTATAATAACTGACCCAGTAACAGGCCAACAATCAAACAATGATGGGGCGACGATCTACAATAAATTCTCGTTAGAACTACGATATCCACTAACTTTAAAGCCAGCTGCTTCCATTTATGGATTAACTTTTTTAGAAGCTGGAGCCGCTTTCAATAATTTTAAGGATTATAATCCGTTTGAATTACAAAGATCTGCCGGTCTTGGGGTACGTATTTTCATGCCAGCCTTTGGTTTATTGGGTATTGATTTCGGTTATGGGTTCGATCCGCTACCAGGTCAAACACAGCGAAACGGATGGGAAACGCATTTCATTATCGGACAGCAATTTTAATTTTGGCACGATATTTTCTATAACCAATGCAATAGCGATTGTCGGTATTATCATTTCTCACGAAATATTCGTTTATTTGAGAAATTTAAAAATGACAACATAAAGCTATTATTCAGGTTCTGAAAGTTGTCATTTTTAAGATTGCAACAGTCAATCAAACTAATGATTAAAACACTAAGAGCATGAAAGTTAAAGTTCTTTTTTTATTGACAAGCCTTGTTGCAGGCTCATTGATTACCAACGCACAACGTGGACCACGTATTGGTTATTTCGACATGGAGTACATTCTTGAAAATATTGAAGAATATGGTCAAGCAAATACTCAACTAGATAGTAAGGTGCAAAAATGGAAAACTGAGATCGAGCAGCAACAAAGTAGTATTGAACAAATGCGACAAAACCTAAGTGTCGAGAAAGTGTTGCTTACCAAAGAATTGATCGAGGAGCGCGAAGAAGATATTTTAGTGAAAGAAAAGGAAATGCTACAGTACCAACAAGATCGATTTGGCCCCAAAGGCGATTTAATCTTGCAACGTATTCAATTAGTAAAGCCAATTCAGGACCAGGTTTTTAATGCAGTTCAGGAAATTGCGGCAAGCAAAAAGTATGATTATATTTTTGATAAATCAGCTGAAGGCAGTATGTTATTTTCCGCCAAAAAACACGATATTAGCGACCTTATTTTAAGAAGGCTTAATCGTGATGCGAGAAAGCGTAATATCGGTAGGAAAGTTGATAGTTCAAAAGATAAGTTTGAGGATAGTACAAGTGCAAAAGACAGTAAAACGATAACAGGCGCTGGCAAGACACCTACTTCCGAAATTGACGCCCGCAAAGCAGCAAGCAATGATAAAGCTGCAGCTAGACAAAAGCTGATCGAAGAAAATAGAAAGCGAAAGCTTGCTGATCGTGAAGCGAAGAAAAAGGAATTTGAAGAACGACGTAAAAAGTTGTTGGCAGAACGTGCTGCGGCAAGAAAGAAAAAAGAAGAAGAACGTAAAAAGAAAGCCAAAGAAAAAGGCGAGGACGGAGACGGAGAATAAATTAGAACAACAATAACAATTAATAATAATTTTTAAGATTACCATGAAACAATTCAAAACGTTATTAGTAGCTGTAGTATTATTTTTTGGCGCTACAAGCTTTGTAAATGCACAAAGTAAGGTAGCCCATATCGATACTCAAAAGTTAATAAGTGAGATGCCGGAGATGATTGCTGCTAAGAAACAATTAGAGCAAGTATCTAAAACTTTTCAAGCTGATATGAAAAGCTTAATGGATTCGTATCAAGCGAAAATTAAGCAATATCAAGCTGAAGCTGAAACAGTAACTGCAACAATGAACGAAACACGTCAAAAAGAAGTGGCTGGAATGGAAAACAACATTCGTGAGTTTCAAGTAAATGCAGACAAGAGTTTACAACAAAAGCAACTTGATTTAATCAAGCCAATTCAGGAAAAAGCACGTCTTGCTATTCAAAAAGTAGCAAGAGCAAAAGGTGTTCAGTACGTATTAGATGCTACCGTAGGTGGCGGAGTATTACTTGCTGATGGTACTGATTTGTATGCTGATGTAAAGAAGGAATTAGGATTCTAATTCTTATTTAAAAGAATACTTTAAAAAAGACTGTCTCTTTTGAGGCGGTCTTTTTTTTGTGAAAGTCTCCCTTGAGGGGAGATTTAGAGGGGTGTAATCTCCTGAAGTGCTAAAATGATTTATGTGTAGTTGGAAATTTTGGAGTATTAACACCTATCCCCAACCCTTCCCTCAAGGGAAGGGAGTATCATCTTTTTACTAGAAAAATAAAGAAGAGTTTGTGTAATTTCTATTATTGCATGTATACCGTAATTTGAAATTAACTCTTAAAAAAAGTTAAGGAAGTACTTCAAAATCACTTATTTTTAGACCATGAGCAAAGCACCTTTAGGTTTTTTTGATTCGGGCGTTGGCGGTACGTCAGTTTGGAGTGAAGTAATCACCCTACTGCCTAATGAAAATTCTATTTATTTAGCTGATAGTAAGAATGCCCCTTATGGCCCTAAAGGAAAAGATCGCATTATTGAGTTGAGCATAAAAAACACCGAATTATTGCTAGAGAAAGGCTGTAAACTCATTGCAGTACCATGCAATACGGCTACCACAAATGCCATTGATATACTGCGCGAAATGTATAATGTGCCTTTTATAGGAATTGAACCAGCAATAAAACCTGCAGCTTTAGCAACCAAAACAAATGCCGTAGGTGTTTTAGCAACCAAAGGCACACTTACAAGTGCGCTTTTTCATAAAACGAGTAGTTTACACGCTAGTGGAATTAAAGTTATAGAGCGTGTCGGGGAAGGTCTAGTTCCGCTAGTTGAGGCTGGGAAAATAAATGATAAAGAAACAATTGAACTACTTGAAAAATATACTGAACCAATGTTGCAAGCGAACATTGATTATTTGGTATTAGGTTGCAGCCACTATCCTTATTTAATAGAGCCCTTAAGAAAGATATTGCCTGATCATATTACTATAATCGATTCGGGTGAAGCAGTGGCAAGACAAGTACAAGCAGTTTTAGCGGAGCATGGTTTGTTAAATGATTCCTCCAAAGCTGGCGTACATCATTTTTATACGAATACTACGACTGATACTTTAAAGCAGCTATTGCCTGAACAAAAGAACATTTCTTATTTAGATTTTTAGGCTTAGTAAGTCTAGCAGTATTTCCTTGAAACTTCCTCCTAGATTTCCGTATTTTGCTGGTTCATGAAACAGCATCAAGCATACATTTCTATTGGTAGTAATTTGGGTGACCGACATCAGCATTTAAACAGTGCTGTTGCTGCTATTAAAAAGGAAATCGGAACTATTGATGCAGTTTCTTCAGTGTATGAAACTCCTGCCTGGGGTTTTGAAGGAGCTTCTTTTTTTAACGCAGTATTACGTGTACATACGGTTTTGAACCCCGATCAATTACTTGATACTTTATTGCGAATAGAATACAAGCTTGGTCGGGTGCGCAGTGATGAAAAGGGCTATCAATCGAGAACAATCGATCTTGATATTTTGTTTTATGAAGATGAGGTGATTAAGCACGAACGCTTGCAAGTGCCACATCCACAATTACAAAATCGACTTTTCATATTGCAACCTTTAGCCGATATTGCACCTAGTAAAGTACATCCCGTAATGCATAAAACTGTACAGCAATTATTGACTTCTTGTACTGACGAAGCTGTCCTAACAAAACTGGATATTAAATTGAATAGCACCATGCTTCAAACATCTAAATTGAATTATTTGGTGATTGAAGGTAATATTGGTGCTGGGAAAACATCACTTGCGACCAAAATCGCAAATGATTTCAATGGGAAATTGGTGTTAGAGCGTTTTGCTGACAATCCGTTTTTACCAAAGTTTTATAAAGACCAAAGCCGATATGCTTTTCCACTAGAAATGTCTTTTTTGGCCGATCGCTATCAACAATTTTCTGATGATTTAGCGCAATTTGATTTGTTTTCTGATTTTGTGGTTGCCGATTATGATATTTATAAATCCCTAATCTTTGCACAAGTTACATTACAGGATGAAGAATTCAGTTTATATCGAACAGTATTCAATATCATGTATAAAGAAGTGGTGAAACCGGATTTGTTCATATATCTATATCAAAATACCGAGCGATTATTGCAGAATATCAAGAAGAGAGGTCGGGGTTATGAGCAAGATATCACGCCGGAGTATTTAGTAAAGATAAATAACGGCTATCTAGATTATATTAAAACGCAAACTGAAAAAAAGGTTGAGATTATAGACATCTCTGAAATGGACTTTTTAAGTAGTGATCATGACTATGATCACCTTTTAAAACAAATTAACAAGGCAGTACATCAACTTTAATTCGAGTTTAGTTTACTAAACAAATCCCAGATAACAACGCCGGCACTTACAGAAATATTTAGCGAATGTTTGGTGCCAAATTGAGGTATTTCAACAACATAATCACTCGCAGAAACTACTTCTTGATTAACTCCCTTTACTTCATTCCCAAAAACTAACGCGTACTTCTGATTACTTTCGGGCTGCAAAGCATCCAGCATAATCGCATTTTCAGCTTGTTCAATTGCAGCAACTTTTATGTTGTTTTCCTGCAATTCCTTAATTAAAGATAAGGTGTCTTTCCGGTATTCCCAATCCACTGAATCGGTCGAGCCCAATGCTGTTTTGTGAATTTCTTTATGTGGTGGTGTAGCGGTAATTCCGCACAGGTATATTTTTTCAATTAAAAATGCATCAGAGGTTCTGAAGACGGAACCAATATTATTCAAGCTTCTAATATTATCTAAAACAATGATCAAAGGTGTTTTCGTTGCCGATTTATATTCGGCCGTATTCAACCTACTCAACTCACTATTTTTAAGTTTTCTGCTCATGTTGCAAAAGTATAAAGCCTTCATGTGTTGGGCAATACAATTCTTAAATAACTCTTTTTCTATTAAATGGAATTATGCCTCCCTCCTTGAGGAGGGATTGAGGGAGGTGTCAGAGCCAATAATTTGTTTTTTTGAGAATAACTAAAATGGCATTCAGTAACTTCGTAAATCATAAATCATAAATCATAAATCATAAATCAAAAATGTCAGGCATATACATTCATATCCCATTTTGCAAGCAGGCCTGCCATTATTGCGATTTTCATTTCTCAACTTCTTTAGGGAAGAAAGAGGAGATGATAGGTGCGATTGAGAAGGAACTGAAACTTCGTAAAGCCGAATTGCTCACCAAAGTCGAAACTATCTATTTTGGTGGTGGAACTCCTTCCATATTAAAAGGTGAAGAGATTAATGCAATTATCGATACTGTTTATTCCGAATATGAAGTTATTGATGATCCGGAAATTACGCTAGAAGCAAATCCCGACGATCTTGATTTAGAAACTATAAAAGTACTAGCCGGATCTCGCGTAAATAGATTGAGTATTGGTATTCAATCGTTTTTAGAGGCAGATTTGAAACTTATGAATCGCGCCCATAATGCGAAAGAGGCTAAAGACTGTCTTGATCAGGCCAAGAAGTATTTTGACAACATTTCTATCGATCTTATTTATGGTATTCCCAATATGACGAATGAGCAATGGCAGGAAAACTTAGATGTGGCAATCGCATTAAATATTCCGCATATATCTAGTTACGCTTTAACGGTTGAGCCTAAAACAGCGTTACATTCTTTTATTGAAAAAGGCGTTATCGATCCCGTAGATGATGAAGCTGCCCAACAACATTTTAATATGTTAATCGATACCATGGAAGAAAAGGGATATGAGCATTATGAGACTTCTAATTTTGCGAAGCCAGGTTATTTCTCAAAAAATAATTCGGCTTATTGGCAAAACAAACCTTATTTGGGTGTTGGCCCTTCGGCGCACTCATTTGATAGGGAACAGCGAAGCTGGAATATTAATAATAACGCCAAGTATATAAAAGCACTCGCCAAAGACGAATTACCTATTGAACGTGAAAGATTAAGCGCTATAGACAGATATAACGAATATGTTATGACTGGACTTCGAACGATCTGGGGAGTATCTTTAAGTAAGGTTGAGAAAGAATATGGGCAACGATTTAGAGATTATCTTTTAAAACAAAGCAAGCGATATGTTGATGAACATTTGTTGTATATTGATGATGATAAACTAATGACCTCTAAAAATGGCCGATTTTTAAGTGACGGTATTGCAGCCGATCTCTTTATGGTCGACTTTGCAAAATAATACAGCATATGATCGCTGACATAACCCTAAGATCACGTAAATATCAGATAGACTTATTACAACCGATCGATATTTCTATTCCACTTCGCTTTTCCAAAGAGAATGTAACGGCTTGGAATGCCGAAAGCCCTCGGCTTAAACAACTATTATCTATCGAGAATGGTGATCCTGTTAATTTTAATGAGCTAACGATCATTCCACATTCGCATGGTACTCATACGGAAAGTTTAAGTCATGTAGATAAATCATTTTACAGTATACACGATCGGCTAAAATCTCATTTTTTTAAAACCGAATTAATTACCGTTGCTCCCGAAAAGCAAGGGGATGATTTCGTGATTTCTAAAAAGCAATTGCAGTATCATTTAAAGAATAAAAAGCCCGATGCATTGGTAATTCGCACAATGCCTAATTTTAAGGATAAGTTGACAAGGAAATACTCAGGTGAAAACCCACCTTATTTGCTTGAAAATGCAGCTACTTTTATTAATAGCCAAGACATTAAACATTTATTGATCGATTTGCCTAGTGTCGATAAAGAGAAGGATGGAGGCGAGCTATCCTCGCATAAGGCATTTTGGGGATTGCCTAATAAACCAAGGCCGGAAGCCACGATAACGGAGTTTGTTTATGTACAAAACAAGGTCGAAGATGGTTCGTATTTTTTGAATTTACAAGTAGCACCGTTTGTCAATAATGCTGCGCCTAGTAAACCGATTTTATATAAAATTATAAAGCCATGACTTCAATAATAAAATTAGAAGAAATAGCAATGTTTGTTTTAGCTGCCTATTTGTTTAGTCTGCTAAACTTAGCTTGGTGGTGGTTTGTAGTGTTTTTACTTGTGCCCGATATAGGAATGTTAGGGTATGCAATTAATAGTAAGATAGGAGCAATCAGCTATAATTTATTTCATCATAAAGGGATAGCTATAGCGGTGTATTTATTGGGTGTTTATATTGAGAATAAATGGCTTCTTTTTGCTGGTATTATCTTATTTGCGCATTCATGTTTCGATAGGATTTTGGGATATGGACTTAAATATTCCGACGATTTTAAAAACACTCACCTAGGAAGAATTGGGAGGTCATAAATAAGGTATGGAGTCAATTTTAATAGCGATTTTAAGTTTGATATTAGGCGGGGTTCTGGTGTATGCTGGATCCGTTTATATTCAGAAACAACGTAAAAACTCGATTACACATCAACAATCTGCTATTTTATTAGAAAAGATAAAGCGTGTCTGTAAGTTAATAACTGTTGAAGGCGATTTTGCAGAGATCTATCATTATGAAAATACAAAGGAGAAGTTACTAAAACTCATCTCAAGTAAAAAGAAAGCATTAGTTATCATCAATGCAAAAGCCTATGTTGGTTTTGATCTTACGAAAATTAAGATGACTGCCAAGGACAAGAGTAAGTTAATTGTGTTGGAGTCTTTTCCGCAACCTGAAGTGTTGAGTATCGATACGAATGTGCAGTACTATGATAAAAAGGATGGTTATTTTAACAAGTTTGAGGCCGCTGATCTAACTGAATTGAATACGGAAGCAAAAGAACACATTCGTGCTAAGGTTCCACAAAGTGGTTTGTATGGTTCCGCAGCAAAGGAAGCCTTAGATACGATATTGCTTATCGAGCAGATAGTTGAAACAATAGGTTGGAAATTGGATTACAAGGCCCTAGAACTTCCAGATGCTCAAATCAAGAAGATAGAATAAGCCAATATTATATTCCTCATGGCAAAATGAAAAAACTCAACTATTTCTTAAAAGACCCCGAACGAAAGAACTTGTTTGTGGTGGTAAATGAGTTGATGTATTTATTAATAAAACAAAGGACCGTACCATCTCATTATTTCGCCAAATATTTATATCGAAAAAGAGTTAAAAACATTAATGACTATTTAACTACGCAGGAGGTTAAAAGAGTTTCATTTTCTCGCTATTTTAATAAAGCGGCAATGTTACCTTTTTTTGAAAACAAAGTGGTGATGGCTCTGTTTTGTAAGAAAAATAGTCTGCCTCATCCTAGAATGTTGTGTAACAATTATGGTAAATGGTTTAATATAAATGGTAAGACCATTTGTATTGAAACGAAAAGTAATCTTGTTGACCTTTTAAAAGAAATAATGATCGACAATAAACTTGATGTGCTTTTTGTAAAGGAGGTAGATAATCATGGTGGAGTAGGTTGTTTTAAAATTGAAAATAGCGAGGATTCCTTTCAACAAAAAGAAATAGGAGAGATGTTAAGCGGAAATTACTTGGTACAGGAATGTATCGAGCAACATACAGCGCTTAGCGCGCTTAACCCGAATAGCATTAATTCAATAAGAATTGACACCTATGTAGATGAAAAAGGCGAAGGGCATATTTTGACGGCATTAATGCGGTTTGGAGTCGGGAAATCGGTGGTAGATAATGCTAGTTCAGGTGGCTTTTATGTAGGAATAGATATGGAAAAAGGAACTCTGAAGGAAATGGGGCAACAATTGTTTAGTTATGGAGGGAAGAGTTATAAAGCGCACCCAGATACCAATACCATTTTTAAAGACTATTCTATTCCATATTTTCAAGAGACTTGTGCATTAATTCATAAACTCATGAAATTACTTCCTGATGGATTTGTAGGTTGGGATATTGCCATCACTTCAAATGGACCTATGATAATTGAAGGAAATACACAATCAGGAATACTAATGGCGGATATCTCTTATGGAGGATTACGGGCACACCCTAAGTTTAAAGAAATATTAAGTCGATTACCTTAATTTTGAAAGCTATGAATGTAGAACGGTTTAGAGAATATTGTTTGGTCAAACAGCAAGTAACAGAGCATTTTCCATTTGATGAGCACACTTTGGTATTTAAAGTAGCAGGAAAAATGTTTGCACTTTGTGGAATAGAACGAATTCCTTTTCAAATTAACTTAAAATGCGATCCCGAACGCTCTGAAGAATTAAGAGCAGAATATGATGGATTGATTATACCTGGTTATCATATGAGTAAAAAGCACTGGAATACAGTTTTTGTTCAACAACTACCTCCTGAATTAGTAACTGATCTAATTGATCATTCGTATGAATTAGTTGTACAGAGTCTGCCTAAAAAAGTTAGAGAAACCTTCGGTTAGATTAGTCACTTACTACAAACGTCATAGGCAATCGTAAACGAACTCGTGCTGGTTCACGCATGTGCATTCCTGGGCTTAGTTGAGGGACGGTTTCTATAATGCGCTTAATTTCCTTATCAAAAACTTCATCTTTAGAATTGGTGCTTGAGAATTGGATTTTGCCACGTTCATTAATTAAAATGGTAATGATAATTCGGCGTTGCCCATTAGGAGTAGCAAACAACAAAGGTTTATTAAAATCTTCACTTATTTTTTTTACCAAGGTTTGGGTTAAACAACGTCGTCCTTGAGGGTCTTCTTTGGAGTCAGTGCAGTCAGGATGCTGAGGCGCTTTATGAACAAGTTCAAAAGCAACGGTTTTAAGGGGTCTTTCCTTGATACGCTTAATCACTTCATTCTCTTCTTGTCCGAAAACTGAAGTCATTGCCATAAAAAGACAAAATAAAGTCAATAAAATGCTATGGAAATTTTTCATCGATGCAAACTTAAGAATTAAAAGAAATTAATGAGTGAAAACTGATTGTATTTACTTAAAACACTCATTGTCAGTTGCGTATGTAGATTTAAAAAAATCTCATACTGTTTTTTTAACATTACGGTATGGGATTTGAATGCGATAGTATGTTATTTTACGTTTTACAATTGTTAAAAAGATCGGTTTCTATCAATTAGAAAAAGCTTAATTTGTATCACGAATGAGATTAAAATTATTTTTCTGTATTGTATTGACATTTAGTGCTTTGTCAAGAGTAAATGCCCAACAAGATGCGCAGTATACTCAGTATATGTATAATACGGTAAGTGTAAATCCTGCTTACGCTGGCTCACGAGGGTATTTAAGTATAACAGGTTTATATCGTTCACAATGGGTTGGTTTTGATGGAGCCCCTGAAACACAAACATTGACCTTAAATTCTCCTGTAGCGGAAAATGTTGGTTTCGGACTGTCAATTGTAAATGATAAGATAGGCCCGTCTAATGAAACCTATTTCTATGCCGATTTTGCATATACGCTGCGAATGAATAGCGATCTAAGTCTTAATTTAGGACTAAAAGCGGGTGGAAATTTGTTAGATGTTGACTTTAGTCGTTTGGAAGGCTCTGAGATTGATCCTAGATTTCAAAATAATATTGATAATCGATTCTCACCAAATGTAGGGGTTGGCGCTTTTTTATATGGTGAAAAAGGGTACGTCGGTGTATCAGTTCCAAATTTATTAGAGACGAACCATTTTGATGAAGGTATTTTTAATGATGATGAAGCCGTTACATTGCTCGCTAAAGAACGAGCTAATCTTTATTTAATAGGGGGCTATGTTTTTGATTTGGATTATTTTACAAAACTAAAGCCAACAATCCTGACTAAAATGGTGCAAGGTGCACCGTTGCAAGTTGACCTGTCGGTAAATGTTCTGTTCAATGATAAAGTTAGAGCCGGTTTAGCATATCGATGGGGTGCAGCAATTAGTGGAATGGCCGGATTCCAAATAAATGATTCTTTATTAATAGGGTATGCTTATGATGCAGAATTAACCACTTTAGGAAGCGCAAATTCTGGCTCGCACGAGATATTTCTAAGGTTCGAACTCTTTAGAAGTACCGGAGGTACTTTGTCTCCCCGATTTTTTTAATAATTTTATAGTTGTGCAATATATGCGCTGACAAAACCAACAATCAATATCATGAAACTTACTGCCTCATTAATTTTAGTTATGATAAGCCTTTTTGCTTTTGCGCAAGAACAGGAAACAGAGGCAGATAAAGCCTATGATAATTATAACTATAACAAGGCTATCAACGAGTATGAGCGAGAAGTAAAAAACGGAGAAAAATCTGTTAAGATATTTAAACGTTTAGGAGATAGTTATTATTTCAATGCTAAACTAGTGGAGGCTAATAAGTGGTATGAACAACTAATGGCATTGAATAAGGAAATAGAGCCTGAGTATTTCTATCGCTATTCTCAAACTTTGAAATCGGTTAAAAAATACGACGAAGCGAATGTGTATCTCCAGAAATTTACTGAGTTAAATAGCACTGACCGGCGTGCAATTCTTTATCGTGAAAATCCTGATTATCTCGAGGATATTGGCGCTCAATCAGGGAGGTATAACATTAGTGCGGTTCCATTTAATACGCCAAATGCCGATTTTTCACCTATGGTTGTTGGAGATAAGCTGATTTTTTCTTCATCACTAAACAAAAGCTTGTTTACAAAGTTTATTCACGAATGGGATGCAAAACCCTTTATCGATCTATACGAAGTTTCTTTGAATCCTGATGCCGAGGCTGGTCAAACCCCAAAAAAATTAAAAGGAAGAATTAATACAAGTTTTCATGAATCATCTACGACCTTTACTGCAGATGGTAATACCGTGTATTTTACGCGCAACAGCTTATTAAAAGAACAAGGCGGTACACTAAATAGATTACGCTTATATAGAGCCACAAGAAAAAAAGATAGATGGGTTGAGGTAGAACCCCTTCCTTTTACTGATCATAAACATACCTATGCGCATCCTGCATTAAGTGCCGATGGTAAGAAACTGTATTTCGCATCTGATATGCCGGGTACAAAAGGCTATGGTGATATTTATGTTGTTGATGTTTTAGAAGATGGTGGCTTTAGTAAACCAAGGAACCTTGGTGATGTAATTAATACTGAAGGAAGAGAGACCTTTCCATATATATCAGCAGAAGGCAAGCTGTATTTTGCTTCCGATGGTCATTTAGGGCTAGGTGGATTGGATGTTTTTACAGTTCGCCTTGATGAAAATAGCGCTCCAACCACTAATGTGGTCAACGTTGGGAGTCCAGTAAATTCACCTAAAGATGATTTCAGTTTTATTATTAATGATAGTACGAAGAAGGGGTTTTTTGCATCTAACCGCGAGGGTGGAAAAGGCGATGATGATATCTATAGTTTTGTTGAAACAAAGCCGATTGTCGAGAAGATCGATCTTATCGTTTCAGGAAGTGTAAAATCAAAGGATGAAAATGAGATAATTGATACTGCGACAGTTCAGTTAATAGATGAAGCTGGAGTGGTGCTTGAGGAAGTTATTGTAACTAATGGTAATTATACGTTTACCACCGATGCTACGAAAAATCATTTAATTAGGGCAAAGGCGGACGATTATGTCACTAACGAGATAGTTGTTGCTAAAACGGATAAGGCAGCTACGGTAAACATTGATGTTGTTTTAGAATTTGATAAGGCCATTACCGATGTAAACGATGATTTAAGTAAGATTTTGCAACTGCAAGTAATTTATTTTGAATTTGACTCTGCAATTATTCAAGAAGGCGATTCACTAGCACAATTGGATAAAGTAGTGGAGGTAATGAATCTATATCCTCAGATAAAAATGGAGGTGCGCTCGCATACCGATAGTAGGGCTGATGATGCTTATAATATGGCATTATCTAACAGACGTGCAGAATCTACAGTACAATATTTGATAAGTAAGGGCATTGATGCAAATCGACTTAGTGGAAAAGGTTTTGGAGAATCGCAGTTAATTAATCAATGTGCCAATGATATTCCCTGCTCTAAAGAAGATCATGAATTAAATAGACGATCAGAATTTGTAATTCTTTCTCAGTAGGAATGCAAGAAAAGCCTCCTTTTTTATTATGAATAGCTGTTATTTAAAAGCTGCATGTCCTGTAATATCCATTCCAGTAATCAATAAATGAATATCATGAGTACCCTCATAAGTAATAACCGATTCTAGGTTCATCATATGGCGCATAATACTGTACTCTCCGGTAATACCCATACCGCCTAAAACTTGTCTCGCTTCGCGCGCTATATTGATTGCCATATCTACATTATTGCGTTTTGCCATAGATATTTGAGCAGTAGTTGCTCTTCCTTCGTTTTTAAGCTGGCCTAATCTGAAAGCCAATAGTTGGGCTTTGGTGATCTCGGTGATCATTTCGGCTAATTTTTTCTGTTGAAGCTGGGTAGCTGCTATCGGTTTTCCAAATTGAATACGCTCCTTTGCATATCGTAAGGCTGTATCATAACAGTCCATTGCCGCTCCTATTGCACCCCATGAAATTCCGTATCTGGCAGAATCTAGGCACCCAAGAGGAGCTCCAAGTCCACTTTTATTAGGTAGTAAATTCTCTTTTGGCACTTTAACGTCGTTAAAAACTAACTCTCCAGTAGCTGATGCACGTAATGACCATTTATTATGAGTTTCTGGTGTCGTAAAACCTTCCATACCACGTTCTACGATTAGACCATGAATGCGCCCTTCTTCATTTTTTGCCCATACTACTGCAATATCTGCAAAGGGTGAATTTGAGATCCATAATTTGGCGCCGTTTAACAGAAAATGATCGCCTTTATCTTCGAATTTGGTTTCCATTCCACCAGGATTCGATCCGTGGTTGGGTTCTGTCAAACCAAAGCAACCCATAAATTCACCAGAAGCTAGTTTTGGTAAATATTTTTTACGCTGTTCCTCTGTTCCATAGGTGTAAATAGGGTACATTACTAATGACGATTGCACCGATGCAGTTGAACGAACACCACTATCACCGCGCTCAATTTCTTGCATGATCAAACCATAAGAGATTTGATCTAAACCAGCGCCACCATATTCCTCTGGAATGTAGGGGCCAAATGCGCCAATTTCAGCTAGCCCACCGATTATTTGTTTTGGGAACTCTGCCTTTTGTGCATAGTCTTCTATAATTGGAGAAACATCCCTTTTTACCCATTGACGAGCCGCATCACGAACTAATTTATGTTCATCGTTTAATAGGTCATCAAGGTTGTAGTAATCTGGTGCTTCGAAAAGGTCTGGTTTCATTTTGTAGCAATTTTATATGTCAAAGATAGATAAAAGAAATACAACAATTGATTGATTAATTGTTATGAATTTAACAATTTCCTATTGCAGTTAATACCAACTTCCTACTTCCACCTTGATCTCGATGCTCACATAAATAGATGCCCTGCCAAGTACCTAAGTTTAATCGTCCGTTAGTAATAGGAATTTGAACTGAAGCACCCATTAAGGATGACTTTATATGTGCTGGCATATCATCTGGTCCTTCATAGGTGTGAACATAATAAGAGGCATTTTCTGGAACCATTTTGTTCATATGACTTTCAAAATCAGTTCGTACAGTTGGGTCGGCATTTTCGTTAATTGTAAGGCTGGCTGAAGTGTGTTTGATAAAAACCTGTAGCTGGCCAATCTTAATTTCTTTTAGTGCTGGAATAGCCTCTAAAATGATATCAGTAATCAAATGAAACCCTCTGGGATGTGCTGGCAATATGATTTCTTTTTGTAAGAATTTCATGTGTAGATGGTTTGAGGAATAAAAATAATGCCTTTATGCTAGGTTCAAATAAAACAAGGAGTCTTTTGTCCGAAATTTACATTTTCATGTAGAAGTCTTTGGTCAGCGCTATGTAGTCTTCTGTATAATCATGCCTTCTTTTTTCGATTACGAGCTCGCCTTCTTCAACTATTGATTCGATTTTCGAAAATTGCAATAGACTTCTTTTTATTGAGGCTTCCTCAGTTCCTTTAACGCGAGTAATGCGTTCAGTAAAAAGCCCGTAGTTTTTTGATAATTCAATAAACCCTTCTTCTTCATCAAACGGAATAATTACAGCAAATTTTCCCACTTCTGATAGTAGCTTAGCGGTACATGCAATTAAATGTTCAAATGGCATTGCGTCTTGAAAACGAGCTGTAGCTCGCGCTTTCTCTGTAATGGTTTCAGTTGGCTTGTAAAAAGGAGGGTTGCTAACAATTAAATCAAATTCATCATCAACTTCTTGCGCAAATTCTAATAATCCAGCGTGGTAACAGAACAAACGATCGTTCCAGGGTGAGGACTCAAAATTTCCAGCACATTGCTCATATGCATCCGAATCAATTTCGATAGCTTCAATTACTTCCGCATGGCATCGCTGCGCCAACATCAAACTTAAAATTCCGGTGCCTGAGCCAATATCTAATATCGAAAATGGATTGTGGTCAATTCTCGCCCAAGAACCCAGCAAAACTCCATCGGTGCCAATTTTCATTGCGCACTTATCCTGTTTCACTGAAAACTGTTTGAACTGAAATGGCTTATTCATAAATTCCAATGATTGAAATTCCAAATCCCAAAAAAATTAGGATTTATTAAGTATAGCTGATAAGATTTTTCTTAGTTCATCCGCCTCATTATATAATGGGTTGATAAACTCTTTAAGTTTTGGATTCTGCGTTTCTAATAGGCGAAGCCACAATTTACTTTCTTTTGCTTCTTTTCTTGCAATTTTAACTCGAAAAACAAAGTCCTTATCTCCTAATTTTTCATTGGCTTCAATATAGTTTGCTGCAACAGAACCCGAAGATCTTACCAATTGTTTTCCATCCTCTATATTTTGAATAGTTTTTGGAAGTTTGGCTATAAGAAATCTACAATTGCGAGCAAATTCATAGGTACGTTCCTCAAGATTATATGTTTTGGTCATTCAAAAGGTGGTTTACTTAAAGCTACAAATTTTTAGACCAATGAATTTAGAAACTAAGATCTTGTATTAACGACATCAAGAAAATTGGGATTTTGGATTTGAGTATTGGGATTTAACTAAGATATAATTCTATCAAACCCTCAGGAACATCAACTTTGATAACCTTATCTTCTCGATTCACTTCCAAAATAAAATCATCATTTATAGGAATAAGAATCTCCTTGCCGTCCTTATCTATTTCAAAAAGTGCTTGTGAGGTCGTGTCGTTTACTCCAGTTATAGTGCCAACAGCACCGAAACGTTCGTCTTGGACCGAAAAACCGATAATTTCGTGAAAGTAAAACTGATTTCCTTCTAGTTTAGGTAAAAAATCAAGGGGAAGGTAAAGTTCGGATTTTAAAAGCGATTCAGCATCAGCCTCATCATTTACATCTTCGAACTTAACGCGAAGTAAACTACTTTTTTGTAATGAACATCGTTCAATAAAAAAAGGAACCAGATTATTACCAAGGGCAATAAAAACTGATTCCAATTTACTGTAAGCTTCTGGTTCGTCTGTATCTAGTTTGACTAGTAACTCCCCTTTAAAACTGAATTTAGAAACGATGGTACCGAGGTAGAAGCAATCTTCTTTTCTCATCTCATCGTTATTTTAATTATTCAGCTGCTTCTTCTTTTGTTTCTTCTGCGCTTGCTTCAGCTTCAGGAGCAGCTTCTTCAGCAGGAGCCTCTTCAGTCGCTGGTGCTTCTTCAACTGCAGGAGCTTCTTCGGCAGCAGTCTCTTCAACTACAGCTTCAGTTGCTTCCTCTGCTACAGCTTCGGTTGCTTCTTCAACAGGAGCTTCTTCTTCTACAGCTACAGCATTACGCTTTTCATTAACTTCTTTTTCTGCAGCTAGGGCAACAGCTTTTGCTTCTTCCTGAGCTTTAGTTAATCCGTCTTTCTTAGCGTTAATTTTAGCTTCTTTTTCTGCTAACCAAGCATTGAATTTTTCTTCAGCTTGCTCTTCAGTTAAAGCGCCTTTTGCTACGCCACCAGCTAAGTGTTTTTTTAGCATCACACCTTTATACGACAAAATTGCTTTTGCAGTATCTGTTGGTTGTGCTCCGTTTTGCAACCATTTTACTGAGTTGTCAACGTTTACTTCAATCGTTGCAGGATTCGTATTAGGATTATAAATTCCTAATTTCTCCAAGAAACGACCATCTCTTTTTGCACGCGCATCGGCGGCTACGATCCAGTAAAAAGGTTTTCCTTTTTTACCGTGTCTTTGTAATCTAATTTTAACAGGCATATGCTATTAATTGTGGGGTACTCGACCCCTGTTATTAATTAAGGGCGCAAAGATACCCAAATTAATTAGTTTACAGCCAAATAAAACATGCTTTTTTGCGTTATATTTGAGGTTTAGAATCCAAATCTAACTTAAACAAATGAAAAAACTAATCTACTTATTTGTACTTCTAGGAGCTATGGTTAGCTGCGAAGATGATATCGATGACAACACACCGGCCTTTCAAGGTACGATTGATGGTGAATTTTTTAGGGCAACTCAGCTCGGCGTAACGCCGGGTGAAGACGATGTATGGATACTTGAGGGTACCATGACTGTTGAGAAAATCACTCTACAAATTGTCGACTTGAATACGGGAATTTACGGCTTAGGTGAGAACCTGAGAAACACAGGAACGTATACAAAAGAAGGTGACGGTACTTTCTTTACTGGTGAAACGGGAAATACTGGTAACGTAACAATTTCTGAATATAATACGGAAGAGAATTTTATATCAGGAGTATTTAAATTTACCGCAAATAACGAAGATGGATCAGTAAATGTGCAAGACGGTATTTTTTATAGAGTACCAATTATAGGAACTCCTCCTGCACCGGTGCCAATGCCATAAAAGAATAAAATAGTAATTTAAAGCCTCCAATATTGGGGGCTTTTTTAGTTTTAATAAGTATGCAAACATATATCGCTTTGTTAAGGGGAATAAATGTAAGTGGCCAAAAGAAAATTTTGATGGCTGACCTTAGAGCTATTTTAGAAGAAAACGGACTTAGCAATGTGCATACCTATATCCAAAGCGGGAATGTTGTTTTTCAATCTAGAGAAATAAAAACGAATGAGCTGGCTTGGAAGATCAAGCAATGTATTTTATCACGTTATGGTTTTGAAGTACCAGTTTTAGTAAGAACTAAAGAACAGTTAGAGACCATTTTAACTAACTGCCCTTTTAAGAAAGAAAAACTAGGAAAAAGTTATTTCACCATTTTGCATACGCCTCCCGATAGTTTGCTAATTAATGAAGTAACTACTTTAAGTTACGAAAAAGAAGAATTTACCATCACCAATGAGTGCGTTTATTTCTTTTGTGAAGCGGGTTACGGGAAAGCAAAGTTTAACAACAACTTTTTTGAAAAGAAATTAAAAGTAGCAGCAACCACGCGTAATTATAAAACGATGGTCAAATTGATTGAGATGGTGGGTTAACCTATAGCGTAGGAAAAATTATGCCTTTTTGGAATTTGGAGTTTCCACCTTAATTAAGTTGCCAAATACTAAAATTCAAAATAGTGGCAAAGAGTACCCAAGCTAAATAAGGATACATTAAATAAGCTGCACGTTTATCAACTACCTTAAACCAGCGTATTGTGAGAATAATCATAACAATTAAAGCAATGATGACAAGTAGTCCTATAAAAGGTTTACGCAAACCAAAAAAAGTAATGCTCCACATCCCATTTAATAACAATTGAAATCCGAAATGATAAAGCGCGGTTTTCACCCATTTGTGATAAAATCCACGTTGCCAAACTAATCCAGCGGCAATGCCCATCATTACATAAAGCACAACCCAAACAGGGCCAAAAATTTCGTTAGGTGGATTAAAACTTGGTTTGTTAAGTGATACATACCAATCGTTGATGGATGACTGTGTAGCGAAGCCCGACATGAAGCCAATAATAAGGCAAACGGAAATGGCGGTGAAAATTTTTACGATATTATCCTTCATCTGGCTGGTAGTTAGTCACTAAAATAGGAATTAATTTGAATTGTGAAAATGTTAATTTCAACATACATTGAATAAGTGCTACCTTTGTTAAAAATAATTTAGTTTTTTGAGACAATTTATTCCTTCATCCTATAAAAACGAAGTAGAAAACGGTGTTGTAGGCTGGCAGTCACCAAGTAATATAGCTCTAGTAAAGTATTGGGGTAAACGTGACCCTCAACTCCCAGAAAACCCATCGATAAGTTTTACCCTAGACGCTTGTCGCACGAAAACAAAAATGTACTATTCGCCCAAGATTTACCCTGGTAATTCGCTGTCGTTTGATGTGTATTTTGAAGGTGAGAAGAACGAAGCTTTTAAGCCCAAAATCTTCAAGTTTTTCGAGCGTATTGAAGAGTACTGTCCATTTGTTCGCAATTTCCATTTCAAAATAGAAACAGAAAACACATTTCCACATAGTAGTGGTATAGCCTCTTCTGCAAGCGGCATGAGTGCGTTGGCATTGTGCCTAATGAGTGTTGAAAAAGAATTAGTTGGAGATATGACCGAGGAGTTCTTCAACAAAAAAGCATCTTTTTTAGCGCGTTTAGGGTCGGGTAGTGCTTGCCGAAGCATTGAAGGCGATTTAATTGTTTGGGGAGAACATGATCATATCAAAGGAAGTAATGATCTTTTCGGAATTCAATATCCTGATACGGTACACCCCAATTTCAAAAACTACCACGATACAATCCTACTTATTGATAAAGGTGAAAAACAAGTGAGTAGTACTGTTGGTCATGATTTAATGCATGGACATCCTTTCGCTAAAAATAGATTTTTGCAAGCGCATGAAAATTTGAGTAAGCTAAGAACGATTTTAAAGGAAGGTGACTTGGAAGGATTCATCAATATCATGGAAAGTGAGGCCTTAACATTACATGCGATGATGATGACTTCTAACCCTTATTTTATTTTGATGAAACCCAATACATTAAAGGTCATAAATAAGATTTGGGAGTTTAGAAAAGAAACCGGATTACCAATAGGTTTTACCTTAGATGCAGGAGCGAATGTTCATATTTTGTATCCCGAAAACGATTCAGTACGTATTTTTCAGTTTATTAAAGATCAATTAGTTGAATACTGCCAAAATGGGCATTATATTTGCGACCGAGTAGGGGCTGGTGCCTCGAGATTGAAAGTCTGAGATTAGATAAATTAACTTTTGTTTATCAATATATAAATTGCTTTAAACAAAATTTATTTCTTATCTTTCAATATAATAGAAATTAGCTCTTAAGTCTAAATGACAATAAATAAATGAAAGGACCCCTGTTTTATTCAAAAATACTTCTCTTTGGGGAATATGGAATTATTAAAGATTCTAAAGGACTTTCTATCCCTTATAACTTTTTTAAAGGCGCTTTAAAATGGGATGAAGAGTTGACAGATCACGCTGCCAAATCGAATAAAAGTTTAATTTCATTTGCTAGTTATTTAGAAGAATTTCAAAGCAACAATCCCAATTTAGTCGAGTTCGATATCGATCGTTTAAAGAAAGATGTTAACTCAGGGATGTATTTTGATAGTAGTATTCCGCAAGGATATGGCGTGGGAAGTAGCGGGGCATTGGTTGCTGCTATTTATGATAAATATGCGACCAATAAAATCACAGTTTTAGAGAATCTTACACGAGACAAACTTTTAATTCTAAAAGGGATTTTTGCTGGAATGGAGTCTTTTTTTCATGGCAAATCTTCAGGCTTAGATCCACTAAACAGCTATTTAAGCTTACCGATTTTAATCAACTCAAAAGATAATATAGAACCAACAGGCATACCTTCACAAAACACTAACGGAAAAGGCGCTGTTTTTTTATTAGATAGTGGAATCGTAGGAGAAACTGCTCCTATGGTAAACTTATTTATGGAGCGCATGAAACAAGAAGGTTTCCGTAATATGCTTAAGGATAAGTTTGTAAAATATACCGACTCTTGTGTTGAAGATTTCTTAGCAGGAGATTTTAAGTCGCTGTTTGGAAATATCAAGCACTTATCTAATGTGGTTTTTGATAATTTTAAACCAATGATACCAAAGCAGTTTCATGCACTTTGGAAAAAAGGTATTGAAACTAACGATTATTACTTAAAATTATGCGGCTCGGGCGGAGGTGGTTATATTCTTGGTTTTACTGAGGATATTGACAAGGCCAAAGCAGCATTAAAAGATCATAAATTAGAGGTGGTTTACAACTTCTAATTATTCTACCAACATGTTTTCTCGCAAGAATAAACTACTGCTTTTAAAGTTTGTAAGTTTATTTTCAGTGGTCAGAGGCTATAATATTCTGATTATTACTCTTGCTCAGTATCTAAGTTCCATTTATATACTAGCACCTAATAAACCGCTTGGTCAAGTGGTTTTCGATCTTAATTTGTTTATGTTGGTTACGGCAACAGCACTGGCAATTGCTGGTGGCTATATCATCAATAATTTTTACGATGCCGAAAAGGACCTTATAAATAGACCTAAAAAGTCGATGCTCGATCGATTGGTAAGTCAGCGGACGAAACTTACCACTTATTTTGTATTAAACTTTGGTTCTATATTTTTTGCCAGCTATGTGTCGTTTCGGGCGGTAGTATTTTTTGCCTTCTATATTTTCGGGATTTGGTGGTATTCTCACCGACTTAAAAAAATCCCATTTCTAGGCAATTTGATTTCTGCATTATTGGCAATTACACCATTTTTTGCAGTATTCATTTATTACAAAAATTTCGAAACGGTCATTTTCGTACACGCCACTTTCTTATTCTTGGTAATTGCAATGCGTGAGTTGGTAAAGGATTTAGAAAATTTAAAGGGGGACTTAGCCCAAAATTATAAGACCATTCCTGTTTTGTTTGGGGAACGAATGTCAAAAGGCCTGATTACATTCTTAGTAGTTTTAACCTTAGTGCCTATTTTCTTGCTGGCAAAGTATTTCGATTTAGGATTGATGCACTATTATTTTTATGCCAGTGTAATTTTACTGCTAGTTTTTCTACTACTACTTTTTAGAGCAGGTAGCCGAAATCATTATTTGCTGCTACATAATATCTTAAAGTTCGTAATCGTATCAGGAGTGTTTAGTATTTTGCTGTTGGATATTGATCTTGTACTAAGCAGGATACTATAATTCCAAAAACATAAATTCAAAATGAGCAAACCAAACCATCTAAAAGTAGCTCTTGCCCAAATAAGTCCTGTATGGCTTAATAAAGAAGCAAGTCTTCAAAAAGTAAAAGATCATATTGAAGAAGCGGCCAATAACCAAGCTGAATTAGTAGTTTTTGGTGAAGCGCATTTACCTGGTTATCCATACTGGTTGGCATTAACAGGAGGTGCCGAATGGGATAAAAAAGTCAATAAAGAAATTCATGGCCATTATGTTCGCAATTCAATTCAAATAGAAGCAGGCGAATTAGATAGTGTATGCGAATTAGCGAAAAAACATAAAATCGCTATTTACTTAGGCATGATGGAACGTGCTGCTGATCGTGGGGGACATAGTATTTATTGCTCCTTAGTCTATATTGATCAAAATGGAATTATCAAATCAGTTCACCGAAAATTGCAGCCTACTTACGATGAACGCTTAACATGGGCTCCAGGAGATGGAAATGGATTGAAGGTGCATCCTCTAAAGCAATTCACCGTGGGTGGATTAAATTGCTGGGAAAATTGGATGCCTTTACCACGTGCTGCTATGTATGCTCAAGGTGAAAATTTGCATGTTGCTGTTTGGCCAGGAAGTGATCATAATACAAAAGATATTACCCGTTTTATAGCAAGAGAATCGCGAAGTTATGTGCTATCGGTTTCAAGTATAATGCGAAAAGAAGATTTCCCGAAGGACACGCCTCATTTAGATCAAATACTTGTTAAATCTCCCGATGTTTTATCAAATGGAGGATCATGTATCGCTGGCCCTGATGGTGAGTTTATTATCGAACCCGATATGACTACTGATGGACTTATTTATGAGACCTTAGATTTCAACAGAGTTTATGAAGAGCGGCAAAATTTCGATCCTGTAGGTCATTATTCGCGCCCTGATGTCACGCAACTGCATGTAAATCGAGAAAGACAAAGTACTGCGAGGTTTGAAGACTAAAACCCTTAATTATTCCAATGTCTGGTAGGGCAGAGTCAAGACCTCCTTGTAGGTTTGCGACATATCCCACTTACCGCATTGAATATCCATTTATTGGACTTACTTTTGCAAAAATTTTCAGGATGAGTAATCAAAGACGAAACCGACCTAATAGAAAAGGAAACATGCCGAAACCAGGTGCGCAGAAAAAGAAGGTTTCTAACCCAAATGAAATGCGATTAAACAAATACATTGCCAACGCCGGTATTTGTTCAAGACGTGATGCCGATATGCATATTCAAATTGGCAGCGTTACGGTAAATGGTCAGGTGATTACCGAAATGGGGTATAAGGTAAAGCTAACCGATGAAGTTCGCTTTGATGGTGCTCGAATTAATCCAGAAAAACCACACTATATTCTGCTAAACAAACCCAAGGGATTTTTGGTAACGACAAAACAAGATGAATCAAAATCTGTATTCGACTTAGTTAAAAATGTAGTTAGCGAAAAAACGATACCTGTGGGCAAGTTAGAAAAACAGGGAATGGGATTACTTCTTTTAACCAATGATGGGGATCTTTCTAAAAAACTTAATAGCAATAATCATAAGATAAGAGTGATTTATCAGGTGAGCCTTGATAAACCTTTAAAAAATGAGGATTTAGAAAAGATAAAAGAAGGAATCAATATACGTGGTAAAAAAACATCAGTAGTTGATATATCCTATATCGATGACAAACCACATACTGAAGTTGGTATTCATGTATATACTGCTAAAGGAGAATTGGTTCATAATATTTTTAACCATCTAGATTATAAAATAACATTGTTAGACCGCGTTTCTTACGGTGGACTTACCAAAAAAGATCTACCTCGTGGTAAATATCGTACTTTAACAGAGCTAGAGGTTAGTAATTTGAAAATGCTGTAGTTTCTATTTTTCGGGTAGTCTTAAAAAACACTTCCCAAATAAAGAAACCATAAACAATGATATATTCAGCACCCACAAACCAAAGATTTTCTTTAAAGTTATCATTAGCATAAGCGGTATAGCTGAAAATAACCACGAAGCTCCATACTAGCGGGAAACGATATTTTGTAAAGACACTTAAAATCAACAATGTAGCTACATACCAAGGATGCACGGTGGTAGAAATAAAGAAGTAGCAACTTAGTGCTAACAACATTCCCGTAATCAGATTTTTCATGCTGATGTTATTTCTAACAAATGTGATTAGCAAAACAATTGCTATTATAATAGGGGGAATGTACTTACCGATAATCTTTATTTCATTGTATCCTCGAAATGCGTATCCAATTTCTCTAGCGATATAGTACAAGCTCGCATTAAACTCAAAATTGCTAAACCAAAGCCTAATTGTTTGCTGGTAATTACTGATAAATTCTGATGAAAAAAATGGGATAAATAAAGCGATAATGGTCATTAGGATTATCAAATAAAAACCAACAAGTGAAGTTAGTCGTTTTAAAAAACTCCCTTCTCCTTGAGGAGAAGGGTTGGGGATGAGGTGTTTCTTGCTAAATGGGTTTTTAAGTGTGTCGAGAACCTTTTGTTGCGTAAAAAACTGAAAGAAAACAGGAAGCAATATCAACGGAATAAGCTTGACAGATATAGAAGCGGCAATTGCGATTCCCGCCCAAATCCATTTTTTGTTATGTAATAGATATAACCCCAAAATAAGAAAGAAGATCATCACTCCTTCAAAATGAAGGTTTCCTGTGAGTTCGATAATAATAAAGGGATTTAATGCGTACCAAAAAATGCGATCTACAGGAATATTTAATTTCTCAAGTAATTTTTTCCCTATCAGGATGGTTCCGATATCGGCTGCTATGATCAATATTCTTAAGATGACTGTAGCCCCAACTACGCTTTTACCTGCTAGCAATCCAGCAATTGCAAAACACAATTGATTAATGGGAGGGTAGTTGGTGTAATTTCGTGAACTTAAACTTCCCATGCCGTTAAATAATTCCTGCGCATCTGCGATAGGTGCGGTTCCTGTCGCTATCAACTCTTTTGGTAGATATAAATAGGGATTGTAGCCCGCGACAAGCACTCTACCGTCCCAAATAAAGCGATAAAAGTCTTGTGATAAATTGGGTGTGGCTGCCAGAAATACTAAACGCAGTAAAATGGCAAAACCTAGGAGTAGTTTAAAGTCGACTTTAGCTGCTTGTAATATTTTATAAAAGAAGACAAATAATGCTGTGTACAAGCTAAATAGCTTGACAAGATCAGATCGCTCTAGATCATAAGCAAAAACTACATAAAACAGCACCGAAAGTAGTGCATAGAGAATAGGAAGTTTATGCAACCTCCACAACTTCATTAGGCCTTAGATGTAATCGATTTAAAGAATACATAACCGAAACCTATAAACAACATTAAATGAAATGGGAATAATCCAAAATCATAATGAAGACTAGGATCTAGTTTATCTTCACCAATGAAAGCGACCAAGTATGAGCTTATCATACCAAAGGCGAAGTAAAGTGCTAAGGCACCTTCAATAATCACATTAGCCGATGGTCGTTTACGAAGGTATTTGTTTCCTTTCCATGAATCCGTTAAGTTTTTGATATTGAATTTTGGTGTTCGAACGAACTCACTTCGTTTGCGAATATGCCCTTCAATTACAGCAATAGAGTTGTGTAAAGAAAAGCCCATTGCTACCGAGAAGAAGGTAAAGAACATCTGTATATATTCAATAAAACGGCTAAAACCACCCCCACCTTTAATATTTTTATACATCACCCAATAACAAATAAAGAAGATGATTGTGCTAATAATAAAGAAACTCATCGCAATAAAATAGCCCTGTAAATCAGCAAAATAATTTTTTACATATAGCATTGGGATACTTAAAACCGCAACGATAAATACGTTTAAGAACATGGTGCTGTTTAGCAAGTGTAAAATGCCATGTACTTTTGTTTTAAATGAGATATTTTTCGAGTGAATTACCTCGCGAAGCATCTTTTGAAAGTTCTCTGCTCCACCCTTATTCCAACGGAATTGCTGCGTGCGTGCTGCACTAATTACTACGGGTAATTCGGCTGGAGTTTCAACATCTTCAAGATATTTAAACTTCCAGTTATTAAGTTGAGCACGGTAACTAAGATCAAGATCTTCAGTAAGTGTATCACCTTGCCAGTTGCCTGCGTCAATAATACATTCTTTTCTCCAGATACCTGCTGTACCATTAAAGTTGATAAAATGGCCTTGGCTATTTCTACCTACTTGCTCTAGTGTGAAATGTGCATCTAGAGCGAATGCTTGTACTTTGGTAAGCAGTGAATATTCGCGATTAATATGAGACCAGCGGGTTTGTACAACACCAATTTCAGGATCTTTAAAATGAGGTACTGTGCGCTTTAACCAATCCTCTTCAGGTAGGAAATCGGCATCAAAAATGGCAACATACTCACCTTTAGCAGTAATTAAGCCTTCTTTTAATGCTCCAGCTTTAAAACCTTCACGATTGGTGCGTTGTATATGTTGAATATCGAGACCTTGTTTTTGTAATTCAGCAACTTGATCAGCCGCAATTTTTACCGCTTCATCATCAGTACTATCATCTAATACCTGAATCTCAAGCTTGTCTTTCGGATAATCTATTTTGGCAATGTTTTGAAGTAATCGTTCTGTTACATACAGCTCATTAAAAAGAGGCAACTGAATGGTTACAATCGGCACTTCTTCCTTATTGGCAAGGTCGAATTTTTCGCCTTTGTCTTCCTTCTTTTTAGAACGCAAATAATTGAACAACAGATTGAGTTGTGCCAATGCATAACAAAAGATTAGTATTAATGATATTAAGTAGATCACCAATAGGAGGAAACTAATCGAATATATGGTGTCGTCTGACATTATTTTAAACTGTATTTAAAGATCCAACCCAGGATTTTTACGCCTGCAAATATAGCACCTTTTATGGTTCCTGAAACTTTTGAGACTCCTATTCGTCTTTTATATCGCACAGGCACTTCAACATAGCTTAGTTTTTGCTTCAGCGCCTTTAATTGCATCTCTACGGTCCATCCGTATGTTTTATCCTCCATTTGCAGCGCTATCAATTTATCATATTTAATTGCGCGAAACGGCCCAAGGTCCGTAAACCGGGCCCTAAACAAGATTTTCATTAAAAAAGTAGCAAGCCAATTGCCAAAATGTTGTTGTGGAGTCATCGACCCCTTTTCTTGTAATGTTTTTTTTCGTGCACCAATTACAAAATCTATATCATCATCAATAATAGGAGCAACTATTTTATCCAACTCTTCTGGATAATCAGAATAGTCTCCATCAATAAATACGAGAATATCGGGTTGGTTAGACTGTTCTGCGATATATTGCATCCCTTTTAGGCATGCATAGCCATAGCCTTTGTTGTTTTCTGTAAGCACTGTCGCCCCAGCTTTCTCTGCATTAGCAACCGTATCATCTGTCGAAGCATTGTTTACCACAATTACTTCATTAACATGATTAGGAATTTCGTTTATAACGCTTCCAATTGAGTCAGCTTCATTATATGCAGGAATAATGACTTTAATATGTGTCATTTAAGATCGGATAAGTTGTTGTCGCGCTTAAAGCTCTTAAAATCATACCATTCATTTATTTTTTTACCCTGCTTGTACTTTCTAGCAGAAACAATCTTCTTTTTTTTATACATCAAACAATACCCATTTTTAATGCCATTTTTTAATTGGCATTTGTGGATTAAAATTCCGCTGGCATCATAAAAAGACCACCAGTTAGTGGCTTGGTCATTTACGAAGTGACCTTCTTTTTCTTTTGTGCCTTCGGGTTGGTAAAAATACCAATAGTTTTGTTTTTTATTGTTTTTATAATGGCCTTCACTAGCAATTTGACCATTTGGGTGATAATATTTCCAATAGCGAATTTTAGAATCGCCCATTTTCCAGCCTTCTTCTTTTATATTGCCATTCTCAAAATATACTTTTTCGTAATTAGTAGTAGATCCAAGGCTGGATACAAATAAGATTAGTAAGGCGATTTTTTGAAACATGGTCGTTAATTAAGCTAATGCCTGTTTAGACGAAACACTTGCTATTAACCTAACAGGAATTTTAAAGTTTCTTATTTTTAAGAATGAATGAGACACAACTTGTACTGCTTCATTATTTCTTTCTGAGTTTTCATAGTCTCTTTATCCTTTTCAATTTGTTTGGATGGATTTGGAGGAAGACTCGAAAATGGAATTTTATTACCTTAATGCTTACCCTATTCTCTTGGGTTGTTTTAGGAATATGGAGGGGTTTTGGTTATTGTTTTTTAACCGATTGGCATTATGACGTACTGAATAAGTTAGGCGAAACCGACCTCCCGAGAAGTTATATTGCTTATTTGGTATTTAAAATTTCTGGCTGGTTGCCCAATGGTAATTTAGTGGATACGGCCACAATTATCGGAATTACATTAGCTGTATTAGCTTCAGTTTATATAAATTTTTTAAAAAAGAAATAAAAAGAGGTAGGGTAAATCCCCTTTTAGTTGTTTTATAAACATACGACCCCAAATCGTAAATTACTTTGAATTAGCCTACAAGGTATTGTTATGGATACGGAACAAAAAAGCTCATAAGTTTGCTCTTATGAGCTTTTTTAATTTGAACAAATTATAAAATCTTCTATTTTTCAATTGATTTGATGAACTGATAGGCCTCGTCCCAGTTATTTGCTCTTGGAAAACTGTTTTCATAAATATTATGCGGTGAAGTAAAAAGTAGGGAATGGCCATTAAACGCTTTTAGATTATAAGCCCGATCATCGATAAGTAAGTCGCCTTTTAAAATGAATTTATTGCCACATAAGATCCGGTTTTTCCAATGGATGAATGGGAAATACTCATCTAGCCAATCCGACTTTTCTTTAAGTGAATTAGGAAACTCCATCGCTGCCGATGCAATATAGACTTCATGTTCTTTGCAAAGTTGCTCAAGTACATCTTGACTATTTCCGATAGGTTTAAAACTTCTGAAAAAACCATCTGTATAAAGATATTTGCGCATTTGCTTTTTTCGATCTTGGGGAATGATCTCCCATGCTTCGGCTCCTTTAAAATCTTCAATCGTAAGGTTTTCGTTAAAATCGGTATTGTAGTTTGTGATGAATGCTTCGTAGGCATCTGCAATCACTTCGTCCATATCGATAAAAATGGTCATATGCTTTATTTTAAGTTCCGAAAGTTAAAACATGAAATGCCAAAATTGATAATCTATGTATGATTATTCTGTGATATTTAGACTACTATATTGTGTATCTTATAGATATAGCCTAGGTTACTAAATAATTAAAAAACAGATTTATAGTAATTATTTGGAACTTTTGGTGCATCTTTGTAACTTAATTAATATAATATTTTACCATGAGTAAAGGAACAGTAAAGTTCTTCAATGACACCAAAGGTTTTGGTTTTATCACTGAAGAAGGATCTGGAAAAGAGCACTTCGTTCACATTTCTGGATTAATCGACGAGATTCGCGAAGGCGATGAAGTTGAATTCGATTTAAAAGAAGGCAAAAAAGGTTTAAACGCAGTAAACGTAAAAGTACTATAATATTACTTTCAGTCTTTAAAAAACAAAGCCCGGACAATTTTGTCTGGGCTTTTTTATGTTATAAAGCTTTTTCTTATTTATTATTAACCAAGTCCATTAAATCTACGTCGTTACCTAACAACACTTGAGTTGGATTTATGCGACCCGCTTCAGGACCATTTTCTAATTTTAATACACCTCTAGGGCAAACTGCAGAACAAACACCACAACCCACACAACTAGATCGAATGATATTCTCTCCTTTTTGAGCATAGGCGCGCACATCGATTCCTTGTTCGCAATATGTAGAGCAGTTTCCACATGAAATACATTGTCCGCCGTTCGTTGTAATTCTAAAACGAGATTTAAAACGCTGCACGAATCCTAAGTAAGCTGCTAAAGGGCAACCAAAACGACACCATACCCTGTTTCCGAATATGGGATAAAACCCAGTTCCGATCACACCGGCAAATACGGCACCAATTAATAAACTATAAGTATTCATTACGGCCTGCACTTTAATTCCTAATACAGTTCTTGTTTCTGCAAAAAAGCCATATAATGTCATCGCTGTCATCAATATTGCAAAGACTAAGACAGCGTGTATTAGCCAGCGTTCTACTTTCCAAGAGAAAAGCGATTTGCTAGAGTGTTGACGATACGGATCTCCGAGTGTTTCAGCTAAACCGCCGCAACCACATACCCAGCTGCAATACCATCTTTTTCCGAAAAAATAGACCATTACCGGTACTATTACTAAGGTTAAAACAATTCCCCATACCAAAATAAATAGACCTAACCCACCTCCATCAATCAGCTCTTTCAAATTCCACGAGAAAAAGAAGTCATAATCTAATGGAAATGCATTTTTAAAATCATACCCTTTGTTATAACTACCTTGAAGTCTTCCCATTAATTCAGGAATCAAAAAAGCAAACACTATTTGGAAAAATAACACCGAAGTTGTTCTTACAACTTGGTACATATTATGACGATACTTAATATACATTCTAACCGCCATTACGGTCATTACTGTACAATACATAAAGCCATATACAAACCAATGCCCTGCAGGATTTCCGCTTAATGTTTTGCTAATAGGATCTACTAAATAGGTCCAGTTTACTGCATATTGAGGTGCAAAGTATAATACCAGGTAAAAACTAACCAGAAATATAAATACTAGCCAAGCAATCCAGCCTCTATTGGTAGCACTTTCAAGATAAATACCATTATTCTTAATCCCTTTTCTGCCAAGTAGAATGACATTAGGTAAAATAAACATGAGTGCTCCTAGAATACCCAGTCCGAAAGTGAGCAACCACATAATACCTTTATTGTTTGTTATAAAGCCAGAGCCAGCGGGTTTTCCAAGCGCAGCTGCCATATCACGTGGTTTGCTGAAAATGCGTTTACCCCATTCTTTATTTTTGATATGTTGTGCATTTGCAGTTTCCAAAGCTTGTGCAATAACCGGAGATAAAGCAAACATGCCATTAAACTCTTTTCCTACTACATCTTTATTAATTGCATCGATAAACAATTCACTTTTGATATTATTGTTTTTGACGTATTCATCAAAAGTCGATTGCTCTAATTTAAATGTACCGACAAATACTACTGCCGTGAATATTGATAAGCCTGCTAAGAATATAACAAGGCCGATATTTTTAATTACTTTCATTTTTCTTTTTGTTAGGCGTTGCTAAAAATTCTTTTCCAACTCTTTTTCTTGACCTGGATATTAGTACCGTTTTCGGCATTAAATTGTGAAACTATTTCCTTTTCATATTGTGAGTAAAATTCCGGATCAAAATTGGCATCCTTTAAATGCTCCATAACATAATTCACGTCTCTTTTTTCAGTGAGCCAGCGATCAAATATTTCATGACGCATTCTAATCCCGAATGTATTAATGCCAACAAATTCTTTGGTGTCTTTGTTAAAAGCGACTGTAATGCATTTGTCATCATCTTTATGTATCCAATGAAAATTTGCATCACAATCAGGACAAGCTCTTGTGCTAAATACCCAACCATAAGTTTGATATTCAATATCAAAAAACTTAGCACTATTAAACCAATGTCCTGGTTTATACTCTAATCTATTACCACAAATGGTCTGGGCTACTGTTTCACCCATCATTCGGCCAGTATACCAAACAGCTTCAATAGGGCGACGATTTCCAATAGGTTCATGTTGCTCAGCACAATCGCCAATAGCATATATGTTTGGAATATTGGTTTCAAGATGGCGATTTACCTTAATACCGCGACCTAATTCGATACCACTTTCTTTTAAGAAGTCAATATTTGGAGATACTCCAGGAGTAAGTCCGACGATATCACACTCAATGGTATCTCCTTTGTCAGTAGTAACAGCCCTAGCTTTTCCGTTTTCATCTGCTAAAATTTCAACAAGATTGGTGCTTAATCGTAAGTCAATATGGTTTCGCTCTATTTCTCTATTTATCATACCCGATTCGCCATCCGGTAATACACCATTCCAAAAACTTTCTTCACGTACTAGAAAAGTGACCGGAATATTCCTTGAATGAAACATCTCTGCCATTTCAATACCAATTAAACCACCACCGACTATAACCGCTCTTTTGCAAACCTTGTTGTTTGGGGCGTATTGCTCCATTAAATCAACATCCTGTTTTGCATACAAGCCTTGTACACCATCAAGATCTTGACCAGGCCAACCAAACTTATTGGGTTTAGAACCAACAGCTAGAATGAGTTTGTCATAGCTCATTGTTGAGCCATCAGCAAAAACCAATTGATTGTTTTGATGGTCTACAGTTTGTACAAATGCGTTCTTAAGTTCGATTCGGTTCTTTTTCCAGAACCAATCTTCATAAGGCTTGGTATGTTCGTACTTCATATGTCCCATATAAATGTACATGAGCGCGGTACGAGAAAAGAAATGATCGGTTTCTGCCGATATTATTGTAATTCTCTTATCTGATAATTTCCGTATATGTCTAGCCGCCGCAACGCCAGAAATACCATTACCAATGATTACAATGTGTTCCATATTAGTTGGTGTATTTAATGGTTAGAATTGAAAGACTAACCTAGTTCGATGACCCTTGTGTCGAAACTAAAGATAAGAACTTTACGCTTGACTCAACTATTTAGAATAATTACAAATAAAGGATGTAAGTGTAAGGAAATCAACTTGATTACGAGCAGCTGCGTATTTACTACAGAAATACTTTTTTTCTTAAAATAATCAAATTTTTTTGTAAGCCCGTTAGGGTAAGCTTCGACATAGCTGTTGTTAAAAAAAATGAAAACCACATCAAAATGAAACTATATAAACTTTTAATAATAGGTATGCTAGTAAGTACTACTGGTATCGCTCAAAATACAGATGCCTTTTTCACCAAGGCAGATACCTTCTTTGGTAAGCATGTGACTAATGGCAAGGTGAATTACAAAGCAATTAAGGCAGATCCAGCTGATTTAAATGAGCTCGTAGAGCTCGCAAAGGGAATTACGGTAAGTAAAAGTGACGCCAAAACATACCAAGCTTTTTGGATTAACGGATACAATCTTTCCGTTATAAATGGAATAATAAAAAAATATCCAACAAAGTCACCTCTAAATATTAATGGCTTTTTTGATAAGACAAAACATGATATAGGGGGTAAGCAGATCACATTAAATGATATTGAAAACAAATTGCTAAGAGGTAATTTCAAATCAGAACCACGCTTTCACTTTGTATTAGTATGTGCCGGTTTAGGATGTCCTCCTATTATAAATGAAGCATATACACCTGCAAAACTGGAAGCGCAATTACAACGTCAGACAGAAATTGCATTAAACAATCCATCCTTCATAAAAGTAAAGGGTAAAAAAGTACAGATCTCTCAAATTTTTGAATGGTACAAAGGCGACTTTACCCAAAATGGATCAGAGGTAGATTACATCAATAAATTTAGAAAAGAACCAATTGATACAAAGGCTAGAATTTCATACTATCCTTACGATTGGAAACTGAATGATACCAAATAAAAAATCAATTAAAACACTTTATAAACAACTCCGGCCTTAGTTGAAAAATTGGACTAGGGTAGGGCAAATACAATTAAAATGAAACGATTACACAAAATACTAGCACTAAGTTTATTATTAGCAACATCGTTTGCTTTTGGTCAAGATGACACAGATAATGATGATGATCAAGGATCGGTAATTCAAACACTAACACCGTCGAAGCTTATTGCTAAAGGACAATATGACATTAAATGGTTTAATAATTTATATACAGAAACTCGGGATCTTTTTGGACCTGATGGAGCGGAAAGAGATATCCCGCGAAATACATTTTTTACCTCTACAGTAGAAGCCTATACAGGAGTGTCAGAAAACAAACGAGTCAATTTAGGGGTTATTCTTGAGTTTAGATCGAACGTAATCGGAGGTAGAGATGCCTTGGATGTATTCAAATTCGATGGAGAATCTGGAAGTGCGCGTAGCGGATTTACATCTATTGCGCCATCTGTCAAGTTTGTACCATTTAAAAATGTGGGTAACTTCTCTATTCAGTCGTCATTATTTATCCCTTTAGTAGATAATGAAGTAGAACAAGGTGTCTTCCTAGATCAAAACGGATTTATTTGGCAAAACCGTTTCTTTTACGATTACACATTCCCTGGAAATAAATGGCAAATTTTTACTGAAATCAATTCTGAAGCGAACTTTGGTAAGGAAGAAGATAGTTTTGCAAATAACAGTTTACGTTTGACTCCTGGAGTATTCTTAAGTTACTTTCCAAGTTCGAAGTTTACGGTGTTGGGTCTAGTACAACATTCACAATTAATCGATTTAGGGAATGACTTTTCACAAGACTTTACAGCAGTTGGTGGTGGTGCGAAATACCAACTTACCAACGAACTAAATATAGAGGCTTTATATACCAATTTTGTAAGAGGTACTGATACTGGTTTAGGACAAACCTTCAACTTAGGGTTGAGAGCTGTCTTTTAGAATAAAATATGAATTAGCTGGCAGGATAGTATATGAAATAACATAAACTATCCTGCTTTTTTTTGATTGTTATGAAAAGATTGATTGTTATAATGCTGCTGTTTTGCGCTTCAATTACTACTGCGCAAGAGGCCAGTATCACCAATATAAATATTGAAGGACTAAAGCGGACTGATGAAGGTTTTCTTAGAAGATTGATAAAAGTAAAGCCAGCATCTATGTACGATTCTATTAAGATTGCTACTGATGTTGAAAAGCTAAATCGACTTCCGGGTATTGCAAAAGCGACCTCTAAATTGGAAAAAGATGCAAGTGGTAATTATCAACTTACCTATGAAATTGTTGAGGCGTTTACCATAATACCGGGAGTGCGAATAGCAACTGATAACAATGACGAATTCTCATACAGACTATCAGCTTTTGAGTTTAATTTATTTGGAAAAAACCAGTTAATAGGTGGTTTCTATCAAAACGATGAGTTCAACTCGTATGGTTTCTTTTGGGAAGCCCCCTACCTATTTACAAACAAATTTGGTTTTGGAGTCAATTATCAGAATAATGTCAATCAAGAACCTGTGTTTTTTCCTGAACAGGAGTTGAATTATCGATTTGATAGTAAGGCTTTTGAAGTCTTGTTTACTTATGAATTTAATTTTTATCACAATGCGCAAATAGGTGCCATCATTTCTAAAGAAGAATACTCTTTTTTACCAGAACAAAGTGAAGGCGACCTTCCAGCGGATAAACCGGCAAATTTGAGCGCAGACCGTATTACTTTTCGAGGAGAATATGAATATAATGACATAGATATCGATTACCAATATGTTTCTGGTTTTAGAACCCTGTTAGATGTTCGTTTGGTATCTGGTGATGAAAGCGAAGCATTCTTAGATAGCTTTTTTATTGGCCGAAATGATTTTGAATATTTTCAACGTGTAGGAGAAAAAGGAAACTGGGCAAACAGACTTCGTGTTGCCTACGCTTCGAATAATGATAATCCGTTCGCGCCTTTTACATTAGATAATCAACTTAATATTCGTGGCGTGGGTAATACTGTCGATCGCGGTACTGCTGCACTTACCTTAAATACGGAATACAGACATACATTTATTGAAAAAGGTTGGTTTGTACTTCAAGGCAATGCATTTATCGATGCAGGAACATGGCGAAATCCAGGTCAAGATATCTCGCAATTATTTGACGGTACATCAACTAGATTATATCCAGGTCTTGGCGTTCGGTTTATTCATAAGCGCATTTTTAATGCCGTCTTTCGGTTAGATTATGGTTTTGGTGTTGGTGATGATGCAACACAAGGATTAGTTTTTGGTATTGGGCAGTATTTCTAAAGATTGAAGTAAGAGTCAAGAAGCAAGAAAAAAGACCAAAGAGAAGAGAAGGCAGAAGCTCGTTTCTGTATTAAGCTAAATGATGTTTAAATTTATTCCCTCTCCTAGGGGAGAGGGCTAGGGTGAGGGGTTTCAACTCGACAATCTTCATTCAAAATATTGTTATGCAAAATGCTTACTGCAAACTGTCCCTATACTACAGTTTCTCTTTAATCTTGTTTCTATTTTCTAGCAGCGCAGCGGTCTTTTTTTAACACATATTTAGAAAGGGTTTTTAAAATGCATGTTAAATTAGCAACATGCAGAGATTCCTTTTACTCGTTTTTATTGTATTTCACTTAATGTCTTGTGAAGCACAAAAAGAAAAAATAAATGGCATTAGTTTCGTTGGCGGACCTAATGTCGTGACTGAAAAACAAATTCAACCTGTACTTAATGTCAATGCCAATTGGGTGTGTTTAATGCCATTTGGTTTTATGCGAAGTATTGATGGTACTAGCGTAGTACATAATACAGAAAGACAATGGTGGGGCGAAAAAAGACTTGGCGTTGGTAAGACTGCCAATCTTTATAAAAAAGAAGGCGTAAAAATCATGATCAAGCCGCAAATTTGGGTTCGAAATGGTGAATTTACGGGTACCATTACCATGAAAAGTGAAGAAGATTGGCTTAAATTTGAAAAGTCCTACGAAGCTTTTATTATGGAATATGCTGATCTGGCGGCCGAATTGGAAGCCGAGGTTTTATGCATTGGGACAGAATTGAACAAATTTGTTAGTGCCCGACCGAAATTTTGGAGCAGTTTAATCGACAAAATAAGAAGTGTCTATAAAGGAGAACTTACGTACGCTGAAAATTGGGATACTTTTGCTGATGTTCCTTTTTGGAATGAGCTTGATTATATAGGTGTAGATGCATATTTTCCGCTATGTGAAAAACAAACACCAACCATGGAAACTTTAAAAGCTGGTTGGAAAACTCACAAGCCTAAAATAAAAGCACTACATGAAAAAGTAGATAAGCCAGTTTTATTTACAGAGTATGGATATCGCAGTGTGGATTACTCTGGTAAACGCCCGTGGGATTATAGCCGGGAAATGCAAGATGTTAATCTTGTAGCCCAAGAAAACGCTTTAAAAGCCATTTATGACGAGTTTTGGTCAGAAGATTGGTTTGCTGGCGGCTTCCTATGGAAATGGTTTGACAAACATGAAAAGGTAGGTGGCGTTGAGAATGCTCAATTTACACCGCAAAATAAACCAGCAGAAGAGCTGATACGGAAGTTTTATAAAAACGGAGCATATTAAAAAATTAGTCATCATATTATCAATTATCATGTTGGGCTGTTCGCCCGATGTTGAGGTCGCATTTGACAATTTAAGTGCTGACATCGAAGCCTCAGGATTAACCGTAGTTAGGGATAATGTGATTGCTTGTGCTGCAAGCAGCCCTGATGATCCAAATGAAGTATTTGTTTTTGCTTATTTAAGACCAGGTGCTACTAATCTAAAATTATATGCATCCATTGATACTAGTATTGAAGATAAAAATGACTTTAGTAATTATCAATTTACTGGGGAAGGTGGTATAAATGACTTTTTCAATGGATTTCTGAAACAGTATATTCTCGAGTTACAAGAAGAAATTTGGGTTATTGTAAGTTTTGAAGAAGACGGACAAATTCATACATCAACACCAATACGATTAAAGCAGTTAGAAAAACCAACTGTTTGGAGTGATCAGATCACGGTCGATCAATCAGAATCATTAATGCCCGAATTTTCATGGGATGTAATTAATGACTCAACCATTTATTTTCATGTGGTTTCCGATATAAGTGATAATGCGTTATCAGGAACCTACACAACAGATACTACCTTTCAATACTATAAACTAGACAACGTTGTACTTAATGTAACAATTGGGACACCTCCAGCACTTATACCAAACGATCCATATCAAATTACGGTAATGGGTGTTAGTGGTGACAATTGGGTAGGCGCAGTACAGCAAAAGGTATTTACCGCCGAATAATGAGATTAAAAACCCTACTTGCTTTGCTTTTTATCGGGTATTGCTTTATTGCCACCGCACAGGAGGGTAATACTATTCGTGAGCTAGTTTTTGAGGGAAATAAAAAAACCAAAACATCTTTTCTTGAAAAACTAATTAAGGTAAAAGTTGGGCATAAAATTGATTCGACTAAGCTAGATGCCGATGTCCTTAAACTTAGGCGTCTTGATGGAATTGTACATGCAACTTATGAAATAGAAAATACGCTTGCTGGTGCTAAAGTGACCTATGAAGTAAACGAGAATTTTACCATAATTCCCAACCTGAATTTATGGACCGTAAATGATCAAGAAGTTGCTTATCGAATTGGTTTAACCGACTTTAATTTTTTGGGACGAAACATTTCTATTGGTGGTTTTTATCAAAATAACGGCTTCAATTCCTACGGACTTAGTTTTAGAGCCCCCTACTTATTTACAAATAAAATTGGATTAGAATTAAACCATTTAAACTGGTCGAGTAGAGAACCCTTGTTTTTTGAAAACGGATCAGCCCAATATAAATACACCAATAAATCGTTTGAAGCTCTTGGTTTATATGAGCTAAATTTTAATAATAATTTTAAAGTAGGTCTTAACTATTTTTCGGAGACTTATAATTACTTGGAAGGGCAAACCAATCCACGAGTGCCGAGGTCCTTAAAGATCGATAAGTGGTTAGTTAAACTAAATTATGAGTTTAATAATGTGGTATATGATTACTATCATCTTTCCGGAATTAAGAATCAGGTTTTCCTGCAATTTGTAACTTCTACGAATGAGTTTCAAGAAGATTTTGTAATCGCTTGGAATGACTTTTTCTACTATAAACGAATCGGTAAAAAAGGAAACTGGGCAAACCGTTTTCGCTTTGGTGTGGCTAGCAATGAAGACAGTCCGTTTGCGCCATTTTCAGTTGATAATAATTTAAACATTCGCGGTGTAGGTAATATTATCGATCGAGGTACTGCTTCATTAGTTTTAAATACGGAGTACCGACAAACTTTAATCGAGAAGGGCTGGTTTATTTTACAAGGTAATGCTTTTGTCGACGCTGGCTCTTGGCGTAACCCTGGAGGTGATTTTAGTGATTTTTGGGATGTAGATAACGTTCGTGTTTATCCAGGTGTTGGACTCAGATTCATTCACAAACGCATCTACAATGCCATTTTTCGTATTGACTATGGTTATGGTATTACCGAAGGTGCATCAAGAGGTATTGTATTTGGTATCGGGCAATATTTCTAATTGTCTTTCTTGAACTCTAGCTTTCCTTTTAAACTAAACTCATCAGCTATGGCATTTTGTTTTAGGCTCTTAAAAAAGCTAGGCGAATTGTATTTAATACCATAGGTAGTACGATCCATAGTATGATCAAATGAAAGTGTAATCGTATTCTCACTACGCGAGATAATCACTTCAATGTTTTCCCCATGGGTTTTCTCCTTAATAGTCATCATTCCTGCAAGTACGGAGCTCTCCTTATCTAAACTAACCGGTTTTGATAGTCTAAATGCTGCTTTTTTGTATCGATTGACATTAAAAAAGTCTGCACCACGTAAATGAGATTTTAAATCGCCATTATCGTGATCTAAACTTTTCATATTTACCACGATTTCAAGCTTTGTGATGGTGTTGTCTGTTATTTTAATGGTTCCTTTTTCAACATTAAGGGTACCGGTTAACGAATAAGCCTTAAACGCTGCTTTTCCTGTCCATTCAAGTTGCTGTTTTTTATTTTTAAGATCGAATGTTTGTGCTTTGCTTGAATGAGCAAGCAGTAAGGCTATAAGTGCTGTTATTAGATATTTCATTTCTTATTTGTTTAAAAGATTATTGGTGGTATTGATGGTTTCGTAACCACAAACAGCTTTGCCATTGCTATCCGTTCCTATAAAATACCACATAGCCCAACCCCCAAATAGATTGGTGTCGACACGCCAATTTTTGGCCCATGTATAAGGCTCTGCTTGTTTCATTTTTTGTTTTTTGGTGCCGAAGGTTTTATCTAGTTCTTTTAACGGATAGGATTTTCTAAGATTCCATTTCCCATTGTAAAACAAATAGGCGCCATACTCAGTAATGATTATGTCACTTTGTTTACATAAAATTGAGGTCATGTGTTTCCAGTAGTATGCATTGTCAATCTTGATAGGGTCATTCTGTTTAGGAAAGTGAATGACATCTATATTTCTTTCTAGACCTTGAAGTTTTTTAGGCAAAGGTTCACCCCCGGTCGGTCCCGACCAATCTCTTTGAGCGTTTAGGGTGCAACCTAAAAACATTGCCGTTATTAAAATTAGTATTCTCATTTTTTTGATTGTTTAGTTGCTGTCCAAACGGCTAAAAAATCCTTTTTTAAGGAATGAGTGCTACCATATAGGACGCCATTTTTTAAATAAAAACTAGTATTATAATCACCGCTATTATCTCCTGACACCAAGGCGCCATATATAATACCTCGTTGGGTGTTTATTCGTGCTTCCTTAATTGGAACTCCTTCTCGATAAAAAACACCATCAAAAGAGCTCTTATTGATTTTGTCGATACGCATCATAGCGAAATTGCTATCTGTTTTGTCTTGAGGACTCATGTCTAGTTTCCAGGTCCCAATAAGTTCGTTAGTATTAATGTTCTTTTTTTGAGCTGTTGCACATTGAATGGCAACAAAGGATATTAATAAGATTACTAGTTTACTTGATACATGTTTCATTTTTTGATTTTTTAAATGTTGAGTTCAAATATCAAATAGAAACAACAGGAAATCGTCCCATTTATAAAAATGAAACCTTTTTTAAGTCGAGAATTGGTGTCAATTAGCTAAATGAGACCTAGAGGTTGGACTTAAGAAAACTTGGAGATTTTCCTGTAATCTTTTTGACAGCGCGGTTAAAAGAGGCTTTAGAATTAAAACCTGCTTCATGCGCTAATGCAAGTAGGGTGTAATTTTGATTTTTAGAATCTTGAAGTAATCTTTTTACTTCTTCAATACGTAATTCGTTAATGTAGTCAGTAAATTTCTTTTCAAGAACCGTACTTAGTGTTTTGGTCAATAAATAAGGCTTAACATCGAGCGCTTTTGACAGTTTATTTAGGGTCAGATCAGGATCTTTGTATAGCGCTTCTTCGGACATCAGCTTACTTAATTTGGTAGCTATGTCATCTAGTTGGTTGCGTTTTTCATCGGAAAGTTCTTCTTTAATAATAAGTCCTTTATGGTCTTTTCTTTTATACCCTTCGATACCGATCCAGTAGGTAAGTATGGAGATTCCTATAAAAAACGGATAGTAATAGAATCGCACAAAATAGAAATAGTTCATCGTTCCTTTTCCAAAGAAAGTGTTGACGATAAAATCGACCAAAAGAACAATCATCATCAAAATAAAATAGACTTTAAATGCGAGTACGATTTTTTTGATCCATTTAATTCGGTCTATATCAATTTTAAAATTTAGAGGAGCCGTTGTTAGTAGTTTTTGGGCTTTAAAAGAATAAATAACAATGAGCAAACTAGCTACAAAGTAAATGGTGGCATTGTTCATCCATACAACATAACCCCAGTAACCTAGCCAACTCAGACTTTCTCGTGTTCCTTCCCAGTATAAATTCTGTAATCTAACGAAAATGCTAAACCCTATTTGAATAACTAAAGGAATAAAATGAATAAGGTGTTTTCTATTCATTTTAAAATTAGGTGTAATTAATGCCTTTATATAAAAGAAGAGTAAAGGTCCGATAGCCCAGTTGAGGTCTATGAGTACGTAATAAAAATTATCATAACGGCCATAGCCAAAAAAGCGTAGAATTTGTACAATCAACCTATAGGAAAGCAAAAACAAAATCGCTGCAAGTAGTTGGTTAGCAACCTTGTTTTCTGTTTTACTTTTAAGTAACCCGATTCCAAATACGATACCCTGTGCTGCCCCGATTGATAGTAGGATGGCAATTAGGACTTCGGCGGTGTTCATTTAGTGTACTATTCAATATTGAAATTTGAATATACTAAAAATTAGTTGGTAAATAGATGCTTTATCTAGGAAGCAATATTTCGTTTGTAATACTGATAAAGTTGGTTAGGAGAAGCACCGAAAAACTTCTTTAAATGTATGACCGTGAAGTGATACTGCAATCGCCAAGTTCCGTTGGCATCATACCGTCTTGATGAGGTAGTCACATAATCTGGAATGACGGTGAATTCTCCTTGATCATAAAGTCTCCCAATAAATTCAGAGTCCTCATAAATTATATAGTCCTCATTAAAGCCATTAAGTGTATCAAACAACTCCCTTTTAATAAATAAGGATTGATCTCCCCCACGACAACCTCTTAAATTAAAACGAGTAAACCATTGACTAAATTTGAGTACAAGGTGATCGTTGTCAAACTTCATACGAAAACAACCTGCACTTGCATTGTCATTTGCCGCATCAATAATTGCTTTGTCAAAGTTTCTAGGTGGGATCGAATCTGCATGTAAGAAATACAAAAGCTCACCTTTAGCCTTTTTAGCACCAACATTCATCTGGCGTGCTCGACCTTTTTTTGAATGTAATAATATTATATCGAGACCCTTTTCTTGAGTTAATCGTTTAATTATTTCCTGCGACCCATCCGTACTTCCTCCATCCACGATTAAAATCTCTTTAATATTTGTTGCAGAAGAGTTTTCATACAAATACTCGAGAAGCTGGACAATATTGTCCGCTTCGTTGAGTATCGGGATGATGATGCTTATTTTCAATTTTATTTTTTTTGTGATTTGGAATTTGTTTTTTTGAAAATTGCCTTCAGGCCTATTCATTCAAATTCCAATCGTAATCCATATAGCTTAGCTTGGCTTTATTTGAAATTGCCACTTCACTATACTTATTTAAAAAGTCTATTAAGTTGCCATCTTTTTTGAAATCTTTACTGAACCACTTGAATATCTTAGAAACTTTTATACTATTTGCGGTTAACTCATTTCTAGATGTGTCAGATAAAAATACTTTTGTGGCCGTTGTAAGTTGCTCTTCCAAAGTGTCAGCTTTAAAGGCTTCGTTAAAAAGTTGCGGACAAGAAACCGATGCGCAGTTAATAGCAAAATGAATACGCGGTTCATCCATTTTACGAAGAATTTGATGTTCTATCTCATTTAAATTATACCATTTTTTGCCGAGTTTAAAGAAACGCGCTCCCCAAGGATCTTTAATGTCTTTAATACTTTTTGTGGGATAATTATCGATGATGAGCTTTATAGTAAATGCGTTATAGGCGTTTATCCAATAGGCTAATACATCTTCACGTTTCCAATCATCTTTGGGCATATTATTAGATAGTGACGTTAAATATGTTTTTAGCTCAGTGCGATCGGCTTTAAAGGCTTTGTAGTTTACATTACCTTGGTCGGTAACGTGCTTTTTTAGCAAGGCATCAAAAACATCATGATCAAAGGCAGTTTCGATTGCTTCTAAGCTTGTTTCTGTTACTTCAATATCATTGTCTTCAGGCATCTCTTCAACAACATCTTCAATAACCTCCTCAACAACTTCTTCCTTCATTTCTTCTTGTACCTCTGGTTCTTCCTGAACAGTTTCGACTATTTCAACCACAGTTTCTTCATTTGTTGCTCTGGTGTCCACTACTTTCTTTGAACTTCCGCATGCAGAAAGCATTATGGCTATAAGTATAATTTGGGCTATTTTCATTTTCAATTTTTATTTCTCTATAAGTCTAACAAGCAAAATTTTCCTTACAATTTGCATTGCTAATATTAGTACGTAAATTAGGGAACTAGAGTTCATTTTTAACTGCAGATAAATAAAAACTATCTTGAAATTATCAACATGGCGCGATAGCGGTCAGCATTTTACTTATAAAAATTATCCCATTTTTTATCAGGAAACTACTAGTGAAAAAGAAGTGTTACTGCTACTTCATGGTTTTCCTACTTCGAGCTGGGACTGGAACAAAATATGGCAACCACTCTCCCAAAAATTTCATTTAATCGCTCCAGATTATATCGGCTTTGGATTTTCTGCAAAACCCAAAAAATACAATTATACTATTGGTGATCAAGCTTCTTTGGTTGAGCAACTTTTAAGCCTAAAAGGTATTGATAAGGTACATGTTTTAGCACATGATTTTGGGGATACCGTATTGCAGGAGTTATTGGCGAGATATATCGAACGATTACACGGGAAAGAGTATGGATTAGAAATTAAGTCTATCACCTTATTAAATGGAGGTATTATTGCAGGTGTGCACAGGCCTCTACCCATTCAAAAAGCACTAATGAGTCCGATAGGATTATTTATTACTCCCTTTTTAAATAAATCAAAACTTCGAAAATCCTTTCAAAATATTTTTGGAAGTAAAACACAACCAACGGAACAAGAAATAGATGAGTTTTATAGCTTGATGGAATACAACCGAGGAAAATATGTGTTTCATAAGCTAATAAGATATATGGCAGAACGAGTGGAATATAGAGATCGTTGGGTTGGAGCTTTACAGCATTGTCCAGTTCCTTTAGAATTAATCGACGGAAATGAAGACCCAATTTCAGGGGCTCATTTATCAGAAGCCGTTCGTAAACTAATACCAAATTGCGAAGTTGTAGATTTAACTGAAATCGGTCACTACCCGCAAACGGAAGCACCGGATCTGGTGTTAGAACATTTTTTCAACTTTCATCAAAGACATTTCCCTTCATAGCAAATGCAAAACACTTTTGATTATATAATTATTGGTGCTGGGTCGGCCGGTTGTGTGTTAGCCAATAGACTTTCGGAAAACCCTGCTAATTCAGTTTTGCTAATAGAAGCGGGAGGCAAGGATACCAGCAGTAAAATACATATCCCGGGGGCTTTTGGCGAACTTCATAAAACCAAATTTAATTATGGATTTTATACAGAACCACAGCCTTTTGTTAACAATCGTAAAATGCATGTTCCAAGAGGTAAGGTGCTAGGCGGTTGCAGCTCGACCAACGCGATGGCTTATGTTAGGGGTAATAAAGAAGATTATAATGATTGGGAAAAATTGGGAAATAAAGGTTGGTCTTATGACGACGTCTTACCTTATTTCGTAAAATCAGAACACTTTGATCAAATTGAAAAGGTCGATGCTGGTTTTCATCAGCAAGGTGGGGAGTTGCATATTAGTTTTCCTAAGAAGTATAAAAGTCCCTTTTCGAGAGCTTTTATTGCGGCTGCAGAAAAATCGGGAATTCCTTTTAATGCCGATTATAATGGAAAAAACCAACTGGGAGTTGGCGATTTTCAAATGAATATTAATAATGGAAAACGATGGAGTACGGCTCAGGGCTTTTTGAAACCAATCTTGAAGAGATCAAACTTAAAGGTTATCACTAATGTACAGGTTTCAAGAATAATCATAAAAAATGATAAGGCGGTTGGTGTTGAATTTTTATATAAAGGAAGCCCCACAACAATTACCGTTGTTAAGGAAGTAATCTTATCTGCAGGAGCAATTAATTCACCACAAGTTTTAATGTTGTCGGGTGTTGGTGACAAAGATGAATTGAGCAAGCATAACATTCAGCTAAAAATCGAATTACCAGGGGTTGGAAGGAACCTACACGATCATTTAATGTGTTTTGTAAGCTGTAAGGCAACTCAACAAAAAGGTCTAAATCACGTGTTGAAGCCAATGAACAAATTAAAAGAATTGGCGAAGTATATGATTAATAAGTCTGGCGCTTTAACGATCGGTCCGTTAGAGTCCTATGCATTCTTTAATGCAAATGATATTGAAGATCGAGTTAATTTTCAATTTCAATTTACCCCATTTCATATGGGGGCTGGGGATAATGCCAATATGTATGACACCAAAACGCTCCCGACCTGGGACGGCTATACTATTTTACCATGCTTACTAAAACCTAAAAGCAGAGGTGAAATTAGTTTGAGAAATAATGACCCACATTCACCGCCTATCATACAACCTAATTTTTTGAGTGAAGAAGAGGACTTATTGCAGCTGATCAAAGGAAGTAAAAAAGCGATCGAAGTAATGCAGCAGGATGAATTTACTAAACACAATGCAGGCTTTTTAGGCATAAATGAACACAGTAGTGATGATGATATCGCTGCGCACATTAAGAAATATGTAGAGACCATTTACCACCCAGTAAGCACTTGTAAAATGGGAAATGATGAAATGAGCGTTGTCGATGATCAATTGAGAGTGCATGGTATAGAAAGCTTAAGAGTGGTAGACGCTTCTATAATGCCTGAAATCACTACAGGTAATACCAATGCACCTGTGATAATGATTGCTGAGAAGGCTGCAGATATGATATTAAATGAGAACAAGCAAGTTGCTAAATAAGGATACTATATGCTGAACAAAAATCTAGAACTGCCTTGTGGTGCGATCCTAAAAAACCGTTTGGTGAAATCGGCAATGACCGAGCGTATTAGCAATAAGAATTATCAGCCAACAAATGGACATGAGCGACTTTACAGCGATTGGGCAGATACCGGAGCTGGACTTTTAATTACGGGTAATGTAGTTATAGATAAAAAACATATGGAGTCGGCTGGCAATGTGGTTTTTGATGAAGAAAAGATGCTTCCTAAGCTTAAAACATGGGCTAAAAGCGCTGTCAAAAATGGGAATCATTGCTGGGTTCAGATATCACATTCTGGAAGACAAACCAACCGATTTGTTACAGGAAAACCACTAGCTCCTTCGGCGGTGCAACTTAAAAAAATGGGATTGTTTGCTAAGCCAAAAGCAATGTCCGAGAATCAAGTTAAAGAAGTAATTGAAGGTTTTGTCAATGCTGCTAAATTGGCAAAACAGGCAGGATTTACAGGAGTGCAAATTCACTCAGCACATGGGTATTTATTAAGTCAGTTTTTGTCACCCAATACCAATCTTCGAAACGACCATTGGGGTGGGAGTTTAGAAAACAGAAGCCGGCTTTTGCTTCAAATAGTTAAGGAAGTGAGGGCAGTAGTAGGTGATCGCTTTCCCATTTCGGTAAAACTTAATTCAGCTGATTTTCAAAGAGGTGGTTTCACTGAGGAAGAATCAATTGAAGTCGTTAAATTATTAGATAAAGCTGGAATTGATTTACTTGAAATTTCTGGAGGTACTTATGAAAAACTGGCTTTCTTTTTATTAAATGAAGAAGGGAATGATATGCCAGAAGTTAAAGAGAGTACTAAGCGTAGAGAAGCCTATTTTATTGATTTTGCTAAAAAGATCAGAGCAGTTTCTAAGCTTCCATTGTTGGTGACAGGTGGATTCCGATCATATGATTTTTGTAATGAGGTTTTAGAGAAGGGTGAAGTTGATCTAATAGGGATGGCTAGACCATTTATTACCAATAAGGATGATATCTCTGGGTTTTTAGATGGCAAGATATCTCAACTTGAAAACAAAGTATTACGAACCGGAATTGCACAATTTGAAGACAGTGCTGAAGGTGGTTTTTATGCCAGAAATATTATTCGCATGTCGAAAGGGAAAGCGTTTAAATTGAACATGAATCCCGTTTGGTGCAGTATGTTTTTAATATTGCATGAATTTAGGAAGGCGATGATTAAAAAAATCTAATAGCGGCGTTCTCAACGCTTTCTGCGCTTTGTTGAAAAAATAAAGAGCTACCATTTCATCAATGATAGCTCTAATTCATTTGTAAAGGGATTCAACTAGCAGCAACCACCACCATCATAATGATACGTACTCTCGCTGATATAAACATCTTCTCTTCCTAAGGCTGCGATATTTGCCGCTGTCTTATCGCATATAGCCAAAGGCTGATTTTTTAGCATTATATGCCCGTTTTTGTCATCTAAATATTCGTCTTTACCAAAATAGATTGCTGCTTTACCCGTAAACACGCAAGGACCATCAGCTGGCATTGGATCTTTGATCGCTGCGACTTCGATAGATTCGATGTAGATTAACTCATCCGTCTCATAATTTGCAGGATCAAGAATACGGTATGGTTTACGTGCACGAATTTCAATGGTTCCAAAACCAGCATCGGTAAGCATTTTTACATACTCTTTTATTGGTAAACTTCCACTAAGACATAACGCTCTTAGTCGATCATCATTTCTTAGTGCATCATTCATTGGTTGTTCGCAAGTGGGATCACTCATTACCAAACAACCGTGTGGTTTTAAGACACGATACATTTCTTTGATGGCTTTTCGTAAATCTTCTTCTTTAAATATGTTGAACAAGCAATTTTGTGCTGCTACGTCAATGCTGTTATCTTCAACAGGCAGATTCATTGCATCACCTTTTTTAAGGTCGACAAATTCTGACTTAAACCAGTCGTTTTCTTCTTCAGCAATTTTGAAGTTATCTCTAGATGCAGTCAGCATTTCATCAACTACATCTATACCAACAACACCGCCTTTTTGTCTTGAAAAATATGAGAATTGCAACAGCTCCATACCACCGCCAACACCGACATATAATACTTTAGGGTTGTTTACAAGATCACGAGCATGAACGGTGCTACCGCAGCCATAATTCATTTCTTGCATAATTTTCGGAATTTTTAATCCCGGTAATTCCCATATTGGGTTGGTTGTACAGCATAATCCAACATCTGGGGTTAAAGCTGCTTCGCGGTATACATCTACAGTAGCATCTAAATAACTCATATTCTTTTTTTTGCGTTTGTTCTTTCTGAAAGAAAGTTAAGATTGAAAAGACAATCTTCTAACGTTATAATTGTTTAATTAACTCTTTAAATAATGTGATCATGTGAGGTTCAGCTTTTGCAGCCATCGCTATAATCTCATTAATATCTATCGGTTTTAAGTTATCTGGGTCGCATTCATCAGTCAAAACTGACAATGCGAGCACTTTTAATTTTAAGTGATTTGCAACAATAACCTCTGGAACAGTACTCATACCCACAGCATCGGCACCAATGGTTTTTAAATAGCGATACTCGGCCCTAGTTTCTAATTGCGGACCAACAACCGAAGCATAAACACCTTTATGAATATCGATGCTATTATCTGTTGCAATTTTCTCGACTTTTTTGATCAAATCTTGATCGTATGGTGCACTCATATCAACAAAACGCTCACCGTATTTTTCAACACCATGAAAAGCAAGTGGTGAGCCACCTTGTAAATTAATATGATCGTCTATGATCATAATCTCCCCCTTATTAAAGTTGAGATCGATTGCTCCAGCAGCATTGGATACTAACAAGGACTTAATGCCAAGTTGTTCCATAACTCTTACTGGATAGGTAACATCTAGTAGGCTGTAACCTTCATAAACATGAAATCGACCTTGCATAACCACAACTTTTTTACCTGCCAACGAACCGTAGACAAGTTTTCCTTTATGGAACTCTACAGTTGCTGTTGGGAAATTAGGTATGTGATTATAACTTACTTCCTGCTCAATTTCAACTTCATTGATAAGTTGTCCCAGTCCAGTGCCTAATATGATACCAACTTCAGGATTTTCGAAACCTTTATTTTTTAAGTAGTCAACCGTATCGGTTAAGTATTTTATCATAAATCGTAATTCTTATATAAACTGATTGAAGATGTCAATATCTTTAATGTCATCATATACATCTACATCATTTTTAGGGTTTAAAAGTAGGTATTTTTTATCTTGTACGTTGGCTAAAGTATCGTTAAAAACAGTACTGGTTCCCCATGCTTTATCTTCGAAAATTTCTGGTATCATAGTGGTTAAACCTAATAGGTAATAACCGCCATCTGTTGCTGGGCCAATTACCACTTGATTAGTATCTAATCTATCGAATGCTTCAGAAATGTCTTGAGTTGATAGATCGTATAAGTCGCTTCCTATAATAACCACCTTGTTATATCCTTCGTTAAACGCATCCTGAAAGGCCTTAGCCATTCGTTTACCTAAATCTTCACCTTTTTGAAGTCGTTTGTTGTATGTAGCCGCATCCCAAATATCATTCTCTCTAATCTTTACGGAATAATGAACTTGTTTATCTACTTCAATGGTTTGTGTTACTTTTTTGGTATGCTCCAATAGAAACTTATAAATATTGAGAGCAGCTTCATTACCAATAGTTTTGGCAAGTCGCGTTTTTACTTTCCCAAGTTCTGGGTTACGGGTAAATATGAGGAGTAAATTTTTTGATTTTTGTTTCAAATTAAAGTCGTTTGAAGGTTCTCGATACATTTTTTCTTTCGTGCCTTAGAAAAAACACTCGAACTGACAGATTGTTAAGTGTAGATTAGTAAACGGGAATTCCCTTTTTAGCATACTGGCCCCATTCTTTTGAGAATACGTGAATGCTATCGGTTTTTAGTTTTTGATTGTTATAAATAGGATTTCCTTTGTTTTTCCATTCGAAAATACCACCGTATAAATTGTAGACGTTAGTATATCCAGCTTTTTTGAGTTTATATGCAATATGTTCTGATCGGACGCCAAGCGAACAATAGACAACTATTTTTTGATCTTTGTCAACTAAAGATTTTTTCGTTTTTCGTAAGTTGAATTGATCATAACCAACATACACAGCATTTTCAATTCGGCTTACTAAAAACTCACTTTCTTCTCTAGCATCCAATAATATGGCATCCTGATTCTTTGCTAATGAGTCGATAGTCATGTATGGAACGTTTTGCTTATTCAACTTCTGCAATAGGCTATCTAGTGATTGGGCATTGCCAACAATCACAAATAGAAACAGCGCTATGCTTAGGAAGTTTTTCATATTAGGCAACTGTACCTTGACAACTACTGCCAGCTCCAGCTGTACAGCCATAACAATGCTGCGAAATGATAATATCTCTATTTCGAATTACTTCTTCGTTATACTCACTAATATGCTTAACCTTACTTGCTACTTTTAAATCGAGCATTTGGTTAAAATCGCAATCATACAACCAACCATCCCAACTAACCGAAATAGTGTTGGTGCACATTACATTTTGTACCGCAGAAGGGTTATACGCTTCTACTAGAGCATACATATAATCTTCATAATTTTCTGACGCTATAAGATAATCTAGAAAACGACTAATAGGTAAATTTGTGATTGCAAAAAGATTGTGGAATGAGATTCCGAAATCTTCCATTAATCCTTTTTTAAAGTCGGCCTCTAATGCCATTTGATCTCCTGGTAAAAAGGCTCCAGACGGATTGTATACCAAGTCGAGTCGTAAATCACTATCCGGCATACCATAACCAACAGCATTCAATTCTTGAAGTGCTTTTATCGACTTGTCGAAAACCCCGTCACCACGTTGTTTATCTGTTTTACCACGGGTCCAGTGCGGCATAGATGATACAACATGAACATTGTGTTTTTTAAAGAATTCAGGTAAATCGTAATATTTCTTATTGGCTCGAATGATCGTCAAGTTTGATCGTACGATAAAATCTTTAATTCCGGCTTTGCTTGCTTCTTCAACAAACCAACGGAAATTAGGATTCATTTCGGGTGCACCACCAGTTAAATCTAGTGTATGCGCTCCAGTATTTTTAATTACTTCTAAGCATTGCTTCATTGTTTCAACCGTCATGATCTCCTTACGATCAGGACCGGCATCGACATGGCAATGCTCGCATACTTGGTTGCACATGTATCCTACATTAATTTGTAGAATTTCGAGCTTTCTAGGGCGAAGTGGAAATTGACCAGTTTGGGTAATTTTATCTTTGAAAGTTGGCAACTCACCATCAGCAAAAATTCCGTTCGAAAGAATTTCAAGTTGACGATTAGCATTTGCTAACTCATTGTTTCTTTTTAATAGCGACTTTGTAGCCATATAGGGATTTTAAATTTACGATTTAGGAATAACGAATTTTTATCCGTTTCTCATCTATCCTTAATCGTAATTACATACTCAATTTTTCGTATTTGTTCATCATTTGAACGCCATGTACCAAAGATGCTCCAGCCTCAATTGCGGCACCTGCATGTACGGCTTCCATCATTTCTTCTTTGGTAATGCCTCTTTGTAGGCCATCCTTGGTATAAGCATCAATGCAATAAGGGCATTTTACTACGTGTGAAACGGCTAAAGCTATCAATGACTTTTCTCTTGCACTTAATGCTCCTTCTTGAAATACTTTGCCGTAATAATCGAAAAATGAAGTACCTAATTCTTCACTCCATTCGGTTATTTTTCCAAATTTTCTCAGGTCAGCAGGATCGTAGTATGATTTAGACATTATTATATAGTTTTTAGTTCGGTAAATATACAGTATTCATCAAGATAACTGAATCCACCAATAGGTGGTCGAAACCTATACGTAGTTCTTACACAAAAGGTTCATTTTAAAGTAGAATTTTGTCAAATATCCGCTTGTGATAATAATTATACTATTTTTATAAGATACTCTATTAACCATTTATGAAACTTTCTTCTTTAGACTATAGCCTAATTATAGGGCTCTTTAGTATTATTTTATTTGTAGGTATCTACGTTTCTCGTAAATCTGGCAAAAACACCTCAGAGTACTTTTTATCTGGTAGGAATATGCCATGGTGGCTGCTTGGTTTATCAATGGTTGCTACAACTTTTTCTACTGATACGCCAAATTTAGTAACCGATATTGTTCGAACGAATGGAGTCTCAGGAAACTGGGTTTGGTGGGCCTTTTTGCTTACTGGCTTATTAACCGTTTTTGTGTATGCAAAGCTTTGGCGTAAATCGAATGTAAATACAGATATGGAATTTTACGAGCTTCGTTACGGAGGATCACCTGCGCGATTTTTGCGCGGATTTCGATCGGTTTATCTTGGGATAATCTTTAACATAATGGCGATGTCTGCCGTTACCTTAGCAGCTATTAAAATAGGGCAAGTAATGCTTGGGTTAACTCCTGTTGAAACTGTTTTAATAGGTGGTGTTGTCACCGTAATTTTTAGCGCAGTTGGTGGATTTAAAGGCGTAGTATATACTGATTTTTTATTGTTTTTCGTTGCAATGGCAGGGGCTATAGGAGCGGCTTATTTTTTAGTGAATATTCCCGAAGTAGGAGGGTTATCTAACTTATTAGATCATGAAAACGTATCTGGAAAACTGTCAATTTTACCAGATATGGATGATAAAGAAGCGCTTATCATGATATTTATTATCCCAATCGCCGTGCAATGGTGGAGTGCTTGGTACCCGGGGGCAGAGCCCGGCGGAGGTGGATATGTAGCACAGCGAATGCTAGCAGCAAAAGATGAAAATCATGCCATAGGAGCGACCTTCTTTTTTAATGTAATGCATTATGCCCTTCGTCCATGGCCATGGATCTTAGTTGCATTGGCATCTTTAGTAGTTTTTCCTGATTTGGCAAGTATAAAAGAGGCCTTTCCGAATATAGAAGAAGGTAAACTAGGTCAAGATCTGGCATATTCTGCAATGTTGACAAAACTCCCATCTGGTCTTTTAGGTCTTGTGCTGGCATCATTAGGAGCGGCATATATGAGTACTATATCTACACATTTGAATTGGGGAGCATCGTATATCGTAAATGATTTTTATAAAACTCAGGTTAACAAAGAAGCTTCTGAAAAGGAGATGGTGAATGTCGGGCGAATTTCAACAGTATTACTAATGGTAGTTAGTGCAGTTTTGGCATTATCACTAACCAATGCCCTGCAGGTTTTCAATTTGATATTGATGTTTGGGGCAGGAACTGGTATCATCTTTATTCTACGATGGTTTTGGTGGCGAATTAATGCATGGGCAGAAATATCTGCAATGTTTTCTTCGGGAATTATTTCGTTAATATTCACCTATACTTCATTTGGGGTATATTTGTTCGGGGCATCTGGTCCAGTTGAGACAGAAGGTATTATGCCTGGATGGGCACAGTTCCCGTTGATAGTTTTGATCACTTCTATTGTATGGATTATTACGATGTTTTTGACCAAACCAGAAGAGCAAGCTGTCTTAGAGCGGTTTTACAAGCAAACGCAACCTGGAGGTCCGGGTTGGAAACGAATGTTGGCATTATCGGATAAAAGAGAAACAATTATTGAGAAAAATGAGAAGTGGTCAGTTCCAAATGGGATTTTAGCTATGCTTTTAGGTTGCGTCTTTGTATATGGTTGTTTGTTTAGTGCTGGAAATTGGATTTATGGAAATACTCAAAAAGCGGCAATATTAACGGTAATGACAGTTTTAGCAGGGTTTTTATTAGTGCGTGTCTGGAAGAAAATGAAAAATACTATTCTATAGAAGCCAGTTTTTGCTTGTGTTTTCTGTCTAAATACAACAAATAGGGATAAGCTACTTTTGTTAATAAGTTAAAGTAGGGTTTTAAAGAATTTGTTTGTTTTAATAATAAGCAACTAACCCCAAATACTTTAACCATGAATTTAGTATTACGTTCAAAAAGGTTTTTTGAGACCGTTGAAATCAATAAACTCTTAAGGCATGCATCAAGAGATATTTTTCAATCTAATTCGAGTTTCGAAGCAATTGTAGAAAGATATGTAGGTCGGAAAAAAGAAGAGCAGGCTTTAATGGCATTTTGTGCTTTGGAAATTGCATGTGACGACACGATTCACTTTCTGCAAGACAAACGAAAAAAGGTCTTTGTTAGGTATGAAGAAGTACGAAGTAAGCTAGGAAAGACTAGATCGCTGCAACCAGTTATCGATCTTCAAGAAATTACGGCTAAAATTGAATTTATGTTAGCTCGTTTGAGAGTTGAAAAAGAACAAACTCAAGTAAATGAGCCGTATTCCTTTCGCAGAAGGTCTAAAAATACCATTGCAACACACTAATTAATTTTTAGTCGAAACTTAGAGTCATTGTGATAGGTTGTTAAAAGAGAACAGTCTTTCTTATATGGCATGTTAATCTCCTCCAATTTTTTCGGTGGGTATAAGTTGTTCGATCCTATAACCTTATTCATAAAATGAGATTTCGGTTTAAAAAAGTTAGTGTAACCGAGTGTATTTAGTAGTTTGATAATCTCATTTTTTTGATCGCGATTATATTCAAATGAAATAATAGGCTTATACTTTTCAATGGTTTTTTTCATGCCTTCAATTACATCAACTTCGTTACCCTCAACATCGATTTTTACAAAGGCAATTTCTTCGTCAAATTCATCGTCGTATACTTTTAACTCTATGTTCTCAGTATAAAAATGTTTTTCTGAAGGTAAAGCTACATGAGAGCCTCCGCCTGAATTTGCGAAGGGGATATTCAATGTGAACTCACCAGGAGAAGATGAAAGTCCAAAATTATAGACATTTACATTGTCATAATGTTCGGTATTTAGTGTCAATATTTTAAAAGTACGTTTCTGCGGCTCAAACCCGCTTACCTTTTTAAAGTGATCTTTAAATTGAACCGCGTGATTTCCAATATTACAACCTACATCAAGGCAATTATAATTACTAGGATCGAAATCGAACGCATTAAAAATGGTAGATACTAGATCTTTTTCATAATAACCATTTAAAATGATGCTTTGCCCAATTAGATCGTTGGTCATAACCATCGGTAATACACCTTTTGTAGGTTTTACACGGTTTTTTATAAAAAGTTTTCTGGCAATATACTTGCTAATGCTTCCCATAGCTGGTTGTTAAATGGCGTAATATTACTACAATTTATTAAGATGGAATAAGATGGCAGGTTCATAATGATTGAAAAAAGCGTATTGATGAAATTCCTTTTTATTTAAGTAAGATATTTTATTGAAATTGTTTTGTGTTAATCAAAAAAGCAAATTATATTTGCACCCGCTTAACAGCATGGTACCTTAGCTCAGTTGGTAGAGCAACGGACTGAAAATCCGTGTGTCCCTGGTTCGATTCCTGGAGGTACCACTTTAAAACCTTTCTCTTCTGAGGAAGGTTTTTTTGTTTTCAAGAGTTTTCATTTTTTTAGAAGTTATACCTCTAAATCTCTCAATAGCTATTGGATGTGAGTATTGTAATAAGCTCATTTCCGATAGTAAATTTACCATCGCTTATTTCGAAACGCTCGCTCTTTAGCATAAGCCACTGTATGCTCTAAATAATCTACCGTATCATATAACGGTATTGGCAGTATAGACTCTAGTAAACGAGTGTCGTACTCGTAAGGCGTTGATGTTAAATAAGGCTCTAAATGAATGCCAATACTATTGTAATACAATGTCTCCAATTTGCTAGAAAAACTTTCTAAAATATTCAGGGAGGGTGAAACAATCTCCAACTTTTTGAAATTAACCGTTTCCGCAATACGTTGAATCCCGTTGAATAGATTCGTGCTAGTTGAGTGCACTATATTCAACTCTTTGATATTCATAGTAAAGGCTTTTTCAATAATCGACGCGGCATAGTCAACAGGAATAATATTGAGCCCGGTATTTTTATTAATAGCTATACGTATCGAGTCATTTACAAAAGGATTATTGTGAAAAAACTTTGCCAACAAATAATACACCATATACTTAGAAATGAAATATTGAGAGTTTTCAAAAATATTGCCTCCTAAAACACTAGGTCTTAAAATTTGCAACTGTATGTTAGCGGTTTTGGCATTCTTTAATAAGTACTGTTCGGCCAAATACTTCGATTCTTCATAAAAGTTTCGAAAATTGGGTTTTGCATTTTTTGTGTGAAATGTATTTGGAATAAGCCCACCTATATCACCAATGCTATATGCGGTGCTTATATAAACAAACTTTGAGACATAGGGTTTAAAACACTCGAATATTCGCTTTGTAAAATCAAAATTTTCACTAAAAATTTCGTCTTTATGAGCCTTATTGGTCGACAAGTTGACAAAACCAGCAGAATGAATACAAAAGATTTCTGCTGAAGTGTCAATATAATTTTCAGGTTTAAAAAATTCGTCTGAATTGAATACAGCTATTTTGTGCAACTGCTTTTGTATGGAGTTCCTTATTTCTTTTGGCGCGGTTTTGGATGATAGTATTTTGGTGAGCCGCGCTTTGGCTGTAGTTCCTTTTTTATCTCGTACCAAAAGATATAATTTTTCAATATCCTCTCTAAGTAAGAGTTTGTATAATAGGTTGGATCCTAAAGTTCCAGTAGCTCCTGTTAAAAGTATGTTCATGGTTGATAAATAGAGTGCAAAAGTAGTTGGTTTTTGGGAATGACCTTGATTTAGTATCAAAACAAATTCTTAAAATATTTAGTTTAATTTAAGATCAAAGCCTTGAATATAAGATTGAAAGCGTTCAAAATTTAAATCCTTCTTAATTTTAGAGCGTTTGTTACTATGGTTTGATCAGTATTTGTACATTAGGCCAATTTTCTACCTAAAATGAATTTAATTGTTGATGCGGGAAATACAAGGCCTAAGCTAGCAGTATTTGATAAGGATCGAATTCTTATTAAAGAGCATGCATCATACGACTCGCTCAAAAACGAGATTGAAACCATTCTTTCTGCTCATCCTACTATTGGTCAGGGAATTGTTTCGTCGGTTACGCAACTTGAAGATTCTTTGATTGATTGGCTTAATGCTAAAATACCTATTAGCGTGTTAACGCATGAAAGTAAGCTCAATTTTACCAACTTATACGATACTCCTAGCACATTAGGAGTAGATCGCATTGCTTTAATAAGTGCTGCGGCTAAGTATTTTCAATATCAAAATGTATTGGTTATTGATGCTGGCACCTGCGTAACTTATGATTTTAAGGATAATCAAAATCAATATATAGGCGGAGCTATTTCTCCTGGTCTACAAATACGATATAAGTCCTTAAATGACTATACAGCCAATTTGCCCAAGTTGGCACCTGAAAAATTAAACTCTTTTATTGGGACCTCTACTGAAACATCTATTCATTCAGGAGTTATGAATGGTTTGGTGCAAGAGATTGATGGGGTGATAAACCAATATAGCCAACGCTATAAACATTTAACAGTTATTTTAACAGGGGGTGATGCGAAAATCTTTGCAGAATACCTAAAAAATAGCATATTTGCGGATTCTAATTTTCTTTTGAAGGGATTAAATACCATTCTTGAGTGTAATAAAAATCAATGATTAGACGACTATTTGTAATTGTAGCCATGATGGCTTGTGCTTCTACCTTTGCACAAAATAATGCTGCTTCACCTTATTCTTTTTTTGGCATTGGTGATGTACAATTTAAAGGCACAGTAGAAAACAGAGCTATGGGGGGCTTAGGGGTCTTTTCTGATAGTATTCACTTAAACCTTAATAATCCTGCTTCTTTAGGTAAGCTGAAGCTTACTACTTTTGGTGTAGCTGGCGGTCAGAATTTTTTCAATTTAGAAAATGATACTACAAAAGAAGATGCCACTAGTACGACACTAAATTATTTGACCTTGGGTATACCACTAAATAAATTAGGTGCATTTAGTTTTGGTGTAATGCCATATTCATCTGTTGGGTATCGTATTGAAGATGTTAATGAAACTAGTACTTCTGTAAACCGCTTTAATGGAGAAGGAGGGGTCAATCGCGCCTTTTTTGCATATGGTATAGACCTTTTTAAAGGCTTTTCAGCTGGGGCGACAGCCCACTATAATTTTGGAAAGATCACCAATTCCCAAACTGGAATTACCGAAGGAGTTCAATTTGCAACTAAACAAGATAAAGAGTCTTCAATATCAGGTCTAAGCGTTGATTTAGCCCTTAATTACGAGCTCTCATTTAAAAACGATTATAAGTTATACTCCTCTTTTGTCTTTAGACCAGAGGCGGAGCTAACTTCTAAGAATACACAAGAAATTTCGACCATAACATTTAATGCAGTTGGAAGTGAAATTCCTGTAGAAACAGTAACTTCAGACTTGGGAGCAAATGCTGAAACGATTAGTAAATTGCCTCAAAATATGACTTTTGGTCTCGGATTTGGAAAAGAAAAAAAGTGGTTTCTTGGTGCAGAGTATAGTATTTTAGATAATGAAGAGTTAGGGAATCCGTTTAATCGTGTAGGTAATGAGGTTTATGAAGATGGTAGTCGTTTTTCTGCGGGAGGATTCTTTATACCTAATTATAGTAGTATTACAAGTTATTGGGATCGTGTGGTATATCGTGCTGGAGTGCGCTATGAAGAATTAGGCTTAAGGCTTAATAATATAGGGACTTACGACTTTGGCATGTCTTTTGGAGTAGGACTACCGGTAAGGAATTTTTCTAATGTTAACGTAGCCATTGAATACGGACAAAGAGGAACGACTTTCCAAAAAAGAATAAAAGAAAATTATTTTAACATAAATATCAGTTTATCTTTGAATGATAAATGGTTTGTTAGAAGAAAGTACAATTAAAACAAAACGTAACTACTAAAATTTTTATGATGAAGGCGAAAATGTCATTATTTGTTCTTGGGTTATTAGCAATGGTTCAGTTTACCAGTGCCCAAGGCAATGTTGAAGAGTGTAAAACATCTCTATCAATCTTTAGCGAACACTATAAAGTGAAAAACTACAAGGCGGCTTATGAACCTTGGAAAAAGGTATATACTGAGTGTCCTGATCTACACGTAGCGACATATTCCTATGGTCCTAAGATTATAGAGGATAAGATTAAGAACTCTACTGGTGCAGAGCAAGAGGCATTGAAAAAGGAGTTGATGCAGGTATATGATGATAGAATGAAGTATTTTCCTTCTAAGACAAAAATGGGAGATGTTAAATCTAAGGCGGCGGATGCTATGATTAAGCATAAAATGGGTACTCCTGTGGAGATCATAACCGTTTATGATGAAGCATTTACAAAAGATAAAAAGAACTTCAAAAACCCAAGAAGTTTATATAACTATTTCGATTTAGTATATAAGCAACATGAGGCTGGTAAAGTCTCGTTAGAAGATCTTTTTACAAAGTATGAAGAACTTTCTGAAAAGTTTGAGGAAGAAAGCAAGTCATTGGCTAGTCAATTAAAAACAATCTTGCAAAAAGAAGATGCGAATACTCCATTGACTACTAAAGAGAAAAGAACTAAAAAGAGAGCGGAAACAAATGTGAAGGCCATTGGTATTTTCTCAGGTAATCTTGACGCCTTAATTGCTAGTAAGGCAACTTGTGAAAACTTGATTCCTTTATATCAAAAGAACTTTGACAGCAAAAAAGGTGATGCGGTTTGGTTAAAAAGGGCAGCTGGTCGTATGGACAGTAAAGAATGTACTGAAGACCCTATGTTCTTTAAGTTAGTAGAAGCCTTAAACGTTGTTGAGCCTTCCGCTAGATCAGCATTCTATTTAGGTAGGTTAGCTGAAAAACAAAAGAAATATACTGATGCTGAAAAGTATTACCAACAATCAGCCGACATGTATACTGATAGTTTCGATAAGTCGAAAGTATTCCTAGTAATGGCAAATCTTGCTAAGAAAAGAGGTCAAAAAGGAAAATCGAGAGGTTTATGTAATAAAGCATTAGCTGAAAACCCATCAAACGGTAAAGCATATTTATTAATTGCTACTTTATATGGTTCTAGTGCGAATCAGTGTGGTACTGATACTTTTGAAAAGAAAGCAGTATACTGGTTAGCAGCTTCGACTGCAAGGAAAGCTGGTTCTGTAGATGCAGCGTTAAGATCTAGAGCTAATAAATTGGCTAAATCTTATGAAGCAAGAGTTCCTACTAAGTCAGAGATATTCAATAAAGGTATGGGCGGTAAGTCATTACCTATTGGATGTTGGATTGGGAGAACGGTAAAAGTACCGAACTTATAAGATGCGATTTCGCATATCATATTATATAAAATCGAGTGTCATAGTTATTACTATGGCACTCTTTTTTTCTTGTAAAAATGATTTTAAAGAGGTCGAAGCGCTTTCAAAATCATCAAAATTTCCTTCAGGCGAGGGTAAAAATATCCGACTTACCTATACCGATTCTGGTAAGGTGGTTGTTGTGCTTCGTAGTCCATTGAGTCTTGACTATTCCAATCAATCTTTTCGATATCGTGAGTTTCCTGAAGGGATTCATTTAGAGTTTTATGATGATGCTAAAAATAAAAGCGAAGTCACTAGCGATTATGCCATTTTGTACGATGCGACAAGCTTGATCGATCTGCAAGGCAATGTAGAAATCAAAACACATGATGGCGGACTTCTTAAAACCTCGCAACTATATTGGGATCAGAACAATCAATGGATGTTTACTAAAAAAAGGTTTACCTTTGAAAGCGAAGAGGGACCACTTTCGGGAACTGGTTTAGATGCCGATCGGAATTTCAAAAAAATCCACCTTGGCGATATCGATGGTGGCGAGATACCGATAGGTGAAATTGATAAAGAAGAAGAACATTAAATGAAATATTACAAGTATTTTCAATTTGCGTATTTGGCGTTTGCAGCCTTATTTATTTACGAGGGTATTGGTGTTTGGAATAGTGATCGTACGCGATCGTACACACTGCTATTTTTGGCAGCAATTGCAGTTTTTGTGTTCTTTTTTAAACGCCGCTTTGCCAAAAAACTTCAAGACAGAAACAACCAACGATAAATGGATTATCAGTTATTGATAATTAGTATTGCTCTTATTTTTTCCGCTTTTTTTTCAGGTATGGAAATAGCCTATGTTTCGGCTAATAAGATCCATATTGAAATTGAAAAAAAGCAAGCAGGCTTACTTTCTAGTATTCTTCATAAAATTACCAAACGACCTTCCAAGTTTATTGCAACCATGCTAGTAGGTAATAATATTTCGTTGGTAATTTATGGTTTTTATATGGGTGATGTGTTGATGGATTTCATCACACAACAATATTCCACGCTCAATGCTCCGACTAGTTTACTTATTCAAACGGCTATTTCAACCTTGATTATTTTACTGACAGCTGAGTTTCTTCCAAAAGTATTTTTTCAAATTTATGCCAACACTTTAGTCAAGGTTTTTGCATTACCTGCATATCTATTCTATCTCATTTTTTCACCGATTTCAGAGTTTGTTCTTTGGATATCGAATATCGTCCTGAAAAACTTTTTTAAGACTGAAGGAGATCAGGTTCAGTTAGCATTTAGCAAGGTTGAATTGGGTGATTATATAACTGAGCAAATGGAAACCGTTAATGAGCATGATGATGTCGATAGCGAAATCCAAATATTTCAAAATGCGCTGGAATTTTCGGGAGTAAAAGCCCGCGAAGTGATGGTGCCAAGAACGGAAATTGTTGCCTTGGAGTTGCACGAGTCGCCTTCAGTATTAACAAAATTGTTTATTGAAACGGGGCATTCGAAAATACTGGTTTATAAAAATACCATAGACGATATTATCGGCTACGTGCATTCTTTTGAACTCTTTAAAAAACCAAAAACAATTAAAAGTATTCTATTGCCTATTGAGTTTGTTCCTGAGACTATGATGATTAATGATGTATTAGATGCACTTACTAAAAAAAGAAAAAGTGTCGCTGTGGTGTTGGATGAATATGGTGGCACTAGTGGTTTGATAACCGTCGAAGATATTATTGAAGAGCTATTTGGAGAGATCGAAGATGAGCATGATATAATCGATTTAATTGAAGAGCAACTTTCTGAAAATGAATTCAAACTATCTGCACGTTTAGATGTTGATTATATTAACGAGACCTTCAAGCTCAGCATGCCAGAAGAAGAACATTACGAAACGCTTGGCGGTATGATTACTAGCCATACTGAGAATATCCCTGAGCAAAGTGAGATCATACAAATAGCCGAGTATCAATTTACGATTCTTGAAGTTTCAAACACGAAGATTGACACCGTTTTGCTGGAGGTGTTAGAGAAAGAATAATCTACTGTTAAAACCTAATTCAACCCCCTATAATTACTGCAATTTACCTTTTAACTTTCGGCTTTAAATTGTATTTTCGCCCACTGAATTTTATAAATATTTGATATAATGGCGATTTTAGGAAAGATTAGAAGTAAAGGTATTTTTCTAATTCTAATCATCGGACTTGCGCTTCTAGCTTTTGTTTTCACTGGTATTCTTGACCAAGGTGGAATGGGTGCTGGAAATAATTTAAGTTCAATCGGTTCTGTAAATGGTGAAAAAATTGATTTAGACGATTTTAGAACTCAAGTTGAAAACTTAAGAAGAGGAAGACAAAATTCAAGCACGACACAAGCAGTAAATTCCGTTTGGGATCGTGAAGTGCGTAAGACTTTGTTAGAAGAGCAGTATGAAGCATTGGGTATTAGCATAGAAAAAGACCAAATATGGAGTGCGATTGTTTCTAACCCGCAAATAACATCAAATCCGCAGTGGTTAAATGAAGATGGTGTTTTTGAAGAGTTAAAACTAAAGGAATACATAGCGAGAATTCAAGCAACTTCTGGTACTGATCCTCTTGCAGCACAACAATACCAAGCGTGGATTAATTTTGAGCAAAGCACTGCTGAGGTTGCACGCGAGCAATTATATTTTAACCTAATTAAAGCAGGAGTAGGGGCTACACTTTCTGAAGGTGAATTCGCATACCGTATGGAAAACGATAAGTTAGACATGCAATATGTTCAGGTACCTTTTACAAGTATTGCTGATAGTACTGTAACTGTCACAAAATCTGAAATCCAAGCGTATGTCGACGGACATGAGTCTGCATTCAAAGTAGAAGAGTCTAGAGATATTCAATATGTGCTTTTTGATGAAAACCCTTCTAAGGCGGATGAAGATGCTGTGAAAGCCAAGGTTAGCGAGATGATTGAGAATCGTTTGGATACACGCGTATCTGCTGATTCAATAGTAGGTTTTAGAAACACCACAAATAACGAAGAGTTTTTAGCTGAGAATTCTGATATTCAATTCAACGATAAATTCTTGTTTAAGACACAAATGATCACCGAAGTTGCTGATGATGTTACTAAACTAGCAGTTGGAGATGTATTTGGGCCATATGTATTTGAAAATAGCGTAATCGCTACTAAGATGGTAGCTAAGCAGCAAATCGCCGATTCTGTTCAATCAAGTCACATCATTGTTCCTTTTATTGGTGCGCAACGTGCTCCGGCCAATGCCTTAACTAAGGAATTGGCAAGACAGAAAATCGATAGTATTTTTCCTTTGGTTAGAAGAAATAAAGCCAAGTTTACTGAGGTAGCAGATAGCATTAATGCTGACGGTTCTAAAGGTAAAGGTGGTGATATCAGTTGGACTACATATAGCACAATTAATGACAATACTTTTGATCGCGACTTTAGTGATTTCATTTTCTTTAATGATAAAGGAGATATCAAAGTAGTTGAAACCAAGTTTGGTATTCATATTATTAGAATCGACGATCAAAAAGCATTTAAAGAAGCGTATAAAATTGCGAATTTAGGATTAGCTGTAGAAGCTTCTGAAGAAACAGTAAGTAACGTATTCAATACAACTACTAAATTTGAGATAGCAGCTAAAAAAGAAGGAGCTTCTTTCTTAGAAACTGCAAAAGAGAACAATTACACGGCTAGACCAGTAAATAAAATTAGCGAGTTTGACGAAAATATCCCAGGTATTGGAAATCAAAGAGGATTAGTACAATGGCTTTTTGAAGAAGATACTGAGGTGGGCGATATTCGCCGTTTTGATTTGACAAATGGCTACGCAGTTGCGCAAGTTACTGGTGCAACATCAGAAGGAGTTTCATCAGTAGAAGATGCTTCTGCCAAAGTGTTACCAATACTTAGAAAGCAGAAAAAAGCTGAATTAATCAGAGCAAAATATGCACAAACTGATATTAGTGAGTTGGCAAAAGCTGCAAGCACATCTGTTCGTACGGCAAATGCAATTAGCATGCAAAGTCCAACTATTTCAGGAGCAGGTGCTGAGCCAAAAGTTGTCGGGTATGCATTCGGATTAGGTGAAGGCGAAAGCAGCAGTTTGATAGAAGGTGAGAAAGGAATGTATATGGTAAAGGTTACTAAAGTAACTGAAGCACCTAAACTGGACAACTACTCCGCAAACGCAAACAGATTGACAACGCAACAGCGCAATGTGGTAAACTTGCAAGTGTTTAACGCACTTAAAGATGCTGCAGAAATTGAAGATAATCGCGCTACTTTCTACTAGTAGTTTGTATTTATAAACTAAAAGACCCCAAAGGTATTTGTAACCTTTGGGGTCTTTTTATATGGTACAAATAGTAATTAATCTTTTTGAAACACCATCTCGGTATACTTAATAACTGTCTCGTACCCTTTTTCCTTGAAATAGTCCATGGTATTGTCGTTTCCCGCGGCTAACATAAAATCACCACCCCAAGCGCCTAAACTCTTTATAGCACCTTGATAATCGCTAAAAAGCTTATCTTTTACAGGCGACAAGTCGATTGTTTTCGAAATAATGTTCTCATGTTGCGTGATGAGTTTCTGGAAATCACCTAAAGTATTGGCAGCACAAAATAGTTTACCAATCTCATTAATTTCGTCGATGGGTAAATGTTCTTTTCTATTACTACGATAGTGCTTAATCCCAGCTCGGCTATCTTGTTTTTGATTTAGGTGAACGAAGTATAAGGAATCTTTAAAAACGGGATCAAAGTTTGCGTTCTCAATGACGGGCTGTTCATTTTCTAATTGATAAAAAATGGCATTTTTAGCTGATGCGCAAGCGATATCATAACCACTTCCGGTAAACGTTTCATTTAATAATTCATATGGATTTACGCCAGCCCATTGGGCTAAATTATTCACTAGCGTTGATGATGAGCCTAGACCCCAATTTCGATCAAAATCCAGCTTGCTTGTAAACTGGAGCCCAATAGTTGAAAAAGTCCTAGGGTTGAGTTTTTTAATTACTTCCAGAATTTGCAACAATCGTTCCGCAATTTCTTGATCATTCGTTTTGGTAATTTTTAGGGATTCATCAAAATGGCAGTAAAACCAACAGGTTCCAAATCGGTTTAAGCTTTCCCATTTAAATCCATCAAAACCATTTTCAATAACTGTCAAATCCTGACCATAGCTTGTTGGAATGGCCAATGCCTTAGCGCCATCTAAAACTAAATACTCAGCCGTAAGCAGCAGTTTCCCTTGGCTTTTAAACACCTTCATTAGTTCTTTCTTAGTTCGTTTACAAAATCGACAACTGCGCTATGAGATATGGTGTTATTTTTAAAATGGACTTCTACTAGATCTCTTTCTTGGCTAGTGGCTTTTAATTCTGAAAGAATGTTCCCTAAATGCATTTTCATATGTCCTTCTTGTATTCCAGTGGTGGTCAATGATCGCAATGCCGCAAAGTTTTGAGCAAGTCCAGCTGTAGCCACAATCATCATCAAATCTTTTGCTGTAGGATTACCAAGCATATCTAAATTCAATTTTACTAGTGGATGTAATTTTGTCAATCCACCCACGGTTCCTAGTGCTAGCGGTAATTCCATCCAAAACTTGAATACACCATTCTCTAGGCTGGCATGACTCAGGCTGGCATAATTACCATTTCTGGCGGCATAGGCATGAACTCCAGCCTCGACAGCCCTAAAATCATTCCCGGTAGCGACCACAACAGCATCAATACCGTTCATTATTCCCTTATTATGCGTAACAGCACGATACGGTTCTATTGCTGCAATATTAACCGCCGTTACAAAACGTTCAGCAAACGCCTCGGATTGTTTAGGGTCGCTAAACAGCGATTCGACTGGGCATTCTACTCCAACTTTTACCAAACATTCTGGTACATAGTTAGAAAGTATGCTCATAATAACTTCAATACGCTGCTCCGATTCACTAAAATTAGCATAAGAAAGCGCCTCTTTTTTAAGCGTAGTTGCGAATTGTTCTAGGCACGAATTAATAAAATTCGCTCCCATAGCATCCAGCGTTTCAAAACTGCAGTGTAGTTGATAATAGCCCTCCATATCGGCTGTTTTATCTCTTAACGAAATATCCAAAATACCGCCACCACGTTTCTCCATATTCCGAGTTAACTCTGAAGCCTCCTGGATAAGTTTCGACTTAGTAACCTTGAAAAACGCTTTCAACTTATCATTATCTCCTTTAAAAATAAAGTGGACTTGACCAATTTTGGTAGTCGAAATTACCTCTGCATGAAACCCGCCTCGGCTCAACCAAAACTTAGCGGCGTTACTTGCTGCCGCCACAACTGAACTTTCTTCAATTGCCATCGGTATGCTATAAAGTCGATTGTTAATCAGAAAATTAGGCGCAATTCCTAGAGGTAAATAAAAATTGGTAATGGTATTCTCTATAAATTCATCATGTAATTGCTGTAGTTTGCTATCTGTATTCCAATAGGATTTTATGGTAGCAATTCCTGTTTCAATATCACTAAAGTAGTTATCAGCTAACCAGCTAATTTTTTCCTCTTTGGTAAGTTTAGAAAACCCGTTGATCGGTATGGTCATTCAATTAAGATCTAAATCTCAAAGATAAGATGTTATTGCTTATATCACATAGGATATCAATTCAAGCCATTTAATATTAAAATTAGCGTGTGACAAGGCCTTTTTTCCTTGATTTCTGGCTTTTTTGACCAATTCAAAAGAGGTTTTTCATCGAAAATAGTAGGGTTTTGTATACGCTGTTTGTTTTACTAATGCAAACTAGCTTATTAACTGATGGACAAGATTACCAAGGAAATAATAAAGAACCCCTACTTTATCTGTGGGGTGATTATTGGTTGTGGTATCACGCTGTTCATCATGCTAATTCTACTCACAATGCTTAATGGAGCAATCTTAAGCTGATATTCTTAAGTAAAATTTCTGCTGTTCCACATTACATACTCTCAATAATATCAAAAATTCGTCTCATTTAAGATATTTCGATATATTGCCAGCTTTAACAGGAAATACGTAAAAAAGTGCCAAATAATTAGTAAAATTGGCACACTTTAAAAATTTACTACATGCAATTACGAGTTTGGGGAGTACTAATACTGTCTTTTTTTGTGAGTTTAACAGTAGCTCAAAACAAACAACTAACATTAGAAGAAATTTGGGGAGGCGAGTTCCGAACTGAGCGAATGCAATCACTCCACTCCATGAATAACGGAAAGGAGTATACTGTACTAAATTTTGATAAAGTAACAGGAGTTTCTGCTGTAGATAAATACGACTATAAAACCCAGCAAAAAGTAGCAACACTAATTAGTAGTAATGCTATCAATGAAATAAGCACCTTTACCGATTATAAGTTTAGTGCTGACGAAACCAAACTAATTTTAGCTACAGAGGTCGAACAAGTCTATAGACGATCTCGTTTAGGAATGTATTTTGTGCATGATATTACAAGTGGCACGACCAAGCTAATTTTTGATCAAAAAATTCAAGAACCTACTTTTTCTCCAGATGGAAAAAAAGTAGGTTTTGTTTTTGAAAACAATTTGTATTTCAAAAATCTTGAGAATGATGAGATAACTCAAATTACCACAGATGGTAAAAAGAATGCCATAATTAATGGTGTCACGGATTGGGTATATGAAGAGGAATTTGCTTTTGTACGAGCTTTTGATTGGAACAAAAAAGGAGATAAAATAGCTTTTATCCGTTTTGATGAATCTACTGTTCCTGAATTTTCAATGGATGTTTATGGTCAAGCATTGTATCCCGATCAACAAGTGTTTAAGTATCCTAAGGCCGGTGAAAAAAATGCCGATGTTTCACTACATATTTTTGATGTGAATACTAGTAGCTTAAAAACAGTCGATCTTTCGAGTTATAGTGATTTCTATATTGCGAGAATTAAGTTTACCAAGGATACGAATGTACTGAGTGCTCAGCTACTAAATCGTCATCAGAATAAATTAGATCTTTTATTTATTGATGCGAATTCGGTAGCATCTAAAGTAGTGCTAAGTGAAACGGATAAGGCCTACGTTGATGTAACCGACAACTTGACTTTTTTACCAAATAATAGTTTCATTTGGACAAGTGAAAAAGACGGATTTAATCATATTTATCATTATGATAAAACAGGAAAACTATTAAAGCAAGTAACAAAAGGCGATTGGGAAGTTACACGCTATTATGGGTTTAATAAACGCAATGGTCGCATTTACTACCAATCTACCGAAACAGGATCAAGCAACAGAGGTGTATATACCATCGGAATTAATGGAAAAGGTAAAAAAGCACTAGCCGCAAATCTTGGTCAAAATAGCGCGTCGTTTAGTACTAGTTTTGATTATTTCATTAACACTTTTTCTAATGTGAATACACCGCCGAGCTACACACTTCATGAGTCGAAAAATGGAAAAGTAGTAAAGGAAATTGTTGGCAATAAGGAGTTGAAACAAAAGGTTGCTGATTACAATTTACCATCAAAAGAATTCTTCACTTTAACCACCGAAAAAGGACATGCGCTAAATGCATGGATGATTAAACCAAAAGACTTTAATCAGAATAAGGAATATCCATTATTCATGTTTCAATACAGCGGTCCAGGATCCCAACAAGTCTCTAATCGTTGGAACTCGAGTAATGATTATTGGTATTATATGTTGGCACAGCAAGGCTATATTGTTGCATGTGTAGATGGTCGCGGTACCGGTTTTAAAGGAGCTGAATTTAAGAAAGTAACCTATAAAGAATTAGGTAAATACGAAGTCGAAGATCAGATTGATGCGGCAATTGAGTTAGGGAAGCGTCCTTATATTGATGCAGAAAGAATCGGAATATGGGGGTGGAGTTATGGTGGTTTTATGAGTAGTAATGCCATATTAAAAGGGAATGATGTTTTTAAGATGGCTATTGCTGTGGCTCCGGTTACCAGCTGGCGCTTTTATGATACTATATACACCGAGCGTTATATGCAAACCCCGCAAGAAAATCCGGGAGGGTATGACGAAAACTCTCCAATTAATCATGTAGAGAAATTAAAAGGAGATTACTTGTTAATACATGGTACAGGCGATGACAATGTACACGTGCAAAATACAATGCGAATGGTTGAGGCATTGGTGCAAGCCAATAAACAGTTCGACTGGGCATTATACCCTGACAAAAACCATGGGATTTACGGAGGAGCAACGAGACTTCAACTGTACACTAAAATGACCAACTTTATTAAGCGCACACTACCGGTAGAAAAAGAATCTACATTAGAGAAAATCAAAGGATAAACAAACAACCTAACTAAATAGAATTATATGGATACGAACACAAATGCTGTAGAAGAAAAACAACTCTTCGGACACCCTCAAGGGTTATTCTACCTGTTTTTTGCTGAACTCTGGGAGCGATTCTCTTTTTATGGAATGAGGGCGTTATTAATGCTTTACATGACTAAAGAGATTTTTGAAGCATTGGCTGAAAGAGACGTTGCCGCTGCAGCGGTTTATGCTTCGTATGGTTCTTTAGTATATGCATCAACTGTAATTGGTGGGCGCGTGTCCGATAAAATCCTAGGAATGCGACAGTCAATTTTCCTAGGAGGAATTTTGATGGCTATTGGCCATTTTGTCCTAGCTATAGAAAACGATATTGCATTTTTCTTAGCCTTAGCATTTATCGTTGTGGGCAACGGTTTTTTTAAACCAAATATATCAACTTTTGTTGGTTCATTATATAAATATGGTGACCCTAAAAAGGATTCCGGTTTTACCATCTTTTATATGGGAATCAATATTGGTGGTTTTGCCGCCCCGTTGTTATGCGGTTGGTTAGGTGAAACCTATGGGTGGCATTATGGTTTTGGTTTGGCTGGTATTGGAATGCTAACAGGATTAATTTTCTTTTGGAATGGTATTAAACGAAATGTATTTGGAGATAAAGGATTGCCGCCTAGCCAAGAAATATATGATAAAAAGATTCTTGGAATCCCTCAAAAAACATTGGTGCCCATTTTGTCTTTCGCTGCAGCACCTGTTATAGCTTATTTGTTGGCTTCTTATAAATCGGTAACTAGCGAAGATTCCTTTCTTGGAGAACAAAATATCGTAAATATTATTTTTAAGCTTATTGGAATTAGTGTATTGGTTTACATGGGATATATAATGGCTAAGTCAACAGCGGAAGAAAGGAAAAAGCTTTTCATGGCTGTATTAATTACTCTTTTCATGACCATATTTTGGGGTTTTCATGAGCTTTCAGGAAGTGTGATTACATTATTTGCCGATAGAAACGTGAATTTAGTGGGTATGAACGCAAGTCAAACAAATGCTTTAAATTCTTTAGTCATAGTTATCTTGTCCATTCCTATATCCTTTCTCTGGGTATATCTTACTAAAAAGAACCTTAATCCAAGAACACCGTATAAATTTGGTTTCGGATTAATATTAGCTGGTTTAAGTTTTTATGTTTTAGCTATGAGTGGAGGGAGTGCAGATGGAAATGGGATGGTTCCAATGTACTATTTAATATTCATGTACATTATTTTATCAGTTGGAGAGTTATTTATGTCTCCTGTCGGATTATCAAAAATAACAGATTTAGCACCACAAAGAATTATCGCTTTCATGATGGGAGTTTGGTTCTTGTCATCTGCTTTTGCTTTTCAGATAGTTGGATTTATTTCAAAGCAACTTGCAATTGAGAGTACCGATTCAAATGTTGGTGGTCTAGATACATTGAATGTATATATTGATGGGTTTAGTCTTATCGCGAAATACTCGATAGGAGCCGGTTTAATAGTTCTTATATTCTCGCCATTAATGAAAAAATTATTAGGCAAAGTTCATTAGAACGATACCCATTATCTATTAAAATAGTTCAAAAAAGCTCCGTAATCGGGGCTTTTTTGTAATTTACGGCATACTAGTTGCGACTATATCATCGTTAACAAGAAAGAACCCAAATTACGAGACATGAAAAAGATGCTATTATTTTCCATTTTCACATTAAGCGTATTGACCACCTTTGCGCAAGTAAAATGGATCACCTTGGATGAAGCTCTAGCGGCTCAAAAAGACAATCCGAAGAAGATTATTATGGATGTGTACACCAATTGGTGCGGACCTTGTAAATTGCTTGATAAAAATACTTTTCAAAATAAAGATGTTGCTGCATATATAAATGAGAATTACTATGCTGTAAAATTTAATGGTGAAGGAAATAGCACAGTTACCTACGCTGACAAAACATTTAGCAATCCTAAGTATGACCCTGCTAAGAAGAATACACGTAATTATCCACATCAACTCACGCAATATTTGCGAGTAAGTGCCTATCCTACGGTAGTGTTTTTTGATGAAAAAGGCGGATTAATAGCACCTATTAGAGGGTATATCAAACCAAATGGAATGGAGTTATATCTGAAGTTGTTCGCCAATGATGACTACTTAAAGGTAAATAAAGACAAAGCTGCTTGGGACGAATACCAGCGTAATTTTAAACCGACTTTTAAGACAAGATAGCATTGTAAATATAAAAGACTCGCGATGCAATTTTTGCTTCGTGCCTCATAAAAACCACTCGATCTGACAACTGTCAAGTCAAGTGGTTTTTGTTTGAACAATAGTGAAAATGAAAATTGTATAGAGATTTTTCGCTTAGGCTAAATGTTTACTTGAAAATAGGTTCTCGATGTATCTTCTTGCAGTCAAACTGAATCAACTAAAAACTCATTCGAAAAGCCCCATTTTCCTTAACAGAATAAAACCCAACCTCTTTTTTTTCAGCGCTGTTCTTCCATCGCTTAACAAAACTCGGATAGTTGCTAGATGTAACAACTATGGTTTTAGGTTGAAGATCACGAATTAGCCGATCGATATTTTTGGTTGGTGAATCATGCAGAATAAGAATATCAGTTTTAAGGTCGACGGGTAATTGTTTTGTTTCTTTTGTGATTGTTAAAATCCCTTGATCTTCAACTTTTATAAAGTGTAGGGGTTTTTGAAAATGAATTTCCTCAATGCGTTCACCTATTTTATAATCACGAATGGTGTTGGTTATTGAATCCTTAAGGGCATAGAGATGCAAAGTTTTTCCTTTTTTAATTCCGATAATATTGTCATCATATCGATCAAAAATAATAAGCTCATTTTCACTCGAAGTAGTAGTCTTTTTGAACATGTAACTACTCTGAAATAGAACAACACTACTTAGGGTAAAGAGTAGTTTTCTGCTATTTGGTTTTTTGAAAAGATGATAACTGGCAATAATGATAATATAACAAGCCAGCATCTGCTCAAGGCTGAAAGAAATATCCTTGAAAATGAATGCTTCTTTATCCGCAATCCATCCTACATAATTGTTCAGACTATTTATGATACTAGAATAAAGTTTGGCTGCAAATGAAGGTAATATGTTCAATGTTGCAAGTACACAAATTAATATTCCAAAACCGATGATTAGGCCTAGCAGTGGAATAATAATCAAATTAGATAGAAAGAATAAACCAGGGAATTGATGAAAGTAGAACAGACTTAGCGGCAAAACACCCAATTGAGCACTAATGGTGACCGTAGTTAAATCCCAGAATTTTTTTAAAAACCAAGCTTTCGGATTCCATAGTTTGCTTATTAAAGGTTGTGTCCAAATAATAGCAAATACGGCCAGATAGCTTAATTGAAACCCGACTTCAAATAAGAATGTTGGCTTGAATAGTAACAAAAAGAACATCGATATAAACAGGATATTTGAAGTGTTGGTAATCCTATTCAAATTAACCGCAATAGCGACGGCAGTAAACATACTAACAGCGCGTACAACCGAGGCGCTCATGCCAGCAATAAATGCAAATACCCACAGGCAACTAATAATTAAGATTGTTCTTGTTAATCGATACTGTTGCCTTTTAAATCCACCAAAAACTAGTTGTAACAAAAAGTAAATAATACCAATATGAAGGCCTGATATTGCCAAGATATGCACCGCTCCAGCGTTTACATAGTCCTCTCTTATTTCATTTGAAAGTTGAAGCCTGTCCCCCAGAAGCAAAGTCGAAATCACAGCTAGCACATCATCTTTAAATCCGTTTTCTTTTAGTTTTAAAATCATATAATTCCTAGTCTTTGCGGCGCGACCGGACAAGGTGTTTTGTTTGTTCTCAAGTTGAATATACTGAGCGCTTTTTAAGTATAATTGATGATAGATATATTGATTTGCTAAATAGGCAGCATAATCGAACTGATGTGGGTTTGTCGCTTTCGCAATTGGTCGTAAAATGGATTTAGCCAAGATAGTATTGTCAACCTTGAGCTTGTTTCCGGTTGAATCCCGTTCAACTACTAAAAGGATTTTGCCACTACTCGATGCGGAGTCAATCTCATGAATGATAGCTTCATATCGATCACTATTGGTGGTTGGTTTTAATACTTTTTGAATACTTAGTTCAACGGTTTGTTTGTCATTCTTAAGAAATGAGGTATAGTGATTTTGATAATGTAATGGGTTGTTTATGTGGGCTGAAGTAATTCCTATTAAAATAAAAAGTAAATAACCTGATATACCAAACCAAGGCTGCTGTAAAAATTGTTTTTTTGATCGTGTGTAGAAGATTAGTAAGGCTATTAATAATATTCCGCTAACAACAAATAAGGAAATTGAATTAAAAGAAACATAGCGCTCAATCAATATGCCTACAATAAGGCATAAGCATAGTTTGACGACCGTAAAATCGAAAAGGCGCATGTTTTAGATGGTAAATAGTCGATATGAATATAACAAATTTTTAGCCTAGCGAATTCGCCTAGCTTCTGAGTAGGCATTTTTCCAGTAGGGCTCATCTAATGATGATATCAAAACGCCTCGAGAAGTAGTTGCGTGAATAAAACGTACATCATCATTAACCAACTCAACTACTAAGCCAACATGATTAATCCGTCTATAGTTTTTCCTAGTGCGGAAGAATACAAGGTCGCCTGGTTGAATTTCGTTGTTCTTAATTCGAACCCCTTGCTCAGCCATTAAATAAGAGGTGCGTGGTAAATCGATATCGTGAGCTTTGTGAGCTACGAAAACTAATCCAGAGCAATCCATTCCTGAGTTGTTAGTACCTGCATATTTATAGGGCGTACCGCGATAGCTTAGTGCTGTGGAAATAATCGGGTTCTCTTCAGTGATGACAGGCTTATTTTCTTCAACAACTGTTTTTGTTTGGGCGTGTCTACCTGCATCACCTACTGATCTCCTAGCACCACATGAGGTACAAAGCACGCAGAAAAGGGTAATAGCAATTAGTTGTTTCATTTAGATTTATCGATGTTTTTAATAATTAATGCCGCAGCTTTCGCACTTGCGCCACCACCGCCAAGTTCTTCAATTAGCAAATCATATTCATTTAAGATCTCAATTCTATTGGTTTCTTGTAAAATATGATTTAATTCATTTCGTAAACGTTTACTATTGAGGTCTCCTTGTATTAATTCGGTAACCAATGGCTTATCAACGATTAAGTTCACTAAAGAGATGTATTTTAAGGTGATAATGCGCTTGGCGATTTGATATGAAAGCCAACTTCCTTTATAACAGACGACTTGAGGGACTTTGAACAAAGCTGTTTCTAAGGTAGCAGTACCGGAAGTCACCAAGGCAGCTCTTGCCACGCTTAAAAGATCATAAGTTTTATTGGGAACAAAGGCTACATCGGCATATTTAATAATGCTTTTGTAAAATGCTTCTTCTTGACTCGGTGCGCCTCCGATCACGAATTGATACTCGTTAAAATGTGGTATCATCGATAGCATAACCGACAACATTTTTTTGATTTCTTGCTTTCTACTCCCGGGAAGCAAAGCAATAATCGGCCTATCGTCTAGTTGATAGTTCCTTTTGAACTCATCCGCATTAAAAGAATCTCTATTTTCAATCGCATCAATTAAAGGATGACCTACAAAGTCCACATCCATTTGATGTTTATTTTGATAAAAATCTTTTACAAAAGGAAGAATGACATACATATGATCGATATCGCGTTTAATATCTTGAACACGTTTTTCTCGTGATGCCCAAACTTGCGGAGTAATATAATAGTGCGTACTATAACCATTGGGTTTTGCCCACTTTGCTATACGTAAATTAAATCCAGAATAATCGATAAATATTAATGCATCAGGATTAAATGCTTCGATATCTTTTTTGCAGTGCTTTATATTATTGAGTGCAGTGCCGATATTGGTAATAACTTCCAAAAACCCCATAAACGAACGCTCTTTGTAATGCATTACTTGCGTTCCGCCAACAGCTTCCATTAAATCGCCTCCCCAAAACCTGAAATTGGCATTGGGATCCTGCTTTTCAATGGCTTTCATCAAATTCGATCCGTGGAGATCTCCAGATGCTTCACCAGCTATGAGATAATATTTCACTATTTGTATTCTTTTAAATAAACTGCAAAATCAACACGATAATGGCAGTAAAAATAGTAGCCAACAAAACGCCTCGAGCTCGATAATCTTGTTTTCTTTTTAAAAAAATAAAAAATGCAAGTAGATTTAAAATGGCGCCCATTGAAATAAGATGTCCGAGTTTTCCCTGCTCAAAAAAAACTTTAATTGCGGTTTCTTGTGTCAAATTCGAAGTGCTAGCAGAGTAAAGCGAATAAAAGAACATGCCAATAAAGGTGGCGATAATGCCAACTACAATACCTATTAAGATTTCTTTTTTACGATTAATCATTTAGTGTCCAAGTATTTAATTGTTGTATGGCATGATGTGCTGTTAAGTCAAATTGAACAGGTACGATAGAGACATAATTATTTTCTAACGCCCATTCATCAGTATCCTCACCATGATCTTCATTGACGAATTTACCCGTTAACCAATAATAATCCTTACCCATTGGATTGGTGCGCTTGTCAAATTCTTCTTTCCAATAAGCCTTGGCCTGACGGCATATTTTAACGCCTTTTATTTCGTTTTCAGAAATTCTTGGAAAATTAACGTTCAAAACAACACCATTTGGGAGTCCGTTTTCTAAGACATTTTGCGCTATTTTTTTTACATGATTTTTTATCGGCTCGAAGTTAGCACCCCACTTATAGTCTAATAATGAAAAGCCAATAGCAGGTACACCTTCTATACCAGCCTCTAAAGCCGCGCTCATGGTTCCGGAATAAATAACGTTAATCGATGAGTTCGAACCGTGATTAATTCCTGAAACACAAAGGTCAGGTTTTCGTTTTAAAATCTCATTTACCGCTAATTTTACGCAGTCCGCTGGTGTTCCCGAGCATGCGTATTCCGATATAGCACTGCCATTTTCAGTAATTTCTTCGACATGTAAAGTCGAGTTAATAGTAATGGCATGCCCCATAGCCGATTGCGGACTATCGGGAGCAACTACAACCACATCGCCAATCTCACTCATTACACTCACTAAGGTTCGTATTCCAGGTGCTGTAATGCCATCATCATTAGTGACAAGAATCAGTGGTTTGTTACTCATATATCTCCTTTTCGTTAGAAGCTAAATTACGTATTTTAAAAATGTTGTTTTGTTCTTTTTCGGCTTAACAAAAAATTAGTAACGCGATATACGTTTTGGCATGGTTTTTTCGTTAAATTAGTCGAAAATAAAGGTGAAAAATATAGTTGGATTTATGAAAAGGAATTATAAAGTGCTAACCACTATGGTTTTATGCGCCACGATTTTTTGTGGATGTACGTTCGGTAATGCTAAAAGTTTTGACAATCCTGACAAGGATAAATTACTAATAGAACTGATTACTTATGTGATCGATCAGTTGCATTTTAATCCAGGAGACATCAATGACGAGTTCTCGGAAAACGTTTATATGAACTACATCCAAGGCCTGGATCCGTACAAACGTTATTTCAGAAAATCGGATATTGAAGAGTTTGAAAAGTATAAATTTCAATTAGACGACCAATTCAAAAAGTCGGAAATCACCTTTTTTAATTTAACGCATGAACGCTTAGAGCAGCGTATTGAGGAAGCAAAAGAACTGTATCCTAAAGTGCTTAGTAAATCATTTGATTTTTCTAAAAATGAGACCTACAATAGTGATACTGAAAAGCTTCCTTATGCAAAAAATAAGAGAGAATTAGTCGAAAGATGGAGAAAACAATTAAAGTTTTCTGCACTAAGTGTATATGATTCTGAATTAAAATTAGATGAAACCAAGCTTAAGGATGACGTTAAATACAAAGTAAGAAGCAAGAAAGAATTAGAAAAAGAGGCGAGAGAATCTGTAAAAAAGAGCATCACTGATAATTTTGATAATCTTGATGATTTAGAGCGAAAAGATTGGTTTTCAGTTTACTTAAATGCAGTTGTTTTGGAATTTGATCCACATACCTTCTACTTTTCACCAGAAGATAAAGATCGATTTGATACAAGTATGTCGGGCAAGCTGGAAGGAATTGGTGCGCGTCTTCAAAAAAGAAACAGTAATATCAATATTATTGAAGTAATTTCTGGAGGTCCTGCTTGGAGAGGAAATGAAGTCGAGTCTGGAGACATTATACTTAAAGTACGCCAAACCGATGAAAATTTACCAGTAGATGTAGTTGGTATGAGACTGGACGATGCTGTAAAATTAATCAAAGGTCCTAAAGGAACTCAAGTAGAGTTAACACTCAAGAAAAAGATTGACGGTAGCATCAAAAATGTAATGATCACTCGCGATGTGGTTGAGCTTGAAGAAGCTTATGCAAAGACGAGTATGGTTAATAAGGGAAATAAGAAATATGGAGTAATCAATCTTCCTAAATTTTATATCGATTTTAAAGATTACGGCGAACGCAATGCAGCAACAGATGTAGCGAAAGAGATTGAGCGTTTGAAAAAGCAAGGCATGGACGGATTAGTTCTAGACCTTCGTGGAAACGGTGGCGGATCGTTGAAAACTGTGGTTGATATGGCAGGTCTTTTTATTAAGAAGGGGCCAATAGTACAAGTAAAATCCACTGGCGAGCGTAAAGAAGTTTTAAAGGATGAAGATGCTCGCATCCAATGGGATGGTCCTTTGGTAATTTTAGTAAATGAGCTTTCGGCATCAGCATCTGAAATTTTAGCCGCTGCAATGCAAGATTATAAACGTGCGGTAATAATTGGTAGCCAACAGACCTATGGAAAAGGCACAGTACAAAATGTGGTAGATCTTAATAGAATCGTTAGCAACAATACTTTAGGTGATGTAGGTGCGATGAAAGTAACTACACAAAAGTTTTACCGAATTAATGGAGGTTCTACGCAGTTAGAAGGCGTGAAAAGTGATGTGGTTGTTCCAGATCGATATACATACATTAATGTAGGTGAAAAAGATCAAGACAATCCATTACCATGGGATAAAATAGACGCAGCTTCATACAGGCCTTGGAATGACTATATCGATCTTGAACGAGTAGTTGGTAGTAGTAAGGAGCGCATGGCGAAAAGCAATCATTTTAAGTTGATCGACGAACAAGCCAAATGGATTAGTGAGCAGCGTGATGATTCTAGTTTCCCGCTTAACTATGACGATTATCTTAACGAAGCAAAGAAAAATAAAGAATTTACAAAGCGTTTTGAGGCTTTGTCAGAGTATAAAAACAATCTTACATTCAACTCATTACCATATGAAATTGAGGCAATGAAAAAAGATAGTGTTTTAGCTGATAAGAGAGAACGCTGGCACAAGGCACTAGCCCGTGATGCCTATATTGAAGAGGCGCTCAACGTATTAGAAGACCTTAAAATAGATTACCTAAATAGAAAGAATAGAAAATTAGCCGATATCAATAAAGGCTAAGCCAGTTTATGACGCAAAAATCTAAGTCGTTAACATCATTAGCGCTCCAAAAATTTAAAAAGAATTTTTGGGGCGTTTTGAGTTTTTGGTATATCGTTTTGATTGGTTTTATTGCAATTTTCGCCTATGTTATTGCTCCAGATGATACTTCTAATGCTAACCAAATGCATTTAAGTATTCATTCTAAGAAACCAGGATTTGAAGTAACCATGCTTAAAATTCCCTTAGAACAGGAGCTATCTTCCTCTTTTTTTTCTGATCTGCTATTTGGAAAAAAGTCCGCTTATTCTGAGACACCGATAACATCGTATAGTTTCGCTAATGACACTTTACAAATTGTAGAATATGCATCTGATGGATTGGACGGGATTAAAAAATCAATTCCTTTTTCTAAATTTTCAAATGCCAGTTCCTCTGAAGAAATTGAAGCGGCTTTTATTTCAAAACAACGTTTTCTACTAGGTACCGATAAATATGGTCGTGATCTTTTAAGTCGAATGTTTATTGGAGCTCGTATTTCATTTTTCATAGGTTTTATTGCCGTTTTTATTTCATTGATAATCGGAATTACAATGGGATCACTAGCGGGGTATTTTGGAGGAAAGGTAGATACCGCGATTATGTTTATTATTAATGTTGCTTGGTCTATCCCCACTTTATTATTGGTTATTGCAATTACACTAGCAATTGGGAAAGGATTTTGGCAAGTGTTCATTGCAGTCGGACTCACCATGTGGGTTGAGGTTGCCAGAGTAGTACGCGGTCAAATAATGAGTGCAAAGCAATTACAATATGTTACTGCTGCCCGAGCTTTGGGTTATACTGATTTTAGAATCATCTCTAGACACATTTTACCAAATGTTATGGCTCCCGTGATCGTTATTGCTGCTGCCAATTTTGCGGGCGCGATTTTAATTGAAAGCGGACTCAGTTTTTTAGGAATCGGTGCACAACCACCAACGCCTAGTTGGGGTGGAATGATAAAGGATCACTATAATTATATCATCCTTGGGAAACCTTATTTGGCAGTTATTCCAGGGTTGGCAATTATGAGTCTAGTAATGGCATTTATGTTAATTGGGAATGCGTTGCGAGATGCCTTAGACGTAAAAGCTTAATATGGATAGAAAAAAAATATACACATTAATCGCTTTAGCGATTGCAGTCGGAGTTTACTTTTTTGAAGCCTATCAAAAAGATTCAGAAAGTGAAGCGGTTATTCAACAGGGTGAAACAGTAAAAAGAGATACAAACACTAATTATTTGCCGACATCTACAACTGGACAAATAGTGCACCATGAAGGCTACTCATTATCGTATAATGAGCAGCATGAACAAGCCGAATGGGTGGCATACGAGTTAAAGAAAAAACACCTTTCGCAAAACGAATTTAAACGCCCATATTTTGAGGTTGATCCTGCTGTAAGAAGTGGAGCAGCACATTGGCGTAATTATAAAAAGTCGGGATATGATCGTGGTCATTTATGCCCAGCAGGCGACAGACGATATAGCAAAGATGCCTTTAATGAGACTTTTTTGACGTCTAATATTAGTCCGCAAGAACATCGTTTTAATTCTGGTATTTGGAATGATCTAGAAAAGAAAACACGCTATTGGGCAAAAAGATATGACGGCGTATATGTTATAACAGGTGGTATTCTAAAAGGGAAAATGAAAACAATCGGCGATGAAGACGTTTCCGTTCCTAATTCATTTTATAAAATCATTTATGATCGGTCTAATAGCAATCCGAAAATGATTGCATTTTTGATTCCTCATAAAGATTCTAATAAGCCTTTAAAAGAGTTCGTCGTTACCGTTGACCAGATCGAGTCGTTAACTGGCATTGATTTTTTCCCCGAAATGGAGAATACACTTGAAGAAAAAATGGAATCCATTAATCAAGCAAATCGCTGGAAGTTTTAAGTAAAAGTATTGACCTGCGAGGTTTTGCAAATCTTGTAAGTCTTGTTTTATATATTTCCATACCATTATTAAGATTTTGAGTTAAATCTATAAGGAGCATAAATACTCGCCCCTCCCATAAGGGAGCACCTGGCTGGTTAGAATGATGAAAACTCTGAATAACTTCCTTTTAAAAAACCTTAAATAAATAGTACATTCGTTGCCTACCAAAACTGTTTTTTAATTGGCAACTAAAAGTAAAAAGGTCACTCCTTTAATGCAGCAATACAACACTATTAAGGCGAAATATCCTGATGCGATGTTGTTGTTTCGTGTAGGTGATTTTTACGAGACTTTTGGTGAAGATGCCGTTAAGGCAGCGGGTATTTTAGGCATTGTTCTGACAAACAGAAATAACGGTGGTGAACGAACGGAGTTAGCTGGTTTTCCGCACCACTCTTTGAATACCTATCTGCCTAAATTGGTAAAGGCAGGACAACGGGTAGCTATTTGTGATCAGTTGGAAGACCCTAAGCAAACTAAAAAGATAGTAAAACGCGGGGTGACCGAGTTGGTAACTCCAGGAGTCGCATTAAATGATGAGGTTTTACAGGCTAAGAACAACAACTTCTTATGCGCTGTTCATTTTGGGAAAAAGCAAATCGGAATTTCATTTCTAGACGTTTCAACTGGCGAGTTTTTAACTGCTCAAGGCCAAGCTGAATATATCGATAAGTTATTACAGAATTTCACTCCGAGTGAAGTGCTTGTTTCCAAGCAACAGAAACTTCATTTTAATGAGGTTTTTGGTAAAGATCATCATACTTTTTTTCTTGAAGATTGGGTCTATCAAACGGACTATGCCAATGAGACTTTAAATACTCATTTTAATACTAAAACGCTTAAAGGATTTGGTATTGATCATTTATTAGAAGGTATTATCGCTTCAGGAGCGGCCTTGCATTATCTGTCAGAAACCCAGCATAACAAGCTTCAGCATATTACAGCAATAAACCGTATTGCTGAGGATGAGTATGTCTGGATGGATCGATTTACGATCAGAAATTTAGAGCTTTATAATCCTAATGCTGTAAATGCGGTTACACTTTTAAGTGTTATTGATAAAACGATTTCCGCAATGGGTGGTCGCCTGCTGAAACGTTGGCTGGCATTACCACTTAAAAACGCAGAGAAAATTAAGTCTCGGCATGAGGTTGTTCAATATCTAAAGGATGAGAATTCGTTACTGCTTAAATTTCAACATCAGATAAAACAAATTGGAGACATAGAGCGACTTATTTCTAAGATAGCAACTGCTAAGGTGAGTCCGCGAGAGGTGATTCAATTAAAAAATAGCTTAGAAGCCATTGTGCCCATTAAGCAATTGGCTGCGAATGCAAAAAATGAATCTTTAAAGATCATTGGAGAGAAAATACAAGCATGCGATTCACTTAGAGCCAAAATAAAAGAGACTTTGAGTGAAGATGCCCCAGTTAATATATTAAAAGGGAGCACTATTGCTGAGGGATTTTCTAGGGAGTTAGATGAGCTTCGCGGATTAGCATTTTCAGGGAAAGATTATCTGGATAAAATGCTGGCTAGAGAAAGTGAGGCAACGGGAATTGCATCGCTTAAAATAGCATCAAACAACGTATTTGGTTACTATATAGAGGTTAGAAATAGCCACAAAGATAAAGTTCCTGAAGGGTGGATTCGTAAACAAACTTTGGTTAATGCTGAACGTTATATTACTGAAGAATTAAAAGAATATGAAGCCAAAATTCTAGGTGCTGAAGAAAAGATTTTGGCTCTAGAGCAACAATATTTTAATCAGTTGGTGAACTGGATGCATGAGTTTATCCAACCAGTGCAGCAGAACGCAGCTTTGATTGGACAGCTAGATTGCTTATGCGGATTTGCTCAATTAGCAGGGGAAAGCAATTATATATACCCTACGATTGATGAGTCTTACGAATTGGATATAAAGAACGGAAGACACCCAGTTATTGAAAAACAGCTTCCTCCAGGGGAAGCCTATATCGCAAATGATGTTTTTCTAGATCGTGAAAGCCAACAGATTATCATGATCACCGGGCCTAATATGTCGGGTAAATCGGCGATTTTAAGACAAACGGCCTTAATTGTACTGTTAGCACAAATAGGAAGTTTTGTTCCTGCCGATGAGGTGAAAATGGGATTGATCGATAAGATTTTTACCCGAGTAGGAGCAAGCGATAATATCTCGATGGGCGAATCGACCTTTATGGTAGAGATGAATGAAACGGCTAGCATCTTGAATAATATTTCAAAGCGGAGTCTTGTTTTATTAGATGAAATAGGCCGAGGTACTAGTACATACGATGGTATATCAATCGCATGGGCTATAAGCGAATATTTACACGAACACCCTGCAAAAGCAAAAACGCTTTTTGCGACGCATTATCACGAGCTCAATGAAATGAAGGACACGTTTAGCCGAATCAAGAACTACAATGTGTCAGTTAAGGAGTTAAAAGATAATGTCCTCTTCCTTCGAAAATTGATGGCTGGAGGTAGCGAGCACAGTTTTGGTATTCATGTGGCTAAAATGGCAGGAATGCCTCAACAAGTGTTGAATCGAGCGAATAAAATCCTTAAGAAACTAGAGAAATCGCATTCCTCAGAAGAACTAACGGATAAAGTGAAAACCTTATCAGATAATGAAATGCAATTGAGCTTTTTTCAGTTAGACGATCCACTTTTAGAAGAAATTAAAGACGAGATTTTAACTACGGACATTGACACCTTAACTCCAGTCGAAGCTTTAATGAAATTAAATGAGATCAAGCGGATGTTGGTAAAGAAGAAAAAGGCTTAGGTTTCACCTTTCTAAATTATTTAAAACTCGATATTCAGTACTTTTATATTTCAAGAATTTCCATACCTCCCAAGTACTTTTAATTTTTGTAATGGAATCGAAACTAGGATCTTCTTCGCAGAAAAAATAGAAATCATATATTCTGTATTTCGGAATTTGTAGCTCTTTGACTACTAAGGAATCACCTAAGGCTAGATAATAAGATTGGTATTCTGAATCTTTCTTTTCTTGTTTCACTCTTCTTTTCATTCGAGCAGTTCTCCCGCTAATTGCATTTATAATAGGGTCTAATTTTACAGAGGTTAACCTGAAATCCCATGTTCGGGCAGTATAGAATTTTCTTTCATTTTGCGTTTTTCTTTTAACATGAGCATTAGGAATGCCAGAATTTGCAGCGGTAGGTAGTTTAGGTAAATTTAAATTTCCCATATCATTAATTAAATATCCTGATAAGTTGTTTGGGGTGACAATGACTTCTTTTAATTCAATTGAGTTTTCAGCGATTAAAATTTTTGTGATTTTCTGATTAATAATAAGAGTGTCAATAACTATTTTTTTCTTAAACTGAATTGAAGAGAGTAGTAAAGTATCTCCAATTTTAGCATGTATGCTGAAAAGACCTTTTTTGTTAGTTATTGTCGCTTTTTTTTGAGTTAAATTAAGAATGTGAATATTAGAAACTTCGACACTGTCCTTTGAGAACACCTTCCCAATAATCAGATTTTCTTCTAATTCCTGAGCATAAAAAACTGAGGTGAAAAAAGTCAGAAATAAGAATATAACCTTTTTATTAGGTAGGGCCATGTATATACTTTTGGTTAGAAAGTTAAGATTTTATCGCATTCAACAATCTTATAAACAACGATTTAATAATATATTAAGATAAATGCAGATACCCGTTCTAAGAATGAGGTCCAGATACAATTTTTCTTTCGTGTCTCAGAAAAATCATTCGACCTGACACTTGATAAAATTTATAAAATATTGTGTTCTTCAGCTAGACTTTCTCTACCGTCACAACTATCGACTTACTAATCGGCGTATTACTTTTGTCCGCAAAATGGTTATAAGGCACCAACACGTTTGTTTCTGGAAAATAAGAAGCTAGATTGCCTTTTGGAATATCATAAGGAATCACCAAAAAATTGACCGCCTCACGAACCGTATCATTATAATTACTTTTTAGATTGATGACATCTAATTTTTGTAATCCGCGTTGTTTCATGTCATCTTTATTCATAAATACAACACGACGTTCGTTTTTTATACCACGATATCGATCATCTAATCCGTAAATAGTGGTGTTAAATTGATCATGAGATCGAATAGTCATTAAGATAAATTCGTCTTCATTTATTTGGTGGTCTGGTAATTTGCACGCGCTAAACTGGGCTTTGCCATTAGGTAACTTGCTAAAATCGAGATTGCGTACATTATTTGGTAGGTAAAAACCACTGCCTTCAGATTCTTTGCTAAGTCCTTTAAAAGCGGTAATGATTTCTTCGATTTTCTCTCGGATTAAATCATAGTCCATTCCTAGGGTTTTCCAATCGACAACATGATTTCCATTAAAGTAAGCATCCGCTATACCTCCAACAATTTCAGGTTCACTTTTTAATTGGTCAGATGCTGGTTTTAAAAGTCCTTTAGAGCGATGCACTTTTCCCATGCTATTCTCAACAGTGAAGAAACGCTGCTTACCGTCCTTAGTATCTTTTTCGGATCGGCCTAAAGTGGGTAGAATCAAAGCTGTTTTTCCCGTAATTAAATGGCTTCGGTTAAGCTTCGTGCTTATCTGTACAGTAAGTGAACAATTCTGGAGTGCTTGGGCTGCATAGTTGGTATCGGCAACTGCTGATAAGAAGTTCCCACCTAATGCGATAAAAACATTAGCTTTTTTATCATGCATGGCCTTGATGCAATGAACAGTATCTAATCCTTCTTTTTCTGGTGGATCGAAATTCAATGTTTTTTTGATAGCGCTATTCAGTTGAGGTGAAACATGATGCATAATTCCAACACTGCGATCTCCTTGAACATTACTATGACCACGAACTGGACAAGTACCCGATCCTGGTTTGCCCAAGCTACCTTTTAACAGAAGCAAGTTGACACATTCTTTAATGTTTTCTACACCATTTTTATGCTGTGTAAGTCCCATTGCCCAGCATATAATAATCCTGTTTTTAGTAGCTAGAAGCTCAACTGCTTTATCAATTTCTGCTTCTGGAACTCCGCATAATTCTAACAATTGTTCGTCTGAATTCTGATCGAGATCATGTAAAACGGAATCATAACCTGAGGTATATGTAGAAATGAAATCATGATCAAAAACGCCTTTATTTTCCTTGTCAAGCGCAGCTAATTTTTTAATGATCAACTTTAAAAGGGATACATCTTGATTTATTTTTACCTGAAGATGAATATCCGTTAACTGAGTCCCAGAACCAATAAATCCGCCAATTTCTTGCGGGTTTTTGAATCGTATTAATCCAGCTTCTGCAAGTGGGTTGATACTAATGATATGTCCACCATTTCTTTTACATTTTTCTAAGGCGGTAAGCATTCTGGGATGATTGGTTCCCGGATTTTGTCCCATGACAATAATCACTTCAGCTTGATCAAAATCTTCCAATTTTACCGATCCTTTTCCTATACCTAAAGTTTCGCCCAATGCTACACCACTAGATTCATGACACATATTTGAGCAGTCGGGCATATTGTTGGTGCCGAAAGCCCGCACGAATAATCCGTATAAAAAAGCGGCTTCGTTACTCGATCGTCCTGAAGTATAAAAAATGGCTTCGTCGGGATTACTTAATTGATGCAGTTCATTAGCAATTAGTTTAAATGAATCTTCCCACGAAATCGGTTCATAATATAGACTTCCTTCTTTTAGGATCATGGGCTCTGTTAATCGGCCAGATTTTCCAATCTCATAATCTGTCCAATTTGAGAGTTCCTCAACCGAGTGTTTAGAAAGAAAATTGGCATCCACTTTTTTTGTTGTGGCTTCTTCTGCTAATGCTTTTGCGCCATTCTCGCAATATTCCGCAACCTTGGATGGTTTAACCGGATCGGGCCACGCGCAGCCAGGGCAATCAAAACCATCTTTTTGATTCATTTTTGCCAAAGCGCCCATCGATCTGGTGACTCCCATTTCTTTAAAAGTATGTTTTAAAGCAACTGTTACCCCGGCTAATCCAGCGGCATATTGACTAGGTTCGCTTAAGACGATTCCCGTAAAAGTGGTTGGTCCAGTAACGGAAGTTTTTCGGTTATTGATCATAGTTTAAATTTCGGTAAATAGATGATTTAATCAAACTGTTTTAATGCTTTTATTTTGTTAATGTGCTGATGAATAGGTAGGGTATTGGTTGGTGTAATTGTCTTATTTATAACCCAATACTCGAAATTATGAAAGCGCTACTATGTTATTTGATTCTACTTTTTGGTTGTTTATGTTCTTTCGCGCAAACTTCAATTGTTAAACAAAATGATATCATTCTAGAAGTAAATGATGAAATGTCAAAAACTGGCGATCGTTGTTTTGTAAAAGAAAATGATCTTGTGATGGCTTCTAAAGTGCATTTAGAAATTGAGGGCTTAGATCGCTCGACCTATCAAAATGTAATTATTCTAGCGTCAATAAAGCAAATTCAATCTAGTTTGAGTAAACTACATAAAAGCAGATTTTTTAATGAGAAATCGCAGGAATTATCGCATGTGTTTTTCAAAACTAGTATTCAGTTAGGTGAAGAAACAAAACACTATCATTTTAAATTTCCAATAGAAGAGCTAGCAAAAATAGATAACTACAAGAATCCTAATGCCCTTTTTGATCATATCATTGCGCATAATAATATGGTGAGTAAAGAGAAAGTCAAAAAACAATCAGTTTAGAAAACAAAAAAGCCGAATCGTAAGATTCGGCTTTTCTTGTACTGAAGGCGGGACTTGAACCCGCACGGGCATTACTGCCCATTGGATTTTAAGTCCAACGTGTCTACCAATTCCACCACTTCAGCATACTTGGTATATATTTCAGAGCGAAAGACGGGATTTGAACCCGCGACCCTCACCTTGGCAAGGTGATGCTCTACCCCTGAGCTACTTTCGCAAAAATACGATTTAAAAGAACTATTACTTTCAAATGCGGGTGCAAATTTAAAACAATTACTATAATACCAAAGCGTTTTTTATAAAAAAATATTGCGGAATTACAGCCGGGAATTACCAACTCATTGTTTTGCAGCCAACTATTTTTTGTGTACGTTTACAACTTATAATAATCTTAATTTTTACATTATGTCTTTTAAAGCAAAACTTAAAGTAAGTGGTAAGGAGTATAATATACTTAACTGCAACTACGGATTACTTCAGGAAACTGATGCAACCGGTCGTCCATCATCGGTAACAAGAGGTGGTATGATTACTATTGAGGTAGAATCTACTGCCGACACAAGCCTTTCAGATTGGATGTTCAATAACTTCGAATTAAGAAGTGGAACGATCACTTTTCTAAAAAGAGATACTGAGGCAACTGCTAAAGAATTAAACTTTACTGATGCGTACGCAGTTAAATACGTAGAGAATTTTGATTCTACTGGTAGAAACCCAATGACAGAGAAATTGACGATTTCAGCTAGAGAGATCGGAATAGGAAATGGTTCTCACATGAATGAGTGGGTATAACCAATCACCAAATAATAATATTGAAAAAGGAATGTACTTGTGCGTTCCTTTTTTTTGTTTTAACAGGTGAAAGGATGAAGTAAAATTTGGCAATATCTAGATTGCAACTTTCTAACTTTCCTGTTATTTTTACGCTTTAATCAAATTATAATAAATAATGAATATTCCAGCTGAATTAAAATATACTAAAGACCACGAATGGGTGTCGATTGAAGGAGATGTGGCAACGGTAGGTATTACCGATTTTGCACAAGGAGAACTTGGTGATATAGTATATGTAGAAGTAGAGACTGTTGATGAAACTCTTGATAAAGATGAGATTTTCGGTACTGTCGAAGCTGTAAAAACGGTTTCTGATTTGTTTTTGCCACTTTCAGGTGAAATAATCGAGTTTAATGAAGCTTTAGAAGACGAGCCTGAAAAAGTAAACACCGATGCTTACGGTGATGGCTGGATGATCAAGATTAAAATAAGCGATGCCTCTGAGGTCAATGGACTATTGAGTGCAGATGCCTATAAGGAATTAATTGGTGCGTAAAATAGGGTATTGGTTACTAGCTATTGGCTGGACAGTACTTATTACCTATTTAAGTCTTACTTCTTTTGATGAGTTAGAAGATGTAGATGGAATTGATTTTATCGATATACCACATTCTGATAAAATAGGTCACTTTATTTTTTACTTTGGCTGTACTACGGTATGGTTTTTGTTGCTTTTTAAAGGAATAAAACTATCAAATAAAGTTTTAAAAATACTTGCAGTAGTGGCAATTGGTTCGTTTCTGTATGGTGTTTTAATTGAAATATTGCAGGCGAATGTTACCACGACCCGTTCGGGAGATTGGCGAGATGCGCTCGCAAACACAACAGGCATTTTGGTCGCATGTTTTATAATTTCACGGTCAAAGCTTGTTGGTAAGCGTTAAAAAGAATAAATAGTTATTCGTTTTTTAAAGTAAATAGTTATTTTAGCAAACAGCAAAATTTTATTAAATGGAACCAAAGAAGAATCCAAAAGCAGATTTAAACAAGGACATAGGGCTATATTTTGCCATCGGTCTGGTAATAGCATTATTGGCTATTTACATCGGTATCGAGCATAAAACTTATGATCCTGACGAGGCGTTTATTGGAATGATGAATGTTGATGAAGAGTTAGATGAAGAAATTCCAATTACGGAGCAGTTGCAAACACAACCGCCACCACCGCCACCAGCTGCACCTGAAGTGATTGAAGTTGTAGAGGATGAGGAAGAAGTAGAAGAAACTGTTGTTGATGATACTGAAAGTGATCAAGATGAGGTTGTAGAGGATGTTGAAGACGTTGAGGTAGAAGAGGAGTTCGAAGACGTAGACGTTCCTTTTGCTGTAATTGAAGATGTGCCAATTTTCCCTGGTTGCGAAGGTGTTGCAAAGAGCCAACGCAGAGCATGTTTCCAAGAAAAAATTCAAAAGCATATTCGTAAGAATTTCCGTTATCCTGAGATTGCTCAAGAAATGGGAGTGCAAGGACGTGTATATGTAAACTTTGTAATTCAGAAGGATGGAAGTATCGGAAACATCCGTATGAGAAGCCCGGATAAGAATTTAGGTAAAGAAGCAAGACGTATTATCGATAAGCTTCCGAAAATGACACCAGGTAAGCAAAGAGGACGTGCTGTACGAGTACCATTTAGTATTCCTATCACCTTTAAGTTACAATAAGCATTAAGTCTTAGATATATAAAAATCCCGTTTAAAACGGGATTTTTTATGCGATAAAATTTTATTTCTAATAGTAAAACCCTGACGACATGCGTCAGGGTTTTTTGGTATGCTTATTGTGTTCTTTTCATAATATTAACATTAACACTTTTATTATGAGTTCAAAAAAGAATGCAGTGAAGCATGATGGCCGTCATGCTCCTGCAAAGAAGTACAGTAAACATGATGCCAATTTACAAAAAAACAATGGTCTCACTTTCGCCATTGCAATGGTTTTAACCTTGCTAGCCGTTTATTTTGTGATTGAGGTTGAGGTGCCAAAAGAAGAGGTAGCCTTAAATGAACCCGAAGTTCTTGATGAAGATGTTACTTACACAATTTCCGAGTTTAAAATTTATGAAGAGGTTCAAGCTGAGAAGATTGTTAAGCAACAGAAAAAGAAAGTAGTTATTCCATTAGAATTAGATATTGTTCCGGATGATACTAAATTAGATTCTGGTCTAGATCTTGATGTTGCCCCAGAAACTACTGGCGAACCTTTTAATCCGGATAATGTTATAGTTGATAATGGTCCTGGAGATGATTTTAAAATTCCTGCTGACTTAGTAGAGAAAGTCCCAATGTTCGAAGAATGTCTTGATGTGCCTGAAGCTGAACAGCGTATGTGTTTTGAAGAAGGAATGAAGGAACATGTAAGAAAGACATTTAGATATCCAGGGTCAGCCGTTGATCTTGGTTTGTCAGGTAAAGTCTATACAACATTTACCATTGATAAAAATGGAAATATTGTAGACTTACAATTAAGAGGTCCTCATAAAATATTAGAAAAAGAGGCTACCAGAATCATTGGTAAACTTCCTAAAATGGTTCCTGGTAAACAAGGTATTCACAATGTAAACGTAACCTTCAGTATGCCGATTACATTCCAATTGAAATAATCTGATTTATTCCTTATCAAGTCCTCTCCTTTGGGAGAGGATTTAGGTGAGGGGCTATTGCGCAGTTAAACTCGCAAACAACGTAACGCGCATTCGTTCTGAGTTTATGAATCCACTCCCATAGCCTTTATCATCATATTTCTTAGTAATCGAAGCATCTTTTATAAAGTCTTCTTTACTTGCTCCACTTACTATTTTAGCTTTGGCATTCGCAGTAATTTCTTCAAGCATTTTAATATAAGCTTCAAGTGAGGTTTTGCTACCAACCGGGCCATGACCCGGAATGATTTTAGTATCATCATTAATGATCATTAGGGCTTTTTTGTTTGCGTTGATATATCCCTCAACGCTTCCGCCTGAATTTATATCAATGTATGGGTATCGTCCATTGAAATGTGTGTCGCCCATATGCAATACATTACTTCCGGCCAGGTATACAATGGCATCACCATCGGTATGCGCATTATGAACGTGGAAAACCATAATGTCTTCTCCATTAAAATGGAAAGCAACATCTTCTTTAAAGGTGATTACTGGTAAGGCTGACTTAATCACTGCACGCGGACTCCCATCTCTATTTTTTGTGTTGTTAGCCATACGCTTGCGTACATTTTCATGTGCAACAATGATGGCACCTTCTTTGGCTATATTTTCATTTCCACCAGTATGGTCGCCATGGTGATGGGTGTTCTGCAGAAACTTAATAGGTTTATCACTTAATTTTCTAATAGCTTCCAAGATTTTCGGTGTGATATTTGCAAACTGATCATCGATCATAAAAACCCCATCTTCACCTGTCTGAATGCCAATATTTCCTCCACGACCAAAAAGCACATAGGTGTTATCAGATAGTTTTTCGGAGGTAATGGTCACTTCTTTTTGCTGGGCCTTCGATATTGAGAAAGTGAGTGCTAGCACAAAAAATGAGAAAAGATATTTCATAGTGTCTTTGTTTGGTTTTTTAAATGGTGAGTAAAAGGTAGGTAGAATTGCTTAAACCTTACAGAATTTATCACTATTTGGTATTTCAATAGAAGAACTGGTTGTTAATTGAAATTTCAATAAAAGAAAATTCCAAATCCCAAGGTCTAGCTCTAAGAATTAAATTTTGGAAATGAGGCAATTGTATTTGGTCATTAGTTTTGATTAGGTATTTTCTTCTATGTATAATGTTTCGTGTTTCCGGTGTTAACAATAAAAATATCGAAGTACAACGGTACGAATATGAGATTGGAAAAGTTGATTATTCAAACTGCTAAGCTTTTACAAATTCATCTTTCATAGGAATCTTAACGCTGAAAAAATGAAGTTTGGAATTTGGAGTTTGGAATTTTTTAATTTAACGCTTTCGTTTTTGGGTTAAAAACCCTGTGTATCGTATCTTTGCACCGCTTTTGCTATAAAGTAAGAAAAACGACACATGTCTCATATCAAATCCGCATTGGAAACTGCCGAAAAATCATTCTCATTTGCGCTTTTTTTTGAAGATTTTAAGCAAATCACTAAGGTTCGCTTGTCTTTGAGTGTAGTGTTTTCTTCTGTTGCAGGATATCTTTTAGGCGCACCTTCGGTTGATATGTTAGTGGTGTTACTCCTTACAATAGGGGGGTATTTTATGGTAGGGGCGAGCAATGCGTTCAATCAGGTCATTGAAAAAGACCTGGACGTATTAATGGATCGAACAAAGAACAGACCAATTCCTGCAGGACGCATGTCGGTTTCTATGGCGCTTTTTATAGCAATCAGTTTTACAATACTGGGCCTATTCACCTTATATATTATCAATCCAAAAACAGCAATGTTTGGTGCGATATCGATATTCTTATATACAAGCGTTTATACACCGCTGAAAACAAAAACGCCATTATCAGTATTTGTTGGTGCTATTCCAGGTGCGATTCCGTTTATGTTAGGTTGGGTTGCCGCTACCAATGATTTTGGTATCGAGCCTGGCACTTTGTTTATGATTCAATTTTTTTGGCAATTTCCACACTTTTGGGCATTGGCATGGATGTTAGATGATGATTATAAAAAGGGAGGATTCATAATGCTTCCTACGGGCAAAAAAGATAAAGCCACGGCGCTGCAAATAATAATGTACACTATTTGGTTAATTATTGCATCAGTTTTTCCAGTATTAGGTCTAACAGGATCGCTGCATTTGTCAGTGGTAGCAGCAATAGTAATCGCGGGATTGGGATTCTATATGATGTATTGGGCGATAAAGCTGTATCGTAAAATGGATAATAAAACGGCTCGTGGTTTAATGCTGGCGAGTGTACTATATATTACACTTATTCAAATTGTGTATGTGGTCGACAAATTTATACAAGCTTAAATGGATTTAACACAAGGAACTTTCGAGGAAAAAAGACGTCGTTCGAAAAAAATGATGCTTTATTTTGCGATTGGCAGTATGATCATGGCATTCGCAGGATTAATCAGTGCCTACATTGTAAGTAGTTCACGCCCTGATTGGATAACCGATTTTGTATTGCCATCATCATTTGTGATCAACCTATTTACTGCTTTAGCGAGTAGTATTACTTTTTTGGTTGCAAGAAAATTAACTGCAAAAGGAGAACATGGTAAAGCAAGTTTTATGCTTGCAATAACATTGCTAATAGGGATCTTATTTGTATTCCTTCAATTTAGTGGTTTCGGCCAAATCATTGCGGAAGGGTATTACTTTACAGGAGCACAAAGCAATGCGAAAATTTCATTCTTATATATTATTGTTGCTTTTCATTTGGCCCATGTACTATCTGGACTAATTGCTGTAGTGGTAGTAACAATTCAACATTTAAGAAAAAAATATACTCCGACTAGCATGTTGGGTATGGAATTAGGAGAACAGTTTTGGCATTTTTTAGGCATTATGTGGCTAGTACTATTTCTGTTTTTTTATTTCTTAAAATAATTTTAAAAAACGTAAATTTGAACCTTTATTTAAACAGCTAAAAAGTTTATGGATTCTACGGCGATAACAACCGGTACTGAGGAAAAAACATGGGGAGGCGGAAATCAGCCTTTTAAAGCGAGTTACGGTAAAATGATGATGTGGTTTTTCATCATGTCAGATGCGCTTACCTTCTCTGGTTTTCTAGCGGCATACGGCTTCTCTCGATTTAAATTTATCGAATCATGGCCAATTGCCGATGAGGTATTTACCCACATTCCGTTTTATCACGGTGATCCCCAACCAATGATTTATGTAGCTTTTATGACCTTTATCCTGATCATGTCATCTGTGACAATGGTATTAGCGGTAGATGCGGGTCATAAAATGCAACAAAACAAAGTAGCTTGGTATATGTTCTTAACCATCATAGGAGGAGCAATTTTCGTAGGTTCTCAAGCTTGGGAATGGGCAACTTTTATTAAAGGTGATTTTGGAGCTGTTGAAACACGTGGTGGACAAATACTTCAATTTGTTGATAACGAAGGTAAACGAGTCGCGCTGGCAGACTTTACTACAGCCTCAGAAACAGAACGAACAGCACATGAGCGCAAAAACGGCTTGTGGTTTAGAGATGAAGGTACCTTGCCAACCTACACAATGGCTGATGTTAAAGCTGGTTTTTTAGCCAATGATGACGTATTAATTCGTACACAAGTTATTAACGAAGAAGGAGAAAAAACAGTTTTGACACGCGCAGAATCAATGAAGAAAATTGAAGAAGGTGTAATGACCGTTGAAGGAGCAAATTTGGTTCATAACGAATACGGATCTCGACTATTTGCTGACTTCTTTTTCTTTATTACAGGTTTCCACGGTTTCCACGTATTCTCGGGAGTACTCATTAACTTAATCATTTTCTTTAATGTGATTATAGGTACCTATGAGAAACGAGGCCACTATGAAATGGTTGAAAAAGTCGGATTGTACTGGCACTTTGTAGATTTAGTTTGGGTATTTGTATTTACATTCTTCTACCTAGTTTAATTATTATTGAATAAAAAGAAATTCCTTTTAACAAATGGGACACGAACATAAATTAGCAATATTTCAAGGAACATTAAAGTTTAAAAATAACGTACAGAAAATTTGGGGAGTATTAATTTTCCTAACTATTGTTACGGCAATCGAGGTGGCTTTAGGTATTTACAAACCTGCATTTTTGATGGATTTTAGTCCAATAGGAATGAAAGCTCTTAACTGGATATTCATCATCCTAACTTTAGTAAAAGCATATTATATTGCATGGGACTTTATGCACCTGCGTGATGAGACAAAATGGTTGCGCAGGGCAATTGTATGGACCTGTGTATTCTTGATTGTATACCTTATTACCATTCTATTGGTAGAAGGCGATTACATTCGTAATGTTTGGGAAAATGGACATACAGCATGGGATTTCTAATCTTTGGTGAAACAATATAAAAGCAGCTTTATGGCTGCTTTTTTTATATCCTGTTGTTTTATGATATTGTTTTTGCCAAAGCATCGATCGGGTCGTATTTTTGCAGTAAAATAAACACGCTATGCAGTTTAAAAAGTACTTTGTACTTGGCTCATTATTCATTTTGCCTTTGGTAGTCTATCTTTTCTTTTTGTCGGGGGTAAACAATTTTTATAAACTACCAGTGCTTTCGTCACAAGTAAGTGAGCTTGATAATTTCAATGGGCTTTCAGCTGAAAAAATAACACTAGACACCCATATCTCAATATTGGGATTTTTGGGTAAAGATGCTTTCGAGCAACGCGGACTAGCATTCAACTTAAACGAAAAAATATATAAGCCTTTTTATCAGTTTAAAGACTTTCAGTTTGTTATGGTATTGCCTAAGGGAACAGAAGATGCCGCTAATAAAATTTTGACTGAGCTCGGTCAATATGGTGACACATCTAGATGGAAGTTTGTATTCGGAGCAGATGAAGCGATAACTAGTTTTTTCTCAAGTTTAAAAACAGATCAGGTATTAGATAATAACCTTGCATGTAGCAAGATTTTTATTATCGATAAAGAACGAAACTTACGTGGTCGTAATGACGATGAAGATGTAGGTACATTGTATGGTTATAATCCAAATTCGATTGAAGAATTAGGAGATAAGATGAAAGATGACGTAAAAATAGTTCTGGCGGAGTATAGACTGGCGTTAAAAAAGAATAGTGCTAACAGAAAAAAATAGAACCTCGTGAAAGGAAAGTATTCATATATAGGTGTTGCGTTAGTTATCTTGGTATTTGGAATCATCTTCGTTCCGAAAATTGTAGATCGCATACAAAAGAACGATGTCATTCGTAATGATAGAATGAGTGCGTCGGCTGAAGTGCAAGCAAACAAAGGAAGCTTGTCATACATAGAAGTAAACGGAGTTCCTAAGAAAGTGCCAGCGTTCGCATTTGTTAATCAGGATAGTTTATATATCACTAATGATGATTATAAAGGCAAGGTGTATTTAGTAGAGTTCTTCTTTACACGTTGTCCGTCTATCTGCCCGATTATGAATGCCAATATGGTAGAAATACAAAATGAATTCAAAGGGAATGATAACTTAGGTTTCGCCTCATTTACCATCGATCCTGAGCATGATACACCTCTCATGCTAAAAAAATATGCCGAGAAATATAAGATTGACAATCCGAACTGGAATTTCATGACAGGCGATAAGGAGCGTCTTTATGAACTATCAAATACTGGCTTCAACATCTTTGCAAAAGAAAATAAAAATGTAGCTGGCGGTTTTGAGCATTCCGGATTTTTCGCATTAATCGACAAGGAAGGTTTTATACGATCAAGAAAAGATAAATATGCCAACCCTATCGTGTATTATCGCGGAACGGTGACTCGAGAGCAAGGAGAAAATAGAGACGACGAACCCGAGCAAATCTCAATTTTAATTGAAGACATTAAAAAGTTATTGAAAGAGTAATGAGCGAAGAGTTAAATCTAGATAAAGAAAAGAAGTACAATAAATGGATTGTGGTACTATCAATTGCTATCCCTTTAGTGGTGGCTGTGTTATTTACAGTTAAGATTCCAAATGTTGAGCCTTTACGATTTTTACCTCCTATTTACGCAACAATAAATGGTATAACGGCAATTCTTTTGGTCTGCGCCGTTGTGGTTATCAAAAAAGGAAATAGAAAGCTTCATGAAAATATCATGAAAACGGCTATCGCATGTTCGGTTGCCTTTTTAGCAATGTATGTCGCCTATCACATGACATCAGAATCGACCAAATTTGGCGGAGAGGGAATGGTAAAATACATCTATTTATTTATTCTTCTAACACATATAGTGTTATCCATTGGTGTTATACCTTTTGTTCTAATTACATATGTTCGGGCAATAGCGGGGAATTATCAACGGCATAAAAAAATAGCAAAAATTACATTTCCTATTTGGTTATATGTTGCCGTAACTGGAGTAATAGTGTATCTAATGATATCACCATATTATGCGTAACCGCCAAAAAAACATAAAAACAAACAATGAATTCCTCTCCTTTTTAAGGATTGGTGCCAGTAGGGTGGAGAGGTTCAAGAGCTTAAAGTTAGTTACACTAACAGCTTTTACCCTAATTACATCATCCTTAACAAACGCCCAATGTGCTATGTGTCGCGCTGCACTAGAATCTTCAGGAGATAATGGACTAGCAGAGGGCATTAATAATGGCATTGTTTTCCTAATGGCGATACCTTATATTTTGGTAGCTGTAGTGGGGTATCTTATTTACAGAATGGTTAAAAAATCTAAGAATAATACCGTTTAAACTTTTGCAAATACCTATGGTGATATTGAACAGACAAAAATTAATTTATTTTTTTTCGTTTTTTCTGTAACATTTTAATCACATAGTAGTCTATTAAGCGTGGCCTCATCACCCACATGGGATTTACGTCTCAAAACTAATCAATCAAAAAGCAGTAACCACATGTTCGATATCGATCGTTGGCAGGAATTGTTTGATGCTATACGCAAAAACAAACTCCGTACGTTTCTTACAGGTTTATCCGTTGCCTCGGGTATATTCATTCTTGTTATTTTATTAGGTTTTGGTCAAGGATTTCAAAATGGCATTCGCCATGAGTTTGAAGCCGATGCGACTAGCCGTGTTTGGGTTTGGACAAATCCAACAAGCAAAGAATTTAAAGGTCTTAATCCAGGTCGCTCTATTTGGTTAAAAAATGAAAATATAGATTACGCTAATGATGCGCTTGATGAATATTTGGAGACAAGTTCAGGTGTTTCTCGTGTTCGCGCTACAATTACTTATAAAGGGGAGTCTGGTTCCTATGGCATTCAAGGGATTTCGCCTGACTATCAAGAAATAGAAAATGTTAGTATGACTATGGGGCGCTTTATTAATCAAGCTGATATGGCTTCTAATGCAAAAGTGGTTGTAATTAGTAATAAAGTGTATCGCGAAATGATGGATAAGGAAGAAGATCCACTTGGTGAGTATCTAGAACTTTCTCGTTTTAATTTTAAAATAATAGGAGTATTTATTGACAATGGGGGCGAGCGAGAAGAAAATCGTGTTTACATACCAAGAACTACCGCACAGACGGTTTTTAACGGTCAAAACAGAGTAAATAATATTGCATTTACCTTAAAGGAGGATGCTGATTTTGACGCAGCAGTGGCTCGGTCAAAGGAGTTCGTTAAAGACTATGAAACCTATTTAAAACAGGTAAATACAATCGCACCAAATGATGAAAGTGCAATTAGAGTGTTTAGTGCTTTAGAAGAAGCAAAACGCTACTATAGTTTGGCGAGTAATATTGCCTTATTCTTTTGGTTTGTCGGTATATGTACAATCATCGCTGGAGTTGTTGGGGTAAGCAATATCATGTTAATTGTAGTAAAAGAACGAACGCGAGAAATTGGTATTCGCAAGGCTCTAGGGGCAAAACCATGGGCAGTGGTTGGAATGATCCTTCACGAATCAATTTTTGTGACGGCACTAGCTGGCTTTACTGGACTTATATTTAGCATGGGGCTTTTTGAATTAGTTGGCCCAAGTATCGAGGTAGATTACATTGTAAACCCATCAGTTGATTTTAATACAGCACTTACAATGGTATTTGTATTAATTTTTGCAGGTGCATTAGCTGGGTTTTTTCCAGCTTGGAGAGCAGCGCGAATTCAACCAATTGTAGCATTACGTGACGAATAATCTCAAACAAAAGACTAGAAAAGATGTTTAATCGCGATCGTTGGAAAGAAATAATAGAAACACTGACCTCTAATTGGTTTAGAACAGTACTCACAGCCTTTGGAGTATTCTGGGGAATTTTCATTTTGATCATTCTGCTAGCTGCTGGTAAAGGTTTTGAAAATGGAATCAATTTAGAGTTTGGCGATACAGCTACAAACACCATATTTATGTGGACCCGCACTGCCACTAAACCTTATATGGGTATGCCTAAGAACAGAAGGTTTAATTACAAAATCACGGATGTATCAGATATAAGAGAAAGTGTAAAGGGTATAGATATCATTTCACCAAGAAATCAAATAGGTGATTTTGAAGGCAATGATAACGTAGTACGGGGTCTGAAAACAGGTGCATTTGATGTATATGGTGATTATCCGGATATCATCAAACAGGAGCCGATGAAAATTACAAGCGGCCGCTTTGTGAATTACAACGATATCAATGAAAAAAGAAAGGTAGCTGTAATTGGTGAAGGAGTTAAAAAGATTTTATACGAAAAGGATGAATCAGTTTTAGGCTCTTATATCAAGATCAATGGAGTGAATTTTATGGTGGTGGGGACTTATAAAAAGGTCAATAGTGATGGTAATGAAGGTGCTCAAAAAGAAATTTACACACCATTTACTGCATTTTCTCAAGCCTTCAATATGGGTCAAGCGGTAGGTTGGATGGCAATTACTGCTCAGGATGGTGTTCCTATTACCTCTATAAAAGAAGATATTTTTAAGGTAGTGCGAAAAAATCATAAGATTCATCCCGAAGATCAACGCGCTATAGGTCATTTCGATTTACATCGAGAATATGGGAGAGTAGAAAGCTTGTTTGGCGGTATTCGATTTATCGCATATTTCGTAGGTATTATGGTGTTGTTATCCGGAGTTATTGGTGTTAGCAATATTATGTTAATCGTTGTAAAGGAACGCACTAAAGAAATTGGAATTCGAAGAGCACTTGGAGCGCCTCCATCTAATATTCGCTCGCAGATTTTAACCGAATCAGTATTTTTAACGATCATATCGGGTATGACGGGAATTATTCTTGGAACACTATTTATTTATGCAATTAACAGCCTGCTTGATGCAAGTGGACCAGTAGATATGTTTGCGAATCCTAGTGTTAACTTAGGCGTAGTAACCATTGCATTAACTATCTTAATAGTCGCTGGATTGTTCGCTGGATTTATTCCCGCTCAAAATGCTATAAAAATAAAGCCTGTAGAGGCATTACGAACAGAATAATCATCAATCAAAATCAATTTTAAACAGTAACCAAAATGAAAAAATCAGTAACCATTATCATCCTCTTCCTAATTGTAGTGTTGTTTGGTGGGTCCTTATACTATTTGTATTCAAAAAATAATGAAGACCCCGTGGTTTATGAAATTGAAAAACCGACAACTCGCAATATTGTGAAAAAGGCGGTTGCCACAGGAAGTATTCTTCCTTTAGAAGAGGTGCTCATCAAACCAAACATCTCTGGTGTAATCCAGGAAGTTTATGTGGAAGGTGGAGATTATGTGAAGGAAGGCGATTTACTTGCTAAGATTCGAGTAATCCCTAATTTAAACTCATTAAATGAGGCTAGAAATGGCATAAACACTGCTAAGATTACCTTAGACAATGAAAAGCGAAATTATGACCGCCAACAAGAGTTATTTGGTAAAAGTGTCATCTCAAGGCAAGACCTAGAGCGAGCTGAAGTTACTTACAAACAAGCATTACAAGGCTATAATGCTGCAAATCAGCGTTACGATATTGTGAAGACTGGTAGTACAAAAGGCTTGGGAAGTTCTGCTAATACCTTAATACGATCTACCGTTGCAGGTATGGTTTTAGAAGTTCCTGTCGAAAAGGGAAATCAGGTCATTGAAAGCAACAACTTTAATGAAGGTACAACCATTGCCGCGTTGGCAGATGTAAATAAAATGATCTTCGAAGGTAAAGTTGATGAATCTGAGGTTGGTAAGATCAAAGAAGGGCTTCCTTTAGAAATTACTGTGGGAGCTATCGAAAACACCACCTTCGATGCCGTGTTAGATTATATAGCGCCTAAGGGAAAGTTGGAGAATGGAGCTATTCAATTTGAAATAAAAGGAACGCTCAAAAAACAAGATTCAACATTTATACGTGCCGGATTAAGTGCCAATGCAAGCATCATCTTAGGAAAAGCCAACGATGTGCTAGCAATAAAAGAAGCATTAGTTCAATTTGATAAGGAAACAAAGATGCCTTTTGTAGAAGTAGCTTCGGGGCCTCAGCAATTTGAGCGGAAGGATATTGAAATTGGTATTAGTGATGGTTTATATCTTGAAATAAAAAGCGGTATCTCCGAAAGTGATGAAATAAAAGTGTGGAATGAAATTGAAGAGCCAGAAGAGGAGAATGATAACTAGAACTTAGTTTATTCCCAACTTGTTAAATACTTTAACAAAACATTCACATAGCAGCTTGTAACATAACGCTAACCCAATAGTCTTACATACCATAAACGGTGCTACGCCAAACGCTTAACATAGTTTTAATATAGTTCAAGAATACAAATGTGTAATCTTGTATTAACTAAATAACTGACCATGATTGAAATAAAAGATCTTCATAAGTCTTATATAATGGGGAGTAACTCCCTACATGTTTTAAAAGGAATCGATTTTAATGTAGAAGAAGGAGAACTTGTTGCCATAATGGGCTCTTCAGGTTCTGGAAAATCAACCTTACTTAACATATTAGGAATGTTAGATGTTGCCGACGAAGGGAGCTATACTTTAGACAGCGTTCCTATTAAAAATTTGAATGAAAAAAAGGCAGCGCAGTATCGCAATAAGTTTTTAGGATTCATTTTTCAATCCTTTAACCTTATTAACTATAAAACGGCAATGGAAAATGTCGCATTGCCATTATACTACCAAGGAGTTTCAAGAAAAGAGCGTCAAGAGAAAGCATTAAAATATTTAGGTCAGGTTGGTTTAGCCGAATGGGCAACACACTTGCCTAGTGAGCTTTCTGGTGGACAAAAACAACGTGTTGCTATAGCACGTGCAATGGCATCTGAGCCTAAAGTATTACTCGCAGATGAGCCTACTGGAGCACTAGATAGTACTACCTCATACGAAGTAATGGAGTTGATTCAAAAAATTAACGATGAAGGAAATACCATTTTGGTGGTAACACACGAAGAGGACATTGCTAAAATGTGCAAACGTATAGTGCATTTAAAAGATGGCATTATAGAGAAAGACGAAAAAATAGAACAAGTTAGAGCATCAGAGTATGTTTAGTCGCGACCGCTGGCAGGAAATATTTCAAACGATTTCAAAGAATAAGCTACGAACCTTTTTAACTGGGTTTGCGGTTGCTTTGGGTATTTTCATTTTTGTAGTACTTGTTGGTTTTGGAAACGGATTGAAAAATACCTTTCAGGAGTTTTTTCTTGATGATGCTACCAATACATTATTTCTTTTTGCAGGTAAAACAACAAAGCCATATAAGGGCTTTAAGTCAAATCGATTTATACAGTGGGAAAACAATGATCTGGAAGATATCAAAAAGAACTTCCCAATGTTTGTGCAGTATATCACTCCAAGAATTACTAGAGGGGCCTTTGTAAAATATAAGAACGAATCAAATAACTATACCACTAGAGCAGTTGCACCCGGACATCAATTTGTCGAAAAGACGATTATGATGAAAGGACGATATCTCAATGAATATGATATTGAAAAACGAACTAAAAATGTAGTAATAGGCCGACTAGTTGCAAAAGACCTTTTTAAAGGGGAAGACCCTATTGGTAAGTATATCGATATGGGAGATATTGCCTGGAAGGTAGTTGGAGTTTTTCAAGATGATGGAGGTGATAATGAAGAACGATATATCTATTTATCCTATACAACAAGACAACTAATTGAAAAGAATAATGACAAGCTAGGTCAAATTATCGTTGCTTTTAAACCTGAATTGGGTCACCAAGGAGGTCTTGCATTTGAAAGATCATTATCAAAGTTTTTAAAGGATAAAAAGAATATTGCACCTGATGATCAAGGTGGTATTTTTATCAGAAATGTAGCTGATCAATTAAAGCAGAATCAACAATTTGCTACCGTTCTTCAATATATTTTTGGTACGATTGCGATTGGAACACTCGTCTTCGGAATGATAGGTGTAGGTACGATTATGTTGTTTGTGGTAAAGGAACGTACTAAAGAGCTTGGTATTAGAAAGGCATTAGGCGCAACACCAAAATCGGTGATAAATATGGTACTACAGGAGGCAGTGTTTATTACAACTATTGCTGGCTATATCGGTATGTTTTTAGGCATTGGAGTGTTGAGCGGCATAAAGGATTCATTGGATGAATATTTTATTAAAAATCCTTATATCGGAATGGGAACGGCAATTTTTGCAACCATTTTGTTAATTCTTTTTGGAGCACTTGCAGGTTTTATACCAGCGCGAAGAGCTGCTAGAATTAAACCAATAGAAGCATTAAGAGATGAATAATAACCTAAATAAAGACAATCATGAAGTTACTTTTTAGTAGAGATGTTTGGAGTGAGATCTTTGCCTCAATAGGGAAGAATAAACTTCGTACTGCAATCACTATTGTGGGAGTTCTTTGGGGTGTTTTTATCTACATCGGACTTTCTGGTGCTGCAAAAGGAATGGACAATGGTTTTGAAAGAGCATTCGAGAATGTAGCGATGAACAGTTTATTCGCATGGGCGCAAAGTACAAGTATGCCACATGCTGGTTTTAAGACAGGAAGACCACTTCGTTTAAAGATGGAAGATGCTACGACATTAACCAATAGAATTCCAGAGATTCAATATGTCGCACCAAGAAATGCGAAAGGCGTTTTTGATGGCAGTGGAGGAGCTCAAGTTGTAAGAGGTCAAAAGACGGGTAATTATACGATTTATGGAGATTTTCCTGTATTTACAAAAATAGCAACCAAGAAGATTTATGATGGAGGCCGATTTATTAATGATTCAGATATAGAAAACAACAGAAAAGTCTGTGTGATCGGAGAACGTACGCAGCGCGAACTTTTTGATGAGGATGAAGAAGCTGTAGGAGGGTATATCAGAATTGATGACATATATTTTCAAGTAATTGGTGTACATAAGTTCGTTCCTGGTGGTGGATTTGAAAGTGATAGCGATGTGTTTATTCCTTTCTCAACGTATAGAAAATTGTATAATACAGGGCAAAATGTCGACTGGTTTTCAATTGCAGCCTATGATGATGCTGATGTTGTGGCTGTTGAAGAAGAAATAAAAGCTGTTTTAAAAAGTGTTCACAAAGTACATCCTGATGATGAAAGAGCATTTGGCACTTTTAATTTAGGGGAGATATTTAACAGAATTACCGGTTTTGCAAAAGGAATAAATTTCCTGTCACTTGTAGTAGGTATTGCATGTATCCTGGCCGGAGTAATAGGTATCGGTAACATCTTATTAATATCAGTAAAAGAACGTACTAAAGAACTAGGAGTTCGAAGAGCCTTAGGCGCAACACCGTCAGAGGTTAGAGGTCAAATACTTATGGAGGCTGTTACATTAACAATACTAGCAGGTATTATGGGAATTATTTTGGGAGCTTTCACGTTATGGATAATCGACAAACAGACAGCAGGATCTGATTTCCCTTATACTAATCCAACGGTGCCGATTCCTTATTTGGTAGGGGCATTTTTAATAATGATCATTTTAGGCACATTAATCGGATTGATCCCCGCCCAACGTGCCGTGAGTATAAAGCCAATTGATGCATTAAGAGAAGAGTAAACTAGATAACAACCTTATATAATTAAACAAATACAATGAAAATTTTAAAATACATATTAATCGCAGTCTTTGTTTTAGGAGCATTATTTGCCGCTGCCTTTTTTATAAAGTCTAATAGCAAATCACCTATTACATTTAAGACAGAGAGCCCTTTTAAAACAAATATCGAACAAAAGACAGTCGCTACGGGTAAGGTAGTTCCTGAAGAAGAAATTGAGGTAAAACCTCAGGTTACGGGTATTATTGAAAAAATATTTGTTGAAGAAGGAAAAGAGGTTCGGTCGGGAGATCTTATTGCAAAAATTAAAGTAGTGCCTAATGAACAATCGTTAAATGGTGCTAGAGGTCGAGTTCGTAATGCTGAAATAACACTTAGAAATGCGAAAATCGATTTTGATCGTAATAAAGATATTTTCGATAAAGGGGTAATCTCTCAACAAGATTTCCAGAATATTCAGTTGCGCTATGATCAAGCCAAGCAAGAACTTCAAAATGCCCGTAATGATCTGCAAATTATTCGTCAAGGATCAACAGGTGGAGCTCAGGCAATCACTAACATTCGCGCTTCGGTAAGCGGTACAATTTTAGAGATTCCGGTTGAGGAAGGTGACCAAGTAATACAAAGTAACAACTTTAATGCAGGTACTACGGTTGCAACTATTGCTGATATGAAAAAAATGATCTTTGAAGGTAAAGTTGATGAAGGAGAGGTTGGAAAGCTTCAGGTAGGAATGCCTTTAAAAGTGAGTTTAGGTGCTATCGAAGATCAAGAATTTGAAGCAAAGTTAAAGTTCATTGCTCCTAAAGGTAATGAAGAGCAAGGTGCAGTTCAGTTCAGAATTGAAGGGGATGTTTACCTAGAAGAAAATTTTTATGTCCGTGCCGGATATAGTGCAAATGCATCTTTAGTACTTGATAAAAAAGAAGATGTGCTTGCTATTAAAGAAGCATTGTTACAATTCGATAAAGAAACTAATGAGCCTTACGTAGAAATCTCAACAGGTGATCAAACTTTTGAACGTCGTGATATTAAAACAGGAATTTCTGACGGAGTTAATATCGAAGTCTTAGAAGGTCTTGTAGAAGGCGATAAGATTAAAGTTTGGAATCAAACTGAACCTAAGAAGAAAGAAGGTGAAGATGATGATGAAGCAGGCGAAGAAGTAGCTGATTAATCATTCGATAGGACAAAATAAATAAACTAAATAACCAAAACTTTGTTTGACCTTTTTTAAAAGGTTGAATAGGGTATCATCAATCAAATCAATCATAAAAATCAAGTCAATGAAAATTAAATTAATAGGTGCAGGTTTAGCACTCTCTTTAACAATGACCATTCAAGCTCAGGTAAAGAAATGGACCTTGAGGGAATGTGTTGACTACGCAATAGAAAATAATATTACCGTAAAACAATCAGAATTGAATGTTGAAGGTGCTGAGGTTGATAAAAAAGGAGCAGTAGGCAACTTTTTACCAAGCCTTAATGCATCCGCATCACATTCTTGGAATATTGGTCTGAACCAAAATATTACAACGGGTTTACTTGAAAATCTAACGACCCAATTTACGTCGGCAAGAATGGACCTTGGAGTGAATGTTTTTGGTGGCTTACAAAATGTAAATAGGTTGCATCGTGCTAATTTGGCTATTCTTTCTAATCAATACCAGTTAGATGATATAAAGGATGATATTCGCTTATTAGTGGCAAACTCGTATTTACAAGTAGTATTTAATCGGGAGTCTTTAAAAGTTCAGAATGCTCAGTTCGAGTCTACAAGGCAAGACCTAGAGCGTACAAAAGAGTTAGTTGATTCTGGTGTAGTGCCAAAAGGTGATTTGTTAGAAATTGAAGCTACTGCCGCGACCTTAGAACAAAGCATTGTTAATGCTGAAAATGCATTACGTCTTTCGAAAATTTCGTTAGCTCAAGCTTTGTTGATTACGGATTATGAGAATTTTGATATCTCGGATGACGACTATCTTGTGCCAACAACCGTTATATTCGATAACGACCCTAAGTCGATTTACGAAAAGGCTTTGACGTTTAGAAACGATATTAAAGTTTCTGAAATGGCAGTCCAGATTGCAGAGAAAGATGTGAAAATTGCAAAAGGGGGCATGCTACCTTCTTTAGATGCATTTTATAGCTATGATACGAGAGCATCTAATAATGATATTCGAGTAGGTACTGATTTAACAGTAGATCCTACAAACCCAACACAAACGATTGGTACGGTGGAAGGTACTGGACAAAATGTGATAACCCCTAACTTTATTGCATCGCCAATTACCGAAAAAGCTGATCCTTACTTTGATCAATTTAGTCGTAACGACGGTCACCGTTTTGGCGCAAGTTTAAGTATTCCTATTTTAAATGGCTTTCGTTCTCGAAATAGTGTAAAGCGAAGTGAAATTGCTTTGAAACGAGCAAAATTCAATTTTGAACAAGAAAAATTGAACTTAGAAACTACGGTTAATCAAGCTTATAACGATGCTTTGGGAGCAGGAAAAGCTTTTGAAGCAGCGCAAAAAACCTTACAAGCAAGACAAACCGCTTTTGAATATTCACAAGAGCGTTTCAATGTAGGTTTATTAAATTCTTTTGATTTTAATCAAACGAAACAACGCCTTATTCAAGCAGAAGCTGAAGTAGTGCGTACTAAGTACAACTATATCTTTTTAACGAAGGTGTTAGAATTTTACTTCGGTATACCGATCACGGATATACGATAGTAAATAGGAAATAAGCTATTTAAAATACCATTAAATTCTTTTCAGAATGCTGGACAAGAGAACTACTGCACGCTATTTTATTGTTGCAGTAGTTGTTGTTATGGCTACCTGGATTATTCATGAATTTGCTCATTGGCTAACTAGCAGGTTTTTTGGCTACGATGCGATAATGACTTTAAACGGTACTTTTTATGAAAGCTATGAAAAACCAACTATTGAACATTCCACTATAGTTTCCGCAGCAGGACCTTTAATAACTATTTTACAAGGTGCAATAATATTTGTTTTTTTAAAATTGAAGAGCTGGAACAAGTATTTGTTTTTAGGCTTGTTCGTGGCTTTTTATATGCGATTCTTAGCAGGAATTATCAATATAATTAAGCTAAACGATGAAGCTCGAATTAGTGAATATTTAGAAATTGGCACATTTACTCTGCCAATAGTAGTTAGTGGGCTTTTGTTTTCTATGGTTTTCGTAATCAGTAAAAAGTACCAATTAAGTAGGAAGTTTCTTGGGATAACTACCTTAATCGTAATGTTTTTAAGTTCGGTTCTAATTCTGATGGATCAGTTTTTTCATTTTAGATTATTGTGAATCTATTCAGAAATAATGGATTAGTTTTCTTCAAAGTATTTTATGTTTAGGTCTTTATTTTCCTTTAATTTTACCGTATGGCATACATCCTTAATATTGAAACAGCAACAACTAATTGTTCAGTATCTGTCGGAGAAAATGGTGAGCTGAAATCGCTTGTGGAGTTGAATGAGAAAGAGTATTCTCATGCTGAAAACCTTCACGTTTTTATTAAACAGGCTATTGCAGAGGCAGGGATAAATTTAAGCGATTTAAGTGCAATTGCTGTAAGTAAAGGGCCAGGTTCTTATACCGGATTGCGTATTGGTGTTTCGGCTGCAAAAGGACTGGCTTTTTCGCTGGATATTCCCTTAATAGCTGTGACGACATTAACATCGATGGCCCATCAAAATAACAATCCGGCTGACTTTATTATCCCAATGCTCGATGCTAGAAGAATGGAAGTATATGCCCAAGTACATGATACAAATAAAACCCCTTTAAAAGAAACAACTGCCGAGATAATCGAAGAGACTTCTTTTGCTGAATACTTAGCCAAAGGAACAGTATCTTTTATTGGTAATGGCGCAACGAAATGCCAAGGTGTTATCACGCATAAAAATGCCATTTTTGATAATAACATCTTAGAACCTACTGCTAAGGAAATGGTGTCGATATCCTATGAAAAATATAAAAATAAGGAGTTCGAAGATGTGGCCTATTTCGAACCTTATTATTTAAAAGATTTCATTGCAGGTAAGAAAAAGGCCTAACCTTGCTTTTCTATTTCGACTGATGTTGGATACGGAATCTCAATACCAGCAGCGTCTAAAGCGTTCTTGCTATTTTCTAAGGTGTCAAAATACACATCCCAATAGTGCTCTACAGCAACCCATGGTCTAACTGCCATGTTGATGGAACTGTCAGCAAGCTCAGTAACTGTAACCGCCGGAGCCGGATCGGTAAGAACCTTTTCTTGATCAGTAAGCACTTTTAGAAGTACATCTTTAGCCTGTTTCATATCAGTATCGTATGCTACACCAATAACATGATCGATTCGTAATTTTCCTTCGGCAGAATAGTTGATAATATTTCCATTAGATAATGAACCGTTAGGGATAATTATGAGTTTGTTTTGAGGCGAATTTATTTTGGTTGTAAATATCTCAATCTCTTTTACTACACCAAGTTCCCCTTGTGCCTCTATAAGATCACCAATTTTAAATGGTTTAAAAAGCATTATTAGTACACCACCGGCAAAATTTGCAAGCGAGCCTTGTAATGCTAATCCAACGGCTAGGCCGGCTGCGGCAAGTATGGCAGCAAAAGAGGTGGTTTCTACGCCCAAAGTTCCCAAGGCGGCTATAACCACTAGTGCTTTTAAAATCCAACCTAGTAAATTTGATAGAAACCTTTGAAGGCTTTCGTCATAATTGGCCTTACTCATTACTTTACCAATAACTCGAATAACCCTATTTATGATCCAAGATCCAATAACCCATATTGCTATTGACGCAACTAATTTTGGGCCGAACTCCGAAATTAAATCAATTCCTTTTTCAATCCATTTATCCATTCTTACGCAAATTAGGTTTTTAGAAAGTTACAAAAAAGAGAACGCTCTCTAATAACAACGGAAGACGAAAAACTATATTATTTCAAAACTATGTCTAGTTGATCAATTGCAGCATCCACTTCTGTCACTGGTAATTTACAAGCACCTTCTACACAAACATAGATCATTGTTTCACCTTCAGTATATCGGTTCTCTAGTAAGTACAAATTTGATTCGCCTTTACTACCAACAATAAGTTTATTTGGGATATAGGTTTTATTCAATTCAGCTATTCGCTTTTTCGCATCTTCTCCCACAATGGCCACTTCGTAATATTCCCCGACAAAATTTAGCATAAGATCTAACCAATTGGAATGGCTCGTTGGATATTGATCGATATTTGGTTTCACACTATTAAGCATATTAACCGCCGAGGTTTTATATTGCTTATTACCAAAATACAATGCTAGATCATATAGGTTTTTCGCCATAATCGAATTCGACGCTGGAATTACATTATCAAGCTGTTCGATACTTCTGCTTACAAGCGCGGCGTCTTCATTTGAAGTAAAGAAGAAAAACCCACTTTTATTATCGTAAAAGTGATCGAATGCGTAATTGGTCAAATCTCTAGAAAGATTTAGCCATTGTGCGTCGAGGGTGCTTTCATATAAAGCGATAAAAGCTTGAATAGTTGCCGCGTAATCTTCTAAATAACCATTTATCGAGCTTGTTCCGTCTTTATACGTATGGTTTAGTCCACCATCAGGGCGTAGCTGTTTGTTTTTTATAAAGGTTGCATTTTTTATAGCAATGTCTAGATAATGCTCATTGCCAAAAACGCGATACGCATCGACATAACCTTTAAGCATTAAGGCATTCCATGAAGTAAGACTTTTATCGTCTAACCTAGGACGATTTCTTTTAGCACGTATATGGAATAATTTTGTTTTTGCAGTTGCAATTTGGTCCTGTAATTCTTCGACGGTAATATTGTGTTTTTTTGCGATCTCTTTTTCATCTTCATCACGAATCAATACATAGTTTTTCTTTTCCCAGAAACCATAATTATTAATGTTGTAGTAGTCCTTAAAAACATCGAATGATGAACCTAAGATCTCTTCTAATTCATCCTTTTTCCAAACGTAAAATGCACCTTCCTCTAACTCATTATTTTCATCTAAGCTATCAGCATCTAATGAAGAATAAAATGCGAATTCATCACTCATTAATTCGCGTTCTACGAAAGTTAAACTTTCTTCGATAGTTCGTTTGTAAAGTTCATTTTCACCTAAAAGATAAGCATCAGCATATAAACTGACCAATTGCGCATTGTCATATAACATCTTCTCAAAATGAGGTACATGCCATTTATCATCAACTGAATATCTAGAAAACCCACCTCCTACGTGATCATAAATACCACCATAGGCCATTTTGGTTAGGGTGAAATTCACATAACTCATAAGCTCTTTATCATCCGTTTGATATGCTTTGCGCAATAAAAAATGGTAGTTATTTGGCATCATGAATTTAGGAGCACGATTCAATCCACCTTTTTTATTGTCAAAAGAACGAGACCAGGAGGCGACTGCTGTATTGATATTATCCAGAGTAAAGTTTGCTTCCTCAGGATTGGGTTCAATTAGATCTAGACTCTTTATTCCTTCTTCTAATTTAGTGGCATACTCGATCATTTTATCCGGATCCTTCTGATATAATTCTGATATCTGATTGATAGTTCGAGTCCATTCTTCTTTTTGAAAATAGGTGCCGCCCCAAACTGGACGGCCGTCAGGTAATGCGATGACATTTAAAGGCCAACCACCTCGGCCGGTCATGAGCTGTACTGCATTCATATATACTTGGTCGACATCAGGTCGTTCTTCGCGATCTACTTTAATATTTACAAAATTATCGTTCATGATCTTTGCCACTTCCTCATTTTCAAAACTCTCATGTTCCATAACGTGACACCAGTGGCATGCGGCATAGCCTACACTTATCAATAGCAATTTATTGTTTGCTTTTGCATATTCTAAGGGAGCTTCTTTCCAGGCTTTCCAATTCACTGGGTTTTGAGCGTGCTGTAATAAATATGGACTGGTCTCGTCTTGGAGATCATTGGTGTTAGGATTGAACATAGTAGTTTTATTTTGCCCATTGCAGGCAAATAATAGTAAAAATAGAGAGTATGTAAAGCGCTTAATCATACCTGTAAATATAAGGAATAGCCTGACATTGAATTATTAGTTTTCCTTCGTATTTATGTTAAAATAAAAAGCGCTAGTTGTAACAACCAGCGCCTATTTTTTCAAAAAGAAAAGTGAAATTATTTTACCTCAAAGGTAATCTTTACGTTTACTCGGTATTCAACTATTGAATCTCCACTAACTGCAGCACTTTGCTCGTTAATGTAAACAGACTTTATGTTTTTAACCGACTTTGAAGCTTGTTTTACAGCTTTCTTAGCTGCATCTTCCCAACTTTTATTTGAATTTGATAAGACTTCTATTACTTTTAATACTGCCATTTTTCTGGTTTTTAAGTAGTTAATAAAAAATAAAGTTACGGCTTTTGTACTTAAGAAAGAAGCAAGGAGGCAACGAATACGAATTAACCATTAATGGCCTCAACGGTTTGCACTTTATCCCCCATCATTTGTTTAAGCATATTCTCAATTCCATTTTTTAAAGTGAAGGTGGAAGAAGGACAACCACTACAAGCTCCTTGTAATACTACTTTTACTGTCTTACTTGCCTCATCATATTCTTGAAACTCAATATTACCACCATCAGATGCGACTGCAGGACGCACATATTCATCTAATATTTCAACAATTTGCTTAGAGGTATCACTTAAGTTGTCGAATTGCTTTTTTTGCTCAACTTGTTTTTCGGGTTGAAGATCAGGTGCGTCTTCTGCTATGATAGTCTTGCCATCTTCAAGATAGTTTTTAATAAACTCTCTTAGCGGAATAGTTACTTCATCCCAATTGGCAACATCATATTTAATGACTGAAATATAGTTTTCATCAAAGTATAGCTCTTTTACAAAAGGAAAACTAAATAACTCTGTAGCCATGGGAGCGTACTTCGCATCATCAATACTTTTGAATTCGATATTCTTGACTACTATCTTTTTGTTTGCCACAAACTTCATCGCAGCGGGGTTGGGTGTGCTTTCAGCATACACAGTAACAGGAATTTTCTTTTTACTCCCTTGTATAGCTTCTTGAACGATAGTGCCACCATCATTTAGATACTTTTCTATTTGCTGAGCAACTTCATCTTGCACATCTGGCCAATTGACAATGTTAAATCGCTCCGCAGCAACAAAGTTTCCGGAGATATATACTTTTTTTACAAAAGGAAGGTAAAATAACTGTTGCGCCAATGGTGAATTTTGGGCTTCGTCTATATTATTATACTCGTAACTGGTATGCTTTGTTAAAAAATGATTGGCTTCAAACTTAACAATTGCAGGGTTACTTGTTTCAGATACCGTAATGGTGTAATTACTCATTGCAAATTTCTTTTTGCAAAGATAAGAAAAAGGGATAGGGGATGATCAAACAATTAATGGACTATTTCGACTGTTTTATCTTATTTATTCTTTACTAAAACAACAAAATAGGTACTATTGTCGTTATAAGGTTCGATTGCTTTTTTTGTTAAAAGGAATTAAGAAGCTAATTAACTAAATTTAATATATTTGAAAGGTGCTTAAACTGCAGGCTTATGTTGCATTGGTACATTTCATATCTTATTTCCCAACTGGTTTTAAATGTGGCTGGTTAAATAAGTGCCATAACTTATGAATTTGAAAAAACGCTACTTTGTTTTTGCTTTTCTAATAGCCCAATTTACCTATGCTCAAGAAGGTGTTCCCGTTTATTTAGACTATTTTGCTGATAACTATTATTTGGTTTATCCGTCGATGGCTGGTGCTGGTAATGGCTTAAAAATTAGAGCGACTGCCCGTAAGCAATGGTTTGATGTTGAAGATGCACCAGAATTGCAGACTATAAATGCCCATTATCGTGTAAATGACCAATCGGGAATTGGGGGAATTATTTTTAATGATCAAAACGGATTTCATTCTCAAAAAGGATTTTATCTAACATACGCGCATCACTTGCGCTTTTCTAGATCTAATTTAGATTTGAATCAACTCTCATTTGGTTTAAGTGCAGGTGTGATACAAAGTGAATTAGATGAAACTAATTTTGATCCTTTAGATTTCGATCCGATTATCGCAGGTATTAAGCAAAGTACTGGATACTATAATGTCGATTTCGGAATGTCCTATCATTATCTTGATTTTTATGCGCACGTTGCTGTAAAAAATGCATTGTTTCGAAATCGAAATATTAATGGTGAATTCGAATCGAACAATCAGCGAAACTATTTATTCTCCATGGGATATGTTTTTGGAGGTTCAAGCCTTTGGAATTTTGAACCATCTGTGTTATTTCAGTTAAGAGAATTTACAACCGAAAAAGCGATCGATGCGAATTTAAAGGCATATCGCAAATTCGATTGGGGTCGTCTTTGGGGTGGACTTTCATACCGAAGCAGTTTTAATGGAGCTGAGTTCATTAACGGAAACCAAATTGATAATCAACGTTTAAATTGGGTTTCACCAATAGTAGGTATAAATTATAACAGCTTTATGTTCGCTTATACCTATACCAATCAACTGGGAAATCTAAAATTCGATAACGGTGGTTTTCATCAAATAACAATCGGTTTCGATTTATTTAAAGCCAAAGAGCCTTACGATTGTAACTGTCCAGCTGTGAATTACTAGTATTCAGTAGGCAGTGGCAGTAAGCAGTTCTTCTCGTAGTAACTTCCAATATTTAAAATTCCAAATCCCAACTTTGAACAGTTGTCAGTTCAAGTGATTTTGATTGACTGACAGGGAAATCAAAATAGTATCGAGAACCCTTCTGAAGAACAGTTTTTCCCTAGGTTTTTTCAACGAGTCGCACAGAGCTTTCACAGAGATTCACAGAGATTCACAGAGAATTTCAATTTCAAAACCAAAATCCCAAACCCAAAGCGATATTTTTGGAATTTGGAATTTACTTTTTTTGGAATTTCAATAGCAGCAGGCTACCATTGATATCCTTTAGTCTTAGCCTGTCTTTTAATGGTATTAATCATCGCATTTTCTAGATCAGCTTTGTCAGTGCCTTCTTTTTGTTTGGCAGCAATAAATACGGTTCGCTTTTTATTCAAATCCTGAATTTCTTTCTGGATTTTTTTTCGTTCAGCACTTTTTGTTGCTACATACGCTTTTAGCTGAGCTGTTGATTTATCCTGTAGTTCTTTCGGTAACTTCTTCTTTTCAATTTTAGCATAACTAAAGTCATCTTCTTTTTCTGCATCTACCAAGTCCCATTGGCTGTTATTATAAAGTCGACCACTTTTAGTCACTGCACGTTTAACACTTACTACTTCATCAAGTTCTGCCGCATTAGAGTCTTGCGCTCGTTGTTTTATAGACTTTGCAACACCATAGCTTCCATAAGGAACATAGGTGTTGTTCAATTTTGAATTCAGTTGAATAATAATATCATCATATGGTGTTGAAATATGAACAACAGCGCGATTATGATCAATATTCATATAATCACCTCGGCCAAGATCTGCGCCATCTTTCCAATGGGTTTGTACACCACTTCGGTAGTCACCACAGTAAATAGTATTTACAACAATATCTTTTTCTTTAGCATCGGTAATTGCATCTTTATAACTTAAACGACCTTGATTAAATGGTTCATTTCCTGCAATAAATACCATTCTAAGGTCATCATCATTTTTACCCCAATCTAATTGTTTGATCGACGTATTAATTACCTGTCCACAAAATTCACTACCGCCATTAGTAGTTAATGAAAATAGCTTTTCTGATATTTCATCAAGATCATTGCTAAAACCGATTACTTGTTTTATATATCCTTCTCTAGATGATAGCCTGTCATTACCATATTCATACAAGGCGATTTCAAGATTGGGTTGCACACTTCTGCATTTTGCATACGAAAGCTGGTTTACGATTTCCCATAATTGCGCTTTAGCTTGATTGATCAAGCCATCCATACTATTACTAGTATCTAATAATAAAGCCACTTGAATAGTTTGCTTATAGCTTTCTTCGACAACTGGCTTATGTAGTTTTTTCTGTCTTGGTGAATGGTTCCCAAACAAGCTATTTATTTGCAGCAGTCCAACCAACATGAGTACATAAGTAATTCGATTTTTCATGATGTATTATTTTAAATTGATGGGATAAAACTACGTTTGAGACCGAAAACAAAATAGTCAGAATAAGGCATTAAGCTGTTTGTTTGAGTAAACGCCCCCATTTTTTGAGTGAACGGGAATCTTAGTACTTAAAAAGCGTAACAATTTGGTGTTTTAGCAGAAACGCCATTTTTCTAAACGATTTATAGGTTGTAAGTTTGGTTATTATGAAAATAAAGAGTGCCATTATTTTAGTTGTTTTCCTATGTCTTTCGCTCACTACTAAGGCCCAGCGCACTACTTTTGATAGCAAGCCGACTTTTAATTTAAAAGGGGTCGTAATGTATAAGGACTCGCGAAGACCCATTAAAAACGTACATGTTTACATCATTGGGGGTAGATCGACCTATACGCTTCCTGATGGTAGTTTTTTAATTAAAGCGAGTGCTAATGATGAGTTGGTTTTTGAGCATAAGGATATTGAAACAAAATACTATGTCATTAAAGATGATGAAGATATAAAGCTGCTTGTAGATGAGAACGCCCATGGGGTTGGGGTTGAGGATAGTGAAAAAGAAGAAGCGCGCACACTAGAATTAAAGAGTAAGAAAATGAAAACGTCAAGCAGGACCCCATCAGTTGCTTTTCGTTTTGATGATGCACTCGATTCCGCAAAGTTTTACCAAAGAAAAGATGTTGCTAAAAGTGTTCAGTTTGTAGAGAAATCCTTGCAAACTTTAGGAAAAAGAAGAGATAATACTAGGCAAGCACAGGCATTTCGAGTGTTGGGAGATACGTATATGTATTGGGAGCAATATGATCTCGCAGTAAGCAACTATAAAACATCTTTGTCTTCTGTTTCTTCTGATGAGGTGATGTTGAAATTAGCAAGAGCTCATTTAAGTAATAATGAGCCACAAGAAGCAAAATCAAGCTTTAATCGTTTGTTAAAAAGCCGACTTTCTATTTATGAAAAGATTGAGGTTTATGAAGGCTTGGGCGATGCCAACAAAGCCTTAAACGAAAAATCGGCTGCTGAAAGTAATTATAACAGTGCTTTAAAGTTGGCTAAAGACAATAAGGTAACACCCAAAATTACCGATCTGAATTCCAAGCTGGGAGAGTTATTTGCGGCTTCAGGGGAGCTACAGCAAGCAGAAGGCTTATTTCAAAATTCAATTCAAGCAGCGGAAGGAGAGAACTTGAAAAGAGCTGCCGTACAAAAGGAGAAGGTAGCGGATTTTTACAGTGCAAATAATCAGTTTGATAAGGAGATTGAATTGAGAAAACAGAATCTGGACGTAATCGATAAAATAAATGATAGTATTATTACTCAAGATGATGCACCCGAGGCGATCACGCGTCAAAAAACCAATTATAAAATTGGTGCAGCACTGGCAAATCAGCAGAAGTTTAATGAGGCCATTCCTTTTTTAGAAGAAAGTATTGCAGAGGCAGATAAAAGTGAAGATATCATTGTAAAAAAAGACGCTACAAGACGATTGTCAGAAGTATATGAAAATTTGGGTGACTATAACAAAGCCTATACGACCTATAGAGAGTATGTCGAGTTAGTGGATACCTTAGTGGTTAAAAAAGAACAACAAATATCGCAAGCTGCTCGATTTAGCAAAAATATTACCGAACAGCAAAGTCGGATTTCTAGTCTTGAAAAAGATCGCGAGCTTACCGAAAGTAAAATGGATTTGATTTCTGCAGAAAGGCAGCTCACAACAGAAGCTAACAAACGGCAGCAAACAACAATATATGGCCTAATTGCTGGGATTTTATTGCTCGTGGTTGCAGGGTTTTTTATGTATCGTAGTATCAGGCAGCAGAAAATTGCCAATAATTTGTTGGCTTTGCGTTCACTACGATCGCAAATGAATCCGCATTTTATTTTTAATGCACTTAACTCGGTAAACAGCTATATCGCCAGTAATGATGAACGAAATGCCAATAGATACTTAGCGGAATTTTCCACCTTGATGCGCTCCGTATTGGAAAACTCTGATGAGGATTTTATTCCACTCAGCAAAGAGATCGAATTACTTCAACTATATACAAAGCTTGAGCACTCTCGCTTTCAGGATAAGTTTGATTATGACATTAATATAGATCCTGGAGTCGATGTCGAGGCATACACCATCCCACCGATGCTACTGCAACCTTATATCGAAAATGCCATTTGGCACGGGCTTCGATATAAAAAAGAGAAGGGGAGTTTGCTCATTAACATAAAAAATATTGATGCAGATAGCATTTGTATTACTATAGAAGATGATGGCATTGGACGAAAAGCCTCAGCGGCTTTAAAGACTAAAAATCAATTAAAGAATAAGTCAAAAGGAATGGGAAATATAAAGAAACGTATTACCATTTTAAATGATATGTATAAAGACAAAGTTGCTGTTCAGGTTGATGATATAAATGGAGACGGGTCTGGAACTTTAGTTACACTAACACTAAACAAATAAGATGCAATTACAAGCCATTATAGTTGAAGATGAAGAAACTAGTAGAGAAATTTTAAAGAATTATCTCAAAAAATACTGCCCAAAAGTCACGGTGCTTGCCGAAGCATCTAATATTACCGATGCACTTGCTTTAATAAAAAAACAGGAGCCTGACTTATTGTTTTTAGACGTGGAAATGCCTTATGGAAATGCATTTGATCTTTTGGAAAAAGTGGGCGATCATGAATTTGAAACAGTATTTGTTACAGCATACGATCATTACGCAATTGATGCATTAAATAGTCATGCATCGTACTATTTGCTTAAACCAATATCTATTGACGAATTAATAAAGGCGGTAGACCATGTTATAGCCATAAAAACCAAAGAAAACGAATTGCAAGAGCGTGTTTTAACCCCCGTTTTAAATCATGTGAATGGGAAAATCACTATCCCTCAACAAGATGGATTCGAAGTGGTTGAAATTGCTGATATTTTGTATTGCAAAGCCGATGATAACTATACTGAAATTTATGTTGGTAACAAGAAAAAGGTGGTAAGCAAAACCTTAAAATATTTTGAGAACTCCTTATCGGATTTTCCTTTTGCGCGCATACATAAGTCATATTTGGTAAATATCAATGCGATTGCCAAATACAAAAAAGGAAAGGGTGGAAGTGTAGTCCTTAATACAGGTAAAGAGATCATGGTATCTGCAAGTAGAAAAGCCCAATTACTTTCTCATTTTAAATAGAATTTGATAATAGAGCATAGAGAAAATATGCCTGAAATCATCCAAATGTCAGTTCGAGTGGTTTTTGATTGAACGAGAGTGAAAACAAAAATTGTATCGAGAACCTTTTAAAACCAACCCAAATGATAATTAAACCAGTAAACGGTAAATCTCCACAATTCGGCAAAAACAATTTCATAGCAGAAAACGCAACAATCGTAGGCGAAGTAACCTCTGGTGACGATTGTAGTTTTTGGTTCAATGCCGTTGTGCGAGGTGATGTTAATTTTATTAAGCTTGGTAACAAAGTGAATGTACAAGATGGAGCGGTGATTCATTGTACCTATGAAAAATTCGCAACTACTGTGGGCGATAATGTTTCTATTGGTCATAATGCCATTGTTCATGGTTGTACCATTCATGATAATGTGCTTATCGGTATGGGATCAATCGTGATGGATGGTTGTGTGGTGCATAGCAATTCGATCATTGCTGCTGGTGCAGTTGTTACTCAGCATACGGTTGTCGAATCAGGCTGTATTTACGCTGGAGTGCCAGCAAAAAAAGTAAAAGATATATCCCAAGAACTCATCTCCGATCAAATTGATCGTATTGCCAATAATTATGTGAAGTATTCTGGATGGTTTAGGGAATAGTCCGCAGTTTTTAGTATTCAGTTGGCAGTATAACCTTTCAATAACATTAAAGTCTCCCCTTGAGGGGAGATTTAGAGGGGTGTACTTTTGGGAAATATCACAATACCGATCAGTATGAACTCACCACAAACAGCAGACACCCATCCCCAACCCTTCCCTCAAGGGAAGGGAGTAAAATGATCTTTTTAGGAAATGGCTTGGGATAATGAGTCGACTTCAAAAACCCCAATATTCCTTTATCTTTAGCATCAGAAATCAATTTCATGCAAATAAAAGACAAGAAACTTGCGCAAAATATCTACTTGTATTTGGCAGCACTGTTTATAACTTCACTAGTAGTTTCCAATCTTATTTTTCAAAAGTTTTTTTATTGGTATCCCTTCAATGTCGAGATTTTTGGGGTGAAGTTATTCGAGATTTCAGTTGGACTGTTACCATACCCAATCACCTTTTTAATTACTGATTTAATATCAGAAATCTATGGCAAGAAGAAGGCTAATCAGGTTGTGACGGCCGGTATTTTCGCTTCGTTTTTTTCACTGTTAATCGTATATGTTTCTGCAGCAGTGCCGGCGACAAGTTGGTCCGGAGTTGATGATGGGATGTTTAGTACTGTATTTGGCAATACGGTACTTGCTGTTTTTGCCAGTATGATGGCTTATTTATTCGCGCAATATGTCGATATTCACGTATACCATTTCTGGAAAAAATTAACCAAAGGAAAACATCTTTGGTTGCGAAATAATTTCTCGACCTTTACCTCCCAAATAATAGATACAGGGACTGTATTACTGCTCTTATGCAGCTTCAATATTATCGCATGGGATAAGTTTCTTGGTCTATTAGTAAGTGGTATCATTTTTAAGATCATAGTCGCAGCTCTAGATACACCTTTGTTATACGCCGGGGTTTACATTTTTCGAAGACGATTTAAATTGGAGCGGGCTGAGGAGATTGTGATTGATTAGGTGATTTTTTAAATTTTGAAGGAGTTTAACTCCCTTCCCTTGAGGGAAGGGTTGGGGATGGGTGTTTTTCTGTGTTGAAATATCAAAAGAGAGGGAGTTTAAATAAGTTCTGGGCAAACACCCCTCTAAATCTCCCCTCAAGGGGAGACTTCCGTATTACAATCTAGGAGTTCGCATAAAACATAGCTGCATTATCTTATTTAGATAAAATCACCAATCACTATTCAGGTTAAAAAAATGTCAAGAATTCCCATTTTTAAAGGCTGAAAACAGCTAAATGCGTAACTTTAGCGTATATCTACTAAAGACACCCAATCTCATGAAAAAAGTATTAAAAATACTTGGTATCCTGCTGGTTATTGTACTTGCCGCTCTCATCATAATTCCAATTGCATTCGAAGATAAAATCCTGAATGCTGTTAAGGATAACATCAATAAAAATTTAAACGCCGAGTTAAGTTTTGTAGATGTTGACTTGAGTTTGCTAAGCAGTTTTCCCAATGCTTCATTAAGTCTTGAAGATGTAGCACTCACCAATTTCGAACCCTTTAAAGGGGATACACTAATTGCTGCTAAAGAAATCTCCATCGATATGGGATTGATGCAATTATTTAAAGATGCGTCATCTCAGATTAAGGTAAATACCTTACACATAGATGAAGCTTTTGTAAATGTGAAAGTAGATAGCCTTGGAAATGCGAATTATGATATTGCTAAGAAAACAAGTGCTTCGGATATCGAACAGGAAACAGAGTCAACTTCATCGGAAGCTTTTGTTTTTGACATTGAAAATTATGAGATAAAAAACAGTCGTATTCATTACTACGATAAGGTAAGTCACATTAGCCTTGATTTAGTTGATTTTAACCATAGCGGTCAAGGCTCTTTTTCCGAAAATGAATCAAAATTAGATACTAAAACAACTGCAATAGCGTCTTTTGGGTTAGATGAAACACAATACTTGAATAACAATCAAATAGATCTGGATGCTGTAATTGGGCTAGATCTAAAAAATAGTAAATACAGCTTTTTAGAAAATCAAATGATGATTAATCAGCTGCCATTAAAATTTGATGGTTTTGTTGATGTTAATGATGATAATCAGGAAATAGATATTACGTTTTCTACACCTAAATCGGAGTTTAGAAACTTCTTCGCTTTAATCCCGAAGGAGTATGCGAAAAATATTGAGGGAATAAGCACAAGAGGTGATTTTAAATTAGAAGGATCGATTAAAGGAGTTTCTGATGATAAGACCATTCCTAAAATGGATATTTCAATGAAGTCCAGTAACGCCTCGTTTAAGTATCCAGATTTACCCAAAACGGTAAAAGATATTAATATTGATGCGGCGGTCAAAAATGAGACAGGAAAACTGGCAGATACCTATGTTCGAATCGGTGCCCTGGATTTCTCTATCGATGCCGACCGCTTTACATCAAAAGGGACAATAAAACAATTGCTAAGCAATCCACTTATCATTGCTAGTTTAAAAGGTAAGATCGATCTTGATAAAATAGCTCAGGCATACCCAATGCCTGAAAATAATGAGTTAAAAGGAAGCATCAGGGCTGATCTTTCTACCAGTTTTGATATGAATGCCATTGAAAAAGGGCAATACGAACGCATAAAAAGTCAAGGAACGGCTGAGGTGAGTGATTTTTTATATGCTTCGGATGATGTGGTCAATCCCATTACCATTAAAGATGCAACGATTAATTTTAAAAATGCTGACTATGAGTTAGCTTCTTTTAATGCCACTTCAGGGAGTAGTGATATCAGTGCAAAAGGCTCGATTGATAATTTATACGGTTATCTTTTTAGCGATAAAAAGCTGAAAGGAAATTTCACTATTAATTCTAACAAATTTGTGGTGAGTGATTTTATGGTTGCAGATGAAGAAGCTACAACTAGTGAGAATTCTGGTTCCGATTCTGAAAAGGAGGAATCCCTAGATCATTTAAAAATACCGGCTTTTTTAGATGTGGAATTGCAAGCAAATGCCAATTCGGTGGTGTATGATAATCTCAATCTTAAGAACGTTAGCGGAACAGTGCAATTAAAAGATGAGAAAGCTATTTTAAAAGAAGTGAAATCCAAACTTTTTGATGGAAGTATCGTGTTAAGAGGTGATGTTGCTACGGGCGAAAAAATTCCGGTTTACAATATGCAATTGGGAATTGAAGATTTCGATATCGCCAAGTCTTTTGCAGGAATGGAAATGTTAGAAAAGCTAGCACCTATTGCGAAAGTAATTACCGGAAAATTAAATACTACTTTGAATATCAATGGTGAGCTGAACAATGATTTTTCTCCGAAATTGGAATCAGTAAGTGGTACTGCCTTGGCAAAACTATTTACAGAGCAGGTTAATACCGAAAATTCACCTTTATTGAGTGCCTTGACTTCCAATCTTTCTTTTTTAGAAAAGGAAAAAATCAATTTAAAAGACATTAGCACTAAACTTGCTTTTGATAAAGGAAAAGTGGCTGTATCGCCTTTCAATCTAAAATATAAAGATATCGATATTCAAGTGGCAGGTTCACATGGTTTTGATAGAACGATGGATTATAAGGCGACCCTAAATGTACCAGCCAAATACTTAGGTAGTGAGGTCAATAAGCTCTTAAATCAATTAAACGACCCTGAAACAAATGAGCTGACCGTACCAGTTGTAGCTAGTTTAACGGGGAGCTTTACAATCCCAAAAGTTAATACTGATCTTAAAAATGCTGTGGAAAATTTGACGAATCAGCTGGTTCAAATTCAAAAGGAAAAGTTGAAGAACAAGGGCAAGAATTTACTTCATGATTTAGTGCTTGGTAACAACAAAAAAACAGATAGCACGAAAACAGCCAATGATGCTACTGATGTTTTACAAAATGTTGTCGGTGGAATACTAGGGGGTACTAAAAAGAAAACCGACAGTACTAAAACTAAATCAGATTCTATTGCCAAAAAGGATCCCGTAAAAGATGCAGCAACCAATATTTTAGGCGGACTCTTTAAAAAGAAAAAGAAGAAAAAGGATACGGTTAATTAGTTCTTGTTTGACTAAAGTTGCCAATTCATAATTAAAGATATTGAGCCAATTGTTCTTTAAAATAATTAGCACTTGTTTCAGCACTTTTTAGAGAGTTTTCTGTGTAATTACCTCCTTGTTCTATATAATAAAATTCAAGTCCAGAGGTGGTTGGATCGGGCATGATGTCGTGATAATTGATAGAGCCATTTCCTAATTCCGTATAATCTCTGGATGTTTTATGCATGTCTTTAATATGCCACATGACATAGCGCCCCGGTTGTTTTGCAATTAGTTCCCTTGGTGTTGCGTTAGCTGAATGCATGACCCAATACATATCTAATTGAAGTTTTACGGTAGAAGTATCTGTTTCATTAAGAATGATGTCATATCCAGTAGTTCCATCAAGATCATCAAATTCATATCCATGATTATGATATGCAAATCCAAGTCCAGCTTTAGAAACTTGCTCGCCAATCATATTAAGTTTTGATACCAGTCTTTTAAATCCATCAACAGTGCGTTGTGAAGGAGCAATCCAAGGCCATGTAATATAATTACTACTCATTTCGAGCGCTCCTTTTATACATTTGTCTGTATACCGTTTTAGTTCGTCATCTGACTTTAACAAATAGTCAGAAAAAGGATAATGTCCGCTGCTAAACGTTAGCTCAAGGTCATCTAACATTTTTTTAAATTCCTTAGTGGGAATGCCATAATAACTCGCCTTATCCGCATCGAAGCCAAAATGCTCAAAATCTTGATAGCCCATTTTTTTCAACGCCTTTAGTGTTGCTATTGGGTCTTTAGCCATTTCATCACGTATCGAGAATAGCTGATATCCTAACTTAAATTTGGTTGATGATTGCATCGATAAACATGAAATAGGAAGGCAAGATGCCAAGCCTGCAGCTGAGCTTAATTTTACAAAATTTCTTCGGTTCATGGTTATATTTGGCCCTTTATATCATGGGTTCTCTATCCAAATCGCTATATGGATAAATTCCTTTTTCCTTTAATATTTTAAATAGTTCGTCACTTCCATTCTGTCTTGCATAGTCCATTTCACTTCTGAATATTTGCATACAAAGCAACAAATGATGTGCTCTATCCCCAATTTTAAATTTCTTTCGATCAGGTTCATACAAGTCAAAAACTAAACAGGTATTTTCTTCATTTTCTCCATTTGGAATTTCTATTGTCTCTTTTGGATTCAGAACTGCTTGAGAGGAATACATGCCAATTGCAGTTAAAAAACTACAGGCTTTTCTTTCTATCAAGTTAAATGGTGTTTGCGTTTCTTCCTCTGTGTTATAGTCATATTTGGTAAAAGCAACTAGTTCATAAGTTCCTATACGGTTTTTCTTTGGGCCATTTCCGTCTGGATCTAATAATTCCATTGTCGCAAATCCAGTTCCTTTGATATGGTTTGGGAAGTAATACATATCAACCGCGCCACCAATGGCAAATGGTATTATTGCATGCCCAACAAGATTGTGCATTTTCCCTAGTATATTTTCAAGCCCCTCGGATTTTAATTCATAATCTCTTTCATGTTCCTCTTCCGTAAATTCTTTTTCAATTGGTGTTTCTTTTTTACCAAATAGTCGATTTAAAAATCCCATAGTGTAACTAAGCTTTATTTTTTAGGTGACTCAGAACCTTTAGATAACAGCATATCCAAAACATTTCCAATTATAAATTACTTCACATCCTTTAATATCTCCTCAACCGACCGCTCCAATTGCTGATCTCGCCCTTGGTCAATTACACCTGGCATGTTTTTAACTTTAATCATCGGTTCGGTTTGGTTATTTTCCATCCACTGGCCTTGTTTGTCTTTGGCGCTTACAGGAACGACTCCCCAATACGATCCGTCAGGTAAGCCTTCCCAACCTGCAAAACTACAGGTTCCGGGTACTGGCATTCCCACCGTTTTTCCAATTTTAAGATCGGAATATCCACAAGCGAAACAATGCCCGTCAGAATATTGGGCTTCGTTAATCATCGCCAATGTTGGTTTGGTATATCTAGAAACAGGTTCGCCACCAACGACCTTTGCTTCGGTTTCATAGCTAATAAAAGGTGTGCCGGTAAAGAACATCGCAAGATCACCTACAAGGTCACCACCACCGTTAAATCGAGTGTCAATAATCATCCCTTTTCGGTCAAAATATTTACCCATCATATCTTGATAGATACTTCGGTACGGCCCATCGCTCATTCCAGGAATATGTACATATCCAATTTGGCCATTACTTAATTTGGTTACTTCTTCTTCGTTTTTCTTTACCCAACGTTTGTATAAAAGTCCACGTTCGGCGCCTAAACTAATCGGCTTTATGGTAATGGTATGACGTTTTTTAGTCGCTGGATCAACGATATCAAGCAACATAAATTTCCCGACTTTACGGTTTAAATATTTGGCTATATCCTGATCTTTTGATACGATTTGTCCGTCAATCTTCTCGATGATCATTCCCGCTTTTATCTTGAATTTGGCTTTATCTAGTGGTCCACCTTTTAAGATTTCATCTATTAAAATACCATCGTCTTGATGACTAAAATTCATAATAATTCCTAATGATGCAGTTCTATCAGCATTCGATACACTGCTGCCTCGATATCCTGCTCCAGCGTGTGAGACGTTCAACTCACCTAGCATCTCCGATAACATCTCTGTCATTTCATAGGAATTCCCAATGCTCGGCAGGTATTTTTCGTATTCAGTACGCATTAATTTCCAATCGATACCATGAAAATCTGGGTGGTAGAAAATGGCATTGGTTCGCAACCAAACATGATCAAAAATGGCAGTACGCTCGGCTTTTTTATCAAACTCCATTTCGCCATTAATCTTAACCGGCTTGTTCGAGCTTTTTTCAGGATCTATCTTAGAAATCTTTCCAGAACTCAATAAAAATAGATTCTTCATTTCCTTATCCCAAACTAAACTTCCCGATCGTGCGCCCAATTTCATAGTCATTTTGGTCTCTTTGGTACGAAGATTTGTGCTCCAAAGATTCATTTTGTCTTCAAAACGGGCTAAATAATACAATTTGTCCCCATCTTTGGAAAGCACCGCATCGCCTAAACGCGAAGAGTGAATGGTTAAACGTTTGGTGCGTTCTTTCATTTGATCCCAATCAAAGGTCAATGCAGTTGCCTTTTTCTCTTTAGATTTGTCGTCTTTCTTACTCTTCTTCTTTTTCGATTTTTTATCATCATCTTTCTCCTCCTCTTTGGGTTTTGAAGCTTCCTCAATCGCTTTTTGCAGTTTGAAGTCTTCTTCGCTTAAATTGAATTTATCCCAAGCTTCCTGAGTAAAGAACATGCTATACACATCCATTTCAAAGTTGCCACTAGTCGCATATGATTTTAGTCCGTTGCGATTGCTAAACCAGATCATTTGCTTGCCTTTATTTACCCATTTTGGAGCAACATCATAATAACCACTTTCATTTAGATTCACCTTTTTAGAACCATCTGCAGCCATTAACAACACCTCACTATTGCTAAGTGTCATGCTCCAATCGATCAATAGCCATTTGCTATCGGGACTCCAAGTAAAATACTTATCACCATCGCTCATATGAAAGAGCTCTTTTGGCGTTAGTAGGGTAGTCGTTGTATTAGTGGCAAGATCGATCACTTTAAGCGAACGTCGATCTTCTATAAATGCCATTTTCTTTCCATCTGGAGAGTATTCGGCTAAATAATTGTCTTTGTCATTTGCGATGACTGGTGATTCTTTGATCAATGTTGAAGCAAAGAAAAACGGCTCTTCTTTTCTTGTTTTTTCTGTTTTATAAATACCCCATTTTCCATTTCGTTCGCTACTATAAACAACCGACTTTCCTTCGGGTCCCCAGCTAACAAAACGTTCGCGTTCCGGAGTATTTGTAAGGCGTTTTGTAAATGATTCTTCTACTGAGGTTACAAATACTTCACCACGAGCGATAAACGCGATTTCCTTCCCGTTTGGTGAGATCGCCATTTCATTGACGCCGCCATTTATGGAGATGAATTTATCGGCATTACTAATATTTTGTGTTCTTATACTAACGGAAACTTTTTTAGGTTGCTCTCCTTCTTTCATGGTATACAATTCGCCATCATATCCAAAGGATAGAACACCATTACCCATACTTAAAAAGCGCACTGGGTGTAGTTTGAAATTGGTTAGTTGCTCTGAACTTCCTCCGGGAGTTATCGCTTTTTTGTGAACGTTAAAAGTGCCATTTTCTTCACTTAAATAATACATGCTCTTTTCATCTGCACTAAAAATAGGCTGTCTATCTTCTCCTTTAAATGAGGTGATCTGCTGATGCTTTTTGGTTGTCATATCATAGGTCCAGATATCGCGGGTAATTGCTGAAGTGTGATGCTTTCTCCATTCATTTTCACCGCCTTTTTTATCCTGATATAACATGGTGTTTCCATCAGATGATAGTTGGACATAGTCGGCTGGAGTCGTCAAAATTTGATCAACGCGTCCACCATTTGTAGATACTGAGTATAATTCTGACATAGACCCTGTTGGGTATTGGCGATGTTTAACATCATCCTGTCGTACCGCTCCAAATAATACTTTACTGTTGTCTGTATTGAAGGTGTATGGATATTCGTTGTTAGAATGGAATGTCAATCGGTTTGCCGCTCCACCCATTGCGTCCATTACATAAATATCAAAATTCCCGTAGCGATTGGATGCAAAGGCAAGCTGTTTTCCGTCTTTACTCCAAACGGGCATATAATCATGAGCCTCATGAAAGGTGAGTTGCGTTGCGTTTCCTCCGGAAGCACTGACTTTGTATAAATCACCTTTAAAAGTGAAGGCTATTTGCGTCCCATCAGGAGAGATCGATGAGTAACGTAGCCATTGTGGATTATCTTGAGCTGATACAATTGTAGTAAAGGTCGCTACAAGCGACAGAAAAAAGTATTTCATTGGTTAGTTTATTTGCCTCTAAACTACCAAAATACAGGCTTTTGCACAATGCAATGAGATGTTAATTTACTCCTAATTTTTCTTGACGGATAAACTCAAAATCGAATTGAAGACGAAAATGTTCTTATCCCAGCTTCTCTTTAAAGAATTCCACTGTTCTTTTCCATGCTAATTCGGCGGCCTCTCTATCATATCGCGGAGTAGTATCGTTGTGAAAACCGTGATTAGCTTTTTTATAGATATGAGCTTGATACTCTTTTTTGTTTTCTTTTAAAGCAGCCTCGTAAGCGGGCCATCCGGCATTCACTCGTTTGTCTAATTCACCAAAGTGAAGTAGCAGAGGAGCTTTGATTTTGTCAATATCTTCTTTAGGTTGTCCACCATAAAATGGGACAGCAGCCCCTAGATCCGGAATTTTGACGGCCATCATATTCGATATCCAGCCACCAAAACAAAAACCGACAACACCTACTTTTCCGGAACATTCGGGATGATTTTTTAAATAATTAAAGGCTGCAATAAAATCTTCCAACATTTCATTTCTATCACGTTTTCGTTGCAGTTCTCGACCAGCATCATCATTTCCGGGATAGCCACCTAGCGGAGTTAGTGCATCTGGCGCTAATGATATAAACCCAGCCAGACCTGCGCGTCGTCCAACATCTTCGATATGCGGATTTAAACCTCTGTTTTCATGCACTACAATGATGCCAGGCAGTTTCGTTTTTGCATTTACAGGTCGGGAAAGTAAGCCTTTTATAGAGCCTCCACCTTTGGCAGAATCATAATTGATGTATTCTGATTTTAGACGTTTGTCATCCTGTTGTATTTGAATTTTCTTGACGTAATCAGGAGAGATAAAACTTAATAAAGATGAAACTGTGAGTCCGCCAACGGCATATATTCCCAATTTGTCAAGGAATAGTCTTCTGCTTACACGATCATGCGCATAATCATCATACAAATCGAATACTTCTTGTTTGATATCTTCTTTTCTCAGTTTTTTCATGATGGTTATTTTTGGAATAATTCAGATAAATCAATCGGCTAAAAACACCACGATTTACCATTCATTAATTCTATTGCTATCTAATTTTAAAAAGATAAACAATAAAATCGTAAAACCCCAAAGTCCAGAGCCTCCATAACTGAAAAATGGCAGCGGAATACCAATTGTGGGTAGTAATCCAATAACCATCCCAATATTAATTGCGAAGTGAATAAATAATACGGAGACGACACCATAGCCGACGACTCGACTAAATTGTGATTTTTGCCGTTCGGCAAGTGTAATAAGCCGTAGTAGTAAGATGATGAAAAGAGCGACAACCAGCGTACTTCCCAAAAAGCCCCATTCTTCGCCTACCGTACTAAAAATGTAATCAGTATGCTGTTCAGGGACGAAGCCTCCTTTTGTTTGAGTGCCCTCTAAAAACCCTTTTCCGGTAAAACCTCCGGATCCAATCGCAATTTGAGATTGATTGGTGTTATAGCCAATTCCTTTGGTGTCAACTGATTTTCCTAAAACGATATTGAAGCGATCGCGGTGGCGTTGTTCGAATACATCATTAAAAATATAGTTCGAGGCGTAGGCGAAGCCAGTTGTAAACACAATGGCTATTAAAAATGGCGCTAGTTTTCTGCGCTTGTTTTTCCTCTTAGAAATGAAAAATGCAATGATTAAAATTACAGCTGCAACGATGCTAACTAACAAACTTCCAATGAGCAGGGTTCCAATAAAAAGTGATACAGTTAACAGTCCAAACCAAAGATAATTGGCGGAAACCCCTTCGCGGTGCAACACAAAAAAGAAGGAAGCAAAAACGAGTGCGCTCCCAGGATCGGGTTGCGGAACGATAAATAAAGCGGGCAAAAATATGATCAAGAAAGCACGAAGTTGGCTCCCTAGTAATTTCATGTTGGTCTGGATGTCACTTATATATTTTGCAAGCGCTAGTGCGGTTGCTGCTTTTGCAAATTCTGATGGTTGCAAGCTCATACCGCCAAAAGAGTACCATGAAGTCGCACCAGATATATTTTTCCCAAAGAGGAACAATCCTAGTAGTGAAACCAGCGAGATTATATAAAATATACTTGCAAACCGTTCATAAAACTTCGCTTCAATAGATAATACAAGTACGATGAGAACGAGACTACAAATGATAAAAATAAGCTGCCGGCCGTAGGGTTGATTAAAATCTAAAAGAGAGGTTGATTGTTCGGATAGGGAAGCGGAGTAGATATTGATCCACCCAATACCTACCAGTAAAAAATATAGCAGTATGCTTACCCAATCTAATTTTCCGGTGGTGCTTCTACTCATTAATCCTAAATGGTTTTCCGCTATAGGGTTTTGCGTACACTTCTTCCAGGGATCCGTTTAACATTCGATATTCGAGATCGGTTCTAGTAATCTCGTTACGAATATATTTTTCAATCATTAAACTGGCAATTGGCGCTGCCCAACGTCCTCCCCAGTAGCCGTTTTCAATAAATACGGCCAGTGCGATTTTTGGTTTGTCTTTAGGCGCAAATGCAATAAATACGGAATGATCGTCGAGCTGGGTTTTGACACTGTCAATAATCATAAAATTCTCAACAGTTCCCGTTTTTCCTGCAATATCGATTCCCTTTACTTGAGAATAATACGCCGTTCCACCGGGTCTTCTATATACATCATACATTCCTTGAACAACTGGTTCAAAGTGTTTGGCATCGATTGTAGTTCTCCTAGGAGTGGTGTACTTTTTTATGTTTATTGGTTCATCATTTATTTTTTTGATGATATGTGGCGTATAATAATATCCACGATTGGCAACTGCTGCAGTCATGTTTGCCAATTGAATGGGTGTTGCTAGTACCTCGCCTTGACCAATTGAGTTACTTATTGTAGTAACACCGCGCCAACCACCATTAGGATACCATTTGTCGTAAAATTTACTGTCAGGGACTAATCCTTTTCTTCCTGTACTAAGGTCGTAACCAAGATAATTCCCTAAACCAAAACTCTTAATATGGTCAGCCCAATTGTCTATTCCCTCTTTATGATCATCAAATTTTTCGATGATTTTCCGATATGTCTGACCAAAATAGGCGTTACAGGACTCATAAATACCTCGATTCATATCGTTTCGTGCACCTGGATAGCAATGGCAACCCAACGGTTTTGTGTTTCTCGCGTAAGTGTAGCCACCGTAACAAGTAAATTTAGTTTCTGGTGTGATAACTTCTTCTTGTAGAGCTGCGAGTGCATTTAAAATTTTAAAAGGTGATCCTGGAGAATATTCAGCCAATAAGCCACGGTCATATAATGGTTTTGCGATAGTGTCTTTTGCCAATTTCATATAGTTGGCAGAACGTGGTCTACCCACCAATAAATCGGGATTGTAATTAGGTGCTGAGACCATGGTCAAGATTTCGCCAGTTTCGGGTTCAATAGCAACAACACCACCGCGTTTATTTTGCATGAGCAGTTCGCCATAAGCTTGCAGCTCAGCATCAATGGTTACTGTAATGTCTTTTCCTTTTTCTGGGAGTGTATCAAAGACGCCTTCTTTATACGGACCGATATCTCGATTAAATCGATCTTTTTGAATGTACTTTTTTCCTTTTATTCCACGAAGTAAGTCTTCATATGATTTTTCAATTCCTGTTTTGCCTAGTAGTTCCCCAGATTGGTAGTATGAGTCATTTTTTATGTTATCTGGATTTACTTCCGCAATATACCCCAATACGTTAGCACCGATATTGGTTTGGTAATCACGTAAGGATCGTTTTTGAATATAGAAGCCGGGATATTTGCGCATTTTTTCTTGAAGAAATGCGTAGTCATTTTTTGAAAGCTGCGCTACGATTACCGATGGTAGTCGAGGAGAATATCGTTTTGCTCTTGCTAGTTCTTTATCGAATTTTTCTCTTGTGATTTTTAAAAGTGAACAGAATTCCAGCGTATCAAAAGCCTTGAGATCTCTAGGAATTACCATCACGTCATAAGCCGGTTGGTTTGATACTAACAATTTTCCATCACGATCGTAAATGTATCCGCGCTCCGGATAATCGTAAATAATTTTAATGGCATTTTTGTTCGAAAGCGCTTCAAACGAATTGTCGAACAGCTGCAAGTACGAAAGTCTTCCTAAGAAGATAACTCCAATAAAAACAATCGAGAAAAAGAGTAGTAGTTTCCTCATGATTCTTTCTTTCTGCTAAATAAAGAGATGACCAATAGGCTTAATATTAGCGTGAATATACCACTAAACAACGTTTTTTTCAATATGGAAAGTATCTGAGCTATGTTAAAAATTTCAAGTGCAAATAACACCAAATGATGAATGGTGATCATGAACAAAAAGTACTTGAATCGCTCAGAGAAAAAAGTGTTTTCTATTTTGATAGACTGATACTCATAACTAGTACCAAAAGACAGTTTTAAAACAATTGGGCGAACATAGGCAATTAATAAACATGCCGCAGCATTGATTCCACCAGAATTTAAAAACATATCGATAGTCAAACCTAATAGAAAACTGATAAAAATAAATAAGGTTTGATTGCTTTTAAAAGGATAAAGCAAAATAAAAATGATGTATAGATACGGATCGATATAACCAGCGAAGTCAATATTATTAAATACGAGAACCTGTGTCAATACGAGCAGTATAAACAGACCGATAAATTTAAAAACTACATTATTCATTGGTTGAATTTTGTAATGCTTTTATTTCCTCAGCATCTTTATTTTTTATCACGTAGACATTATTCAATTTTGTCATATCGTTAAATAGCTCTACTTCAATTTCATAGTAGTTTTCCGATCCATCTAGTTTAAAATCTTTGATAGCCCCAATATGTATTCCTTTTGGAAAAATGGTAGATCGCCCTCCTGTGATTATAGAATCTCCAATGGCAATTCTTGCTCGTTTAGGCACATCAGCTAATTGAACAGTATATGGTGATTTGCCATCCCATTTTAAAGTCCCAAAATTTTGTGTTTTTTTGATTTCTGCATTAATCTGAGAGGTAGAATTTAGAATCGAAATAACCGTGCTATATCCACTAGAAGTTTTATCAATAATACCCACTATACCTTTGGAATTGAAGACGCCCATATCTGGTTCGATACCTTGAGAGCTTCCCTTCTTAATGGTTAAAAAATTATCTCTTCTTGTAAAATCATTTTGGATGACTTTGGTTGAAACAAGTATATAGTTCTTATCAAATGAGGTAGAATCTATGGTGATTTGATTTGCTAAAGAATCTGAGGGATTGAACAGCATTTTACGTAACCTTAAATTTTCTTCGACTAGTTCTTCGTTTGTCGATTTAAGTGCGAAGTATTCATCAATATTAGAAAAGGCACTATATATACCTCCAGATAAAAAATTGGCTGAGTTAACAAATTTACTGCGATGATATGAGTGTGATTGCACAGTGAAAATCATCGATAGTACAAAAAGCAGCAGGAACAACAGGAAGTTTTTATTCCGAAAAATAAAATTAAAAATCTGTTGCATGACCTAATCTGTTTATTTGATTAGTACGCTTTTATAACGGCTAAGGTTTTTAAGGGCGATACCCGTTCCTCGTACAACTGCTCTAAGTGGATCTTCAGCAATATAAACCGGTAGATCTGTTTTTTGAGAAAGTCGTTTGTCAAGTCCTCGAAGCATAGAACCACCACCAGCTAAATAAATACCAGTATTGTAAATATCAGCTGCCAATTCAGGAGGTGTTTGTGATAATGTTTCCATTACCGCGTCTTCAATACGAAGAATTGATTTATCTAGTGCTTTTGCTACTTCTCTAAATGAGATTTGAACTTGCTTTGGCTTACCAGTTAATAAGTCTCGTCCTTGAACAGACATATCATCTGGCGGAGTTTCTAGATCCTCGGTTGCAGCACCAATTTGAATTTTAATTGTTTCTGCAGTACGCTCACCCACATACAAGTTGTGTTGGGTACGCATATAGTAAACGATGTCGTTGGTAAATACATCACCTGCAACTTTAACGGACTTGTCACATACAATTCCGCCAAGAGCAATAACTGCAATCTCGGTAGTACCACCACCTATATCGACTACCATATTTCCTTTTGGTTGCATAATATCAACCCCGATACCAATAGCTGCAGCCATTGGTTCATGAATAAGATATACCTCTTTGCCATTAACACGTTCGGCAGATTCCCGAACGGCTCGCATTTCAACTTCTGTAATTCCAGAAGGAATACAAATGACCATACGTAGCGAAGGCGTAAATATCTTTTTCTTTAAGGAAGGAATGTTCTTTATGAACTTGCTGATCATCTGCTCAGAAGCATCAAAATCTGCAATTACACCATCTTTTAAAGGTCGGATGGTTTTTATGTTTTCATGAGTTTTACCTTGCATCATATTGGCTTCTTTACCAACGGCAATAATCTTACCGGTGGTTCGGTCGCGTGCAACAATTGACGGACTATCAACTACTACTTTGTCATTATGTATGATAAGGGTGTTTGCTGTTCCAAGATCAATGGCGATCTCTTCGGTCAGGAAATCAAAAAATCCCATTTATTTTACTGAATTTAAAAGGTGTTAGGGTGCTATTTGCGCTATATTCTGGTAAATGTACTAAAATTAATGCTTAAAATGTCGAGTGCCCGTAAATACCATCGAAACACCATTATTATTGCAGTAATCTATTGATAATTCGTCCTTTATAGATCCTCCAGGTTGAATTACAGTGGTAATTCCTGCCTTATCTGCAATCTCTACACAGTCAGGAAACGGAAAAAAAGCATCACTTGCCATCGCAGAACCCTGTAAATCAAACTTAAAAGAGGTAGCTTTTTCAATTGCTTGTCGCAGGGCATCAACTCGACTTGTTTGTCCAGTTCCTGAAGCACAAAGTTGCTTATTTTTCGCTAAAACGATCGTATTTGATTTGGTGTGCTTGCAAATCTTAGAAGCAAAAATTAAATCTTCTAATTCTTGACTTGATGGTTTGGTGTTTGTTCGGTATTCCAGTCCTTCAACGGTATCGGTTTTAGCATCTTTATCCTGCACTAAAACACCATTTAAACAAGTGCGAACCGTTTGTTTTGGTAAAGCAGCTTGTTTTTGGACTAACATAATTCGGTTTTTCTTGCCTTTTAAAATTTCTAAAGCATCGGCATCAAATTCAGGTGCGATTACCACTTCACAAAATAGTTTGTGAATTTCTTCCGCGGTTGGCGCATCGATTTTTGTATTCGAAATAAGAATTCCACCAAAAGCTGAAACAGGATCACCCGCCAATGCATCAACATAAGCTTCTTTTACAGTTGCCCTTGTTGCAATACCACAAGCATTATTGTGTTTTAAAATGGCAAAAGTCGGATCGTCATTTACAAACTCTCCCATTAAATTCACTGCAGCATCGACATCTAATAAGTTGTTATACGAAAGCTCTTTTCCGTGTAGTTTGTCAAACATTTTATCGAATTCTCCGAAAAAGAAACCTTCTTGATGTGGGTTTTCGCCATAACGCAATTTCTTACCTTCTGTAATACTAGCTTTATACACCTGCTCATCTTCATTAAAATAATTGAAAATAGCCGTGTCATAATGACTAGAGATATTAAATGCTTTGGTAGCGAATTTCTTGCGATCTGCTACTGTCGAAGCCCCATTTTTCTCTTCTAAAAGTTGAAGGAAATCAGCATAATCATCCACTGAAGAAATACATAATACATCAGCAAAATTCTTGGCAGCAGCTCGAATTAATGAAATACCACCGATGTCTATTTTTTCGATAATGTCTTGTTCTGAAGCACCGCTTGCAACGGTCTTTTCAAAAGGGTACAAATCGACGATTACAATATCTAATTGTGGAATTTCATATTCAGCCAATTCAGCAACGTCGCTTTCGACGTTTTGACGATTTAAAATGCCGCCAAATACTTTTGGATGAAGTGTTTTTACTCGCCCGCCTAAAATAGAAGGGTAGGAAGTGATATCCTCAACAGGAACCACATTAATACCTTGTTCTTTGATAAATTTTTCGGTACCTCCGGTAGAATAAATAGTAACGCCTAGTGCGTCTAACTTTTTTACAATAGGTGCTAATCCGTCTTTATTAAAAACAGAAATTAAAGCCGATTGGGCTTTTTTAGATGAACTCATTTGCGTTGTGTTGTTGTTTGTAATAAGTACGACATCGCACTTAGCGCAAATGTAATTTTTTTGATGAAAAAAAGTGTGGAATTTTAACTGAAGTAGTTAACCGTTTATTAACGTTCCCAGCGTTTAGCGATTTCTGCATTGACGAAGGTCAAAAACTGCTCGTCTTTTTCATTAAAAGCGTCAATCGTATTGGAGTCAATATCGATTTGCCCGATATTTTCTCCGTCGACAAATAATGGGATAACGACTTCAGATTTTACAGTAATGCTACAAGCAATATAATTGTCTTGGGCATGCACATCGGGAACTACAAAATTCTCATTTGAAACTGCCACTTGGCCACAAATGCCACGCCCAAAAGGAATTACGGTATGATCGGTTGGTGCACCAACATAAGGGCCCAAATACAATTCTTTTTTGTTAGCATTGCTAAAGTAAAATCCGACCCAGTCATAATGAGCAATTTCCTCGCGTAGTAAATTGCAAATCTCATAAAGGCGTTCGTTTAATGAGCGTTCTTTTTTATTTAAAATAGCTAAAACTGCAGGCTGTAGTTCAGTAAATGTCATATCAAAAAAATAATGTGCAAAGGTAGTGGAAAAAGTTAGCACTAGCCAGTCAGCAGTATTCAGTTATACTGCAAACTGGATACTGCGGACTGAAGACTTTTTATTTTATCTTTATCCGCCATATAAATTTTAATTAGTTGATACACAAAACCACCATAGATCAAGTTTATGAAACCGCACGTCTCGAAGAGGTGATTGGTGATTTTGTGCAGCTTAAAAAGTCGGGTAGCAACTTTAAGGGTTTGAGCCCGTTTAGCGATGAGCGAACACCAAGTTTTATGGTTTCGCCTGTAAAGCAAATCTGGAAGGATTTTAGTAGTGGGAAAGGCGGTAATGTGGTTGCTTTTTTAATGGAACATGAGCATTTTAGCTATCCTGAAGCTATTAAATACCTCGCGAAAAAATACAATATAGAGATTGAAGAGACCGAGCAGACTGATGAGCAAAAAGAAGAAGCATCTGCTCGTGAAAGTATGTATCTAGTATCTGAGTTTGCTAAGGATTATTTCGTAAATCAACTCACAAAAACTGAGCTAGGAAAAGCTATTGGTCTTAGTTATTTTAAGGAGCGCGGTTTTACTGACGAAACCATAAAAAAATTCGGATTAGGCTATTCGCCTGATCAATGGACTGCTTTTACTGATGAGGCAGTTAAGAAAGGATATCAACTAGAATTTTTAGAAAGCACCGGACTTACTATTGTAAAGGAAGAAAAGAAGTTTGACCGATTTAAAAGTCGGGTTATGTTTCCGATTCTTAGTATGTCAGGTCGGGTTTTGGGCTTTGGTGGTCGGATTTTGACCAATGATAAAAAAGCAGCCAAATACCTAAATTCCCCTGAAAGTGATATTTACCATAAAAGCAAAGTGCTTTACGGTATTTATCATGCGAAACAAAGCATTGCTAAGGAAGATAACTGCTATTTGGTTGAGGGATATACGGATGTTATTCAGTTTCATCAAACCGGAATTAAAAATGTAGTCTCGTCTTCAGGAACTGCCTTAACGCCAGATCAAATTCGTTTGATTAATCGACTTACAAAAAACATAACTGTTTTATTCGATGGGGATGCAGCGGGATTGCGAGCCTCTCTTCGAGGAATTGATTTGATCTTAGAACAAGGAATGAATGTAAAGGTTTGCACCTTTCCTGATGGTGAAGATCCAGACAGTTTTGCTAAGAATAATAGTTTAGAAGAGCTTTCGGATTATCTGAAAGAAAACGCCAAAGATTTCATACAATTCAAAGCCTCTTTATTGATGGAGGACGCGAAGTCAGATCCGATTAAAAAGGCGGAATTGGTTCGCGATATGGTGACTAGTATTTCTAAAATTCCTGATAGGATTAAGACTGAAATATATATTCGTGAGTGTTCGCGAATTATGGATGTTTCCGAAGATGTATTGTTCAGCACATTGGCCCAAATGGGGAAGAAAGAGCTGGCGGATGCAAACAAAAAGTACAAACAACAGCAAAAGGAACAAGCTTTTACTGTTGTAAAAACTCCTGAGGCCACTCAAAAGGTTGATGCCTTATTCGAGCTCGAGCAAAAAATCATTCAGATATTGTTGCTGTACGGACATCAAGAAGAAGATTTTGAAGATCTAGTGTTAAAAGAAAATGAGGAAGGGGAGTTGATTTTAGAGCCTGAAATTCATAAGGCTAAGGTCTTCGAAAAAATTTATCTCGACCTACAACAAGATGAAATAGAGTTGGCTAATGAACAGTTTAAAGCAGTTTATTATTCATTAATAGAAGCGCTGAATGAACAAGAAGAATTTAAGATTGATCAGTATGTAAATACCTTAAATTCTGAGTTATCGTCAATAGTCACTAGTATTTTAATGGATGATGAAAAATACCAACTCGCCAAATGGGATGAAAAAGACATTTACGTAAAAGCTAAAGACAAAACCGTTGCCCAACTAGCGAGCGAAACGATTTTAAGTCTGCGTTGTTTTTTAATTCAGCAAAAAGTATCAGAATTACAACAAGAAACGGTCGATAAAAAAGATGATAATAAAGAAGTACTTGAAGAAGTGATGAACTATTATAGTCTAAAAATGTTGTTAGCTAGGAAATTGAATCGGGTTGTTTAGTTGTAAGAAATGAATATAGTTTATGAAGAAAGAATTGAAAGTAACGGAGTTTAGCCGAAAAAAACACTTACTTGAATTTGCAAATGCAAATGCCAATAAGTTAGAAATAGTTAGTATTACAACAAGCCAGTCTAGTGGCTCGTATCAACATTTTTTGTGGTATTATGAGGTTTGATTTCGATAGCTAATACAATTCTAATGCCTTAGCTTGCTGTAATAAATCCACTAAATTATCAACATTCAATTTTCTCATTAACCTTGCCTTGTATGTACTTACGGTTTTTTCATTGAGACCAAGCTCTTCGGCAATATGTTTATTTCGTTTTCCGGTTGACATTAGTTTTAGTACTTCAACCTCTCGGGTTGATAAACGTCTAAAAAATCGCCTTGGTCTATTGGTGCTTTCATCAAAAGCCAATCGCTGGGCTAGTTCATTACTTATATAAATACCGCCTTTTGCGATTTTCAAAATAGCTTCACTAATGATTTTAGGATCGACAGTTTTTGACAAATAGCCTGCGGCTCCTGCCTTTAATGCGCTAATAGCATATACATCTTCAGGCTGGCCGCTAAACATAATGGTCTTTACATCGGGATGCTCTTTTTTCATCTTACGAAGCGCAGTTATTCCATTTACTTCAGGAATATCCATTTCTAACAACACCAAATGTGCTGTCTCTCTTTCTAAAAATTCAAATAGTTGGGTTGTATTACTCACCTGAGCAACGATATTAATTTCAGATGATGATCTAAAAAGATGTTCAATTGCGAATTGAATAATAGGATGGCTGTCAGCAATAACAACTTTAATCATAGCATGTTTTTTATTGTTTTGAGTGGTTAAAACCGGGTCTCAAAGTGTATTAGGTTATTCGGGGCAATGTGTACCTGTACTGCTTAATAAACAGACAGTTAGGCTGTTGGTAAAAGTAAGCAAAAAAACCGAAAAATGCCCAGAAAGCACTTTTTACTATTATATAAATAGTAGTTTATAACTTTAAGTTGGCTGGTATATCACAAACGGGAATTGGTATCATTTTATGTTTGTTGGCCCTGTTAAATTTCTGGTAAATCTCAAAAACTTCTTTTTTTCTGCCATCAAAATCAGAAACACTTTTTCCTTCATCTTCCATATTCATCGCCCACTCTAACTCTGGGTATGAAGCGCCAATTTGGTCTTCATCGCTTCGTGTATCACCCCATAAACCATCGGACGGCGCCGCTACCATTATACTATCGGGAACCTGTAGCGTTTTCCCAATGGCATATACTTCACTTTTCATCAAATCTGCTATCGGACTTAAATCAACACCGCCATCACCATATTTGGTATAAAAACCTACCCCAAAATCTTCCACCTTATTTCCAGTTCCAGCGACTAATTTATTTAATAATCCTGCATGGTAATACAAGGTGCTCATGCGTAATCGCGCTCGTGTATTGGCCCAAGCAAGTTCGTCACGATCGGCATCACCCTTTATAGAAACTTGCTGGGTCATTTGATCAAAAACAGGAGTTAGATCAACCCGTGTGTCTAATACATTTTCGAATCTATCTTTTAGTTGAGCAATATGCTCTTGCGCACGACTAACATGACTAGCTGCTTGATGAATAGGCATTTCAATACATAGCGTCGGTAAACCAGTTTTAGCACACAGGGTTGAGGTAACTGCAGAATCAATTCCTCCAGAAACACCCACAACAAAACCATTTACTCGGGCTTTTTCGGTATAGTCTTTTAACCAATTAACAATATGATCGATTACTTTTTCAGTTTGCATAGTGGGTGTCCAATTATAATGTAAAAATGTATCTTTGTCACAAAGATAAGCTTTCGTTTTGTGATGTAAAATATACACAAAACTGACGTTTTAAATAACCTATGATTAGAAAATTGCTATGTTTTTCCTTTCTCATAATCAGCCTTTTGAGCTGCAATGAAGAAAAGAATTGTGAGGAAGTTGCTCCAGAGATTGCAGAAATATCGTTGACTTTGACTATTGACAGATTCGATCAAGAATTTGACAAGACTAACCCGAGTGACTTTTCATCTTTAAAGATGAAATATCCATATATGTTTCAGCAACAACTTCCGGATAGCGTTTGGATTGCTCGGATGAATGATACTTTGCGTCAAGAAATAATGGCAGAGGTAAACCTAGTGTTTCCCGATTTTGAAAAAGAGTCAGTTGAACTAAGGAATCTTTTTAAACACATTAAGTATTATTTTCCCAAAGCAAAAATCCCTAAGGTAGTTACCGCAATTTCGGATGTTGATAGAAATAACAAGGTCTTTTATTCTGATACCTTATTGGCAATAGCGGTCGACACCTATTTAGGAAAAGAAAATAAACTTTATCAAGGTATTTCTAAGTTTGAGCGCAATAATTTAAATAAAACACAGCTAATACCGGATGTTATTAATGAGTTTTCGAAGCCATATATTAGTTCGCCCAAAAATCGAACATTCATCGCGCAAATGTTATATTTTGGTAAACGACTTTATCTAAAAGATAAACTAATACCATGTGCTACAGATGAAGTGAAAATAGGATATGATACAAGTCAAATTGAATGGTGCGAGGTAAATGAAGAGGAAGTTTGGCGTTATTTTATTGATAATGAAATGTTATTTAGTACAGATAAGGAATTGGTAAGGCGTTTTTTACTAAATGCACCTTTTTCAAAATTTTTTAAAGAAATAGACCAAGAATCACCTGGCCGAATCGGGCAATGGCTAGGTTGGCAAATTGTACGAGCGTACATGAATACTAACGAGGTTTCGTTACAGGAGTTAATGATCACTCCTGCTGATGAAATCTTTAAAAACTCAAATTACAAACCGAAAAAAAAGTAATGGCTAAAGTAAAAGAAAGTGAAATTAGAATTAAGGTTGGCTTAGATGAAAACCGAGTGCCCGAAAAGCTATTTTGGTCCGCTGAAGATGGTGGGGTAAACCAAGAAGAAGCAAAAGCAATGATGCTTTCTGTCTGGGACGCTAAAGAAAAAGAGAGCTTACGAATTGATTTGTGGACGAAAGATATGCCAGTTGATGATATGAAAATGTTTTTTTATCAAACAATGGTATCTATGACAGATACTTTTCATCGTGCTACTCAAGATGAGAAAATGACTGAAACAATGAAAGATTTTTGCGAGTACTTCGCAGAGAAATTAGAATTGAAATAATTTAAAAGAATAAATATACCTTATTACATATATTAAAAGTGTTAGCTGGCTAACACTTTTTTTTATGCTCTGGGTTTAGTTTTACCAATCAATTTTTTGATTATTAACTAAATTCCATTAAAATGAAAACATCTCTACGATTTGCGAATGCATCTTCGTATTACTGGCGTGGCATTAGCATTAATTTGCTGAGATTGGCGCTAATGCTAATGGCTGTATTTACATATGCCATTGAACCTAACACCAATAACCCCGGGGCAGCGGTTGATGGTGGAACTATTTCAGGAGGACCATTTACTTTTTGTGTTGGTGATGGCCAAGCTGATAATGTATCGGGGATTACTCTTGAAGGCGAAAGCGGAAGTCTTTCGCAATGGGTAGTAACCGATGAAACAGGAAAAATTCTAGGCTTGCCTCCTACACCAGAAGCTGTCGACTTTGACGGCGCAGGTGCGGGAGTTTGTTTGATCTGGCACTTGAGTTTTGAAGATGATTGTATCGGACTTGAAGTAGGTAATAATGCACTTACTGACCTTTTTGGTACGTTTGACTTATCTAATAACATTCGAGTATATCGCAACCAGCCTGATGCAGGCTTATTGAGCGGCGGGCCATTTACCTTTACGGTTGATGGTACACCTGATTTTGTTTCAGGAATATCGCTTAGTAGAGATCGTAGTGGGACAAATGCTACGTTTGTAATTACTGATGACAAAGGAAATATTTTAGGTTTACCTCCTACAATTAGTGACGTTGAAGGAGTTGATTTTGACGGAGCGGGAGCAGGCGTTTGCTTGATTTGGTATCTTAGATATGAAGACGGTTTAACAGGCTTAACTCCAGGTGAAAACACACACGATTTTGCGGGCTGTTATGATCTTTCAAATCCCATTTCAGTAACTAGAAACTTGCCACCTGTAGTAGGCGGTACATTAAGTGGTGGGCCATTTACATTTTGTGTAGGTGATGGCGAGGCTGATAATGTGTCAGGAGTTGCTGTAAGTGGCAATTCAGGACAAAACAGTCAATATGTAGTAACTGATGAACAAGGAAATATCCTTGGTTTACCACCAACTCCAGAAGCAGTAAACTTCGATGGTGCTGGTCCAGGTGTATGCTTAATCTGGCATTTGAGTTATAATGGCGACATCACAGGATTGGAAGCAGGACAAAATGCGAATAACCTTCAAGGAGATTTCGAATTATCAAATAGCATACGAGTATATAGACAAGAACCACTAGCAGGAACCTTAATAGGAGGCCCTTATACATTTACCGTAGACGGCACACCAGATATGGCATCCGGACTAGATATTGAAGGAGAACGTCGTGGAGACAACTTCAGCTATATCATTACCGATAGTGATGGTAAGATTCTTGGTTTGCCTCCTACTTTAGAGGCTGCTAGAAATGTAGATTTTGACGGAGCGGGAGCAGGTGTTTGTCTAATCTGGTACATCCGTTACTATGGAGATATCATTGGACTGGAAGCAGATGCAAATGCAAACGATCTTAAAGGTTGTTTTGATTTATCAAATGCGATTACAGTAACAAGAAACTTACCTCCTGTCGTTGGGGGAACATTAGATGGAGGTCCATTTACATTCTGCGCAGGTGATGGCGAAGATGATTTTGTTTCTGATATTACTTTAAGTGGAAACTCTGGCCAAACAAGCCAGTGGGTAGTGACAGATGAGCAGGGTAAAATCTTAGGTTTACCACCAATGCCAAGTGCAGTTAATTTCGATGGAGCAGGTCCAGGGGTATGTTTAATCTGGCATTTGAGTTATAACGGCGATATCACCGGGTTGGAAGCAGGTCAAAACGCAAACGATCTTCAAGGAGATTTTGAATTGTCGAATAACATACGAGTATATAGACAAGAACCACTAGCAGGAACCTTAACAGGCGGGCCATATTGGTTTATGGTTGGTGATGGAGTTGCCGATATGGCTACAGGATTAGATATTACTGGAGAACGTCGAGGCGATGGTTTCAGCTATATTGTTACGGATGCCGATGGAAAAATCCTAGGCTTGCCGCCGACACTGGAGGCTGCAAGAAATGTTGACTTCGATGGAGCTGGCGGCGGAAACTGTTTGATCTGGTATGTACGTTACTATGGAGAGATTGCTGGATTAGAAGAAGGCGCCAATGCAGGCGACTTACAAGGTTGTTTCGATCTTTCTAATTCTATTTTAATTGAAAGAACTCCAACGGTGGCAAATGGCGGAACTATTGATGGTGGTCCATTTACATTCTGTGCAGGGGACGGTCAGGCTGATAATGTATCAGGTATTACTTTATCAGGAAATACAGGGGTGAATAGCCAATGGATTGTGACTGATGAACAAGGAAATATTCTTGGTTTACCACCAATGCCAAGTGCAGTTGATTTTGATGGTGCAGGTCCGGGTGTTTGTTTGATTTGGCACCTAAGTTACAATGGTAATATTAGTGGACTTGAAGCTGGTGCTAATGCAAACGATTTACAAGGCGATGACTTTAGCTTATCGAATAATATAAGAGTGTATCGACAAGAACCAGAAGCAGGAACCTTAACAGGTGGGCCATATTGGTTCACGGTAGGCGATGGTATTGCTGATATGGCTTCTGGATTAGATATTACCGGAGAACGAAGAGGTGATGGTTTCAGTTATATTGTTACTGATGCGGATAACAATATTCTTGGATTACCACCAACTTTAGAGGCTGCAAGGAATGTTGATTTTGATGGAGCTGGAGGCGGAAACTGTTTGATCTGGTATGTACGCTATTACGGAGATATTACTGGCTTAGAAGAAGGAGCTAATGCGGGCGACTTACAAGGTTGTTTCGATCTTTCTAATTCTATTTTAATTGAAAGAACACCAGTTGTAGCTAATGGAGGTACTTTAACAGGTGGTCCGTATACCTTTTGTGTAGGCGATGGTCAGGCTGATAATGTATCGGGTGTTACTCTATCTGGTAATGCAGGAGTCAATAGTCAATATGTGGTAACTGATGAGCAAGGAAAAATCCTTGGTTTACCACCAACCCCGGAGGCAGTGAACTTTGACGGTGCAGGCCCAGGAGTTTGTTTAATCTGGCACTTGAGTTACAATGGCGATATCAGTGGACTTGAAGTTGGACAAAATGCCAATGATCTTCAAGGAGATTTTGATCTTTCAAATAACATTCGAGTGTATAGACAAGAGCCACTGGCTGGGACTTTAACTGGTGGGCCGTATACTTTTACTGTTGATGGTACAGCTGATTTCGCTTCAGGACTAGATATTACTGGTGAGCGTCGTGGAGAGAGCTTTAGCTATATCGTTACTGATTTAGACGGAAAAATACTAGGTCTGCCACCAACACTGGATGATGCGCGTGGGGTGAATTTTGATGCAGCAGGCCCTGGTACATGCTTAATCTGGTATATTCGTTACTATGGCGAGATTAGTGGATTAGCGGTAGATGCTAATGCAAATGATCTACAAGGTTGTTTTGATTTATCAAATTCTATTACCGTAGAACGCGTTGAAGCTACAGGGCGTATGAGTGCGAAAATGTTTCCAATCCCAGCATCAGCAACATTAAACGTGAAGTTCGACAGACAATTATCAAGTAATGCTAGTGTGCGTTTGTATGACCTTACTGGTAATGTTGTTATTAGCAAAGAAGTGCCAAAAGGCGATTCAGCAAATCTTAATGTGCGTAATATTCCTTCAGGAATTTATATAATTACTATAGACGAGCCGAAAAGCGGAATGGCGATTAAAAAGAAGGTTGTTATTAATTAAATAATATCCGTTGTTAGGAAAGGAAAGCCGCTAAAAGCGGCTTTTTCTTTTTATGACTTTTTATAAATAAAGAAATCCGCTTTAGAGGTGTTATCAGGATCTGTTGGGTCAAATGGGAATTTGTTCTTAACAGTTTCAACTAATTTCCACTCTGGTTGGTGCTGATCGATCCAGTTGCTAAACTTTCGGTCACGCTCGTGAAACGTCTGTTTTTTGTCAAAATTACTTGAGTAGATGATCACATATGCTGAACTATGATTAAAAAGATCACTCATATGTGCATTAAAAACTGCGTCTTCAATTAAATGATAAATAACATCAAGCGATAAAGTGAGGTCTACCTTTTTCGATCTAAATTCTGTATCAGTATAGGTGAAGAATTCTTTAGTTGAATCTTCTGTAAATAGCTCTTTGCATAATGAGATTGCGGTAGTTGAAACATCAATGCCTAAATATGACGGATATTTGGCAAGGGTAAGCTGATTGCCATCTCCGCATCCAAATTCCATGACAGATTGTATGTTGTTTTTAGCTAAAAAATCATTTAATACTTCAGCTTTGAAAGTGGCAAGACGATTATATGATCCAGGGCCAGAATTCCCTTTTTTAGAATAACGTTTTTCCCAATAATCTTTAGAGCCAGGGAAAAGCTGGTTTTGAAAGAGCTTAAAAATGACTTTTTTGATACGACCAATCATTATGAATGAAAAATTTTACGAGGCGCAAGATAATTATAATTGGTACAAACTTGTAAGTTGATGCTAATTGATCGACTTTTAGTTTATGGAAACGAAGGTGGAGAAAATTATATTGGTATATAATGCGAAATCAGGCTTTATACACGGGCTTTTTGATGCTGGTCATAAATTACTAAGCCCGCAAACATATCAGTGCTCGTTATGCAGCTTGACGCATGGTGCCTTTAAAGAGCGAGGGGTATGGAGGCAGTTTCGAGAAAGTTCGTCAATTGAATTTGAGTTTCTACATATCGACGAGTTTGAAGAAGAGTATGAGCAGCTTGAGGATAAATTTTCTTATCCCATCGTAGCAGCAGAATCGGAAGGATATTTTTCTGTTTTATTAAATGATGAGCAGTTAAGATCGCTAAAAAATGTAGATGAGTTAATAAACGCTCTTAAGAAACGGATTTAAGCGTTTTTGTTAATCTCCATATTAATTTCTCCAATATAACTAAGTAGCTCATCTTTACCAATCCCCGAAGATGAGGAGGTAATAAAGTAATTTGGCATTTCTTCCCAGGTATCTTCAAGCATTTTAGCTTTATAGTCCGCTACATTTCGCTCAATAGCTTTTGGTTTTAATTTGTCAGCCTTAGTAAAAACAATGGAAAATGGTATTTGATGTTCGCCCATCCACTGCATGAACTCCATATCAACTTTTTGCGGTTCATGACGGATGTCAATTAATACAAATGCCGAAACTAGCTGTGCACGTTGTTCAAAATATTCAGTAATAAATTTTTGGAATACTTTTTTAGCACTTTTAGATACACGTGCATACCCATAGCCAGGTAAATCAACTAAATACCAATTATTGTTAATGATAAAATGATTAATAAGCTGAGTTTTTCCAGGTCTTCCTGAAGTCTTTGCCAGATTCTTTCGGTTAGTCAGCATATTTATCAATGAGGACTTACCTACATTAGAGCGGCCTATAAAAGCATATTCGGGCAGCTTATTTGTAGGACATTTACTAACCTCACTATTGCTTATCACAAAATTGGCTGAAGTGATCTTCATTTTTTCTCGAAAATTAATAACGCCCTACTTCTGGTCAAAGAGACGTAGCGATCTAAGTGTTTTAAAAACCTCTCTTGGTTAGCCAAGCATTTAAATGCTCGTTAAAAGTATCTGGATCCTCCATCATTGGTGCATGACCACATTCTTCAATCCAGTACAAATCGGCATCTGGTAATAAGTTTTCAAACTCTACCGCGACTTCTGGTGGCGTTACAGTGTCATTTTTTCCCCAAATAATACATGTTGGAGTATGCATATCTGGTAGATCTTTCGACATATTATGACGAATGGCACTTTTAGAAATAGCTAGGGTTTTAACCAGCTTATTTCTGTCGTTAATAGTCGCAAAGACTTCATCAACGATATCTTTTGTAGCAACCTCAGGATTGTAAAAAACATCCTGCGCTTTTTTCTTCACAAATTCATAATCTCCACGTCTTGGGTAACTATCGCCCATTGCACTTTCGTAAAGACCAGAGCTACCTGTAATTACCAGGCCTTTTACCTTTTCAGGAAAAAGCTTCGTATGCAAAAGTCCAATGTGACCTCCAAGAGAGTTTCCTAATAAAATAACTTGATCAAAACCTTTATGCTCGATAAATTCTTCAAGATAAGTAGCAAAACTTTTTACGGTCGTTTTTATAAGCGACATATCGTAAATAGGAAGTTCTGGAATTACAATTTTATAGCCTTTCGGAGCGAAGAAATTGGTGACACCGTCAAAGTTGCTTAGCCCGCCCATCAAACCATGTAGGATGATAATTGGTGTTCCTTCACCTAGTTCTAAATAACTGAATTTTCCTTCCTTCTTTATGTGGTTTTTCATTCGTGGGATTCGCAAATATCAACCGCAAATATAGGCATTTAGGAATTATCAATCTTGTTTAAAATTAAAGCCTTAAAACTCAGGTTTTATAGGTTTTTTCTTGTGTTTTTTTTGCTTGAAAATTAAAGAATAAAGTTTTGTAGGTGGTCGAAAGAAATGGAGTTTTTTGGGATCGAGTAGTAGAACTTATCAACAAAGTGGTATAAAGTGGTAAAATGTGGTATATTTTTCGATATATTTGGTTTTTAAACAAATGCCCCAAGTCATTTTGTGATGAACTCATTGATAGGAACATACGAGTGTAAGGTTGATGCGAAAGGTCGCGTCATGTTGCCAGTTGCCATGAAAAAGCAATTGAGTCCGATCATTGAAAAAGGTTTTGTGGTAAAACGAGCTGTGTTCCAGCCGTGTTTAGAGTTGTATCCAATTGATGAATGGGAGAAGATGATGCAAAAAGTTGGAAAGTTAAACAGGTTTAAGCCAAAGAATAATGACTTCATCCGTCGTTTTTCTGCAGGGGTTAAGCCAGTAGAACTTGATAGTACGGGAAGACTTCAGATTCCGAAAGACCTTGTCGCTTTTGCAGGAATTAGCAAAAACTTAGTCCTGTCATCAGCGGTAAATATCATTGAGATATGGGATAAGGATCGCTATGAAAAAGCTATTGACGATGCTGCTCTGGATTTTGCGGAGTTGGCAGAAGAGGTAATGGGAAATGATGAAGAAGATGTATCATAATCCGGTTTTACTAAAGGAGACAGTTGATGGTCTGGCGATTAATGAGGATGGAATTTATGTCGATGTCACTTTTGGTGGTGGAGGTCATGCTAAAGAAATATTAAGCCGACTTGGTCCGAAAGGAAAGTTATATGCTTTTGATCAGGATAAAGACGCTTTAGAAAATGATATAGATGATGATCGTTTTACGCTTATCAATCAGAACTTTCGATTTCTTCAACGATATCTGAAGTTTTACGGTGTAAAGGAGGTTGATGGTATTTTGGGAGATTTTGGTGTTTCATCGCATCAATTTGATGAAGGAAGTCGGGGTTTTTCTACTCGATTTGAAGGAGATCTTGATATGCGAATGGATCAAACAGGGGCTTTAAGCGCCTACAATGTCATTAATGAATATGATGAGGAAGCGCTTAGAAGTATGTTCTTTCAATATGGTGAATTGAGAAATGCAAGGCAATTGGCTTCAACCATTGTAATTGGTCGAGCAGATGCGACGATAAAAACCAGCGAGCAGCTAAAGACTGTTTTAAAAAAGCATTTGCCGCAGCATAAACAGCATAAGTTGTTAGCGCAGATTTATCAAGCAATTCGTATTGAAGTAAATCAGGAAATTGAAGTGCTAAAAGAGTTTTTAGAACAGGTTCCTAAAGTGTTGTCAAAGGATGGGCGATTGTCTGTTATTTCATATCACTCCCTTGAAGATAGATTGGTAAAACGATTTATTCGAAGTGGAATGTTTGAAGGAGAACCTGAAAAAGATATGTTCGGTAATGTTGATGTCCCACTTAAAAAAGTTGGGGGATTGATTGTTCCATCGGCAGAAGAAATAAAAGAAAATAACAGAGCAAGAAGTGCAAAACTTCGAATAGCTAAAAAGTTATAATGATTAAAAAAGGGATATACGATATACTAAAAGGCAAGTTTTTGATAAACGAAGATGCCTTTAAAAATTGGCGTTTTATCCTATTTGCAGCGCTATTGGCGCTGATAATGATTGCCAGTTCGCACAGAGCAGAAAAAAAAGTACATGAAATAGCGCGATTGAGCGCTGAAGTTAAAGAGTTACGATCAGAATATATCGATTTACATAAAAGCCTAATGGTGCTTAAAATGGAATCTCAGATCGCAAAACATATGGTGTATCGGGAGGTTTTTCCTTCAGAAACCCCACCAGTAAAAATTAAAGTTAAAAACGAATAACAAGTTAGGTTGCCAGTTAACGAAAAGAACATATTGAACCGATTGTATTTTGTAGCAGGATGTATGTTCCTCTTCGCTATTGGAGTGGCCGTTAAGCTTGTCAATATTCAAGTTTCAGAGGGGAAGAAATATAAGGAACTTGCACAAATAAGCAATTTCAAGAGTGATACTATTGTCGCTAATCGGGGTAATATTTATGCGGCTGATGGTAGTTTGCTGGCCACTTCTATGCCTAAATACGATATCCGGGTTGATGTAATGGCACCCGTATCTCTGGGAAATTTTAATGAAAACTTAAAGCCACTTTCAGATTCTCTTTCTGTAATGCTGGGTAAACCATCATCTTACTACCAACAGAAATTGAGGAAAGCTCGCAGTACAAAAAATAGATATCTATTGATAACGAGAGGTTTGGGTTATGCTGAATATATGCGTATAAAGAGCTTTCCAATGTTCAACTTAGGGGCCTACAAAGGCGGACTTATTGTTGAGCAAAGAACGATTCGCGAGCACCCGATTGGTAAAATGGCGGAGCGTACGATTGGCCATGACCGAAAAGACGAAGAAGGGTATTATAGTAGAGTTGGTATTGAAGGTGCTTTTCGTGAATTTTTAAGAGGTAGTGAAGGTTATCAGCTCAAACAAAAAATAGCAAAAGGTCAGTGGAAACCGATCGATAATGCAAATGAGGTTGAGCCAAAGGACGGATATGATGTAGTGACTACTATTGATGTGAACATGCAAGATATCGCACATCAATCATTACTAAAACAACTGGAATATTATAAGGCTGATCACGGAACGGTGGTGGTGATGGAAACCAAAACTGGCGAGATTAAAGCCATTTCTAATTTAGGAAAGGCTAAAGCAGGCGGGTATTATGAGCGCTTAAATTATGCAGTAGGTGAATCGCATGAACCTGGCTCAACTTTTAAGTTAATGACCATGGTCGCCGCTTTAGAAGATCGAGTTATTGATACCAGTGATATGGTCGATACGGGAAATGGTCGCTACAAATTTTATGATCGCACCGTGCGAGATTCAAAATGGGGCGGATTCGGAAAAATCTCAATGGCCGAAGCATTTGAGCTGTCATCAAATGTCGCATTTGCCAGAATAATTGATGAAAAATACAAGCAAAAGCCAGAGCGTTTTGTCAACCGTCTATATAATATGGGGTTGAATGAAAAGCTAGGACTTCCCATTTTAGGTGAAGGCAATCCGAGTATTCCGCATCCTACTGATAAATATTGGTCAGGAACTTCATTGCCTTGGATGACGCATGGATATGGAGTTTCGATGACTGCTTTGCAAACACTAACATTTTATAATGCCATCGCCAATGATGGTAAAATGGTAAAACCTCGATTTATAAAAGAGGTGCGTGCCTGGAATAAATCTTACAAATCATACAAAACAGAGGTCATTGACGCAGCTATTTGTAGCAAAGAAACGGCACTTAAAGCGCAGCAGATGATGAAGAATGTGGTGCGTCGTGGTACTGCTAAGAATATATATGATTCTAACTTTTCGATGGCAGGTAAAACCGGGACTTGTCAATATAATTATTGGATAGAGTCTGGTCGATACATTTCCTCATTTGCAGGCTATTTTCCAGCCGATGAGCCAAAATACTCATGTGTAGTAGTAATTCATCAACCTGATAAGGAGATTGGTTATTACGGTGCCGATGTTGCTGCGCCAGTTTTCAAGGATATTGCTATGAAAATATATGCTGAAACCCCTTCAGTTGATGAGATTGAAAACTTGGTGGTCGATAATGTAATGAGTAGTGAAGATTTTGAGGAGTATTATGAAAAAGCGCAGGGAGATCAAAAAACAATGCCAAATGTAAAAGGAATGGTGGTGATGGATGCTGTAGCTCTTTTAGAAAATATGGGGCTAAAAGTAAATTTTACCGGAACGGGAAAGATCAAAAATCAATCGATAAAACCAGGAGTAAAGCTTGAAGGAGTAAAACTGGTCGAATTGAAAAGTTAAAATAACAATTAAAGTGCTACAACTAAAGGACATATTATATAGGGTATCTCTGGACTCAATAGTGGGTAGCACAACTATTGTTATAAATAATATTTGTTTTGACTCTAGAAAAGTTTCTTTAAATGATGCCTTTGTAGCAATAAGGGGAACGCAGGTCGATGGACATGACTATATAGAAAAAGCTGTTGCCCAGGGCGCTTTGGCTGTTATCTGTGAAAAGCTTCCTGATAATTTGGTGAATGGTGTAACTTATGTAAAGGTCAATGATTGTAATCAGGCACTGGCTTTAATGGCTTCTAACTACTATGAGGTGCCTTCTGAGAACCTAAAGCTTGTAGGTGTTACCGGCACAAATGGAAAAACCACGATTGCATCTCTGTTGTATCAGCTGTTTAAAGATGCTGGTTTTAAGGTAGGGTTGTTATCTACAGTACATGTATTGGTTAACGATAAAGTTCACCAAGCAACGCATACCACTCCAGATTCCTTGACGATTAATCGGTATTTGAAAGAAATGAGTGAGGAAGGGGTTGAGTTCTGTTTTATGGAAGTCAGCTCACATGGCATTCATCAAAAAAGAACTGCTGGATTGACATTTGCTGGCGGAATTTTCACCAATCTATCGCATGATCATCTCGACTATCACAATTCATTCGCTGAGTATCGCGATGTGAAAAAAGTGTTTTTTGATGAGCTTCCTAAGTCGGCTTTTGCATTGTCAAACATTGATGATAAAAACGGACTATATATGCTTCAGAATACTGGGGCTAAAAAATATACCTACGCATTAAAAACCTATGCTGATTATAAAGGGCAGGTGTTAGAAAATCAGTTTAGCGGATTGCTGTTAAAACTGAATGATCAAGAATTGTGGTCAACACTTATAGGGAGTTTTAATGCCTACAATCTGGTTGCTATTTACGCAACTGCAGAATTACTTGGATTAGAGTCCATTGAAATCCTTCAAATAATTAGCGGATTAGAAAGTGTTTCAGGTCGCTTTCAATACTTCGTAAATCACGATAAGATAACGACCATAGTCGACTACTCTCATACACCTGATGCCCTTAAGAATGTATTGGAAACGATTAATGATATCCGCACGAAAAATGAGGAATTAATAACTGTTGTGGGCTGTGGTGGAGACCGAGATAAGACCAAGCGTCCTAAAATGGCGCATATAGCATCAGCTTTAAGTACGAAGGCAATTTTTACTAGCGACAATCCGCGAAGTGAAGATCCTGATACGATTATAGCCGAAATGGAAGCTGGTGTCGAACCTCAGAATTATAAAAAAACTCTTTCAATTACAGATAGAAGGCAAGCGATAAAAACGGCAATTCAATTAGCTCAGGCAAATGATATTATTCTCATTGCGGGAAAAGGTCATGAAACTTATCAGGAAATAAAAGGAGAACGAACCGATTTTGATGATTTCAAAATCGCACAAGAATTAATGGAAAAGTTAAAGAAATAAGCTTGGCTTCCTCTTCGATAGAGGAGGAGAAATAAAAGGCATATGTTATATTATTTATTTGAATATTTAGAACAACATTACCAATTCCCTGGAGCTGGGCTTTTCCAGTTTATTACTTTCCGGGCGGCAATGGCTGTGCTGTTTTCATTGCTGATCTCAATGATCTATGGTCGTCGTATCATCAACTATTTACAAGCAAAACAAGTTGGCGAAACGGTTCGTGATTTAGGGCTGAAAGGTCAAAACGAAAAAGCTGGTACACCGACGATGGGTGGTGTGATTATTATTCTCGCAACTTTAATACCTGTACTGCTATTTGCTAAGCTAGATAATATCTACATCATCATGCTTTTGGCCTCTACTGTTTGGATGGGTATTATCGGTTTCGTTGATGATTATATAAAAGTATTCAAGAAAGATAAGGAGGGGTTAAAAGGACGATTCAAAGTTCTTGGTCAAATAGGACTTGGCATTCTAGTTGGTGCAACGATGTTTTTTCATGAGGATATTACTATTCGGCAAGAGCTTAAATCTCCGAATTCTAATCAAGAGATTGTAGTAAATGGCCCTGCGGCAAGGGAGTTTCAGTCGGATGAAAAGTCTACTAAAACTACTATTCCATTTACTAAAAATAATGAGTTTGATTATGCTGATCTTATTACGTGGGCAGGCGATGGTTATGAAAAGTACGCTTGGTTAATTTTTATTCCAATTGTCATTGTCATTATTACGGCAGTATCAAATGGCGCCAATTTAACTGATGGTATCGACGGTCTCGCGGCTGGTACATCGGCTATAGCGGTGTTGACTCTAGGCATATTTGCTTTCGTTTCGGGTAACATTATTTTCTCCGATTATCTCAATATCATGTATATCCCTAATGTGGGTGAGACTACGATTTATATCGCTGCTTTTACGGGAGCTTTAATCGGATTCTTATGGTATAACACCTACCCAGCGCAAGTATTTATGGGAGACACAGGAAGTCTTACCATCGGCGGGATAATTGCAGTACTGGCAGTCGCAGTAAGAAAAGAATGGTTGATTCCCATTTTATGTGGAATCTTTTTAGCAGAAAACGTATCCGTAATAATGCAAGTAAGCTGGTTTAAATACACCAGAAAAAAATACGGTGAAGGAAGACGCATTTTTTTAATGTCGCCCTTGCATCACCATTATCAGAAAAAGGGATATCACGAAAGTAAAATAGTAGCGCGCTTTTGGATTATTGGAATTCTTTTGGCGATCCTAACAGTGGTCACTTTAAAACTGAGATAAGTATCAGAAATGAAAAAGCTGGTCATACTTGGTGGAGGAGAAAGTGGAGTTGGAACTGCGGTTCTAGGAAAACAAAAAGGCTACGAAGTATTTGTATCTGATAAGGGGCAAATAGCAAAAAAGTACAAAGACGTTCTTGAACATTTTGAGATTTTATGGGAAGAAGGTAAACATACCGAAGCTAAGATATTGGATGCAGATGTAGTGATGAAAAGCCCTGGAATTCCAGATACAGTACCATTGGTAAAACAGCTGGTTGAAAAAGGAATTCCGGTGATATCGGAAATTGAATTTGCGGCTGGGTATACAGATGCAACAATCATTGGAATAACGGGAAGTAATGGCAAGACCACTACAACAGAGTTAACTAATCATATTCTTAAAGCAGGAGGATTTAACGTAGGAATGGCTGGGAATATTGGTGACAGCTTTGCAAAAATGGTGTCGGAAAAGAATCATGATTTCTATGTTTTGGAGATCAGTAGTTTTCAGTTAGATGGTATTGTAGATTTCAAACCGCACATCGCTGTATTGACCAATATCACACCAGATCATTTAGATCGATATGATTATAAACTAGAAAATTATACCGCATCCAAATTTCGGATAGCGATGAATCAAACAGAGGAGGATTATCTCATTTACGATGCAGATGATCCGATCATTGAGGACTGGCTTCAAAAGCATCCTGTAAAATCACAATTATTGCCTTTTTCGCTTACAAAAAAAGTAGATCAAGGCGCATATTTAGAAAACAATCAAATAGTAATAACAGTACACAAACAACAATTTACAATGCCAACAGACATTATTTCATTAGACGGAAAGCACAACATCAAAAACGCGATGGCATCCTCCACCGTAGCACAGCTTACCCGTATCAGAAAAGAAACTATTAGAGAGTCGCTCTCTAATTTTCAGGCGGTACCACACCGTATGGAAAAAGTGCTCAAAATTCAAAATGTAACCTACATTAACGATTCAAAGGCAACCAACGTTAATGCGGCCTTTTATGCTTTAGAAAGTATGTCAGCTCCAACTGTTTGGATTATTGGCGGTGTTGATAAAGGTAATGACTACACGCCACTTTTTCCGCTGGTACACGAAAAAGTAAAAGCCATTATTTGTATTGGTGTTGACAATGACAAAATCATTGAAAATTTTGGTCGTGTGGTTGACATCATGGTTGAGACACAAACCATGAGGGAAGCCGTGCGAGCTGCTTATGAGTTTGCTGAAAAAGGAGATAATGTATTGTTGTCACCTGCATGCGCAAGTTTCGATTTGTTTGACAATTATGAAGATCGAGGCAATCAATTTAAAGAAGCAGTACGCAATTTGTAATAGGAAGTAGTGAATAGTATTTTTCAAAATATAAAAGGTGATAAAGTGATATGGGCGGTAGTCGGACTACTCGCTGTTATCTCATTTATGCCAGTTTATAGCGCAAGCACCAATTTGGTATACGTAGTTGGCAACGGTACCACAATGGGTCATTTAATAAAGCACGGTGTTTTACTGTTACTGGGCTTTATTGTTATATATGCTATTCATAAAGTACCCTATCATTATTTTTCGGGTTTATCGGTTTTGATGCTTCCTGTAGTCGTGGTGTTGCTTATTTATACAATGGCACAAGGCAACACAATTGGAGGGGCAAATGCAAGTAGATGGATTCGTGTTCCTTTCGTCGGGATGACGTTCCAAACGTCATCTTTGGCATCGGTAGTGCTTATGATTTATGTAGCGAGGTATTTATCCAAAATAAAAGATAAAATAGTAACCTTTAAAGAGACCTTGGTGCCTCTATGGTTACCCGTTTTTGTGATTTTGGCACTTATACTACCAGCTAACTTTTCTACTACAGCTATTGTTTTTGCAATGGTCTTGATGTTAACTTTTTTAGGAGGATATCCCATTAAATATTTAGGAATTATTCTGGGAGCTGGTTTATTAGGGCTGAGCTTATTTCTGCTTACGGCTAAAGCATTTCCGGATCTCTTTCCAAATCGTGTCGATACATGGATAAGTCGTATCGATAATTTTGTTGATGGTGAAGATACTGAAGCCGATTATCAAATTGAAAAAGCTAAAATAGCAATCGCTACAGGAGGGCCACTTGGTAAAGGCCCCGGCAAAAGCGTACAGAAGAACTTTTTACCGCAGTCTATATCTGATTTTATTTTCGCAATAATTGTTGAGGAATGGGGGTTGTTAGGCGCATTTACAATCATATTTCTATATATGATGCTGCTTTTTCGATTAGTTATAGCGGCCTTAAAAGCTCCGACTGTGTTTGGGAAATTATTGGTGATTGGCGTAGGGCTGCCGATTGTATTTCAAGCGCTTATTAATATGGCGGTTGCTGTAGAATTATTTCCAGTAACGGGCCAAACATTACCCCTTATAAGTTCGGGTGGTAGTTCTATCTGGATGACCTGTTTGGCATTGGGAATTGTGCTAAGCGTAAGTGCAAAAAGAGAAGAGATTAAGGAATTAGAACTATATGATGAAGACGGAAACGAAAATCCGTTGGCGGTGTTAAGTGAAGCAGTATAAAGTTATTATATCAGGCGGTGGAACAGGCGGACATATTTATCCGGCCATTGCGATTGCAAATGAATTAAAATTGAGATATCCAACCACTGAATTCTTATTTGTGGGTGCCAGTGATCGTATGGAGATGGAAAAGGTGCCAAAGGCTGGTTATAAGATTGAGGGTTTGTGGATAGCTGGACTGCAACGTAAGCTGACCCTAAAAAATTTACTATTTCCTTTTAAGTTGATTTCTAGTTTATGGAAAGCGAGACGTATTGTTCGCAAATTTAAACCTGATGTTGCAATTGGCACTGGTGGTTTTGCTAGTGGTCCACTATTGCAAATGGCGGTACGAAAGCAGGTTCCTAGCTTAATACAAGAACAAAACTCGTTTCCGGGAATCACAAATAAGTTATTAAGTAAAAAGGTGCAGGCTATTTGTGTTGCTTATGATGGTTTGGAACGCTTTTTTCCTAAAGAAAAGATTATAAAAACGGGTAATCCAATACGTCAAGACTTATTGACAATTGACAGTAAGCGCAATGAGGCAGCTTCGTTTTTTAAGCTGGATGTTAACAAGAAAACAGTTCTGGTGCTAGGAGGAAGTTTAGGAGCAAGAGCCATCAACCGATTTGTTGAATCGAAATTAGATTTCTTCTCACAGAATGATGTACAGTTAATTTGGCAATGCGGTAAATTATATATTGAGGAATATAGCAGATATACTGAGAATGAAGGCGTGCAAGTCCATACTTTTTTAGACAGAATGGATTTGGCATACGCAGCTGCTGATGTCATAATTTCTCGTTCAGGAGCAAGTTCAGTGTCAGAATTATGTGTAGTGGGTAAGCCAGTAATTTTCATTCCAAGCCCCAATGTAGCTGAAGATCATCAAACAAAAAATGCGCAGTCAATTGCAAAGGAAAACGCTGCGATTTTGATTAGAGAAAATGAACTAGACGATAGGTTTGAAAATGAGTTTAAAAGCCTGCTTTCATCTGAAGAAAAGCAAAAAGAGCTAGAATCTAATATTAAGAAATTGGCATTGGCCAATGCGACAAGTGATATAGTTGATGAGGTTGAGAAGTTGTTGAAATTAGGAATTAGTAAGTAAAGTTTCTCCCCTTGAGGGGAGATTAAGAGGGGTGTAAGTTGCAAAATGGGTGAATAAAAGAAAAATTGGAAATTAATAAGGTACATAACGTCTATTTTATAGGTATTGGTGGCATCGGTATGAGTGCACTTGCGCGGTACTTCAAGATGTTAGGTAAAGAGGTAGCCGGCTATGACAAAACACCTTCTAAAATAACATCGGAACTTGAAGATTTAGATGTTGCCATTCACTTTGAAGACGATGTAAATCTTATTTCTGATTCGTTTCTTGATAAAGAGAATACTTTGGTGGTCTATACACCTGCTGTCCCAGCTTCACATTCTGAACTATGTTATTTCATAGAAAATGCTTTTGGAGTTTATAAACGATCAGAAGTATTAGGTTTTATTACCAAAGACACCTTTTGCATGGCGATTGCCGGAACTCATGGCAAAACAACGACAAGTACAATATTGGGGCATTTATTGGCTGAAACTGATCTAAAAATGACTGCTTTTTTAGGTGGTATAGCTGAAAATTACAATTCCAATCTTATTTTAAAAGGAAATGATATTTCGGTAGTAGAGGCTGATGAGTTTGATCGTTCTTTTTTAAGGCTCTTCCCAGATAGCGCTTGCATTACTTCTATGGATGCTGATCATTTAGATATTTACGGAAATGCAGAAAGTTTACAAGATTCATTTAAGGAATTTGCTAATAAGATAGTTAATGGTGGCGTGCTTTTTCTTAGATATGGACTTGATTTCCCTATTGGTAATCCTGGTCATATACAAATTTTGACATATGGCCTAGAAGATAAATCGGATTATCAGGCACTTAATATTCGTGTTGATAATGGTTCTTATGTATTCGATATTAAAACACCTGAGGAGACCTTTTCAAATTTCAAGTTAAGCCTACCAGGAAGACATAATTTATTAAATGCCCTTGCCGCTTTTTCGATGTCATATCATTATGGAGTGGATGTTGAGATTCTAAAGAAAGGATTAAAAAACTTTAAAGGAATTTATCGACGATTCTCTTATCAAGTAAATAGAAAAGAGCGTGTTTTTATCGACGATTATGCTCACCATCCAACGGAAATTAATGCGGCGCACCAGGCAGTGAGGGAGATGTATCCTGATGAAAAAGTGCTGGCAATTTTTCAGCCACATTTATTCAGTCGTACCAAGGATTTTGCTGATGATTTTGCTGTCAGTTTATCCAAGTTTGATGAGCTGTTATTGTTAGATATTTATCCAGCAAGGGAAGAGCCTATTCCCGGAATAACATCGAGTTGGTTGCTTTCAAAAATCAAAAATCAGCGCAAGCAATTAATACCCAAAAGTTGGTTAATAAATGAAGTAATGAGTAGCGACGCACGGATCGTAATGACATTAGGTGCAGGAGACATCGGTGTTGAAGTTCCAAAAATAAAAGAAGCGATATTAAATGAAGTTTAATTGGGTGAACATACGGATAATCCTAATGGTTATGGTGGTTTCAAGTTTGTACGCTTTTACTTCTATCAGACATGATTCCCAAAAAATAGGCGATGTAAAAGTCTCATTTGATGAGAAGCATGATAATCTTTTTATATCTGAAACGACCGTTAATAAATTGTTGATACAAAATGAACAAGGGCTTACGAGTATGTTTAAAGATAGGTTAGTTTTGGGTAAGATGGAGGCGAATTTGATCGCTGACAAAATGATTCAAAATGCAGAAGTCTATGTGTCAGTAAATGGTATACTTAAGGCAAAAGTTGAGCAACGAACACCGATTGCTAGAGTTGTTGAAAATGGATCATATTACATCGATATACAAGGGCAAAAAATGCCATTGTCACCCGAATATTCAGCAAGAGTACCATTGATTAGTGGAAATATCTTGGAGTCAGATATAGAATCACTCTATACAGCGGCGATGAAAGTGAGAGAAGATGATTTTTTGAAGAAAGAAGTAATCACTATCGACAAAAATGCGTTGCATGGTTTCGAATTTAGATTTCGAACTAATGAATTGAGAGTGGTTTTTGGAGATACTGATAAGTTGGATAGAAAAATTAAAAATTTAAAGGCTTTTTATAAAAAAGCATTAAAAGATAGTATGCTGGTTACCTACAACAAAGTAGATCTTAGATTCGAAAACCAGGTAGTCTGTACCAAAAAATAGATCATGGAAAAAACGAACGTGGCTGTTGGATTAGATATTGGAACCACAAAAATTGTGGCAATGATAGGTCGTAAAAATGATTACGGTAAGGTGGAGGTGCTTGGTATTGGAAAATCGAAAAGTTTAGGTGTACACAGGGGTGTTGTGAATAATATCACGCAGACAATTCAGTCAATTCAACAAGCTGTTCAAGAAGCGGAAAGCGTTTCGGATTTTAGTATCGACGAAGCAGTTGTTGGTATCGCTGGCCAGCATATTCGCAGTTTACAACACAGTGATTATATCACTAGACCGAACGCAGATGAGGTTATCGATGAAGATGATATCGAGAAGTTAATCAACCAAGTATATAAATTGGTGATGCTTCCGGGTGAAGAAATCATTCATGTGTTGCCACAAGAATATAGGGTAGACGGTCAGGCCGAAATATCTGAACCAATTGGAATGTATGGCGGCCGTTTGGAAGCGAATTTTCATGTGGTTGTAGGTCAGGTTTCTTCAATTAGAAACATTGGTCGGTGCATTAAAAGCGCAGGTTTAGAGCTTGGTGGAATTACGCTAGAGCCACTTGCTTCTGCCGATGCTGTGCTAAGTCAGGAAGAAAAAGAAGCGGGTGTTGCGTTAATCGATATAGGTGGTGGGACGACCGATCTTGCAATTTTTAAAGATGGGATTATCCGACATACTGCGGTAATTCCTTTTGGAGGCAATGTAGTAACCGAGGATATTAAAGAAGGTTGCTCGATTATTGAAAAGCAGGCGGAGCTTTTGAAGATTAAGTTCGGATCTGCATGGCCAGGAGAAAATAAGGACAATGAAATCGTTTCAATTCCCGGATTACGAGGAAGAGAGCCGAAAGAGATCACACTGAAAAACTTGTCAAAGATCATTCATGCAAGAGTTGTAGAGATCATTGAGCAGGTATTCTTAGAGATTAAAAATTATGGTCACGAGGAACAAAAAAAGAAGCTAATAGCAGGAATTGTTTTAACCGGAGGAGGTTCTCAATTAAAGCACTTGAAGCAGTTGGTAGAATATATCACGGGAATGGATACACGTATTGGTTATCCTAACGAGCATTTGGCGGGAGATTCTGATACAGATACAGCTAGTCCTATGTATGCTACTGCTGTAGGGTTACTCATGAATGCCTTGGAAAAGAAGTCCAGAGCATTTGCAGAGGATGAGATATATGATGAAATGGAGTCAGAAGTTTCTGAGGGAATAGAAGGAAACGAAGAACGAAAAGAAGCACCATCGACAACACGTCTAAAAACAGAACGTAAGTCGATTTTAGATAAATGGTCTGAAAAGTTGAAGGACTTTTTGGATAACGCGGAGTAGGGATGCAGCCAATGTCAGATCGAGTGATTCCGAAGAATGAGGAATTGTATCGAGATCATTTAAGGCATCCAGAAGCTTCTCGATACTATTTTGATTTCTCCCGAATTCTCGGGATCAATCAAAATCACTCGAAGTGACAGTAAGATTAAAGTAAAAACAACAAAAACCAGTAAAGCAACAATATGAGCACTACAGAATTCGAAAATAACATCGATTTCGATCTCCCGAAGAACCAATCTAACGTCATTAAGGTTATTGGTGTTGGCGGGGGTGGTAGCAATGCAATTAACTATATGTTTCAGTTAGGTATTAAAGGGGTCGATTTTGTGATCTGTAATACCGATGCTCAGGCATTAGAAAATAGCTCGATTCCAAATAAAATTCAGTTAGGAGTATCCCTTACTGAAGGATTAGGCGCGGGTGCAAATCCTGAAATAGGAGAGCGTTCGGCGGTGGAGAGTTATGAAGACATTAAAGCAATGTTGAGCACAAATACCAAAATGATCTTTATCACGGCCGGTATGGGCGGTGGTACGGGTACAGGTGCTGCACCGATAATTGCAAAAATGGCAAAGGAGATGGACATTTTAACGGTAGGTATTGTTACTATTCCATTTCAGTTTGAAGGAAAAATGCGAAATGAACAAGCGCAGTTGGGCGTTGAGAACTTACGCCAGCATGTTGATTCTTTAATCGTAATCAATAATAATAAACTAAGAGAAGTATACGGTAACCTTGGCTTTAAAGCTGGTTTTGCTAAGGCTGATGAAGTATTGGCAACTGCATCACGAGGAATTGCTGAAGTAATAACACATCATTACACTCAGAATATTGATTTACGTGATGCTAAAACAGTGCTTTCTAATAGTGGTACTGCGATCATGGGATCTGCTAGTTCGTCAGGTTCTAACCGTGCGAACGAAGCTATTATGAAAGCTTTAGATTCACCTTTACTAAATGACAATAAGATAAAAGGCGCTAAAAATGTCTTGTTACTAATTGTTTCTGGCACTGAGGAAATCACGATTGATGAGATTGGTGAAATTAACGATCATATTCAAACGGAAGCTGGACATAGCGCGAATATCATCATGGGTGTTGGCGAGGATGTAGAGTTAGATAATGCCATTTCTGTAACGATTATTGCAACAGGGTTTAATGCAGAGCAACAAGATGAGATTGTAAATACTGAGTCAAAAAAGATCATTCATACTTTAGGTGCTGAGCAAGGAGCTATTCAGGATTTAAATCCTAAAAAGACATTCGATCCTAAGCCATTAACATCGCCTTCTGAAGCTAATGAAGTAAAAGAAGAGACGCCTAAAATAGTGCGTCACGTATTGTTGGAAGAAGATGAAGAGCCTGAGCCTGCTGAGTCGACGAAATCAAAAATGGATTTGATCCCGACCACTGAGCTTATTCGAAATATAGATGTGGTTTATGAAGAAGTAATTGATGTTGTTGCAGAAGAAGCAGTTCAGGAAGTAGAGGAAGAAATCACATTCGAAACACCAGAGCCTATTGCTGAAGAGGAAGATGATTTTATTATCACACCAGTAGTCAATGAGATTGAAGTGAATGAGCCGAAGGTGTTAGGGGATGAAGAACAATTCACCTTGACATTTGATTTACCATTATCTGATACCGCAGCTAGCGACGATTCAGAGGAAGAAGTACTTCGATTTGATTTGTCAGAAGAGGTAAAAGATATGGATGTGGTAGATGCTGAAGAAGTCGTAGCCCAACCTGTTCAAGTAGGAGATGAAACTAGGTATAGTCTTGAAGATTATATGGAAGTGGAGTCGACTTTAAATAGTGCGTCGGCTGAGGTGACTCAAGAAGAAGTAGATCAGGAGCTAGCAATACAAAAGAAAGTTGTTGCTGAACAAATTGAAGAGGAAGCGTCAGAAACTGACGAAGTTGATCCATTTAACAGTTCGATTTCTGATTTGATGAAGGAGCGCGCTAACGAGCGCAAAAAAACAATGAAAGACTTTAATTATAAGTTCCGGACCAATGCATCGAAAATTGATGATATTGAAAAAATTCCGGCCTATAAACGTATGGGGGTTGATCTTGACGATTCAGTGCCATCTGATGAAGACCCTAGCCCGTCAAGAACGACCTTAGGAACCGATGAAAACGATGATCTTCAATTGCGTTCTAACAACTCGTTCTTGCACGACAATGTCGATTAGTTAGTAGTTAGTTTATTGATGTAAAACCCGGAACCAGCCACTTTTTTGTTCCGGGTTTTTTTGTATGTAAAAAGGGTCTCGATACAATTTTTAGCTTCACTATCGTTCATCTAAAAACCACTCGACCTGACAACTGTAAATCAAAATGTCAGGTCGAGTGATTTTTGTAATGAAGATGAAATCTGAATTACAAAAATTGTATCGAGACCCTTCTTCCATATTGATATAATTGTCTTAACCATTCTTTTGAACTTTCCCACTCAAAATACTATCTTCGCACTCATTAAAATTTAAAGAAATGAGCTTACAACAAGATATCATGGCAAAGATGAAGGAGGCAATGAAGGCGAAAGACCAGACGGCTTTAGCTGCACTTCGTGCTGTAAAGTCGGCTATTTTGTTAGCACAAACAGAAAGTGGTGCTAAGGAAGAGTTATCAGAAGCTCAAGAGATTCAGTTATTGCAAAAGTTGGTAAAGCAGCGTAAGGATAGTGCTGTTATTTTTAGCGAACAAGGTCGTGAAGATCTTGCTGATCCTGAACTAGCACAAGCTGGTGTGATAGAGCAGTTTTTACCACAACAATTAACAGAAGAAGAAATAGAAAGTGTAGTTGTCGCGACTATCGATGAAGTAGGAGCAACAGGCATGAAAGATATGGGTAAGGTAATGGGACTGGTTAATAAAGAACTAGCTGGCCAAGCCGATGGAAAGACCATATCAAACATTGTGAAAGCAAAGCTTTCTAATTAAATAGGATTCGCACCTAGTCGCGAAATCGGCCCCGTAGTTCAACTGAATAGAATATCAGATTTCGGCTCTGAGGGTTGCAGGTTTGAATCCTGCCGGGGTCACGACACTCAAGAAACCATGCTTCGAAGAAGCATGGTTTTGTGTTTCAAAGAGCGTCAAAAGTGCCAACTTTTGTAAGCGATTTGAAACGCAAAACCTCAATGCGTAGGCATTGTATGGTTTCTTATTTGCAACATTGTACTTCAAAGGATATGTAATCCTGCCCAATACAAATAATCCAAAGTCAAGCTTTTATAAGCGATTTTGAAACACAAGGCTACCGTCTGGTAGTTTTGTATGGTTTCTTATTTGGAACCCTGTACTCCAAAGGATATATAACTCCTGCCAGGAACACTAAAAGGGTTTTATAGTATCAGTTTAAAAATGTATATACAAGTGCAGCCAGTCCTACGACCATAAGTGCAATATTCAAATAGTATAATCCATTTAAAAAGGGATTGGTTATAAACTTCTTATTCCTTTTTAAAAAGAAAGCAATAACACCAAATACAAGCCCAGCAAGTAATGTGGGGATTAAAAAAATCATGATCATGCCAGGACTTTCTTCTGTGAAATAAATGGTAAGTAGTATTCCAGCAATTATATAACTAATTATTGATAGAATGGATAAAATGACAAAAACGGTTTTATTCATAAAATACCGATAGGACGACTATAGGTCTGGTTATTTGTTAGTTGAATATAAGAAGAAATTACTTTCTTTCCTCAATACGGTCTAAGCGTATGGACAAAGCCTTGGTTGATATCTGTACTTCAACCAAGGATAAGAATAATGAGACCATTAAGCAGATAAGACTAATCCCAAAAACAATATTGGCTAGATCCATACTCTCAACATATAATAGGAACATTGTGATAACACTAGTTAGAAAACTGATAATGGCCACAGCCTGCATATTTTTAATAAGCCTTAGTCGTTTACGTAAATTTTTAATTTGTAACCCGACATTAGCCGATAGCTCCTGTTGATATTCATTGTGAAGTTGTCTTATTAAAGCCGCTATTGCCAAATAACGTGCATTATATGCCAGCATTGTTAGCGAGATTGCAGGAAATAATAATGCTGGAATACTCATTGAAAGATTCATCCGTGTGATTTTAAAGATTACTAAATATAGCTATTAGTATTTCATTTTTTCTATCTTTCTGCAAGTATGGAAATATCCGCTGTTTCTTGGTTAATTGGAGCTTCAATTGTACTAATTTCTCCCTTGTTCTTGGAGCGAATTTATATTCGAATTTTTAACAAGCCGTTTTTTGTTCATTTTCCATATACCCCTGAAGTGCTCCCCAAACGATGGAAGATTTTTATTGCACAAAACAGCTTATTTTATTCAAAACTAACGGCGAGCGAAAAGCGTTTTTTTGATTATCGCCTAAAACGGTTTATTAAGAACCATCGATTTATCGGTAATAACATCGAAATGTCGCATGATAAGAAGGTTTTGATCGCGACAATACCGGTAATGCTAACGTTTGGTATGCGAGGTTATTTATATGATAGTGTAGACAGTATTATTGTTAATCCCGACGAATATTTTTCAAATATCACTGAAAAATATCATAAAGGAGAACACAATCCAGCGGCCAGAGTAGTAGTGTTATCCTGGAAGGATTTTAAAAAAGGAATTGAGATAATTGATGATAATAGAAATCTTGGCGTTCACGAATTTACCCACGCCTTGTTTTTTAGTTGTAAAATTAATGAAACAATAAGTTGTCAGCTTTTTGCGAGACAGTTTACTAATTTACTTCAAACCTTGGCGCAGCCAGAGATTAAAGATCGGGTAATTAAATTGGGATATTTTCGTGACTATGCTTTCGAAAATCAGTACGAGTTTTTGTCGGTAGTTTTTGAGTGCTTTTTTGAAACGCCGCAGGAGTTTAAGCAAAAACTTCCAGAATTATATGATCGCGTGCGATTGATGCTGAATTTGGATATGGCAAAAATCTACAATCGGCATAATTAACCTGGTAAATTGATACGTTTTAAATCTTTGCCCGAAAGTCGAATCATATGCTGCTCGATATATTGCATTACATTAGGGCAATTTCTTTCAAAATCTTCACAGGTAATGGTTTTACTATTATCACCAAACGTGTAAGTAACTACAAGAATGCTATTATCTGATTTGTTGCTGTCGTAATGATCATTCAACATCATAAAACTATCGCTATCTAACAAGCTAAAAAATGCATCTAGACGTTCTTTAGATAATTTTTTTCCAAAAGGGGTATAATACCTTGAAGTTGCACCTTCTCTAATCTGTTTTGGTTCAAAAAAGATAGAGTCATTTTTAATAGTGAAGACGTCATAATGAAAAGCACCTCGTTCTACAACTAGAGTTTTTTCTGCAGTTGTATTGGTATCCGTTTTCTTTGAATTTTGACAACTAAAATTGAAGCCTATCATCAAAAGAAATATGCAAATTACTTTTTTTGATTTCATAATCTGTGAATTCACTTGTGATCGCTTTTTAAGATTGTATTCATGATCATGCCAGGATGAATACGAGAATTCTCAATAAACCATTTATGGGTTTCCATACCTCCGCAAACAACACCGGCTAGGAAAAGTCCGCTTATATTGGTTTCCATAGTATCCGGATTGTATTGTGGAATTCGTTTTCCGTCTTCAGATAATGAGACCCCAATCGATTCTAAAAATGAGAAGTTTGGCTGATATCCAGTAAGTGCTAATACATAATCATTCTCTAGAACTACTTCACCTTTATCGGTAGTAATTACCAAATCTTTCTCTCTTATTTCCTTAATTGTACTATTGTAAAAAGCTTTGATGCTTCCTTCTTTTATCCGATTTTCAATATCTGGTTTTGCCCAATACTTCACTCGTTTTCCAACACCTTCACCTCGAATAATCATCGTGACATCACCACCTTTTCGATAAATTTCTAAAGCGGCATCTACTGCGCTATTATTTGCACCAACAACAATAACTTTCTGTTGTGCATAGTAGTGAGCATTGTCATAGTAATGCTTCACTTTAGGCAGATCTTCTCCAGGCACCTTTAGTAGATTAGGAATGTCATAAAATCCCGTTGATAGCACTAGGTTGTTTGCGGAATATGAATCTTTTTCGGTTGTTACTTCAAAAAGCTCATTTTCCTTCTTTAATAAAAGTACCTTTTCAAAAAGATTAATATTCAGTGATTTGTTAGTCACAATGCGACGATAGTATTCTAGCGCCTCGTCCTTATAGGGTTTTGCATTTTTGCTAATAAATGGAATATCATCTATTTCTAACTTATCAGAAGTCGAGAAAAAGGTCATCCCCTCAGGATAATTGTACAATGAATTTACAATACAACCTTTCTCAATGATTAGATAATTTAGACCTTGTTTTTGAGCTTCTAATCCGCAGGCTATACCTATTGGGCCACCACCAACAATAATGAGGTCGTAACTCATAAATTAGAAATGGTTTTAAGATCGGCAATAGTAGTAAGCGGGTCGGCACTTTTAAAGACAAAACTTCCCGCAACTAGAACATCCGCTCCAGCGTCAACTAAGTTTTTTGCATTCACATCAGTTACTCCTCCATCTATTTCTATCATGGTGTTCGCATCATTGTCATTGATCATTCTTCTTAGTTTACGAACTTTTTCATAGGTCTGTTCTATAAATTTTTGTCCACCAAAACCAGGATTCACACTCATTAAACACACCATATCAATATCTCGGATAACATCCTCTAATACAGTGATACTTGTATGCGGATTAAGTGCGACTCCAGCCTTCATGCCTTCTGCTTTAATGGCTTGTAATGTTCGGTGCAAATGCGTGCATGCTTCATAATGAACAGTCAAGATATTACTGCCTAGTTCAGCAAATGTTTTAATATATCTGTCCGGATCTACGATCATCAAATGAGTATCGATTGTTTTGTTGGCGTGTTCACTTATTGCTTTTAAGACTGGCATTCCGAATGAGATATTGGGGACGAAAACACCATCCATAATATCAATATGAAACCAATCGGCTTGGCTTTCATTAACCATTTCGATATCGCGTTGTAGGTTGGCAAAATCGGCTGCTAAAACGGAAGGGGCAATCATGGTAGAACTCATTTAATAGGTTTTTTACAAAGATAATTGGTTTGATGAGAACTTAGAATTTTTATTCGCAAAGGAATTTAAGTCGGATATGGTTATATTTATGTAATCTATCATTCCATTTGTTTCATCATTATGAAATCTTTAATTGTTATCTTGATTTGTGTCTTTTCTTGCGCTATTAGTGCCCAATCTCGACAAGATTCTTTAGCAATAAAACGGGCTGCATTAGATTACATTGAGTCGCAACATGAGGTAAAGCCGGAGAAGTTTGAGCGTTCGGCACACCCGCGAATGGTAAAAAGAACTTTTTGGACCAATAAGAAAACCAAAAAGGAATACCTAAGAGAAACTTTTACAGACGCAATGATTCTACTTGCGGAATCCTATAATATAAAAGGAGATAAATTTCCTGAGAATCCAAAGAAAGAAGTGATTATACTTGATGTATTCGATAAAACCGCTTCGGTTAAGTTGATAGCAGACGATTGGATTGATTATATGCATATTGTCAAATTAAACGGAAAGTGGCAAATTGTAAACGTTCTTTGGCAATTTAATGATTCAAAAGACCATTGAAATGGGGTGTTGAATCAGACTGAAAAATAACTTACTACTATATGAAAACCAGAAAAATCCTTCTAACTGAAAAAGAAATTCCAGAAAAATGGTATAATGTCATAGCTGATATGCCTAATAAGCCTCTTCCGCCTTTGCATCCTGGAACAAAAGAACCTATTGGGCCAGATGCTCTAGCGCCATTGTTTCCTATGGAATTAATTAAGCAAGAAGTAACAACGGATAAGTGGGTTGAAATTCCTGATGAGGTTCGTAATATATATTCATTGTGGAGGCCAACACCCTTATACCGTGCTTATGGACTAGAAAAGGCATTAGATACTCCAGCCAAAATCTATTATAAATATGAAGGTACGAGTCCATCAGGTTCGCATAAGCCAAATACGGCAGTGCCACAGGCATATTATAATATGAAAGAAGGGGTAAAGAGAATTACCACAGAAACTGGAGCGGGACAATGGGGTAGCGCATTGAGTTTTGCTTGTAACCATTTCGGATTGGATTGTGAGGTGTATATGGTAAGGTTGTCTTACGATCATAAGCCTTATCGAAAAACAATGATGAATACTTGGGGCGCAAAAGTATTTCCTTCGCCCTCTGATGCAACAGAAGCCGGCCGAAAGATATTGGCACAGGATCCTAATACTACTGGATCTTTAGGGATTGCAATTTCTGAAGCAATAGAACGAGCTGCGACTAATGAGGACACAAAATATGCATTAGGTAGTGTGCTAAATCATGTAAAACTGCATCAAACAATTGTTGGTCAGGAAGCCATAAAACAAATGGAAAAAGCGGGAGACATGCCTGATATTGTAATTGCTCCTTTTGGTGGTGGGTCAAATTTTGCTGGACTTTCATTCCCATTTTTACGACTTAATTTTGAGGAAGGTCGAAATATCCGCTGTATAGCTAGTGAGCCTACTTCCTGTCCGAAACTTACCCGTGGTGTTTTTCGATACGATTTTGGGGATACCGTGGGAATGACCCCTTTATTGCCAATGTACACATTGGGGCATAACTTTGTTCCAGCACCAATTCATGCAGGTGGTTTACGCTATCATGGGGCAGGTGTAATTGTGAGCCAGTTGTTACGAGATAAATTGATAGAGGCAGTAGCCCACGATAATCTAGAGGTTTTTGAAGCTGGAGTGCTATTTGCTAGATCAGAAGGTATTGTTCCTGCACCAGAAGCTACCCATGGTATAGCAACTGCAATAGCTGAAGCTAAAAAATGTAAAGAAGAAGGTGTTTCTAAAACCATATTATTCAACCTATGTGGTCATGGTAATTTTGATATGAAGGCTTACGAAGATTATTTTGCAGGTAAGATTGTAAAACATGAGATAACCAAGGAAGAGATTGAGGCCTCGTTGGCTCAATTGGATACGCCTGAGATTAACTAATATGAAGACAGTTTACTGGATTTCAACAGCACTACTTTGTTTGTTTTTATTGTGGAGTGCTTATACCTATATATTTAGCAAGACGACAATAGATGGTGTTAAGGAATTGGGCTTTCCTGATTTTTTTAGAGTTCAGCTAGCTGTTTTAAAAGTGATTGCTGTTCTAATTATTCTTATCCCACAAATTCCATTAGTAGCTAAAGATTGGGCGTATGCTGGAGTATTCTTATTTTTTGTGACAGCGATAGTCGCGCATGCTGCACATAAAGATCCTTTTGTTATTATGTTGATTAATGTGATGCTTATTGGGGTTTTAGTTGTTTCTAGGGTTTGGTTGTATAAGGTGTATTAGATGAGAAAAACATTGTTAAAAGGTACAATTTATTCCGTTTTCCTATTTGCTACTATTTCATTTATAACGGTTCTTAATTCTGTTAATTCCCCGATTACTGGTTATGATAATGACGGTGAATTAGCGATTGGTTTTCCTTTTAGATACTATCATGAGTTTATTGTAGATTGCCCTGATACTAATTGGGGTTGGTTTCCTGAAAACTTAACCCTAGATATTTTGATTTGCTGGATTTTTGTAAATGGATTTTTGGTTTTGAGGGAAAAGGGGGGTAAGAAATAGTTTCATTATTTTTCCTTTACTGTAGTTATCTCGGCCTTCAAAATATAATCGATTTTTGGGTATTTTCTTCTTATAAAAAGATTGTCCTTTGAAATGGAGTCATAGTCATTCATTGGCTTCGCTCCATAAGAGAAAAAGGCTTTTACATTCTTCATTCCAGAAGTGACTTTTGCTATAACGGGAAACCCTGTTACTCCGGAATAATGAATCGTATCTAAGCGTGGAGAATTGTTTTTTAGATTTATGAAAAGCTGTAATCCTCTAGTATTTATTGTATCTCTGGCAAACGCCATAGTACCAAAAACATTTTTTTCGATCACAGGTTCATCTAATACCTTTTTCTGACCCCATTGCGAATTAATAATACTATCAGGCTTTCCAAATTGGGCAACGTAATTAGGAATCATTCTATATACAGGAACTGAATCGAAATAACCGTACGTAATGAGTTGATATAACCTATCTACTCCTTGAGGAGACCACTTGCGGTAAGACTTGATCTCAAAATCACCTCTAGTGGTTGTAAAAACGGCTTTAAAATATTGAGGAGATTCTGTTTGGAGCCATTTAGATTTAAACTTAGATGAGCTGCATCCAGCCAAAATTAGAACAAAAATCAAAAAAAGAATCGAATGAAAGTTATTTTTCAAAATCGAATTTAGCATAACTACAGGGCCTGGTGAGTGTATAATTAGGGTTTATGTGTTTTTAAGGAAATGTTCAATTAGACTAATAAATTTAGACGTATGTTTTGAAGGATTATTATTAAGTAATGTAATATAGTTTTTGAGTTCTTTAAGACTAGTTAGATCTTTGACTACTTTAAAACCGTAATCATACTTTCCGAAAATTCGGTCTGGGTAATCCTTTTCAATTACTTTAATGACATTATGATGGCGATTGTCTTCCTTAATACGATTAAAAATAGAGATTATCTTTTTTTTAGGGCCCTCCATAATTTGCATGAAATTGCCTTGACCATAGACTAATACGCCCGTAATTTCTTGGGAAGTGTTTTTTGTAACAACATATTCAAATAGTTCTTCGAAATCATTGGTGCCAAGAGAAGAATCGGCTGTACTAAAATAACATAAAGAATGTATCATCTTCAGGGGGGTATTATATTAGTTGCTTACAAGATTTAGAACTCACTTCATTCTTTTTGTTTATTAATTAAACAAAAACCCCGGTAATCAGCCGGGGTTTTCTTTCATCAATCAAAAAACGAACAGTTATGTAAACTGTTGTTACTATAATAGTCGGTTCTAAAAAATGAACCTAACAATTTTCTAAATTGTAATCAGGTAAATATAACCGACTTTTTGGTTTATCCCAAATATGTTTTTAATATTTTACTGCGAGATGTATGTTTTAATCGACGAATTGCCTTTTCTTTGATTTGTCGCACACGTTCACGAGTCAAATCGAAGGTTTCGCCAATCTCTTCTAAGGTCATTGGGTGTTGATCACCTAAACCAAAGTACAAACGAATTACATCTGCCTCACGAGGAGTTAATGTTTCTAAAGCACGCTCAATTTCAGTACGCAAAGACTCATGTAAAAGGTCTTTATCAGGATTTGGTGATTCACCTGAACGTAAAACGTCATAAAGGTTTGAGTCTTCACCTTCAACAAGAGGGGCATCCATCGATACATGACGTCCAGAGTTCTTCATAGACTCCTTTACGTCATTCACAGTCATATCTAATTCCTTTGCAATCTCTTCGGCACTTGGTGCGCGTTCATGAGATTGCTCAAGGAAAGCAAATGTTTTATTAATCTTATTGATAGATCCAATCTTATTCAATGGCAAACGAACAATACGTGATTGCTCTGCTAATGCTTGAAGAATAGATTGACGAATCCACCATACAGCGTAGGAGATAAATTTAAATCCACGAGTTTCGTCAAAACGTTGTGCCGCTTTTATCAAACCTAAATTACCTTCATTAATAAGATCTGGTAATGTTAAACCTTGGTTTTGGTACTGTTTTGCAACAGATACTACGAAACGTAGGTTCGCTTTTGTAAGTTTTTCTAAGGCAATTTGATCACCAGCTTTAATACGCTGTGCTAATTCTACCTCTTCATCAGCAGTAATTAGATCAACTTTACCAATTTCTTGTAAGTATTTGTCTAAGGACGCGGTTTCACGGTTGGTAACCTGCTTTGTAATTTTAAGCTGTCTCATGAATTTTTTCTCCTATTATTTTGGGTTAAGCACGGCAAAATCGTTGTGAAGATTATGTCGGCAATATATTATACGTACAATGTTACCTAAATGTTACATTAAATAAGAAATATATTTTTGTATATCTGATAGTGAGCTTGTTATTCGCTGTTACTGCAAAACAAAACCCCCTAGCGTATAGAGGGGGTTTATGCATCCAAGATTGGTTTACTTTATGATGAAGCTAATTCCAGATTGTATACCAATAAAGTAGGGATTGAAATTTCTCGGACGGTTATTTAATGAGTTCATTTGGTATTTGAAGATTGGCTCTGCCTGAAACCTTATATTTTTTGTCAGCCCATACTGCAGTCCGATACCAACATTGACGGTAAAGAAAACTCTTGGGTATTGGGTTGTTTGACCAAGTAGTATCGAAGGTAAATCGTTTTGGATAACCGCTACAGAAGAATCTGTTAGACGAGACAAGCTAATTCCTGAAATGATATTAACCTTAAAGCGATTGTTGAAATAGATTTTGTTACTCATTTCAATAGGGATCTCCACACTTTTTATGGTTTGTTTCAACGTTATTTTAGTATTGTTTTCAAAAATTGTATTGAGTTGGGCTGATGGTATTTGGCTTGCGTAGTCAATAAAGGAGTAATTCAATAATGTATTGGGTGAATTAGATATGACCTGGTTGGTGTTATAAACAGCATTTAACATGTTTACACCAAGTCTGAGACTCGTTTTATTTGATAGCTGGTAGGTTAGGTACACACCATAACTCAAGGATATACCGCCATTTTTGGTGTTTTCATCTAAACTTTGATCAATAATAGAATAATTGCTGAAAGCATTATAATATGTTGGAGAAGCATGCACAAAGATCCTAAACGGTCTTTTTATTTCTTCCTCTTCTTTTTTCTTGGGTTCTAATTCACTTTTTATTTTTTTGATTGGGAGTTCGGTTTCTTGTTGCAGAGAATCTTGTTCTACGATTTTATTTATGCCATTCTCATGTGGTTCATTGTCATTTGTAATGCTGTTGGTTTTGTGTATTGATTGTTCAGTAGAAGGGCTATTTATGTAAGTAGCTTCCGAAGCGTCTTTGGAAATGTTATCAGTATCACTATTTATAGTATTATTTAATGTCTGGGTAATTTTCTTCTTATTTGATTTAAAAGGGCTTTGACGTGTTGAGCTGTTAGGTACAGGGATCGTATTTTTCTGATTTAAGCCCGCATCGTCCTGCTTTGTTTTAATAGTACGTATATCGATATCTTTTGTAGGTGCAACGCTGTTCGCATTATCCGTTACATCTTCTATATTAACTATTTTATCTTCACTTTCAGGTATAGCATCAATACAATTATCATCCTTGGTTGTAACAGTATTAATAGTTGGTAATTCATACTCGGCGTCTTTTTGGTTAAGCTGTATTCCAATAAATGACATCATTATAATAACTGCGGTAATACCAGAAAAAAGTAAGAAGAAAAATCTTCTTTTTTTTCTTTTTTTCTCCTTAAGAATATTTTTCCAAACGAATTCACTAGGTGATTTATCCAAAGCGGATAAATGCTGCTTGAAAATAGACCCTAAATCTTTTTTCTTCTCCATCATCTCACTGTTTTGCTTTCTTTGTTGTTCATTATCATTTCCTTGAGCATTACCTTAGCCCTGTGAAGATTAGATTTTGAGGTGCCCTCAGAAATTGATAATATCTTGGCTATTTCCTTATGCGAGTAATCATCCAACTCATACATATTGAAGGTTAACCTATATTTAGAGGGTAAGGCTTGTACAAAACCCAATATGGTATCCAGAGACATGCCCAAAACCTCATTTTGGTCGATTGCTGTGTCATCTGTTATTTCCTCTTTGATATCAGTAAATACAAATAGGTCTTTTTTGTATCGATCTATGGATTTGTTTATTGCTATTCTTTTCATCCAACCCTCAAATGAACCTTGACCTTTATAGGTTTTTATTTTTTTAAAAATGGTTAGGAAAGTGTCCTGTAAAATATCTTCTGCCTCAGCTTGATTTTTGGCATATTTAAGACAAAGGTTAAATAATGCCTGTTTGTATTTCACGAACAGGGATTCCTGTGCCTTTGGGTTATTTTTTTTACACTCAGAAATTAATTTTTCTATTGTCAAAAGCAAAGCTTTGTTTGGATGGTTTTATAAAAACATACAGGATGGTCCTGATTGTTTTTTAGGTAAAATAGGTAATTCTTATATTCTGACAATCGAGATAGTTGTTGAACAAACTTTATCATCTCCAGAGCTACTTATTCTAATTATACCACCAGTAAAACCACTGCCAAATCTAAAAACAGCGTTTTCTGTATTTTGCCCTTCTATCAGTATTATGGACCCCGATACTACCGACCATGTAAACTCTGGGTTAGTGATATTGGTATGAATCGAATAGTTAAGTTCTTCATTTGGTCGGGCTTCCGTAAAACCTGCAGGGCAACAACTGGTGCCTGGGTATGCTGCAATCTCAGCAAGATCGCAAACTTCTTCCGCCCGTGGTTCAATGGTGTCGTCATTGTTACAAGAAACCAAAAAAGACAGACAAAATAGAATAGTGCTATATATTAAAAATTGGTGCTTTGTTTTAAACATGATTATGGTTTTTATTATTCAATTAGAAATTAAGCTTATGGTTTGTTTTAAAAATACCGTACGGGCCTTACAATTGCTATGCCACACTGTTTACAGAGCCAGCCTTGGTCACCATTGCTAAAATCGGTGGCCGTGGCGGTATTAAAGTCGTGTTCAGAAGAGGTCCAATACAAATTATCTTCAAATCCTCCTATTCCGTTTAAATGTAAGTTCTTGTACATTAAAAAAGATTCTTCTTCAGAGGGCAAAAACCAATCATTGAAGCCATTGTTGCTGTATTCTTGGCATAGTTTTGCAGCTACGGTACCGTTGCTTTCTTCGCTGCATACCGAAGGATTATTGTAAAAATCATTTAATGCATCGTGAAAAAGGACAATTGCCTCGGTATTGGCAAGACCTGTTCCCAGTTCTAGATTTCGGGCATCGGTAATTGGCGCGCTGAAGCATCCCCATTCTGATATTCTTAAATTCGAAGGAGCAACTTCGATGTATCTCCATCCTCTGGAGATCTCACCTTTGTCATAAAAAATTATTCCTCCCCCAGGACCAGTTTCTCCTATTAAAAATTTACTATCTAGTGGTTGTTCTGTGCTGTCTTGATTACATCCTGAAATACTGAATATGAATAGGTATAAAACATATACAGATAGGTGATTTTTTGCATTTTTCATGATAGGTAAGCTCCTGTTTTATTTATAAGACCTGAAAAAAGTAAAAGGTTGCAAATAAAAATCAGGTGTCTGAAATTTTTCGGCTATAATTCTTTTTATAATTAGACTATAGTGGCTTAACTGGGTTTTGTTGGTTTGTTCTTGAGCGAGTGCTATTTATCGAGAATTACTCATTATTATGGTTAGGAGTGATGCTATTTAATCAAAGCTTAGATTAATGCGTTTAACCTTATAGGTTATATTTTCTATTAACGAATTGATATCCTAATTTTTATTAGGTGTCGATTATAAAAATACGTGTATAAACAGTCTAATATTTTGTGAAATGTTTCATTTTAAAAATGATAGTTGTTAGAATATGATATAAAAAAACTTACATTTATTGCCTTAAACTAACTGTGGGAACGACCTTTTTTAAATTTTTACTAATAGCGGGAGCTGTTCAGGGCTTTATATTTAATATCGCTTCTTTCTTTTCAGATAAGAAGAGTGGTAAGACGGTTTTATACCTTAATCTAGTCGTTTTTTTTCTATCTCTAAACAATTTACAAGCATGGCTTATCGAAAGCGGCTATGTATCTTCTAACTTTTTTATTAAGTACTTATTGGTGCCTTGGTATATGCCAATGTTTCCAATGTTTTATGTCTTTTTATTAAACTACCTCAATATTGAAAAGAAATTGAAAACCTTTTTAATATTTACAATGACACTTTTTGCGATAGAGTTGGTCGTTCGGTTCTCAGTAATTACCTATTTATATAATTTTAGTGATGAGCAAGGCGCCGCATCGTTAATGAAACAGTACAACAATGTCGAGGAAATTATTAACGCAATCTTTTGTGTTTTCATTTTTATCAAGGCGCTGACAGTAGTTTTTAAGAAACAAAACCTATACCAGCATATTTTAGAATATGACGACATAAAATGGATTAAGAATTTTGTTAAGCTTGGCGGGGTGATCGTTGGCGCCTGGTTATTGGCTATTGTTATGAATAATACAGTAAGTGGTATTAGTGCGCCTCATTCATATTATCCGTTGCGTTTAGGTAGTTCTATTTTGTTGTATTGGATTGGCTATCAGGGAATGTTTAGATACATTCTTACTCGTGATCGTATGGCGCTTCGTAAAAGAATATCGGTTAGTGATAGTATCAAGAAGTTGGTCGCTAAAGAGGCAAGTACTTCGATTATCGCAGAGAAGCAAGTCGAGGCTACAGAAACGCAGAAATCTGTGTTTAAAAGAATTAATGATTTTGTTAAGGATAGTAGATGTTATTTGAATCCAAAATTGAATCAAGAATTATTGGCGGAAGAATTGAGCATGAGTACAAGTCAATTATCGCTTCATATTAATATGTTTAGCGACTTTAATTTTTCTGACTATATAAATAATTATCGCGTTAATCAGGCAAAGAAGCTACTAACGGATACGCAGTTCAAACAATACACAATTCTTTCTATTGGTTTAGAATGTGGATTTAACTCACGTTCTACCTTTTATGCTGCATTTAAGAAGTTTACTGGGCAGACACCCACTATTTATAGGGCAAACGTGAATAGTTAATTTGTCCGAGTTTTAAGAATTTGGATAATCTCGGACACTCATAGTTAAGAGGAATCCTACATTTATTGCGTCGTTGTTTCACTTTTAGTATTGCTTTTGAAGATTTCAATAGCTTGCTGACTGTGATCAAAACATCGGCGTATTGTTGGGGGGTTTGTTAATCGAAAACCATGTAATTGATCATTAGCTTTCTAATTAGCCAAATGTCATATTATACGGATTAACAAACTTTAGCCTTCTCATTAATTTGGGAAGGCTTTTTTGTTTTCAAGAGCATATATTGAGGTGTTAAAACTTGATTAAAAAGAATCCGAGATTATCCAAATCAACTAAAATGGGACTAATAATCCAGGTTCTCGACTAATTTAGAAAGCACAACATTTAAATACATTTATTATGAAGAAAACAATGGGCATGGTCATCATGCTATTGACTGCAATGGTTTACAGTCAAGAACAATCGTTTTCCCCAACAAAGAAAAATGAATTTAAAGCAAACGCAGCATACCTTATTGCTGGTGTGGCTGAACTTGGCTATGAGCGCTTGCTCAATGAAGAATCTGCGATAGGAGTTTCATTAGCTTTTGCAGTAGAGGAAGAAGAATTCCTGAGATTATTAATAACGCCATACTACAGACTGTATTTTGGTGAAAAACCAGCTGCAGGTTTTTTTGTTGAAGGCTTCGCCATGTATAATCGGCTTCAAGACAATGATTTTTTCGATATTGGACTAGGAGGGATGCCTGTTGAGCCACCTGTTCAAGATAGTTTTGCGCTTGGCTTTTCGATAGGAGGCAAATTTTTATCACGAAAAGGTTTTGTAGCTGAAGTTTACGGAGGAATTGGTAGAAATTTTGGTAATAATGATCTATTTGAATTTGTACCAAGAGTGGGAGTCACCCTTGGAAAACGATTTTAATTTTTTAAAGAAATAAATTATGAAAAATCTGTTTTTTAAAATAGTACCAATACTGCTGTTGCTTTTTGTTGGATGCTCAGATAGGCAATCAGAAATAGAAGGTTATGAGTACTTTCAATTCAATGAATTAGATACAGACCAATTACTCGTAAAAGTACCCGAAACAAATGATATTGTTGTTTTTAAAAATCAAAATGAGGAGATCATATCACTAAGGGTGCAAATGAGCAAGAACGGGAGGGAGGGTGCATATACGCGCGGAACTTTTTCTGGTGGCGGAGGTTATTTGTTATATCATTTTGATACGCAACGCGTGGAGATGGAATTTGTAGCTGTTCCAGACCCCTTTGCAACCTTTGTAATAGACATTTCGAAAACAAGAACGAATTCGTTGGTTGGGAGTATTTACTTTGAGCTTTGGAACAAGCCATTGGATGAGTCTTCTAACCTTCCGGAGAGAATTAATATTGATTTTGAGGCAATCACCTCTAAGATGGTAATTAATGTAAAGGAATATAGTGATGTTTTAACCTTTAACTCGCCTAAAAATGAAATAGCGGGAAGTTGGTTTGGATTAGATAGAAACGTGAATGTTATATATTATGATAAGAAATACGGGTTCATTGGGTTTGATGATCTAGATGGCAATACGTGGCGGGGGGATTAATTACCGATACAAACTAAAAAACCCGGCTATTTTGCCGGGTTTTTGATTATTGTAAATAAAAACAATTAGTCTCTATTTTCTCTTGGCTTTCTGTCACCACGGTTTCTATTGTCTCTACCACGGTTATCTCTGCCTCGATCGTTTCTGTCATTGCGCTCACGTGGCGCACGCTCAACATAACCTTCCGGTTTAGGAAGAATTGCTTTTCTAGAAACTTTCTCTTTACGAGTGCGTTTGTCAATACCAAAGTACTTCACATCAAATACATCTCCCATGTTTACCACATCAGATACATTTTCAGTACGCTCCCAAGCAAGCTCAGATACGTGTAATAATACTTCATTTCCAGGAGCTTCTAAATACTCAACAACAGCACCAAAATCTAACATCTTGATTACTTTTACTTCGTATACGCTTCCAACTTCTGGCTTAAATGTAATCGAATCGATTTTAGCAAGAACAGCATCAATACCTTCTTGTCCTGTACCTAAAATTTCAACAATTCCTTCTTCAGTAACAGGATCTTCGTTAATAACGATGGTCGTATTGGTTTCCTTTTGAAGCTCTTGTATCACTTTTCCACCAGGACCGATAAGAGCACCAATGTAGTCATTCGCGATACGTGTAGTTACCATTTTCGGAGCGTAATCTTTTACATCTTCACGTGGTGCTTCAATTGTATCAGTTAGTTTTTCAAGAATATGTAAACGGCCATCTCTCGCTTGCTGTAATGCATTTACAAGAATCTCATATGAAAGACCTTTTACCTTAATATCCATCTGGCAAGCAGTAATACCATCGGCAGTACCGGTTACTTTAAAGTCCATATCACCAAGGTGATCTTCATCTCCTAAAATATCAGATAGAACTGCATATTTTCCAGAATCGGCATCAGAAATTAATCCCATTGCAATACCAGAAACTGGCTTTTTCATTTGAACACCAGCATCCATCATTGCCATTGTACCCGCACAAACAGTCGCCATTGATGATGATCCGTTTGATTCTAATACTTCAGATACTATACGAACTGTATATGGGCAATCATCAGGAACCATTCCTTTAAGTGCACGCTGTGCTAGGTTACCATGTCCTACCTCACGACGAGAAGTTCCACGAATTGGTCGTGCTTCTCCTGTACAAAACGGTGGGAAGTTGTAGTGAAGATAGAATGTCTCTTCTCCTTCGTGCGACGGCATATCTATTTGATTGGCTTCACGCGATGTACCTAATGTTACTGTTGCAAGTGCTTGTGTTTCTCCACGTGTAAAAACAGATGAACCATGTACTGATGGTAAGTAATCTATTTCACACCATATTGGGCGAATATCAGTTGTTTGGCGACCATCTAAACGAAGGCCTTCGTTTAAGGTAAGATCACGTACAGCCTCTTTTTCCGTTTTGCGGTAATATTTAGATACTAGATCACCAATATCTTCTAATTCTTCTTCAGAAAAAGTAGCGAGAATTTCTTCCTTAATTTCTCCGAAAGCAGCACCACGTTCTTGTTTGGATGAACCTCCTTTTGCTACGGCGTATACTTTATCATATGCCATATCATGAATTTTCTTCGCAAGATCTTCATCTTCTCTTTCTGGTTCGTATTCACGAACTTCTTTTTTTCCAACGGCAGCGGCTAGACGCTCTTGTGCAGCACACTGTACTTTAATCGCTTCGTGAGCAAATTTAATAGCTTCTGTCATCTCTTCTTCAGAGATTTCGTCCATCTCACCTTCAACCATCATTACAGAGTCTGCAGATGCACCAATCATCATATCTATGTCAGATTCGGCAAGCTGTGCTCTTGATGGATTAATAACGAACTCACCATTTACACGTCCTACACGTGCCTCAGAAATCGCACATTCAAATGGGAAATCGGATAATTGGATAGCCGCAGAAGCTGCCAATCCTGCCATTGCATCTGGCATTACATCGTCGTCATGAGACATTAATTGTATCATCACTTGTGTTTCAGAGTGATAATCTTTCGGGAATAATGGGCGTAATACGCGATCAACCAAACGCATGGTCAATACTTCTCCATCACTTGGGCGGGCCTCTCTTTTAAAGAAACCTCCAGGATAACGACCTGCAGCAGCAAATTTCTCACGATAGTCTACCGTAAGTGGTAAAAAATCAACATCTGCTTGTTTGTAATTTGATACAACCGTACACAAAAGCATACATTTTCCTGATTGCACCACAACAGATCCATGTGCCTGTTTTGCTAGTTTTCCGGTTTCGATAGAAATTTCTCTACCGTCTCCAAGGTCAATGACCTCTTTATAAGTTTGTGGAATCATAAATAATTAATTACAGTCCATAACAAGACTGTGTTAAACTTTGGTCTCCGCCTTTCCTGGACGGGCAGGGTTGTGTTGTAGTTGTGTGCGAACTCGTCGCGAGACCAATGAAAAACTCGAAAAAAGCTTTTTCCTTAAAAATACCTAACCTAAGTTGGGCAACTATATAAAATAAAAAAAGAGGCAGCGAGGCCTCTTTTTTCTTATTTTCTTAATCCTAATTCTTTCACTATGGCACGATATCTCATGATATCTTTCTTTGCCAAGTAATCTAGCAATGAGCGACGCTTACCTACTAGCTTTACTAACGAACGCTCAGTATTAAAATCTTTATGATTTTTTTTCAAGTGTCCAGTTAAGTGATTAATTCTGTGCGTAAATAACGCAATTTGACCTTCTGCCGAACCGGTGTCACTTCCTGACTTTCCGTGCTTTGCGAAAATCTCTTCTTTTACTTCTTTTGTTAAGTACATGCTAATATTTATGTAAATGATTATTATGTATTGATACGTTTTTCGTACCAGCGTGCAAAGATATCATTATAAATAAGAATTAAAAAATAAGAATTAAAAAAAATGATTTGGGTGCTTCCCTCCTTGGCTTTTCGTTGCACTTTAAGCTCCAGAGGGTCGGGCTTTAAGTTCATACTTCTCGGTCTTGCTTATGGTAACCCCTGTGGGGTAACCACTGCAATCCCTAACGCGAAAATAGTCATTGCAACAATTGGCAAAGCACCTTAATAAAAGCATCAAGTTTGTAACTAAATTCATTTTTTTTAACACAATATTAAACCTTTTTATTTCTGTCAAGTCATAGTAGCATTAACATTAAACCTTTTAATTATGAGATCAAATCTAAAAATGCATGCTTACTTATGGGTCATAGGAAGTATGCTATTGGTTACAAGTTGTAACAAAGACGAAACAGTTACCGATGAATTATCGGTTGAAAAACTAACCATTGAAGAAGTAAGTCTTAGTGACGAAGCAGATGCCATGTCGGAAGATGTCTTAAATGTAGTAGACGATGTGTATGCTTCTGATGAGGCCGCAGCTACAGGAAAAGGCTATATTTCGGATTTTTTACCTGATTGTGTAACTGTAACAACGGTTGAAACCAGCACAAGCATTGAAAAAACCATCGATTTTGGTGATGGTTGTGAACTTCGTGGAGGAAACGTACTAGCCGGTATTATTAATCTTAGTTATTCAAAAGACCTGACAGCCGCATCGAAGACAATGAGTGTTGCATTTGAAAATTTCACTTTTAATGATGTTGCGATTGAGGGAAGTAAAGTAGTAACTAGGGTTAGAAGTAACGAAAATGGAAATCCGCAAGGAAATGTAACCAGAGATATTACTGCGACTTGGCCAGATGGAACATCGGCAGTTTTAGGCGGATCGAAAACTCGTGAATGGATAGAAGGATTTGGAACCGGATTTTGGGGTGATAATGTGTTCTTAATTACGGGTAATTGGACCTTTACCAATCGCAACGGGTTTACATATGAAAAAGAAGTACTTACGCCTTTGCGAAGAGAATGGGCTTGCCGATTTATTGTAAGTGGGGTATTGCAAATTACGCGTCAGGATCAATCAGCTAATTTAGATTTTGGAGACGGCACTTGCGATGCTTTTGGAACACTTACATATCCTGACGGTACTAGCGAAGAAGTAAGATTAAGACGATTTAACCTCGGGAATTAAGAAGGGTGATTGTTCGTATCATTTTTAAGTTGACTTTATGAATGGTATTATAAACCGAGGCAAGTCCGCTCTTTGTTAGTCAAAAGGCATTGCTGCAATTGTGGTTATGCCTTTGCTGACATTGAGAATAAAAAAGTCCACCTTGACCTAAGGTGGACTTTCTACTAAACAACATGACTATAGCAACAAGCTATAATGCGTCTTCATATCAAATTAATTTGTGTTTCGGGTTAGCTATTTTGATAACGCTAAAATATATAATTAATTCGATTAATAGATAAAAAGTATTAAATAATCGATAAAAAACATAAAAATTAACATTAGGATATAATGCGAAAAACCTCAACTTATACAGTTGAGGTTTTTTCTATAAAGTCAGAATTATAACTTACTCACGAAGAGGTAGATTTCCGATTAAGTCAATATACTGATTGATCTTATTTTTTAATTCCTTTCTATGTGATATGAAATCTAAGAAGCCATGTTCTAACAAAAACTCCGATGTTTGAAATCCGTCTGGTAGGTCTTGACCTGTAGTGTCTTTTACTACACGAGGTCCTGCAAAACCAATTAATGCTCCAGGCTCAGCAATATTAATATCACCTAACATCGCAAATGAAGCTGTTGTACCGCCTGTAGTAGGATCAGTACACAACGAGATATAAGGAATTTTAGCATCTGCTAATTGTGCTAACTTGGCCGAAGTTTTTGCCAACTGCATTAAAGACAATGCCGCTTCCATCATTCGGGCACCTCCAGATTTTGATATAATAATTAACGGAATGTTATTTTTTAATGAGTGATCTGCAGCACGAGCAATCTTTTCTCCAACTACCGATCCCATCGATCCACCAATAAATGCAAAATCCATACAAGCGATGACAACATCCCGCCCTTTTGATTTTCCTACAGCGCAACGAACCGCATCATTTAAGTTGGTTTTGTCTTTTGCTGCTTTTAAACGATCTGTATATTTTTTAGTGTCGGTAAACTTCAACGGATCTTTGGAATACAGTTTCTCATCTAACTCTTTAAACTTATTGTCGTCAAATAAGATTTCAAAATACTCTTTACTACCAATGCGAACATGGTAACCATCTTCAGGACTAACATAAAAATTCTTTGCCAGCTCTTCTGAATCGACTACCTTACCTGTTGGCGATTTGTACCACAGACCTTCAGGGACATCTTTTTTGTCCTCGGTCGCTGTTTGTATACCTTTTTCTTTTCGTTTAAACCAAGCCATATAAAAAAAATTAAAGCTGACGTTGTTTAAAACATCAGCTTTTAATAGTATTACTTTATAATGTATTCACGTTATTAAGGTCTTCAAATGCCTTTTTTAAACGCTCTACAAATGTCTTTTCTCCTTCACGTAGCCAAACGCGCGGATCGTAATATTTCTTGTTCGGCACATCGTCCCCATCAGGATTGCCAATTTGCTTTGTTAAGTAGTCCGCTTTGCTGCCCATATAATCTCTTACACCCGACATAAATGCGTACTGCATATCAGTATCAATATTCATTTTGATTACACCGTAACCAATAGCTTCTCTAATTTCTTCAACTGTAGAACCGGACCCACCGTGAAAAACGAAATCTATAGAGTTATGTGGTACACCATACTTTTCTGAAATAAATTCTTGAGAATTCTTTAAAATCTTCGGAGTCAATTTTACATTCCCTGGCTTATAAACACCATGAACGTTTCCAAAAGCAGCAGCAATAGTAAATTTAGGACTAACCTTCATTAGCTCCTCATATGCGTATGCTACCTCTTCTGGTTGTGTGTATAGTTTTGAGTCATCAACATCGGTATTATCTACACCATCTTCTTCGCCTCCAGTAATACCTAACTCGATTTCTAATGTCATATCCATTTTGCTCATACGCTCTAAATAGCGCTTGCAAATTTCAATATTCTCTTCTAATGGCTCTTCCGAAAGGTCGATCATGTGAGAACTATATAAAGGAATTCCGTTTTGCTTGTAAAACGCCTCACTTGCATCTAACAAACCATCAATCCAAGGCAATAATTTTTTTGCGCAGTGGTCTGTATGCAAAATAACAGGAACGCCATATTCTTTGGCTAACAAGTGAACATGGTGCGCGCCAGCTACGGATCCAGCAATAGCCGCTTTCTGATCTTCGTTTGATAAGCCTTTACCTGCGTTAAATTGAGCACCTCCGTTAGAGAATTGAATAATTACGGGAGAATTTAAAGCTGCTGCAGTTTCTAAAACACCATTGATAGTGTCTGAACCAATAACATTGACTGCTGGTAATGCGAATTGTTTTTCTTTGGCAAGTTTGAAAATTTCTTGAACCTGATCTCCGGTTGCTACTCCGGGTTTAATGTTGTGCCCCATTTAAAGTTTTTTGTGGTTGTTATAAGAGGACAAATGTAATAATAATCACCCTAAAATGGATAGTTAATACCAATATTATATACCGCATTGCTAAAATTGAAGTTGCGAAACCAGCGGTCGTTTTCTGGCAGCGCTGGGTCGTAAGTTTTAAAGCCGGTATCTAATCGCAGTACTAAAAACCCAAAATCATAACGTATCCCAAATCCGCTACCCAAGGCGAGGTCTTTAAGAGATGAGAAGCCGTTAAATTGTGCAGCTTCATCAGGAGTATCGTCAAAAACATTCCAGATGTTTCCGGCATCCGCAAAAAATGCACCATTCACTTTTCCAAATAGTTTAAAACGATATTCTAAGTTAGCAGCGAGTTTTAAGTTTGCTTCGTTAAACTCATTCGGGCTACCAGAACTACCTGGTCCTAGTGAGTAGGCCTGCCACGCACGATTATCATTTGAACCACCACCAAAATAACTTCTAGCGAATGGGATGTTAGACGAATTTCCGTATGGAATTGCTACACCAGCAAAAGTTCTAAAAGCTAATGCATCATTTGCTGATAATTGCCAATATTTTATATAATCTATTTCTGTTTTTGCATATTGGGTGAAAGCAACATCAAATACCTTTGCTTGGTCGCCATCTTTTTCAAAATTGAAGGCCCCTGAAACTGCAGAGAGTAAGTTTCCAGCGAACTCTATCTTCGTTCTAAACTGAGAAAAGTTATTGTCTAAAAATCCTTGTCGATTGTTTTTGGTGAAGGTGTAGCTCGAGGCGAAAATCAAGTTGTTTTGCGTAAGACGCTCTTTACGCTCTAAGATGTTTCGTACATCATTTTCTTCTGCCACTGAAAGTGCAGTACTGCCATTAACAACATCATCAATAAAACTATCGGTACCCGATGGGATGATCAAATTACCATCAGTATTTAATTGATCTGGATTTACCAAGCCAATATTATCCTGCGCAATGCCATTTAGCTCATTATATGAATTTCGATATACTTCAAAATAATTATTAATATTCTTGTTATTTACAAACTGAATATTAATAAGGTCGAGCGCGTGTGATTTTATGGTCGAGGCCTCCCAGTTATACCTTAATATACCTGTAAAATTTTGTCGGTCTAGCCCAATATTCTCTTGCAAACTAACACCCAGAGATATTTGTGTAGTTGGCAACATATATTTAGGGATGATCTTTTCGGTATTAAAGGGAAAAAAGAATCTCGGAAAATCTAATTTCAAGTCACCACCAACTTCCGATATATTAAAAAACCGATTGTCATTGTTTGCAGGATCATTAGTCGATCCTAAGGTTCCGCTTAGCGATAATTGGAGTGTTTCTGCCCCTCGAAAAACATTTCGTGCCGTAAAATCGAGTCCGGCCGAAATACCAAAATCCTGAATGTCAGAATGCGAAAATTCAATTTTAGGTCTTATAGAAAATCGTTTTCTAGGAATAAGAAAAATATTTGCCTCAAGATCGGTGTCAGAATCACCTATATATTCATACTCAATATTAGGATAGCGAAAGGTCTGTAATTTATTAAACGATCTGTTAGTTTGTACCCTAGCCTTATCACTATAAATATCATTAGGTATAATAAAGGTAGCGTCAGTAAGTGCTTTGGGTCTAAATTTTAATTCGCCTGAAGAATATACATGATAATTACTGTTGACAATGCTGTCACTTGCTGTTTCTCGTTCGCTTATCGATTTATTGTCGGTAAAAATATTCACTCGCCTTATAGTGTGTACTTTGTAAGGCCTTGTTTCTCCATCTGCGGCATCCCTAACCGAGCCATCAGAAATATATAATTCTGTTGGCATTAAATAATCATCGTGTTCAGGTATGGTATCACGTTCAGGGTAAAAGTGGATAGAGTTTTTCTGAAAAGTAAAAAAACCACTATTTCTAAAAAGCTCATTCAATCGGGATTGCTCTCTAACAAAATCACTGTTTTTATATTGTTTGCCTTGTTGTACAAAGGCTTTGTCTTTGTGTAATTGATAAACGGAATCAAGCTGCTGCGATTCAATAGTAACTGTGATAGAATCTATAAAATATGGGTTTCCAGTAGTTATACTATAAAAGATTTCAGCACGCTGCGGTTTCTTTCCTTTTATTAAAGAGTCGGTCACTACATTATTAAAGTAGCCATTACTATCATAGTAAGATTTTATCTTTTTTCTTGTTTTCTCTGTTTTTGATTCGTCTATAATAGCAGGCGCTTCTCCGGTTTCTCGCAGCCAGCGATTAAACCCCATTGCATAATTGCCAATTTCATTAATCTGTTTTTTAGAGTAACGTCTAAACAATCTTTTTTTGCGCTTTTCGTTACTGTTAACCCAAGCTTTGAAAATAGAATCACGATTGTCACGCGCTAGATTAAAAATGTGAAGTCGAACAGGTGTACCAAGTAATTTACTATTTGGTGTTTGGTAGAAAAGACTTTCAATGGCATCGTCTTTTATTTTTTTACCATTTTCTATAATGGTATTATCAGTAAGGAGTAGTTCTTCCTCACCAACTTTTTTAATGGTATTACAAGAAAAGAATAGGATACTAATTACAATTAATACTCCTATTTTTGTGATGCCTAGCTTCAATATTTTACGTAAAAGAAATAACCCGTTCAAAAATACACTATTTGTATGTTACCCAAAAGCCGGTATAAGTTAATAGCGAGTTTACAGCAAAAAAAGTACCGAACTAAAAATGGGCTTTTCGTAGCCGAGGGTTTAAAGGTAATTAATGAGTTGATACGATCGCGATATAAGCTCTCTTATATATGTACTACAGTTGTTGATGATTTAGATTTTAATGCTGATGAAATTTTTGAAATCACCGATGCTGAGTTGCGAAAAATAAGCTTTTTGAAAACTCCAAATAAGGCACTGGCTGTTTTTGAAATTCCCCAGGAAGCTAAAATCGATACGAAAGGACTTACGTTAGTGCTTGACGATGTGCGGGATCCAGGTAATTTAGGAACAATTATTCGCCTTTGCGACTGGTTTGGTATTAAGCAACTTGTTTGCAGTGATAATACTGTTGATTGTTACAACCCGAAAGTAGTACAAGCAACTATGGGTTCGATTGCTAGAGTAGATGTCATATATACGAATCTTCCTCAGTTTTTAGAAGCAGAAAGTCGACCCATATATGCATCTGTAATGAACGGAGAGTCTATTTATAAAGGCGATTTGCCAGAAGACGCAATTCTAATAATGGGCAATGAAGCGAATGGAATTTCCTCTGAAATTCAACAAAAATCAACGCACCTAGTCACCATACCACGCTTTGGAAAATTACAGCAAACCGAAAGTTTAAATGTAGCAATGGCGACATCTATTTTGTTGAATGAATTTAGACGTCCATAGTTGAATTCGTTTTGAATAAATGAAAGCTTTTGACAACTAACTTTTTGTCCTTTTGCCGAATAGTCGGGCAGCATAGATCTGGCCCGAACTTATCCCTTAAAGGAGATTTTCGAATTTATAAAAAGAGTAAGAAAAGTCTCCTCTTGAGGGGAGATTTAGAGGGGTGTTCACCATGAATTGAATTTAACCTACTTAAATAGCGAGGTTTTAGGTCTAGATCGGACACCCATCCCCAACCCTTCCCTCTAGGGAAGGGAGCAAGCTGCTATTTTTTGGAAAACAGTCTTTTGAAGAGGGATTTAGGGAGCTATTCTTAATTAAACAGAACTCACCCTATTCGAATTCTCATTGAGAAATATGAAATTAAAACGACCTTTTTTATCAATCTAACAAAACCGAACTACCCTTTTTTGGTTAATCAATTATATAGTATTTTTGTTATTCGCACTTTTCACAAATTGACAAGTACAAAATCGATCAACTGAATGAAAAAAATTACGAAACAAACATATCTGAAATGGTACGAGGATATGTTGTTATGGAGGAAATTTGAAGACAAGCTAGCAGCAGTTTATATACAACAAAAAGTACGCGGATTTCTGCATTTATATAATGGTCAGGAAGCAGTTCTTGCAGGGGCTTTACATGCAATGGAATTGGGTAAAGATCGTATGATTACAGCCTACCGTAATCACGTTCAGCCAATTGGTATGGGGGTCGATCCTCGTCGAGTAATGGCTGAGTTATATGGCAAGGCAACAGGTACTTCTCATGGTCTTGGTGGGTCGATGCATATTTTTTCAAAAGAAAAACGTTTTCACGGTGGTCACGGTATCGTTGGTGGACAAATTCCGTTAGGTGCTGGTATGGCATTTGGTGATAAGTATAATAATAGTGATGCGGTTACCTTGTGTTATTTTGGTGACGGTGCGGCAAGACAAGGTTCATTACATGAGTCGTTCAACTTGGCGATGTTATGGAACTTGCCTGTAGTATTTATTTGTGAAAACAATGGTTATGCCATGGGTACTTCTGTTGCTCGTACTGCAAACCATGAAGATATTTGGAAGCTAGGTCTTGGATATGAAATGCCTAGCGAACCTTGTGATGGAATGGATCCTGTTGCGGTTGCCAAAGCAATGGATAAAGCCATTTCGAGAGCACGAAAAGGTGGTGGGCCAACTTTCCTAGAAATGAAAACCTATAGATATAGAGGGCACTCAATGTCCGATGCGCAAAAGTATCGTACAAAAGATGAGGTTGAAGAATACAAGAAAATAGATCCGATCACTCAAGTTTTAGATGTGATTAAATCAAAAAAATATGCAACTCAAAAGCAGATTGATGAAATTGATGCTAGAGTAAAGGCTTTGGTAAAAGAATGCGAGCAATTTGCTGAAGATTCACCATTCCCAGAAAAGGAGTTGATGTACGATGCAGTATACGAACAAAAAGATTATCCATTTATACCTCATAAACTCTAATTAAATGGCACAGATAGTAAATATGCCCAGACTAAGTGACACCATGGAAGAAGGTGTTGTTGCTAAGTGGTTAAAAAAAGTCGGAGATAAGGTTGAAGAAGGAGACATCCTTGCGGAAATTGAAACTGACAAGGCGACGATGGAGTTCGAATCTTTTAATGAAGGTGTGTTATTGCACATTGGCGTTCAAGAGGGAGAAACGGCACCCGTAGATACACTGTTGGCCATTTTGGGAGATAAGGGAGAAGATATTTCGGCATTGCTAAGCGGCGGTGCTGCAAACGGAAAAGCAGAAGCTGCTCCAGCTAAAGAAGCTCCAAAACAAGAAACTAAAGAAGAAACTGCTCCAGTAGCAAGTTCTGGTTCTTCGGAATTACCCGAAGGTGTAAAAGTGATCACAATGCCTCGACTTTCTGATACTATGGAAGAAGGTACTGTGGCCACTTGGTTAAAAAAAGTTGGAGATAAGGTTGAAGAAGGAGATATCCTTGCCGAAATAGAGACCGATAAAGCGACAATGGAATTTGAGTCCTTTAATGAAGGTACTTTATTATTCGTTGGATTAAAGGAGGGTGAGACTGCACCAGTTGATAGCGTTTTAGCAATAATTGGTCCTGCAGGCACTGATGTTTCTGGAATAGCAGCTAATTTTTCTAAAGGAGGTCATGGAGTTTCAAACGGAAAAGAAGCAGAAGCACCAAAAGCAGGAGCTGCTCCAGTTGTAGAAACTACACCAGCAAAAACAGAAGAAAAAAGATCAGCACCAGTTGCAACAGTCTCTTCAAACGGACGCATTTTTGCATCGCCATTAGCTAAGAAATTAGCCGAAGAAAAAGGCATTAATCTTGCTGAAGTTCAAGGTACAGGGGATCATGGACGAATTATAAAGGCAGATATAGAGAACTTCACACCCTCAAGTGCTGCTCCGGTTTCATCTGGAAGCGCTTCAGGTATAGGCACATTTGTTCCAGCAGGCGAGGAGTCTTTCGAAGAGGTGAAAAATTCACAAATGCGCAAGGCTATTGCAAAAAGCTTATCCGCATCAAAATTCACTGCGCCAGAGTATTATTTGACGGTAGAGTTAGATATGACCAATGCAATGGCCTCTAGAAAGCAAATGAATGCATTGCCGGATACTAAAATATCATTCAATGATATGGTGGTTAAAGCATGCGCAATGGCATTAAGAAAACACCCGCAAGTAAATACAGTATGGGCTGATGATGCTACCAAATATGCTAAGCATATTAGTATAGGTGTTGCAGTAGCAGTACCCGACGGATTAGTTGTTCCAGTAGTGAAGTTTACTGATCACCTTACATTAAGTCAAATTGGTGCACAAGTAAAAGATCTAGCGGGAAAAGCAAGAGATAAGAAGTTGTCACTTGAAGAAATGCAAGGCAGTACTTTTACGGTTTCTAATCTTGGTATGTTTGGTATTACAGAATTTACTTCAATTATCAATCAGCCAAACTCGGCGATTTTATCGGTAGGTACGATCGTACAAAAGCCAGTTGTAAAAGACGGCGAAATTGTAGTTGGAAATACAATGAAAGTTACACTTGCTTGCGACCATCGAACTGTTGATGGTGCAACAGGAGCACAGTTCTTACAAACATTAAAGTCGTATATTGAGAATCCGGTGACGATGTTGGTGTAATTTCTGGCTTATAAAAAAATATAAACCTTCTCTTAGGTTTTATAAACCCCAAGTTGATGCTTGGGGTTTCTTTTTCCCCAGTAAAATACCTACATGATCTATGTAGGTAGTGGTTTTATGTCTTTTTGTATATTCCAACTCATATTGTTTGCCGTTGAGACATTTAATTTATCCTTTTCTTTTTTCCTTTTTTATAGTGTTTTCCCAGGAAAAGGGAATCCATTATACTACAGCTGATGGTTTACCTCATGATATCACGTATGGTATTTATCAGGATACGGAAGGATATTTATGGATCGGTACAGACAATGGTTTAGCCAAGTTTGATGGGCAGAAATTCAAGGTATTTACAACCAATGAAGGACTCCGAACGAACTATGTTATTGACATAGCGCAGAACGAAAACGGTACTCTGGGCATAGCTTCCTGGGGAGGTGGAGTACATTTAATAAAAAACGACTCGGTTTTACTTCCCAAAATACCAAATGATTCTTTAGAGAAGATAAACAATATTGATTTTCATAAGGAAATGATTCTGGTGGAAAATTCAAGTGGTAATTATGTTTATCATAAAACAAATGGAGGTTATCACCGTGAAACTTTAATCGCAAAAATGGCCAATGATGGTAAATATATACTCGAAAGACCAGAAGATTTTGAAAGACCAAATGGTAAAATCGGGACCTTAGACGGAAAGATGGTATTGTTTAATGGTTCTTATTTTGTTGAGTTTAATGACGAAAAATTATATGGCATATACAGCGTGGATGTTGACAGAAAAACCACAGAATTATTTCCTTTTTTAAATGATAAAATTATTCATTCAGTTTCAAAAGTAGGACTAAATGAGTTCGTGGCCAGTCAACGCGATACAGTATACTTTTTTAATAGAGAGTCCATAGAGCATACAGAAGTAATTCCGACCGGTGGTAGGATTATTAAAAAAATCATTAAAACTAGAGACAATGAATACCTTTTGCTTACAAAAGGAGGGAATGGTTTTAAAAGGGCATTTCATTACAATTTGGTGAAAGATACTACGGTTGATTTGTCCATAGGCCTTTCCATAAGTGCTCCAATTTCTGATATTCTTAAGGACCACGAAGGAAATGTTTGGTTAACGACGCATGGTGATGGGGTCTACTGTGTTATTAACCAAGATGTAGACTTCACTTATTTAGATGATTCCCATTTACGGGATGCCACTAATATCAAAGGAATTGTTGAGTTAAATGGAGAAATCTTTGTTTTAACCGCCAACCACCTTTTCTCATTTAGAAATTTTGAAAAAGAAAGTGAGATCAATTTAAAAGGAATGGGTAAACATCTGCTTAAACTAGATGGCGACAAAATATCCATTAATTTCTTAGGTAAAGGAAGTAATTCAGGACACCCATTTTTGATAGAAAATCAGAGTTATAAATCATTTATGGTCGATTCCCTTGATTATATAATACAGGCCGATAGTCTTAAAATCCCTTCTCTTAAAACAAAGGCAATTTATGAGAATAGGATATTGTTTGATGCTGTGTTTTTTAGAGATACACTTTGGTTCGCAACAAGTACTGGACCTAGTTACTATGATTATAAAACCAATAGCTTAATTAACAAGACTATCAATGGAAAAACATTGTCAAGTAAACAAATAAAAAAGTTTTTGAAGCAAAATGATAGCCTGTGGATTGCGACAACAAAAGGACTTGATTTGCTATTTGAAAATAGATTAAAATCCTTTACCACAAAAAACGGATTGATCGATAATCAAGTAAATACTTTATTAATTGATCATAGAAAAGATCTTTGGATTGGTACACAAAAAGGAATTTCCATACTTAAAGAAAACAAGTGTGTTAATATTACTGAAGCCACCGGACTACTATCGCCATATGTAGAAACCTTGCTTGAAGATTCAGATCACAATATCTGGATAGGGGGTAATAAGGGAGTTACAATAATTAACAATAAAACTAGACTAAAGTTGCAATCACCTCCACGACTAATCATTGAGCAAATGAAGAATTCGTTTAGTTACAATGTGATTTCTTATAACAGATCAAATTCATTAGTTACTGAGTATCAAATAGACAATGAGACATGGACTAGGGTCTTAGAGAAAAAGGGAGTACTCGATTTTAGCAAACTTGGTACAGGGGATCATTCATTTAAATTGCGAGCAAAGAAACAAGACGGGGCTTGGAAGTATTCTAAAAGCTATACGTTTTCGGTTACCCTTCCGTGGCAGAAAGATTGGCGATATATCTTACTGCTTACTAGTATCGTATTCATTGGTGTAATTACCATTGTTAGCAAACAGCTTCAAAAAACTAAACAACGCAATAAGTCTCTTCAATTGACTATTGAACGCAAGGAAGAATTAGAAAAAGAACTGAGTAATGTTCGCGAAAACGTGGCAAGAGATTTTCATGATGATCTTGGTAATCGATTAGCACGTATTTCTATTTTTTCAAATCTACTTTCAGCCAATAATAATGATATAGATGAAGGTGATCAAGAATTAATTGGTCAGATTAATACCGATGCTGATTATTTATACAAGGGCACCCGTGATTTTATTTTCTCCTTAAAATCAGAAAGTGATTATTTAGAAGAAGTCATTACTTATCTATCAGATTTTGGCGAAGATTATTTTAGACAGTTTAATATCGACTTTGTTGTTAACAAACGCATCGCTAAAAACACCAAACTTCCCTACTATTGGAGTAAGCAGTTGATCTTTATTTTTAAGGAAGCAATGACCAACGTTGCTAAGCATGCGAAGTGCTCTAAAATTGAATTAAGTTTTAGCTTTAAATCGGATAGATTGATTATAAAGTGCGAGGACAATGGTATTGGTATTCACGAAGAATTATTAGGTTCAAGTCGCGGAATAAATAATATGAAACGGAGAGCAAATAAAATTGGAGGGGAGTTATTGATTCACTCTCTAAAAGAAAAAGGAACCTCAGTAACCTTTAATGGAAAAACTACACTAGTAGTGTAGTACAACTAATTGTGGTAACAATTATTTTTGGCATAACCAAAACTCATGATGCACCGAATTATAATAGTAGAAGATAATGTGCCACTTAGCAAGGGTTTTAAAAAGCATATTGATAAAACAGACGATTATGAGGTGGTAAACATCTATGATAACTGTGAAGATGCTTTGTTAAACCTAAAAGTAGACAAACCAGTAATTGTTTTAATGGATATTGAATTGCCTGGAATGAATGGAGTTGAAGGAACAAAAAAGATCAAGGCAAAATATCCAAATATCAACATTCTTATTGTTACGGTTTATGAAAATTCAGAAACCGTTTTTAATGCGCTTTGCGCTGGAGCTTCTGGTTACTTAACTAAAAATGCAACTCCACAACAAATTACCAATGCTTTAGATGAGGTTATGAAGGGGGGAGCACCCATGAGTATACATATAGCAAAAATGGTGGTACAATCATTTCGAAAAGCACCTGAAAGTATTTTGTCCGATCGTGAAACTGAAGTACTTAGTTTATTGGCATCTGGAAAGAGCTATAAGAGTGTTGCAGACACCATGTTTATTAGCGTTAATACTATTCGCTTTCATGTAAAAAACATTTACGATAAGTTGCAGGTTTGTAGTCGTGAAGATGCCATTAAAAAGGCAAATGATCAAAGGCTTATTTAACTGTTAACTTCTTCCTCTGGAATTAGCTATTGCTAGTATCTCAACTACAACATCTAATAGTATTCTTTAAAATCTACATCATTCATGTAGTCCAACTAACATAGTGGCATAATTACATTTGGCTTGAACATTTAACCAAATAAATTATGAAACGACTTTTAATTGCGTTTATACTGCTATGCAGTTCTTATGGCTATTCCCAAATCATTAATTTTCCGGATGCTAATTTTAAGGCAAGATTAATTGCTTTAGGGGTGGATACCAATACTGATGGCGAAATACAGCAAAGCGAAGCGCTGGTACCTACCGCATTGGATTTAAGTAATCAAAACATTGCCGATGCCACAGGAATCGAATTCTTTACATCGCTAACTACGCTTAGATTTAATGGAAACAACCTAACTAGTATTGATGTTTCATCCAATACAGCTTTGAGGCTTCTTGCAGTAACCGCAAACCCCATTACTACTTTAAATGTCTTTGACAATACGGCTTTGGAGAGTCTTTTCTTTGCAGATTGCACTAATTTATCATCAGTAACTCTTCCCTCTTCAGGATCTAATTTGATAAGTATATCTGGAAGAGATAATACATTACTTACGAGTATTAATCTTACGCCTTATACAAATTTGATTGCTTTTAGTTTGACTGGAGGAGGATTAACAAGTCTGGATGTTTCTTCAAATACGGCATTAACAGCTTTAGTTTGTACCAGTAATGCGCTAACAAGCCTAGATGTATCATCAAATGCAGCACTACAGGTGCTTCAATGCGGAGATAATAACTTAACAAATTTGAGTTTTGCAGTTAATTCCAATCTACAGAATCTCGCATGCGGTGGAAATGCACTCACATCTTTAGATATTTCTTCACTTTCCTTGCTTTCCAGCCTAGATTGTATGGATAATGATTTGTTTAGTTTAAACATAAAGAATGGGAACAATTCAAACTTTAATGCAATGTTTGCCTCTAACAACCCGAATTTAGTTTGTATTCAGGTGGATGACGCAGCCGCAGCCGCAGCCAATACAAATTTTACAAAAGATGCTTTTACAACCTATTCGGACACCAACCCATGTAGCCCTTTTATAAATTTTCCAGATGCCAATATGAAAGCGGCTGTAATTATTAATCCAGGGATAGATATAAACGGTGACGGAGAAGTACAATTTAATGAAGCTGCAAGAGTAACCTCATTAGGTTTGCTTAATGCAAATATTAGTGACGCTACTGGTATCGAAAATTTTACGTCGCTAAGAAATTTAACCATAAAGGACAACCCTGCATTGAATACGTTAGATGTATCTGCACTTTCTTTATTAGAGGTTTTAGATGCGAGTAATAATAGCTTAACAAGTTCAAATTTAATATTACCATCTAGTTCAACGTTAAGAGTACTAAACGTAAGCGACAATAGCTTAACATCTCTTGATGTATCTGGGTTTACCAACTTAGAAGATTTGGACTGTACCAATAATACTATTACCAGTCTTAATATCACTTCTTCTTCAATAATTGATGTATTTGCAAATGCTAACCCCTTAACCAGTTTTGATGTTCCAGCAACAAATACCCTTACGAGATTATATTTGGGTGGTTTTCGGTTAACTAGCTTAGATACTTCTTTGTATACAGGCTTGCAAGAATTAGATTTAGACTTTTCTAGGGTTACCAGTTTAGATGTATCATCAAATACTAATTTAACGTATTTAAGTGTTGGGAATGGCAACTTAGCAGAGTTAAATCTTTCTAATTTAACCAATTCTACAACTATAAATACTTCTGGGAATACAAATTTATCCTGTATTATAGTCAGTGATGTTGCAGTGGCTAATGCCAATACCAATTGGACTAAAGATGCTACAGCAAATTATGCACTTTCATGCGGACCTTCTATTGCTATAAATAACGCACCTGCATCAACTTCTGGTCCATTTACAGTAACGTTTAATATTGATAGAGACGTAACCGGTTTTACTGCTAGTGACGTAGTGTTAACCAATGCCAGTATAAGTGGTTTTACGGCTATTAGTGGTCCTGATGAGTATGAAGCTTTAATTACACCTGTTTCTATTTGCGGTACGAACATTACCATAGATGTGCCAGCTAATGTAATGATAGATGGTTCTAACGCTCCAAACTCAGCGGCAACCCAAGTGACTATTGCAACTGTAGATGATGTTGATCCTATAGCTCTTAGTCAGGATATTACGGTACAATTAGGAGGACGCGGGAATGACATAGCTATAATTACAGGGGCTGACATAGATAATGGGAGTACTGACAACTGTGGGATTGCAAATGTAACAGTAGACAAAACAACTTTTAATTGCACTGAAATTGGAACCAACACGGTAATATTGACAGTTACGGATACCTCTGGAAATATAAATACTACTACAGCTATAGTGACTGTGGAAGATGATAACGACCCAATAGCTATTGCGCAAGATATCACTATACAGTTAGGGGCTAACGGCCAAGCAACAATCACTGCACAAGATATCAATAATGGTAGTTCAGATAATTGTAGTGTGGCCTTATCATTAAGCCAATCGACCTTTGATTGTTCTAATTTGGGAGCTAATACAGTTACTTTAACAGCAACTGACCCCAGTGGTAATACTGATACGGCCACAGCGATTGTGACCATAGAAGATAATCAGCCATTAACCGCGGTTGCTCAAAACATTACTGTACAATTGGATGCTAATGGTCAAGCGACCATTGCACCACAAGATGTCGACAATGGCTCAGGAAGTGGATGCGGTAATATCACTTTAAGTCTGGATACAACAAATTTTGATTGTTCAAACATTGGCCAGAATACGGTAACACTAACAGTCACAGAAGGCCCAAATACAGAAACAGCTACTGCTATTGTAACGGTCGAAGACAGTTTAAATCCCACAGTAGTCACTCAAGATATAGCTATTCAATTAGACACCAACGGTCAGGCCAGTATTACAGCAGCCGATATTGATAATGGTAGCAGTGATAATTGTGGTATAGCCACCCAAACATTAGATATCACCAGTTTTGATTGTTCAAATATAGGAGCCAATACTGTTACACTAACAGTTACAGATACCGAAGGCAATGTAGGTGCAGCAACTGCTATAGTAACGGTTTCAGAAACAGTTGCTCCAACAGCACTCGCTCAAGATATAACGGTTCAACTAGACGGAATGGGTAATGCTAGCATTACAGCTGCTCAAATAGATAATGGATCAACAGATAATTGCTCAGTTACAAATAGAAGTCTCGATACGACAACATTTAGTTGTACAGATCTTGGAGCGAACACCGTAACCTTAACAGTGGAAGATGCTAGCGGAAATACAGATACAGCCACCGCCACGGTAACAGTGGAGGACAACAGTACCCCAACTGCTATTGCTCAAAATATAACGGTGCAGTTGGATACAAACGGACAGGTTACCATACAGGGCTCAGATCTTGATAATGGAAGTACTGATAATTGTACATTGACTTTTACAGTCGATACCAGCACTTTTGACTGTTCTGCTTTAGGAGCTAACACAGTGACTCTTACTGCGACCGATGACTCTGGTAATTCAAGCATCGCCACTGCTACGGTAACAGTCGAAGACACCCTAGCTCCAACAGTGACCACTCAAGATATTACGGTGACTTTAGATGCCAATGGTGATGGGAGCATTGCTCCATCTGATATAAATAACGGTTCTACAGATAATTGTACAGCCGATGCTGATTTGATCTATGCATTAGATACGACCACTTTTGATTGTTCTAATCTAGGAGCCAATACGGTAACACTAACGGTCGCGGATGCAGAAGGAAACACATCAACAGGAACAGCTACTGTAACGGTAACAGAAGACGTAGCCCCAACGGTAGTGACTCAAGACATCACTGTTTCATTAGATACAAATGGACAAGCCAGTATCACTGCAGCCGATATTGATAATGGTTCTACAGATGATTGTAGTGGTATTGCATCAACAAGTTTGGATATTACTGATTTTGATTGTCCCGGTTTAGGTGATGTAACAGTGACCCTAACAGTCACCGATAATGAAGGTAACACAGCCACAGGAACAGCCACTGTAACCATTACTGCAACAGATGAAGATAACAATGGTGTTGCAGATGATTGTGAGAGTAAAGAGATAGTGACTCCACAAGGTTTTTCTCCTAATGGAGATACCATCAACGATACTTGGGTGATCGAGAATATCGATGACTTTCCAAATAGCAAGGTGACAGTTTACAACCGCTGGGGTCAAAAGGTGTTTGAGGCTAATAATTATCAGAATGATTGGGATGGTACTTCTACAGAAGCAGGAAGTGGTAACCGCTTACCAGCGGGTAGTTATCTATATGTAATAGAACTAAACGATCCTGACTTCCCACCTAAACAAGGGTGGATATACATTAACTATTAATCAATCCCCATACAAAGAAGGCGCAGCTGGGTAAATGGTTTTTTCTCTAAAGAGAAACATCATGGTTGTAAGGGCTTGGCTGTGTCTTATGCTTGAATCAAAAAATATCAACTAAAAAACAAATCGATAAGAAAAGATAAAGATGAAAGAATTACGATATATCAGCCTATTAGTATTGCTATTGGTAGGACTACCCGGAACAACAATAGCCCAACAAGACCCTAGTTATACCTTGTATAATTACAATATGAATGTGATCAATCCGGCTTTTGCAGGGAGCACAGAACAAACTCAACTCAATGTAAACTTTCGGAGTCAATGGGTGGGCTTACAAGGCGCCCCAGAGACCCAAAGCCTATCCTTAGGCATTCCGATTAATAATAAGATAGGTATAGGAGCATCGGTAGTAAACGACCGAGTGTTTGTCCTGAATGAGACTGATGCGTATATCGACTTCTCCTACAAGCTACAATTAACAGACAACACCAAGCTATACTTAGGACTAAAAGCGGGAGGCTCTTTTGTAGACATTGACTTAAACTCGCTACAAATCACAAACGATCCATTATTCACAGAAAACGTGAGTACGTTTAATCCCAATATCGGTATCGGAGCCTTACTAAGAACAAACAATTATTACATTACACTTTCTGCTCCACAGCTCTTAAAGAGCGACAGATATGAAAAGGAAGCAGGTATTGCAACCGAGGCGACGGATGAGTTACACTTCTTTGCAGGTGGTGGTTATCACATAAGCCTGAATGACAATCTACAGTTCACACCATCGACCATGGTGAGAATGGTATCAGGCAGTCCGACTACAATCGATCTAACAGGGACTTTTGATATCTACAACAGAATAGAATTAGGACTGAACTACCGATTGAATGAATCAGTGAGTGGACTAGCCTTTGTAAAGATGGCTGATTGGATGGCCTTTGGCTATGCTTATGACAGAGCAACCACCAACATAGGTGACTATAGCAGAGGATCTCATGAGGTACTGCTTCGATTTAACTTATAATGGAATCAAGAATTAAAAAAGATAAGATTATTCATGCCGTTTTCGATCTGATGTCGATCATAACGGCCATGGCATTAGTCTTTTGGCTATGCTATATTATGTATGTATTTGGCAATGCAATCTTCTAGAAACAAATATTACATGCCTTTATTAGTATTACTTCTTTGTTTGGTGCTATTTGGGATGGTAATTATTTTATTAGAAACAGGAATAATTAGTTTTCTAGGTGGGCCTTAAGTTCTTGCGTAGCAAAGTAATTTGGTGTTTATTGATTGAGTTTTTAGATTAGTAGTCAAAGGCAGCATATGGGATTATATGCTGCTTTTTTATTTTTTAACATCTTAAGCAGGCAACGATTTCGTATTTCCTACATCTAGTTTTAGAAAAAGTTAAATAGTATTAATTCAATGTTAATGATATACTTTTTTTCACTTAACCACGATTTTAAATAAACGGGCAAAACAGTAAATATGAAAAATGTAACAAACAACAGTAATTATTCTGCGCAAGAATTTGTGAGAGTACTATTCTTGTTAGCAGGTTTGATTGGCGTAGTATTCATTATGTATAAAGTGCTACTATTGTTTAATCAGTAGCAACTAAGAAGTATTTAGACTTATTATATAGGTTTAGCATAGGCAACCAGCATTCTTTTATTTAAAGAATGCTGGTTTTTTATTTCATAAGGTATGTATGCTTTTTTTACCTTAGTATTTTATAACCAGAATTTGAAAATTCAACTATTTCAAAACATGATACAAAGAATTTACCTAGTAGTAGCATTGGCATTTTTAATGGCTTCTTGCGGATCAACTCAAGTAGTCAGCACTAACGAAGAGGCAGCCAAAAAAGCGTCACAACAAGAACCGACGGTTACGGTAGTCGATATTGACAGATCTAACAACAACGGGACCAATGGTAATTCAGAAAATACCACTTTTACCAAAACCCCTGAAAAAATAGTATCCGCTTACTTTGCTAAAGAAGCGGATGTGAAAAAGACGATCACTTATTTGGCGTCTGATGAACTTCAAGGTCGCGAAGCCGGCTCTCCGGGAATTGAAAAAGCCGCTCAATACATCGAAGGCATATTCAAATCAAACGGAATTGTACCCTATTTCTCATCCTATCGCGATGACCTATCTAATTTTAACGGAGCATTTAATATGGTAGGGATGTTACCGGGAACCGATGCAAAATTGAAAAATGAATACATCCTAATCGGTGCACATTACGATCATATTGGAAAGGGAAAATCAGTCAATGGGGATACTGTTGCCAATGGTGCTAATGATAATGCCGCGGGAACGACTGCAGTATTAGAACTAGTCCGATATTTCTCACAGGTAAAAAACAACAAACGCAGTATCATTTTCGCACTGTTTTCTGCTGAAGAAAAAGGCCTTCTAGGCTCAGTACATTTAGCTAAGAGACTAAAGCAACAGAATATCAATCTGTACACCATGGTCAATTTTGAAATGATCGGAGTACCGATGAAAGGAAAGGATTATCTAGCCTATATCACTGGATATAAAAAGAGCAATATGGCCGATGCTATGAATGCTTATGCGGGTAAAAAATTAATTGGATATTTACCTACAGCAGCAGGTTATAATTTGTTTCAGCGGTCGGACAATTATCCATTCTACAATCAATTTAAAGTGCCGTCGCATACGGTTTGTACTTTCGACTTTACCAATTTCGACTACTACCACCATGTAGATGACGAAGTATCACAAATGGATATTCCTCATATGACCAAAGTAGTCAATGAGATGATCCCAGTACTTGCAACGATGTTTAATACACCGACTAAAGAAATAAAATAAATTAAAAATACTCCAATTCCCCTCTCCTGAGGGAGAGGGGCCGGGGGTGAGGGCAACTATGAACATAATCATCACAGGAACCAGCCGAGGTATAGGCTTCGAAACCGCACAAATTTTTGCGGAAAAAGGACATAAAGTACTAGCACTGTCTCGTAATAGCAAACCAGTAGAAAACCTTAACAACGAGCAAATCACTGCTTTTCCTTTTGATATTTGTGATGAAGCAGATCTCGATCGAGTTACCGATTTTGTTGCTGCGGAATGGGATGGAAAAGTCCATATCCTAATCAATAATGCTGGCGCTTTATTGAATAAACCATTTGCCGATACTACCATAGCCGACTTTGAACATATCTACAAGGTTAATGTGTTTGGTGTTGCTGAAATGACACGTCGTATACTTCCTTTTATGCCTAAAAACGGTCATGTAGTGACCATAAGTAGTATGGGCGGAGTGCAGGGAAGTATGAAATTCCCAGGACTTGCAGCCTATAGCTCTAGCAAAGGCGCTGTCATCACATTGACGGAATTGTTAGCGGAAGAATACAAAGAAAGCGGACCTTCTTTTAACACCCTTGCATTAGGTGCCGTGCAAACCGAAATGTTAGAAGAAGCCTTCCCTGGTTTTCAAGCTCCGTTAAGTCCTAAAGAAATGGCAGACTACATATTTAATTTTGCTACAACCGGAAATAAATATTATAACGGTAAAATGCTACAGGTATCTTCTTCCACGCCTTAGAAGAATCAGGAGGAATCCTTTTTAACTTGTATTTAAAATGATCGATAAAAAAAATGGATTCATTCAGTTTGACAAAATAGTCATTCCTCCGGGTTGTTCGCTAAATTCGGTAACGGCCCTTAAGTTCGGGAGCGCCTATCATATTGATGATATGGAGACGGGATGGAAATGGCTTAGGCTAGCATACATAAAAATTAGGGATTATCATTTTCGGTTTTCTTTTGGGTTTTTTAAAGATCAATTAGAGCTCGTTTCTTTCGTATTTCGATCAACACTAGCCGATGAAAATGAAGGCTGGGATAATTTTAATGAAGAAGGCGAAAAACAAAAAGCAATAACATTTAATAATTGGCTTACAGACCAACTAGGTACGCAACGTGATTTTTTATGGGGAACCATCGAAGCAAGTTATGATCCACGAAGCGCTTCTAGCGGAATCAATATTAAATACAATAAAACCCATGAGCAATTTGGCAGCGTAGAGGCTTATGAAATAGAGATAAGTGATGTAAGTCCGCAATTAGAATCCTATATAACTAATCTTTTAAAAGAACATGCGCTCATCGTGAAATGGACATTTGCTGAGTATGGCGCCTTCAATTTTTATCGGGATGATGTGTTGTTAGACGAGAAGGCATTTTCAAATGAATTGAGTGGAGAATTGTATGATCACATCTCAAGAAAATTGGAGATTTCCAGACATTCCGATGAAATTAGTAAAGGTGAAGGAAGTGTTTTAGTAAAGGATGTCCTTATATTCTTTAAATACCAAATGACGCTAGAGAGCGATCTCGGGATTAAAAGGAAGTCGGATACGATTAAACTGTCTTGAGAAATCAAGACTTTCTGACCAAGCAATTTGTTTTTAGTACTTTAGAGTTCAATCAAAAGGCTAATCAATGGCTATTAAAGCGCTTCGACCAGTAGGCAAGCTACTTTTGTTGCTTGCTGCTGTTATTTTTAGTTTACAAAGCTGTAAAAAAACGGAATCAATTCCCCAAGAAATTGTATCACAAGACATTGCTAATTTTTGGGAAGCGTATGACAAAATACAGGCTACAAAGGACAGCGCTACCCAACGAAAACACCTGGATGAGTTATTTATTAATAAAGCCTCTAGAGGTCAAAAGGCCCTTTTTGAAAACCGACGCTACCAGCCAGAAGAATATATAGAAGCGATTACTAACTATCCTAAATTTTGGAATTCCATACGAGAAAACACCTTAAATACGGCCGATTTTAATGACGAAATGAAAGAAGGTGTCAACAAGCTACGAGCTGTTTATCCAGATTTGACCCAGTCGACCATTTATTATACGATGGGCGTATTTAGAACACCGGGGACTGGTTTCGATGATCTGGTGTTAATAGGCAGTGAATTTGCTTTAGGTGATGTAAACACCAACAGCTCAGAGTTTCCTGAACGTTACAATCATATCAAAACCTATTACAAGACCAACCCGACGGAGAATATCCAATTCTTGAATGTTCATGAGTATGTACATACCCAGCAAAAAGAGATTGTAAACAACATTTTATCAGAAGTGTTATTTGAAGGCATCGCTGATTTCGCGGCGACTAAAGCAACAGGTAAAGAAAGTCCTTTTGCCTATGTAAATTATGTAAAGAATAATGAGCCGAAAGTGAAAGCCTTATTTGAAAAACAGGTTTTTAATTTTAGAAAAGGCCGGGAATGGCGTTGGAATAGTGCCGACAACCAATTTGGGGTGAGTGATGTTGGTTATCAAGTGGGCTATAATATCGCACAGGCACATTACGATAAGGCGGATGATAAAACGCTAGCCATAAAAGAATTGATCGAATTGGATTATAACAACGAAGATCAGGTCGAGGCACTTATTGATGGCACGAACTATTTATCCGGCTCTGTTGACGAAATTTTTGAACGCTACCAAGCGGGTAGACCGAAAGTGGTGGCGATTAAAGAATTTGAAAATGGTAGCCAAACGGTGAGTCCTAAACTAACTACAATCACCGCGGTCTTTTCCATGAAAATGAATACAGGAATACGGTCAACCGGTTTTGGTGAATTGGGAAAAGATTATTTCCCGAAAGTAGAAAGTATCGACTTTGCTGAGGATGCGATGTCGGTTACCTACAAGGTGAAGTTAGAGCCCAACAAGCGTTATCAAATCATGCTAGAAAATGGCTACCGTACCGATAATGACGATATGTTGCATTCCTATGTTATCGACTTTAAAACGGCTGCAAAATAAGATTGTTAGTTCAATCTTTTTGTAAAACAAGACGCAGCCAAAATGAAATTCTTGCATCATACGAAAAAGATAATTATGAAACATTTGAAATTTGTGGCGATCGTACTCTTAAGCCTTGTATGCTTTTCTTGTAATGATGATGATGAATTAACTCAGGAACAAGAAGCCCAAAACCTACTTCTAATGTTTACTGAAATAGAAGGTTTGGTAGCTAGCGTAGATTGTACTGATGCATCAGAATGGACTTTTACAGACTATGGAAGCAAAGCTTGCGGAGGTCCTAGTGGTTATATAGCATATCCAACAACCATTGATACCGCTCTTTTTCTTGAAAAAATAGCAGCGCATAAAACCGCACAACGACAATTTAACGAAAAGTGGGGAGTCATCAGTGACTGTTCAATTCTTCCTCAACCTTCAACTGTATCATGTGTCGATGGGAAGCCCGTTTTAGAATAGCAATTAAAAATCCTGCAGCTATTTGATGCGTTTTTTCCTTAGTTTATGGTAATTGGATTACCGAGTATTTTTTTAGTAGTATTGGTAGTTTTAGAATTAGGGAGAAGTAGTAATCTAAATAGGAACGCATAAATGGGAAACTTAAAGCAAAGAAAATATCGCAAGATTGCAATTATTGCCTTAATTATAATAGTGTTATTTCTAATATGGGCTGAATTGAGTGTAGGTATTTTCGGGACACCTTTTGCTGGCAATTAAACCAAATTTATTTTTTTGCCATCACCCATCACCCATCACCCTTTACTCATCTTCTCACTACAACGAATAAATACTACAACTGTCGGATTCTACAATATAGTATTCTTGTTATCTGTATTTTACAAAGGAATAAAGGTGCTGTTATTCTGGATTATTTTTCGTGATAACAGAACTTTTAGTGTTGATATAACATGTTACAAAAATTAACCTTAAAGATTAAAATATCACTTTTAAATTAGAAATAGATTCTCTTGTTTTTGAACATTCCCCAAATGATATTGATTTAATCAAACATTGGAGAGAAGCGAGTGAAATATTCAAATCATACAAATTTGATTATCAAGACTCTACTTATACTGTAAACTCTGATTTCAGCGACATTTTTACGAAAGCAGAAAATAAAGGTTCATTTTGGGGAGGAATCATCGAAATGAAAATTTCTTGCAACAATTCCAATAGCACTAAAAACATAGAAAATTTCATCATTTTAGGCTATATTGACGTTTTATTTTTATGCATGAATTTTGCATATCCTGGCTCGATGAATATTCGCTCTTCAATTGAGTTAAATGATAGATCTATAGAAGAAATTAATCTTACTGGTGTTTATTTTGAGTGTGCAACCACAGTTTCTCACAAGTTTGGTGGCTGGCCTGAAATTAGAATAATTCCAATAAAATATGTTGTCGAATGGTATGATTCACTAAAAGTTGGTTTGAAAATCAAAGCAGAAAATAATATGGAGAGAGCATTATTTTCAGCCCTATATTTTTGCCATGACACATATTCTGGATATAATCCAACATTAATAGTATGGATTATTCAGGCATTAGAATCTTTCTATGGCATTTCATCCAATGATTCGATTATTAAAGCTTTAAAAAATAGAATTTTTCTGCATTTAGGACAAACATCGCAACCAAAAAAAGTAAACAAGAAGATTAATGAATTTTACGATTACAGGAGCAAGTTCGTCCATGGAGATATGGAAATCATGCGACTTGGTGGTGATAAGTTCCTGAGAGAAGATTATATTGACGATTATAACTTGAAACTAATTGACTTATGTGACTTTGGAGCCACCTTAATAATTTCAAGTATTCAAAAAATGATAATTGCTGGCGCTAAATCAGTGGGATTTAATGAAACAATAAATTATAAATAACTTTTCCTAACAACACCTATAAACGATTACAACTGAATCAGTAAAAATCAAAACTTTTCTTACTTTTAAACTAATTAACAAGCTAGAAACTTTGCGTTTCCGGGCGGGTAGTTTTCTTATCTGTTTTCTAAATGCTTACCAATGGCAAAGGTTAAGTGGAAAAACCAAGTGAACACGATCCGTCTCAAAAAGCGCAACGGTTCATAGCCAATCCCGTTGTAAAACATTTGTACCGAACATTAAGAATTCGAGTTATAGTACTGATATAGTAAATTTTGCTTTCGGACAAAAAGTTAAGATTGAGGGAAATTTTGTAGAATATGAAATTCAAAATCAAGTACAAGGAGTTACTGATTGAATTAACCGAATGGTATCCTGCTTGGGTGAATGAAGAAGAAGTTAAATTACAAATTCCTATAGTTAATTGCTCTACTATAAAAAAAGATAAAAGTTCTTTGACATAGTGGTAAGCAAAAAAAGTTTTGTAACTTGAACGTAATAACCTAAAAATCAAAACAATGAAAAGATTATTATTTGTTTTTATAGTACCCATACTTTATTTAGGCTGTTCGGATATTGATGAATCTTTTGGGGATGGAACAAACTCCACTGAGCTAAATTATCTAAGATTATCTACAGTAGAGGAAGCGGGTAAAAAGATTGACGAAATTCTAGCCTTAAAAGAAAAGTATAATCAAATTGCTACTGTGGAATTCTTTTCTAAAGAGAAACTAAATGATCAAATTAACTTTAGATCATTACAAGTTATTGATACTGCCGAGGCTGTAAAAGCTAGTGTAACAGAGTTTCATAAAGAATTATTGACTAGTGTTTATGAATTGAGAAGCGCATTAGGTTTTACGAGTATTCAAAGCATTGCGGATGAAATAAATAGTTTAGAGCTTATTGATCCGAAAAAGGCAAGTAGTTTGACTAATATGTATCAAGAATATCTGACAAAGTCGAGTTTTGGTGTACATACTATTTTTGAAGAGCCTATGGCTGAATTAATTAGTTCTAAAGGAGAGTTGGAAATTGATGGCAAATTAGTTGATGTAAATGAATACACAACAGATAGTCCTAATTATGAAGAAGCATTTAATCAATTCACTTCAAGAAATAGTAATCCTACATATCCGAGGAGTGTTATAAGAATAATAGGTTACAGGTATAATTTCTTTTTGGTATCATATGATGCTGGAAGAGCAAGAAATCGCTCTAATTGGTGGTGGAGGTATGATTATTTTAGTCGATTCATTACTTGGGCAAGAGTTGGAAACAGGTTTTACCCATACCCTGTTACTAGATATGATTTAATTAGCTCAATTAGTAATTATACTGAATTTAGAAAAGTCGGTCAAAGTACATGGATTCGCGCTCATGTGCCATCAGGTGGTGGTGGAAGATATTCATTTGTTGGAAGGCATAGAAGAAGTAGTGCTTCTTTTAGAGTCTATGAAGGTCGTATATCATCTGGAAATTTTAATTTTAATATACGAGGTTGGTCTTTTACATTTCGAGTTCCTACAAATGGAATAAATCAAATTTTCTAGAAAAATTAGATTATGTACTTACCACCAAGCACCTTAATCGAGGTGCTTTTTTATTATCTAGGATTTTGTTTAAGCTAACAGCTATGCTGTCAAAATATCTGTAGTAATTGGAACTGAATAAAAAGCGTTTTACAACAATGACTCCCTTGCTCTTCGAAGTTTATAACTTCGAAGCTTTTTTTGGTACAAACTACAAAAGGGATAAATTTTCCAGCTCTTCTAAGCTTTTTGTTAATACAAAGTACAAACAGTATAAATTTAGCCGCCAACATAGTATAACATCCATTGCGACTTGTTTAATCTAAGTCAATAGTGAGATTTTCCAGCTAACAACTATCAACTGACAACTACATCACTACACCGATTAAATACCGCACCTATCGAATTCTCGTTGGTAGTATTCTTGTTATCGGTATTTTAGAACATAAAAAAAATGCTGCTATCTCGGATTATTTTTGGGCTTAATGAAGTTTAGTTCTTGATACAAACTTGTTGAGGGTAATTATAACCAAATAGAAAAAATTATTAAACTTACAATAATGTCACACAAATCAAGCCATTCTTTTATTTATTACGCTTGTTTAGTTTTTATTTCATTAATTATTTCTTGTAATGAAGAATCTTTTGATGAAGTATCAGCAGAAGAGGTGCCAACTGATGAAGTACCAACTGATGAAGCGCCAATTGATGAGGGGTCAACTAATGAAGAATCAACGGCTGATGAACTCCTGAAATCCTTTATTAATGAAAATGGAGGCGAAAGCGCATTTTCATCTAATCAGCTAATGGCTTTGGAAACATTATTACTGAGTCAAGAGGATATAGAAGCAGGAAGGTTAGAAGAAGCTCAAGAAAAGATTGATAGCATTTTTACTCAAATGCCGTTTTCTGATTCTAATTGGGAGGATATTTCTTCGAATTCTCACTGTTCCAGTTGTTCATTTAATTTTGGTAGTCCTACGGCTTATTATGGGCTTAGAATGTTAGAACAAATTGTTGCACTGGGCGACCCTGAAGGTTCTGAATCGCTTACAATGACAGCTGTAATAGCACCGTGTGCAGAAGTAAATCGTCCTACGTTACCAAATTACACTCCTGAGACGGTTAATTTAAATATCGCACCAGAAATTACAGAAAATAATGGGCAACTTTTACATGTTTCTACTGCTTTGTTTCGAAGATGGGTTCAAGCTATCACAGGTGGGGTAAAAGTAAACTTGAGAGTTCATATCTTAAACCAATGTACTACTGTAGATTACACAGATTATGGAGACGTAATCGTAAGCTATCCAGATGCTCAGTCTATGATCGATGCTGTACCCAATGATATTGCAAAAGATACTGACTTCTGGTGGGTAATTGCTCCTTCGGGAGTGCCTGGTAACGGAGCAGGTTATGATAGATTTTTTATTACCGGTGGTATGGGCGGCTATGGTGCAGGTTTACCTTTATTTTTATCAGATGATGCTTGGTTTATTCGTAAGCCTGAACACCTAGGTATTGGTACATATCATGAAGTTGAAATAAGAGCTTATCAACCCCAATGGTTTCAACATGAATTTATGCACCATTTATATAGGAAATGGAATGAATTTGGCCTGGAAGATGCTGGACATCAATGGTTTGATCGGTCAACTTGGCCATCAGATTTTATTGGAAAATGGGAATCTGACTACTACATCGAATCTATAAATAAAAGGTTACTTACCGCATCTCCCACACTTGCAGCGGGATTAAAGGCGAGCAATCAAGGAGATTTTGAAATTACAGACCCATCTATCGTCGTTGGCCAATATGAACGACGGCCAATACAAAACCAATGGCATGAAGTTGAAATAGTGCTTAATAATGATCTATTACGTTGGCAAAATGATGCGGGAGTTAGTTGGTCTCTTACAATAATTGATGGGGAACTCTGGACTGGAGCAGACTGTCCTTACGGGGAACAGAAATTAGCCATTTTATTAGACTCGAATCAACAAATTACATCAGTTTATTTTAACGGTGAGGCTTATGAAAAGATAAACTAAATATTAATTTCATGCCCAGCTTTTCTAAGTTTGCAACTTCGAACTTATTTGTTTCTAAAAGAATTCTAGTATTTCCTTATCTTCGGTTAATACGAAAAGGTCCTTGTGGAAGGTTCTGAAAATAAATCATTTAAGATACTGTTGGTAGTAATTCCACCCGATATAGAGTAAAAGCTGAAATTCACCAAAGAATGAAATACATTTTATTATTCAGTTTTCTAATAGCTATAAGTTGTTCAAATACGAACAAGTCAAAAGAAACATTGACGACCACCCAAAGCTCTGAAAACCTCATTGCAGTTCTTGATACCGTTTGGGAAACGGAACAAAGGCCAATTACATTAAGAGATTCGCTTATGAAACTATACGGTGCGGAAGCCGAATTAGTGAAGGAACAGCAAGCAATCTACAAGAAAAACCATATCGTCAATGAAAAGAAAGTAAAAAACATTTTAGACAAATATGGGTGGCCAACTAAAGAGATGATTGGAGAACAAGGCAATTTAACGATTTGCAATGTTATACAACATTCAGATAATGAAACGCGAATACAATATCTTCCTTTAATGAGACAAGCTGTAAAAGAGAAAAAATTGGAGCCTCGATTTTTAGTAAGAGCAGAAGATAGAATTGCCACTGAAAAAGGAGAACCACAAATTTATGGTGGACAAATGAAGTATTATCCTGAAACAAAAAGTTTTAATGTATGGCCAGTATTTGACCCTGTAAATGTTGACAAAAGAAGAGCTGAAATCGGACTTGGGCCAATTGCCGAATTTCTTAAAAATAGATTTGATTTTGAGTGGAATCTCGAAGAGCAAATAAAGCGAACGGAGGAATTTGAAAGGAAACGAAATAAGCAAAAATAGAAGTTACCAAAGACAGTAAACTGTTAGTCACAATTGCTAGTACCAGTTTTAACCCAATAAGTAAGAACATTAATCTCCAAACTGGCTTTTACAGCCAATTAGTTACCTTGAACAGTAATTATAAACTAACAATCAATGTTTAGACTATCGAAACAGAATAGTATACGTTTACAAATTCTAATTATATCAATTTTAGTTGCTTCCTGTGCTCCTAAAAATGATTATTCTGTAGTCGATATATATCAAACTTCACAATCTGGAGACAATCTCAAACTGATTTCCATAAGCTCAACTGAACTATCGGCAGTCAAAAGTAAAAAACTTAGGTTGCAGCTAAATCCTGACCAAAAATTCCAAGAGTATGTCGGTTTTGGGGCTTCTTTTACCGAGTCCTCTGCATGGAACTTAGCGACTATTCCAGAACCATTGCGTAAGGAAGTACTAACACAGCTTTTCAGCCCAACCGAAGGTGCAGGATTTTCCCTTATGAGAACGCATATCAATAGCAGTGATTATTCGAATGGTCATTATACCTATGTTGAATCAGGAGATGAGAGTCTTTCCAGCTTCAGTATACAGGAAGACATGAAAGGTTTTACTGGAGACGAAAATGATCAGGTAAGGGGAGTTGAATTGCTAACACCTGGCTATGACATCATCCCAATGATACAAGAAGCCTATAGTATTCCTGGAGCAGATTTTAATATCATTGCCTCACCTTGGAGTCCGCCTTCCTGGATGAAAACGGGAGAAACTTCAGAAATGACCAATGGTACTTTACTCCCTCAATACTATGGTGTTTGGGCAAAATATCTTTCAAAATACGTAAGCGCCTATGCTTATCAAGGTATAGATCTTTGGGGAATTACACCACAAAATGAACCGCTACATGCACATGATGCTCGTTGGGATAGCAATGGGTTTACTCCTGATCAGGGGCGTGACTTTTTAAGAGATCATTTAGGGCCTCAACTTGTCGAAGATGGTCACCTGAATCTTGATGATTTAAACGCTGGCTTGCGCGTGTTAATCTATGACCATAATAAGTCTACAATGAACGACTACGTCAAGGCTACATATAACGATCCTGAGGCTGCCAAATATACATGGGGTACAGCTTTTCATTGGTACGCTAGCTCTGGACTTGAAGAAAACAATTGGTATGCTGAAGCGCTGGATACCTTGAAAACAACTTGGCCCGGAAAAGGAATGATTCATACTGAATCGAGTATTGATATTGATGCTGACGATCCGATAGGTCAATATTGGAGGGAAAGTACGGATTATGCAGGCGTTTTTGTTCCTTTCGACACTTACGCCTATGATATAATCACAGATATGAACCACGGAGCCCAAGGTTACATTGAGTGGTGTATGACCCTTAGTAATAAAGGGCAACCAAATCCGTACGACAATTTTAATAGCGCACCGGTACTTATTAACCCAGTTACTGACGAAGTGACTTATACCCCTCTTTATTATCTTTTAAGCCACTTTAGTAAGTTTATACGACCTGGAGCAAACAGAATAGGAGTTGAGGGTGATGAACTGGAGGGTGTAACCTACACGGCTGCAATGAACACAGATGGGTCTATTACTGCAGTTGTTTTTAATAGCACTGTAGATCCCCTGGAACTGCAACTAACTTTAAAATCTAAAACCCATAATATAGAAATTGCGCCAAGGGCACTTCAAACAATTAATTTTCGGAAGTAAATAACTCTTCGAAATACCTTGGCTTACTTAACTTTTTAGAATATCTTTTAAAAAACTTTAATATTGAAAGGCTTTCAAATAGGATTAGTTGATTTTTCATAGCTAAATATTCTAGAGCAATACACAATCATACTAAAAGATGAAGATCTTATCTCGAGGAGAGTATTACGGAAATCAAAATTCAGAAAACGCTTTCAATGGTGTCTTGCTATCGCAGTACACCTACACCGCAGAGAGAACGGATTGGCATTATCATGAAAACCCATATTTTATGTATGTCTTGCAGGGCAATATGAAGGACTGCAATACGAAAGTTGAAACACTGTGTCCGTCAGGTAGCTTGATGTTTAATAATTGGCAAGAGCCACATTACGGGTCTAAACATTCAGAAAACGCTAGCGGCTTCCATTTAGAATTTGAAAAAAAATGGCTTAAAGAAAAGGGAATCTCCTTGAATTTATGGGAAGGGAGTCAGCTTATTCATAATCCCCAATTACATGTTCTTTTTGCAAATTTGTATCGCGAATTTGTACTTTCTGATAGTTTTAGCACGCTGTCAGTCGAGCTTTTATTACTTCAAATATGTGACACTCTAAGCGATGTAAAGAAGATAGGTTCACTTGACTATCCTATTTGGGTTGATCATTTAAAAGAACTACTACATTACGATACAGCTACTTTAAGTTTAGAGTATTTATCTAAAGAGCTGAATGTACATCCGGTTCATATATCTAGGGCCGCGCCAAAATACCTCTCGATGAGTCTTGGTAATTATATTAGAAAACAGAAACTCAAAAACGTTCTTCCCCTATTATTAGATTCATCAATTTCGCTAACTGAAATTGGCTATCAAGTCGGATTTTCTGACCAAAGCCATTTTAATCGGGTTTTTAAATCTCATTTTAATATCAATCCTAGTCAGTATCGAAAAATGATTAATAAGAACGCTTAATGTTAATCTCATACAATTTTTGATGCTATTGACCTGATATCTTTGCTTCTAAATCTTATAAATAATGCATAAATACCTCGTAATTCTACTATTAATCACTATCAATACATTTACAAGTTGTGCACAACGTAACAAGCAAGATTATTCAGGGGAATGGATAGGCTTTTTACCCAATAAAAACAGTTTCAACTTTGGAGTTTCAATAGAAAAATTAGAATCGAATACATATCATCTTACCATTGCCAATGATAAAGTAGTTATTGATGAGCAATTGGCATCTTCGAGCGATGAAGGCATTGTTTTTAGTGTTGATGAACAGTTGTTTTTCAATTTGAAATATGATGCTAATAAACAGCTAATTAGCGGATTTATTAAAACTGGAAAATTGATATACCATGTTAACTTTCCTAAAACAGCTGATGGTGCGTTTGTTGGCGTATGGAATCCGTTTATGGTAGATAATGGTTTGCAATCTGACGATATTAATCTGTATGTAGAGCATACTGATGATGGCGGGATGGTGGCCTATCCCTTTTTTGGCGATCAACGATTTAGAGGAATGTGGACTGGTGAATTTAAAAAAGAAGGAGAAACATTGTTGTTTCGGGATAGCATGACCGGACTTAATTTTCGCGCTGCATTATTAGATAGTAGTATAGAACTCGAGATGTTCTTGTCTGATGTTTTAATTGCAAAAACAAGCTTAACACATACTGATAATGGATGGGAATACAATCAAAATCCCATAAAACAGCAACAAAACACAAGCACACCAAAGGAATTAAATGATGGCTGGACAACAGCCAATATTGATGAATTGGGAATTAATGAAAAAGGACTAAACAAATTAATAGATAGTGTTAAAGCCAACAAATTGGTCAATACACACAGTGTACTTATTGCCAAAGAGAATAAGTTGGTTTTTGAGGCGTACTTTGATGGGCATAACGCCAAAATTCCCCACGATTTACGTTCGGCTTCCAAAAGTATTTCATCAGCTATGATTGGTATTGCAATCGATGATAAAATAATTAAGGATGTTGATGAGAAGTTATATGATTTTATACCTGCTGCCTATCAATATACTAAAGACGAAAAAAAGGCGAATATCAAGCTTAAAGATTTACTGACTATGAGCTCCGGGCTTGACGTTAACAATTTAGCTTCTGAGGACTATTATCAAAACCCTAATACAAACAAGGGTAAAAAATGGCTTCAAAGTGTGCTAGAAGCCCCAATGATACAAACTCCAGGAACCTATGCCGATTATGGCTCTGCAAATCCCTTTTTATTGGGTGTATATTTAAACGAACGCTTAAACATACCGCTCGAACAGTATATGCACGAAAAACTCTTTGCTCCTTTGGGTATTACCAATTATATCAATCAGACAGACGATTCTGAAACCACACCTTATTTTGGTGGCGGTATGTTGTTAACCTCTCGGGATCTACTCAAATTCGGGCAGTTGTTTTTAAATAAAGGCAATTGGAAGGGTAACCAGGTTATTTCTGAAAAATGGGTAGAAGAGTCCTTTCAAAAACACATGCAGTTACAAGATGTAAGAGATAAAAATCAATATGGCTATTTGTGGTGGCACGACACCTATGAGGTGAATGGAAAATCGATTGAGACTATTGAAGCTAGGGGCGCTGGTGGGCAGTTTATTTTCATAATTCCGGAGTTAGAATCAGTAGTTGTTATTACATCCGGAAACTTTAGAAATAGAAAAGGTAACCAACCTAGAGATATTTTGCAGGCGTTTATTTTGCCAGCTATGTTGAATTAAAACATACCCTAGAGCCAATTCTTATTTTCTAGAGAAGTATTTTTTTCAGTTGCAGTAGTCATTCATAACCCGTTTATGGCTCTTCCATCTATAACCTAGGCTAACAATTGATTGCTCATTATCGTATATTTATGATAACTAGCCACTCTAATGTTAGAATAGATGAAAAAAGCAGTTCGAGTATCCTTAAAAGCAATCGGTATCCTTATTCTTTTATTAATACTATTAGCCCTAGTAGGCTGGTGGTATGTCAATTCGACCTTCCTAAATTTTGAAAAGGATTATGCAGAAAAAACTGTGTTCAACGAATTAACCATCGACGGTCATACCTTTTTAGATAGAAACGGAAATGAGAAATTGGATATTTATGAAGATAACCGAAAGTCCACAGATGAAAGGGTAGCTGATGCACTATCGCAAATGACCTTAGAAGAAAAAATACACCTTCTTAAAGGTTCGGGAATTAACTCCGCTCTAGGTAGAGGCGACACTGCTGTGCCAGGTGCGGTAGGAACAATTGTTCCAACACCGCGTTTGGGCTTACCAACGATTTATTTATCCGATGGTCCGGCAGGATTGCGAATTGCTCCTAAGCGCGAAGGAGAAGAGCGTACCTATTATTGCACGGCTTTTCCAATAGGCACTTTATTATCTTCTACTTGGAATACTGATTTAGTCAACCAAGTAGGGACTGCTATGGGTACAGAGGCTAAAGAATATGGAATAGATGTGATTTTGGGTCCGGGTGCAAACATCCATCGCCATCCATTATGTGGCCGAAATTTTGAATACTATTCTGAAGACCCAGTACTAACGGGCTTTATTGGTGCTGCAATGATTAACGGTATTGAGTCTCAGGGCATCGGTACTGCAGTAAAACATTTTGTGGCGAACAATCAGGAAACTGATCGCAATTTTAATAATGCCATTGTTTCTGACAGAGCCATGCGCGAGATTTATTTGAAAGGCTTTGAGATTATCGTAAATAAATCGCAACCCTGGACCATCATGTCCTCTTACAACAAGATAAATGGGACTTATGTACCCGAAAGTAAAGATCTTTTAACCGATATTCTCCGAGATAATTGGAAATTTGAAGGCCTTGTAATGACTGATTGGTTTGGTGGCGATGATGCGGCTGCAATGATTGCAGCAGGAAATGACTTGTTAGAACCAGGTACAAAAAAGCAATGGAAAGCTTTGGAAGAAGCTGCTGAAGAGGGAACACTTTCTGAAACGGCAATTAATACCGCAACTAGACGCATTCTGAAGTTGGTGATGCAATCTAAAAAGATGCAGAACTATAAATATGTTAACAATCCCGATTTAGATGCGCATGCGAAGATTACACGTCAGTCTGCCGCAGAAGGAATGGTACTGTTAAAAAATGAGCAGGTATTACCAATTGCGAATGCCGAAAATATCGCATTATTGGGGGTAACCTCATACGACTTTATTGCCGGCGGTACGGGTTCGGGCGATGTGAATGAAGCATACACGATCTCATTAGAACAAGGACTTGAAAATGCTGGTTACACTATCAATAAAAAAGCAAAAGATCTCTTTGAATCACATAAAGCAACTAACGAAGAAGCGTTTGTCAAACCGGAAGGCTTAGATGCGATGACCAATCCATACTTTCCGCCAAGAATGGCCTATTCTAAGGAAGATTTAGCTGATATTGTCAAAAGCGCTGATGTGGGTATAATCACTATTGGAAGAAATAGTGGAGAGGGTGGCGACCGTGTAGAAAAAGATGATTTTCTATTATCAGATACCGAGCAAAAAATGATAAGCGATGTATGCTCGGCATTTAGAGAAGCTGGTAAAAAAGTAGTGGTGGTTATGAATGTAGGCGGTGTCATTGAAACAGCTTCTTGGAAAGCTCAGCCCAATGCCATTTTATTGGCTTGGCAAGGGGGACAGGAAGGCGGTAACTCCGTTGCTGATATTTTGAGTGGTAAAGTCAACCCAAGCGGGAAATTACCAATGACTTTTCCTGTAAATTTAAATGATCATGCTTCTAATGCGAACTTTCCACTAGATGGGGAACCAATCGACTTTATTAAAATGCTTACAGCTAGCAAGGAAGAAAAGCCGGAAGATGAACAAATAAAAAACAAGGATTATACAAATTATGAAGAAGGTATTTATGTGGGATATCGCCATTTTGATAAGGCAGAATTAAAAGTGTCTTATCCCTTTGGTTATGGTTTGTCATATACTAACTTCAATTATAGTGATTTGAATGTTCAGATAGAAAATGATACGATTTCTATATCAGTTAATATTACAAACTCGGGTGATCTCGCAGGGAAAGAGGTGGTGCAAGTCTATACTTCTAAACCAAATGCAACTATCGATCGCCCTGTAAAAGAATTGCGGACATTCACTAAAACTAAAAACCTTAATGCTGGTGAATCAATTAATTTGAATTTTCAGATTCCTGTTTTGGAACTGAGTTATTGGTCAGAGACTACATCAAAATGGGAATTGGAGAAAGGAATATATCGTATACAAGTGGGTACTTCATCAAGAGCAATAAAACTTTCTGAAGACGTCGAGATAATTATATAAAGGGGTTTAGGTGCAATTTAATGTTAAAGATTAGAACGAGTTTTTTTAAGACGCAACGTATTTAAAATGCACACATCTTAAAATCGGATAATATCTTAGAACTCATGAAAAATTCGCTACTGATTTTGCTTTTTACATGCCTGTTTTTAAACTCAAAAATACTTCGGGCACAGGATGCTGACCCAAGCAAAATTAGGATTGGAATATCCGCAAGTTTAGAAAGTAATTTGAGTTCAGAAATGATCTTTTTTAGCGATGTTACTGGATTCTCTGCTGATTATGATAAGTTTAATTATAGGATTGGCGCTGATTTAGAGTATTTTTTGAATAGCAACTTTACAATTAATACTGCAATTAACTATTCCAATAAAGACTTTACAGGTACATACTTTTGCTTCGTATGTGATTTTATCCAACCACCAAACCCAGAAACTTCAGACTTTAGATATATTGAAGTTCCCATGACAATGAAGTACTATTTCCTTCCAAATAAAACTCGATTATTTGGTGAAGCCGGACTTAACAGCCTGTTCGCCTTGAATAATCTTGAACTTGATGCAAGAGTAAATAACTACGTACTCGGATTAAAACTTGGAGCTGGAGTTGAATATAATTTTAGTCAGCGACTAGCTCTGCAACTTAAAGTTGATCACAATAGAAGCATTTCAAAAGTCTTAAAGGATTCCGATTTTGGATTTCGGACTTTAAATGTTGGATTTGGAATATTGAAGAGGCTATAAATAGACTTGTTTATTAGTGTCCATAACTAAATTCTGCTCATTTTATTTCCGCAATAAATACTTAACTTAACAACTTTCAATTTTCGTTGTAAGTAGTGAATTCCAAAATAACAATCCATATGGTATCCAGTCTTGATGGCTTTATAGCCAAAAAAGACAGGAGTGTTTCTTGGATGCAATCCAATGATACCTATGCAGCTGGTAAAGCTCTTACCCAAGAATATATCGCTGAATTTTTAAAATCGATTGATTGTTATGTTATGGGCGCACGTACCTATGAACATGCCCTAGAACTGGGTTGGCCTTATGGAGATAAACCTGTTGTAGTGCTAAGTCATAAAGCACATAAAAAAGATAAAGAAACTGTCAATTTTTATTCAGGAGATCTTACTGAGTTGGTAAACGGACAATTAAAATCCAATTACAAAAATATCTGGATGGTGGGAGGATCGAAGACCACCAAAGAATTCCTTCGATTAAATCTTGCTGATGAAATCGTGCAATCAATCATACCCATTATTCTGGGTGATGGAATATTGTTTTTTGATTATGTTGGTAAAGAATTGCCTTTGCATTTAAAGGATATCACCGCCTTTAAAGATGGGATGGTGGAGTTGAGTTATGAAATAAAGAAATAAATGAATTTTTCCATTTGAAACCAAAACCGCCATACCTTAAAGGAAAATCAGTTTTCATAGTCTCCATTCTTGTAATCGTTACGACTTCATTGACTGTTTATTTTACTGGAATAGAATCACATCGTTCGATTACTGCTAACTTTTATTGGTCTCTGTCAATCATTGGATCGTTACTTTTTTTGTTTATGACCTATGGGTTATACGTTGGCTTAGGATTGCAAGATGACTATCCGAAGTTTAAGTTGTTCAAGAGGGGTGATCTACTACCAGATATTTTTACCCCAGATAGCACAAATATTGATATTACAACAGATGTGGGAGATGGCTGCGAAGGAGTTGTTATTTCTGTTTTATTGTGGATAGGAATGACGATTCTTTTTTTCTTGTTGTTTCTACTACTTGAAGCCCTATTTTGGATTTCAATTTTTATTCTACTTGCTACTTTGTACTGGGTTTTCTTTCGTGCATTAAAATTGGTTTTTAGCAAGTCAAAGGAAACAGCTGGAGATATTGGTGTTTCAGCGATGTATGCGCTGAGCTATACCATCTTATATATGGGTTGGATTTTTGGAATTGTATATCTAGTTGAAATAGTTAGGTAACATAGCTTTTAAATTAAAGCATCTTGAAAAACACCTACTTCTAGTAAAACTACTATTACTCAATTTTACATTTAAATCATTGTCACAGTGGGTTATTTATGACGTCTTTAATAAAACACTATAATTTTTATTCAATGAAATCATTTCTTTATTTACTTGCATTCCTTCCAATTGTATGTAGCGCGCAAAAGACCTATTATAAAATGCCTGACAACCAAATTTTTTCGAAACAGGTGTTCGATATATTTGATAAAAAATTCAAAAACGAAGGTGTCTTTGAAATGAAAATCAAAGAGAGAATCGTAAAAAAAGATTCAATCATCAATATTGTAGAAATATTAGAATTAAAAAAAGGAAAAGCTAAATTAACTAGTACATCCACCAAAAAATCTTCTTTTGATCCTTTTACTAAGCATAAGGAAAAGATAGGTGAACATTTTGATATTAGTATGTTCAAAAAACCGAATGGAAGCTTCTATGACAAGACTGATATCGCTGGAAAACCAACCTTTATTAATATGTGGTTTATTAAATGCCCTCCGTGTATAAAAGAAATACCTCTATTTAATGAGGTAAAAAAAGCATATGGAGATCAGGTGAATTTTCTGGCAATCACTTTTGATACCCAGGAAAAGGTTAAACAATTTTTAAAAATCAAAGATTTCGATTTTACTCATATTACTGATGCACGAACTCAATTAGATGAAATGCAAGTTAATGCCTACCCAATGAACATCATATTAGATAAAGATGGCGTCATTCAATTTGTTAGCGGGAATGTATCAGCAAAGCGACAAATAACCGACCTACTTGATAAATTACTTTAGTTTTCTAAACCGTTATCCAGCTCGTTTCTGAATCAGGCGAATTTGCCCCATATGATTCGCTTGATGCTCCATCACATGATACCATGCCCAGTGATAGTTCATTCTGCTAGCTTTGGTGTTTAACCAAGCATCATCCTTAGTCTTAAGCATCTTTTTAGTGTCAGCACGCACGTCATCCCATATGTCTAGATAGTACTTAATTGGTTTTCCTTTTAATAATTTAGAATCTCTACCGCTTTCACCTAAGCCTAAAGCCAGGCCCCAGGTTTTTTGCTCTTCTGCATTAAACTGTCTTCCTTCAAAAGTGTATAACTGATAATATTTTTCAGTCGCCGCTAAATGATAAATCATTGCGCCAATTCGGTTGGCATTGTCATCTAATAGAAAATCAGTTTGCTCCTGATTAAGATCTCTAACCGATGAAGTGACACGTTCCTTCAGGTCATCTAACATTGTAATAAGTACTCCAATATTTGGTGAGTATCCTTCAATCGATTTGATTTCATATTGGGCTTGCGAAATAAATGAAATCAGTAAAAAACTGATCGCTAAAGCTGCTTTTTTCATGGTTGTCGTATTAGTTATTTCTTAAACATATAAAACAATAGCGTGCCTTGCAACTATTAGAAATGTCTTAACTTGAATTTATAATTATGTTGTTTCCCTTTTTATGATTGAAGAAATTAAAACTTTACGCAAAGAACTTCATCAACATCCAGAACTATCTGGTTTTGAAAATCAAACTTCAACAAGAATTAAAGACTTCATAACTAAACATCATGAACCCACTTTCATAATCGATAAATTGGGAGGAAATGGTGGACTTGCAGCCGTATATGATTTTTCAGATAAAGGACCTACAATAGTTATACGATGCGAGCTGGATGCATTACCTATTCGAGAAACTAATACGATTGATTATCGATCCAACATTGACGGTGTTTCGCACAAATGCGGACATGATGGTCATATGGCAATCGTCGCAGGGCTTATTTTTTGGATTAAAGAGCAGAATTTTGACAGAGGTAAGATTGTACTGCTTTTTCAACCAGCCGAAGAAACTGGAAAAGGGGCTTATGCCGTTTTACAGGACAAACGTTTTCAATCATTAAATCCTGACTATGTATTTGCCTTACATAATATTCCCGGGGAGCCAATGCATGAAATTATTGTCATGGATTCTAATTTTTCAGCAGAAGTTCAAAGCTTGTCAATTCACTTAAAAGGAAAGGAAGCCCATGCAGCAGAGCCTGAAAATGCCATAAACCCTGCCAAAGCCATTTCGGAATTATTGTCAGCTTTAACACAAATGAATAATAATAATCCGAATGATAATGATTTTGCTGTTCTGACTCCTGTTCATCTTACGATGGGCGAGAAAGCTTATGGTATTTCTCCTGCAGAAGGAGAACTTCATTATACCATTCGAACTTGGAATACAGCGATGATGGATGGTTTAAAAGCTGAAATTATCAAGACTGTCAAAACAATAGCAAGTGCGCATCAGCTTGAATACAAAATCAATTGGTTTGAGCACTTCCCCGCTTCAAAAAATGATGCCGATTGTGTAAATCAAATCAAAAAGGCTGCTGAACAAAGCGGTTTCAATATCCAACATCGACCATATCCATTTAAATTTGGTGAAGATTTTGGCTGGTTTACAAAAGACTATAAAACCGGAATGTTCGGATTAGGTTCTGGCTTAAATACCCCGGCTTTACATCATGCGGATTACGATTTTCCAGAGGAAATTCTAGAAACCGGAATGAGAATTTTTCAAGCTCTAATTGGTAATTTGATAAAGGGCAATAGAGATTGAGAATCAACCACTAACCTTTACCCTTAACCCAAGATTCAAACCCGAATAACTTTCCCTTTCTTGTACAACCAATAAGCAAACAGCCAAACCAACATTGTAATGCTCAATGCAAATAAAAGACTGCCTAATTTATCGCCAATAGGTTGAAATACCTTTTGATACAAAAGCGCATATCCGTTACTCTCTTCGATTTTTATAATGCGCATCAATATTTTTACAACAACTATAGATAGTACATAACTAATCAGCGGATTCCTGCCGAATACTTTGAAAACAAAAGCCCATTTGTCAAGTTTCATAATATCGATGACCCAAATTAAGAGCGCCCAGACTAAAGTGATGATTCCTGAGGTAAAAAAGACATAAGAGCCAGTCCATAGAGGCTTGTTTATTGGATAGATTATGTTCCATAGTAATCCCAGACCGATAGCAGTAATTCCGAAAAACAGTAGATTTCGTGTTTTACCGTTTACCAAAGCATTCGATTCCATAAAATATCGACAGACTAAGTAGCCCAATAAAACCTGCCCCGCTGATGATAAGGTTCCTAGCAATCCTTCTGGGTCAAATGGGATTCCGAAACCGCCATACACATGTTTTTCGCCGACTAATATAATATCTAAAGGACCGCTAATATTTCCATCTAGCGCAAAAGGATCAGCTCCAACCGGAAAGAAATACAGTATTCCCCAATGAGCAAGAAGTAATACGACAAATGCGATTATAATATGATTTCTCTTTTTAATAAAACTCAAAATAAAACCTGCCAACAAAAATGCTAGAGCGATGCGCTGCAGCACACCAAAAATTCTTAAATCAACAATATTCTGATGATAAAAAGGAAACCAGTTTAAAGCGAGTCCAATTAAAAGAATGAGTAGCCCTCGTTTTAATACTTTACCAAAGAGTAATTTATTACTTGAACTCGCCTTTTTGAAAGAGATAAACATTGACATACCAACGATAAATAAGAAGCTAGGAAAAACCAGATCAGTTGGAGTAGTGCCATGCCATTTAGCGTGTAAAAGGGGTGCATATACATGGGACCATGACCCTGGTGTATTGACCACGATCATTAAAAAGATGGTAAGGCCTCTTAAAATATCGATCGATTGAATTCGATTTTTCATTAGTCTGTTGGTTTAGTTGGAGAAGTGAAGTTACAATTTTCGTTTTTTGTTGAATAAACTGTAATAAAAAGGGAGAGGATGAGGCACTTCTTATTTGGTAAATCCATTATTTTTGAAACAGTGAAGGATATCTTAGCACAATACATTCCTGAAAGGGCAATTGAACCAGTTTTTGAGTTGATAAAGTTGAACGAAATTCACCTTAAAATTGTTCGCGAGCGCGTTACACGACATGGTGACTATCGGAGAATGCCAAATGGGCAACATCAAATTACCGTAAATGCCAGTTTGAATAAATATCGGTTTTTAATTACCCTGATTCATGAGATAGCGCACTTATTAGCTTTTGAAAAATTTGGTAGAAGAATTAAGCCTCATGGTATCGAGTGGAAAATGACCTTTCAGAAGTTGATGGTTCCATTTATAAATCCCACTATTTTTCCATCAAATTTATTGCCGATAATTGCCAAGCATTTTCGAAACCCAAAAGCCAGTAGTGATACTGACGCACACTTATCGGTAGCACTCAAAAAATATGACCCAGAAAATGATAAAAACTATGTTTTTGAAATTAGAGATGGTCAATTATTTAGAATACACAACGGTCGCATTTTTAAAAAAGGAAATAAAAGAGTAAAACGGTACGAATGCGTTGAGGTGAAAACAGGAAAAATATACCTTTTTAATCCCAATGTGGAGGTGGAGTTGTTGAGTTAGCCCAAAATGTCAGGTCGAGTGATTTTTTTGAGGCACGAAGAAAAAATAGTATCGAGACCCCACTTTACAAAAGTGGTCGTATTAAGTATACTGTCATATTAATAGTGAGGTAAAGGTTCTCGATACAATTCTATGTTCCCTTAGGGTTACATACAATCACTCGAACTGACATTCGATTAAATAAAAATTTAAAAAATGAATAAAAACTATTACGCCATACTAATGGCAGGAGGAGTAGGATCGCGTTTTTGGCCAGTAAGTACAAGTAGCTTCCCGAAACAGTTTCACGATATGTTAGGGACAGGGGAGACCCTGATTCAAAAAACCTTTAGCCGACTTTCGAAGATTGTTCCAGCTAAAAATATTTTCATTCTAACGAATGAGCGATACAATGACCTTGTTTTCGAACAATTAGGCGGTATTACACAACGACAAGTAGTGTTAGAACCGGCCATGCGAAACACGGCACCTTGTATTTTATATGCAGCTCTAAAAATTCAGAAAGAGAATCCCGATGCTGTGATGGTCGTAGCACCAAGCGATCATTGGATTGAGGATGAACAAGCGTTTACCAACAATATCCAAACAGCTTTTGATACTTGTGAAGGCGAAGATGTTTTAATGACTCTGGGTATAAAACCGAGTTTTCCAAATACAGGTTATGGCTATATTCAATATGAAAAAGGAACGAAAAGTGATGTAAAAATGGTAGCACAATTCACTGAAAAACCAGATTACGAAACAGCCAAATCGTTTTTAGATCAAGGAAATTACTTGTGGAACGCGGGCATTTTTATTTGGTCTGTAAATAGCATTGTAAAAGCGTTTCAAAATTTATCACCTGCTATGTTCGATCTTTTTGATAAAGGAATGGACAGCTACAACACAAGTGAAGAATCAGCTTTTATCCTGGAAAATTATCCAAAGGCAGAGAATGTTTCTATTGATTACGGAATCATGGAAAAGTCGACCAATGTTAAGGTGTTGCCAGCAACTTTCGACTGGAATGACCTAGGTACTTGGGGGTCGCTTTATGATAAGTTGGATAAGGATGTATCTGATAATGCGATAGTTAACGGAAAAACCTTGCTGTTAAACGCTGAAAATAATATGATTAGAACTTCCAAAGGAAAACTGGTGGTTGTTGATGGACTAAATGATTATATTGTAGTTGACAAAGAGGAAGTTTTATTAATATATCCTAAAAAGAAAGAGCAGGATATTAAAAAAGTACTGAATCAAGTTAAAGACACTTTTGGAGAACATTACGGATAATTTATGGAGAACACCACACCTAACCAAAACGAAGACCTAAACGAAGAAGTTTCAAAAGACGAAGTAAAAAAAGAGTTTGGCGATGCCTGGGGGAGTTTAAAAAAATTCTTGCGCGAGTTACTGGATATTCGGAGTAACACAGACCAAAAAGCAACTATTGAAGCTATTGTGGCGGACATCCCGTTTAAAGGGCATACTTCTTGGATTCTAGTCTGTTCCATTTTTATTGCATCTGTTGGTTTAAATGCCAATAGTACGGCAGTGGTAATTGGGGCGATGTTAATTTCACCATTAATGGGTCCCATTTTAGGAATGGGTATGTCTTTGGCTATTAATGATATTGATACCTTACGAAGATCCGTTAAGAACTTCTTGGTGATGGTAGTGTTAAGTATACTTACTGCCTTTTTGTTTTTTTATGTATTTCCGGTAATTGGTGATAATCCTTCTGAACTTCTGGCAAGAACGAAACCGGATATTCGTGATGTTTTGATTGCTTTTTTTGGGGGACTTGCTTTGGTAATTGCTCGTGCTAAAAAAGGAACCATTGCTTCAGTTATTTTTGGTGTGGCGATTGCTACAGCTTTAATGCCACCTTTGTGTACTGTGGGGTTTGGTTTGGCAATCGGTCGTTTTGACTTCGCCATTGGAGCAATGTATTTATTTCTAATCAATACTATTTTTATCGGATTGGCTACTTTTTTGGTTCTCAAATTACTTCGTTTCCCGATGGTTCGTTATGCAAACTCTGCGAAAAGAAGATTTATTGCTAGAGTAGCATCTTTAGTCGGTTTGGTCATGATGATTCCAGCTGGATATATTTTTTATAACGCATTACAAGAATCTAGATTTGATAGTGCCTTGAATACGTTTATTAATGATTACGTAAAAACCTATAAATTTTCCAAAGGTGGCCGCTATGTTGATGATTTAAGCGAAAAAGATTACAATGGAGGTGAACCAATAATAGAACTTGTGTTTGTTGGAAATGAAGGTATTCCTGAAACTGTCGAAGATACATGGAAGTCGCAAATAGCGCAGTCAAGTAATGGTGCATTGTCCAAAGCAAAATTAACAATTTTTCAAGGCGGTAGAGATGATAATCAAGAGAGGCTTGAATATATAACTGAATTATATCAGGACAAAAAAGCACAGCTTTCCTCAAAAGAAGCGCAAATCCAATTACTGGAAGATGAGGTTGCAGAGTTGAGTAAATTGAAAGATGAGGTCGACTTTGAAGCAGTTATATCAGAGGCAAAGATCAATTATGAAGACCTAAAAGAAATGGGTTATGCTCGCTTAGTAAAATCTAATTTTAGTAAAATGGACACTACGTTGCTATTTACAGTAAAATGGAAAGATTCTATGGATATTTCAAAATCTTTTGCAGAGCAACGTAAACTAAAAAAATGGCTCGAAACCCGTTTGAAAAAAGATAGTATTGTAATTCAAAGAGATTAGAATAGATGAAGCATGACATCAAATCCATAAGAGCCTTTATCGGGGCTAAGAATTTTGACCTTTCAAGAGGCTTCTATAAGGATCTCGGTTTTGAAGAAGTAAGACTTGGTAAAATGTCGTATTTCGGAAATGATGGCTTCGGCTTTTACCTTCAGGATTATTACACAAAAGACTGGGTTGATAATACTATGGTATTTGTAGAGGTTGATGATGTCGATCGTTATCATAAAGAATTATCCGAGTTACAGCTGGATCAAAAATACGATGGAGTTAGGCTAACACATATTCATAATAATGATTGGGGACGAGAGTGTTTCTTGTATGATCCAAGCGGAATTTTATGGCATTTTGGAGAGTTCGCTAAAGGATAAATTGAAGCTTGAAAAGGAAAATGTGATTTCCTTAAATCCAAATACGAGCAGCTACTTCTTGATCAATTGAAATACCTTCCTTTTTTCGGATTTCTGCTTTTAGCGGAAGCAGATAGACATTGGATTTTGAATCAAACCAAATTGCCGTTTTCCATTCTGTTTTTCCAATTTGTGCTGTAGCTTTTAATCGTCCCCATCCTTCCTCTTCATTTTTGAACATTGTTCTTATTTCATTTGAAATTTCTTTCGGGATGCTTACAAAAAACCAACCCCCAGGAGCATCATGTTGCCAAGTGTTTGTCGTAAAATGATATTGGACTCCTTTTAAAGGCATTTCGAATTCTTCAGAAAAACTTAAATCCAATAATCAATTCTCGTCTATATAGGCCTGTCTTACTTTTTTGAATAGATTGGATGAGTATACAAAATCAGTGACTGCCTCATTATCGGTTTTAAAGATCTCTTTGTTGGTGCCTTCCCAAGCCTTTATTCCATCTTTTAAAAACACGATCTTTTCGCCAATTTCCATTACCGAATTCATGTCATGCGAATTAATTACCGTAATGATTTGATATTCGTCAGTAATTTCCTGTATTAAATTGTCAATTAAAATGGCCGTTTTAGGGTCTAGACCACTATTAGGTTCATCACAAAACAAATATTTAGGGTTCATAACAATTGCTCTAGCAATGGCAACCCTTTTTTGCATTCCTCCAGATATTTCCGATGGATAACGCTTTTCCGCATCTAACAAGTTCACACGCTTTAATACAAAGTCAACCCGATCTGCCATCTCGCTTTTACTTTGATTGGAAAACATTTTTAGCGGGAACATTACATTCTCTTCAACCGTCATACTATCAAATAACGCACTACCCTGAAATACCATTCCTAGCTCTGTACGTAATTCTCTTTTTTCATTCTCCTCTAATTCAGAATATATCTTTCCATCAAATGAGATAGTTCCTTCATCTGGTTCGAAAATACCGAGTAAAGACTTTAGAAAAACCGTTTTTCCCGAGCCACTTTGACCAATTATCAAGTTTGTTTTTCCTTTTTCAAAAGTGGTAGAGATTCCTTTTAAAACATGATTATCGCCAAACGATTTATGTAAATTATTGACCTCTATCATTAACCAAGTATTAATTGTGTTAGTATAAAATTAAGCACGATGATTACGATACTTGTCCAAACAAAAGCGGTTGTACTTGCGCGGCCTACTTCTAAGGCGCCACCTTTCATATAATAGCCATAAAAAGCAGGAACTGTGGCTAGTACAAATGAGAAAACTACTGTTTTAATAAAAGCATATGCTATATGATAGGTCTTGAAGTCCATTTGCAGTCCAGTCGTAAAAGCCTCGCTAGAAGTTAATCCACCGACAACGCCTGCTGTCCAACCTCCTAAAATGCCTAAAAACATTCCTATTGCTATTAAAAAGGGATACAAAGACATAGCGACTATCTTAGGAAAAACAAGATAGTTTAGTGAATTTACACCCATTACGTCTAGTGCATCTATTTGTTCCGTAACTCGCATTGTGCCTATACTCGATGTGATAAACGAGCCAACTTTTCCTGCCATGATGATGGATACAAAAGTGGGTGCAAACTCTAATATGATAGACTGCCTTGTTGCAAAACCTATAAGATATTTAGGAATGAACGGGTTGTCAATATTTAGTGCCGTTTGTATAGTGACTACACCACCAACGAAAAAAGAAATAAATGCAACAATACCTAAGGAGTTATTGATAAGATCATTCATTTCTTTGAGGATAAGATCCTTTAAAATTAACCACTTTACAGGCTTGCTGAAAACTTTTCGGAGCATAGCAAAATAGCGGCCTAGATTTTCAATATAAATCATAGGATAAAAATAGGGTTTATCATCTAGAAATTGAATAGACAAAAGCAAAATGATAACAATCACTTTAATTATAATCATCACCCGTCAACCAAAATGCATTATTTTTGAAATACAAAATTATATCAGACATCATGGTTAAGAATTTGTTGGCAGTATTGTTGGTTTTTGGAAGTATATCTATTAAGGGTCAATCAGAAAAAGCTCCTTTTGAAAACCCTAAATTGGTAGTAGGAATTGTAGTTGACCAAATGCGGTATGATTACCTAACTCGCTTTTGGGATCGTTACGGAGATGGTGGATTTAAACGTATGGTCAACGAGGGATTCAATTGTAAAAACAATCACTTTAACTATGTGCCTACCTATACTGGTCCTGGACATGCATCGGTGCATACAGGTACTACACCAAGTGTTCACGGGGTGATTAGCAATAACTTTTATGATAAGCGTAATGATAAAATGGTTTATTGTGCAGGAGATGATCGTTATAATAGTGTTGGTTCTAAAACTGATGCAGGTAAAATGAGCCCGCACCGAATGCTTACCACTACGGTGGCAGATCAAAATAGACTTCATACCCAGATGCGTGGCAAAACAATTGGGGTTGCAATTAAAGACCGGGGCTCGATATTGCCTGCGGGACATTCTGCTAATGCGGCCTATTGGTTTACTGGTGGGGATGAAGGCAATTGGATTACTAGTACGTATTATATGCAAGAGTTGCCAGATTGGGTGAAGAAATTTAACAAAAAACACAGTTTAGAAAAATACCTTGATACTTGGGAGACCTTATATGATTTGAAAACCTATACCGCTAGTGGTGCTGACAAAAATAATTTTGAAGGCGGTTTTAAAGGAAAAGAGAGTGCTACGTTTCCTTACAATCTTAAAAAGTTAAGTAAGGAAAATGGGAATTATGGTATTTTAAGGGCTACACCTTTTGGTAATAGTCTAACGACTGACTTTGCTCTTGAAGCATTAGATAAAGAAGAATTGGGTATGGATAGTGAAACCGATTTTTTGGTAGTGAGTTATTCTAGTACTGACTATGTAGGACATAATTTTGGGGTGAATTCCGTTGAAATAGAGGATACCTATTTACGCTTGGATAAGGATTTAGAACGTATCTTTAAAGAGCTAGACAAAAAAGTGGGCAAAGGAAAATACACAGTATTTTTAACTGCGGATCATGGTGCTGTACATGTACCTTCTTATTTGCAGTCGCTAAAAATACCAGCTGGGTATTATAATAACACCGATTTTCGAAATAGGATCAAAGAGTTTTTAAAAACTAAGTTCGGTTCAGAAAAACTACTCATCAATATGTCGAACAATCAGTTGTTTTTAGATCATGATCTGGTGGATGAAATGGGACTTGATGAGGAAAAAATTCAAGAAGCTTTAGTACGTCATATTTTGCAGTATGATTTTATTCATAATGCCTATAGTGCTGAAAATTTAATGGAAGGAGACTTTACCGAAGGGTTAGAAGTATCACTTAAGAATGGATATAATCAAATGCGATCCGGAGATGTTATTTATGTGATGAATCCTGCAGTAATTTTATATTCGCGAACGGGTTCAACCCATGGGACTGGTATGACTTATGACACCCATGTACCACTATTATTTTTTGGGCAAGGTATTAATCAAGGAAGCACCACACATAAAACAAGTATTACCGATATAGCGCCAACAATTTCAAGTTTGTTAGGAATTGCATTTCCCAATGGTGCCACTGGTCAGCCTATTACTAAGGTGATTGATTGATATTTTAGAAGCAAGAATGCAGAAATAGATTTTTTCCACTTTTTAAGGTAAGGCTCTTCTTCTTGAGGAGAGGCGGGGGTGAGGTGTTTCTCAGTTTAATCCAATTTAAATACAGTTTTATTAGCATTGAGCCCAATAGGCTAATTCATAATCACTTCCACATTGGTAAAATACAATTGCAATTCACGATCGGGAGAATAGTGACTTGTGGATAGTGTAATGCCATTAAAGTCCTCATTCTTTTCCCAGGTGGTTATCATACTTGGTTCTGATGCATTTCCTTTTCTAAAAACCCATTCCTTTATTAAATAATCCTGATCATAATAAAGATCATATGCATCTCCTGGTGTATATCCTCCTTCAGCAGGGTAGGTAATGGTCAATTTTCCTAGTAGTTCTCCGCCAATAGGAGATTGAATACTGTCCTTAGTGGTTATGTTGGCCGTGCTATCCCAGATTAACTGAAAGGGTGCAAGTAGCCAATATTTATCATTTATAAAGCGTTGATCAGAAACTTGATCTCCCTCAGCTAAATTTTTGGTGTTAAAACTAACATCTCCCTCTTCAGTTTGCACAGTAACATCAGAAGTTTTTGGTTTCCATGACCACGCGCGTTCATAATGATTGTCAGGTCTATCAACATTAAATGTAAACCGAATCTCTTCAACCTTATGCCAGTTTTTTATTCCGTAGGCATCGGCAATTTTTTCCTGAACACTTCGCTCGTCAATGGCAGTTTCAGGATTTGCTTCGTCTTTTTTATTTGATTTACAAGCGACAAATAAACTAATACTTAAGAGGATAACAGCTATTTTTTTCATTGTAATGCTTTCTTACTTGAGACAATAAAAATAAGAATTTACCAATGCATGTGCTAATAGTGTAGTAGTTGAATATTGCTTATTTTTATACAGTAAAATACGATTGATACTAATGAAAGAAAAAAAGAATAAAATACAGGATCTTATTGACTTAAAAATGCTGGAAGAACGCAAGGTATTTTTATGGGGAATGGTAGATGATAAATCTGCAAAACATGTGGTAGAGCGTTTGATGTATTTGGATAGTGTGAGTAATGAGGAAATTCAATTATACATTAATAGTCCAGGTGGATATGTTACTTCTGGTTTTGCAATGTATGATACTGTTAAAAGCTTGAAAAGTCCAGTGTCTACCATTTGTACAGGTTTGGCCGCTTCTATGGGCTCAATAATGTTGTCTGTTGGAAAAAAAGGGAGACGTTTTATTCAACCTCATGCCAAAGTAATGATTCACCAACCTAGCGGTGGTGCACAAGGGCAAGCATCTAACATCGAGATTCAGGCAAAAGAGATTATCAAAACCAAAGAGCTTAGTGCTCGAATATTAGCGGATAATTGCGGACAGTCTTTCGAAAAAGTTATGAAAGACTTTAATCGTGATTACTGGATGGATGCTCAAGAATCTGTTGAATACGGTATTGTTGATGGTATTCTGGAATAAATCAAGAAAAGATATAGAAAGGCTTCCAATTCGGGAGCCTTTCTTTTTTAATACAATTAATATGATACGAGTTATAATTTCCATTTGTTGTCTGCTTGTTTTATCTGGAGTTCAGGCACAAAAGGTTAATCTCAAAAAGTTAGATAAATACATTGAAAACGCTGTTGAGGAATGGGGTGTTCCTGGGCTTAGCGTTGCCATTGTGAAAGATGGTGAAATCGTTTTTGAAAAGGGATATGGAGTGAAGGAACTCGGGGAACCTGAGAAGAATGATGAACATACCTTGTATGCAATAGCAAGCAATACAAAGGCATTTACTAGTGCTATGGTGGCACAGTTAGTAGAGGAAGGAAAGCTAAAATGGGATGATCCCGTACAAAAGTATATTTCATATTTTGAAGTGTATGATCCGACAGTTTCAGGTATGGTGACCATTAGGGATCTGCTGAGTCATCGAGTTGGTTTAGGCACTTTTTATGGTGATGTAACATGGTATCGAAGTGATTTCACTTCAGAGGAAATCATCAAAAACATTAAGCATGTTCGACAAACCTATCCATTTAGAAGTGGTTACGGCTATTCTAATTTAATGTTCATTACGGCTGGAAAAGTGATTGAAGAGGTTACGGGAAAAAGCTGGGAGGAAAATGTTCAAGAACGCTTATTAGACCGAGTTGGAATGACCAGAACAATTGCCAGTGTTGCAAAGCTAGATTCGAAAGGTAATTATGCCAATCCACATAAATGGGATAATGGTAAGCACCGACCGACGCCCTGGGTTTCTTGGGATAATGTACAAGCAACTGGAGGGCTGCTGTCAAGTGTTCATGACATGGGACTTTGGATTGCGGCAAACCTAAATCATGGTGTGATTAAGAACGATACACTTTTTAGTAAAGCAAGTCGTAATCAAATGTGGAAGCCACATACCACAATGACAAGAAATCATGTTGGCAAGAATGATTTTGGAAATCGTTGGGCCGGATATGGCCTCGGTTGGTTTTTGGGAGATTACCAAGGTAAATATATGGTGCGCCATGGTGGCGGTTATGACGGGATGATATCGACAGTAAATCTATTGCCCGATCTTGATTTGGGAGTAGTGGTGCTTACTAATGGCGTGAAGGTTCCTACTAGTGCAATTGCGTATTATGTTTTTGATCGGTATTTGGGTAGAGCTGAAAAAGATTGGTCTTCTTTCTTTAAAGTCGGGAGCGATAGATTTTATAACGGAGATACCAGAATAGCAGACCTAAAGGCAAAAAGAGTACCCGACACAGAAGCTTCATTTACCAAGAATGATATTTCGGGGACTTACATAGCAGACGGTTATGGGGAGATTAAAGTATCTGAGGAAAATGGGAAATTAGTACTTGATTTTACAAGATCACCAGATTTAAAAGCGACACTTTCTCATTGGCATTATGATACTTATCAAATACATTGGGAAAAAGATCAGCCATGGTTTTCGTTTGGTACTGTTCAATTTACGGCCGATAATAACCATAAAGTAAAAGGTATTGAGTTTGAAGTACCCAATGACGATTTCTTTTTTGAGGAGTTGAATGCGGTTAAACAATATTAAAATGTCAGTCTGAGCGCAGTCGAAGACCACTTTCAGCAAAAAAAGGCCTCCATTTCTGGAGGCCTCGGCTTACCCATAGGTTCGACTTACTTGACAATAAGAGTATTGTCTGTCGAGGTAGGGTTCAGGGGGCAAAAGTATACGTATTCTCCTTTTTCTAAGGAAACAACATTTGACTTTTGCGAGGTGCCTGTTGCAACCGCTTGGGTTACATAGGCTGTTTTAATATGATTTTCGGGTTTTGATATATCCTGCCCTTTTTTTACTAAAACAAAACCTACATTGTGTCCTACGGCATTGTTTGAGATCTCAAAAATGTAGGAACCAGGCGCTACAGTAATTTGTTTTTGAGTGAACTCACCTTTTGTTTGTTCTAATGCAATGGTTTTAGTAGCAGCGTCTTTCATCATTTTCTCTTGAGCGTTTGTTGAAAATGCTACTGCGAATACTAATACGAATACTGAGATTACTTTTTTCATAATTTGAATTTTTGCTTCCGCTTAGACGGATACTTGTTTAATGTTAATTACTATTTATTGATTAAATTTCTACTGTTTCTAAAGCCAATGCAGCTGGAAAATCTACTGGGACTTGAGTTGTTCGATGCAAGTAGTTTGAGATTGTTTTATCGCCTACAAGAACGATTGTATCTACCAAATTCTCTTTAGTATATCCAGCTTTGAAGAAATTGTTAACTACAGTTTCATCAGTCTCACCTCTATTTTCAGTAATGTTCTTGGCCAATGCTGCTAGGGCATTCAGCTTAGTGTCGAATGTTGCCGCACCAGATCTTATTTCTAGGATTTGTTCGTCATTGAATCCATTCATTTTTCCTATTGCAGTATGTGCGGCTAAACAATATGCACAATTGTTAACTTGACTTACAGCAAGGTTGACTACTTCTTTTTCTTTAGCGCTTAGTGACGTCTTTGCTCCTGAAAGTGTTAGATAATTTCCTAGTGCATTTTCTGAATGCGCATAGGTTGCAAATAAATTAGGTACAAAACCAAGTTGGTTTTTAAGTTTGTCAAAAATAGCTTGATTGTTACTGCTAACTTCTTCTCTGTTTGGTACGTTAAATGTGCTCATAATTTTAATTTTTATTTTCCGTTAATATGGAGGTTTGTGTGATTTATAAATTCTTATGCAAATGTCGGATGTGCTTTCGTGCAATACGATGAACAATCTTCCTTAGTGCATGTCAATTTTTCCTAAATGATATTTTCTTTGGTGATAAATGGTTTTTCAGCATCACAATAGAAATCATGATGACCTTTTTGTGAACAATGCGATTTTGGAGAAATCGTATTCAAAATTTTTCTATTTCCTCTTCTAAAGATGTCTATTAAATTAAATATGGACTTGTTCATAATTTCCTTTTTTTGTTCAAATTGAAAAAATCAACTTGATGATTAATAACAGTGCAAAGATGCGTTTGAAATAGACCTTAGAGAATGGTTGTATTTCCTTAGTGCATGTCAATTTTTCCCTAATGATACTTTTTTATGAATTTGTATCTTTAAGATCGAATGATTACACGCACTACAGAACGATTTTTAGTTTGGCTTTTTGGCTGGATGGGTCGACTCTTTAGAGACAGAAGAACCCGAAAGTATACTTTAGTACCGCTAGTTATAATAATTATAGGCTTTCTGCTTCCACAAAAAATGATTATTCCTGTAAAGGGGGCAACTACAGCCGATTGGGATGATAATTCGTTTTGGGCCTATCCATGGGGGAGTTCTATTACTCATAAGGGAGTTGATATTTTTAAGGAAAAAGGGACTGATGTTATAGCATCAACGCACGGAATTGTCATTTATACCTATGAAGGCGGAAAAGGAGGAAAGAGTGTAATGGTTCTCGGTCCGAAATGGCGTTTTCATTATTATGCGCATCTAAACGAAATTGATGCTTTTCCCTTGCAACCAGTCAAGGCTGGCACCAAATTAGGGACTGTCGGAAATACAGGGAATGCCATTAATACACCATCACATTTACATTATGCTATTATCACTCCATTTCCTTATTGGTGGTTACGGGATCCGGAAGCCATTCAAGGATATAGAAAAATGTTTTATTTAGATCCAGATACCTGGCTGCGTAAATGAGGATTTTATCAATCAATTAAACAATAGAAAATGAAAAGAATAACAGTTTTAGTAATTATCTTATTTGGTGTCAATTTTTCCAAGGCACAAACAACAACTGATCCTGATATCAAGGCAGTACAGCAATTAGTGCAAGATGTATTTGATGATGTTTGGTCTGACTATAAAAAAGAAACACTTAATAAGTATCATACCAAAGATTTTATCATATTAGAACATGGCGAGGTGTGGACGAATGATACAATTGCCGACTGGTGTGTGCGTGCGGCCAAACGAGATCAAGGCGTTGAGCGAATTAATAGTTTTGATTTTTTTAAAACAGAAAAAACGGCCGATCGCATCTGGATGGCATACCACAACTATGCGACATTTAAAGGTAGTCAAGGCGAATCTAAAATGCAGTGGTTAGAAAGTGTCATCGCAATAAAAACGGATAGTGGTTGGAAATTGCAAATGATGCATTCTACAAGATTACCAAGAAAAAACTAGCGTAGTAAGATAAACGCAAGAACATTCTTTAAAAGAAGATTCTTGCATTTGTAGTATCGAATAAAGATTGATAAGGCTCGCTATAATTCCGCTATTAGCTTTTTACTGAATCTGATGAAATCGTCGTTTTTTGCCTTCTCTGAAAGCTCAAGAGATCGTTTGGCAGCTGTAAGTGCTTCATTCTTTCTTCCCAGGTCTTTTAGAATTAATGCTTCTCTATACACCATAAAAAACTGGGCATTTTTACTTTTAGTAGCATTTTGAATATACGTTAATGCCTTAGGTAATTCAATCTTATTTTCGTGTAAATACAGGGCCGCATTGAAATTTTCAAAAATGCTTGGGCCAGCCATTGCGTGATCTATGTTTTTAAGAACTTGAGCTTTTGTGTCTATTTGTATTGGAATTTGAATGCTGGTTCGATTCCAACTTATTTCCAAATCTGCACCATCCATCGTGACATTTTGAATTGCATATTCTAATGATTCTATTGGTGCATTTAGTTGTTGAATAGAAATATCTAAGATAGCAATTGGATCTTTTTCAACATAAGAAGACCAATTGGTACTATCGTATTTGTAAATAAATACCTCCCAAGAAGTGCTACTAGGTTTAGTTAAAATCGTGTAATCACCTTTAGGCAAATTTGCCTCACCAAATGAAAGATCGCTGGTAAAACTAATTTTTGTTGCTGCATTCGCCCCGGTACGCCAAAACTTTCCATAGGGTACAATGCCATCTTTACCGAAAATCGTTCTTCCTTTTACCGCTGGACGCGAATAAGTAATTTCAATATCGGTCAAACCAACTGTTTGTTTTACCGTCGATCCGGGGCTTAGTGCAGGTGTTCTTAATTGTGCTTGTACAGAAAGTGATCCTATGAAAAGAGCAAGCACTAGTGCATATAGTTTTAATTTCATGATGTTATATTTTGATTATTAAAATATTCTGAGGGCGAGACACCCATCAGTTTTTTAAATGATTTATTAAATGTGGTTTTTGAATTGAAACCTGCTTCTTGAGCAAGACCATAAAAAGTGAGATTTTGGGCTTTTTCTGTTCGGGCTAGTGCTACGAATTCCTTAATCCGATAATAGTTTACATATTCAAAAAAGTTCATGCCAATATTCTCGTTTAACAATCGTGCTAATTCAGGATTACTGGTGCCGAGCATTTCGGCAAGTTCAGCCTTAAGCAGTTTGTTATTCAAATATGGTTTCTTCTCTTCCATTAGCTGATCGAGTTGTTTTTTCATTAAATCAAGATCCGTTGTTGAAAGTTTAGATTGAGCATATTTTTGGATAATTTCTAATTGTGTAATCCGGTAGACTTCAGGAGAAATCATACCATAATAGGTTATAAACAAGACTATAAACGCCATTGCCATCCAAATTGATGGCCGCGCATCACGTTCGATCATATCATAGCCAAATAAACTAATCATATATAAGGTGAGCCACACTAAAAAACCTAACCCCATAATAATATGAAGGTATTTGAAGAAATTAGTTTTTAAAGTATATGAAAGCTCGTTTTTGATTTGCTTTTTGAAATCGGTTAAGACTTTCAAGCTCATTCCCCAATAAGTTATATTAACTATTAAACCCAGCGCATGACAGGCCCAAACTACTCGTTTGAGTTCACCCGTTTGAATACGATTTGTCACCACTGTATCACTAGCTAGGACAAAATAGATAAGTATAAAAGTCATATATCCTATACTCGGTATATAATGCAATAGATCTTGAGTGTTCAGTTTTCTGTTTTGTAAAGATGACCTAGTTAATAAATACAACGTAGTACCAAAAAGCATTGCTGCCCATTCCGATACAGAATTTAAGCGCCAGTTTCCTCCAAAAACTCCGGCGGCATATAATACCCTTCCACTCAACCCTAGGAATAATGCTATAACTAAAATAGCTAGAAATGCATTGATGTTTCGTCTATTCTTTTTTGAGAATAAGAAGACACCCAATAGCAAAAGGCATTGGAAAAATGCAAAATATACTAGTTGATTGAATAAGGTTTGCATAGAATTGTTTAAACGGTCAAATTAGCTAATTCAAGACGAATTGATGGGTGTTTTTTATACTCTTTAACAACGATTTCTCAGTTTTTTTCTGGTATCTTTCAAATGCCTTTTGACTTTCCCATTGTGTAATGATGGTAACTGTAGGATCGTACTCATATCCTTCTGGGGTTTTTCCGTTTTGCAGAACTAAAATTAGTTTTCCGCCATAATTAGCGATGTTCGATTTTTGATTTTTTAGAAACTGCTTTTCCTTTTTGCTCTTGCTCCAATAGGAAGTCACAACATTATACTTATTACGATCTATTGTGAATGTTGTATTGGCGGGCATTTCGTGATATGCAAGCACAAAATATTTGAAAATTGCTTTACGCTGTTCATGAAAATCTGGAACAGCTGGAACAATAGCATCTAAAAAGGCTTCTCTTTTTTCAAGAGAGTTCCATTTACCAAATACAAAAGTATTGGCTTCGTTATTTCCCTTAGTGGTATTTTTAATTCTAAAACCAGGCATTGGTTGATAAGAATATTTTGAAGCTACAGGAAAGGCAGTCTTCTTGTATCTGTCAAATAAAGTGTTGATATCAGGGTTGTTTGATAGTAATAAAATATCAAGCACTTCTCCCTTTTTAAAACTTAGCGTATGTAGTTTGTTTTGGGCTGTAACCTGAAACATTGCCGCAAAAAGAAAAAGTAAGCCTACTGTAGTTCTTAAATTGATCTTCATTATTAAATATGATTTATTGATTATTGACTGCGAATGTATACCGGAGTCTTCATCCTATGAAGAAAATTAGTGGGAGATGGGTTCGCATACGGTATGTGTACGTAGGGATACTGTATTTAATACCTAAACTGATGGTTTTATTAAATAAATTTGTGTAACCGAATGATTACACATATATTTGTAACCGATTAGTTACATGATTATGAGAAGAGATGTTTTTCAGGCCATTGCCGATCCGGTTAGGAGAGATATCATTGAGTTGTTGAGTAAAGAGGATATGACTGTAAATGAGGTGGCAGAGAATTTTGAAATAAGTCGACCAGCTATTTCGAAGCACCTTAAGATCTTAAATGAATGTGAGGTGATTCATATTAAAAAGGATGGGCGGGCACGAATTTGTACGATTGTGCCCAAGCAATTAATGACGGTGGCTGACTGGCTAGAGAAGTATAGAAAATTATGGGATAATAAACTGGATAATTTCGAGAATTATCTAGAAGAACTTAAACGTAAAAATCAATAAATTATGGATTATAAAAATGCACCTGCTAATTGTGTGCTAACAATTGAGAGAGCCTTTGATGCACCTCTAGATCTAGTTTGGGAAGCTTGGACGAAGCCGGAACATATAGCCAACTGGTGGTCACCTGGACCAATGACTATGGACATTAAAAAGTTTGATTTTGAAGTAGAAGGTGACTGGGAATATAGTATGATGATGGATAATGGAAATGAATTTATCGCCAAAGGTAGATATGTTGAAATCAGTCCTAAAAATCGAATCGTTACAACAGCAAGTTTTTTGCCTATGACCGATGGAGTGACTTTGGTTGCCGACTTTATGGAAGCGGGTGATAAAACTGAATTTACATTTAAAGTTGTTCACCCTACACCCGAATATGCAAAGCAACAACTTGATATGGGCGCCATGAACGGTTGGGGCGGTGTATTTGAAGGTTTGAGTAAATACCTGACTCAAATCGCTTAAAACCAGTAACGAGTTATTTAAATTGAGGAGGTTTCGGGAGCGGTACATAAGTTTCGTCTCCCTTAACTTTCGGCCAATTTCTATTTTCCCAATTTGTCTTAGCCTCTTCTATTTTTTCCTTGGAATGGGATACGAAATTCCAAAATATATGGCGTTCTTCCGGAAATGGCTCACCGCCAAAAAGCAATAAATGGGTATCGGGTTGAATGAGTATGTCGCAAATGTCTTCGGTTTTACTAATAAGCATATTACCTTCCTTGATGCTTTCATCACACGCTTTTATACCTCCGGAAACAATACATATTCCAATTTCACCTTGAAGTTTTCCTTTTGCTGAAAAACGATAGGCTTCTTTAGTTTTAATCTCTACCATAAAAAGAGGTGAGTGAACGGGTACAGGGGATTCTTTGCCAAACCCTTTTCCAGCAATTAATTTAAAACTGGTGCTTCCATCGCTCCAGTTGGGTAATTGGTTTGCTTTTATATGATGAAATTCAGGATCGATATCTTCTAGTTGTTTGGGAAGTGCAATCCAAATTTGATAACCATGTAATTTGTGATTCCCATTTTCACGAAGTGCTTCTGGAGTTCGCTCCGTATGCGAGCAACCTTTTCCAGCGACCATCCAGTTTACAGATTCGGGTGTAATAATTTGCGAAGTGCCAATACTGTCATTATGATGAATTTGCCCTTCTAACAAATAAGTTAATGTAGCTAATCCGATATGTGGATGTTGATCTACATCTAAGAATTTTCCATTTCCTATTTCGGAAGGACCCATATGATCAATAAATGCGAATGGACCAACCATTCGTTTTTTTCGAAATGGGATTAATCTTCCTACTAAGAAATCACCAATATCGCGACTTCGTTCTTCAATTATTAATTTGTTATATGACACTTCAGCTTTATTTGTAGCTTAAAGATACAACATACTGAAATTGAAAAAGTAATTGCGCTACTTACTTCCTCTAATTGTCGATGGGCTTTGTCCAGTATGTTTTTTAAACAATCTACTTAAATGCGAGGGGTCTTCAAAACCAAGGTCGAAAGCTATTTGTTTAGCGCTTTTATCAGTATAATGTAATAGGCGTTTTGCCTCTAAAACAATTCGATCATGTATGATCTGTAGTGGAGATCGATCATATTTAGCAAAACTATTAGATAGCGTTTTTGGAGACTTAAAGAGCTTGTCAGCATAAAACTTTACAGAATGCTCGTTTCTAAAATGATCTTCTACTAGAACATTAAAATGCCTTAAAAGATCGATTTTTTCTGTCTCAGGTAATTGATTGCCTTGTTTGTAAAGCCGAGTCGTTTTAATGATAAAGCGAGTCATTAACATTCGCAACATTTCTGCTTGAATAGTATCTTCAGTTTCCATTTCATCTAAAAAAATATCATGTAAGACATTAAATTTTTTCAGTTCAGTTTTATTTAGTTCAATAATTGGTTTTTGGTGATGGCCATAAAACAAAACCCCTACACAGCTCACTTCTTTATCATGGTCCTTTATGCAGTAGAACTCCCTATTGAATTGATATATAATGACGTTGCGTAAGTCGACAACTTTAATAAAATGATTAGGAGTTAATGACAAAATACTATTGGGTGGGATAGTGGTAATAACGTCATCAATATAGAGCGAAGCTTGCTTTTCTTTTGTACGTATAAATGTAAAGAGTGGAAGTTTTTGACTTTTTTTAAAACTTTGTAGCAAGGTTTCATCTCCTAATTTAAAAATAGCATCAGTGGTAAATTGGTTAAATTCTTTCGTCATGAAAGATTGGTCTTTTTTTTAATGAGTCCTTACAAATTAGTGATATTCCTATAAAGAAATAAAAAAGCCCCTTACTAGAGCAAGAGGCCGGTGAGAATATATAGACGCATATAGCGGATTGGATACCTTATATACGTTTAGACGAACTACTTTGGATTTTATTACAATGTAGGCGCTGTTAAAGTTGTCTTAAAACAAAAAACCCGCTTTTCGAGCGGGTTTTGATATGAACTATTTTGATAAGATTAAATCTTACTAAATATTTTTGCCATTTTTTCACGTTCTTCGTTCGCAAGGTTAGGATCTACTAGAATACGGCCACTATGTTCATCAGTGATAATCTTTTTTCTTGCAGCAATTTCCATTTGTACTTGAGGCGGAATAGTAAAGTAAGAACCACCACTTGCACCACGTTCGATTGGTACTACTGCTAGTCCGTTTTTCACACTACCACGAATACGCTTATATGCATTTACTAAACGTTCTTCAATTTGTTTTTCAAATTCCTCAGACTTTGCGATCAAAGCTTGCTCTTCTTTCTCAGTTTCCTTTAAAATATCGTCAAGCTCAGATTTTTTATGCTTTAAGTGCGTCTGGCGCTCAGTTAACTTCTCTTTTGTTTCGCTAATTACTTCTTTCTTCTGCTCGATTTGCGCTTTAAATTCTTTTATGTGCTTTTCAGCTAATTGAATTTCTAGCTCTTGGAATTCTACTTCTTTAGATAGTGAATTGAATTCACGATTATTTCGAACATTTTTTTGCTGATCGTTGTATTTTTTGATCAAGGTCTTTGCCTCTTCGATCAAAATCTTTTTCCCTTTGATATTATCATCAATTTGAGAAAGATCATCGTTCAACTTTTCCATTCTAGTATTTAGTCCTGCAACTTCATCTTCTAGATCTTCAACTTCTAAAGGAAGTTCACCACGAACATTTTTAATTTCATCAACACGAGAATCAATGAGCTGTAAATCAAACAGTGCACGTAATTTCTCTTCAACAGTAACTTCTTTTTTTGCCATACTCTAAAAATACTTGACCGGATTGGTGTTTTGCTTTGAAATAATAATCTTGCCTTCCGCTAAGGCAGGTGCAAAATTAGCAATTTTTTTGGTAAGATGCTCAGCTAAAATCGTTTTTGTAAATTGTTCACTTTCATAATGGCCTACATCAACTAAAAGAATATCATTTTCAGCTTGATAAAAATCGTGATATTTTAAGTCGGCAGTAATAAATGCTTGTGCACCAGAACGTTTTGCATTGGCTATTGCAAAACTACCTGATCCTCCTAAAACAGCGACTTTTTTAATCGCTTTGTTTAGCAAAGCGCTGTGTCGAATACATCCTGTGGGAAGGCATTTTTTTACATGGCTTAAAAAGGTGCTTTCATCCATTTCTACGTCAAGTAAACCTGTCATGCCCATACCAATATGTTGATTGGTGTTTTCTAGGGTAGTAATTTCATATGCAACCTCTTCGTAAGGGTGCTCTTCTATTAAAGTTTTAATGATCTTAGATTCTAAGTGTTTGTGAAAAGTAATGCCAAGTTGAATTTCATCTTCATATTGGGTAGTTCCTTTTTCACCAACTGTCGGGTTCGAGGCTTCGTTCCCGTTAAAGGTACCAATACCTTGAACGTTAAAACTGCATTCGTCATAATTACCAATTGCTCCAGCACCATTATCAAATAAAGCCTTTCGCAGGTCAGCCGCTTTTGAAACGGGAACATAAGTAATTAATTTCTTGACAGTGTTTTTTTGTGGAATAAGTATTTGTCTATCGTTTAATCCAAGTGCATTGCATATAGCTGCGTTTACACCTTCAATACAGTTGTCAAGTGCTGTATGTATTGCATAGATAGCGATATCGTTCTTAATGGCTTTCATGACCACACGTTGCACATAATCGGTGCCATTAAACTTTTTGATGCCTTTAAATACGATTGGATGAAAGCTAACAATAAGATTGCAGTTTGTAGCAATGGCTTCGTCTACGACACTTTCTAATGCGTCGTGTGCAACCAGAATACCAGTGACTTCTGTCTGATATTGGCCAACTAATAAACCTACATTATCAAAATCTTCGGCGTATGGCAGGGGTGCAAGTATTTCTATAATTGTACTAACCTCTTTAATGGTCATTAGTCCTTATTTTTTATAAAGATAAAAATAGTATAATTTCGCCCGTATGCGGCTATTTAGAAAATTACTACTGCCTTTTGTGCCTATTTACTACCTGATTACTTGGATGAGAAATTGGATGTATGATATAGGAATTTTGAAAAGTACGCACTTCGATGTTCCGACAATTGTAGTAGGTAATTTAAATGTTGGTGGTACGGGTAAATCTCCAATGGTTGAGTATGTTGTACGATTGTTGAAAAATAATGCCCAGCTCGCAATCTTGAGCAGGGGTTATAAACGAGAAACACATGGATTTATCCTAGCAACGGAAAATGATTCTGCTAAAACCTTGGGTGATGAGCCTTTTCAGTTTTACAACAAATTTAGTGAAGTATTGGTTGCTGTAGATGCCGACCGGGTAAATGGAATTAGCCGATTACTTAAAGGTGAAATTAAACCAGAAGTGGTTGTGTTGGACGACGCCTATCAGCATAGAAAGGTGCACGGCGGGTTTAATATCTTATTGACTGCTTATGGAAATTTATATAGTAATGACATTTTGCTCCCAACAGGGGATTTAAGAGAGCCAAGAAGTGGTGCTAAACGAGCCGATATAATCGTGGTAACCAAATGTCCTCAAGGCCTTTCGAAAAACAAACGAGAGGAAATTATAAAATCATTACATGTTAATCCTAATCAACAACTAGTATTTAGTGCGATAATATATAGTAATAAAGTAACAAACGCGCTCGATGAAGAATTTAGTTTGTTTGAATTAGGGCAAAAAGAAGTTGTACTAATTACAGGAATTGCAAATCCTAAACCGCTAGTTGAATTTTTGAAAGAACAGAAAATCACTATAAAACAACACCTCAATTATCCAGATCATCATCATTTTTCTGAGACGGAGATTAGCTCGCTTAAGGAATTGAATAAAGAGTATGTTTTATTAACTACAGAGAAAGATTTTGTTCGTTTGAAAAATGAAATAGCAAGCCTTTTTTATCTTGAGATTAAAACAGAATTTCTAGGTCGAGATGCCAAAATTTTTGATGATTCGCTAAAAAAATATGTAGAAAGTACTAAGAAACGTCCTTAATCAAGAAGGTATTGACACTTCGATAAAAGTCCTCAGGTTTAAATGGCTTGCTAATTACATCGCTGAAACCAACATCCATAAATTCCTCCATATTCTCGTCGATTGCGACTGCGGTAAGTGCAATAATTGGTAACTCTTTGTTAAACTCGCGTACCTTAGTGGTTGCTTCTACGCCACCCATTCCTGGCATATGGATATCCATTAAAACCAATTCGTAATGGTTTGCCTTAATAAGATCTATGGCCTCAAAACCATTATTGGCAATATCACAAGTCATCCCTTTTTTGGTTATCATTTTCTTAGTGATAACCTGATTGATCTTGTTGTCCTCTACCAATAAAATATGCATTCCCTGATAGCTTTCGTTATCTATAGAGGCTGGGTTTATTGACGGTTTAAATTCTATTTTGGGTGTAGCTGTCACCGTCTGTTTTTTAGATTTTTTGAACTTAATACTAAAAGAAAAAGCACTCCCTTTACCTAGCTCACTTTCAAGGTTGATATTACTATTAACTAACTCAAGTAAACTCTTTACTATTGATAGCCCTAGGCCAGTACCACCATATTTTCTGTTGATTTGTTTAGAACCTTGAGAAAAGCTTTCAAAAATCGTTTTCTGCTTCTCTTCTGAAATTCCGATACCATCATCACGTACCTCAAAATAAATGGTATGTGAGCGTTTGCCTTCTTCTAGATATTTAAGATTGACCTGTACTTCGCCATCTTTGGTAAACTTGAGTGCATTACCAACTAGATTAATAAGAACCTGAGATAGTTTTATCTTATCACCCACAACAAACTCCGGTACTGCATCATCAATATTAATGGTGATTTTGTTTCTATTTTGCGTTGAAGTTTGCGCCATACTATCACTAACTTCCTTTACCACTTCGCGTAAACTAATGTCTTCTTGATAAACCGTTAGTTTTTGCGCTTCCATCTTATTTAACTGTAAGATGTCATTTATTAACGCCAATAGATAATCGCCTGAAAATTTCAGTGATTTTAAATATTCTTTTTGATGTTCTTTAGGATCTTCCTCCATAAGCAATCGAGTTAACCCAGTTACGGCATAGAGGGGTGTTCGCAATTCATGACTTACGGTAGAAAGGAAATTAGCTTTTGCTTTTAAAGCAGCTTCAGCTTCGTCTTTTGCCAACACTAATTCGCTATTTTTCTTAAGAAGTAGCTTATTGGTTTTAATTTTTATAACGTTGTTTCGGTATAAGGAAATCGTCAATAATGAGATAATGATCAACAGTGCAGAACTGAGAATAATAGTCATGTTCTGCCGGTCGGTAGTTTCTTTACTTTTTTCTAATTCTTCATCCTTCTGTTTTAACTGGGTGTCCGCCAAATCAAGAGCAGAACGATTGGCAGCACGATTAACCGCCTGGGCTTTTTCTATGGTTAGAATGGAATCTTTGAGAGAATAATGCTTCTCAAGAAAAAAGACAGCATCGACTAGATTATTTTGGGTTTTGGCAATATCACCTAGTAATTTATTAGCTTCAATTTTTATCAAAGGATAGTCAGCATCACGACTTGCCATTTGCAACGCTTTTTTTGCATGTTGCTCAGCCTCCCCTGTTTTTTTTAGCGCATTATATGCTGAAGCCATACTTACATGGGCTAGCGCATTTAAGAACCCACCCTCGTAAGGATCGATAATGGGAAGGGCATTTTTTAACGTCTCTATTGTCTCATCATATTCTTGTTTTTCAAGATAATATTGACCACGGGCAAGTTTGACGCCCCCAAGAAAATCTGTCAAACTATCGTTTGCAATATGTGTTGCTGCGTCTTCAATATAGGTGTCCGCCTGTTCGTATTTACCAAGTTTAAGGTAATATTCAGCCCATAAACGATCATTGATAATTAGATTGCCCTTATCTTTTACTTTAAAAAGAAGATCAGAAGCAACTTGAAGTAAATCGGGGACTTTATTTAGATTTTCATCATAGGTAAGGTACAAAGATGCATAGAGGTTGTAACAAATCGCTAGTCTGAGTTCGTCATTAGCACGTTCTGCTTGCTCTTTCGCTTGATCTATGGCACGGAACGCTTTACTGTCATATGACTGATTTTTGAGTTCATACGCATTTTGAATAAGCACGTCGATACTATCAGCAACAGTTACTTCTTGACTCAATCCTAAACTGTAAGATAAAAGAGACAAGACAATAAAGATTTTTATTACAAGGGCCCGCATTTGCACTACAATAATCGTCTAATATAATTATTTCTTTGAAACTAAATTGATTAAATCAACAATTCTAGATGAATAGCCAAACTCATTATCATACCACCCAATGATCTTGACCATAGTGCCAATTGATGATGTCATTCCCGCATCAAAAACGCAAGAATGCGAATTACCTACTACATCAATAGAGACAATAGGGTCTTCTGTATAACTAATTATTCCTTTATAAGAACTCTGGGAAGCTTTTCTAAATGCCTCATTTATTTGTTGAATGCTTGCAGGACGTTTTACATTAAAAGTAATATCAGTTAACGAACCATCAGGAACGGGAACTCGTATGCCACAGCCGCCAATAACTTTAGCAAGATCAGGAAATACAGTAGTTAATGCCTTAGCGGCCCCAGTTGTCGTAGGAACGATAGATTGACTAGCGGCTCGTGCTCGTCTTAAATCGCGATGGGGTTGGTCATGCAAGCTCTGATCAGTCGTGTATGAGTGAATAGTGGTTATATATGCTTGGTCAATGCCACAGAGTTCGTTAATGATCTGGATCATTGGTGCCGCATTATTTGTGGTACATGACGCGTTGGAAATGATTGTTTCATCACCAGTTAAAATGTCTTCATTTACACCCAGAACAATCATTTTTATAGAATTATCAGCTGGTGGTACTGATAAAATCACCTTTTTCGCTCCGTTTTTTATGTGATTTTGAAGAGCTTCTCTTGTTTTGAATTTTCCTGTACTTTCAACAACAATATCTACATCATATTGGCTCCAATCTAATGATGTAAGATAAGCTTGATTCAAATGCGGAATACTTTTTCCTTCTACGATGATGTGATTTTCGTCGTGAGATATATCCGCATCTAGAACACCATGTATACTATCGTATTTTAATAAATGCGCCATGGTCTTCGTATCTGCTAGATCATTAATCGCGACAACTTCAATTTCAGAATGTTGTTGAAGAATTCTAAACAGTGTGCGACCTATGCGACCAAAACCATTAATAGCAATTGTAATAGGAGTGCCCATACTTAATTATTGCAAAATTGAAGTTTACAGTTTGAAGGAGGAAAATAAAACAGCTTATAAAATATGCTTCTGTGCCTTGTATGATGATCTAACCAAAGCTCCGCTTTCAACATGACGGAATCCGAGATCTAACCCAATCTCTTTATATTTTTCAAATTGTTCGGGTAAGATAAATTGCTTTACAGGCAAGTGTTTTTTAGTAGGTTGCAAATATTGACCAATCGTAACTACGTCAACGTTCGCATCTTTTAGGTCATGTAATGTTTGGATTACTTCTTTTTCCTGTTCTCCTAAACCTAACATAATTCCAGACTTCGTTCTATTCACGCCTTGATCTTTTAAGTATTTAAGTACACCTAAACTACGATCATATTTCGCCTGAATACGAACCTCGCGGGTTAATCTTCTAACAGTTTCCATATTATGAGAAACCACTTCGGGAGCTACTTCGACGATTCGATCGATATTTCGTTCTACACCTTGAAAATCTGGAATAAGAGTTTCTAAAGTAGTTTCAGGGTTCATACGTCGAATCGCCTTCACCGTTTCTGCCCACATAATCGATCCCATGTCTTTAATATCATCACGATCTACGGAAGTGACTACTGCGTGCTTGATATTCATGATTTTAATTGATCGAGCTACTTTTTCCGGTTCGTCCCAATCTACGGTATCAGGTCTTCCTGTTTTGACTCCACAAAAACCGCATGAACGGGTACAAACATTACCCAAGATCATAAAGGTTGCAGTACCTTCACCCCAGCATTCTCCCATATTTGGGCAGCTACCAGAAGTACATATAGTATGTAGATTGTATTTATCAACAAGTCCACGAAGCTCAGTATATTTCTTTCCTGTTGGAAGTTTTACACGTAGCCATTTCGGTTTCCCTTTTGGTGGTGCAACACTTTGAAGTGTATCAGTACTCATACAACAATTTTTATACTACAAAGATAAGGAATTCGGAATGGGAACTATAATCACTTTAATCGAAAAGAGAAATATCAGATGGTCGTTGTATACCAAATACTAAATCCTATCAAAAAGGCAATACCGGAATAACTCAATACTTTAATTAACAATGAAGGTCGCCATTCTTTTGGGGTGTGTTTTCCGCTAATTAAAATGAAATTAACAATGGCATAAAATGGTGCAGTGATAAATGATAGAACGGTAGCAATCTTTACTAAGACAAGCAAATCGGATAAAAATAAGCTAAGAATAACACTTGTGCCTCCAGCAAGAACAACTATCCAAAACAAATATCCTTTTTTAAAGCTTTTGTTTGATAACAAACTAATTGCTTTATTCATTGCTCTTGGTGAAGCATCCAAAGTCGTTAGCGTAGTGCTGAACATTGTAGTAAATGCCGCAATAGCTATTACTATGTAGAGTCCGCTTCCTAAATTTTCAGTGTATAGGTTGATGAGCTGACCAGCGAAAACACCTCCCTTATCTGAGAATGTTTCACCACTACCGTACATTACTAATGCGCCCAGGGAAACAAAACCAATTCCTAAGATGACTGTGGCGATATAGCCCAAATTAAAATCGAATAAGGCATTTTTAGGCGAGAAGTCGGATTGATCTTTTTTCTTTTCTACAGCCCACAATGAATGCCAAATAGAAATGTCAAGTGGGGCGGGCATCCAGCCCATAAATGCAATAAGAAATATGATACCAGCCTCTTCTGCTGGAAAAATTTGTGTTACAGAAATGGGAGAGTCATTTTTTATTAATGCCGCTGCAACGGCAATGATCGTACTTATTGTTAGTGTAATAATGATGACTTTAATAGCGCTATCCAGTAGCTTATATTTTCCTATTAGTAAGATAGCCATGCAAATACATGTAATGATTACACTCCACAGTACAGGGTTACCAAAACCAAATAAATTTACAGCAATGCCAGCCGTCACAATGGTGACTGCTGTTTGTATTGTAAACATGGTTCCTAAAGTGAGTAATGCATAGGCTATAAGTGTTGGGCGGCCTAGTTTTTTATAACCATCTAATAAACTTTCACCCGTCGCCATTGCATAACGTGGACCGAATTGAAAAAAAGGATATTTAAATAAGTTGACTAGTAACAATGCCCAAATTAAACCAAAACCAAAATCGGCACCTGCTCTAGTAGATTGGACTAAATGGGATACCCCGATGGCTGCACCGGCAAAAAGTAATCCTGGGCCAAGCTTCTTTAATTGATTAATCATTTTTTTGATTATTGATAATCTCGGCTAGTAATTTTTTAGACCTTAGTAATTTCACTTTTACATTGTTCATCGGTTCGTTCAAGATCTCAGCAATTTCTTTGTAGCTGCGCTCTTGAAAATAACGAAGATTAATAATACGCTGATATGCAGGTTTTAATTGCTTAATAAATTGAAGTAGTTGAGCAAGATTCTGTTCGGTGATCAATTTATCTTCGGGAGTAGGGGAGCCATCGATAACCTCTAAGGCTTTAAGTTCCTGCTCTTCCGTAGTTTCGATATTGATGGAAGCGTTCTGCTTTCTCAGAAGATCGATATGCACATTTTTAGAAATCGTAATCAGCCAAGTTTCAAACTTATAGCGCTCATCAAACGTCTCGATGCGATCAAAAGCTTTTGAAAATGTTCGGATGGTTACATCCTCGGCATCATTTTCATTTTTAATGCGCTTTAGCTGATAATTGTATACGCTATTCCAATAGGAATCTAGGAGAAAATTAAAGGCGATCTGGTCACCTTTTTTTGCGTCTTTAATAGCTTTGGTTACTTCCAATAGTTTTAATTTACCCTCGTAAGTGGTTAAAGATAACTAAATAGATGAAATAATATTGCAAACAAAAACCCTGAGGAATCAGGGTTTATTTATGGTTTATTAAAATGTTTTCTAACTAATTATGTTGAGGCTTTGCACAACTATCAAATTCATCAGGAGATTTACCACAAAACGAACATGATTCTCCTTCTTTATTTAAAAAAGGATTTTGACTAGCGCAAGTACCAGCAAATTTGCCGTCTTTTTTTGCCCAAATTTTTATAGCTATTCCTGCAAAAGCAAGACCTAGTAATACAGTTGTAATTAAAAGTAACTTCATCTTCCGATAATTTGATGCAAAGGTACTAAAACAGCAATAATGTTTTCGCTAATTATGTCTTAAAAAGCAATGTTAGCTACGGTACTTCCCTCAGTAGGTTTCTTGTTACCTCCTTTAGGTTCGATCGTAATATTGTAGCTAAGTGCATTCTCTTTATAAGGTAGATTAAGCAACTTATTATTATTGATCTCTAAAATACCTAAGCTTACCATTTCACCATCGACATTTGCCCACATCTGGTAGCATTTTTCTTCAGGAAGATCTGGTAAATCTAAGACGTTAATTAAAGATAAACGTTCTTTAGTATTTATATAAGCAACTGTTTGAAGTTCACGTGCCTTTTCATTCCCGTTTAAGACATACTTTCTAGTATCAGGATTGTTAAGCATGTTTAACTCATTTTGCAATGAGCTTATTTGCGAATTGTTTTGCTCAATAGAAAGTTTAAGATCTCTCATTTCCTGAGAAATAGTATTGTTTTCTTGTAGCAAATTGTTTTGCTTAACAAAGAAGAATACTGATAAAGCTGCAAAAATGACACTAGCAGCAACTGCTATTTGCATCCAGTAGGTTTTCTTTACAACCTTAATAACAGGAATATCACTTAATACTTTTTCACGTAGGTCAGCAGGAGCCTCCATTGCATGCATTTGTGCGAAGCTTTCAAGGCTTTCTTGCATACTGTTATAATGATCTCTTACCTCTGGGTAGGTATCAATATAATGCTCGGTTTGTTTGGCCTCTGCTTCGGTGCAGGTGCCTAACATATATTTTTCTAAGGCGTCACTCGCCAAAAATGTAGTAATATTTTCTTTCATAATACAAGTATTATTAATAATACAAAACAGTTAAAAACTTTTCTAAGTTCTCTTAATCCAATTTTTAGTCTAGACTTAACTGTACCCAATGGCACGTCAAGTGCTTCACTAGCTTCTTGGTGCGTCATGCCTTCAAAAAATAAGGCATTTAACACCTCTTGATACTTCTCATCAAGATTGCCGATGTGGTCTTTCACATCTAAATGTTCTGGTTTAAGGCTGGTTGTACCTAAATTATATACGTCCGAAATATCAATCTGGATCTCCCGATCATCGCGTAAATTTGCACTTCGTAGTTTATCTATGGCTGTATTGCGAGTAATTCTGAATAACCAAGTGAAAAGTTTTGCTTTTTTTGCATCATAAGAAGCTGCTTTTTTCCAGATTTTCACAAAGCTTTCTTGCAACGCATCTTGGGCAAGCGCATCGTCTTTGGTAATCTTATAAGCAACACCGTATAAAGTATCGGCATAATTATCATAGATAAGTCCGACAGCACGCTCGTCTTCTTCACCTAAAAGTTGTACAATGTGAGCTTCTAAAAATGTGCTCATATTTAAAATGTCTATATATTAAAAGTGCTTAAAAATAACTGATATTCTCCAATGCCAAGCACTTGTTCTGGTTAAAAGATGATCAAAAAACATCTTAACAAAAAATTAATACCTCGTGAAAAATCCAAATACGTTTTCTCAGACGTATCTATATAAACGAGTATTAGCCAAATTTATTAATTAAAAACCTAATATTATGAAAGTAAGGGCTTTTTTGATAGTGGCTATGTCTTTCGTTTTCAGTGTGCCTTTATCGGCACAGATAGATTATAATGATGTTGAGAGTACTGATCTTGCAATGGTGTATCCGGTAAAACGAGATTTAGATATTGTAGATATTGCTTCAAACATCGATGAGTTTAGTACACTAGTTACCGCTTTAAAAACAAGTGGATTGGATAAAACCTTGAAAGGGAAAGGTCCATTTACGGTTTTTGCTCCCCTAAATAGCGGTTTTGGCAAATTGCCAGCTGGTACAGTAGAGAATTTATTAAAGCAAGAGAATAAACAGCAACTTAGAAAGGTACTTAACTATCATGTAGTATCAACAAAAGTGCTCGCTGTTAATTTGGTCAAAGCTTTAGAAGATAATAATGGTGTCTATAATATCATGACGGTAAACGGACAATCGCTAAGCATTTCTCTTGAAAATGGGAATGCAGTGTTAACCGATACCAAAGGTGGTAAGGCCATCATTACCAAAACAGATGTGGTTGCTTCTAACGGAGTAATTCACGTCATCGACGCAGTTGTTCTTCCAGAATAATTTGTTTTAGGTTAGTTTAGTTGGAAAATCCCCGCCTTTTGGTGGGGATTTTTATTTATGTCCAAAACTTATAAGTGATTGATGTGAGAAGTTTTGTTCCTTTCATAAATAAATCACAAGTGGCAATTCAGGTCTTAAATCAAATGTTTTTCCTTGCACTTGATTATCAAAAAACAACTCCATTAAATGTTCTGGTCCGCTTTCAATAGTAAGATTTTGAATTTTATTACAAGCCTTTATCGTATCAGTACCTAACTCCTTATCTGTTGAGGTGATTACAATGTTTGTTAGTTTTTTTACTTCATTTTTATGCTTGAAGAATTCCCGATAAATCGCATACTCTTCCGGAATATTTTTTAAGTCAGCCAGAGTCTCAAACTGATCTGATTCTATTTTAGGATATACTACAAAAACAGATGGTTCTTGAATATTGGTTTTAGAACTTTTAGCGGAATGTATATTCATGTTTTCCTCCATCCAGTCTTGATGATATAAGACTGTTTGAAAAGGGATTTTATCAACTTGGTAATCTTTTACTTTTAATGCAATACTGAATGGTGAGGCTCCATTAATTCTGTTTCCAGCCCTTACGGTAAAATCCAGGTCCTTGTTTTTATTGTTATTCTCTTCTAGCTCATTTTGATTGTAAACGAAAATAAGTTCCAGATAACTATTTAAAAAATTAAAATACCTTCCTGTTGTTCCTTGGCCATGATGAATTGGAGAAAGAGAATCTGGAAGCGAAGTGAATCCAATTTCGTTTAATTTCTTTTTTGTTAGTTCAGGATTTTCAACCCAAATGTTTAAATGATCAACCTGAAGATCAGTTGAGATTTCTTTTATTTGCTGAGATTTAGCTTTTGTTTTTTCGACTTCTTTACAAGAATTGATTCCGAAAATTAAAGCTATAAAGAAGATGTATTTATTCATATTCAAAAAATCAAATCACATTCACCTCGGGTTCAATCAAAATTCCAAATTGTTCTTTAACCGTTTTTTGAATCTGCACAGCTAATTCCCAAATTTCAGTCCCGGAAGCATTATCATAATTAACCAATACCAAAGCCTGATTTTTATGCACGCCGGCATCACCAAATCGCTTTCCCTTAAAACCAGCTTGTTCTATTAACCATCCAGCCGGAATTTTCACCTCCGTATCAGATACTATATAGTGAGGTGCATTAGGATTTGATTTGTAGAATGCATCGAATTCTTCTTTAGAAACTATGGGGTTTTTAAAAAAGCTGCCACTATTCCCAAGTTCTTTTGGGTCCGGTAGTTTTGATTGACGAATCGCGATTACGGCATCACTTACCTCTTTTATAGAAGGATTTACAATGCCATTTTCGGCAAGCTCCGTTTTAATGGCACCATATGATGTTTTTATCTTATGGTTACTTGTTGTCAGTTTGAAGTTAACTGAAATAATGATGTGCTTGCCTTTTAGTTCGTTTTTAAAAACAGAATTTCGATAGTCGAAACCACAATCTTCTTTAGTAAAGGTTTTGATTTTGCCTGTGCTAACCTCAATCGCATCGCAGCTTACAAAGGTGTCTTTTAGCTCCACGCCATAAGCTCCGATATTTTGAATAGGAGCTGTACCTACATTTCCGGGAATGAGCGACATGTTTTCTAATCCACCTAAATCATGATCGATACACCACAATACAAATTCATGCCAGTTTTCGCCTGCCATGCATTGCACTTCAATATGATTTGCATCTTGTTTTACAATGTCTTTTCCTTTGATATCTATATGTACAACTAAAGCATCAATATCCTTGGTTAGAAGCATATTGCTACCGCCACCAAGAATAAATTTGTCTGAGTAGTCTGTGAGTTTTAAAACCTCTTGAAGTTCGTCAACGCTTTGTGCAGAAACAAAATGCTTAGCTAGCACATCGATGCCGAAAGTGTTATAATTTTTTAGGGATATATTTTGTTGGATGTTCAATTCCAATAGTATGTGAGATTAAAAGTAAAACTCCTCTCCCTTGAGGGAGAGGTTGGGTGAGGGTGTTAATTAGCAAATAATGCCATTTCAAATGTACGTTTTTCCCTAGTACTGCTTTTATTTAATTAGGGTATTCCTCCAAAGCCACCTTCAATATCTCAGCCGCCCTTACTAAATCAGCTTCTTTTAAAACATAAGCAATGCGCACTTCATTTTTTCCCATTCCCTTTGAGGAATAGAATCCAGCAGCTGGCGCTACCATGATGGTTTCATTGTTATGATGAAAGTCTTCCAGAATCCAGCGTGCAAAATCCTCAGCATTATCAACTGGCAATTGCGCAATGCAATAAAATGCCCCTTTGGGCTTAGCTACTTTTACACCTTCTATTTTTTCTAACTCGCTAACCAATGTATTTCTACGATCAGTATATTCACTTTTAACGTCATCAAAATAGCTTTGTGGTGTTTCTAATGCTGCTTCACTAGCAATTTGAGCCAATGTTGGTGGACTTAGACGCGCTTGTGCAAATTTTAATGCCGTTTGAATTAAATTCTTATTCCTAGAAACAATACACCCAATTCTAGCACCACACATACTATAACGTTTCGAAACTGAATCGATTACAATTGCATTGTCTTTTAAAGTGTCATCTTTTAAAACGGAATGATGTTGTAATCCGTCATAGGCAAATTCACGATAAACTTCATCTGAAATTAAAAATAGGTCATGTTCTTTTACGATGGCTGATAATTTGGCCATCTCATCTTCTGTATATAAGTACCCTGTCGGATTTCCTGGATTACAGATTAAAATTGCCTTCGTTTTTGGAGTAATTAACTTCTCAAATTCCTCGATAGGAGGTAAGGCAAAGTTGTCTTCAAATTTTGAAACAACAGGGACTACCTTAACACCCGATGCCGTGGCAAATCCGTTATAATTGGCATAAAATGGTTCTGGAATGATAACTTCATCTCCCGGATCAGTAATGCTTCCCATAGCGAATAACAATGCTTCACTACCGCCGGTTGTTACAATAATATCATCAGCATCAACATGTAAATTATGCGATTTATAGTAGTTTGCAATTTTTGATCTATATACTTCAGAACCTTCTGATCGACTGTAAGCAAGTACATCGATTGTACTATTTTTTACCGCATTTAAGGCAATTTCTGGAGTTTTAATATCGGGTTGACCAATGTTTAGATGATACACGGTGCGGCCTAATTTTTTTGCAGCTTCAGCGAAAGGAACCAGCTTACGAATAGGCGACTCAGGCATTTGTAGGCCTTTATTAGATAATCGTGGCATTACTTAATTTTTATGTACGCAAAATTGCGAAATATATTAATAATCCCCACCTAAAATATCAATAATGAATCCCCGATTTCTTTAGCTCGTGTTAAATTATTGCAGGGAAGAAGGGTATTTCCTAACTTTAAAAGGAATCAAACAGCTATAATCATGAAAAATTATCGGTTTTACAGGCGCATTTTTCTATTTGTAGGATTGCTTTGTTTCTTTTCAATCAGTGCCCAAACTCAATTCGGTATTACCCAAAATCAAAAAAGTACGACTGTACCTTTTCAATTAATAAATAATCTTATCGTTATACCTGTTGAAGTGAATGGTACCAGCTTGTCCTTTATCCTTGATACAGGAGTTAGTAAGCCAATTCTTTTTAATTTAAATGATAAAGATTCTATCCAAATTAATGATATAACACCAATTAGCATTAGAGGGTTGGGTAGCGACAAACCAGTGGAGGCTCTTAAGTCGTTTAATAATACGTTTGAACTAAAAGGGCTATATAATCCTAGTCAGGAACTTTACGTTGTTTTAGACGAGAGTATTAATTTTTCAGCTCGATTAGGAATGACCATTCATGGTATTATTGGTTACGACTTGTTCAAAGATTTTATCGTTGAGGTGAATTATTCAAGAAAAAGATTGAAGTTCCATAATCGAGAAACATACAAGTCTAAAAAATGCCGAAAATGCGAAGAAATTCCACTCACCCTGTTCAAGAATAAGCCTTATGTAGATACTAAGGTAGTTATTGAAAATAGCGAAGAAGTGCCAGCGCATCTGTTAGTAGATACTGGCAGTAGTGACGCAGTTTGGTTATTTAAGGATAAAGGAAAGAATATAAACGTACCACAAAAAAAATACACAGACTTTTTGGGTAAGGGGCTGGGCGGCTCTATCTATGGTGAGCGAGCAAAGCTTACTTACTTAAACTTAGCAGGAAGCAAGTTACATGGTGCAAAAGTGGCATTTCCTGACTCGGCTACCACTACCTTAATGCGCACAAATATTAAAAGAAATGGTAGCGTGGGCGGCGAAGTGTTAAAACGTTTTAATTTGGTTTATGACTACCAAGGTGGTACACTTACTTTGAGGAAGAATGGCCTTTTTAATAAGCCTTTTCAGTACAATATGAGCGGCATTGAAATTGAATATCGAGGCAGCCGACTTATTCAAGAAATTACTTCTGCCTTGGCTCGAGCTCCGCAACGTTCTGATAAGGGAAGTGAAGGAATCACTGTTCATTTTAGAGATGTACTTCGGTTAAATCAAGTGCCTAATTTTAAAGTTGTAGACCTAAGAAAAGGGTCTCCAGCCGATTTTGCAGGACTTCAAGAGGGAGATATCATTTTAAAAGTGAATAATCGGTCTACTCATCAATACAACTTGCAAGAGGTCACCAATATGCTTCAAGGTAAGGCTGGTAAAAAAGTCAGATTGTTGGTTGAGCGTAACGGTGTTAAATTGCGTTTTGACCTAGTGCTTAAATCTTTGATATAAAAAAACCCCGACAATTTATGTCAGGGTCTTCTATTTTCAGAAAATTAATTCTTAACTCTTATTCGTTTCTCCTTCAGCAGGAAGAACTTTTCCTTTAATTTTTAATGCCTTCGTTGGTTCGTCAGCATTTGATAAAACAGTAATTGTTCTTCGTATTGGCCCTACTTTTTGAGTGTTGTACTTAACCTCAATTACACCAGTGTCTCCTGGTGCGATAGGCGCTTCCGGTTTTTTAGGAATTGTGCATCCGCAGCTTGAAATTACTTTGGTAACTACTAATGGCGCATTACCCGTATTAGTAAACTCAAAAGTGCGAAGTCCATCACTTCCTTTTGCAATATCGCCATAATCGATTACTTCCGTTTTAAACTCGATCTTGGCCATCTTTTCTTGTGCATTTGCTGCAAAAGCAACAAAGGCGATTAGCATAAAAGCTACATACTTTTTCATCTTCTAACAGATTTAGGTGAATTTCAAATTTAGGTACTTTTAACCCAATCTGCAAAATATTCGTTTTCTTTCACAGTTTTATGGATAATAAGTACTTTTGCCATTCTTAGGACAAAAACTGTTCCAAACTATGGAAATCCCTGCAAAATACGATGCGTTAAGTGTTGAAGATAAGTGGTATAGCTACTGGATGAAGCATAATTATTTTCATTCAGTTCCCAATGAAAAAGAGCCATATACGATTGTAATTCCGCCACCAAATGTGACTGGAGTGCTACATATGGGGCATATGTTGAATAATACCATTCAAGATGTACTAATACGACGTGCCCGTTTAAAGGGATATAACGCTTGCTGGGTACCAGGTATGGACCATGCTAGTATAGCAACAGAGGCTAAGGTTGTTGCTAAGTTAAAGGATGAAGGCATTAACAAAAGTGATCTTACGAGAGAAGAGTTCTTAAAACACGCTTGGGATTGGACTGATAAGCACGGTGGTATCATATTAGAACAGTTAAAAAAGTTAGGTGCCTCTTGTGATTGGGATCGGACTAAATTTACGCTAGATGACGATATGTCAGAGGCTGTGATCAAGGTTTTTGTTGACTTGTACAAAAAAGGATTGATTTATCGTGGTTACCGTATGGTAAATTGGGATCCAGAGGCAAAGACAACATTGTCTGACGAAGAGGTGAATTATGAAGAAAAACAGGGAAAGTTATTCTACATATCATATAAAATTGAGGGTAGTGATGAGACATTAACAATTGCTACCACACGACCTGAAACAATATTTGGGGATACTGCAATTTGCATCAATCCAACTGATGAACGTTTCTCTCATTTAAAAGGTAAAAAGGCTATTGTTCCTATTTGTAATAGGGTAGTGCCTATTATTGAAGATGAATATGTAGATGTTGAGTTCGGTACAGGTTGTTTAAAAGTAACACCAGCACATGATGAAAATGATAAAGTTTTAGGTGATAAACATCAACTTGAAGTAATTGATATTTTTAATGACGATGCAAGCTTAAATAGCTACGGATTGCAATTTGAAGGTCAAGATCGATTTGTTGCGAGAAAAAATGTTGCAAAGGAATTAGAATCTTTAGGGATTCTTATAAAAACTGAAAATCACCTTAATAAGGTAGGTACATCAGAGCGAACAAAGGCTGTGATCGAGCCAAGGCTCTCTGATCAGTGGTTTCTAAGCATGAAAGGCCTGGCAAAACCAGCCCTAGAAGCAGTTTTAGAGACAGAAGATGTAAAGTTATTTCCAAAACGCTTTAATAACACCTACCGTCATTGGATGGAAAATGTTCGTGATTGGAATATTTCACGTCAATTGTGGTGGGGTCAGCAAATACCAGCCTATTACTACGGTGATGCTAAAGAAGATTTTGTAGTTGCAGAAACTGCGGAAGAAGCTTTGAAGCTAGCGCAAGCAAAAAGCGGAAACGCAAGTTTGACAATAGGTGACCTTAAGCAAGATGAAGATGTTGTAGATACTTGGTTTTCGGCTTGGTTATGGCCAATTAGTCTATTCGACGGAATCCGAAACCCTGATAATGAAGAGGCGAAATACTACTACCCAACAAATGACTTGGTAACAGGTCCGGATATTTTGTTTTTCTGGGTAGCCAGAATGATAGTTGCTGGATATGAATTTAAGGGAGAAAAACCTTTTAACAATGTATATCTTACTGGACTTGTACGGGATAAGCAACGCCGCAAAATGTCAAAATCTCTTGGGAATTCCCCTGATGCTCTAAAACTTATTGAAGAGTTTGGTGCTGATGGTGTTCGAGTTGGCTTGTTGTTAAGTTCAGCCGCAGGAAATGACCTTATGTTTGATGAAGCTTTGTGCCAGCAAGGAAAGCAATTCGCTAATAAAATATGGAATGCCTTTAGGTTGATAAAAGGCTGGGAGGTAAGTGATACGATTAAACAGCCTGAATCAAGTAAAATCTCATTAGAGTGGTTTAATGCAGAATTTCAAAGAGATTTAGTTCAGATAGATGATCACTTTTCCAAATATAGAATTAGTGACGCTTTGATGACCACATATAAGCTAATATGGGATAATTTCTGTTCATGGTTACTCGAAATGATTAAGCCAAATTATGGAGAACCTATTGATCAAGAAACTTATAATGGTGCTATTTCTATCTTTGAGAACATATTGAGAATTTTGCATCCCTTTATGCCTTTCTTAACTGAGGAGATTTGGCAGTTAATTGAAGAACGAACGCCAAGTCAGGCCTTAATAATAGCTGATTGGCCGAAAATTGAAGAAAAAGATTTCTCAATAATATCAGATTTTGATTATGCTTCGGAGGTTATATCCGGAATACGTAAAATAAGAAAAGACAAGAATATATCGTTTAAAGAGTCTATCGATCTGTCAATAATAGAACACAAGAATGTTACTAGAGATTTTGATTCGGTAATCATTAAACTGGGTAATTTGAGTGGCATAAGTTATGTTACTAATCCAGTTGAAGCCTCATTATCATTTATTATACGTTCCAACGAATACTTCATTCCAATGGCGGGAGCTGTTAATGTTGAAGATGAAATAGCAAAACTTACTGAGGAGTTGAATTATACAGAGGGATTCTTGAAATCGGTTCAAAAGAAACTGTCTAATGAGCGTTTTGTAAATAATGCGCCGGATTCAGTTGTTGCTAGCGAGAAGAAAAAGGAAGCGGATGCCCTTGCTAAAATCGAGACGATAAAGTCGAGTTTGGCTGGATTACAATAATTGGAATTAAATTCCTACTTCTAACCTGCGAGGTTTTCAGAACCTTGTAGGTTTTTTAATGCTTCGTGTGTCGATTTTTCAGCTTTTCTAAGACTTTATATACATCTAAGACCTTACCTGATTTGGAGTATGACTTAAACGTATCTTCTTCAATGTTGGTTGAACTTTGAAGAAGGAGTTCTTTTATTTCTCCTGCTTTTAAGTCAGGATACTGACTTATTATAATAGCTGCCGATGCCGACGTTAAAGCTGAGGCCAAAGAAGTGCCTCCTAACCGGATATAGGGGACATCAACTTCTCCGTTTGGGATGGTTATTTTTGATCCAGGGGCAAAAATATCTACTGTTTGTTGTCCATAATTAGAAAAACTCCCTTTTAGCTTATCTATTTTATTGGTGCTAGCACCAACTACTAATAAATTGTCTAAAAATTCATTGAAGTCATCTCGATAATCTAGCGGATACCACTTATTATCATCAGTGTTTAGATTGTTATTTCCTGCCGAGGTGACCATAAGGACATTGTTTTTAGCGGCATATTTTATTGCTTGAGTTACTTTTTCTTCACCAACAGAATAAGGTTTACTGTCGCTAAAATTGATGACACTAGCTCCATTATCAACTGCATACCGAATAGCAGCTGCAAGATCATTATTGTGATAATCTCCAACTCCAGAAACGCTTAAAAACATCAATTTTATATCAATAATATCGGGTCGGTTAAAATTTACTCCGTTAGTTGCTTCTGCAATTAATCCGCCAACCTGAGTAGCATGTTGAGACATATTCTCAATATCATTTATAATGGCATGGCCTTTTGCAATACTCCGATCATCATATTGTAAATTGAGCGATTTACTTATTTCGCCTTCTCCTCCTATTTTAAATTGAATTAGTTGTTTTTCGTAAAGTCCGATTCTGCCATATCTGGTTAGAAATTTCTTTAGTTTAGTTTCTTCCTCGTCTTTCGGATTTATTTCTTTTGAAGCAACAGTATCAATAGTTCCATTTGATCTAATAGCATGCGGAAAAACCTTCTTAGCATTGTAAAAGGCCTTCAAGTCATTATTGGATTTCGTCAAACGTTTTTGAGCTGTTTCTCTTTGAAGTTGATGGGCCTCAATTAATTTTTTTAGTTGAAGTGAATCAAGCTCGTCTTGATTTTCCAAATGACGAATAAGCCGAACGATTTCATAGCTAGTAAAGTAAACCGATTTGTTTTTGTCATAACCGACAAAATTCCATCCGTTTATGTCGTCAACATAACCGTTGTTATCGTCATCAAGATTGTTTCCTGGTATTTCATCATGATTAATATAGAGTCGGTTACTGAAAACTGGGTGGTTTAAATCAACTGGAGTATCAATTACGGCTACAATAACAGGATCAGTACTTTTTTTGAGGAGTGTATATGCCTTAGTTAATCCAATTCCTGGAATGGAGTCATTCTCAAAACTTGCGGTATACCAATTTGAATAGGATGTTTTTTGGTTGGTGGTTCTAGTACCTTCATCACAAGAAGAAAGAAGGAGTAAGTAGAGGAGAAAAAAGCTATTTCTTTTTAAGATATTCACCAACCAATTCAATATAAGCTTGTTTTGCTTCATCTTCGCTCATGTCTTTAATTTGAAGCATCGCATTTGCTTTGAAAGCGTTGACTAAAGGTTTTTTACTGCCTGGACGATCTTGATTTTGAGTCGCACGTTTGTAATATGCATACGCACGTAACAAAAAGTCTGCAGGAAATGGACCTTCACTATTATTTAGTGCTTCCACAGCATTTAAAAATTCGGTATTTAACGTATCACTATTCAAAATTCGGTTTGGAATAATCAACCTTCAATTATTGCAACAATATCTTCGCCTCCTTTTACGGTTTGATTAAGCTGCATATTCACTTTGGTGCCTACAGGTAGAAAAACATCAACTCTAGATCCGAATTTAATAAAACCAGCATCAGTGCCTTGGACTACTTGCCTGCCTTCCTCTGCATAGTTAACTATTCGCCTTGCTAGTGCACCGGCGATTTGTCTATACAAAATCGGACCTACAGTTTCATTTTCAACTACAATCGTAGTGCGTTCATTTTCTTCAGAAGCTTTTGGATGCCAAGCAACCAAATATTTTCCTGGATGGTATTTACTAAATTTTACCTCACCACTAATTGGATAACGTGTTACATGAACGTTTATTGGCGACATGAAAATAGATACTTGTAATCGCTGGTCTTTAAAATATTCCTTTTCAAAAACCTCTTCGATCACAACGACTTTACCATCTACGGGAGCAATAATATGAGCTTCGTTAAGCTGGGTATTTCTTTTCGGGTTTCTGAAGAATTGAAGAATCAATATCAATAATACTAATCCAGCAACTTGAAGCGTTTTCTGGAGCCAAAATATATCAATAAACGCATCCGCAGTAAAAATGATTCCTGCAACGATGAGCATGGTAATGAAAATAATTTTGTAACCTTCTTTATGAAACATATATCCAGATATGAAGAAATAAATAAATAAACGGCGCTGCAAAAATAACACTATCTAGCCTATCATAAACACCACCATGACCAGGCATAATATTACCACTATCTTTTACATTAGCCTGACGCTTAAATTTTGATTGAATAAGATCGCCTACTGTACCAAAAACACTCATGATAACAGCAATTACTAACCAAAGATTAACGGTTAAGGTCTCCGTAAAGTTAGCAATAAAATAACTTGCTATACAGCTAAAAATAAGACCGCCTAAAAAGCCTTCTACTGTTTTTTTAGGTGAAATGCGCTCAAACAACTTTCGCTTGCCAAAATTCTTACCAACCAAATAAGCGAAACTATCATTAATCCATATTAAAGGAAAAACCCCGAATACAATCATTGGGTGAAATGAGTTTTCATAACTAGGCAATAGACATACAAAAATGAATCCACCTATAATATAGGTTGTCGATATAAGGTAATTTTTAATGGCTGACAATTTCTGTTGTTGTGCCCTAAATAAATCAATAATTAAAAAAAGATTCGCCAAAATGGTGGGAACTAACAGAAAGTAAGGTGAAAAGCCTTCGGTTTTATCAAAAGCAAATACAAAAAACAAGGCTGCAAAAATGAAATAAGTTACTGAGTAGGTGTTATTGACCAGTTTATTAAACTCGACCAGGCAAATTATTCCAAATAAGAAAAACACAATATAAAACGCATTGCTAGATAGCAATACAGCACCAATAATCAAGGTAATATAAAGCAGTCCAGATACAGCTCGAATTGCAAGTTCTTTCAATCTTAAAGTAGTTAGTTATTTAGTAACCCTCAAAGCGAATTAAAGGTCTTCTAGCAGCAACAAATATAGGTTTTTTGAACTACTACCATAGCTTAAAAAGTCCTTTTCCTTTTTAGTTTCGAAGTGTTTTATGGTAGTAATATTTGAAGGAAGCTTCTGCTTGTCTTTGTTCTTTATTAGTCGGAGTCCTTCGCCAATAGTGTCAACTAATTGACTTGTATTGGCATAAATAACAACGTTGGTTGGTAAATTGGGAAGTCGGTGTTCGCCAATTTGTTTTGAACATAATAAAATACCACCTTCGTCAGCAATTAAATACTCGCATTTAGAAAAGAAAAAACTGCTTCCTTGCGTTTTTTCAGTAAAATTAAGATTGAAACTCTTGAAATTATTTTGCAGCAGTTGATCATTACAAAACACAGGGTCTTTATCCCATTTATTCTCTTGTAGTATGCTTTGAAAAGCATCGGCTATTTCGCTTTTGGAATCGCAATAAATAAATTTTCCTCCGTTTTTTTTGAAGTTGATAGTGAATTTTTCATCCGCAGGAATGTTGACTTCGGGCATATACTTCCCTCGTTCCTCTTTGATGTTGCCTTTAGAGGATGTTGATTTTGATCCGAATAATTTTTTGAAAATATTCATTCCTAATCTAACAAGAGAGCTAAGTGACTATTGAGTTTTTCTTAATATATAAAACTATAAAAAACTCAACAGTACATTTAACAAACTAATAACTATGCATCGTTATTGGTTATTGCTTCGTTTTGAGCTTGTTCTTCTTCGTCTTCCTTTACATCCTTAGCAAAAGGACGTTTTCCGAAGATTTCTTGAAGGTCATCCTTAAAAATGACTTCGCGCTCTAATAGAACATCTGCCAGCTCTGTAAGTTTGTCTTTGTGATTTGTCAAAAGATCGATGGCCCGCTGGTACTGCTCTTCGATTATAGCAGATATTTCTTTATCTATTATTTGAGCAGTTTCTTCACTATATGGTTTTGTAAAGTTGTAGTCGGCCTGTCCTGAAGAATCATAATAGGTAAGGTTTCCTATTTTGTCGTTCAATCCGTAAACGGTAACCATGGCCTTTGCTTGTCTGGTTACTTTTTCAAGATCACTTAATGCTCCCGTAGATATTTTATCAAAAATTACTTTTTCTGCAGCACGACCTCCAAGGGTTGCACACATTTCATCTAACATTTGATCAGGTCTAACCAATAAGCGCTCTTCCGGTAAATACCAAGCGGCCCCTAAAGATTGTCCTCTAGGAACGATAGTTACCTTCACTAATGGAGCTGCATGCTCTAGCATCCAACTAACAGTTGCATGCCCTGCTTCGTGATAAGCAATCGTTTTCTTTTCAAGTGGAGTAATGATCTTGTTTTTCTTTTCAAGTCCACCTACAATACGATCGACCGCATCAAGAAAGTCTTGTTTGTCTACCGCTTTTTTGTTATTACGAGCAGCAATTAAAGCTGCTTCGTTACATACATTCGCAATATCTGCTCCTGAGAACCCAGGTGTTTGTTTTGATAAGAAATCCATATCAAGACCTTCAGATATTTTAAGTGGACGTAGGTGTACTTCAAAAATTTCTTTACGCTCACGAACATCAGGAAGATCGACATAAATTTGACGATCAAAACGTCCAGCACGCATCAGGGCTTTGTCTAATACATCAGCACGGTTGGTCGCTGCTAGAACAATAACGTTCGTTTTACTTCCAAAACCATCCATTTCGGTGAGTAACTGGTTCAAGGTGTTTTCACGCTCATCATTACTTCCTGTAAAATTACTTTTACCACGAGCACGACCTACAGCATCGATTTCATCAATGAATATAATAGCTGGAGATTTCTCTTTTGCCTGCTTAAATAAGTCACGTACTCGAGATGCACCAACCCCAACAAACATCTCAACAAAATCAGATCCTGATAGTGAGAAAAATGGGACTTTTGCTTCACCTGCAACGGCTTTTGCCAGTAAGGTTTTACCTGTTCCTGGAGGTCCTACTAATAAGGCTCCTTTAGGAATTTTACCACCTAGTGATGTGTATTTATCTGGAGTTTTAAGGAAATCTACAATCTCTTGTACTTCTTCTTTCGCTCCTTCAAGACCGGCAACATCTTTAAAAGTTACTTTAACGTCTTGTTTTTCGTCGAATAGCTTAGCACGTGATTTTCCAATATTAAATATCTGGCCGCCAGCTCCACCGCCAGCTCCACCTGACATACGACGCATTAAGAAAATCCAAACACCAATTATCAATGCAAATGGCAATAAGCTAATAAGCATATCACCCCAGAAATTCTGCTCAGTATCATATGCATATGATTCTAACTTGCCTTCAGCCTTTGCTTTATCTAACTTTTCTTGAAAAATATCTTCACTACCAATTTCAAATTGATAATGCGGCCCCTTTGTATTTTTTTGACCTAGTAAATTGGTCGATTCAGCACCTTTGTGTATATCCTTTTTTAGTGCCTCTTCTGTAAGAGTTACCTTAGCCTTGCGTTGGTTGATGACCAATACATCTTTTATATCGCCATCATCTAAAAATTCATCAAACTTAGAAGAAGTAGTTGGCTTAATATCCTGCCATTTATTGCTGCTACCAAAAAAATTAAGACTAATGATGACTAAAATGATCGCTGCGTATAACCAATACGGGCTAAATTTAGGTTTTTTATTTGGTGCGTTATTGCTATTATCTTTTGACATTAATTGAATTCTTGTTTCTTAATAATTTGTTTGAATAGTTGTTGTTTTTGCGTCTCCCCACAAACTCTCTATATCGTAAAACTCTCGAATATGCTTCTGAAAAACATGTACAACTATATTTACATAGTCTATCAAAATCCACTCGGCATTGTCAGAACCTTCTACATGCCATGGCTTGTTTTGATGTACTTTACTTACCTTTTTTTGTATGGAATTTACAATGGCATTTACTTGAGTGTTAGAGGTACCATTGGTTATAATGAAATAGTCACAAACGGTGTTTTCAATTTCACGTAAGTCTAAGATATCTATATCATGTCCCTTTACATCTTCAATCCCGCTAATTATGGTCGATATTAATTCATCTGCGCTTACATTCTCCTTTACCATTAATTTTTATTATTTTACGCAAAGTTATTACTTTTTTTTAGCTTTTAACCCCTGTTCTACCAAGTTTTATCAAACCGGATTAAGCCGTTAATATGCATTTAATCAAACTTAATGCCATCGACTCGACGAACTCCTATTTAAGGAAGCGATACCTCGATGGAGATCTTCAAGATTTTACTGTGGTTTCAGCTGCTGAACAGACTAGTGGTAGAGGTCAAATGGGAACGGTTTGGGAATCCGATCCGGGTAAAAACCTTATGCTTAGTGTGTTTAAGAAGATTGACTGTTTAGCTATTGAGCAGCAGTTCTATGTGAGTATGGCAAGTTCCTTAGCGGTTTTAAAAACGCTGAAAAAAAAGCAAATCCCTAGTTTATCAGTAAAATGGCCAAACGACATTTTGTCAGATAATCGCAAGATTTGTGGTGTTTTGATCGAAAGCATTATAAGAAAGCAAAAACTAGACGCGATTATTGTTGGTATCGGTCTTAATGTAAATCAAACAACATTTAATAAAAACTTCCCAGCTTCTTCTCTTAAAAACCTGACTGGTGTTAACTACAATCTTGATGAGGTTTTACACGATTTATTAGAAGAAGTTAAACATTATGTTTCTCTCTTAGTGGAAAGTAAATTAGATGAAATTAGCCAAGAGTATCACCAACATCTATTCAGAAAAGAAAAACCCTCGACCTTTAAAGATCAAAACGATAATTTGATCATGGGCTTTATTAAAGGGGTTTCTAATTCAGGTCGACTTCAAGTATTATTGGAAGACGAAGTTTTAAAGGAGTTTGATATGAAGGAGATAAAATTAATGTATTGATTTCATATAACTTTTAGCATCATTATCCCATAAGGCAGTTATTGTGTTACAAATGATACGATGTAATAAGGGTCTTTTTTTTAATTTCGATAATCATAAGTTAAAAATCATGAATTACAGAAGACTCGGTAAGACTAACTTGAATGTTTCTGAAGTTTCATTAGGTACCTGGCAAGTGGGCGGTAGATGGGGTTCAGGATTCGATGATGCCTTAGCTGAAAAAATAATAAATGAAGCTATTGATCAAGGAGTCAATTTTATTGATACTGCTGATGTATACGAAGCTGGAGCTAGCGAAGCAGCAGTTGGTAGAGTAGTTAAAAGTAGAAGCGAAGAAATATTTGTTGCTACAAAATGTGGACGCCAAATTAATCCGCACATTAACGAGAATTATACGCCAAAAGCATTACGCGAATTTGTTGAGGCTAGTTTGAGAAATACAGGTTTAGAATGCCTAGATCTTATTCAATTGCATTGCCCACCTACTGAAGTTTACTATCGACCTGAGATATTTGAACTTTTTGATAGACTGAAAGATGAAGGGAAAATTAAAAACCTAGGTATCAGTGTTGAAAAAATAGAGGAGGCGTTAAAGGGAATAGAATTTCCAAATGTGACCACAGTTCAGATAATTTTTAACATATTCAGACAGCGACCGGCGGAGCTGTTTTTTCAGGAGGCCGGTAAAAATGATATTGGTGTTATTGTTAGAGTGCCCTTAGCTAGCGGATTGTTAACCGGGAAGTTTACCAAAAATTCCACATTTGAGAAAGACGACCATCGTTTTTTTAATCGTGAAGGTGCCGGTTTTGATAAAGGAGAAACTTTTTCTGGTGTGCCCTATGAAATTGGGCTAGATGCGGTAACAAAGCTTCGCGAAGTCTTTCCGGATCAGGAAAATTTAGCTACTGTGGCACTTCGCTGGATTTTAGACTTTTCTCAAGTTAGTTGTGTCATACCGGGAACATCAAAAACTGAATACCTCACTTCAAATAATGCAGCAACAGAGATGAAATCACTATCCAACGAACAACGCCATGCTGTTAACGAGATTTATGATTCACATATTAAAAAATATGTGCATCATCTTTGGTAAGGATATGGAACAGTCTTAAATACTTGCTATACGCCTATTTACAGCTTAGCCATATTCTCAGAAAGCGCACCAATAAAATTGGTAATAGGGCCTTTAATCATCATTGCCATCATTGCATTAAACTCGCCTGCAAACTCTAATTGAGCTTCACTTTTATTAGCTTCGATTTCATTAATATCAGCAGTAAGTGTAAATGGTAGCTTGTCACTGGCAGCGCCTAGAATCACTTTGTTAGGAGCTTGCACATCTTTAAGTTCAAGTACTATTTCTGGCATTCCTTTTAAAGCAAATAGGAAACGTTTTTCATTTAAAACTTCAAATTTACTTGTGTTTTCCGGCATTAGTTGCTCAAAATTTTTCACCTCGCTTAAAAATTCACAAAGGTCATTGGCTGATTTATCGACGGTAACTTTTGGACTTTCTAAATTCATTTTTTAATATTTTATAGTTTCCAAGTATCAGGACTTTCATTCCAACTTGATAGAACCTTTAATTGATCTTCGTTTATATAATTTGTTTTCAAGGCTTGTTGTAACAGAAATTTATAGTTAGATAGCGTATGTAACTCAATCTTGTTTTTTCTAAAATTATCAGAAGCAACTTCAAAACCATAAGTGAAAATAGCGAGCATTCCTTTAATATTAGCCCCGCCTTGTCTTAACGCTTCTACAGCATTCAAGCTACTTTTTCCCGTACTTATCAAATCTTCCACTACAACGACTGTTTGTCCAGCTTCTAAGACACCTTCTATCTGATTTTGACGCCCATGTTTTTTCGCTTCGGGTCTAACATATATAAAAGGTAGTCCCATAATTTCTGCAACTAACATGCCAATTCCTATCGCGCCAGTGGCAACACCAGCGATAATATCTGGTTTCCCATATAATTGCTCGATTTGGCTGGCGAATTGCTCTCTTAAGAAATTTCGAATGGTTGGGTATGATAGTACAATTCTATTATCACAATAAATGGGAGATTGCCATCCTGAAGCCCAAGTAAAAGGTTGTTGCGGTTGTAGTTTTATTGCGTTAATTTGCAACAAAAGCTCCGCAGTTTTCATAGCGGTGTTCTTATCTAAAATCATGGATGCAAATGTATAAAGTTTTTGTCAACGACCGTGCTATGATTCTTACCAATGTGAAAGAAAATAGTGAGGAGGTAAAACAGTACAAATTAAAAAAGTGTGACATTGCCGAGGTAATCAAAGAAGCATCCGATTTAAACGGACCGCCAATTAGTTTATATCACAAGAATGAAGAAAAGCTAATTTCTAAACTAAAGAAGAAAATTACCCCTGTATACGCAGGGGGTGGATTGGTTAAAAATGCGAAGGGAGAGATTTTATTTATTTTTCGGAACCAAAAATGGGATTTGCCTAAAGGAAAAACCGAAAAAGGGGAGGATATTGAAACAACCGCTATTCGTGAAGTAGAGGAGGAGACAGGAGTCCTGGGATTAGAGATCACAAATACATTGCCAATTACCTATCATGTTTTTAGACGCAATGGCGCATTTAAATTGAAAATAACACATTGGTTTGAAATGAAAACCAGTCATGATGCTGAACTGATTCCGCAATTGGAAGAAGATATTACCAAGGTTGAATGGAAGACTCTGGGCGATGCTAAAGAAGCATTAAAAAACTCTTATGCCAATATAAGGTTGCTGTTTTCTGAGGAGTTTTTTTAGAAAGAAAATATGGTCTCCCCTTGAGGGGAGATTTAGAGGGGTGTCGAAGCTAATTTTTTCTTCCAGAATTCTTGAGATTCCATTAAACTTTTACTCATGTGGAATCCCTCCCCAAGGAGGGAGACTTCAATCTTAGAATTTTTTAGTCTTGTTTCTAAGCTCTAGCAGCGTAGCAGTCTTGCCTCTATTTTTTAAGAACCCGATAAATCGGATATCGCATATGGGCTTTCTCATAATTATCCGATTTTTTATGAAGCCAATCTAACTGTTGGTAAGAACTGGCTGCAAATTTTTCATCATTCTGTTTTTTCTTTTCGAACTTGGATTTTAACTCGGCGTTCTCGGCTAATAGTTTGGCAGCTTCATCTTCCCATACATAGGCTGAGAAACCTTCTTTTTGTTGTAAAATGGTATCGAAAAAGTTCCAATTAAAAAATGAATCTACGGCTTCGGGTTCTAATGTTTCTAGAATATACCGTAATCCAGGCTGATCCGTTTTTACTTTTAAATAGCTATTCTTTTTGATTGACACAGTCTCAGTAGTATTAGTAACTGTTGTATTGTAGTGAGGGTAGTGTCCTTCATACGGTCGGTTGTATGTTTGGTAGCTGTCAATATGATATACTTCAACTTCCATATCCACATCATCTTCAATGTATTCCATTTCGATCTCATTTACTTCCAATCGATCAATAATTCGTTTCCATGGTCTTGGGATGAGATATGCTTCAGGAATTGTTATTTCTTTAGTTGTTTTGAAATAATTTTGATAAGGAATTTCTTTTGTAAAAGGTTTGTTTTGATCGTACTTTAGTCTTGGCAATCCGGTTACTTCACTTGTAATCATTTCACCTTCATATCCTTTGAAATAAAGTGTGGAAGATTTAGTAGTGTCTAGCTGCCAACCGATAGGATAAGTCTCTTTTTCTAAAAATTTTTTATAAGGATCTTTTCGAAGCGATTTAATTTTTTCATGATCACGCTCAACAATTTCAATCATTGATTTCATTAATTCATAGGTGCCTTCTACGCGCTGTTTATATGGTTTCAACATATGCGTTTCAACCATCATTCCCAATGTATTCCAAAGCGTTGTATAACCGGTTGAATATCTGGGGGAATCCATAAACTGAGAAAACCCTTTGTCGGGAGTTCGGTTATAAACATTTACATAAGGCGTAATATCCCATTTTTTTGAAGCAAGATCCGTTTCTAACGATGGCATTAACTCGGTATGTAAATAATTACCTAGCTCACCACCTAATTTATTGTGTTGGGTGAATAAATGTGTCAACGTATATTGATAATCCGCACCATTGCTTACATGATTATCGATAAAAACATCCGGTCGCAGAATATGGAAAATTCGAGCGAAGGCTGAGGCATTCCAAGTATCGGCTTTTATAAAATCTCTATTTAGATCATAGTTTCTTGCATTTCCTCTAAAACCATATTCTTCAGGTCCATTTTGATTGGTTCGAGAACCACTATTTCTATTCAAAGCTCCACCAATATTATATACAGGAATGGTGGCCAAAACAGTATTTTTTGGCATGTCAATCTTGCCTTGAGCAATATCTCGGAATAACATCATGGTAGCATCTATGCCATCGGATTCGCCTGGATGGATACCATTGTTTATGAGAATGATGTTTTTGTCTTCCTTTACCTTATCTAAATTAGTTTCCGGACTAGGGTTGATGGTTACCATTTTTAACCGTTCGCGACTATCAGTTCGGCCAGAATTTCTCATTTTGACCGATGGGTAGGCTTCGGCTAAATTTTCATAAAACCTAACCACCTCTTCATAGGTTGCGGTCTGTTTTCCTTCCGATTTTTCAAAGGTTGTTGTAAAGTCAAAATCGGATGCTTCCTTTTCAATTTTACAAGAGATAAAGGCAAGTGTGGTGATTAAAAATAGGATTGATTTTCTCAAGATTGATGATATTGGTTATGTATCTCAAATTTATAACAATGTAATGAAGTGACATAATATCTTGTCAAACGATAGAATAGCCATATCTTTGCCGCTTCTTAAAAATCAAGTCATGACGGAGTTTGTACGCAAACGAGTAGCCAACGCCAAAAACGATATTTTATCAGGATTAACAGTAGCACTTGCCTTGGTGCCAGAAGCAGTCGCCTTCGCGTTTGTTGCAGGAGTCGATCCATTGGTTGGGTTGTACGCTGCATTTATGATTGGTTTAATTACAGCAGTTTTTGGAGGTCGTCCGGGTATGATATCTGGTGCAACTGGAGCATTAGCTGTTGTTATGGTAGCATTAGTTGCTAAAGGAAATGCGATGGGGGTTGAAGGAGAGCAGCTTGGATTATACTATTTGTTCGCTACCGTTATCTTAATGGGGGTTATTCAAATGCTAGCTGGTTTTTTTAAGTTAGGTAAGTTTGTAAGGTTGATTCCCCACCCTGTAATGATGGGTTTTGTAAACGGACTAGCCATTGTTATTTTCTTATCTCAAGTAGGGATGTTCAAAGAGAATATTAAAGATGCTTTTGGAAATAATAAATATAAGACAGTATCTACAGAGCAAATAATGACAGTTTCAGGCGATGTAGTGACAGACTTCCATACTGAGAAATCACTTTTCACGAAAAAAGAAGATGGCTTATATTCAATTGATGATAACACTTTAAAATATAAGATTGCAGATGGTCAGGTTTTTGATGCTGCTACAAATAAAGTACGTTTTAATATCGAAGATGAGAGTATTTACGAAGTAGAAAATAAAGGCTTTGCGAAGAAATTTTTACCAACTCCAGAACTATTGTTAATGGCTGGACTTGTATTATTGACTATGCTATTGATGTTCGGTTTGCCTAAGCTGTCAAAGAAAATCCCTGATGGATTAGTAGCAATATTAGTGGTTTCTGCCATTGTTATTTTCGGAGGACTTAAAGATGTGGCAACGGTTGGAAGTTTTATTAGAGACGGCGGAGGAGCAGGTTTGAAAGGTGGATTGCCACAATTTCAATTTGATATTTTTAATAAAGTACCGATGAATTGGGAAACCTTGAAATTCATAGGGCCTTATGCATTAATTCTAGCTGCTATCGGTTTGATCGAGTCATTAATGACCTTAAATTTAGTAGATGAATTAACCGAAACTAGAGGAAATTCGAATAGAGAATGTATCGCTCAAGGTGGCGCTAATATCGTAACAGGATTATTCGGTGGTATGGGTGGTTGCGCTATGATCGGTCAATCTATCATAAATATTAAAAGTGGTGGTCGAACAAGATTATCTGGTATTGTCGCGGCTGTAACTTTACTCATATTTATCTTATTCGCGAGTAGCTTAATTGAACAAGTTCCTATTGCAGCTTTGGTCGGGGTTATGTTTATGGTGGTCATAGGAACATTCGCTTGGTCTAGTTTTAGAATACTTAGAAAAATACCAATAACAGATGCCATTGTTTTAATTGCGGTATCCTCATTAACGGTAATTTTCGACTTAGCCATTGCGGTAATTGCTGGGGTGATTATGTCGGCATTGGTGTTCTCTTGGGAGAATGCGAAACGTATTCGTGCACGCAAGCGTATGCGTGAAGATGGGACTAAAGTTTATGAAATTTGGGGGCCACTGTTTTTTGGCGCTATACAAGAGTTTAATAGTAAATTCGATGTTAAGAATGACCCAGATAAGGTAGTCATCGATTTTGTAGAGGCTCGTGTAAGTGATCACTCTGCGCTGGAAGCTATCTTTAATTTGGTAGAAAAATACCAAGCAGCCGGAAAAGATGTTAAGCTGTTACATTTAAGCACTGATTGTAAAGCCTTACTATATAAGGCAAGTCCAATCTTCAGAACTGTTATCGAAGAAGCGGTAGACGATCCGCGTTATCATTTAGCTGCAAATCCAGAAGCGTTTCCTAAAAGTTTGACTGAGTATAAGTTGTAAAGGATTTACGATTTACTAGGTAGGAGTTAGTTTCATTCCGAATTAGGAATTATCACCTTTCATTTTTGTGATAAGCTCATCTAATGTTTTTCTTATTTTTTCTGATGTGCATTTCTCTTTAAGTAATTCCATTTTGGTAACTAAACTGGAATATCGAGCGGAGGGAAAAGTGTTGTGTAGATTCACAAAATGTTCATCGTATATTGAATTCAATTTATCTAATCCTTCTTTGGAGAAGACACTTTCTTCATTAATTAATTCTAATTGATTTTCGAAGTTGACCACAACGATCTGTTCATTATCCTTAAGAATATTCTGAATTCTCGACTCCTTAGGATTACTGGAATTTTTGATAATATTATCGTTGCCTAATTTGAAATACTTTATTTGAAGACCTAGACCAAAGTCAACAGCGGACAAAAATTCCTTTTCATATTTATATTGATCTTTCCTATCAGTAACATTATAGAGTTTGTAGAGGTCTTTCCATTCGTCAAAAAACTTTTGAGCAACTTCACTTCTATACTTTAAGCCTAATTCGTTATCATCTAAAACAATTAGATAATTTGAATGATCCATGAGTTTTTCAACTACTATTCTTGTTTCGGGGTCATTAAATGATGGAGTTTTGTCTTCTTCATTATTCTTGTACAGGCTATTTAGCAAAACAGAATGATAGTCTTCCGGAGTCCAATAGCGTTTATCTACAGGATATTTACTTTTTTCTTCACAAGAAACTAAGATCAAAAGGCAAAGTAAAAGGCTAATTACTCTCATTAATTACTATGTTTGATTTTTTGTATTTGTTTAGCAATAATAATAAACTATCTACTTCTTTCTCATATTTTCGTTGCTCTTTTAGCACATAACTATGAAAAGTATCATAGTCATAGCTTTTTTGATAGTTACCTAGCGAGTCAAAGTGTTTTAGAATTATTTGGTTAATCCTGGTTTTGCTTTTTATAGAAGTTGTATCAATTTCCTGTTTTATTTTTCTAGCAAAAAGTTCGGTTATTCTAAAATGATATAATTCATGTTGTAGAAGGTACTTATCATTATTATTCTTTGCATAAACAAATGACTTCGAAGGATGAAAAAAAGATTCAACATAAACCTGATCATCACCTATATCAGTTTCAATGTCCGTTCTTATGTAAGCAAATCTTTTTGAGCCATAAAGCGTCTTTTTAAAAAATTCTAATCCTCTAAAGTTTTTAAAAGAGATATCATTGAAATTTTTGAAAGGAATAGGCTTTTCGTAATCCAGCCAGTTTGTATGCTGTAAACTAAGAAAGACTGCCGCAATGACTGTGAAAGAAACTAAAGTGATTTTCAAAACTTTGATCAGTCCTCTTATTTTCAATTTTCTTTTTTCTGGATTTTCCTTTATTATTTTATGAAGTTGATAAAAAACAGGAGAGAAGTAAACAAGTATGAATAGTATTCCGAAAATAATTTCATTCATATTGAAAAGGTACTTTTAAACTTTGAAGTGAAAATAATTATTTCGATTCAATCAAATCCCATTTATTACCATACAAATCCTTGAAAACAGCGACGGTTCCGTAAACTTCATGTCGAGGCTTTTCAAGAAACTCAACGCCATTTGCAAGCATTTGTTTATAGTCTCTTTGAAAATTGTCAGTATTTAAAAACAAGAAAACGCGGCCACCAGTTTGGTTGCCTATTGCTTTTTCTTGTTCCAAACCATCAGCCTTAGCCAAGAGTAAAGTCGTATTATTTTTTCCCTTTGGTTTGACTAAAACCCATCTTTTTCCAGCTTCCAGTGGAATATCACTTATTAATTCGAATCCCATTTTATTGACATAAAAATCAATGGCCTCGTCGTAGTCTTTTACTGCAAGGGCGATAGATGAAATAGATTGATTCATTCTGATTTACTTGCTAACCCGCACACTCTCTGGAACCAAAATCGTATAGTCTCCATTATTTCTAATTACATCGCGAACAATGCTCGAGCTTATAAATGAGGTTTTTGCGGCGGTTAGTAGAAATACTGTTTCAATTTTAGACAGTTTACGGTTGGTATGCGCAATGGCCTTTTCAAATTCAAAATCAGCTGGATTTCTAAGACCCCTTAAAATAAATTGAGCATCAATCTCTTTACAGAAGTCCACCGTTAAACCTTTATAGGTAACCACTTTTACTTTTGGAAAATCTTTAAATGCGTCTTCAATAAATTGCTTGCGTTCTTCTAATGAAAACATATATTTTTTGTTCGCATTAATACCGATAGCAACAACCACTTCGTCAAAAAGTTGAACACCACGTTTTATAATATCATAATGCCCTAGTGTTAGCGGATCGAAGGATCCTGGGAAAATGGCTCGTCTCATAAGGTGGTTTTTGTATTGGTTAATGCTTCTTCAATAGCGCTGTCAAACAATTCGGTTAAACTAAGTCCTGAAAATTTTGCTTGCATTGGTAAAATGCTAGCTTCGGTAAGCCCAGGCACTGTATTCATTTCAAGTAAGTATGGTTCGTTGTTTTTAAAAATGAATTCACTGCGGCTATAGCCTTTCATTTTTAGGATGTCGTATATTTTTGAAGCGACAGTGGATACTTTTTCTGCCATTTTATTTGATATCCTGGCTGGTGTAATCTCCTGTGATTTTCCTTCATATTTTGCTTCATAATCGAAAAAATCATTCTCGCTTATAATCTCAGTAATGCCTAAAACTTTGGTTTTGCCTTGGTAGGTTATTACACCTACAGAGACTTCGGTTCCATCGAGAAATTCTTCTATAATGATCTCATTATCTTCCTTAAAACTATTTTCAATCGCAGCAGGAAGTTCTTCTTCTTTATACACTTTACTTATTCCAAAACTACTACCAGCTTTATTTGCTTTTACAAAGCAGGGTAGACCCACAGCATCTACAATGCCTTTTGTGTCTATGGAATCTCCTTCATTTAAAAAATAAGATTGTGCGGTCTTAATCCCATAGGGTTTTAAGGTCGATAACAGGTCTCTTTTATTAAAAGTCAGTGCTGACTGATAAAAATCGCAGCTGGTTTGAGGAATGCCTAACAATTCGAAATAAGCTTGCATGAGTCCATCTTCACCAGGACTGCCATGGATCGCATTAAAAACGCAATCGAAATTATGAGTCTGACCATTAATAGTTACTGAAAAGTCATTTCTATCTATCGGGAATTCAGTGCCAGCATCATCAACATAACACCACTTGTCCTTAAATATATGTATGCGATATGCTATGTACTTCGTTTTATCTAAATGCTGATAAACAACTTCGCCGCTTTTTAAAGATATTTGATATTCCGACGAATATCCGCCCATGATGATGGCGATATTTTTTTTCATGCTATGCTTACTGTAATTCGTGTAAACGAAGTTAATCTTATTTTAAAAGATAGTAAAACAAATAATCTGCAAAGTCGTTATTGCTTCAATGGTTAATGTTTGGGTTTATTATATTTGCCCTACTAACAAATGCTAAATGGGATTATTTAAGTTTATATGGAGCAAGTTGTTTTTAAAGCAGCTTGGTCTAGCTATTGTAGCGCTTATTTTGATTGGGTGGTTGATGATGCAATACCTAAACATGACTACCAATCATGGTGATTTTATTAAAGTACCACAATTAGAAAAGCAAACTTTGGATATTGTTGAAATGAAGTTGAACGATGCCAAATTGCGATTTGAAGTTCGGGATTCAGCGAATTATAACCCTAATTTTCCGAAACATTCCGTAATCGAGCAACAACCCGAGGCTGGCACACAGGTTAAAAAGGATCGTAAGATTTATTTAACCTTAAACCCTTCAGGATACCGCAAAGTTAGTGTACCTGATGTACGACAAAAAACAAGACGAAATGCCGAACCTGTTTTAAAAGCAATGGGCTTCAATATTGGTAAAATCACGTTTAGAAACCATATTTCACAGGAAGTTTTAGAAATACGTCATGACGGCAGAATCATCAAACCTGGTGAAATGCTACCACAAACGTCGAAAATTGATCTAGTAGTTGGCGATGGTAAAGGACGTTTGGTTGTGCCGGATGATCCTGATGAAGAGGAAGGAGATACCGATGAAGGAAGATGATCAAATAGAGGAGGCTAACCAAGAACTTTACGAACACTACCGCTTTGTAGCCGATAAAGGGCAAAACCCGCTTAGGGTTGACAAATATTTAATGAATCTTATCGAGAACGTTACCAGAAACAAAGTGCAGGCTGCTGCAAAGTCTGGTAATATTTTTGTAAACGATACTCCTGTAAAACAGAACTACAAAGTAAAAGGTGGCGATGTAGTAAAAGTGCTTTTTGAACACCCGCCATACGAGTTTTTATTAGTTCCTGAAAATATTCCTATTGATATTGTATATGAAGACGATGAATTGTTGGTTGTAAATAAGCCAGCTGGTATGGTGGTGCATCCAGGACATGGAAATTATTCAGGCACTTTAATTAATGCATTGACTTTTCATTTCGAAAACTTGCCAAAAAACAGCAGTGATCGCCCAGGATTAGTACATCGTATCGATAAAGATACTAGCGGCCTGCTCGTAGTTGCCAAAACTGAACATGCGATGACGCATTTGGCAAAACAGTTTTTTGATAAAAGTAGTACAAGAGAATATGTCGCTTTGGTTTGGGGAAATGTTGATGAAGATGAAGGTACAGTAGAAGGCTTTATCGGCCGTCATCCTAAAAACAGAATGCAGAATACTGTTTTTGAAGATGAGAGCCAAGGGAAACCAGCCGTCACACATTATAAAGTTTTAGAGCGTCTAGGTTATGTGACTTTGGTTTCTTGCAAATTAGAAACCGGTCGTACCCATCAAATCAGGGTACATATGAAGCATATTGGTCATACCTTATTTAATGATGAGCGATATGGTGGGGAGAAGATTTTGAAAGGGACCACTTTTACAAAATACAAACAGTTTGTAGACAACTGCTTTAAAATTCTGCCAAGACAAGCACTTCATGCAAAAACACTTGGTTTTGAGCATCCAATTACTGGAAAATGGTTAGAATTCAATACTGATATTCCTGAAGATATGCAAAAGTGTATTGATAAGTGGCGGGATTATGCAAAGCATCGGGATATGGAATAAGAGCTAACAGAAGCTTTTAAAAATTCCAATAATTCCAATTTTTTCGAAATTTCTTCGTGAACCTTTGTGATTCTCTGTGCACCTCTGTGTAATAGCCAAACGACTAAATTTTTGTTTCAATAGACTATATCAATACTCTTATAAATATAGATAGTTCTCTTTTTTAGGTGAACTGCACTTTCCTGTGTAAATTTGAGTAGTTAATAAGATTAAAACGCATGAAAATTGTAGTATCACCAGCCAAGTCATTAAATTTTGAAGCAGAACTACCCACTAACAAGCATTCGCAGCCTTGTTTTTTAAGCGAAGCTGAACGATTGAGCAAGATGTTGAAAAAGAAATCGGCTAAAAGTTTATCAAAATTAATGAGTATTAGTGATAATTTAGGTCAGCTGAACTATGAGCGGAATCAGAACTGGAGTCTTCCTTTTACGGTTGAAAACGCCCGACCGGCAGCTTATGCATTTAATGGAGATGTATATACTGGTCTAGACGCATATACCATTTCAGAAGAAAAATTAGAAACATTACAAAACACCCTGCGAATTTTATCTGGGTTGTATGGTGTTTTAAAGCCGTTAGATTTGATACAGCCTTATCGACTTGAAATGGGAACAAAACTTTCGGTTGGTAAGAATAAAAACTTATATGAATTCTGGAGAAAGAAAGTCACTCAGCAATTAAACGATGAATTAGCTGATGATGAGCTGTTCTTAAACCTTGCCAGCAATGAATATTTTGGCGCTGTTGACACCAAAGCTTTAAAAGTACCAGTTATTACTCCGATTTTTAAAGATTGGAAAAATGGACAACTAAAAATGATAAGTTTCTTCGCTAAAAAAGCACGCGGATTAATGACTCGTTATATAATCGATACCGATGCACAAACAATTGACGACATTAAGGGCTTTAATTATGACGGTTACGGTTTTAGTGAAGAGCATAGCACTAAGGCAAATGAATTGGTGTTTATCAGATAGTCGGTAATGAATCTAAACCAGATAACGGCACCTTCAATTAATCTTGCAGTTTCTGTTGCTTTTTATCAACAATTAGGACTTAAACTAATAGTTGATGCGTTACCCAATTATGCCCGATTTGAATGTCCTGATGGTTCATCAAGTTTTTCAATTCATTTGGTAGATGAGCTGCCAAAAGGAAATGGTATTTATATCTATTTCGAATTAGAAAACCTCGATGACAAAGTTAAAGAGTTAGTGGAATCGGGAATTCGATTTGATAGCTCGGCTAAAGATCAAAAATGGCTTTGGCGTGAGGCAAGATTAAAAGATCCTGACGGGAATCAATTAATTTTATATCATGCGGGTGAAAACAGATTGAACCCTCCGTGGAGGATTTAACCAAACCTATTTAAAACTAGAATATATCTATTCCTCCGTTTCTGCTTCTTCTTTTTTCTTTGGTTTAGCCTTCTTTTTAGGAGCTGGAGTTTCTTTTACTACTGGTGGGGTATATGCAGCTGTTTTTTTTCGTTTTCTACGAGCGCCAAATGTGCCTAGTCTAATTTTACCTCTTCTGGTTTTTTTGTCACCTTTTCCCATGGTTTGGTTGATTTTTGTAGTGGTTGAAACTTAAAGTTAATCATTTTGAACTTAAAATCAATGAATTGTATGCAAGCGATAGCTTGTATTTTCCGATATTCGTAGCCAATAACTCGATTTATTTTGTTCATTCATACACACCCATACCAACCATTTATTCCTGAAAACGCTACCAAATTAATAGTAGGTACGCTGCCTCCTCCTAGATTCACTACAGGAGATTTAAAACCTGACGATGTCAATTTTTGTTACGGTAGCAGGGACGGTATGTTATGGCGAATACTTGACCAGATTTTTGAACTAGATTTAGTCTTTGAAAACACCGATTTTCCTATTAAACAACGCAAGGGCTTTTTAGAAAAACAAGGAATCGGAATCTGCGATATAGTGGATAGTGCTCAACGCGAAAAGATCGATGCTTCTGATCTTGGGATGCAGCATATAAAGCTTCGCGATTTAGTTGGTTATTTAAGGAAATATCCCAAAGTTGATACCCTGTTATTTACTGGCGGTAATAGTAAAAACGGACCAGAATATTTTTTTAGAAGGCATCTTCGTGAATACAAAATGAGTTTAAAACTGGTGGAAAAATCCACTCCTAAGATTCACGAAGTTGAAATTGATGACAGAATTGTTAGAACAGTTTCACTTACAGCACCTACTGGGACTGCTAATATTGCGGTAGGGAGTAATCCTCTATACAAGCAATTAAAAGCAAAGAACCCAGAATTCAATACGTTTGATTTTAGAGTGATGCAGTATCGGGAGTTTTTTTAAAAATTGACTGCGATAGTTGTCTGTTCGAGTGGTTTTCGACGAAGTATGAGGAAGAAAAATGTATCGAGAACCTTAGAATGATAAATTGAATGGTTAAGCAAGCTTCTCGATACAATTTTCATTTTCATTTCCAATAAAATAAAAATCACTCGAAGTGACACTTCGCTATCGGACTAAGCCTAGTCCATTGACGTAGTCAAAATCCCATAAAAAGTTTTCATTCCATACTCGATCATTCCGACTTTAATATTTTCGTTTGGGCTGTGTTGATTGTTATCAGCATTGACCATAGGGACTAAAATGGCGGGAATATTTAGTTCATTGATAAAAGGAGAGATTGGCACTGTACCGCCCATAATTCTAATACGAACCAGCTCATCACCATGAGTGTTTTTCATGACAGCTTGTAGCCAGTTTGAAAATGGACTATCAATATCAGTTCTAAATGGTTTTGTAACTCCTCTTGACTCAAACTTTAAAATTTTATCATGAGCTGCTCTTTCTTCAGCTGTAGGATCTTTTTCAACAATATGATAACCCTGTTTTTGAATGTGTTTTTTAACTAGATCTTTTAAACGGTTACCATCACTCTCTGGCACTAAGCGAATATCAATTTCTGCTACTGTCCTATCTGGAACAATTGTACGGGCTTTGCTGCCTGTCCATCCTGAATTAATTCCACGAACATTTAAAGAAGGGTATTGCAATGCTTCCTGATAATTTGCTCCGACCGTTTCAGCTGTCTTAATGCTTAACTTGGATAAGATTGATGCCTGATCATCAGGTACCGCAGCTAAAATCTCTTTGGTTGCATCATTAAGAGAAATACCATCATAATATCCCGGAATAAGCACTTTTCCTTGCTCATCTTTCATACTAGACAATAATGCAGCCATTCTAAAAGACGGATTGGGTGCATAATTGCCATAATGACCACTATGTTGCGGTTTTACGGGTCCGTATGTGGTTAAGGTTACTGTGGTGATTCCGCGGCAACCATAAGCCAAAGTTGGTTTACCTGAAGTGTGAACTGGACCATCACTTATTACCAAATAATCGGCTTTTAAAAGACTTTTGTATTGTTTTACAGCCTTTGGAAGTGGTTTACTTCCTTTTTCTTCTTCACTATCTAAAATTACCTTTACATTAAAAGGAACTTCCTTTGATTCTTGCTTTAGAACATCGAATGCATTTAGTAACATCACAATAGGACCTTTATCATCTGAAGTAGAGCGGCCATATAGGCGCCATTCATTATCAATACCATTTTCTAATTTTGACCAATCGAGATCCGTAGTTCCGTCTCTTAAAACCAGCTCATACGGATTTTTCTGACCCCATTTCGAAGGGTCTACCGCCTGCCCATCAAAATGCATATAAAACAGTAATGTAGGCAAGCCTTCTTTTATCGGAAGATTAGCAAAGAATAATGGCTCGCCATCCGTTGGAAGTTGAGCGGTATTGAAGCCACGTTCTTTAAATTGCTTTTCTAACCAAAAAATGTTGCGCATCATATCACTATGTTCTAATGCGTCATTGGGAATGGCTATAAATTCTTTAAGCTCATTAATGGCAGGTACAAGTTGTTTTTTAATTGATTCTTGTGCTTTTAATGGTGCTATTATGATCAGGAAAATACTGATTAATCGAAGTTTCATATACATAGATTTCTGTAGATAAAAGTAATGAAACCAATTCAACCATCATAGTGAAGTACACCTACCAATAATGTTAAAAAATGAAGTTAGAAACTATACCCTAATCCTATATAAGCCCCATCGACAAAACCAACCCCTGTTCTAAATACGAGCCCATTTGAAACTTGTTTTCTATATCCGATAGAAAAATATGGCAATAAAACTCCTTCGTCCGTATCACCATCGACTGGGTCATCATTAGTTCTTCCGATGAGATAACTTAGTCCTAAATTGGCTTCCATATGACCTTTTCCCGTTCCTGTTAACCCAGTAACACCTGCGGTAATAATTGGGCCTTCTGTATTAAGACCGGAGAAAGTTCCAATATATTGATAGCCTCCTTTAAGTGTGGCATAATAGGATTTGAAAAAACCAGTTTCATTTTGTGCGATGCGATAATCGTATGAAATATTTCCGGAAGCTGTAATAAAAAAGGTTCCTGCTGAAACATGAATTACGTGTTTCGGTGCCGCGAAATTTTGATTTTCATCTTCTTGAGCAACTATCGAATTAGATATGGCAATTGATAGAAATGCCAGTAAAATGAATTTCATTATTGGTCATTTAGAATTACTCTAAAGATAGGGTTTTGAAATAAGGGTTGCTTTAATAGAATTAATTTTAGCGAATACTTCTTATAAAATGGGAAATTCCATCGATTCCTTTTTCAGTTAGTGTTTTAATAAATGCTGACCCAATAATAGCCCCTTTTGATTTTGCCGTGGCAGCCGTAAAAGTGTCTGAATTACTGATTCCAAATCCTACAATTTGCGGATTCTTTAGGTTCATACTAGCAATGCGCTCAAAGTAATCTTCTTGCTCGTTTCCGAACCCACTTTTTGCTCCAGTAGTACTTGCGGAGCTAACCATATAGATAAATGCGTCGCTTGCTTCATCAATTTGGCGAATACGTTCGTCAGAAGTCTGAGGCGTGATCAAAAAGATATTACTCAAATTGTATTTTTTGAAAATCGCTTTATATTCTTCTTGATATTCCGCAAGCGGAAGGTCAGGCATGATGATGCCGTCAATTCCAATTTCGGCGCACTTAGCGCAGAATTTTTCCACACCATATTGAAACATAGGGTTGAAATATCCCATAACGATTAGTGGAATATCCACAGTTTTTCTAATGTCTTTTATTTGATTGAACAAGACATCTGTAGTCATTCCATTGTGCAAAGCTTCAGTAGAACTTGCTTGAATAGTTGGTCCATCTGCTAGCGGATCAGAAAATGGTAACCCGATCTCGATCATATCGACTCCATTTTCTTGTAGCTTTTCGATCACAGTTACTGTATCATTTAATTCAGGGTATCCCGCTGTGAAGTATATGGAAAGAAGCTTTTTGTCTTCTTGTAGTTTCTTGTGTATTCTATTCATGCTTATAATTTGAAATAGTCTATATAAGTATTTAAATCCTTATCCCCACGCCCAGAAAGATTAATAACAACAATATCATCTTCCTTAAACTTTTTCTGATCTAACACAGCAAATGCGTGGGAAGTTTCAATTGCAGGGATAATGCCTTCTAATTGGGATAATTCCAACCCAAAAGTCATGGCGTCGTCGTCGGTTACCGATATAAATTCGGCTCGCCGGCTATCAAACAAATGAGCATGCATAGGTCCAACTCCAGGATAATCCAATCCAGCTGAAATGGAGTAAGGTTCTGTAATTTGACCGTCTGGAGTTTGCATTAATAAGGTTTTACTACCGTGTATAATACCAACTTTTCCTAAGGCTGAAGTTGCTGCGCTTTCTCCAGAGTGAATTCCTTTTCCAGCGGCTTCAACAGCGATAATGTTGACATCAGTTTCATCTAAAAAATGATAATAGGCACCTGCAGCATTACTACCACCACCAACGCAAGCAATAACATAATCCGGATTTTCACGCCCTTCTTTTTCCTTCAATTGCCATTTAATTTCATCAGAAATAACCGATTGAAATCTAGCTACCATGTCTGGATATGGGTGCGGTCCAACCACTGATCCGATGATGTAGTGTGTATCGACGGGATTATTAATCCAATCGCGAATAGCTTCATTAGTCGCATCTTTTAGAGTTCGACTACCAGATAAGGCAGGCCTAACTTCTGCGCCCAGCATTTTCATCCGGGCAACATTGGGTGCTTGTCTAGCAATATCAATTTCACCCATATACACAACACACTCAATTCCCATAAGGGCGCAAACGGTTGCCGTCGCTACACCATGTTGTCCGGCTCCAGTCTCGGCAATTATCCGATTTTTACCAAGATGTTTCGCCATCAAAATTTGACCGATTGTATTATTTACTTTGTGCGCACCTGTATGGCAAAGATCTTCTCGTTTTAAGTAGACTTTGGTGTTGTATTTGGCCGAAAGACGCTCCGCAAAATACAGGGGTGTAGGTCGACCTACATAATCCTTCAAAAGCTGATCAAATTCATTTTTAAAATCTGGTTTTGCCATGATCTTAAGGTAATTTTGACGTAGCTCTTCTACATTGGGATACAGCATTTCTGGAATGAATGCTCCTCCAAACTGACCGTAATATCCTTTTTCGTTAGCGTTATATTTCATTAGGTATGTATTAGAGTCTAGAACCTAAATGCTAGACTTATTTCTTTTATAAATTCTTTTACTTTTTCGACGTTTTTAAGTCCTGGTTTGATTTCCAACTTACTGTTTAGATCTATAATTTGAATTGGTAAATCGGTATTTAAAATTTCTTTTAGTTGGTCAATTTCATTTAACCCAATCCCACCACTTAAAACAATTGGTGTTTTAGATGGATATTCTTTTAAGGCATCCCAATTAAATGTATATCCGTTACCACCTTTTTCTTTTCCTTTAGTGTCAAATAAGAACGCATCGACTATTCCTTCATAGGGCTCTAAACGATTAAAATCGAATTTATCTTTGATTGAAAATACTTTCCAAATTATGGGTAGATCTCGACTGCGCTCGACCAGAAATCGTTTTTTAAACTCTTCAAGATACTTGTGACTTTCATTACCGTGAAATTGAATGACATCGAGATTATGTTTTTTAATATTTTCTAATACGAAATCAATCGAAGCATCAACAAAAACGCCAACTCTTTTGATGGAATTGAGCGTTTCTGGAATAATCCCTTCAAAATTCCTTGGAGATTCTTCATAAAAAATGAAACCCAGGTAATCTGGTTGTAATGAAGCTACTTCCTGAATGTTTTCAGGATGTTTCATACCGCAGATTTTAAGTTTCACTTTTTTCATTTTAGGCTTTTGATAAATTCACTTGCGCTTTTTCCAGGATTATCAGTTTTCATAAAGTTTTCTCCTATTAAAAAACCTTCATAGCCATATGGTTTTAGTTCTTTTATGGCTTCGATATTACTGATGCCACTTTCAGAGACTTTTACAAAATCATTAGGTATAATAGTCGATAGTTTTTTGCTGGTTTCAAGGCTGACTTCAAAAGTTTTGAGATTACGATTATTAACACCTAACATATCCAAACTCGGCATGATCGATTTGTGTAATTCCTCTTCATTATGGACTTCTAATAACACATCCAATCCGATACTTTTTGCTGTTTCTGAAAGTGACTTTATTTCATTTTTACTTAGGACCGCTGCGATTAATAATATAGCATCCGCACCGTGAGCTTTTGCCTCTAGTATTTGATATTCATCTATTATGAATTCTTTGCGTAACAATGGCATTTTCACGGAGGCTCTGGCAAGTAATAAGTCATCTAACGAGCCCCCAAAATGTTTTCCATCGGTTAAAACAGACATGGCACTTACACCAGCATTTTCGTAACCAGCGGCAACTTCTTGCACACTTACTTTTTGATTGATAACGGATTTGGAAGGTGATCGTCTTTTATGTTCGGCAATAATTCCTGAGCCAGACTTTATACTTTTTGACATAGAAGTCGATTTCCTGTCAAATAAGACAGAAGCTTCTAATTGTTTTAATGGAATCAAACCTTTTTTAAGGTCAACTTCTATGCGCTTATCTGCTACTATTTTGTCTAGGATGTTCATAATTTAGAAAAAGGTTCTCGATACTTTTTAATCTCATTATCGTCCGATTAAAACACTCGAACTGACATGTGTTTTTTAGTTTTTACTTAGTTCTTGTAATGTATTTAAAGCTTCTAAGCCTTTTCCTGATAGTAAGGATACTTTTGCTAATTCGAATCCTTGTTTTGGTTCAAGTTGTTTTGCCGTGGCAATTGCCATACCTGCATTTGCGCAAACGACATTATTCTGTGCTTCGGTTCCTTTTCCTCTTAACACATTCATGAATATTTTTGCGGAATCTTCGACTGTGTCGCCACCATAAATTTCTTCTTGTTTTAAGACTTTGACTCCGAAATCTTCGGGTGTTAGCATTGACTCCGTATTATTAGAAATAGTTTTTGTGTTTCCAGTTAACGAAATTTCATCATAACCATCCAATGAATGTAATACGGTGAAGTTCTTATCAGTTTTTTGATATAAATAACCATACATTCTTGCCAATTCTAAGTTGAAAACTCCAACCAGTTGGTTCTTTGGGAACGCTGGATTTACCATTGGGCCCAACATATTGAAAAAAGTTTTTACACCGAGCTCTCTTCTTATTGGAGCCACGTTTTTCATTGCAGGATGGAATAGGGGAGCGTGCAGTACACAAATTCCTGCCTTGTCGATCGATCTTTTCAGGAAATCAACATCATTACTAAATTTAATACCGAGATGTTCCATTACGTTACTCGATCCGCATTTAGAAGATACGCCGTAATTTCCGTGTTTGGTGACATGAACACCTGCGCCTGCAGTTACAAATGATGAAAGTGTCGATATGTTGAATGTGTCTTTACCATCTCCGCCAGTTCCACAAAGGTCGATTGGGTTATATTCAGCTAAATCAATTGCCAAACATAGATCGAGTAAGGCATCTCTAAAACCTTCTAGTTCATCTAGAGTAATGCTGCGCATCATATAGACTGTTAGAAATGCCGCTATTTGACTGGTGTTGTAGTCTCCTTTTGAAATATTAACCAATACTTTTTTTGCCTCTTCTTTCGAGATAGTTTCATGATTGATTAATCTATTTAATAATTGTTTCATGTACTAGCTATTTACCCAGTTTTCTAAAATTTTCTTCCCATTTGGGGTAAGTACTGATTCAGGATGATATTGAACTCCCTTTACATCATATACTTTATGGCGTAATGACATTACTTGACCATTTTCGTCAAATGAAGTGGCTTCTAAAACATCTGATAATTCAGGATTCACAACCCAGGAATGATAACGACCTACTTCGAAATTTTTATTTATTCCTTCAAAAAGAGATTCATCATTTACAATGACTTCAATATCGGTCGCAACACCATGATATACCTTATCAAGATTAATTAATGAAGCACCAAAAACTTCGCCAATGGCTTGTTGACCTAAACACACTCCCAGAATACTTTTCGTAGGAGCATATTCTTTGATTACGGCTTTTAATAATCCAGCTTCATCAGGAATTCCTGGTCCTGGTGAAAGAATGATTTTGTCAAAAGAGTCGACCTGTTCAAGATCGAATTTATCATTTCTCCAGACTGTAACATCACAGTTCAAGTCTTCTAAATAGTGGACTAGGTTGTAGGTGAAGCTGTCGTAGTTATCTATTACTAATACTTTTTTCATTTATTTTATTCTTTCAGCAATTTCTAAAGCCTTATTTAACGCACCTAATTTATTATAGGTTTCTTGTAACTCATGATCGGCATTTGATTCAGATACGATGCCAGCACCGGCTTGATAATGAAGTTGATGATCTTTACTTAAGAAAGTACGAATCATGATGGCATGATTAAAATTGCCTTCAAAATCCATTACACCAATCGCACCTCCATAAAAATCGCGGTTGCATTTTTCGTATTGCTCAATTAACTGCATTGCTCTGTGTTTTGGTGCACCACTTAATGTTCCTGCTGGAAAGGTGTCGGCCACCACTTGCATGGTCGTAACATCATCATGCATCTTACCAGTTACTTTAGACACTAGGTGTATTACATGACTAAAAAATTGAACTTCACGATAGTTATCAACCTTTACCATGCTGCCGTTTCTGCTAAGGTCGTTTCTTGCTAAATCAACCAGCATGACATGCTCGGCATTTTCTTTTTCGTCTTTAACTAATTCCTTTGCCAATTCAGCATCTTTTAAATCGTTACCGGTACGTTTAAAGGTTCCTGCGATAGGGTGAATTTCTGCTTGGCGATTTTTAACCACTAGCTGAGCTTCTGGCGAAGAACCAAATATTTTGAATCCACCATAATCGAAATAAAATAGATATGGACTAGGATTGATAGATCGTAAAGCACGATACACATTAAATTCATCACCTTTAAAACTCTGCGAAAACCTACGTGAAAGCACAAGCTGAAATACATCACCGCGGCAACAGTGTTTTTTTGCAAATTCAACATGTTCTTTATATTCTTCATCTTTTAAATTTGAAGATGATTCTCCTTCACGTTTAAAATTGTAAGTAGCAAAATTCCGAACTCGGATAAGTTGCTCGATATCCTCTAAATTATTTTTAGTTAAATCCAATCCATGATGAAAAATATAAGCTTCGTTTTTAAAGTGATTGATAGCGATGATATTCTGATAAACCGCATAATAAATATCAGGAATGTTTAAGGTGTCTTCTTTTTTATTGACGTCAACGTCTTCGAAGTATCGAACAGCATCATAGGCGATATAACCAAATAAGCCATTATTGATGAATTTAAAATCATTTTTTTCAGCTTTGAACTGGTTGCTAAATTGAGTGATTAAAGCCGGAACATCATGGTCTTCTTCTAAGGCTAATTTTGAGTTCGATCCGTCAGGATACGAGTAAGAAACTACACCGTCTTTTATTTGAATACTGGCAATTGGGTTGCAGCAGACATACGAAAAACTATTGTCGTTTGCATGATAATCGCTACTCTCGAGCAATAAACTATTAGGAAATTTATCCCGAATTTTTAAATACACACTTACAGGAGTAATGGTATCTGCAAGTATTTTGGTGTATGTTGTTTTTAAGTTGTAATTCATTCTGTTATTACCTTTTATAAGTTTCTCCCCTTGAGGGGAGATTAAGAGGGGTGTCCCTTCTAAATATTTTTAAAAGACTCTATATTTCTAATCATTTATAATGTTAACACCCATCCCCAGCCCTTCCCTCAAGGGAAGGGAGTTTTCAAATAAGTGTTTCACAAAAAAAAGGCCTGTCGTGATGACAAGCCTTTATATGTTTATTAAATACAATAGGAGCTTAGTTCACGACTGTCGACGTAAATTAGACCACCACCAAGTATTTAAAGTTTGCTTCATTGTTCTCTTATGATGGTTCAAATATATAAATGAAAATTGTAGCATCAAATAAAAACCCACATAATATTAACATTATGTGGGTTCCACTTGTTTAGGGTGATTTGGATTTAAATTAGAATTGTAATTCTACATTTAACTCAAATTCATCATTAATAGCTTTGTCTCCAAGATTGTCAAAAAAGCTTCCAGAACCATACTTGATACCGTATTTTGTTCTGTTTACCTTTAAAGAAGTGGTTGCAGTCTTCCCATCGATTTTTAGGTCAAAGCGAACAGGGTGTGTTTGTCCTTTTATTGTAAGGTCGCCAATAACGGTATACATGCCATCTTCGCCAGAAAAGCCTGTAAACTTTAAAGTTGCTGTTGGGTGATTGTCAACACCAAAGAAGTCATCAGATTTTAAGTGTCCTTCTAACTTTCCTTTTGATCCGCCTTCTAGGTCAGTTACATTAATAGTGGTCATGTCCATAACAAATTCTCCCCCACGTAACTCTTTTCCTTTCATCATTAAGAAACCTTCTTTTAAAGTGATGTTTCCTGTATGCTTTCCAGTTACTTTTTTACCTACCCAGGTAATTGTACTGTTTTTGATCTCCACTTTTTTATCTTTTAAAGTAGTAAAAGCAGTTGTTCCAAATAAGATTACAACTGCTAAGGTGCTTGTTAAAATGTTTTTTTTCATGATTAAGATTTAATAAATAATATGTTTGATTTAACTAGTTATATAATTTGTCGAAAAGACGATTAATTTCTTGTAATTCGGTTTCAGAAAAATTGGTTAGCATTCTACTTTCAGTATTATTCATGGCTAAATCCATTTCTTTTAAAACTTCAAGCCCTTTATTGGTTATCGTAATATCTACCTTTCTTCTATTGCTAGGACAAATATCGCGCCGAACTAAACCTTTAGCGATTAACTTGTCGACTAACCTTGTAGTATTACTCATTTTATTGACCATACGCTCACTAATAGTTTGCAGAGTAGCTGGATTTCCTTTTTGACCTCGCAAAATGCGTAACACGTTAAATTGTTGCAGGGATACATCAAAAGGTTTAAGTGTCTCAGATAAATCCTCATGCAACCTACTCGCTACTAATTGTAAATGAATTAGGGTGCGTTTTGGTAATGGGATTTTTTTTTCAGTTTTAAGACAAGCTTCTACATTCATGTATTTACAACAATTGTATATACAAATGTATTGATTTGGTTGATTTTACCAATTATTTACACGATAATTTTTTGTTAAAGGTTTTCGTTGGGGCTTCTTTCATTTGTAATTTGAAGCACTATGCACCGATTTATTCCTTTTTTACTTTTAATAGTGGTTTCGTCTTGTAAAGAAAAGAAAGAAGAAATTTCTTCTAGTGCGCCTCAAATACCAGAGTCTACGACTACTGTTTTTAAAAGTGCTTCGCAAACAATACCATTTTATACCTATGATGAGTTTGAAGAGCAGCTTCATAAAAAAGATGACAAAACCTATATTGTTAACTTTTGGGCGACTTGGTGCAAGCCTTGCGTGAAGGAATTACCAGCCTTTGAAAAGTTGAACGCCAATTATAATGACAAAAGCGTAGAAGTGATTTTGGTTAGTATGGATTTTAAGCAACACATAGAAACCAAAGTTGTTCCTTTTGTTGATGCGAACAAGATAAAATCAGAGGTGGTGGTTTTAGATGATGCCAAAAGTCATAAATGGATACCAAAGGTAAGTGAAGAATGGTCCGGAGCGATACCCGCCACCGTAATATATAACAAAGACACACGAAAGTTCTATGAACGTTCGTTTACATATGAGGAGTTAGAAACCGAAGTCCAACAATTCTTAAATTAAAACCTATGAAATTCTTTAAACTATTTTTTGCATTAGTAGTAGTAGCTGCTGTTAGTGCATTTGCAATTAATGTGAAGCCCACATCTGACGGTTATAAAATAGACGATTATGCAACTGATTTTAAACTAAAAAACGTCGATGGTAAAATGGTGTCAATGGCAGACTATACGGATGCAAAAGGCTTTATTGTGATTTTCACCTGCAATACTTGTCCTTATTCTGTCGCTTATGAAGATAGAATCATTGCTCTAGATAAAAAATACAAGAGTTTAGGTTATCCTGTGATTGCAATAAATCCTAACAACCCGGCGGTTAAATCTGGTGATGACTTTGCTTCGATGAAAGTACGCGCAAAAGAAAAAGGATTTACATTTCCTTATCTGTTTGATGATGGTCAGAAGATTTATCCTAAATACGGAGCTACACGAACTCCGCATGTTTTTATACTGCAAAAAACTTCAAAAGGCAATCAGGTAAAATATATAGGAGCTATCGATGATAGTTCTCGAAATGCTGATAGCGTTGAAGAAAAATTTGTTGAAAATGCGGTAGATGCTTTGTTAAAAGGTGAAGAAGTACCTTTAAAAACCACAAAAGCTATTGGTTGTACTATTAAAGTTTAATTATAAGTGAAAATATCTAGCCTGCTATTGTTTCTTTTTGCGGGAGTAGGATTTGCTGTTGCTCAACAGAAGCGGACTTTTAAAGTCGATTCCTCTGAAATAACAGACAAGATGCCTATTAAGCAAATTGATTTACTGAATTCAGAAGTTTTAGGACTTCTATTTGAAAAAATCAAGAAAAATCCAGAAGGTAATTTTGTTTTAGAAGAAGGAATTGAAAGTAAAGATCGTTCGATAGACAATATGCCAATTTATAAACCTAAAGGTCATTTTAAGTTTAGAATTTTCGAATTAGACAGTACAACAACTAATTATTTAAGAATCGTAAAACCGAAGTAATCACTTCGGTTTTTTTATTTTTACTGTATTAAATAAAATACATAATGGATTTAAGTCAAGAAGATTGGGTAAGCAAACTAAATGCTGATGAAAATGCGGTCATTTTAGATGTTCGTAGTGAGGAAGAAGTAGAAGACGGCTACATACCCCTTGCTCAAAATATAGATATACGTCAAGGACAAGGTTTTATCGATGGGTTACAAGCATTAGATGCATCAAAAAACTACTATGTATATTGTCGTAGTGGGGCAAGAAGTGCTCAAGCATGCCAAATTATGAACCAAATGGGTTTTGATACGACCTATAATCTTCTTGGTGGTATCCTTGATTGGCAGGGGGAGACCGTTACTCCATAGTTTTCAGTGGGTAGTAGCTGTATGCAATTTTTCCCTTGGTTATAATTGAAAAAATCACTAAAACTGGCGCAAGTGCTTTTTGAAATTTCAAAATATTGGGATTTAGCTAAGCCATTTGGTCTATCACCTTCAAGAAAGTCTCTGGCTCAGGTCGCACTCTATAATTATCCGTTAAATCAGCAAAAATGATCTTGTTTTCTGAATTCGTTATGATCACCGTGGGCATTACAGTATCGCTATCATAACCAAGAACCTGAAAGCCAGCAGGAATTCCATTTATTGCAAGAATACCTAGCTTGGTGGCTGCTTTATTTTTTACGTCTACCATAAATTCAAAGCCTACCTTAAATTTAGTAGCCAAATGTTTGGTGTTTTTATGAGGTTGTGGACTCACCAATACAGTACGTACATTTCTAGCTGCTAGCTCCTGATATTGCTGAGCGATTTCCTTTATCTGCGCCATGCATAGCGGGCACCAATTACCGCGATAAAACAGATAAATGGTTGACTTTCCTTCAAAAGAAGAAGATGAAACCGCATTGCCATTTTCATCTTCCAATTCAAAATCTATTAATTGCTTTCCTACTTTAAGTATTTCATTTGTATCTCTATCACTAAATTTCGAATACCATTTTAAGTAAACAATCCATAGTAATAGAAGGATCGTGGAGGGGAATAGCTTTGAAATGGGATTCTTATCAATCATGATTCCCATTACAAGACCAATGAAAAACCCCATAAAAATTAATAAGGAATAGATTTTTAAATTGGCATCAGTTCGCGCCGTTGGTTTTATGAAAAGTCCACCAAAAAGCGCAACAACAGTTCCCATAACAATGGTTTGTCCTACTAATAAAAATGAAAATCCGTTTTCCATAAATTGAAATACTCCATAACCCAAACAAATTAAAGCAAGTACTGGGAAAATGGAAATAAAAAGAGATTTCAATAAGCTTCTCATGAATTGTGTTTTATGATAAGTCTGATACTTTTCTGTAAGTTTACAAAACTGATAAAATTTTCGTTACAAAGCATGAAAGAAGATTTTCTTCATTATATCTGGAAACATAAAAAGTTCGATTTTCAGAATTTAAAAACTGAAGATGGAGCAGCGGTAGTTTTAAAATCTGTAGGATCACACAATCTTCATGCTGGACCTGACTTTTTTAATGCAACTATCAATATCGATGGTCAGCTTTGGGCTGGTAATGTTGAAATTCATCTTAAATCATCCGACTGGTACGCACATCATCATGAAAATGATCCAGCTTACGATAATGTGATTTTGCATGTAGTATGGAATCATGATACTGATGTTTTTAGAAAGGATAATTCTGCCATTCCAGTTTTAGAACTATCAAAATATGTCGATTCTAACTTGATATATAAATATGAAGCTTTAGTAGGGAAATCATTAAAATGGATTAATTGCGAACATGAGTTACCAGAAGTTGATGAATTTTTAAAACAGCATTGGCTAGAGCGTCTATATTTCGAACGCTTAGAACAAAAGTCAACAGTAATTATCAAACTCCTTAAAGATTCTAAGAATGATTGGGATGCGGTACTGTTTAAGATGCTAACAAAAGGTTTTGGTACTAATATTAATGGAGAGGCTTTTTTTAGTCTGGCTAATTCAATTGATTTAGGAGTGGTAAGAAAAACGCACCATGATCAACTTAAATTAGAAGCTTTATTATTTGGTCAGGCTTCTTTTCTAGATGAAGAAATTGAGAGTGCTTACCACAAGCAATTAAAAAAAGAGTATCATTTTTTGAAAAGTAAGTTTCAGCTAGACAACCAATCAGTTTTACCTATTCAGTTTTTTAGATTACGGCCTAATAATTTTCCGACAATTCGTTTGTCTCAATTGGCAAGCTTATATGCTTCGACCGATTCGTTGTTTTCAAAAATCATTACCCTAAAGAGTAAACAGGACTTTTATGATCTATTCGAAGTTAAGGCATCTTCATTTTGGGACACACATTATACTTTCAAAAAGGAAACGGCGAAAAGAAGTAAAAAATTGAGTGAGTTGTTTATCGATTTGCTGTTAATCAATACGATTATTCCACTTCAATTTTGCTACACACAATCGCAATCTAAACCCAATGCTGATGCTGTTTTAAATATTATTCAGGAAATCAAAGCTGAAAAAAATGGCATTGTCGATCGGTTCGGAAGTTTAAAAATGACATCGGTCAATGCCATGCATTCTCAAGCGCTTATTCAATTAAAAAAAGAGTATTGCGATCGGAATCTCTGCTTGCAATGCGCAGTAGGAAGTAGTCTGGTCAAGTAGTTTACTAACAAATCTTTTCTATTTTTGCTGTAATGCAACTATTCTACAACATCTTATATTTTTTTCAAAAGCACGGATACGAGGTGTGCCAGCGTATTGCTGACAGAATGGGAATGCGAGCTAAAGTAGTGCGTATCTCATTTATATATGTCACTTTTGTAACACTGGGTTTCGGATTTGCACTATACTTATTCATTGCATTTTGGATGCGTATTAAAGACCTAATCTATTCTAAACGAACTTCGGTGTTCGATCTGTAATGTATGTTTAAGCTCTTTCGGTCAAAATTTGTCATAGCTCTTTCACTATTAATAGGTATTTATCTAATAGGAGTTATTGGATACCGATACATATCTGGTTTTGGATGGGTAGATTCTATGTTCATGACCATGATTACAGTAACCACTGTTGGGTTTTCTACAGTAGGTGAACTAGATCAGGCTTCAAAAATATTTACAATCTGTTTAATTGTAACTAGTGTTTTTATCTTCGGTTATGCGATTACTGTGATAACTGAATATATTTTTAGTAAGACCAATACCAAACTACTTAAAAAGAAAAAAATGAAGAAGATTATCGACCAATATCATGATCATGTCATTGTATGTGGTTATGGTAGAAATGGGCAACAAGCGGTTCAGAAGCTAATTACTTATGGTGAAAAATTTGTGGTTGTTGAATTGGATAAAGAGCTTGTTGATACGATTGATATAGAAGAAGTACCATTTGTATTAGGCAATGCCAATCACGATGAGGTTTTGCTGGAAGCTGGTATCGAGCGTGCAAAGTGTTTAATATCAGCATTACCAGATGATGCCGATAACTTATTTGTTGTGCTTTCAGCAAGGCAGTTAAATAAAGACCTTACCATTATTAGTAGAGCATCACAAGATACATCCTACAAAAAATTAAAATTGGCAGGAGCAAATAATGTGATCATGCCAGATAAAATTGGGGGAGATCATATGGCTTCCTTAGTTGTAGTTCCTGATTTAATTGAGTTTATTGATAATCTAAGTGTTATGAATGGCGATACCACTAATATTGAAGAAGTATCGGTTGAAGATTTGTACGACACCCATGAAGCGAAGACCATTAAAGGTCTCGACCTTAGAAATAAAACTGGCTGTACCATAATAGGTTTTAAAAAACCTGACGGATCCTACATAGTAAACCCTGAGGCTGAAACGGTTCTGTCTCCTAATACAAGCATTATCGTGCTTGGTCGCCCCGAGCAAATTAACGCACTGAATAAATTGTACGATATCTAAACAATTATATTTAACTGCCAAAATTTGGAAGTAAGCCGTAATTTTTAAGATATTGGCTCGCAGTTTTAATTAAACTAACAAAAACTTAACTCAAACATCAAATTATGAAGAAGCAGCTACTAGCACTATTTTCATTGCTTTTGCCCTTATTAACATTTGCACAAGAAGTCGAAGAAGAGGTCGGTCTTGATCAAAAAATCGATGAGGCTTTTAAGCCGGTTTCGGATTTCTTTTCTAATGTGATTTTCTTCGAAATCATGGGCACACCATTTGTCTTAATTCTATTGGTGGCCAGTGCTGCATTCTTTACAATCTATTTCGGGTTTCCTAATATCAGATTCTTCGGTAAAGCGATTAATGTGGTTCGTGGTAAGTATGATGAACTTGATCATCCGGTTGCAGAGGCCATGTATGGCGATTCTACACCAGGTGGTGATGCCATTGAAACTATTAGAGATGAAAGTAAAGAAGGAGAAGTTTCTCATTTTCAGGCATTGGCAACCGCAGTTTCAGGAACGGTTGGTAATGGTAATATTGCTGGGGTAGCATTAGCAATTGCATTAGGTGGTCCAGGTGCAACTTTCTGGATGATTGTTTGTGGTCTTCTTGGTATGTCAACCAAATTTGTGGAATGTACTTTGGGAGTTCAGTATCGTGATGTAGGTGAGGATGGTACCGTATATGGTGGCCCGATGTACTATATAAGTAAAGGTCTTAAAGATAAAGGATTTAAAACTCTTGGTAAGGTAGCTGCGGTACTATTTGCAATTTTCTGTATCGGTGGATCTTTTGGTGGTGGTAATGCTGCACAATCTAATCAAGCTACGATAGTTATAAAAGAAATGTTTGCCTGGGAAAGTACAGCAGCAGGTGCGCTAGTAGGTCTTGTTTTAGCAATTTTAGTAGGTATCATTATAATAGGCGGTATTAAGCGTATTGCATCAGTAACTGAAAAAGTGGTGCCGTTTATGGCGGTATTGTACGTACTTTGCTGTCTTTATATAATAGGTAGTAATTTCTCATTAATTGATGATGCAATTGGACTTATAGTTAAAGAAGCATTCAATCCTACTGCAATAGGAGTTGGTGGTTTTATAGGAGTATTATTGGTCGGTTTCAAGCGTGCTGCATTCTCTAATGAGGCAGGTGCTGGTTCGGCTTCAATCGCTCACTCGGCTGTAAAAACAAAATATTCAGCTTCTGAAGGTTTAGTAGCATTACTAGAGCCTTTTATTGATACAGTTGTTATCTGTACAATGACGGCATTGGTGATTATCATTTTCAACTTCGGTGAAGCTTTCGATTATGGTACTATACCAGGAGCCGTTGAACAAGCAGACGGTACTTTTAATGCCATTATTAATGGTATTACGTATACAGACGTAGAAGGTAAAGTGTTAATTGGCGGAGAGCTTAAGGAAGGTGCTGGAATTACATCCTCGGCCTTTGCTCAATATATTCCTTATTCAAATGTATTCTTAACGATTGCAGTCGTTTTGTTCGCTGTTTCAACTATGATATCATGGTCTTACTACGGATTGCAATCTTGGAAATTCTTATTCGGTAGAGGTAAAGCAGCAGATTTAACATACAAGTTATTATTCTTAACGTTTGTTGTAATTGGAGCAGCAGCAAGTATGGGATCGATTTGGGCATTCTCTGATGCAATGATCTTTGCGATGGTATTCCCGAATATGGTAGGATTATACTTCCTATTCCCAGTTGTTAAGAAACAGCTTAATCGCTATCTAGATGCAATAAAGAATAGGGCATAAGTTCTAGAGAATATATAAGATAAACTACTAATTCAAATAGTTCATTATGAAATCCCATTTTCAGTTCAGTAAAAACGAACGAAATGGGATTTTCTTTTTGATTTTACTTATAGTAGTATTACAACTAATCTATTGGTTTGTTGATTTCTCTCAGGATGAACAACTAGTGGTTAATAGTGAAATAGAATTACTTAATCGGCAGATAGATTCGTTTTCAGCTTTACAGCCGGTTAAAAAAGCCTTCACTTATAATCCGAATTTTATTACTGAAGAGAAAGGCTATCAATTAGGACTTTCTTTAGACGAAATTGATAGGCTACATCGGTTTAGAGCAATAGGTAAATATGTCAATACCGCTGACGAGTTTCAACAAGTAACCCAGGTTTCTGATTCTGTTTTAAATACGATAAAACAAGACTTTCGATTTCCGAATTTTAAACCTCAAAAGAAAGGAACAAAAGCACTTCTGGTAAAGCCTAAAATAGCTATTGTAAAAGAAGATCTAAATAGCGTTTCTGAAAATGAACTAAAGGCAATATCAGGAATTGGAAATGCGCTTGCAGCTCGTATTATAAAATTTAGAACAGCATTAGGTGGCTTTCTAGTTGAAGATCAATTATACGATGTGTACGGATTAAAACCCGAAGTTGTTAATAAGGTAAAAGAACGATATTCGGTGTTCACAAAACCGACGATTGAAAGACTCAATATCAATGAAGTATCGGCTTATGAATTGTCTTCACTTGTTTATGTTAAATATAGTCTTGCTAAGAAGATAGTGGCTTATCGCGATTCAGTAGGTACATTTGAGTCCATTGATCAATTAACAAAAATTGAAGGATTCCCCACAAACAAGATCGAGAGAATTCGATTATATTTGTTAGTAGATTAAAATTGCTTTAAAAATAATTGCCCATGTACTTTACTGAAGAGCACAATGCATTTCGTGATAGCTTAAAGGACTTTCTAAAACGTGAGGTGAGTCCACATATCGAAAAATGGGAAAAAACGGGAGATATTGATCGCTTTATCTGGGAGAAATTCGGAGAAATGGGCTACTTCGGATTGGCATACCCTGAGGAATATGGGGGACTAGATCTTGATTTTTTCTATACAGTAATTTTATTGGAGGAACTTCAAAAAATAAATTCTGGAGGTTTTGCTGCTGCTATTTGGGCGCATGCTTATTTGGCAATGACACATTTAAAATCAGAGGGCGATCATCATATTAAGGAAAAGTATTTAGCACCTAGTATAGAAGGTACAAAAATAGGTTGTCTTTGTGTTACAGAACCTTTTGGAGGATCGGATGTCGCAGGAATGCGATCGACGGCAGTAAAACAAGGAGATCATTACATCTTAAACGGATCGAAAACCTTTATTACCAACGGTGTCTATAGTGACTATTTAGTAGTTGCTGCTAAAACAGCACCTGAGTTAGGAAATAAAGGCATCAGCATATTTGTGATCGATCGTGATAGTGAAGGTCTGTCTGCAACTAAATTAGATAAGCTTGGGTGGCGCGCCTCGGATACCGGTGAAATTGCATTTGATAATGTAAAAGTACCTGCTGAGAATTTAATGGGAGATGAAAACAAAGGGTTTTCGTATATCATGCAGCATTTTGCATCGGAACGACTAATTATGGGAATTAATGCCCATGCCCGATCAGAATATGCGATTGAATATACACTAGATTATATGTCGCAGCGTACTGCATTTGGTACTACTATTGATAAATTTCAAGCGCTACGTCATAAAATTGCTGAGCACGCCGCTGAGGTAGAAATGTGCAAGGAGTTTAATTACGCAACAGCCCGCAAGTTAGATCAGGGGGTATACGCTGTTAAAGAAGCGACAATGTCTAAACTAATCTCTACTAAAATCGCTGATCAAGTTGCTTATGATTGCCTACAATTTTTAGGTGGTTATGGCTATATGGAAGAATATCCTATGGCTCGTTTGCTTCGCGATAGTCGATTAGGCCCGATTGGCGGGGGAACATCTGAGATACTTCGAGAAATTATAGCCAAGATGATTATAGATAAGAAAGAGTACAAAGCACCCGTTATTGATCAAAAAGAGTTGGCGGGTAAATAGTTTTCAGATAGTTTTTGCACCTTATGTAAGGGGTTTGTAATAAGCTTGTAATCTTATTTTAATTTTTTCTCTTTTTTGTTATTGATATTTAATTTTAAGTGTATCTTTGCCGCCTTATAACTAATGAAAGGAGGTGTCTTATGTTAATAATACCAATAAAAGAAGGAGAAAACATCGATAGAGCGCTAAAGCGTTTCAAGAGAAAATTCGATCGTACGGGGACTATGCGTCAGCTGCGTTCTAGAAAACAATTCACTAAGCCTTCTGTCGTAAGAAGAGCACAAGTGCAAAAAGCTCAGTATATTCAGGGCTTAAGAGACCAGGAAGACATTTAGTCTAAAGTACGGTTCTTAATTTTTAAAGTTCGATCCTTCTCTTATAGGATCTAATCATATATAATCCGCTAGTGTTTATCGCTAGCGGATTTTTTATATTCCTAAATTCAAGGCTAAAATTGATCTATATGGAATCCGATTAGCCTTTTTCTCTTTAAAGATCCATCAGCTTGTCTTCGCCAATAAACGGTATTCGTTCCGGATGTTTTACCTGAGAATTCTGGGACGGTCCATTCAACATGAAATTTGACATATTTTATAAAACCGTCATTTACCTTTTTATAGTCATAGGTCCATATGCTTATACTATCAATGGTTACAGGGTTTTTGTAGTAATCTTCGTAGTAGGAAGTAAGATCATCTAAACCGTGAATACTTTGTTTTGCAATACCATAATAGTCAGCATCTTTCTGGTATAGACTCATTGCTTTCTCTACATTTCGTTCGCGAACTATTTTTTCGGTATAAGCGTCGTATGCGAGTAATTCGGGAGGGATAAGCTTTCCATTTCTACTTTGAGTAGTTGTTGGTAGTTTACGAAATTCTTCAACCACTTGAGATTTATAATCATCAATTTTATGAAAATAGCCATAAGATTCTGACTGAAGTTTGAGATCTCCATTTTTCTGCGGAGTCCATATATTCCAATATTTTCCTTCTTGTTCTTTTAGATTTTCAAAGGTTTTTGTAAAGGTTCCTATTTCAAGAATTTGCGAACCAAGATCAAGAATTTCTTTAGTAGTTTTTTTATATGTTTTTAATGTGTGTCTTTCAAATATGGTATTATAAAATTTTAATATATCTCGTTTTCCATCAATAATTGTATGAAACTCTGTTAATAATAATGCATCATTAGTATATAAGTGCTCTACTGGTTCAAAGTTCTTGGTTTTAGCTGCTTCAATTAGTTTGCGATTGAGTTCGTCAATTCTAGATTCGATGGCAATCCTATTCTGTGTTTCTTTTTTGCTTTGCGCATTGCCATTGTCGCATCCATAAATAATAGCGAATAAAAGGATGAGTATTCCTAAACTTTTGTTCATGATTCTATAATTAGTTTATTGATTATTAGATGACATGTTATATATGACCTTCCAGATTTTTAATATGCCGTTCTTATTTTTCTTAAATACAAAAAGATTTTTTGTTGAAAATGGAATTGTTTCTTGACTATTTTTTTTAGAGAAGGAACCGTTCACCGCTCCTCGCATAATTACAGTATCTTCATAGGAGAGTATGTCAATGATATCATGTTTCATTGTGATGTCGGTATTTTCTTTCTCGGCTTCTAAAAAATTGGCTAATTGTTTTTTACTTGTAATTGTGCTGTGGTTTGGCGCCATATGAATAAGATCTTCTGACCAAACATCTAATTTCTCTTGAAGTGTTGTTTTCTTGTTATCAAGTACATTAAGGATATTCTGAATCTTTTGTTTTACAAAATGATCTTTGTCTACACGAATGAAGCTGCCGCCATAAAAATCTCCAGTTTTTGTGCCTGATTGATCATATTGAATTGATTCTAAAACATATTCATCATCGTTTACCCAATTATAATGATATAATCGATATGTGTTTTTAGGCTCGCCCTCGAATGCAATTTTTAGCGATACATTACCCTCCTTAGTAATGGAGCCCTTTCCAATACCGCTTCTATAGGGAAGAAAACTTGATAAATGGTTCACTTTTTTTTGCTTATGGTTATAAACCCATAATATATGGCCTCGGGCTGATGGAGCGTTTACAGTCCAAAGCAAACTATTGTCTGTATTTAATTCTTTGCAAACTGTTTGGTGCTCATATATTTTTAGTTGTGTTGTTTCATCTTTATTACCCTGTTCCCAGCTATTGTCTTTTAAGCTCCATGTCCCAATAAATTTTTCAAAAGGATTTCCTGGTCTTGACTCATAATTGAATTCTGCTTCATAAGTAGTTGTAGTTCCAGGTTCCAATCTAAGTTTTCGTGCATCTCCTTTTTCCCATTCCACTTGGTTAAGAACAAATTTGAAGTAAACATCTGTTTTTGTTTTTATAGGGAAGTTTATGGTTACGGTATATATACCATCACCGTTATTATCTTTTAAAAGAATATCATTTACCCAAGTTAAGGGCATGCTGCTTCCTCTAATGCCAATATGAAGTGAATTATCTTTCGTAGCTTCTTTAATAGTTTTTGCTGATAGATTAAATAATACTGAGGCCTCTTGTGCAGTACTTGTTTGATGAGTATTGCAAATACAGAATAGTATTACTATGTATAAATTATTTAGTTTGAACATGAACTATTGCTGTTTCTTGATTTCAATATCAAAGTAAATGGTAGTCTGACCATTTATAAAACTCAAAATGATATAAAGCCTAGTTTAATTGACAAAGCTTTCGTTTAAGTGTTTAATTGATCTAAGTAGCGGAAAGTATTTAGAAAAAGACGTTGATCATCATTCAGTAAACGTTGGTCACTAGGAGCTATCCATTGCTATATAATTAACCCTAATAATAACTTATTTGTGTAGCTTTACTGAAAATGTATCTCGTGTTTAATTGGCTTTATAGATATAAAATTTATCACATATTCTTTTGGATTGCTTATCATTTTGGATGGTGGACAATAGCTTCGGGAAGTGCAGCAGATACATTTCATAACGCATTTTTTCCTCCCTATAACATAAAGTTTTTGTTTTATGTGGTTTTTCAGGCGCTTGCGGTTTATTTCAATTTATATTATTTAATACCTAAGTTCTTGGCAAAATCAAAGTACATAGCGTATGTGCTATTATTGGGTACTAGTATTTTTTTATGTTGTGTCTTTATTATTAGTGGATATTATTTGACAGCTTCGATATTCGATACAAGTTTTGAAGAGCTATTCAAGATCAATAGGGGCGACTATTTAGAGTTGTTCAAATCGAATGCTTTGCCATCAACAATTGCTAGTATGACTCTTGCAATGAGTATTAAGCTTTGTAAAAACTGGATTGAAACCAGAAATCGAGAGCTTGAATTGGCTAGTGAAAAAGTAGAAACGGAATTAAAATTTTTAAAATCACAATTTAACCCTCATTTCTTATTTAATACTATAAACTCAATTTTTGTATTAATTCACAAAAATCAGGATATGGCCTCAGAATCTTTGGCCAAGTTTTCTGATTTAATGCGCTATCAACTTTACGAATGTAATGAGTCATTTATCCCTTTGTATCGAGAACTAGAGTATTTACAAAACTTTATTGAATTAGGTAGTCTTCGATTAGATAATAATGTTATGGTGGAGATTCAAGTAGATAAACCTGAATATTCTAACTTGTATATAGCTCCATTTATATTGATGCCTTTTATTGAAAATTCATTTAAGCATGTTTCGCAACTTGATGAAATCGATAATTGGCTTAAAATTAATGTCAGTTTTGAAGCCCAATTACTCAGGCTTGAAGTAAGCAATAGTACAATGGGTGAAAGAGAGGTAGTAAATAAAATGTCAATGGATGGAGGTATCGGATTAGTGAATGTAAAAAGAAGGCTAGATTTAATATACCCTGATCAATACAAGTTAGAAATAAATGAGCAAGCAAACAGGTACAGTGTTCGTTTAGATATAGAATTAAGTACAGTAATATTAAACAATAATGAAGGTGTAGATAGTGAGCAATATTATATGAGGAAATTGATAAAACAACTATGAATCTCAAATGTGTAATTATTGATGATGAGCCTCTAGCTAGAGAATGTATCGCTAACTATGTTAGAGAACTAGACTTTTTAACTTTGGTGGGGGAAGGAAATAATCCTTTAGAGTTAATTAAAATAGAGGATAAGCATCAGATTGATTTGGTGTTTCTGGACATTCAAATGCCTGTAATGAATGGAATAACCTATCTAGAACAGACTAAAAGTCGCCCTATGGTTATACTTACCACGGCATATCCCAATTATGCGTTGGCGGGGTTTGAGTTTGATGTCGTTGATTATCTATTAAAACCAATTACTTTCAATCGTTTTTGTAAAGCAGTCACGAAGGCGAAACAACTTCAGCAATTTGCTTCAGATCATAATAAGAAGGATACTGCTCCTCAAAATTCTAGTGCGGACTATTTCTTCATTAAGAGTGATCGGAATTATGAAAAGATAATTCTTGATCAGGTTTTATATATAGAGGCTATGCAGAATTATGTGTCGTTTCATATGATGAATGAAAAAAAGCATATGGCACTATTTTCATTAAAAAGCGTTGAGGAAAAATTAAAAAACACTTCTTTTATTAGAGTTCATAAATCATATATTGTAGCAGCTGATAAAATTGATTCCATCGCTGACAATAAACTCAAGCTAGGGTCTGTGCAAATTCCAATTGGCAGAAATTATAAAGAAGTCATCACTAAAGAGGTGCTTGGAAATAAGATATTGAAAAAATAGAAAGCTTTTAAATTTATTAATTACTTTTTGTTGTACTATTATAGGTGTATATAAACGTATTTTATGCTGTTTACAGCTTTTGCAGATTATCTAAAACTAGAAAGGAATTATTCCGATCATACCTTAAAGGCATATTTAAGAGATCTTGAGGCTTTTTCTAGTTTCTCTATGTCCTCGTTCGATGTGAATAATATTGATGATGTAAATTACGCTCAAATAAGAAGTTGGATTATCTCTTTGGTCGACGATGGAATTTCGAATAACAGTATCAATAGAAAAATAGCATCCTTAAAAGCCTACTACAAATTCCTTTTAAAAATAAAAGAGATTGAAGTTAACCCGCTAGCAAAGCATCGCGCATTAAAGACCCCCAAAAAAATACAAGTCCCATTTTCTAGAGAAGAGATGAACACTTTAGATGATCTTGTTTTTGAAGATACTTTTGAAGGAAAGCGAGATCGACTAATTATAGAGCTTTTATATGCAACAGGAATGCGCCGTGCAGAGCTTATTAATTTGACATTAGATGCCGTAGATGTAGCAAATAAACAATTAAAGGTCTTGGGCAAACGAGATAAAGAGCGCTACGTACCTGTTTTACAGACAATTATAAATTTAATTAATGATTATGTTGATGAACGTAGTAAAATAGCCACAGGTCAGTCAGATAATTATCTACTACTTACCAAAAAGGGGTTAAAATTGTACGACACTCTTGTTTATCGGGTAATAAATAACTATTTTAGTAAGGCATCTACAAAAGCTAAGAAGAGTCCTCATATCCTGCGCCATACGTTCGCGACTCATATGCTTAACCAGGGTGCAGATTTAAACGCTGTAAAAGAATTATTGGGGCATGCCAGCCTCGCTTCGACTCAGGTGTATACTCATAATAGTATGGAAGAACTTAAAAAAGTGTATTCCAATTCACATCCGAGGAACGAGAAAAAATAGTTTTTTCAGTTTTTGTCTAACCACTAAAAATACTTCATATGCAAGTAAACACTCATTCCGTAAACTTTACAGTAGACAGTAAGTTAGTTTCATTTATTCAAAGACGAATGGATAAGCTAGAAAGTTTTTATGATCAGGTTATAAATTCTGATGTTTATTTAAAAGTTGAAAATACCAGTGACAAAGCTAACAAAATCGTAGAGGTAAAAGTTGCTGTTCCTGGTGATGAATTTATAGTAAAAAAAACCTGTAAATCTTTTGAAGAGGGTATAGATATGGCTACAAGTTCGTTAGGCAGAGTGTTATTAAAAAGGAAAGAAAAATTAAGGTCATATGCTAGATGATATTTTTTTTAAATTTTGTTTTGTTTAAATCAAAATTTATCTACATTTGCAGTCCGTTAGAAATAGCGGACTTTTTTATGGCTAAAAAGTACTAAAAAGCCGATGTAGCTCAGCTGGCTAGAGCAGCTGATTTGTAATCAGCAGGTCGTGGGTTCGAGTCCCTCCATCGGCTCTAAATTTTGAAATTTTAAAATCGATTTTTTCGATTGAAAAATGTTCATTTACATATTGAAAATACCAATCGGGGAGATACTCAAGCGGCCAACGAGGACAGACTGTAAATCTGTTGGTTTTTACCTTCGCAGGTTCGAATCCTGCTCTCCCCACCATAATTTTTGCTTAGCAAAAATTTGAATTTGCATTTTTTTGTAAAAATGCGGGAGTAGCTCAGTTGGTAGAGCGTCAGCCTTCCAAGCTGAATGTCGCCGGTTCGAACCCGGTCTCCCGCTCTAAATTCCTGCGAAGGCAGGAATCTCACCCCGATTATTTGGGTGGAGAAAGTAAACACTTTACGCCGACGTAGCTCAGGGGTAGAGCGTTTCCTTGGTAAGGAAGAGGCCACGGGTTCAAATCCCGTCGTTGGCTCAAAAAAAATTGCGTTTTAACGCTAAAAAAAGAGGGTGCAGACTGCCCTCAATTGTCGTTTTTGATAATTACCTAGTCTGATAACAAGGATTAGTAAATTAAGAACACTAATATATTTTAACTAAGATTAAATAATTTAAAATCATGGCAAAGGAAACTTTTGATCGTTCCAAACCGCACCTTAATATCGGTACCATTGGACACGTAGATCACGGTAAAACTACTTTAACTGCTGCTATTACTAAGGTATTATCAGATGCTGGTTTGTCTGAGGTAAGAGACTTCGATCAGATTGATAATGCTCCTGAAGAAAAAGAAAGAGGTATTACAATTAACACGTCTCACGTAGAGTACGCTACAGCTAACCGTCACTACGCTCACGTTGACTGTCCAGGTCACGCGGATTACGTAAAGAACATGGTAACTGGTGCTGCTCAAATGGACGGTGCTATCTTGGTAGTTGCGGCTACTGATGGTCCTATGCCACAAACTCGTGAGCACATCCTTCTTGGTCGTCAGGTAGGTATTCCTCGCATCGTTGTTTTCTTGAACAAAGTTGACATGGTAGATGATGATGAGCTTTTAGAGCTTGTTGAAATGGAAGTACGTGAACTATTAAGTTTCTACGAATATGACGGTGATAATGGTCCTGTAATTGCTGGTTCAGCATTAGGTGCATTAAACGGTGAGCAAAAATGGGTAGATACAGTAACTGAATTAATGGCTGCTGTTGATAGCTGGATTGAGCTTCCTAAGCGTGATGTTGAAAAAGATTTCTTAATGCCAATTGAAGATGTATTCTCTATTACAGGTCGTGGTACTGTTGCAACAGGTCGTATTGAGACTGGTGTAGCAAATACAGGTGATGCTGTAGATATCATCGGTATGGGTGCCGAGAAATTAGCTTCTACTATTACTGGTGTTGAGATGTTCCGTAAGATCCTTGACAGAGGTGAAGCTGGTGATAACGTAGGTATCTTATTAAGAGGTATTGAGAAAACTCAAATCTCTCGCGGTATGGTAATTACTAAGCCTGGTTCTGTAACTCCTCACGCTAAGTTTAAAGCAGAGGTTTATATCCTTAAAAAAGAAGAAGGTGGGCGTCACACTCCATTCCATAATAACTACCGTCCTCAGTTTTACGTACGTACAACTGATGTAACTGGAAACATTGCGCTTCCTGATGGAGTTGAAATGGTAATGCCTGGAGATAACTTGACTATTACTGTTGATCTTATTCAGCCTATTGCAATGAATATTGGTCTGCGTTTTGCTATCCGTGAAGGTGGTAGAACTGTAGGTGCTGGTCAGGTAACTGAAATTCTAGACTAATATCTCGTAAAGAGATTGAGTGTATAAAGTAAGGTGTCCCGATAAAATCGGGATGCCTTTCTAAGTAAATAAAGTTGGGTTGGTTTCTTATAGATTCCAACCTTATTTACGGGTTTAGCTCAGTTGGTAGAGCACTGGTCTCCAAAACCAGGTGTCGGGAGTTCGAGCCTCTCAACCCGTGCTAAGAAAGAAAAAGAAATCGCATTGGAAGTGTGGTTGAATTGAAAATATATTGAACTAATGAGCGTGATTACATACATTAAGGAATCGTTTGGAGAATTAAAGAACAATGTGACTTGGACCCCTTGGGCAGAGGCGCAAAACCTAACCATTGTGGTTGCTGTTTTTTCAATCATTTTCTCATTGTTTGTATGGATTGTTGATATGGCTTTTGGAGATGTGATTTCAGGTAATCTCATTGAGGCATTTACTAACGGGGATATTCCAATTACAGGAGCTCATATACGGAACGTAGTCGTTATTGCGATTATCGCTTTTGTTGTAGCAACGCAAACCACTAAAAAGAAGTAAGAAGATGGCTGAGGTTGGTGTAAAAAAATGGTACGTTGTTCGCGCCGTAAGCGGACAAGAAAATAAGATTAAAAATTACATCGAAAATGAGATCACTAGACTTGGTTTAGGTGATTTTGTTGAAGAGGTGCTTGTGCCAACTGAAAAGGTGGTGCAAATACGTAATGGTAAAAAGGTAAATAAGGAGCGTACTTATTTTCCTGGCTACATTATGGTAAAAGCTAACTTAAGTGGAGAGATTCCTCACATTATCAAATCAATCACAAACGTAATTGGTTTCTTAGGTGAAACTAAAGGTGGTGATCCTGTGCCATTAAGACAATCGGAAGTAAACCGAATGTTAGGTAAGGTTGATGAGTTGGCAGTACAAACTGATAGCGTTGCTATTCCATTTGTAATGGGTGAAACCGTTAAAGTAATTGACGGGCCATTTAATGGATTTAATGGTACAGTTGAAAAAATTAATGAAGAGAAGCGCAAGTTAGAGGTGATGGTGAAGATTTTTGGCCGTAAGACACCACTTGAGCTTAGCTACATGCAAGTAGAAAAAATATAATTGTTACATATTATATAAGGTAGGTCGCTCTAGCTTCCAAACAATGAGGGGCATACCAATCTAAATTAAGTAAAATGGCAAAAGAAGTTGACAAAGTAGTTAAATTACAAGTTAGGGGAGGTGCTGCGAATCCGTCGCCACCGGTTGGACCCGCTTTAGGTGCTGCTGGTGTGAACATCATGGAGTTCTGTAAGCAATTTAATGCAAGAACCCAAGATAAACCTGGAAAAGTACTTCCGGTTGCGATCACCGTTTACAAAGACAAATCATTTGAATTTGTAATTAAAACAGCCCCTGCAGCAGTTCAGCTAATGGAAGCAGCTAAGATTAAAAAAGGATCTGGCGAACCAAACCGAAAAAAGGTAGCTAGTGTAAACTGGGACCAAGTTAGAGCAATTGCAGAAGATAAAATGGCAGATTTAAATGCCTTTACTATCGAATCTGCAATGAGTATGGTTGCTGGTACAGCAAGATCTATGGGTCTTAAAGTATCAGGTCCTAAACCTTTTTAATCTAGAAAAGAAAAGACAATGGGATTAACAAAAAAACAAAAAGAAGCCAGAGCAAAGGTTGACAAGAATACATTGTATTCTGTTGAAGACGCTTCCGCTTTGGTTAAAGAAATCACCAATGTGAAATTCGATGCTTCTGTTGATCTTGCAGTACGTTTAGGAGTAGATCCGCGTAAAGCAAATCAAATGGTACGTGGTGTAGTAACACTACCGCACGGTACTGGTAAAGATGTAAAGGTTTTGGCATTGGTAACTCCTGATAAAGAAGCAGACGCTAAAGAAGCGGGTGCTGATTTTGTAGGTCTTGATGAGTACCTACAAAAAATTAAGGACGGTTGGACAGATGTTGATGTAATTATCACTATGCCTAGTGTTATGGGTAAATTAGGACCATTAGGACGTGTCTTAGGACCACGTGGTTTAATGCCTAACCCAAAGACTGGGACAGTAACTATGGATGTTGCTAAAGCTGTGAAAGAAGTAAAAGCTGGTAAAATTGACTTTAAAGTTGATAAAACTGGTATCGTTCACGCTTCAATTGGTAAAGCATCATTTAGTGCTGATAAAATCGCGGGCAATGCTCACGAATTGTTATCAACATTAGAGAAGCTAAAGCCATCAACGGCAAAAGGTACTTACATGAAAAGTATCTCTATGTCTAGCACCATGAGTCCTGGTATAGCAATCGATCCGAAAACAGTTTAATTGGTAGTTTAAGATTTAGTAATCATGACAAGAGAAGAAAAATCACAAGTAATAGAAAACTTAACTGCGCAGTTAGCTGATAACTCAAATATCTATTTAGCAGATATTTCAGGATTAGATGCAGACACGACTTCAAAATTACGTCGTGCATGCTTTAAAGCTAATGTACAGTTAGCAGTAGTTAAAAACACATTGCTTGCAAAGGCAATGGAGGCTTCTGATAAAGATTTTGGTGATTTGCCAGAAACATTAAAAGGAAACACTTCTTTAATGTTATCTGAGGTAGGTAATGCGCCTGCTAAAGTGATAAAGGCATTTCGTAAGAAATCAGAAAAACCTGTTTTAAAAGGTGCTTTCGTAGAAGAAGCAATTTTTGTTGGTGACGACCAACTTGAAACCCTTTCAGAAATTAAGTCTAAAGAGGAGTTGATTGGAGAAGTTATTGGATTACTTCAATCGCCTGCTAAAAACGTTATCTCTGCACTTAAAGGTAGTGGTAGCAAATTATCAGGAATTCTTAAGACCTTATCAGAGAAAGAAGGTTAATAAAATAGTACGCACTTAGATTAAATTATATATTAAAAATTACAAAAACGATAGAAATGGCAGATTTAAAAGATTTTGCAGAACAGTTAGTTAACTTAACAGTAAAAGAGGTTAATGAATTAGCTGATATTTTAAAAGACGAGTACGGTATCGAACCTGCTGCTGCAGCTGTAGCTGTTGCTGCTGGTGGTGGTGCTGGTGGTGGCGAAGCTGCTGAAGAGAAAACAGAATTTGATGTTATCTTGAAAGCTGCTGGAGGCGCTAAACTTGCAGTTGTTAAACTTGTAAAAGAACTTACAGGTCTTGGTCTTAAAGAAGCTAAAGGCTTAGTTGATGAAGCGCCTAGCGCAATCAAAGAAGGTGTTTCTAAAGACGAGGCAGAAGGACTTAAGACTTCTCTAGAAGAAGCAGGAGCAGAGGTTGAGCTTAAGTAAGCTCGGCCAACGCCAATAGATTTTGGTTTAGGCCTTTTCTCGATGAATATCGGGATAAGGCCTAAACCCTTTTACGTATAAGTACATTTCTTATGCGACATTTTTTTCATTGTAATCAAAATATTGTCCATTGATGTTCAAAAATCAGACTGAAAGAGTAAATTTCGCCTCAGCTAAGAACACACCGGCATATCCGGATTTTCTTGACATTCAGATTAAATCATTTCAAGATTTCTTTCAATTAGAAACAAAATCTGAACAAAGAGGTAATGAGGGGTTGTACAACACCTTCATGGAGAACTTTCCAATTACGGACACCCGTAACCAATTCGTACTCGAATTTATTGACTATTTCGTTGATCCACCACGTTACTCTATACAGGAGTGTATCGAAAGAGGATTAACCTATAGTGTGCCATTAAAATCACGCCTAAAGTTATACTGTACTGATCCAGAACATGAAGATTTTGAGACAATAGTACAGGATGTGTACTTAGGAGTAATTCCTTATATGACACCATCAGGCACCTTTGTAATTAATGGTGCGGAGCGTGTTGTAGTATCACAGTTACACCGTTCTCCTGGTGTATTCTTTGGTCAGTCTTTCCACGCCAATGGAACCAAGTTGTATTCTGCCCGTGTAATTCCTTTTAAAGGGTCATGGATTGAATTCGCAACAGACATCAATAGCGTAATGTATGCGTATATTGATCGTAAGAAAAAATTACCTGTAACAACACTTTTCCGTGCGATTGGTTTCGAACGTGATAAAGATATTCTTGAGATCTTTGACCTTGCAGAAGAGGTTAAAGTATCTAAAAGCGGGCTTAAAAAAGTATTAGGTCGTAAGCTTGCTGCACGTGTTTTAAAAACATGGCATGAAGACTTCGTAGATGAAGATACTGGTGAAGTAGTATCGATTGAACGTAATGAAATCGTTCTTGACCGTGATACAGTTCTTGAAAAAGAGCATGTTGACGAGATCGTTGATGCTGATGTAAAAATCATTCTTCTACACAAAGAAAACTCACAACAAGGTGATTATGCAATTATCTATAACACTTTGCAAAAAGATCCTACCAACTCTGAAAAAGAAGCGGTAGAACATATTTACCGTCAACTTCGTAACGCTGAACCGCCAGATGAAGAGACTGCTCGTGGTATTATCGACAAGTTGTTCTTCTCTGACCAACGTTACAACTTAGGTGAAGTAGGTCGATATAGAATGAATAAAAAGTTAGGACTTGATATCGGGATGGATAAGCAAGTACTAACGAAATTAGATATAATTACGATTGTAAAATATTTGATTGAGCTTATCAACTCTAAAGCAGAGATTGATGATATCGATCACTTATCTAACCGTCGCGTACGTACTGTTGGTGAGCAACTTTCATCACAATTTGGTGTAGGTCTTGCTCGTATGGCTCGTACAATTCGTGAGCGTATGAACGTTCGTGATAACGAGGTGTTTACTCCGATTGATTTGATTAACGCTAAGACCTTGTCTTCAGTAATTAACTCGTTCTTCGGAACAAACCAGTTGTCTCAATTTATGGATCAAACGAATCCATTAGCAGAGATTACTCATAAGCGACGTCTATCGGCACTTGGACCTGGTGGTTTATCTCGTGAGCGTGCCGGTTTCGAGGTGCGCGATGTACACTATACGCACTATGGCCGTTTATGTCCTATTGAAACTCCTGAAGGTCCAAACATTGGTTTGATCTCTTCTCTTGGGGTATTTGCGAAAGTAAATTCAATGGGATTCTTAGAAACACCGTATCGTGAAGTAAAAGATGGTGTTGTTGATACTTCAGAATACAGATACCTTAGTGCAGAGGAAGAAGAAGGTAAGCGTATTGCACAAGCCAATATTCCAATCGATGGCAAAGGTAAGATTCAGGAAGAGCGGGTTATTGCTCGTGAGGAAGGTGACTTCCCAGTAGTTGATCCTTCTGAGGTTCACTATACAGATGTAGCGCCAAATCAGATTGCTTCTATCTCGGCTTCGTTAATTCCATTCTTAGAGCATGATGATGCGAACCGTGCTTTAATGGGATCGAATATGATGCGTCAGGCAGTTCCTTTATTACGCCCTGATTCTCCGATTGTAGGTACTGGTCTTGAAAGACAAGTAGCTTCTGATTCTCGTGTATTGATCAATGCTGAGGGTGATGGTGTTGTAGAGTATGTAGATTCTAACATGATCACAATTAACTATGATCGTTCTGAGCGTGAACAGTTAGTGAGCTTCGATAGCGATAGTAAGAGCTACAATCTTATTAAGTTTAGAAAAACAAATCAAGGTACTTCAATTAATCTAAAACCAATTGTTGCTAAAGGCGACAAGGTGAAAAAGGGACAAGTACTTTGTGAAGGCTACGCAACGCAATCTGGTGAATTAGCACTAGGGCGTAACATGAAAGTAGCCTTCATGCCTTGGAAAGGATATAACTTTGAGGATGCGATTGTAATCTCGGAAAAAGTGGTGCGTGATGATATTTTCACCTCGATCCACATTGATGAGTACTCGCTAGAAGTTAGAGATACAAAATTAGGTAACGAAGAGTTAACCAACGATATACCAAACGTTTCAGAAGAGGCTACTAAGGATCTTGATGAGCATGGTATGATTCGTATTGGTGCTGAAGTAAAGCCTGGTGATATTCTTATTGGTAAGATCACTCCTAAAGGAGAATCGGATCCTACGCCAGAAGAAAAATTACTTCGTGCAATCTTCGGTGATAAAGCTGGTGATGTAAAAGATGCATCTTTAAAAGCATCTCCATCATTACGTGGTGTAGTTATCGATAAAAAATTATTCGAAAGAGCAATTAAAGACAAGCGCAAGCGTGCTCAAGATAAAGAAGATATCGCTGCACTTGATATGTCTTACAACTCTAAGTTTAACGAATTACGTAACACACTTATCGATAAGTTGTTTGGTGTTGTTAATGGCAAAACTTGTCAAGGAGTTCAAAATGACTTAGGTGAAGAGATTCTTCCAAAAGGAAAGAAATACACCCTTAAGATGCTTAATGCTGTAGATGATTACAATCACTTAACAGGTGGTGTGTGGACTACAGATAAAGAGTCTAATGAATTAGTAGCTGATTTAATTCACAACTACAAGATCAAAGAAAACGATCTTCAAGGTGCATTACGTCGCGATAAGTTTACTATTTCAGTAGGGGATGAACTTCCTTCAGGAATTATCAAACTAGCTAAAGTTTATATTGCTAAAAAGCGTAAGCTTAAAGTAGGTGATAAAATGGCGGGTCGTCACGGTAACAAAGGTATTGTTGCACGTATTGTTCGTCAAGAAGATATGCCATTCTTAGAAGATGGTACACCAGTTGATATCGTGTTGAACCCGCTAGGTGTACCATCACGTATGAACATTGGTCAAATTTATGAAACGGTATTAGGTTGGGCCGGTCAAAAAATTGGTAAGAAGTTCGCTACTCCAATTTTTGATGGTGCTTCACTTGATCAAATCAATGAACTAACTGACGAAGCTGGCATTCCGAGATTCGGTCACACTTATCTATATGATGGTGGTACTGGAGATCGTTTTGACCAACCTGCAACAGTTGGTGTGATCTATATGTTAAAATTAGGTCACATGGTTGACGATAAGATGCACGCACGTTCTATCGGACCATACTCATTAATTACGCAACAGCCATTAGGTGGTAAAGCACAGTTTGGTGGTCAGCGTTTTGGTGAGATGGAAGTTTGGGCTCTTGAAGCCTACGGAGCGTCAAGCACACTACGTGAGATCTTGACTGTTAAATCGGATGATGTTATTGGTCGTGCCAAAACATACGAAAGTATCGTGAAAGGTGAGCCAATGCCAGAACCAGGTTTACCAGAATCATTTAACGTATTGATGCATGAACTTAAAGGTCTTGGTTTAGATATCAGACTGGAAGAGTAGGTAAGCATTTTGATGTCACACTGAGCGCAGTCGAAGTGAGACATCAGCTTTAAATCAAATTAAAAATTTATATCACCATATACAATGGCTAGAAATAAAGATAAGAATACACCAAAAAGATTTGACAAGATCTCAATCGGATTAGCATCTCCTGAAGCAATTTTAGGTGAATCAAGAGGCGAAGTGCTAAAGCCGGAAACGATTAACTACCGTACCCACAAACCAGAGCGTGACGGACTTTTCTGTGAGCGTATTTTCGGTCCTGTAAAGGATTACGAATGTGCTTGTGGTAAGTATAAGCGTATTCGCTATAAGGGTATCGTTTGTGATCGTTGTGGTGTAGAAGTAACAGAAAAGAAAGTACGTCGTGATCGTGTAGGACACATTAATCTTGTGGTTCCTGTAGCACACATCTGGTACTTCCGTTCGTTACCAAATAAAATAGGATACCTTCTTGGATTACCATCTAAGAAACTGGATATGATCATTTACTACGAGCGTTATGTAGTAATTCAACCAGGTATTGCTAAAAACGAAGAAGGTGAACCATTACAAAAAATGGATTTCCTTACTGAGGAAGAGTACTTGAATATTCTTGAAACAATTCCACAGGAAAATCAGTATTTAGAAGATAGCGATCCGAACAAATTCATCGCCAAAATGGGTGCTGAATGTTTGATAGAGTTATTACAGCGTATCGATCTAGATGAGCTATCATTCCAATTGCGTCATAAAGCAAATACGGAAACATCTAAGCAACGTAAAACAGAAGCATTAAAGCGTCTTCAAGTTGTTCAGGCGTTGCGTGAGGCAAATAACAATCGTGAGAACCGCCCAGAGTGGATGATCATGAAAGTTGTTCCTGTAATTCCACCAGAATTACGTCCGTTAGTGCCGTTAGATGGTGGTCGTTTTGCAACATCAGATTTAAATGATTTATACCGTCGTGTGATCATTCGTAATAACCGTTTAAAGCGTTTGGTTGAGATCAAAGCGCCAGAGGTTATTTTGCGTAATGAGAAACGTATGTTACAAGAATCAGTAGATTCATTATTTGATAACACACGTAAAGCATCGGCTGTTAAGACCGATTCTAATCGTCCGCTTAAATCATTATCCGATTCATTAAAAGGTAAGCAAGGACGTTTCCGTCAAAACTTACTTGGTAAGCGTGTTGATTATTCTGCACGTTCGGTAATTGTTGTTGGGCCAGAATTAAAATTATTTGAATGTGGTCTGCCAAAAGATATGGCAGCGGAATTATACAAGCCGTTCATCATTAGAAAACTAATCGAACGTGGTATTGTAAAAACCGTAAAATCTGCTAAGAAAATTATAGACAGGAAAGAGCCTGTTGTTTGGGATATTCTTGAAAACGTATTAAAAGGACACCCGGTATTACTAAACCGTGCTCCTACGCTTCACCGTCTAGGTATTCAGGCTTTCCAGCCAAAACTTATTGAAGGTAAAGCAATCCAGTTACACCCATTAGTGTGTACGGCATTTAATGCGGATTTTGATGGTGACCAGATGGCGGTACACTTACCTTTAGGGCCAGAGGCGATCTTAGAAGCGCAGCTTTTAATGTTAGCATCTCATAATATCTTGAACCCTGCAAACGGATCACCGATCACGGTACCGTCTCAGGATATGGTATTAGGTCTGTATTATATGACCAAGCTTCGTAAGTCGACTAAAGAGTACAAAGTGAAGGGTGAAGGCCTAACATTCTACTCTGACGAAGAGGTGACAATGGCTTATAACGAAGGTGTAGTAGAATTGAATGCAGGTATCAAAATACGTGCGAAAGATTTTAATGAAGCTGGTGAGTTAGTACCACAAATTATTGAGACTACTGTAGGTCGTGTACTTTTCAACGAAAAAGTGCCGGAAGCTGCAGGTTTCATTAACAAGGTATTGACTAAAAAAGCACTTCGTGATATCATTGGTGATGTATTAAAAGCAACCGATGTTCCTACGACTGCAGCTTTCTTAGATGAAATCAAAGGTTTAGGATACGGATTTGCATTTAGAGGTGGATTATCATTTAGTTTAGGTGATATTATTATTCCACCAGAAAAACAAAAAATGATTGATGAGGCTAATGGTCAAGTAGGTGGAATTATTTCTAACTACAACATGGGTCTTATTACAAATAATGAACGATACAATCAGGTAATTGATATATGGACTTCAACAAACGCGAACTTGACTGAATTGTCAATGAAGCGTATTAGCGAAGACCAGCAAGGATTTAACTCGGTATTCATGATGCTTGATTCTGGAGCACGTGGATCGAAAGAGCAGATTCGTCAGCTTACTGGTATGCGTGGTTTGATGGCAAAGCCTAAAAAATCGACTGCTGGTGGTGGTGAAATTATCGAAAACCCGATTCTTTCTAACTTTAAAGAAGGACTATCGATTCTTGAATACTTTATCTCTACTCACGGTGCACGTAAAGGTCTTGCAGATACCGCCCTTAAAACGGCGGATGCAGGTTACTTAACACGTCGTCTAGTAGATGTATCTCAAGATGTAATTATCAATATCGAAGACTGTCATACACTTCGCGGTGTGCTTGTAGAGCCATTAAAGAAGAATGACGAGGTTGTTGAAACATTAGGTGCTAGAGTACTTGGTCGTATTTCATTGCACGATGTGTACAATCCGCTTAATGAAGAGCTGATAGTTGCAGCTGGTGAAGAAGTTGATGAGGAGGCAGTGAAGCGATTAAACGAAAGTCCGCTTGATAGTCTTGAAGTACGTTCTGCATTAACATGTGAAGCGAAGAAAGGTATCTGTACTAAATGTTATGGTCGTAACCTAGCTACCGGTAAAATGGTACAGCGAGGTGAGGCAGTTGGTGTAGTAGCAGCGCAATCTATTGGAGAGCCTGGTACACAGTTAACACTTCGTACGTTCCACGTAGGTGGTATTGCAGGTAACATTTCAGAAGAGAATAAATTAGCAGTTAAGTTTGACGGTAAATTGGAAATCGAAGAACTTAAAACAGTTAAAAGTAAAGATGCTGAAGGTAACGATATCGATGTTGTAATCTCTCGTACTACTGAAGCGAAATTAATTGATAAGAAAACAGGAATTACACTAAGTACAAACAACGTACCTTACGGTTCTACCATTTTTGTGAAAGATGGACAGAGCCTAAAAGCAGGAGACGTTATTTGTCAGTGGGATCCGTATAACGGGGTAATTATTTCTGAATTCCCAGGTAAAATTGCTTATGAGAATATCGAACAAGGTGTAACATACCAAATCGAGATCGATGAGCAAACAGGATTCCAAGAAAAGGTAATTTCTGAATCACGTAACAAGAAACTAATTCCTACTCTATTAATTCAGGACAGTAAAGGTGAAACGCTTCGTTCGTACAACCTTCCTGTAGGAGCTCATATCATGGTCGATGACGGTGATAAGATCAAAGAAGGTAAAGTATTAGTTAAGATACCACGTAAATCGGCTAAGGCTGGTGATATTACTGGTGGTCTTCCAAGGGTAACTGAGCTTTTTGAAGCGCGTAACCCATCGAACCCAGCAGTAGTAAGTGAAATCGATGGTGTAGTATCCTTCGGTAAGATCAAGCGTGGTAACCGTGAGATTATTGTAGAAAGTAAACTAGGTGAAATCAAAAAGTACTTAGTAAAACTTTCAAATCAGATTCTTGTTCAAGAAAATGATTTTGTACGTGCAGGTATGCCATTATCTGATGGTTCAATTACGCCAGAGGACATCTTAAATATCAAAGGCCCATCGGCTGTACAACAATACCTAGTAAACGAGGTACAAGAAGTATACCGACTACAAGGTGTGAAGATTAATGATAAGCACTTTGAAGTAGTTGTACGTCAGATGATGCGTAAAGTGAAGATTCAAGATCAAGGAGATACTATTTTCTTAGAAAATCAACTAGTACACAAATATGACTTTATTGAAGAAAATGATGCCATTTTCGGTAAGAAGGTTGTAGAGGATGCTGGTGAATCTGAAAACTTGAAAGCAGGTCAGATCATTACTTCTCGTGAGTTAAGAGATGAGAACTCAATCTTACGTCGTGAAGACAAGAACTTGGTGGTAGCGCGTGATGCACAACCAGCAACAGCGACACCAATATTGCAAGGTATTACTAGAGCATCGCTACAAACTAAATCGTTTATTTCTGCGGCTTCCTTCCAGGAAACAACCAAAGTATTAAATGAGGCAGCAGTAAGCGGTAAAATAGATACCCTTGAAGGATTAAAAGAAAATGTAATTGTAGGACACAGAATCCCTGCCGGTACAGGTATGCGTGATTATGATAATATCATTGTAGGTTCGAAAGAAGAATATGATGAGATTATGGCTCGTAAAGAAGAATTAAACTTCTAAGCCTATCCTATAACTCATTTTAGGTATATAAAGCCCCGGCAGTATTGCTGGGGCTTTTTGTTTTCAAATGTTTGTGAATTAAATAACCAACCCTAAAACTCAAAATTCCCCTAAGCATCAATTATATTTGTTACGATAACAAAAGCATAATAAATGAGCGATCAGAAAAAAAAAGAACAGCAGATCAATATAGAGCTAGACGAAAAAATGGCCGAAGGGACCTATAGTAATCTAGCAATAATTAATCATTCCGTTTCCGAATTTGTGGTAGACTTTATAAGCATGATGCCTGGCGCACCAAAAGCGAAAGTAAAATCCCGAATTATCTTGACTCCGCAACATGCAAAGCGTTTGATGAAGGCACTTAGTGATAACGTAAGCCGATTTGAAAAAGCTCATGGCGCTATTAAAGACTATGAACAACCTCCAATTCCTTTGAATTTTGGTCCGACTGGTGAGGCTTAGATCCATTAGGAATATCTTACTACTATTACTTGGTGTAATCGTTGTTTCTTGTGCGGCAAATAAGGAACTTTCAAGGGAGAATGATGGTTTTGAATGGGGTGTAGATGAAGTAGAAATAGCGTCCAACGGAAAGGTGTTTATAGTTAATGAGCTTCGTTTTTATGAAATTAACTCTGCCAAAGATGCAATGTTATTGATGTTTCAGAATTATGGAAAATGGGATCGAAGAACAGAAGGCAAATATCAAGATAATATAAAACAACTTACTTGGGAAAGCATTGATTTATTTAGTGATAATACCTTATTTACCATTATTGCAGATGGAACTGAAACGACGTCTGATTATTTCGCTAGCCTAATTGTTTTTGATTCCAATGGGAATGATTGTCTAGCCAATGGATATCCATTGAGATATCGGATAATAGAATTATTTCAAGATAAAAAGAAGAGATTGGGTCTTAAGCAAGATATGTATCAAATCCTTAATGAATAACGAATCTTAAGTTGATCCTGGATTAAAAAGTGGACAAATTATATGTTGATATCTTAGTTATTCCGTAAAATGAACTTAACGTAATTTTATTGCAGTTAAAAGAGGCCAAGAATACAATAGCATCTCAAATAGTGAGATAAGATTTGGTTACGATTTTGATTTTTTAGTAACTCAAAGAAAAGAATGCAAACAATATTAGGAGCAAACGGAATTATTGGCGAGGAATTGGCGAAAGAGCTTTATGCTCGATATACCAAAGATCTTCGACTTGTCGGTAGAAATCCAAGAAAGGTTAATGATAGTGACGAGCTATTTAAAGCAGATTTATTAAACTTAGATGATGTAAAAAGAGCTGTTAGAGGGACTAAAATTGCCTATTTGACTGTAGGTTTGCCCTATAAATCAAATGTTTGGTTAACTGGCTGGGTTAGGATATTAGAAAACGTAATTATTGCTTGTAAAGAACAACAGTGCAAGCTGGTTTACTTTGATAATACCTATGCTTATTCACAAGATAGTTCAGTGCAAAAGGAAGATACACCTTTCGATACTGCTGGTAAAAAAGGGCTAGGCAAGAAAAGGGCTGCAGAACTATTGCTTTCTGCAATGGCAAGTAATGAAATTGAAGCAGTGATTTGTCGTGCACCGGAATTTTACGGCCCCGATAAGACTAAAGGAATTACCAATACCTTAATTTTTGAAAACTTGAAGGCTGGAAAAAAGCCGAAAGTATTCTTGAATGATAAAGTGCTTCGGACACTGATTTACACTCCAGATGCAGCAAAAGCAACTGCCCTTATAGGAAATAGTCCGGATACCTATGGACAAACTTGGCATTTACCGTGTGATGATAATCGTATGACCTATAAAGGTTTTATTGCTGAAATTTCGCAACAATTGAAGAGGGAAATAAAATATAGCATTTTAAATTCTTTTGTACTTAAAATCGTTTCGATATTTAACGAGAATGTGAAGGAGACTCAAGAATTATTTGCAAGATATCGAATTGACAATATTTTTGATTCTTCAAAATTCAAAAAACGATTTCCAGATTTTAAAGTGACAAGCTACAAAGAAGGTATCAGAAAAATTCTCGAAGATTATAAAATTAAGTGATTACCAATTTTACATAGTTTCGATTTCAGGACGAGTGATTTTTATTTGAACGTTAGTTAAAACAAAAATCGTATCGAGACCTCTTTATTTGAAATAACAAAATCCTATTAAAAAATTAAGTAAAATAGATATATCTTATGTTTTGAATTTCACAACCTCACAAAACCTGTCTGAAATCAGTTTTTCTGATTTTGGTCTTGTAGTTGTAAGTTCAATTAGATTAAACGCTCTTAAAAGCGCTTATTTAGCCTCATTTTGAAATTCGGATACAAAATGCAATTTTACACTAGGATATTTTTGTTGGGTCATTTGTAACGAAAAAGCGGAATCTGCGAGAAAAACTAACTGACCCTGTTTGTCTTTCGCTAAAAATTTTGCTTTTACTCTTTTGAATTCCGAAAACTCTTCATTTTTTGGGTCTTCCGCCTCTACCCAACAGGCTTTATGCACATTTAAATTTTCGTAAGTACACTTGGCACCATACTCATGTTCTAATCTATATTGAATAACTTCATACTGCAGAGCACCAACTGTTCCGATTACTTTTCGGCCGTTCATTTCCAGCGTAAATAACTGAGCTACACCCTCATCCATTAATTGATCGATTCCTTTAAAAAGTTGCTTCGATTTCATGGGGTCGGCATTGTTGATATACCTAAAATGTTCTGGTGAAAAACTCGGAATTCCGCGGAAGTTTATAGACTCACCTTCAGTTAATGTATCCCCTATTTTAAAATTACCTGTGTCATGTAAACCTACAATATCACCAGGATACGAGATGTCAACAATCTCTTTTTTCTCTGCGAAAAAGGCATTAGGGCTACTAAATTTTAATTTCTTATTGTGGCGGACGTGTAGGTAAGGAGCATTACGTTTAAACTCCCCTGAAACAATCTTAATAAAAGCCAATCGATCACGGTGTTTGGGGTCCATATTGGCATGTATTTTAAATACAAAGCCCGTGAAGTTTTTCTCAGTAGGATCTATAAGCCGTTCTTCACTTTGCTTCGGTCTTGGTGTTGGTGCGATTTTTACAAAGCAATCGAGCAACTCTCTCACACCGAAATTGTTTAAGGCCGATCCGAAAAAAACAGGCTGTAATGTGCCAGCTTGGTAGGCATCTTTGTCAAACTTTGGGTATATTCCTTCAACTAATTCTAGTTCTTCTCTTAAGGTATCTGCACTTGTTGCGCCGATCAATTCATCTAATTCGCTGCTAGATAAATCAGAAATTTCTATAGTTTCTTCAATATTTTTTCTGCTGTAGCCACTAAACAAATTGATGTTTTTCTCCCATATATTATAGATGCCTTTAAAGTCATACCCCATACCAATTGGGAAACTTAGGGGAGTCACTTTTAAACCGAGTTTTTGCTCAACTTCATCTAATAATTCAAAAGCATCTTTTCCTTCTCTATCTAATTTGTTTATAAAGACAAGCATTGGAATATTCCGCATGCGGCAGACCTCTACCAATTTTTCTGTCTGTTCCTCAACTCCTTTGGCAACATCAATAACAACAATAACACTGTCAACAGCTGTAAGCGTTCGAAAGGTATCTTCAGCAAAATCTTTATGCCCAGGCGTATCTAGAATATTGATTTTAGTCCCTTGGTATTCAAATGCTAAAACCGAGGTGGCGACTGAGATACCACGTTGTCGTTCAATCTCCATAAAATCACTAGTGGCACCTTTTTTAATCTTATTAGATTTTACCGCACCTGCTTCCTGGATAGCACCACCAAAAAGGAGTAACTTTTCAGTCAAAGTAGTTTTACCTGCATCCGGGTGGGATACAATTCCAAATGTTCTTCTTCTATTTATTTCGTCAATAAAACCCATGAATACGCGCTTGTTAAGGCCTGCAAAAGTACATAATAATAGTAATATCTATAGGTGGATTTTGAGTCATAATTATAATTATTAATCCGCTTGGTGAGACTTTCAAGCTGCTTTTCAATCAATATGAAGGTAGGACTTTTATCTTTTCAATTGTTATAGTAGGTGGAGCCGTAATGTAAGAGTTGCGTTAAGCTATATAATGTGCGTTTCGTCGATTAACACTCATAAATGCTGGAAAGTGTTAATTAAATTGTTAACTAAATAGCTAAATTTGTTAATAACAAGGCTGCATTACTAATATTTTTAACATTAAGTGTTAAAGTGTTGGTAAAAGTCCCCAAGACTAAGAACCTGCTTTGATCCCTAACTATGAGTACAGTTACCTTATTAATTAATTTTAGGTATAGAGTAGTAATATTCATTTTCTTCTTACTATGTTTCTTCGCATCCCCTATAGTTACTGCGCAAAACACCTATTTAGATACCTTCAGTACTGAAGTATACAATGCCAATGACGGTAATTCAAGTTTTGCGACAAGTTGGGACGAAACTGGGGATGATGATGATCCATCAAATGGAAGAATACAAATTGAAAGTAATCGTCTCGATTTTCAGAATATCGATGGAAGAGGGATTGAACGTGAGTTGGATTTATCAGGAGCAAGTTATGTAGAGCTATCATTTGATTTTGAAAGGACAGATGGTAATGAAATTCTTCAACTACAACTTTGGAACTCTAATACCTCGGACTGGGAGGATATCTTAACTTTTGGAAATTCACCATCATCGGGAACTGTTACATACGTTCTACAAGCTAGGCATATTTCGGCATCCTCTGGCATTCGTTTTGAAACGGGTTCGGGAAACTGGGGTGGAAGTGAAACCATTGTTGTTGATGATGTGCTGTTTAGATCCTTCTTGCCAAATGTTACTGTAACTGATGTTACGGTGGATGAAGGGGTTGGGGCAGTCTTTAATATTGCTTCTGGAACAACAGTTTCGGGTGGTTTTACTATTGATTTTAGTACTTCAGATGTTACTGCAACGGCAGGACTAGATTACACTGCAAATTCAGGTCAAGTTTCATTTTCAGGAACTGCAGGAGAGGTTCAAACGGTAACAGTGATTACTAATACTGATGCGCTTATCGAGACGAATGAAACGTTTACTTTTGATATATCCAGTACAAGTCCAACTGTTGTTATTGCCGATAGTCAGGCAATAGCTACCATTTTAGATACAAATGAAATAAATATTGCCAACTTTACGTCAATCAATAGTTGCATCGGTGTCTTTACTGATTCTGGCGGATCAACAGGGAATTATGATAACAACGAAACGTATACCATTACTATATGTCCTGATGTAGGAGGGGCTCAAGTATCAGCGAATTTTACCACTTTTGATGTAGAGCAAAATTTTGACTTCCTTTTTGCTTATGAAGGTGTTGGTACTACTACATTGATTGATACCTATACTAATGGTGTAAATGTTCCTGGAACTATAACCTCCACAGACGCTTCTGGTTGTTTGACTTTTGTTTTTACCTCTGATGGTTCTGTTAATGGTTTAGGATGGGTAGCAGATGTTTCATGTAGTGTCACTACGCCTGGTTTGTCAATTGGAGACGCAGTTGTTGGCGAGGGTAGCGGAACCATTAGTTTTCCTGTTACGTATACCGGCCCTAATACAGGTGCTTTTACAGTTGATTTTTCTTCTGCCGGAGGTACAGCAGCCGAGAATATAGATTATGACGCGGCGAGCGGAACCTTAAGTTTTTCTGGGACAACTAATGAAACTCTAACAATTGTCACAAACATAACTGACGATACTGACTTTGAATTTGCAGAAAATTTCACAGTAACACTATCAAATGTAAGTGGTGGTGGGCCATCATTAGTAAAAGCAGTAGGTACTGGTACAATTAATGATGATGATTTACTGGAAGATCAACCGCTAGAATTAGTCGAAAAATTTAATGGTTATACGGATTATGCTTCAACAGGAAATACGCTTCGTGCTGATCCTAATGGTGTAGATGAATGTACAATAGTAAGTAGTTCAAGTAATACCTTAACTTCAAATATAACAACAGGTGCGACTATTGAGGCCGCTTATTTATATTGGTCACATTCGGGAGCCACACCTGATCCAAATGTTACTTTTGAGGGAATTCCAGTAACAGCAAGTGTTTCCTATCGAGCAAATCGAGGGACGACTCAGACATTTTACAATTTTAGGGCCGATGTCACTAGTATTGTAGCGGCTACCACAAATCCTAATACTGAAAGTTTTGATTTTTCTGATTTAACAATTGATAATGGAGATCCTTATTGCAGTGGAACAGTAGTTTTAGGAGGGTGGACACTGTTTATTTTTTATTCAGATTCTTCACTTCCGGCTTCATCAATTAATCTTTATCAAGGTTTTGCGGGTGAACAGAATTCTAGTGAGTCGTATCCGTTAGATGGATTTTTTGCAAATAATATTACAGGGGCAAAAGCAACCTTTGTTACATGGGAGGGTGACCCTAATATATCTAGTGCAGCTGAAAGTTTATCGATAACAAATCAAGGGGGTACAGAAATAACGTTGTCTGGCGACGGAGGTCAAACAGGTAATAATGCATATAATTCGACTATTTATGATAATACTGGTGGCTCGACTACTAATATTACTACTACATATGGATTAGATTTAGATACTTACGATATATCCGGGAATATAGGGATTGGAGATAACACAATTACAGCAAATGTAAGTGCTGGTAATGACTATATTATTCCTAATGTGGTAGTTATAAAAGTGCCTTCCAATCTTGTAACAGGTACTGTTTTTGAAGATGTAAATTATGGTGGGGGAACAGGACGGAACTTAACGGCTGCTTCCGGACAACCTGTTGTAGGAGCGACAGTAGAATTATATGATTCGAGTAACCTGCTTGTCGATTCAACTACAACCAACACAGATGGAGAGTATGTGTTAGGTGGAATGGATAACGGTACTTATAAAGTTCGTGTTGTGAATTCAAGTGTGCGCTCAACTAGAACGGATGGCTCAACATGTCTAACTTGTATACCAGTTCAAACCTACCGCAGCGAATTCAATCCTGGTAATACCACCTTGTTAGATATTGACGAAGAAATAGGAGGGGTAAATCCGGGTTCAGAAGATCCTGCAGCTGGAGTTATTACTGGCGCGCAATCAGTTACAGAAGTTACTATTACTAACGAAGGGCTCGTAGGGGTTGATTTTGGATTCAACTTTAATACTATTGTCAATACAAATGACTCAGGACAGGGTTCATTATCTCAATTTATTATTAACGCAAATACCTTGGGTAATACAGGACTAGATGTTGTTTCAAATAGCATTTTTGATCCTGCGGCAGGTGATGATGTGTCAGTGTTTATGATCCCTCCGGCTTCAGATCCTTTTGGAAGGACGGCCGACACTGGGTTTACCAGTGGGGTTTTTATTATTGATCAAAGCACACAATTACCCGATATTATAGATGCGGATACGCATATTGATGCAAGAACGCAGACCGCATACTCAACCAATTTGAATGCAGGAACGATTACTGCGGGAGATACTGTAGGTACTTCCGGGACAATACTTCCTGATTATGAACAACCTGAAGTTGCGGTAGTTGGAAGTGGCTCATCGGGTACAGTGTTAAGAGTACTTTCAGATAATTCGGTGATTCGAAATATGGCAATTGCTTCTTCAAATAACAATATTGCTATTGAGGTTGGAGGGACAATAACCGATGCGAATGCAGTTACCATAACTGAAAACCTAATTGGTTTTGATGGTAACGGTAACGCAATTGGGGCATCAGAAGGAATTCGAGTGAATAGTAATACATCTGTTAATATAGATGCTAATTATATTTCATCAGTTGATCGCGGTATTCGAGTAAATGATGCTACTAGCGTTGATATCACTAGAAACTTCCTTGATGGAGTTAATCCTGATGTAAATTGTTTTGCAGATGGTATTACCCTTTTTGGTGGTTCTAATATTAATATTGAAAATAACCTTGTATTTAACAGTGGTGCTACAGGTATTGATCAAGGAAATAGCTTTGCAGGCGGGGCGTTGATCAATCAAAACACCGTTGCTAATTCAGGACAAAGTACTGGATGTACTCCTACCTCAGAAATTTTTGGGGTATCTCTTAGTGGTGGTGGTAATACCGTTAGTGGTAATGTTATTAAAAATAATGCTGGTGCCGGAGTTCAGGTTTCAGGAACATCTACTGGAAACTTAATTACGCAAAACTCTATTTTCGGTAATGGTACGTTAACACCTTCATTAGGTATCGACTTAAGTGCGTCAGGTGCTAATGATGAAGCAGACGGCGTAACATTGAATGATAATGGTGATGCTGATACTGGAACTAATGATTTATTGAATTTTCCAATTTTTGAACGGGTCGTTGTTGATGGTAGTACATTAGAAATAAAAGGGTGGGCGAGACCAGGCTCAACTATTGAAATATTTGTAACTGATATTGGCGAGGGTTCTGCTGCTGATGGTGATAACGAGTTAGGATTAACTCAGGATTACGGTGAGGGTCAGACGTATTTGGCAACCGTGGTTGAGGGTAGTGGTGCTGATACCGCAACAGGTGTATCATCTTACAATGATCCTGATGGAAATGCGGATAATACCAATGAATTTGAATTTAGTATTACAATTCCCTCGGGGGTTAGTGCTGGGGATTTGATCACTGCAACGGCTACTATTTCAAATAGTACTTCGGAGTTTTCACCAGAACTTTCTGTTTTACCAGTTGATTTTGGAGATGCTCCAGATACGTATTTGACTTTACTTGCGAGTGATGGTCCACGACATGGTGTGACTGATGAATTGTATCTTGGGAGTTTACCTCCTGACAGTGAAGTTGATGCTTCGCCAAATGTTTCAGCAACCGGAGATGGCGCCGAAGATGATGGGGTAACAATAGGTGGATCAACAATTCAAGATAGAAAATTTACGCTGGGAGATACTGTTGATTTTGATGTGCTTACATCATCATCAAATGGTTCTACAGGAATCATAAACATTTGGGCTGATTTAAATATTGATGGCGATTTTCTTGATGTAGGAGAACAACTAGTAACCAATTTTTCAGCCTCCTTAGGTAATAACACTTTTAATTACACTTTGCCGTTAACAACAACAACGGGTATTACATATATACGTGTTCGATATAGTAATGAAAATTTAACAGGGCCTAGTGGTTTTACTTTTGAAGGTGAAGTAGAAGATTACAGAGTGGAAGTGCAGTCCTCATTTGTTGAGTTTGCTTCTGACAATTATGCTGCAGTTGAAAGTACTACGGATAGTCCAGTGTTACAGTTAAGTGGTGCGCTTCCTGCTCCACTTACTATTGACTTAATTGTTTCGGGTGGAAGTGCCACAGTTGGTAGTGACTTTACTAATTCTACTGCAATTACGATACCATCAGGTGTTACTACTTATACTATACCTACATCAATTTTTGCGATTATTGACGATACGCTATTGGAGGCCTCAGAGACAATTAATTTTACGCTTGCCAATCCAGCTTCCGGCCTTGTAATTGGTGATGCGAATAGCGATACTACAACTCAATCGACTACTATATACACGATTACGGATAATGATGCTGCGAGTATTGCAATTAATAATGTAACCGTAGCAGAAGATATTGCTAGCGGACTAGCTACATTTACTGTCACTTTGACCGGTGATGTACAAGGATCATTTACCGTAGATTTTGATACTGTAAATAATACTGCTGTTGCTCCGGGAGATTATACAACTAACTCGGGGACTTTAAATTTTGCAGGAACTGATGGTGAAACGGAGACCATTACGATTTCAATAATTGACGACGCTTTATTAGAACCAAGCGAAAATTTCAACGTTGATTTAAGCGCGATAAGTAATGCTTTGGTCGGAATAAGTGTCGCTCAAGGAACAGGAACAATTGCTGATAATGACGCTGCCTCTATAACAATTGATGATGTAACGGTTAACGAGGCTGTAGGTAATGCTACTTTAACAGTAACTCTGAGTGGAGCCGTTCAAGGGGGTTTCGATGTTGACTATGATACAGCGAATGCATCTGCAACACAACCAAATGATTATACCTTAACATCAGGTACGTTGACCTTTGCTGGAACAGATACGGAAACTCAACAAATTGTCGTACCAATTATAAATGATAATATTACGGAGTCAGTTGAGAACTTGGTTGTAGATTTAAGTGGAATTACCAATACTAATGTTACAATAAATGACGCTCAAGGTTCTATTACGATAAACGACGATGATAGTTCCTCAATAGCAATTAATGATGTAACGGTAAATGAAGTTAGTGGAACCGCAACATTTAGCGTTACTCTTACGGGAGCGGTCGATAATGCCTTTAGTGTAAACTATGGTTCAGTAAATAATACAGCTATTGCACCTGGTGATTATACCACTAATTCTGGAACCCTAAATTTTGCGGGTACAAATGGTGAAACAGAAATTATCACCATAACTATAAATAATGATAATCTTGTTGAGCCAGACGAAACGTATTTTATTGATCTAGCAGGAGTGACTGGTGGGTTAGTTACTATTTCTGATACTAGAGGAATTGGTACAATAGAAGATAACGATGCAGCTACCGTAGTCATTAATGATATTACAGTTGCAGAAGATGCCGGCACTGCAACATTAACTGTATCGCTAACGGGTGATGTTCAAGGTGGTTTTAGTATTGACTATTTAACTGCTAATAATACGGCAATTCAACCAGGAGATTATACTACTGCAAGTGGTACATTAACCTTTGCAGGTACTACAGGAGAAACCGAAAGTATTATAGTTTCGATTGTTGATAATGTTGTACTGGAGCCTACCGAAAATCTTTTTGTTAACCTAAGTGGAATAAGTAATACCCTAGTAACCGTTTCTGATAGTCAAGGAATTATCACGATCACGGATAATGACACTGCAAATGTATCGATTGATGATGTAACAGTTAATGAGGGGGCTGGTACAGCGACCTTTACGGTTACCTTATCCAG
>NZ_JAABOQ010000006.1 GCF_010671565.1 Spongiivirga citrea
TCCTGATCCGTTTGATACTAACGTTCCTAATACGTATACATTAACTTATTCAGCTACAGGAGCTACTAATGTGACTAGAACTGTTGTAGTTAATGCAACTCCAGTAGCTTCCTTCACCGTCGATCAATCGACAATTACAGAAGGTAGCATGGTTAATTTTGATGCTTCTGCATCGACTGCTAGCAGCGCAATTACCTATAACTGGGATTTTGGTGATGGATCGCCAATCCAACAAACCACAAACCCAACTATTTCTCACCAGTACAGTAGTAATGTTGGTTCTCCATTTACTGCAACTTTATCTATTGAAGATGCTAATGGGTGTACTTCTGCAACCAATGCTAGTCAAGAAATAACAGTAAACCCCGCCACTTCTCCGTTTATCGATCTTGGGGCACTTCCAGCGACTGTGACACTATGCCAAGGAGCTATTTTTACCGATACTGTCTCAGCTGAAGATGGAAATGGGAATATAATTCCTGTTACCACCACATCTTCTCCTGATCCGTTTGATACTAATCTGCCTGGAACGTATACTTTGACGTACTCAGCAGCGGGAGCTACTGATATGACAAGAACTGTAGTAGTCAACACGACACCAGTTGCTTCGTTTAATGTAGATCAGTTAACAATTACCGAAGGTGAAACGGTAAACTTTGATGCTTCTGCCTCGACTGCTAGTAGCGCAATTACCTATACATGGAACTTTGGTGATGGATCGCCTATACAAACTACAACAAATCCGACGGTTGATCATACTTATAGCACAAGCGCAGGATCTCCTTTTACAACAACACTTACTATTGAAGATGCTGATGGGTGCACAAATACAAATACAGCTAGCCAGGAGATTATAGTCAATGTAACAGGTTCTGCAACAGTATTAATTAACAGTGCTAAGAACGCCAGTTACGTGACTGAAAATGTACAAATTACTATCGATATTGATGAAACAAATGGGGGTAATGGGCCTTACACTGCCGGATATAGAAACGCTACAGGTTCTTTTGACCTATCTAATGGCACGAGTATTAACGTGGATACAGATATATCTATTGGCAATAACATTACTAATTGGACTTTTATAGGAAATGCCGCTTTTGATGCTAGTTTTGAAATTTATGTAAAAAATGGAGCTGGAGAAGAAATTGGATCAAGCACAATTAATATTGCGGTACAAACTTTTACAATTAACTTAATACCCGATACTGATCCAATTAATGCGGAAGTAGGTAATTCAGTTGATTTTACCTTGTTTATCGGCGAAGTCAATGGACAAATAGGGAATCAGTACAACATAACAATAAATACAGATCAAGGCACAGATGGAACTATTAATGCTGGTGGAGATAGCTCGACAGGTACCCTAACCATAAATAATCAGTCACCTGGAAGCCCAATCAGCATCTCATATATAGGGACTACAGCAACCAATCATGCTATTTCGGTTTCAGTAGTACCGGTTTCTTTTAACGGTCTTTCAAGAAATGAAAATAGAAATATCAATTATACCTCAACAGCATTCCCATTTACTTTTAGTGCCAGCACGGTAACAGTAAATCCGTTTTTATTCTTTAACAACGAAATAGATATTAATCTAAATATTACTCCTGCCGGTCCAGTTGGTGGTGGGCAACATGAGGTACGATTTACTGGAGATCTTGCTGGAGGACAGATACTAGACCAATCTAATAATACAGTGAGTCTCAATACCTGGACTTCCGTAAATAATTCAAATCTTACAGTTTGGAAATTTAGGGCAGGAACATCTATCGGTATTGCTGATTTAAATTTTGAGGCGCGCAATGCTTCGGGCGGAACAGTTACTGGAAATCCTCAGAACATCAACATTAAAATTATTGATTTTTCGATTACCGTTAATCCGACAACTACGATTACAGAAACTGCAGGTACTCAGGTTACCAATCTAAGTGTACGAATTGACCCTACAGATACCTCCTTCATATCCGCTTACGACCTAACCATTGCTTCAGATCAAGCTGATGGTATATTTAATTCAGGTGATACCCATATTACCACTACTGTTAATGGAGGCGCAAGCTTTAACTTTAATTATACAGGAACATCTGTCAATCTTCACAATTTGAGTATATCAGCCACTCCAGTTGGACAAACAGAACCAATAAGAACAAGCGCCTTCAGAATTGACTATGTAGCAGGGAATCAACCTCCAATAGCCCAAAATGATTCATTTATTATACAACAAAATTCAAGTCAAAACCTACTACTGGTATATGCTGACAATGGATCAGGTATTGATGAGGACCCTGAAAATGATGATTTCATCATAAATCAAATTCCTTCAAATCCTAGTAAAGGAATAACGGCAATTCAAGGTGATGCAATTAACTACGTCCCTACGAATGGAGAATTTGGCAATGATACATTTACGTACAATTTAGAAGATATTAATGGTAATGTTTCAAATGACGCCACGGTTTCGGTATTTATTAATAGGCCTCCAACAATAAACCCTCAATCGGTTACAAGATTAATCTCTGATCGATCAGGTACTTTATTGATTTCTATTAACTCACTAACCAACGATCCGGACGGACATACCGTACTTTTGAATGCTGTCGGTACGCCTTCTAATAATGGTGGCACTGCAATAATTGGGACTGGTCAACAAACAATTGTATTTTCTGGCAATGGAGGTACATGGGCTACTTCAACCTTCACCTATCAAGTTTCAGACGGGTTTGGTGGGACAGCTACGGGGACAGTTATAGTGGAGTTTGATCCAGGCACAGGACCCGATCCTTGCGATAATTGCCCTCCAGGGACGTCATGCACTAACTGTGACATATGTATAAGCCCTATGCAGGCATGCCCTCAAGCACCGCCCAAAGAAGGACGTAATCCAATAAAAGTGGAAAAAGTGAATAAAGGAAAGGCTAAAATAGAAAAACAATAATTCGATTAGAATGGTTCTCAAAAAACTACTCCATTTGAAATATAAAATAAAAAAACCCAACATATAGCTGGGTTTTATTTTTTTTTAAAATGGACTAATATCTACAACTCACTCTCCATCAAAGCAAAAAACTTATCTAAATCAGGAATAATTACGATTCGTGTTCTTCTGTTTTTAGCCATGTTTTCCTTAGAATTATTTTCAGCTAAAGGAACATAACTACTTCTACCAGCAGCTATCAATTTAGACGGATCTACCTCATACTTATCCTGTAATAGACGGACAATTGATGTAGCACGTTTCACACTTAAATCCCAGTTATCAAACATATCTGGAGTTCTAATGGTTTTAGAATCAGTATGTCCTTCAACCATTACTTCGATACTTGGCTCTTGGTTGATGACGTTTGCCAATTTTTCAAGAATGGTATTTGCTTTTTCATTTAATCGGTAACTACCACTATTGAACAAAAGCTTATCAGAAATATTGATCATCACTACTGTTTTGTCAACATTGATATCTACATCATCCTCATTATCAGCAATCGTTTTCTTCAAATTATGGGAGATCGCTAAATTAATCGAGTCTTCTAAACTAGCTGCATTTGCAAGTAATGATGGATCTACCTTAGAAAGCGTATTCCTCATTTTCTGTTTCGTAGTATTGCTCATTACTGCAACATCACCAACACTCGTTAACTGGCTATCGTTTAATTCTTTTAACGAATTAATGCGATTGTTATATTCCTCAACCCTAGCCTCTATTTTAGAAACCTTTGTTTCCAGTTCTTCTTTCTCTACTTGAGTTTTAACTAGTGTACTTTTCGTATTGCTTAATTCCGTTTCAAGTGCTACATACTTCTTTTTTGCAACACATGATGACAACATCAAGCTGACAACTGCACTGAATACTACTACTTTTTTCATTTAAAAAACCTTTAAGATTAATTGATTAGGCTTTATTTACGAGAAAAAAGGTGTCCGCGGTTTACAGAATTACAATTTTTATAGATTCAATATAAATCCAAAGCGAACATTTCTTCCTTTGGTAGTAAATCCAATTACTTCCAAGTACTCCTCATTTAAGAGGTTAGATACGCCAACAAAAAGTTTCATTCGCTTTGTTAATTGATGATTTGCATATATATCTAATAAAGCAAAACTATCTAGGTCAACATTAGTGAACGTACTAAAATCAGTATCCACTCTAGATGATGTATACTGATACTGAAGTGAGGCAAATGTCTTTTCGTTAAACTGATATCCTACAGATGCATTAATCTTGTTCTTAGGCAAACGCAAACGCACTTGATCGGGTCTCTCAATAAACGTATTATTTACTGTAATATTTAAATTTTTAATAGGCAGGTAGTCGATCTCTACTTCGACTCCTCTTGCCTCAAAATCATCTGCAACATTTTGAAATTCTCCAGCGAAAGTGGTGAAATCCACAACCACAAAATCAATAAAATCTTTTTCTTTTCGACTGAAAGCAACACCACTAATTCTAAAATTATCATCCTTGAATTCTAAACCTAGTTCAAAAGTTGTATTTGTCTCAGGATCGAGATCAGGATTTGCCCCAAAAGGACCGAAAAGTTGTGATAAATTAGGAGTAATAAAAGAGGTGGCATAACTACCAAAAGCCTTGATGTATCCATCTCCAGTTCTGAATACATAGGATGGGTTGACATTGTAAATAAAATTACTGCCATACTCACTATGATTGTTAAGGCGAACTCCCGCATTTAAATTCAATCCAAATTCTGAAACATAGACTACATTGGCATAAGGATCAGTCGTTGTGGTTTCCTCTTCAATTGTATTGAAACGTGTTTTTTGTTTGATATAATTGACACCTACAATGGTATATAGCTTATCATTAAAAGTGTATTTATTAAATACATCACCAACAAGTGTTTGCGAATCGAATGTATTAGGAAAATCGCTATTGATTTCTCTATCGATGTCGTTGATTGCAACATTAGCAGTTACACTTCCTTTTCCATAATTGTAGGTCGGAGCAATACGAAAACGAGTTTGTTCTGAGATTGATTCAAAATCACGATCAGCTCCATCAAAATTATCGAATGCAGCATTGAATTTATCATAATTGAATCCGAAGTCAACTTTGAATTTTTCCGAAACTTGATAGCCAATTCCTGCAATCGCATTTATTCTTGAAAAAGGATCGCTTTCGCCATTTAAGCCAGCTGACAAACCATCAACACTTTGATGACCAAAGCCAACATTCGCTGATACTTTGTCCGATTTCCCAAATAGATTTACTTGATTTGAGAAATCATTAAAACGGTAATCATCCTCATTTTCAGCTTGATTGGTTCCAAAAGAAGAATTGATCGTCGCTCTTAAACCATCAGCGCTTGCTTTCTTGGTCGTAATATTAATTACTGCACTGGCGGCAGCAGTTCCGTATAACGTACTAGCAGCTCCCTTTAAAATTTCGATACTTTCAATTTGATCCAACGAAATTAATCGTAAATCAAATTCGGCATTTACATTACTGGGGTCAGATACTTGAACACCATCAATAACCACAAGTACTTGACGATTGTTGCCACCACGAACAAAGGTCCCTAGGACCGAACCTGCATTACTTCGGCTTCCGTTAATTTCGATACCGCTTTTAGTATTAATCAATTCTACCAAGGTGCGACCTTGATTTCGTTCGATTTCTTTTTGATCGATCTTAATAACGGTTTTTCCGGAATTTTCACGCTTTAATTCAAATCGCGAATCACTTACTACAACCTCTTCTAGTTGTTGTTCTTTTACTTCCTCTTGTTGCGCAACGGCAACAGTACATGTGCACACTAATGCACCAAAAGACGCTAATCTTTTAATCATTTTAAATTTTCTAAAAAGGAAAAAGTATGAGTTTACCCATACGTCAACTTTATCCCGAAGTTTGACAATAATTAATGAATAAAGGCAGGTCTCCTGGCTTATCTAATATCATTTTACCTTCCCATCTCTCCCGATAGCTATTGGGATAAAACAGTGGTTTTGCAGTAATAATACCTTTCAATAAAGAAAGTGCTAATACGAGTTCAGCATAGAATCACAGTTGCGGGAACAGCTCAAGATTTCAATTCAGAATTCCGAATTTTAACTCGATTCCCTTTTAATTCTCATTCACCAATGTGAATTTGAAACCAAAATTCGCTGCGAAATTAAACATTTTCATCTTCTACATACTTCAAATTTTAAATAATACCACATAAAATTCTAAAATCACACTAAAAGAATTTGAATTGTGGCGTGGACAGATGAATAAGAAAGTGTAAGCATAGCAACAGCTACGGTTTCATTTTATTATGAAATAAGGTCGCGATAGAAACTAATTATTTGTGTTAGTTTAGAACTTATGCGGTATAGTCTTACTTTTGATATTCTAACCGTGTCACCATGAGATATTTTTCATATCTAACCTTGCTATTGCTTTTTTTCATTGGGTGTAAAAAACCGATTGACAAAAAACTACCGTCCCTGAATACTCCAGAAGTCAACGAAGTAAATAATCCCGTTACTATAAAATATGCAAGTGGCCTTGAACTAGAGAAAAATTCGAATTTTACCGTTGTCACTATCAAAGATCCATGGCCAAACGCAGAAAAAAGCTTTAAATACGCCATTATCAATAGAGCAAAGGCCGCAGCGACCACATTCGCTATTGTAGAATATGATGCCATTATTTTAACACCAGTGGAAAAACTAGTTGTCACGTCTACCACGCATATTCCATCCCTAGAAGCGCTTAACAGTCTTGACGCCCTAGTTGGCTTTCCGGACACAAAATATATTTCATCTAAGGCCGCTAGAACAAAAATTGATAATGGAACAATAAAAGATATTGGAAATAATGAAAGCTTAAATACCGAAATGTTACTGTCTATTGAGCCAGAACTGGTCGTTGGTTTTTCTATCAACAACGATAACAAGACCTATAATACGATTAAAAAAGCGAAAATTCCTGTATTGTACAATGGTGATTGGACAGAGAAGACTCCCCTTGGGAAAGCGGAATGGATTAAATTGTTCGGTTTGCTTTTTGAAAAGGAACAACAAGCGGATCGTATTTTTAAGCAGATTGAAACTGATTATCTAGAAGCTAAAAATTTAGCCAGTACAATCACAAGTAAGCCAACAGTTTTAAGTGGGGCCATGTACAAAGACATTTGGTATTTACCGGCGGGAGAAAGTTTTCAAACGCAGTTTTTAAAGGATGCTAATGTTAATTACTTGTGGTCGGACACTAAAGGAACAGGAAGTCTTTCGCTCAATATTGAATCAGTTTTAGAAAAAGGAAAGAAGGCCGATTTTTGGATTGCCCCTGGGCAATTTGAGTCCTATGAAGACATGAAAAATGGTAGCGAGCATTATTCACAATTCGATGCATTTAAAAACAAAAAAGTGTTCAATTTTACACTAACCAAAGGAGAAACGGGCGGAATTTTATATTACGAACTCGGGCAAAACAGACCAGATCTTGTTTTAAAAGACATGATTAATATTTTTCACCCTGGCTTACTAGAAAATTATCAAGCTACCTTTTTTAAGCCACTACGTTAATTGTCAAATAACAAAACATATCACCTTCAATTTGTAATGCTAAGTTTATTAGTATTAGTATTATTTGTTGTAAACATCAGTCTTGGTTCCGTCCATATTGCATTTGATACTATTCTTTCTTCCTTATTCGATTTTAATGATGAAGGAAGTACTCAAACTTATATCATTCAACACTACCGATTGCCAAAAGCCATTACAGCAATTTTGGTAGGCGCAGGATTGGGTATTAGCGGAATGCTTATGCAAACACTGTTTCGAAATCCGCTTGCAGGTCCTTTTGTACTTGGATTAAGCTCGGGTGCCAGTTTAGGTGTCGCTTTATTAATTATGGGAAGCGGCCTTTTTGGCGGAATTTTGGCGACTACACTGCTTTCATATTGGGGCATTACCGCCGCAGCAGCAATTGGTTGTTTTGCGGTTTTATTGTTGGTAGTTTCTGTTGCAAATAAAGTTCGTGATACCATGGCAATTTTAATTATCGGATTAATGTTTGGTAGTCTCACGGCAGCATTTGTAAGTGTTATGGCTTACTTTAGTAGTGCCGAGCAGCTTCAAAAATATGTATTCTGGTCCTATGGTAGTCTTGGTGACCTAAGTTGGAATGAACTGGCTTTGTTTACAGTGGTATTTTTAATCGGACTTCTTCTTAGTATTCTTTCCATCAAATCTCTGAACAGTTTGTTACTTGGTGAAAACTACGCGCAAAGTCTTGGCCTTAAGATAAAACGATCCCGCTTTATCATCATTATTGCCACCAGTCTATTAGCAGGGAGCATTACTGCTTTTGCGGGGCCAATCGCATTTGTAGGACTTGCCGTCCCACATTTAACAAGGCAAATTTTTAATACTACAGATCATAAAATCCTATTACCTGCCATTGCATTATATGGTGCCATACTCATGTTGTTATGTGATAGTATTGCCCAAATTCCATTTAGCCAATATACCCTTCCTATAAATGCTGTAACATCTTTGGTTGGAGCTCCCGTTGTTATCTGGTTATTGGTGAAAAAACGTAAAATGATGTTTTGATTGATATGAAAAATCCCATTTTACAAATTCAAGATTTAAGTATTGGCTATAAAGAGTCAGGAAACGAAACTGTCATTTCTCGAGAAATAAATGTCGATTTTGAGAAAGGTAAACTAATTGCCATTGTTGGCGCTAATGGCGTTGGAAAGTCTACCTTATTAAGGACGTTATCCAATTTACAGCCCGTATTATCTGGTTCCATTAAAATTGATGATCAACCACTCGATCTGTTGAAACCAGTTGAACTTGCTGCAAAATTAAGTCTGGTACTTACAGAACAAATCGCTTCTAAAAACCTTACAGTATCAGAAATTGTGGGACTTGGGAGACAACCTTACACCAATTGGCTTGGTAAATTGTCTCCAAAAGACAAAGAATTGATAGAACAATCACTTGCTGCAACTCATACTTTAGAGCTTGCCGATAGAAAATGTCATCAACTTAGTGATGGGCAGTTTCAAAAAGTAATGATAGCTCGAGCTTTGGCACAAGAAACGCCCCTAATCATACTTGACGAGCCAACTACTCATTTAGATATGTACCACAAAGCATATATCTTAAATCTTCTAAAAAATCTATGTGTGGAGTTTGATAAAACAATCATTTTTTCAACACATGAAATCGAGCTTGCACTACAATTATCCGATAACCTACTGGTAATGCAGTCTGATAAAGTCCAGTTTGGGACTCCTAACAGTTTGATCGAAACAGGAGTTTTTGAATCGCTTTTTCCAAATGATCTCATCGTTTTTGATAAAAAAACTGCGTCGTTTAAAGTGAAAAAATGATTTTCGATATGTCGGCTTTGATGTATCTTTATCAACATGAATGAATCGCTTTACACTTTTTTAATTATCGCCCTTGCCGCAGCCATTGGTGGTGTTATTGGTTTCTTTTTATCCAACTTTAAAAACAAAGCTACTACGAGTACTTTAGAAGAACGTCAATCTCAATTAGGTGAAAAAATCAATGAACTTCAAGGTGTCAATCAACAAGTAGTTTCTGAAAAAGAAAAAATCCGAGAAGAAAAGGACTTCTTCCAAAATCAACTGAGTATGAAAGGGGTTGAATATGACAACCTCCTTCAAAAAAATAACGAACAGAAAGAAGAAGTTGCCAAACTACAGGAAAAGTTTACAAAGGATTTTGAACTACTAGCCAATAAAATCCTGGAGGAAAAGTCAACCAAATTCACCGAGCAGAACAAAGAAAATATTAAGAATATTCTCAATCCGCTTCAAGAAAAAATAAAAACATTTGAAGAAAAAGTAGATAAAACCCATAAAGAAAGTATCGACTACCATGCGGCTTTGCGTCAACAAATCTTCGGATTAAAAGAGCTGAATCAGCAAATGAGTAAAGAGACTCTTAACCTCACAAAAGCGCTAAAAGGTGATAGCAAAATGCAGGGAAACTGGGGAGAATTGGTGTTAGAACGTGTTCTAGAAAAATCTGGTTTAGAAAAAGATCGGGAGTATTTGGTACAACAAAGTTTTACTCGAGAAGATGGCAGCCGTGTAATGCCGGATGTCATTATTAATTTACCTGGGAATAAGAAAATGATTGTCGATAGTAAAGTGTCATTAACTGATTACGAGCGTTATGCAAATGCGGATGATGATGAGCAACAAGCCTATTTAAACGCACATGTAAATTCACTCAAACGCCATATTGATCAACTTTCTGATAAAAATTATCAAGATTTATATGATATCGAATCGCCTGATTTCGTGTTGCTTTTTGTTCCAATAGAACCGGCATTTGCAGTTGCATTAAATGAGGATAATTCGCTTTACAATAAGGCTTTTGAAAAAAATATTGTTATCGTCACTCCGTCAACATTGCTTGCCACCTTGCGTACTATTGACAGTATGTGGAATAACGAGAAACAGCAACAAAATGCAATCGAGATTGCAAGACAAGCTGGTGCTTTATACGACAAATTTGAAGGATTGGTAAAAGATCTTACTGGTGTAGGCAAGAAGATAGACGATGCTAAAAAAGATTATAGCGCAGCCATGAATAAACTTGTTGAAGGTCGTGGAAATCTTATTACGAGTGTTGAAAAATTAAAGAAAATGGGAGCCAAAGCGAAAAAATCGCTTCCGGAACCTATTTTAAAAAGAGCAGAATCCGATGACTAAGTCAACTATTTATAAACATGTAGAAGAATCACGTATCACTATAAGTGAGTTGATGCTTCCCTCCCATTCCAATTTTAGTGGAAAAATTCATGGTGGGTACATTCTTTCGTTAATGGATCAGATTGCCTTTGCCTGTGCCTCTAAACATTCTGGCGTTTATTGTGTTACTGCATCTGTAAATACGGTAGATTTTAGAAATCCGATCGACGTAGGTGAATTGGTTACTATGAAAGCATCTATTAATTATGTAGGAAACACCTCAATGGTTGTTGGAATTCGAGTAGATTCGGAAAACATTCAAACCGGGGAAACAAAACACTGCAACTCTTCCTATTTCACGATGGTCGCCAAAGATGAAAATGGGAAAACAGTTCCAGTACCAGGATTAATAATCGATAGTGATGAAGAGATCAGGCGTTTCATTAGATCGATCAAAAGACAAGAAATGGCACACGAACGTAAATCAGAATTTGGTGAAGGAAAGTTTGACGCAAAAAAATATATTGATCAGCTAGAAAATTACAATGTGAAAGTTATGTAACCAATAACGGTCGACTAGATCGATCACAAAGACTATAATCATGAGAATTTTAATAATTGCTCTATTAATCGGAATGAGCATCCAAATTTCGGCGCAGGAAAAAGAAGTGGCTATTGAGGATGTCACTAAGGTTTCTTATAACTATATCGATGCATTTTATAAGGTTGATACAACTCTCGCATATCAAAGCGTTCATAAAGATCTGCGAAAAGTTGGTTGGTGGTACAATGACAAAACAAAAAGCTATAGTGGTCCTTTAGAAATGCCATTTAATAAGTTGGTTGATCTAGCAAAAAAATGGAATTTAAAAGGAGATCGCACTGATGCAAATAGCATAAGAGAGGTGAAGGTTTTAGAAGTTTCCGACAAAATAGCGGTAGCAAAAGTTAGCGCAGTTTGGGGTATCGATTACCTAAATCTCGTTCGCACCGATGAAGGCTGGAAAATAATTAATATCGTGTGGCAGTCGAAACCAAAGTTTTCTTTAAACGAGTAGTTCGTTTTAAAATGCGATTTATCAACTAAAAATAAATTAAGGAGATTAACCAATATTGACAACCCAACCATTTTACTTCAAAGAAGCAAACCGCTTTATACCATACATCGCAGTTATTGGTATAGGAATAGGTACCGCTAATTATTTATTGAATGGTGATCTAAATTGGGTACAATGGGTTATACAATCCTTATCTACAAGTTTTATTATTGGATATAGCTTAGTGCTCATTGTATTGAACAAGCCTTGGTTTTTGTCTCATCTTAAAACAAATTTCAAGCTTTATATCTTCTTGACGTGTGCCTTTTTTATTAGTGGTGTTTTAGCGACGGAGATGGAGCATACAATAAGATCATTAATTTTTCAAAATCAACAATTTCAGCCTTTTACGGGAGGCAAAATGTACTTGTTTAATGGGATTATTGCCTTAATACTAGGCTACAGTTTCTTTCAAAACAAGCTACTTAAAACTAAAGACGCAAAGTCAGTACAAAATAAAGAGCATTTCGACATTCAGAATAATGAAACCGATCTTTCCTCCACAACTAATTCAATTAGCAAAATTCCTGTTAAGCAAGGTGAAAACATAGTGCTTATTCCTATTGAAAATATCTTTTATTTCGAAGCCTATGATAACTATTCTTTTGTGTACATTGACCAAGGTGAAAAAAAGCTTTGCGATTATTCATTAATTTTTCTAGAAACACGTCTAAACAAAAGTTTCGCACGAGTACACCGGAAGTATATTGTAAACGAAAACCATATTAAACAAATTAAGCCTCATTTAAATGGCCGTTATGTCATTATGTTCGATGACAAGAGGATTCCATCAATCACAAGCAGTAAAGGATATTTGTCAACAATTAAAAATCTTATCAAAATCCAATAAGTAGTTCCAAACTACATTGTTTTACGAAATAATTTCGCCCATTTTTTAGGAGCACTTACCCATCGTTTGGGCTATTCGCCATATTTCACTTTTTCCATTACTAACATTTCAATTATTTGCGCTTGAATTGCCTTATTAAAGGGAAATTCGTTCATCATAAAAGCTTTGAAACATGGAAATCGTACACAAGTATAACATAGTGATTCACATTATCACAGGTTGTATTGCTCTTGCACTCGGACTAGTCGCGTTATTAAGTACAAAAGGAGGTAAACTACATAATACAAGTGGCAAGTACTTTTTAAGGTTGATTGCCTTTGTCATTTTAACTGGTCTAATAGGTGTATTTGTATTTAAAAGAAATTCCTTTTTGTTGGTGATAACCGTACTAAGCGGTTATGTTTCGTTTTCGGGTTATAGAGTGCTAGTATTAAAATCAAATACACTTAAAAGTATTGATGTTTTAGTAGCAATGGCAAGTCTTTTAGTGCTAGCCTATTTTTTATACTATTTTAAATCTATTGGTATGATATGGTCTCCAGTTATTATATATAGCGGTGCAGGCGCATTACTGGTAGTTGTTATGTATGATTTTTTAAGATATCTAATTCCGAAAAAGAAATATGAAAAAAACCGAATCTGGCTTTATGAGCACGTATATAAAATGACCAGTGCATTTTCGGGTCTTTTAGCCGCTTTTGTCGGTACTGTATTTGATCAATATCAACCGCACAGTCAATACATTCCTTCTGTCTTAGGGATGATGATTATATTCGGATTTATGATATATGTCTATAAATATGGCTTGAAAAAAGATCTAAAATCTAGTCGCTCTAGTTCAACTAAAAAACCCGACTCAAATTAAATCCAAAAAAGAAATTGCCTTCTGTCCAATCCCCAATAGCATTGCCCAAATAACCACTTTCATAGGTTTGTTGCGCATTTGTAAAATGTAGCTGAAATACATGACCCCCCGTTTCTAAATCAAAACCAATTGATAGCGGGTTATTAAAATCTGAACCACTAGCCCGGTTTAAATGCAAACCATAATCCATGTTGAAACTCCAACGTTTTGTAAGCTTGTATCGTCCCCCAAAACCCAAGGCGAATTGAGTATTATCTTGAGTAGGGAAATCCACAAACCCTTCATTAAAAACAGTGGATATCAATTCAAAAGAAAATCGCTCAGAGAATTTTCTTGAAATTAAAATTTGTTGTGTGACTGATAATCGATCACTAGATGATAAACCTGGAATTAGATCCTCGTCTAAACCAGTGTTTAAAGCAAATTGTGAGTAGCCGACGATGGTAACTGGAAATCCACTTTCCTGTTGACTCATAAATCGATATTTTATCGAAAGATCATAGGTTTTATCAACCGAACTTCGCGATATTCCGGCATTAAGCCAATCGCTTAAGCCATAAATAAAGCTCAATCGTGTATTCGCATTATCAAGTCCGAAAAAATCCTTTATTCCAGTTTTCACACTTCCGAAACGGTGTGCAACTACAAAATAAAAGTCTTTCTTAGCAATCATTTTTGTCGACTCAAAGTTGACAATTTTCAATCCTTTAAAAGCAGATATAACGCTCAAATCATCACCTGCATCAGTATCGATCTCGTCGAGTAACGTATTTTGGGAGAAGCTAGTAATCGGGATAAAAATGAATAATAGGAAGGATAATTTCGACATTATCAAAACAATTTAATTGGATTTAACAGGTCTAATTTCATCATTTTATTATTAATACATCGGATTTTTAATATAAATTGACTACAATAATTTACCATATTTTTCAGTTAAAGAACCTAAACCGTTTAATCTATGAACCCCAAAAGATTTTTAAACCGACTAGTAACCCTTTCATTAATAGCGAGTACCGTCTTTTTATACAATTGTAATAAAGATGATGACAATCCTGAAGAAATGCAAGAAGGGGAAACGCCAACATTTACAGCAGACATTCAGGGTATAATGGCTGGAAATTGTACGGGATGCCATGCAAGTACTCCTACTAACGGTGCACCAATGTCGCTCGTTACCTATAATCAGGTAGTTGACGCTGTCAACAATCGTAATCTAGTTAGCAGGATTAATAGTACAACTGCTCCTATGCCGCAAACTGGTAGAATGAATGCTACACTACGTCAAACCATCGAAGACTGGGTAAATGCAGGGATGCCTGAAAATTAAGACATGCTTCGGGTACTATGCACGTTGTTTTTGGTTACCACAACCATTGTTACAGCACAAAACAAATACGAAACCAAAAATGGTATCGTAAGTTTTAATGCGTCTACACCATTAGAAAATATTACGGCTGAAAATATCCGAGTAAAGGCATTGCTGAATACCGATACGGGTGAATTTGCTGCATTACTATATGTACGCCAATTTGTTTTTCCTAATGCCTTAATGCAAGAGCACTTTAACGAGAATTATTTAGAATCAGACAAATTTCCCAAAGCAACTTTTCTAGGAAAGCTATCTGATTTTGATTTAAAAAAACCTGAAGGAAAGTATATACTAAAAGGGAGTTTTATGATTCATGGTGTTGAGCAATCTGTAGAAACCACCGTTGATATTGATACGCAAGATGAACATTTAAAACTGTCTTCATCTTTTATAATTAAACCTGAGAATCACGATATTAAAGTACCAAAATTAGTCTTTAAAAAGATTGCTCAAGAAGTGGCTGTAAAAGTCGATTGTTTATTAAAAGAAATCGAAAAATAAGTAATAAAAAAGTCGGTTTAAACTTTCAAGTTCAAACCGACTTTTTTAGTTACAATCCGAGTATTTTATTTGGATAAATACATCTTCCTTCTTGAATACAAATTGTAAAATTCGTCGTCCTTCAAGCTATCGATGAATAAGATACTCTCACCTGTACTTTTCATTTCAGGCCCTAATTTCTTATCTACATTCGGGAATTTGTTGAACGAGAATGCCGGTTGTTTGATTGCATAACCATCTAAATGCGGTTTAAAATCAAAATCGGTTACTTTCTTTTCACCTAGCATAACTTTGGTGGCATAGTTTACGTATGGTTCGCCATAGGCCTTCGCAATAAATGGAACCGTTCGCGATGCTCTTGGATTCGCTTCAATGATATATACTGTATCATCTTTTATCGCAAATTGAATATTAATAAGACCTACTGTGTTAAGTGCTAAAGCAATTTTCTTAGTATGGTCTTTAATTTGTTGCATTACAAATTCACCTAAATTAAATGGCGGCAAGGTAGCATTTGAATCTCCTGAATGAATACCACAAGGTTCAATATGCTCCATGATTCCTATGATATATACATTTTCACCATCACAAATTGCATCGGCTTCTGCCTCAATAGCACCATCTAAATAATGATCTAGCAACAGTTTGTTATTTGGTATTTTTCTTAGCAAATCGACAACGTGCTCCTCCAATTCTTGCTTGTTAATCACAATCTTCATTCCCTGACCTCCTAAAACATAAGATGGTCTAACCAAAATCGGGAAATCTAGTTTATCCGCAACCGCTAGTGCTTCATCTGCAGTTTCTGCGATATCAAATTCTGGATACGGAATGTTATTTTCTTTTAATAAAGTAGAAAAGCTTCCTCTATCCTCTGCAAGATCTAATGATTCGAAACTTGTACCGATAATCTTGATTCCATATTTAGATAATTTCTCAGCAAGTTTTAATGCAGTTTGACCGCCTAACTGGACGATTACACCTTCCGGTTTTTCATGACGGATGATGTCATATATATGTTCCCAGAAAACTGGTTCGAAGTATAATTTGTCAGCTGTATCAAAATCTGTTGAAACCGTTTCCGGATTACAATTGATCATTACGGTCTCATAACCACATTCTGCCGCAGCTAAAACCCCGTGGACGCAACAATAGTCAAATTCGATACCTTGCCCTATTCTATTTGGACCAGAGCCTAAGACTACAATTTTCTTTTTATCAGATACCTCGCTGTCATTTTCAACATAACGCGTACCATCAGGAGTCTCAATTTCTGCTTCGAAGGTCGAGTAATAATAAGGAGTCATCGCTTTAAACTCCGCCGCACAGGTATCAACTAACTTATAAACTCGGTTAATCTTTAATTCAGTTCGTTTATTATAAACCTCGCTTTCATAGCAGCCGAGCATGTGGGCAATTTGTCTATCGGCAAATCCTTTTTGCTTTGCTTCTAGCAATAAGTCTCTATCCAGGCTGGCAATTGTATACGTGCTAATCTCTTTTTCCAGCATATACAATTCTTCATACTGACGCAAATACCACATATCAATTTTTGTGATATCGTGGATGCGACTTAGAGGAATTCCCATTTGAATGGCATCATAAATCACAAAAACACGATCCCAGCTAGCATGTGTTAACTTGCTAATGATTTGATCGTAGTCTTTATATCCTTTTCCATCAGCACCAAGTCCGTTTCGTTTAATCTCGAGGGACTGGGTTGCTTTATGAAGTGCTTCTTGAAAAGAGCGTCCAATTCCCATTACCTCACCTACCGCTTTCATTTGTAAACCAAGCGTACGATCGGAGCCTTCAAACTTATCGAAGTTCCAACGTGGAATTTTTACAATTACATAATCTAAGGTTGGCTCAAACAAAGCCGATGTCGACTTCGTAATTTGGTTCTCTAATTCATCTAATGAGTATCCAATAGCCAATTTAGTTGCTACTTTTGCAATAGGATATCCTGTTGCTTTAGATGCCAACGCAGAGGAACGAGACACACGCGGATTAATCTCAATTGCAATAATATCTTCTTTATCATCTGGACTAACTGCAAATTGTACGTTACAACCACCTTCAAAATCACCAATACTTCGCATCATTTTGATTGCTAAGTCACGCATTTTTTGGTAGGTAGTATCGGACAAGGTCATTGCTGGTGCTACCGTAATAGAGTCTCCAGTATGAATTCCCATAGGATCCATATTCTCAATCGCACATATAATAACAACGTTATTGTTTTTATCTCGAAGCAATTCTAATTCATATTCCTTCCACCCCATCATAGCCTTGTCGATCATGACTTCATGAATAGGTGATATTTCAAGACCGCGACGTAATAGGTCATCAAAATCTTCAGGCTTATAAACAATTGATGCTCCTGCACCTCCTAAGGTATATGACGCTCTAATTACCAACGGAAAACCAAACTCTTGTGCAATTTCTTTCCCTTTTAAAAAGGAGGTTGCTGTTGCTTGAGGCGCCATACCAACACCAATTTTCAGCATCAACTCACGAAATTTCTCACGATCTTCAGTAATATTAATCGCATCGATATCCACACCAATAAGGTCGACATCAAAATCTTTCCAAATCCCTTTTTCGTCAGCTTCTATACACAAGTTTAGGGCTGTTTGCCCTCCCATTGTAGGAAGCACCGCATCAATTTGTGGATGCTCTTTAAGAATTTGAATGATGGACTTGGTAGTAAGCGGTAACAAATAAACATGATCGGCCATTGAGGGATCGGTCATGATAGTTGCCGGGTTTGAGTTGATCAATATAGTTTCAATACCATCTTCTCGTAATGATCTTAGTGATTGAGATCCCGCGTAATCAAACTCACACGCTTGGCCGATTACAATTGGGCCAGATCCGATGATAAGGATAGACTTTAGTTTTTCGTTTTTTGGCATGAAAATGTATCTTATATGGTGTGTAAAATTATGAACTGAATGGGTACAAAAAAAGGCGTTACTTGTAAAAGCAACACCTTTATTATTAACAATTGTTAATCATTATTTCTTGTGACGAGGATCAGATGACACAGAAATTTTCTTTCTGCCCTTTGCACGTCTTCTAGCTAGCACCTTTCTTCCACTAACAGATGCCATACGCTCTCTAAAACCGTGTTTATTACGTCTCTTTCTCTTCGATGGTTGAAATGTTCTTTTCATTGTATAAGTGCTTTACGCTATCGTTTCTTCTTTATTAAAAAATCTTGTGGATAAACTACTCCTCAAAATCGTGCGCAAATATACAACAACTTTTTACTTTGACAAGCTAGTGGATTAAAAATATATTGCAAAAAAATTAGTTTCTTTGCAGCGCTTAAAAATAGTAGCTTTTTAAGGCTTTAAAAGTAGTATTTAAACAATAAAACGTACATGTTTCATAAAAACATAAAACTTATTATTACTGCAATCATTGTTGGTATCGCAGTTTGGCAATTTTCCGAAGGTGAAATAGGAAATGGTATTGCACTTATCTTATTATCCTTAATTTTTGTTTTTCTTTATTTTAGAAATGAATTTATCCTTCTCGCTTTCTTCAAATTGAGAAAACAAGATATGGCGGGCACACAAAAATGGCTGTCGTATATCAAGAAACCCGAAGCGGCTTTAACTACCAAACAGCAAGGGTATTTTAATTACTTGCACGGTATTATATATTCTCAAACCAATTTAACTCAAGCCGAAAAGTTTTTTAAAAGAGCTTTAAAGCTTGGTTTGTCTATGGATCATGACATTGCCATGGCAAAATTGAGCCTTGCAGGGATCTCGATGCAAAAACGTCGCAAGCGCGAAGCTACTACTTTGCTACAAGAGGCTAAGAAGTTAGACAAGCGAGGTATGCTTAAAGAGCAGATCAAGATGATGCAGCGGCAGATGAAGAAAATTTAGTGTTCAGTCGGTGGTAACAGTTTGCAGTGGCAGTTAAAAACTGGAAAATCGCATTCTTTCATCTTGTTTCTTGGGTCCTGCTTCTTGCTTCAAAAAATTTTATTTCCCAAAAATCATTTTCATAGCAACAATCAACATTACACCACCAAAAACCTTACGAAGCATTTTCTGGTCGATGTTCACGGCAAACTTAGAGCCAAAATAGCCTCCAATAATAAAAGTTGCTGAAATTAGAAATGCGTATTTCCAATTAACATGTCCGGCTTTGTAGTAGTTCATTACTGCTAGTATAGTTACAGGAGGAAGCATGGCTGCCAAACTTGTACCTTGAGCCTCGTGCTGCGTAAAACCAAGTAAAATAGCCAATAAAGGCACCATTACGATACCTCCGCCAATGCCAACTATACCGCTAAGTACTCCGGCAAGAATACCAATAACGATTAGCCAGACAATTACCTGTGTGCTCATTTTATTCCTGCTTATAATAGCCTTCTTTCGGTAAGGTGATGTAGTATAGTTTTCCCGACCTATTATTCAGTTTGTTTTCTCGTAACCAAGGATTATGAATTTTAAGCACCTTATAGTTTATCCCTTTATTCTTAGACCACTCAGCAAGATTTGGAATAGGTTCTTCTACCGCTATTTTATAAGTCGGAATAGGTTGATACAAATCATCCTCAGTAAAATTGAAACCGTATTTTTTAGGATTATTTACAATTTCTTTGAGTGCCACAATGCGAAATACATAACGTCTTCCGTTAGGTCCTAATAATAAGTCGTAATAGCTATTAGCTTTCTGGCGTTCCAGTTCTTTACTAATTCCAAACTGACCATTATGATACGACCCAGCAGCTAAAGTCCAGCTACCAAAACGTTTTTTAGCCTTTTTAAAGTAGGCACAGGCTGCACGGGTTGCCTTTTCTAAATTATTTCTTTCATCAATATTTTCATTGATCTCTAAGCCGTTTTCTCGCCCATAAGCTTTCATGATCTGCCAAAACCCTTTTGCGCCTGCTGGTGAAGTCACATTTTCCAATCCGCTTTCAATTAAGGCTAAATATTTGAAATCTTCTGGCACGCCTTCCTCTTCTAAAATAGGTTCAATAATGGGAAAAAACTTATGTGCGCGTTTAAACATCAACAATCCATTAGATTGCCAATAGGTATTTACCAATAACTCGCGATCCATACGTTCATAAACATCAGGATCTTCCAGCGGCATTTTTTCACCTGCAAAATCAAGATTGTCAGGAATAGATAATGCGTATACATTATAATCGTTTGCAACTTTAGCTGCAGACGTTGGTTCTTTTTCTTCTTTTACTTCATTTTTCTTGGCGCTTACTGCATTGATCAACATAAACAATACTGCAAATGCACCAATACCAATAAGGGATTTCTTTAGCAACTTCATAGGGGTAAATTTATTTTCAAACTTTAAGTAAGATCGGTTTAAATATACAGAAATTCATCAATTGAGACTATTCCTGTTAATTACGATAAGATTAAATCGGGTAAATTCTCGTTGAACCACTTGTATTTGTTAATAATCATAACATGAGTCCCCCCCTTTACGTTTATATGATCTTTAATATTTGAAACTGGAAAAACACCATCCTTGTCACCATGTATATGTATCATATTGTCAACATTTTTTGGCGCCGACCAGTTTACGATATTGTGAATGGACCAGTCTAAGTAATACTTATCGCGTACAGAAAGATATTTTTCGTACAACTCTACACGTTTAGTAACGACTTCTCCGAAAGCATATTTTGCAAGAAAGTCGATATTATTTATTAATCCAGTTGGCAGTAATTTGTACGCCTTAGTTTGCTTGGCAAGTTTCATTCTTACAGGCAACTCATTTTGATGCTTTACGCTGCTTACTACGACAACTTTTCTAACATTAATATGCTGGCTAATTTCTTGTACCAAAATTCCTCCGAAAGAAACCCCCACTAAAACAGGGTCTTTATGCTCGATTTTCTCGCTCATTCTTTTGGCATAAGCGGATAACTTTTCCCTCTTTAAGGGAATTTCCCAGCTTAATAGGTGTATCTGAAACGTTTCTTCTGGTAGTTTAATATGTTCAAAAATACTTGGATTAGCAGCCATTCCTGGCATCAAATACACATGTATCAAGTCTTGCATTACGTTAATTTTGAGAGAATAACAGAGAAATCGAAGAAGTTTTCGTATCTTTGCATCGCAAAAATAGCGATTCCCAACCAACATATATTAACAAAACAACCATCTTTTAACAGAAATCAACCTGCCTGTACAATTTTAGTATGTGCTGACGCATGGGCTTTGGAGTTGGGCTTATTTTGAATAATAAATTACCTGTTGGTAAAACTAAAAATAAATGAATATGATAGAGACGGCTGTTCTTAAAGACAATGAATTTTTGCGCCAATTCGAGTTGAAGATTGAAGATGATCTTGCTAAAGTGGAGTACTCATTACAAGAAAGAAAAATCTTTTTAACCAAAATGATCGTTCCTGAGACTTTAGAAGGAGAGGAATTTGAAAACGAATTTATTGTCCAGATCTTAAGTAACATTGAAGAACGAAACCTTCGGGTGATGCCAACAAGTCCTAAGATTGTAAAATTTATGCGTAGAAACAGACAGTATAAATCATTGCTTCCAGTAGGCGTAAGAATCTAATTTTAAGATTGACGAAACTGATAAAGATGACCCTAGTGTCATCTTTTTTTTATGCCTTTACTTCAAGATTACTTCGCTGCTAAATTTTAGAATCAAGACGCTAAACGTTACTTCAAAAAAGATATTTGGTATAGAAAGAATTGACTTTGACCTATTGAATTACGGCTTCTTTTATAAAATCGAAACGAACTAGTCCGTCCTTATCAATTTTAGTAAGCTCAACCTCTTGTATTGTGTTTACCAGATCAGGATGCCAAGGTGCTTTTACTTTTACATAGTTCTCAGTAAATCCTTGAATGTAGCCTTCTTTATTTTCTCCTTCAAACAACACATTTCTGATCGATCCTAGTTGGCTTTCGTAAAAAGCACGACGCTTTTTAACTGATAATCCGCGAAGCATTTTACTGCGCTTACTTCGCACATTCTTTGGCACAACTCCATTCATTTTGGCAGCTACCGTATTTTCTCTTTCAGAATATGTAAATACATGTAGATACGATATATTCAATTCATTAAGAAAATTGTAGGTCTCCAAAAATAATTCATCGGTCTCTCCAGGAAAACCAACGATTACATCAACACCAATACAGGCATGAGGCATGGCCTTTTTAATTCTTGCAACACGATCTACATACAATTCTTTCATGTATCGACGACGCATTAATTTCAGCAACTCATTACTACCACTTTGCAATGGAATATGAAAATGAGGTACAAATGCCTTACTTCCTGCTACAAAATCAATCGTTTCATTTTTAAGTAAATTTGGTTCGATAGAACTTATACGCAAACGTTCGATACCTTCGACTTTATCCAACGCCTGCACCAACTCGAAAAAAGTATGTTCGTGTTTTTTATTTCCAAATTCACCTTTACCATAATCACCGATGTTCACACCGGTTAAAACAATCTCCTTGATATCTCTTTCGGAGATTTCTTTTGCATTTTGCAAGACATTGGTTAGCGTATCACTACGAGAAATGCCTCTTGCTAATGGAATTGTACAATAGGTACACTTATAGTCACAACCGTCCTGAACCTTTAAAAAGGCTCGAGTTCGATCACCGATTGAATAACTACCTACATAAAAATCGGCTTCTTTGATCTCGCATGAATGAATCTCACCATGATCGTTTTTAGAAAGGTCATTTAAATAATCTGTAATCTTGAACTTCTCAGTTGCTCCCAAAACTAAATCCACACCATCAACCGCCGCCAGTTCTTCAGGCTTTAGTTGGGCATAACAACCAACGGCAATAACAAAAGCTTCTTCATTTGTCTTTTGAGCCTGCTTTACAATAGTTTTAAAACGCTTATCAGCATTTTCGGTAACCGAACAAGTATTGATCACATAAATGTCAGCAGTTTCGGAAAATTCAACACGATTAAACCCCTCATCTTTAAAACTCCTAGCAATCGTAGAAGTTTCAGAGAAATTGAGTTTACAACCCAGTGTGTAAAACGCGACCTTTTTTGTATCCATTACCAATTAAGCGATTCCTTTTAAAAAAATAGAGAAAGTACTACCTTCACTTTTTTAAAAAAGCAGTTTTGTTTGCGCTTTTAGCGGGCGCAAAGATACCAACTAATTTTCGCATGATAAAATCTATTACTGGCCGCACGACCCTTTTAAAATACTTTTTATCAGCTAGTTGTGTATTGATTTTAATCACGGCATGTACAAGCACTAAAAACGAATCGAAAGACCATCTTATTTTTAGGTATAATGAACATAAGAACACGACAAGCTTAGATCCGGCTTTTGCGCGAAATCAGGAAAATATCTGGCCCATTAATCAGCTTTTTAATGGTCTTGTACAAATGAATGATGAGTTGATTCCGCAGCCAGATATAGCCAAATCATGGGAAATTAATGACGATGGCTTAGTCTATAAGTTTAACCTTCGCACTGATGTCTATTTTCACAAGTCGCCTTTATTTGGAAAGGATAGTACAAGAACCGTTAATGCAACTGATTTTGTTTACAGCTTTAATCGCCTAAAAAGTCCACAAATTGCCTCGCCAGGAAGTTGGGTTTTAAATAATGTTGATTCTTATAAAGCGGCTAATGATAGCACCCTTATAATTCAACTTAAAAAACCATTTCCAGCATTTTTAGGATTACTTACTATGCAATACTGTGCTGCCGTACCCAGTGAGGTAGCAGAGCATTATGGTAGCGATTTTCGATCTCACCCAATTGGGACAGGGCCCTTCTATTTTAAATTGTGGGAAGAAAACGTAAAACTGGTGCTTCGCAAAAACTATAATTATCATGAAGTTGATAAAAATGGAACTGCGCTCCCCTATTTGGAGGCTATTGCAATCACCTTTTTGCCAGATAAACAAAGTGAGTTTTTACAATTTGCTCAGGGAAATTTTGATTTTTTAAACAGTATTGATAATAGCTACAAAGACGAATTACTAACAGCTGATGGGAAATTAAGATCTCGATATGCCGATAATATAAATATGGTAAAAGGTCCATATTTAAATTCTGAATTTCTTGGATTTTATTTAGAAGGCGATAACCAGACTATTAACTCTCTTAAAATAAGGCAAGCCATTAATTACGGATTTGATCGACAAAAAATGATCACTTATATACGTAATGGCATTGGTTTTCCCGCCTATAGCGGATTTATACCAAAGGGAATGCCAGGTTTTGCAGAAATTGAAGGCTATAACTTTAATCCCGAAAAGGCAAAAATACTCCTCCAAGAGTATAAGGACGAAACGGGTGATCAAAATCCGACTATTACCATTGCTACTAATAGTCAGTATTTAGATATCTGTGAATACATTCAACGCGAACTACAAAAGGTAGGCCTCAATACAAAAGTGGATGTTATGCCACCAGTTACTTTGCGTCAGGCGAAGCGCACGGGGAATCTTGACATTTTTAGAGGTAGTTGGATCGCAGATTATCCTGATCCAGAGAATTATTTATCTGTTTTTTATTCAAAGAATTTTACACCCGGCGGACCTAATTATTACCACTACAGCAATCCAGAATTCGACGTATTGTTTGAAAAGTCATTCACCATTACGGACAAAATTGCACGAGAAGCATTATACACAAAAATGGACAGTATGGTTATCGCAGATGCGCCAATCGTTCCGCTTTATTATGATGAAGTCGTTCGGTTTACGCAGAAGAATATTGAAGGGTTAGGGATTAACCCTATTAATTTGTTGGTATTGAAACGGGTTAAGAAAATTCAGAATTAAACTAATCCTTTCGCCACTTCTTAGTCTCCTCAAAAATATGATCTAAAATAGCTTGTTCCCTTGCATCAAATTCAACACCTCTTCTTGACATCATAACCGCATTTGCCTCATAGGCTTTATTTGTTTTATAAGTAGTAAAACCAACCGCACCACCCCAACTAAAACTAGGTACAAAATTTCTTGGAAAACCACTACCAAAAATATTGGCACTCACCCCTACTACAGTTCCTGTATTGAACATGGTATTGATTCCGCTTTTACTATGGTCGCCCATCATTAATCCACAAAACTGTAACCCTGTTTTCGCAAAACCTTCAGTTTCATAGCTCCATAAGCGAACCGGAGCGTAGTTATTTTTAAGATTAGAGTTATTAGTGTCTGCACCCAAATTACACCATTCTCCTAGCACTGAATTTCCTAAAAAGCCATCATGTCCTTTATTGCTATATCCAAATAAAACCGAATTGTTAACCTCACCTCCTACTTTACAATAAGGTCCCAATGTAGTGGCCCCATATATTTTAGCGCCAAGTTTCAAGACCGAATGCTCGCACATGGCTAGTCCTCCTCTAATTATTGAACCCTCCATAATCTCAGCATCTTTACCAATATAAATTGGACCTGTAGTCGCATTTAGAATTGAACATTCTACTTTTGCTCCTTCCTCTAAAAAAATATTCTCTGGAGCTATTACTTGGTTAGTATCAGATATTGGTTGTGATGTTCTGTCCGCAGTTATCAAGTCGAAATCTGTTTGCATCGCTTCTGCATTCTTAGAAAAAATATCCCAAGTGGTTTTTACGGTTAACACATCTCCCTCAAAACTAATCTTTTCGTAGTTCGTAAGATCGATCTCTTCCTGACCTTCATTAGCATAAAACGCGATTACCTCATCTTGTTGAAAAATAGCCTGGTCTGCTTTTAGGTTTTTCACTAGGTCTACCAAATCCTCATTTGGAGTATAAGATGCATTGATCATTATATTTTGTTCCAGTTCGACCATAGGATATTTTTCTGCCAGATAATCCTCTGTAATAGTCGTGGTAGTGTTACCCAGATAATGCTCCCACTTTTCACGTATCGTCAAAATACCAATACGTATATCAGCAACCGGTCTTGTATAAGTAAAAGGTAATAAAGCGTTTCTTGAAGGTCCGTCGAATAGAATGTAGTTCATCAGGTGACTTGATAAGTTTAACCAAAGATAAAGTTTCGGTTTTAAGTTAGAAAGTTGAAAAATTAAAAAAGCCTCTCGAAATATCGAAAGGCTTTAAATATGTTGAAAAACACGAAATTTTATTTTTTGAACTTCGCGTATTTGTTTTTGAATTTGTCGATACGACCTGCTGTATCTACCAATTTAGACTTACCAGTATAAAAAGGATGAGATGTACGAGAAATTTCCATTTTGATAAGCGGATACTCAACACCCTCAACGGTAATAGTTTCTTTTGTATCGGCAGTCGACTTAGTAATAAATACGTCTTCATTTGACATATCTTTGAACGCTACCATTCTATAATTTTCTGGATGTAAACCTTTTTTCATCTTCTTATACTTTTCTGTAGTGCTTTAAAAGCGAGTGCAAAGATAATTTTATTTAATAAAACTACAAGCAGTTTTTTTAAAAAATAAATACAAATTTATGTAACAATTTCTAGTAACTTGATACCAACTAACAGAATCTAACCAATTAATAATAAAAAATATGGAAAATCAAGAACCTAAAACCAGTTCATTAGCAATTAAATACGGCATAATATCTGGGCTTATTGGAGTAGCATTTGGACTAATGCTTTACTTTATTGACATGCACTATCAAGGAGGCTGGGGAGTGTTTGGCATACAAATGCTAATTACCATAACAATCATAGTCTTAGCGCTTAGAGAATTTAAACAAAAAAATGAAGGTTTTATGACCTTAGGACAAGCGCTAAAAATAGCTGTTGGCCTATGTCTAATAGGCGGATTAGTGGGAATTGCCTATCAGCTTTTATTAACAAATGTGATTGATCCAGAATTTTTCACAAAACAAGAAGCTTATACCACGCAAACACTTCAAGGTTATGGAATGAGTCAAGAGCAAATTGAACAGCAAATAGAGTTTGGAAGAAACTTTAGATCACCCTTACTAACTATTCCTGTGTTCTTGGTAATTAGCGCTCTAGCGGGTTTAATACTCGGTCTAATTACTGGTCTAATAATGAAAAAAGAACGACCAGCATACTAAACGGCTAAATTTGTATTTTTGGCTTATAGATATTGAACAAAGCCAATGAACCTATCAGTAGTAATACCACTACTTAACGAAGAAGAATCTTTACAAGAATTATACGATTGGATTGTATCAGTGATGCAATCCAATCGTTTTTCATACGAGATCATCTTTATTGATGATGGCAGCACTGATAAATCTTGGGACCTCATTTCTAAACTTGCAGACGCCTATCCTGAGGTAAAAGGCATTCGATTTTTACGAAACTTTGGGAAATCGCAAGCACTTCATGCCGGCTTCGAAATGGCTTCTGGTGATGTCGTTATCACTATGGATGCCGATTTGCAAGACAGTCCAGAAGAAATTCCTGAATTGGCTGCAATGATCAATAATGAAAACTATGATCTTGTTTCTGGCTGGAAGAAAAAGCGTTATGATTCCGTTATCGGAAAAAATATTCCGTCCAAGCTATTTAATTGGGCAGCAAGAAGAACTTCAGGACTCAAACTTCACGATTTTAATTGTGGATTGAAAGCCTACAAAAAAGTTGTTATCAAAAACATTCATGTTTCTGGTGAAATGCATCGTTATATTCCGGTGCTGGCTAAAAATGCAGGTTTTCAAAAAATTGGAGAGAAAGTTGTCATTCATCAAAAAAGAAAATACGGAACGACAAAGTTTGGTATGAATCGCTTTGTAAATGGCTTTTTAGATTTGATCACAATCTGGTTTCTATCAAAATTTGGAAAAAGACCTATGCACTTTTTCGGTTTATGGGGTGCTTTTATGTTCTTTATTGGTTTTGTATCAGCCGGGTATATTGGCGGACTAAAATTATATCGTTTATACAATGACCAACCCGCTATATTGGTAACACAAAATCCGTGGTTTTATATCGCATTAACCACTATGGTCTTGGGTACCTTGCTATTTGTTGCAGGCTTTCTAGGCGAAATGATCCTACGCACCCGACCCGACAACAAGCAATATCGCATAGCGGAAAAACGAAACTTTTAACCAACTTTTTCATACATACCTTAGCGAATTAGCTAATTTTGTATTCTTAATCAATCATAGTACATGGCACAACTTACTGACGCTGTAGCTCAAAAAGCCAAATCTTGGCTTACTGATGTCTTTGATGTAGACACCAAAAATGAGATCGAACATCTACTAAAAAATGACCCAGCTGATCTCGAAGACCGATTTTATAAAGACCTGGAATTTGGTACCGGCGGTATGCGAGGTGTTATGGGAGTCGGAACCAATCGCATCAATAAATATACCTTAGGGAAAAACACCCAAGGCCTTTCTAATTATTTAAAACAGCAATTTCCAAATCAGGAAGTGCGTGTTGTAATTGCATACGACTGCCGTCATAATAGCAAAAGACTTGCTAAAGTGGTCGCAGATGTTTTCTCTGCAAATGGGATTAAGGTGTTCTTATTCTCAGATCTTCGTCCCACTCCAGAATTATCATTTGCGGTGCGCCATTTAAATTGTCAATGCGGAATTGTCCTTACAGCTTCGCATAATCCACCAGAGTATAATGGTTATAAAGTGTACTGGGAAGATGGAGGTCAGATCGTGCCACCGCAAGACGGAGCTATTATTAGTGAAATAAACAACCTTGATTTTTCTGATATTAAGTTCGATGAAAATACATCATTAATTGAATATATTGACGAAGAAGTTGACGATGTCTTTATAAACCAAAGCGTTGCTAATGGAAGTTTTAATGCAAAAGGGAAAGACAATTTCAAGATTGTTTTCACTTCCTTGCATGGTACTTCAATCACTGCTATTCCAAAGACCTTAGAAAAAGCGGGTTTCAATAATGTTATTATTGTTAAAGAACAAGCGGAGCCAAATGGCGATTTCCCAACTGTAAAATCTCCGAATCCTGAAGAACCCGAAGCACTTTCTATGGCTACCAAACTAGCCGAAGAAACAGGAGCTGATATGGTGGTAGGAACGGATCCTGATTGTGACCGATTAGGTATTGCTGTACGAGACAATGACGGAAAAATGATACTATTAAATGGGAATCAAACCATGATAGTAATGACACGTTTTCTTTTAGACCAATGGAAAGCGGCTGGAAAAATTAAAGGAAAAGAATTTATAGGGAGTACGATCGTATCTACCCCAATGTTAGCCAAAATGGCTAATGATTATGGTGTTGAGTATAAAGAAGGTCTTACTGGATTTAAGTGGATTGCCAAAATGATCATGGACTTCCCTGAGCTTGATTTCATCGGTGGCGGCGAAGAAAGTTTTGGATATATGGTAGGTGATTTTGTACGTGATAAAGATGCGGTGACCGCTACCCTACTCGCTTGTGAAATTGCATGTGATGCAAAGGCAAATGGCAGCTCTTTTTATAATGAGCTTTTAAAGAGTTATGTTGACTACGGTTTGTATCAAGAAGATTTAATCTCTTTGGTGAAAAAAGGAAAAGAAGGTGCAGAAGAAATCAAACAGATGTTGATTGATATGCGCCAAAATCCTATTGAGTCGATTGACGGATCGAAGGTGATTAAAGTTGAAGATTATCAAGCTTCAACTTCAAAAAATATGAAGACAGGCGCTTTAGATACAATGGATATTCCTATATCGAATGTGTTAATTTACTATACCGAAGACGGAACAAAAATTGCTGCAAGACCAAGTGGTACTGAACCAAAAATCAAATTTTATTTTAGTGTACGATCGGACTTAAGTAGTGTTTCCGATTTTGAAAAAGCGTCTACCTTGTTAAATGATAAAATTGCACGAATTAAAAAGGAAATGAATCTTTAATGGATTATTTCAAAAAAATACTGCGATTTGTAAAGCCTTACAAAAGGTTCGCTTATTTAAATATCTTCTTTAATATATTATACGCCCTCTTTAGTGCGTTATCATTTGTCGCATTGATTCCGATGTTACAAGTTCTATTTGATAAAGAAAAACAAGTTCATACAAAGCCTATTTACGAAAATTATGAAAGTCTCAAAGAATTCATTGGAGACTCGTTTAATTATCAGGTAACGATTTTTGCAGAAGACAATAAAATGCAAGCACTAGTAATTAGTATCGGATTGATACTAGCTTTGTTCTTGCTTAAAAACTTGTTTAATTACTTAGCCATGTTTTTTATCACCTTCCTAAGAAATGGTGTTTTAAAAGATATTAGAAACAGTATGTACGATAAAATAGTTGAACTACCTATCGGTTATTTTTCGGAAAAAAAGAAAGGTGATGTAATTGCTAGAATTACCTCAGATGTTTTAGAAATTCAGCATTCCTTTTTATCGATACTTGAATTAATTATTAGAGAACCACTTACCATACTATTTACCATCATAACGATGTTATTTATAAGTGCCAAGCTTACATTATTTGTATTCATTTTTATCCCAATTACGGGAATAATAATCTCCTCCATAGGGAAATCATTAAAAAAGCAGTCTGATAAAGTTCAAAAAGAACAAGGAGAATTTTTATCCATAACTGAGGAAACACTAGGTGGACTAAAAGTGATAAAAGCATTCAACGCTGAGAATACGTTTCTTAAAAAATTTCAGGGATCCACCAGTCGGTTTTTTAAATTTTCAAATTCATTATTGAATCGTCAAAATTTAGCATCACCTACAAGTGAATTTTTAGGTATTCTTGTAATTGGAATCTTATTGTGGTTTGGTGGTAAAATGGTTTTGGTAGACGAATCACTAGACGCCACCGAATTCCTCGCTTACATGGGGTTGGCCTATAATATCCTAACGCCTGCAAAAGCGATTAGTAAGGCTAGCTATGGTGTTAAAAAGGGTAATGCCGCTGCTGAACGTGTTTTGGAAATCTTAGAAACAGAAAATACAATTGCCGATAAAACAGATGCCCTAGCGAAAACAAACTTTGAAAAAGAAGTCATTCTAAAAGATATTTCCTTTAAATATGAAGACGATTTGGTACTTGAGGATTTCAACCTAAAAGTTCCAAAAGGTCATACAGTAGCGTTAGTTGGTCAGTCTGGTAGCGGAAAAAGTACCATTGCTAATCTGGTAACCCGCTTTTATGATGTAAACAAAGGGTCAATTACCATTGATGGTGTTGACATTAAAGATTTAAAGAAGGATTCATTACGGGGTTTGTTAGCTATTGTAACACAAGACTCCATTCTTTTTAATGATACTGTAAAAAGTAACATCGCATTAGGCACGCCTAATGCAACTGATGAAGAAATCATTGAAGCTGCAAAAATTGCCAATGCACACGAATTTATAAAGGACCTACCCGATGGCTACAACACCAATATCGGTGATAGCGGTAATAAATTATCCGGTGGGCAGAAACAGCGCTTGAGTATTGCTAGGGCAGTACTTAAAAATCCGCCAATTATGATTCTCGATGAGGCAACTTCTGCCTTAGATACAGAATCAGAACGTTTGGTGCAAGATGCATTAGAGAATATGATGAAAAATAGAACGTCTATCGTGATCGCCCATCGCCTTTCTACTATTCAAAATGCCGATACAATTGTAGTAATGCAAAAAGGTAAGATCATCGAGCAGGGTAAACATGATGAGCTTTTAAAAGCGAATGCAACTTATAAGAAGTTAGTGGATATGCAGTCCTTAGCATAAGGCCCATCGAATAATAACTAACAAAAAAAGGATAGACAAGTAGGTGTCTATCCTTTTTGATTGCAAGCAAGTTTTTGATTAGAGGCAAATATTATCAAGATTTTGGGGGCTACTTAATAAGACTTGAAAACTTACTACTTAATAAACTGACATATTCAAATAACTATAATGGTATTATTAATAACCATTGCTAATGTATAATTAATTCTTAAATGACCGTTTAAAAGTATTAATAAATCGATGAAATGCATTATTTTTTAACATTTATAGACTTTTTTGGCCATTTTTAAACCTTTTTACATCAATAAAGTCTAACTTAAGACATCTAATAAATTAGGCTTGGTAGAAACTCAAGAACAGGATTTCATCACTTTGCTACAACAAACCGATACGCAGCAACAAGCATTCAAGCAACTTGTGCAAGAGTATCAGGAAAGATTGTACTGGCACATACGTCGTATGGTGCTAATTCATGATGATGCAGATGATGTTCTTCAGAACACGTTTATTAAAGTTTTTAAATCGATTGGTAAGTTTAAAGGAGAAAGTAAGTTATACACATGGATGTATCGCATAGCAACAAACGAGGCAATTAGTTTCCTCAATAGCAAAGCGCAAAAAAAAGGTGTATCGACTTCAGAAATTAAAGAGCAAATGATTTCTAACTTGAAAGCCGATGTATATTTTGATGGTGAGGAAATTGAAATAAAATTGCAAAAAGCAATAGCAGCCTTACCTGATAAGCAACAATTAGTATTTAATATGAAGTATTTTCAAGAGCTGAAATATGATGAAATGTCAGAAATTTTGGAAACGTCAGTAGGAGCATTAAAAGCATCCTACCATATTGCAACAAAAAAGATTGAGCAATTTTTAACGAATGAGTAATGGGAAGGAATTGTTATGAAAGACAATAGAAATAAGAAAAAAAACACTTTTGGAGTACCTGAAAATTATTTTGACAATTTTCAAGACCGCCTATTTGAAAAAATTAATGGGCTAGAAGCAACACCAATTCTAGATTCCATAAAAGAAAATGGTGATGGATTTAAGATTCCTGGAGGATACTTTGAAGCAGTATCAGGTAATATTCTAAAGAAAAATGAATTTGAACCAAAGGTTGTTAATCTATTTAGTTCTAGGTCTTTCCGCTATATAGGTAGTATTGCAGCAAGTGTACTTATTTGCTTAATAGGATATTCAGTTTTTACATATGAAAGTGGAGAACTCGAATTTGAAGATATACAAGCATATTTAGGTAATAATCTGACAGATTATAATAGTTATGAACTGGCCGAATTATTACAGCTAGAAGCAGATGAATTAAACGATTTAAATAATCTAAATTTCCAAGATGAAACTGTGATAGACTATTTGGACGATCAAACAGATAGCTATGAATCGTTGTTTGATGAAACAACATTAAATGGCGAAGATTAAATTTCGCGTAAATGAATATAATTATGAACTCAATTACTAAAACAATAATACTACTGCTATTTTTTATGGGCAGTACAGTTCAGGCACAACCAAGGCACGAGCGCATTAAAGCACAAAAAGTGGCTTATATAACTAATCAACTTGAGCTTACTTCGGATGAGGCTGCCAAATTTTGGCCCATTTACAACAAGCATGAGGCAAATATGCATCAACTAAGAAGAAAAGATATGCGTAACCTACGTAAAGAATTTCAAGATCAAGGAGGTGATGCTATTAGCGACGCTGAAGCAAGTAAATTACTAGATAGGCTTATCACTATTGAAGACAAAATGCACATGGAAAAAACACAGCTAACTACTGATCTGAGAAAAGTTATTTCCGCGAAAAAAATAATTAAACTACGGCGAGCTGAAGAGGAATTTAACAAACAGCTAATTAAAAAGTTTCGGGAAGGCAGAAGAAGGAATTGATATATGCTTTATCAGATAAAAAGCCTCCTTTGAAGTGAGATGTCATGGGGTGACATCATAGCTTTGAAGCCGCATCTATCGCTCAACAGAAGGCAACTAAGTGGATTGTTCTCATTTAAAATGCAGTTTTGCTAATATATTATTTCCTCCGGCATAAGCGACAGAGTCATTAAGAAAACGTAGCGTATAAAAGCCAGTTTCACTAAGCTGTTCCCAGTCTTTTCCTGTGTTATTTGAAACCCAAATACCGGTTTTGCCTACACTTACCAATTGTTGACCATTTCTTCCAGGAACAAACTGGACACAGCTTTGATATCCAGGACCGGATGCTTCACTAATTAATTGCCAAGTTCTACCACCGTCTGCAGTTATGGCTTTATTCTTAGAATTGTCATCAACTTTAGTATAATCTCCTCCAATTATAAATCCGGTCTTATCTTCATAGAAATCAATTGAATATCCTCCTGTAGTTTCTTTTCCTTGCACCAGTGGAGTTTCAAAAACCTCCCAAGTCTCACCCTTATCTGCCGAATAAAATACCCGACTTTTTATTCCTCCTGTCAATATCCAAGTATGGTCGCCAATAATTGCAATATTGGTATCACTTGCAGCAAAAGCAGCTTCGCCTTTGGCTACTTCAGGTAGTTTATCACATGATATCTTAGTCCAGCTTTTACCACCATCTCTGGTAATGATAACTGATAAACATTCTTCCGTAGGGTCACCCATTGCAATTCCTTCTTGATCATTCCAAAAAGTCATAGCATCGTAAAACACTTTTTCGTTTTCCTCTTTATAAACCAATTCCATTTCGCCAGTATCACCTGTTTTATACAACAAGGCAGGGTTTTGAATACTCAACATAAAAAAATCGTTTCTCGTACTAGCTACCGATCTAAAATTAGGCAACAGTGTATCCTGTTTTTTTATGTTCGTTTTTACCATATTCTTCTGTGCATCATACAATCCATACTGTCCTTTATTACCGGCAAAACCCAAGTTAGAGCCCATTAATGTTATTGCTCTAATACTAATACTATCTGTAGTCAATGTTTCAATTTTAACCGAATCAATCGGCAGTAGTTTATCCTCTTTTTGAGTACAAGAAATAATAAAACTAATGGCTAAAATTGCCATAAAAAGCCAAAACTCTAACCGAAAAAATCTCAAATTGTTTTTCATTATAACAATGCTAATAAATTGAATTATAGCCAAGGTAAAACAATTACCTTTGCAGTCAAATTAAAATAAGAGTATGAGGCTGCATAGAAATTTAGTTTTTGCGGTAATTGACGGTTTAAGCGACATTTTTAACAATGATAAATATGCCGACAAGGTGGTTCAAAGCTTGTTAAAAAGAGATAAACGATGGGGAGCTCGTGATCGTGGGTTCATTGCAGAAACTACTTATGAAATGGTTCGTTGGAGACGGCTTTATGCCGAAATAGCTGACGTTAAACAGCCTTTTAGCCGAGAGGATCTTTGGCGTATGTTTGCAGTCTGGGCTGTACTGAGAGGTGTTAAATTACCCGACTGGCCACAACTAGCTAAGACGCCTTCACGTCGTATAAAAGGTAAGTTTGAAGAACTCTCGAAAATCAGAAAATTTAAGGAGTCTATACCTGATTGGTTAGATGCGCTTGGTGAAAAAGAATTGGGTAGAGCAGTCTGGGATAAAGAAATAGCTGCACTAAACGAACAAGCTGATTTAGTTGTAAGAACTAACACCCTAAAGGGCACAAAACAAGATCTTAAAAAGGCATTTAAGGAAATAGAAATAGAAACCGATTCAATCTCTGGCAGCAAAGAAGCACTTCTTTTAAAAGAGCGAAGCAATATCTTTACAACTGAGTTGTTTAAAAATGGACTATTCGAAGTACAAGATGCCTCTTCTCAACTAGTGGCTACTTTTGCAGACCCTAAACCTGGAAACAAAGTTGTTGATGCTTGTGCAGGTGCGGGTGGAAAAACACTTCACTTAGCAGCATTAATGGAAAATCAAGGGCAAATTATTGCACTCGATATCTATCAAAATAAATTAAAAGAATTAAAAAGAAGAGCTCGTCGAGCTGGTGCCCATAATATCACTCCAAAGTGGATTGAGAATAACAAGGTTATTAAAAAACTGCATGGTAAAGCGGATATTGTTTTGATTGATGCTCCTTGTAGTGGTTTAGGAGTCTTGAAAAGAAATCCTGATGCAAAATGGAAACTTACTCCCGAATTTTTAGACAACATCAAGGAAACTCAAGAAAAGATAATTAGTGATTATTCTAAAATGGTCAAGCCGGGAGGATCGCTCGTTTATGCCACTTGCTCCATCTTACCTTCTGAAAATCAGTTGCAAATAAATAAATTTTTAGACTCAGAAATCGGGAAAGATTTTATCTTTGTAAGCGATCGAAAGATTTTAGCACATGAAACTGGCTTTGACGGTTTTTACATGGCAATGCTAAAAAAGAACAACTAGACCATTAATGAAAAAACTGTTACCTGTACTTTTTTTGTTGATTTCCTTCAATATTTTCTCTCAAGAGACAAAAGAACTTGCATCGCTAAAGGTGAAAGAGGTTGCATTTAAAATGTATCCTAATCCTTGCAAATCTGAAGATCAACTCTCGCTAAAATTTGAGGGAAAGGTTTCGGTTAAAAGCATTGAAGTTTTTGATCTGTTCGGAAAATCTATCAAACGAATTAAACCGAATATTACTCCAGACTCAAAATTTATAGTAGGTACACTTCCTCGTGGTATTTTTCTTCTTAGAATTCAGACCCAAAAAAGAGTTGCAACTCGAAGAATTATTGTTCAATAACTTTTTACTATTGCTTTTATTTTAAGGTTAAAAAAAAGTAATTTTGTGCTTTGTTCAATTGCACAATATAAGCATACATGATCCTTTTCTTCGGAGACGTAAAAACTAAGGTTTTTGCCCTGCAAACCAATTCAGAAATATCAAGCCAAGACATTGATAAACTTATATGGCTTTTTGGCAACCAACCTCAAATAAAACTGGCGTCTATCGACGCTTTTTTTGTTGGTCCACGTGCCACTATGATCACTCCTTGGAGTACCAATGCAACTGAGATTACCCAAAATATGGGAATTGAAGGAGTCATTCGTATCGAAGAATTTTTAGCAGTTAACGAATCCACTGATAGCTATGATCCTATGCTATCTCAAAAATATGAGATCATTGATCAAAAAGTTTTTGATATCAATATCACGCCTGAGCCTATTATTGAAATTGATGATATTCATGCTTACAACAAAAAAGAAGGTTTGGCCTTAAGCCAAGATGAAGTCGAATATCTTGAGCAGCTTGCAATAAAGCTAGAACGAAAACTAACCGATAGCGAAGTGTTTGGATTCTCGCAAGTAAACTCAGAGCACTGCCGACATAAAATATTTAATGGTGTTTTTGTAATTGATGGCGAAGAAAAACCAAGTTCGTTATTCAAATTGATTAAGAAAACATCAAAAGAAAATCCGCATAACATAGTATCGGCTTATAAAGATAATGTCGCTTTTATAGAGGGGCCAATTGTAAAACAATTCGCGCCCAAAACAGCCAATAAGCCTGACTTCTATGAGAAAAAAGATTTTGAATCAGTTATATCTTTAAAAGCTGAAACCCATAATTTCCCAACTACCGTAGAGCCATTTAACGGGGCGGCTACTGGATCTGGTGGAGAAATAAGGGATCGTCTTGCTGGCGGAAAAGGTTCCTTGCCTTTGGCAGGAACTGCGGTATATATGACTTCATATTCTCGTTTAAAAGAAAACAGACCTTGGGAAAATGGTATGGAAGCTCGTGAATGGCTATATCAAACTCCTATGGATATTTTGATCAAAGCATCTAACGGAGCTTCTGATTTTGGCAATAAGTTCGGTCAACCCTTAATTTCTGGATCTCTTTTAACTTTTGAGCACGAAGAGCATGCACGAAAATTAGGTTTCGACAAAGTAATTATGCTTGCAGGAGGAATTGGCTACGGAAAAGCTGATCAAAGTATAAAGGATGTTCCTAAAAAAGGAGATCAGGTCGTACTGCTTGGTGGCGATAACTACCGTATCGGTATGGGTGGCGCAGCAGTTTCATCAGCAGATACAGGAAAATTTAGCTCAGGTATTGAACTAAATGCTGTACAACGATCTAACCCCGAGATGCAAAAACGAGCAGCAAATGCGGTTCGTGGAATGGTTGAGAGTGAAGAGAACACGATTGTTTCTATACATGATCATGGCGCAGGTGGGCATTTAAATTGTTTATCCGAATTAGTAGAAGAAACTGGTGGATTAATCGATCTTGATGCATTACCAGTTGGTGACCCTACCCTTTCGAATAAAGAGTTGATAGGTAACGAATCTCAAGAGCGAATGGGACTAGTAATCGGAAAAGACCATATTAACACCTTAAAAGAAATTGCAGATAGAGAGCGATCACCAATGTATAATGTGGGTGAAGTGACAGGTGATGACCGTTTCACCTTTAAATCAAGTTCTACTGGTGCAAAACCGATGGATTTGGCGCTTTCGGATATGTTCGGTAGTTCACCAAAAACGATCATGAATGATGTTACGGTGGACAGAAAGTTTGAGGCTGTAGCCTATAAAACAGAAGAATTACAAGGCTATCTAGAGCAAGTACTGCGTTTAGAAGCTGTGGCTTGTAAAGATTGGCTTACCAATAAAGTTGATCGCTGTGTTGGCGGTCGTGTTGCCAAGCAGCAATGTGCTGGTGCACTGCAATTGCCACTTAATAATGTTGGAGTAATGGCATTAGATTATGATAGTGCTGAAGGTATCGCAACATCTATTGGACATTCTCCAATTAGCGGGCTTATAGATCCTACAGCGGGCTCTAAAAATTCCATCGCTGAGGCCTTGACAAATATTATCTGGGCGCCAATGAAAGAAGGGCTTAAATCCGTTTCCTTATCGGCAAATTGGATGTGGCCTTGTCGAAATGAAGGTGAAGATGCTAGATTATATGAAGCAGTGCAAGCAGTTTCTGATTTTTCAATTGAACTGGGGGTAAATGTTCCGACAGGAAAAGACTCACTGTCGATGAAACAGAAATACCCAAATGATGAAGTGATTTCTCCGGGCACAGTAATCATATCCGCTGCTGGAAATTGTAACGATATCAATAAGGTAGTGGAACCCGTTTTAAAACCAAATGGTGGTGCTATTTATTACATCAATCTATCTAGAGATGATTTTAAATTAGGTGGATCTTCTTTTGCACAAACATTAAATAAAATAAGCGATGAAGCACCTACTATCACAAGTGCTGCTTATTTTAAAGATACATTCAACTGTATTCAACAATTAATAAAAGAAGGTGAAATTCAAGCAGGTCATGACATTTCTTCTGGCGGATTGATCACTGCGCTGTTAGAAATGTGTTTTGCTGAAGTAAATGTAGGTGCAAATATCGATCTAACTTCTTTAAATGAATCTGATATTATCAAACTGTTGTTTGCGGAAAATTCAGGGATTTTGATTCAAGCTGAAGCGAAAATTGAATCTATCCTAGCAAAAAATAATATTGAGTTTTACAAAATTGGCCAGGTGGTTGAAGGAAATCGCATCAACTTGAAAAACCATAATCAAAATGAAGTTTTTGATGTTGCTAAGCTTCGTGATATTTGGTTTGAAACTTCTTTTCTACTAGACCAAAAGCAATGTGCCAATAACCAAGCTGACGAGCGCTATAAGAACTATAAAAACCAATCTTTACAGTATAAATTTCCAGTAGGTTTTTCTGGAAAGTTGACCGACCTTATTCTAGAATCTAAAAAACCAAGACCTAAAGCTGCGATACTCCGTGAAAAAGGAAGTAACTCTGAACGAGAAATGGCGCATGCCATGTATCTAGCTGGTTTTGATGTAAAAGATGTGCACATGACCGATCTTATTAGCGGTCGTGAGACACTAGAAGACATCCAATTTATTGGTGCTGTCGGTGGTTTTTCCAATAGCGATGTGCTTGGATCAGCAAAAGGATGGGCTGGAGCATTTTTGTATAATGAGGAAGCGAATAAGGCACTTAAAAACTTTTTCGCAAGACCTGATACGCTTTCGGTTGGTATTTGTAATGGTTGTCAACTTTTTCTTGAACTTGATCTGATAAATCCTGAACATGAACAACTGTCCAAAATGACGTATAATGATTCTCATAAACATGAGAGTAATTTTACTTCAGTTATAATTCAAGAAAACAATTCGGTTATGCTATCGGGACTAGCTGGAACGCAGCTTGGGGTTTGGATATCACATGGAGAAGGAAAGTTTAGTATGCCTATGCCGGAAGATCATTATAATGTTGTAGCCAAATATGGATATGAGGGCTATCCTGCTAACCCAAACGGATCTGATTACAATACCGCTATGCTAACGGATAAAACTGGCCGTCATTTAGTAACAATGCCACATATTGAACGTTCAATTTTCCAATGGAATTGGGCAAACTATCCTGATGGAAGACAAGATGAAGTATCTCCTTGGATAATGGCATTTGCGAATGCAAGGAATTGGATTGAGAAGAAGTAGCCTCGAAAAAACAGGTTAATATATTTATATTTATTCTCTATTTTTGAAGAAATAAATTTATGTATCTGTGTCTCGCATCAGCATTATCTTATTTTTCTTTTTACTAAGTAACCATTCATTTTCTCAAAAGAAAAAGATATATTTTGATGAGAGCGGGAAAAAGGTAAGTTCCTTAATATTTGATCAAAAACTATACTCATCCATTTATTATGGAGTAAACTACCATACCAAAGACTACGATGTTTCAACACTATACTTAAACTACTATATTGGCAAAATTGATAGTATAAAAAAGCACCAGCTTTTTTCTTTGTTATCACAAAGAAATCAGATCGATACTACCAAAACAATTCTAATTCACTATAAGGATTCTCTTAAGTCTATAGCCTCGTTTCCAGAAAAAGACACTGTAATTCAACTGAAAAATGGAAGGCACAAGCATCTACATTCTCATATAACATTTCTTAAACAACATGAAAACTGTGTTCGTCGCTTCAAAAGAAAAAAAGACATAAATGTGTACCATTTTTACACTTCAAATGATGGACATCCAGAAATTTATGATAATTTAAAATGGCACAAGGACCATCTGCAAATGCTTAAGAAATTATTTTCGAACAGAGAAAACCTTGGATATTATTGGCATTTAGTAATACATCCCAATGGCGATTATTTTGTGTACAATCGAAACTTAAATACCGCCATTTACAGAGACCTTATGAAGCAACGTAGATGGAAAAAGCATCTTTCGTCTTTCATCAAAAAATACAATGCATTAAATCCGAAGACACTTATTCCCAATTCGGTGCGCTAGCATTATTAAATATCAATGTACGTTCTCCATCACCAGCAATCGGCTGTGTATAAATTCCTTTAATCGAAATACCATCGTTGGATGTGTTAACGAAAATGATATTGGCCCCGTTCGGAGAAAATTCAGCATCAAAATCGTTCGTACCTGCCGCTTTACCTGTTGAAAGGTCAGTCGCTACATCTGAATTAAGGTTGTAACTAAATATTTTGGAATCCAATCTTCTAAAACTTGGCGATTCAAATCCAGACACATCATAAGTATATAGTACCGTTGTGCCGTCCACCGAAATATCAATTCCACCTGCTGCGCCAGTAACTCCAGTTAATATAGTTTCGAGAACTGTACCGCCTGTATCGATTGTAAATACAGAAGCATTGTAGCCATTAATATCATTGGTTTGCAATGCGATAAATTGACCGTCAAAACTCCAGGCACATCGACTAATTAGACTGCCATCTGACGTTTGATACAATTGACGCAAACCACTACCATCCTTATTAATGACATACAGTTTATCAAAATTTGGATAAATAATTTGGCTACCATTTGTAGACCAATCAAAATCAACCTCTCCAAGATTAAATGCCGCAACTGGAACAGTATTGGTCACTTGTTGTACATTGTCCCCGTCGAGATCACTTGTAAAAATATGCGTTTGCGTACCTACAGTGCGCAAGAAAGCAATTTGCCCTGCTGCATTATTCTTTTTAGGTGCGAATGAATTTTGTCCTGCTTCAGTCAAATTAAATGCTATTGATCCATCTTGATTTGAAGAGATAATTCTGCTTGTCCCATTGTCTTCACGTACAAAATGAAATCGATTATTAGGATTTTCGGAAGTGGTAAATGTGCTTACTGTACTAAATACGGGATCATTAATACCATCAGTCACTTGAACTTGCCAAAAGTACTTCGTCCCGAACTTTAAATTATTCACACTAAAAGCCGTTTCCGAAATTGAATCGGACATGATTACTTCATTGTCATTCTCATTTTTGAGTTCGAATAAATACTTTAATTCATCATCCGTGTCTACATCTTCCGCTGTCCATATAAATTCTTGATTCATAGGTACATCTACAGCTCCATCTGCTGGCGAAGTTAATACAGGAGTAGAAGGTGCAGAATTCGCTGACTCTGAAATATCTAATTCAAAAACAACATTTACTTCACCATCTGCAAGTACCTTTGCAGATTCAAATGAGGTTAATAGCCCTTCTTTCGAGGCTTCTACTGAATAATCTCCTACTGTTACATCATTAATCCGAAAATTACCATCTACATTGGTAAATGCAGTACCACTAACAGGAGATGTCGAAATCTTTACATTTTCAATAGGTTCGTTGGTTCCCTTTCTAACGACAGTGCCAATTATATCGCCTGTTTCTACCGCATTGATTTTATCCTCATTACAAGAAGAAAACAATACTAGAAGCGCAAGTAACATTCCTATATATGCCCTAAAATTTCGTTTTAAATTATTTACTTTCATCTTCTTAAAAATAGTAGTTAAGTCCGATACCAAATCTCCAAAAATGGTCATTGCGTTTACCTGCAACAGTACGATCTAAATCGTCTGCAATCGAAATGTTATTCTCTCCAAAAATCTTGATTCCAATATTTTGGAATCCCATATATTCAAAACCTAGTCCATATTGAAACTTGAGGTTGGCATCGTCTAAGGCGGTAGTAAAATAACTACCAACTCCAGCAGTGAGATATGGAGAAAACGAATCTTTTGGCAAAATGGTAAGCTCTCCGTTAAAGTCAAAAGAAACAAAGCTATCCGAAAAAACGCCTTCATTTTTTAAAGCAAACCCGTTTATAGCGCCAGAAACACCAAAGGCCGGACTAAATGCATGTTTATATGAGGCGCCGAATGATCCGGTAAGTCTACTTTCAGCAAAATCGCCATCAATAAACGCACCTCCAGCTGTTATTCCAACACTGTTAGAGGAACGGCGTTTTTTTAACAAGCGATTATAAAGCTCTGTTGACTCTGCTTGAGTTACATCAGCTTCATATCGATCTAATAATGCTTGTTTTTCATTGTCATCTTTAACAAACCAAATATTGTCTTTTACCCCTTCAATAATTAAAGTTTCTACTGCTTTTTCTATGGCTTCCGTAACTGCAAGTTGCACTGGCTCGTTACGTGTAAATCCTGTCTCAGCTTCGAGTAAACGTTGTAATTTTACAAACCGGAAAATACTAGCATCAACTGCTTGTGACAAAACGGTTTTAGAGACATAAACAGTTTTCAAAATTTTACCGTTAGAGGTAGAAATAGCTCTTAAATAAACAGTAATTCGATCTTGACGATATCTTGCCGATGCTCCTGCACCAAAATAGCGAGCTCCTGCTCCACCTGTTAAGATGTTAGAATCATATGAGATAACCCCACCCTCAAGGAGAATACCAGCATATAATAATGGTGGTAATGCAGGTTGGTTGTTTTTTTTTGCACCGCTGTACTGCTGACGTGTATTTCGGATTATCTGACGTTCATTCAAAAGATTACCCACATTTTCACGCTCAATTGGGACGAACCATCGTGAGTCTTCTAAGGCTTTTAATAAAATTGAGGTGGTTCCTTGACTGACGGCGGTACTCCAACTGGTACCTTGCTCAACATTTTTGTATTGACCTGTTTGGTCACGGAATTTATAAACACCAGCTACCAATGGTTCTTTAGGAAGTGGTAAACTTTTAAGTTGATCGTTTAAAGAGGTTTCTTCACCAAGTCGTGCTTGCTCTACACCAAGTGGTTGATTAAAATACGCTCCGCAACTACTTAATAAAAAACTGGCAAGAAATGCCAGTATGAGAATTTTGTTTTGTAACATCTAACTTTTACTAAAAAGTTGGAACAATAATTTGTGTTTTTTCGCCAGTATTAGTATCCAATATGTCAATATTGAGGCCTCCCGAACCAGGCGCTATCTCAACAAAAAGACTACCAAAAGTAAATGTGCCTTCCTCAAAACTTTCATCACCAAATTCATCTTCAAAAAGCTGTCTTGATAGCTGGTTAAGCAATTGACGATTCAAATCCTGAGTAAATTGCTCTAATTCCGATAACTCTTCTCGTTCTTCTTCTGGTTCCTTAAACTTATTTTGAGACTCGGCAGAACTTAACAGCCAATTATAATTGAAAGTATCCCCACCAAAAGCAGGATTTACAGGCTTGTAAACAAATTGTTGTGCAGAAGCATCTATAAATGAAAATAGGCTAAATAATACTGTTAAAATTGATAGGCGTAATTTCATAACTATATGATTAAAAGCTAAAAGCGCTTTAATAATTGTTTCTCTCTTTCTTTTTGCTTTATAAATTGTGTAACACGCATTACCGCATTGTTTGCCAAACTTATAAGTTGCTCTTCATTAGGTCTTGCGAAACTTTCAAAAACAAGATCTTCTTGCACTTTAACTTGTATTCGCGTACCAATACCGATACCCAGTTGTTCTTCGACTTTCACCAATTGATCACTATCTGGGTTTTTTAGGGTGAATTGACGATAAAAATAATCATAAAAATCTTTACCTACCTTAGATCGTACGTTTTCTACGACCAACCCTTTTATTTCCAATCCATCAGAAATTTCAGGATCGTTTATCTTTTTCTTAAGCTCCTCTCTATCTCTGGCTATAAGCTTACCCTTTTCATATATTAAAAGTAATACAATAATATTATCATTGTCCGCAACATTTAAGTTCTGTGTTGCTACAATTTTCACTTCGTCTGGTGCTAGACTAAAGTTATTTTTTTGTTCTGTTTTACTTGCATTATCAGTACCCATATTACCGATAATAATGAGTTCATATGTTAGTGTTCTAAAAAGCTCTGATTCATTTTTTACTACACCTTCTATATTAGCATTAACTCCAACCGATTTTACAGTAATTTTCGGAATAACACCTGTATATGGTAACTCATTCTGTTTTTGAGCAAATACTGAAGACAAGCAGCAAAGGGCAATGACAAGAAGTACCTGTTTCATTACCTAAAGATGATATAATTATTGATAACTTCTAATAATAATCTCGCGACCAGTACCCTCCATATTGATTTTCAAATTCTCAGTAATAGAATTTGTTCCAATACGAAGTACAGACAAACCAACCCCATCTTGAAAGATTTGAGAATTTACCTGAGAAGCAGTATATGTACCATAACTACTTGTGACGCTGTTGTTATTACCTAATTGAACAATGTTCTCTATCAAAGATACATTACCCGTATCTAGTGAAACATAATTATTGTCTCCATTTTGCGTGACGGATATTGCATTATTTCCAGAAGAACTGATCTTAGAAAAATTAGCTAGTCCAGTTTGTTGAATGAACACCACATTTTGTGTCGGTGCATTATCAGCAGAAAACTGACTAACAGTATTTAGACCCACTTGAGATAGAAAGACACCAGAATCTGGACGCTTTATCTCCGTTTGCGCAACAGTAATAGATGTAATGAAAAGAAAAATTAGTAAGACTACTTTTTTCATAACACTTGGGTTTATTTTAGGTAAAATAAAAATAACACTGCATCGAATTATTCGATGCAGTGTTTAATATACTTATTTTTTTAGTTACCGTTATTTTGGTTAACAACAGCAGTATTACCAACACCAATTTGTCTAGTAACATTAAAGTGTCCAGTACCAAATTGAGTTGTTGTAGAGGTATTTCCTTCACCCAATTGACCATCAACAGCAAAGTTACCGCTACCAAATTGTAAAATTGTGCTTGTATTACGACTGCCATCTTGGAAAGCTCCAGCTTGGTTCTCATCACCAAGTTGGAAAATTGAACTTAAGTTGCCTCCGCCAAAAGTGAGTAAATTTTGCTCCGTAACGATTACGTTGCCATTACCAAATTGTCTTTGGTCGGCCACATTCTCATCTTCTTCTTGGTTAGCTTCCGCATAGTTACCATCACCAAATTGTTCTTGTACAACGAAGCCATTTCTTGAAGCAAAGAAAAATGATCCTTGTGTCACTTGAGCCTCATTGCCAGTTCCGTCTTGATATGTTACGGCAAGATTATCTGTACCTGTTTGTCTCTGCACAGCTAAATTTTCACCTCCAAATGCAAAAAGATTCTGCTCAATTATCGCATTGTTTCCAATACCGTCTTGTAATTGACCTGCAAGGTTTCCAACTTCCTCCTGTGTAATAGTTGCCTCGTTATCTTCTCCAAACTGTAGTTGTACAGCCTGACCATCAGTAGATGCAAAGAAGAAAGAACCTTGATTAATAGTTGCCGTGTTGGCAGTACCATCCTGCTCTTGTAAACTTATATTACCGTCACCCAGTTGTGTAACAGTTGCTTCGTTATCTCCACCAAAAAAGAGTAAGTTTTGATTAATTTCCGCCTGATTACCATTTCCGAACTGTACAACAATTGCTTCATTCGCATCCTCTTCCTGAGCAATTGAAGCTTCATTATCGTCACCTAGTTGATCTACTACAGCGACACCATTTCGAGATTCAAATGCATCAGATCCTTGACGAATTTCTCCACTGTTAGCATTACCATCTTGGAATACCAACGCGTCATTTTCTGTACCAACTTGAGAAATATTCCCTTCGTTATCTCCTCCGAAGAAAAATAAGTTTTGTAAAACGTTAGCGATGTTAAGGCCACCTGCCTGTGCAACTGTAGCTGCGTTGCCAAATTCCTCTTGTTCAACATTCGTGAAATTAGAACGTCCAGACTGTGAAACGTCCGAAGTACCTCCATTAGATGCAAAAAGATCAGAACCTTGACGAACATTTATAACATTAGCATCACCATTTTGAGTAGTAATAGATACATTACGTCCCCCTGTTTGATTGATTGTTACTTCGTTGTCATTACCCTCTGTTGTGTTGTCACTTGAATTGTCTTGCGCAGATAGAGCTACACATGCACCCAAAGCGAATGCAATACCTAAAAAGTTTTTTTTCATGGTAAGTGTTTTAGATTAATGTTTAATGATTATTTATTTAGTCCTTACCAAAACAAGAAATAAATTAGGTTCAGTGATATAAGATTGTGGGTTTTTTGTGACAAAAAAATAGAATTCCTTCATCACAGTGTGAAGCTAATGAATTATCATTCAATTAGAAAACAAATTACCGTGAGATAATAGAATAATTAGATAAACTGCTCAATATTGTACTTGTTGTGAATTTAACATTGATTATCCTACATGTTTAATAAATGAACTTTTATAGCCATATAAGTATAGTTTTAATCACCTAATTGATTTTCAGCAAATTCACAATATCGCAACGGATTTTTTGATAATCCATTTGAAAACCGCTGGTATTTCTCTATTTTGCAAGACTGAATATTATTGAATACCAATGACACAAATTACACGCCTTTTTGATATACCCTATCATCAATTAGAAAAATACAACCTTGAAAAATCATTAATCACCAAACATAATGGTGAGTGGGTTGCTACTTCTACCAAAGCATATGTTGACAAGGCAAATGCGATAAGTCGTGGTCTACTACGTTTAGGAGTTCAGCCAAATGACAAGGTTGCGATAATTTCTATGACCAATAGAACTGAATGGAACATTATAGATATTGGTGTGTTGCAGATTGGAGCACAAGATGTGCCCATCTACCCAACGATTTCTCAAGAAGATTACGAATATGTACTAAACCACTCTGAATCAAAATACTGTTTCGTTTCCTGTTCTGAGGTATTAGGAAAAGTAGAAGCAATTAAAGACAAAGTACCTTCCTTAAAAGAGGTTTATTCATTTGATGAGCTAGGAACTTGTAAAAATTGGAAAGAGGTCCTAGAATTGGGTGCAGACGAAAGCAACCAACAAGAAGTCGAAAAGCTAAAAGATGCAGTAAAACCAACTGATCTTGCTACCTTAATATATACATCTGGTACCACGGGCCGACCTAAGGGAGTGATGTTATCCCATGATAATATTGTCAGTAATATGAATTCTTGTACAAAAAGACTTCCTATTGAACTAGGGGTTTCAAAGGCTCTTAGTTTTTTACCAGTATGTCATATATATGAACGGATGACCTTATACGTATATCAATTTGCGGGAGTAGGAATTTATTTTGCCGAATCTCTTGAAAAAATTGGAGAGAATGCGCAGGAGATTCGTCCAAATATGATGACCTGTGTACCTAGACTTCTTGAGAAGGTATATGACAAGATTATTGCTAAAGGTACCGACCTAAAGGGTATTAAAAAGAAATTGTTCTTTTGGGCAGTTGATCTTGGGTTAAAATACGAACCATACAGAGCAAACGGCTGGTGGTACGAATTCCAATTAAAAATAGCTAGAAAACTCATCTTTTCTAAGTGGCAAGAAGCCCTTGGAGGGGAATTAGATGTTATCTCATCAGGTAGTGCAGCATTGCAACCTAGATTAGCAAGAGTTTTTAATGCTGCCGGTCTTCCGGTTATGGAAGGCTATGGTCTAACGGAGACGTCTCCGGTTGTTTCTGTTAATGAAGAAATAAATCGTGGATTAAAAATGGGAACTGTAGGCCGTATTATCGATGGTGTTGAAGTAAAGATTGCCGAGGATGGCGAAATTCTTGTCAAAGGACCTAATGTTATGCAAGGCTATTATAAGGATCAAGAAAAAACAGATGAGGTCATAAACAAAGATGGATATTTTCACACAGGAGATATAGGAGAAGTCGATGCTGATAATTTCTTAAAAATTACCGATCGTAAAAAGGAAATGTTTAAAACCTCAGGTGGTAAATATGTAGCACCACAACTTCTTGAGAATAGATTTAAACAAAGTCGATTTATTGAGCAAATTATGGTTGTAGGTGAAGGCGAAAAAATGCCAGCAGCTTTGATTCAGTTAAATTTTGAATTTATAAATGATTGGGCAGAACGGCATGATATTGCGTTAGGAGATAAGAATGAAATTGTAACCAATCAAATAGTTATCGATCGCATTCAGGAGGAAGTAGACGAGGCAAATATCGATTTTGCGAAATGGGAAAAAGTAAAACAATTTAGATTAACACCAGACGTTTGGACAATCGATGGTGGTCACGTTACTCCTACCCTAAAACTTAGAAGAAAGATTATTAAAGAAAAATACATGACCTTATATAATGATATATACGGGCACTAGAAAATAATTCTTGGCTTAAAACATTTATGAAACTCTCTTTTTTAAGGGAGTTTTTTTATGGATACAATTATACAACTACCATATATTTAGCGATTTATAATATTAACACTTATTTTACTATGCATGCATAGTAATTTTTTCTTATATTTGACATCCACAAAAAATATATGAAAGACAAAACAATTGATTATGCATTAAGAGCCACCTGGCAAGCAGTAGCAAAAATGTATAATGAAGAGGCCTCAAAATTTCAAAGTACAATGGCGACGGGTTTCGCTTTACTAAGTATCGACCCGGATGAAGGTACTCCCTCTACATCACTAGGACCAAGAATGGGAATGGAAGCCACCAGCTTATCAAGAACATTAAAATCGATGGAAGAAAAAGGATTGATTGTTCGCAAACCGAATCCTGAAGACGGCCGCGGTGTTCTAATTTATCTAACCGATTTCGGAAAAGAAAAGAGAGCTGTTTCGAAAGATGTAGTTGTTACATTCAATGAAACAATAAGAGAGTGCGTTTCAGAAAGCCAATTAAACAGCTTTTTTGAAGTAACAGAAATAATCAATGATTTAATATCATCAAGAAAAATATTTGATCAAAAAGAAGTAATCACTAACTAAGTTATGACTAGAAGAATCAAAAGTGTAGCCGTAATAGGCTCGGGTATTATGGGAAGCGGTATCGCTTGTCATTTTGCTAACATAGGTGTTGAAGTATTATTGCTAGACATCGTCCCAAGAGAACTAAATGACAAAGAAAAAGCGAAAGGGCTGACGTTAGAAGATAAAGTGGTAAGAAACCGCTTGGTTAACGACTCACTTACGGCCGCTTTAAAATCGAAACCTTCTCCTATTTATCACCAAAAATTTGCAAGCCGAATTACTACAGGCAACCTAGAAGATGATATTGCAAAAGTTGGTCAGGTAGATTGGATTATTGAGGTGGTAGTTGAAAGACTAGACATCAAAAAAATGGTATTCGAAAACTTAGAGAAATACCGCAAACCAGGAACACTTATTACATCGAATACTTCTGGTATCCCTATCAATTTTATGAGTGAAGGTCGCAGTGACGATTTCCAAAAACATTTCTGCGGAACACACTTCTTTAATCCTGCGCGATACCTTAAACTTTTTGAAATAATTCCTGGTCCAAAGACAGATCCGGCTGTTCTTGAGTTTTTAAATGGTTATGGCGAACAGTTTTTAGGAAAAACATCGGTTGTAGCTAAGGATACTCCTGCATTTATAGGAAACCGTATCGGGATATTCTCAATTATGAGTTTATTCCATATGGTAAAAGAACTAGACATGACTATCGAAGAAGTTGATAAACTTTCAGGTCCTGTTATTGGTCGTCCTAAGTCAGCAACCTTCCGTACTGTAGATGTGGTTGGTCTAGATACTTTAGTTCATGTTGCAAACGGAATTGCTGAGAATTGCCCAGATGACGAGCGTCATGAATTATTTAAACTTCCAGATTTCATCAATACAATGATGGAGAATAAATGGTTAGGAAGTAAAACTGGGCAAGGTTTTTATAAAAAAGTAAAAGGAGAAGGTGGTAAAAGAGAAATTCTTTCTCTTGACCTGAATACCTTAGATTATAGAGCTAAGAAAAGAGCGAGCTTCGCTACCTTGGAAATGACCAAGACCATCGATAATGTGGTTGATCGTTTTAAAGTGTTGGTGGCGGGTAAAGATAAAGCTGGTGAATTCTATCGTAAAACATTAGCGGCATTGTTCGCTTATGTATCTAACAGAATTCCGGAAATTACTGATGATCTTTATAAGATTGATGATGCCATGAAAGCTGGTTTTGGCTGGGAGCACGGTCCTTTCCAAATTTGGGATGCTATCGGTGTTGAAAAAGGAATTGAAATCATGAAAGCTGAAGGTCTTGAGCCAGCAGCTTGGGTAAACGATATGTTAGCAGCAGGAAGTTCTTCTTTCTACACTGTTAAAGATGGCGCTACTTTGGCTTACGATATTCCTAAGAAATCACAAGAAAAAGTACCTGGTCAAGATGCATTCATTATTCTTGATAACATTCGCAAAACAAGTGAAGTATTCAAAAATAGCGGTGTAGTAGTTGAAGATCTCGGAGATGGCATTTTAAATGTTGAATTCCAAAGTAAAATGAACACTATTGGTGGTGATGTACTTGCAGGATTGAACAAAGCGATCGATATGGCTGAAAAAGATTACCAAGGACTTGTTGTTGGTAATCAAGGAGCTAACTTTTCGGTGGGTGCCAATATTGGGATGATTTTTATGATGGCAGTTGAGCAGGAATATGATGAGCTTAATATGGCGATCAAGTACTTCCAAGATAGTATGATGCGCATGCGTTATTCATCAATCCCAACTATTGCGGCTCCTCACGGAATGACTTTAGGCGGTGGTTGTGAGTTGACAATGCATGCTGACAGAGCTGTCGTAGCTGCCGAAACCTATATGGGACTTGTTGAATTCGGCGTTGGTGTAATTCCTGGCGGTGGTGGTTCTAAAGAAATGGCACTCCGTGCAGCAGATACATTTAAAAAGAATGATGTTGAGTTGAATGTTCTTCAGGAGTATTTCTTAACTGTTGGTATGGCAAAAGTATCAACTTCCGCCTATGAAGCCTTTGATCTTGGTGTGCTTTTAAAAGGAAGAGACTCAATCGTTGTAAATAAAGATCGTCAGATAGCAACAGCTAAAAAGCATGCAATGTTAATGGCAGAATCTGGTTATACGCAGCCACCTAAACGCAAAGATGTTAAGGTACTTGGTAAGCAAGCCCTAGGTATGTTCTTAGTAGGAACTGACAGCATGGAAGCTTCTCATTATATATCAGAACACGATAAAAAGATCGCAAATAAACTAGCATATGTAATGGCTGGTGGAGATCTTTCTGAACCTACAATGGTAAGCGAACAATACTTACTTGACATTGAACGCGAAGCCTTTTTAAGTCTATGTACTGAGCGTAAAACCTTAGAGCGTATAGAGCACATGTTGAAGAAAGGGAAGCCATTAAGAAATTAGAATAAGGAAAACGAAACTGTAACTATTCAATTCATTTTTCGAATTCAAAAAAATCAAAAAATATGAAAACAGCATATATAGTAAAAGGATATAGAACCGCGGTAGGAAAAGCTCCAAAAGGTTTGTTCCGGTTTAAAAGAACAGATGAGCTTGCTGCTGAGACTATTCAACACATGATGAAGGAGTTACCCGGCTTAGATAAGTCACGTATTGACGACGTCATTGTTGGTAATGCAATGCCAGAAGGATCGCAAGGTCTTAATATGGCGCGTTTAATCTCATTAATGGGATTGGATACCATTGATGTTCCTGGCGTAACCGTAAACCGTTTTTGTTCATCAGGACTAGAAACTATTGGTATTGCAACTGCTAAAATTCAAGCTGGAATGGCAGATTGTATCATTGCAGGTGGTGCAGAAAGTATGAGTGCCGTACCAATGACAGGATACAAGACTGAGCTAAACTATGACTTAGTAAAATCTGGACATGAAGATTATTATTGGGGAATGGGTAATACTGCGGAGGCAGTAGCAAATCAATTTAAAGTATCTCGTGAAGATCAAGATGAATTTGCATACAACTCACATATGAAAGCGCTAAAAGCACAAGCTGAAGATCGTTTTCAAGATCAGATTGCACCAATCAATGTAGAGCAAGTTTACATCGATGTTAATGGAAAAAAAGCAACAAAATCATATACTGTAAATAAAGATGAAGGCCCGCGTAAAGGAACTAGTAAAGAGGTTCTCGGAAAACTTCGTCCTGTATTTGCTGCTGGCGGGAGTGTTACGGCTGGTAACTCGTCACAAATGAGTGATGGTGCCGCTTTTGTAATGATTATGAGCGAAGACATGGTAAAAGAACTAAATCTTGAACCAATTGCTCGCATGGTTAATTATGCAGCTGCTGGTGTAGAGCCCCGTATTATGGGAATTGGTCCAGTAAAAGCTATTCCAAAAGCATTAAAACAAGCTGGATTAAAACAAGACGATATCGATTTAATAGAATTGAATGAAGCTTTCGCTTCACAGTCATTAGCCGTAATGCGTGAGCTTGATTTAAATCAGGATATCGTAAATGTAAATGGTGGTGCAATTGCATTAGGTCATCCACTTGGTTGTACTGGAGCAAAACTTTCAGTTCAGCTATTTGACGAAATGCGCAAGCGTGACATGAAAGGTAAATACGGCATGGTAACCATGTGTGTAGGTACTGGCCAAGGTGCAGCGGGAATTTTCGAATTTTTAAATTAATTAAAATAAAACAAGAATTAAGTATTGGAGCTACAATTCAATACTTAAAACTAACTACTAAAATCTGTTAGCTATGAGTACAGAAACAATAAACAAAGAAATCCTACGAGGTGGACAGTTCCTTGTAAAAGAAACTAAATGCGAAGATGTATTTACGCTTGAAGATTTATCTGAAGAGCAGAAAATGATGCGTGACAGTACCAGAGAATTCGTAGATCGAGATGTTTGGGCACACTGGGAACGTTTCGAAAAGAAAGATTATAAATATACAGAAGAATGTATGCGCAAAGCTGGTGAACTTGGTTTACTTGGTGTTGCAGTACCAGAAGCATATGACGGACTAGGAATGGGATTTGTTTCTACTATGTTGGTATGTGATTATATCTCTGGCGCTACAGGTTCATTTAGTACAGCTTATGGTGCCCACACGGGTATTGGTACGATGCCAATTACATTATATGGTAATGAAGAACAAAAGAAAAAATACGTTCCTAAGCTAGCAACTGGTGAGTGGTTTGGCGCATACTGTTTAACGGAGCCTGGAGCAGGATCTGATGCTAATTCTGGAAAAACTAAGGCTGTTTTATCTGATGATGGTAAACACTACCTAATCAGCGGACAAAAAATGTGGATCTCAAACGCAGGATTCTGCCAATTGTTTATCGTATTCGCAAGAATTGGTGATGATAAAAATATTACAGGTTTTATAGTAGAGAACGACCCTAGTAACGGAATTACAATGGGTGAAGAAGAGCCTAAATTAGGTATCAAATCTTCATCGACTAGACAGGTTTTCTTTAACGAAACAAAAGTTCCTGTTGAGAATATGCTTTCTGAACGTGGTGGCGGGTTTAAAATTGCAATGAATGCATTGAACGTAGGGCGAATTAAATTAGCTGCTGCATGCTTAGATGCACAACGTCGTATTATTGACGAAGCGACTAAATATGCCAACGAGCGTATTCAGTTTAAAACTCCTATTATGAATTTTGGTGCAATAAAATCTAAGATCGCAACAATGGCCACTAATACCTATGCTGATGAGTCAGCTTCGTATCGTGCCGCCAAAAATATCGAAGATCGCATTGCAGTAAGACAAGCCGAAGGAAACTCGCACCAAGAAGCTGAATTAAAAGGTGTAGAGGAATACGCTATCGAATGCTCTATTTTAAAGGTAGCAGTTTCTGAGCATGTACAAAGTACTGCTGACGAAGGAATCCAGATTTTTGGTGGTATGGGATTCTCTGCTGAAGCTCCGATGGAATCGGCTTGGAGAGATGCTCGTATTTCTAGAATTTATGAAGGCACTAATGAGATCAACAGAATGTTATCAGTTGGCATGTTGGTTAAGAAGGCAATGCGTGGTCATGTTGACCTATTAAATCCAGCAATGAAAGTTGCAGATGAGCTAACAGGAATTCCTTCCTTTGACACGCCAGATTTTTCTGAAGTATTATCTGAAGAAAAAGATATGATTGCTAAACTTAAAAAAGTGTTTTTAATGGTTGCAGGATCTGCAGTTCAAAAATTCGGACCAGAATTAGAGAAACACCAACAATTGTTAATGGCTTCATCTGATATTTTAATCCAAATATACCTTGCTGAGTCAGCTATTTTAAGGACTGAGAAGAATGCGAAACGATTCGGAGAAGAGTCGCAAGCAATACAAATAGCAATGTCTAAATTATACCTATACAATGCCGTTGATATCATTCAATCTAAAGGAAAAGAAGCAATTGTTTCTTTTGCTGAAGGCGATGAGCAACGCATGATGTTAATGGGTCTTAAGCGATTTACTAAGTACATGAACAATCCTAATGTGGTTGCATTGCGTACGCAAATTGCTGACAGCGTTGCTGCAGAAAACGGATATCACTTTGACTAATTCAAATCTGGTTTATTCGTAAACCGAAGAAGCCGCTCGTATTGAGCGGCTTTTTTATTTTCAAAGAATCCCCATTATACTTTTAATCAGTCATTTGAATGACCAATATCTTTAGAAATCATTAAATTCTTAACAAAATCTTGTGCTCTAATATCAATTTATAACACGCTTAGAATTAGTTATCAACACTACAACGTTATAGTGAATACGTGCAATTTTTTAGTCCGATTTTAACGACTAAATTGTGAAAGTCTCATTTTTTAAACACCATTATTATTCAATTCACATTTTATGATAACAATTTCAACCAAACTCAAAAAAATCATGCCAAATCTGAGGTATCTTCTATTCCTCATTACTGTATGTACCTTTTCATTTTCCAATGCACAAATACCTAATGATGATCGTGTCTTACTGCAAGGCTTCTATTGGGAAGCAGCAGCTAACAATCCTGATAACTGGTATAATGTAATCAATAGTCTTGCTGCTGATATCGGTGATATGGGTGTCGATATGATCTGGCTTCCCCCTCCAAGTGATGCAGGTTCTCTAGAAGGTTATTTGCCCCGTGAGCTCAATAACTTTGCCAATAATTACGGAAGTTTACAAGATCATATTTCAATGCTTTCCTCATTAAACAATAATGGGGTTGAGCCAATTGCAGATATTGTTATAAATCATCGAGTTGGAAACACTAATTGGGTTGATTTCGAAAACCCACAATGGAATACCGATGCCATTACATCTAATGATGAAGTGTGGTCGCAGCCGGCGTATTTCAATACATATCCAAGAGGGGCTAATGATACAGGCACACCATATGAAGCGGCACGAGATATAGATCATACCAAAAACTATGTAAGAGAAAGCATCAAGCAGTTTTTAAATAATTTAAAAGCTATTGGTTATAAAGGTTGGCGTTACGATTTTGTTCATGGCTTTACACCTTCTTATTTTACTGAATATAACAATGCTACTAATCCAACGTATACGGTTGGTGAAAACTTTAATAGCAACAAACAAGTCGTACAGGATTGGATTGACGCTTCGCAATCTAATGCTTTCGATTTCCCAACCTATTTCACTCTAAAATCAGTTGTACGCGACAATAACTATTCGTATCTAGCTAATAATGATCAAGCCTCTGGCGGAATTGGATGGGACCCCAGAAATTACACCACTTTTGTAGAGAATCATGATACTCCTAGATATGATACACCAAATAATGTGTTGAATGCAGGTAATGTTGGTCAAACTTACGCTTATCTGCTTACCCATCCTGGAGTACCATGCATATACTGGCCACATTTATTCGATTGGGGAGAAACAGTCCAAAATCAAATAAAAGAACTAATAAATGCTAGGAAAGAAGCGGGTATTCATAGCCAAAGTTCTCTAGATATTGTTACTGCGCAACAAGGTCTATATGCTGCCACTATTCAAGGTGACAACTATAAAGTTGCGATGAAAATGGGACCTCAAGATTGGAGCCCGCAAGGGGCGAATTGGGAGATTATCACCTCTGGTCCTAATTATGCAGTTTGGAAAGAAGGCACGAGCCAACCACCATCTAATTTTACAGTTTATGCCTATAACTTAAATACCGCCTATACATGGAATGAACAGCAGCAAGCCACTTCAGGTAATTGGCCGGGAGCTACAATGGCTAGCGACGGCGACGGCTGGTATAAAACTGAGGTGCCCGCCGACTGCACTAATATCATCTTTTCAAATAATGGAAATGGGCAAACCGAAGATCTTATTGCTTGCGCATCACAACCCTATTATTACGAAGGCCAATTTTACGCTACCAAACCAGATAATAATTCTGGTCAGCTTACCTTATACACTCAAAATAAAACGCATGCTTATACTTGGGAGAATAATCAACCAACTTCCGGACAGTGGCCTGGCGTTGCTATGCAATCTATAGGCAATGGTTGGTATCAAACTACTCTAAATGGCAACGACTGTACTAACATAATTTTCAGCAATGCAGGTGCAGATCAAACCACCGATCTATTTGGTTGCGCTTCCGCCCCTTATTATTATAACAATCAATGGAATACAAGCCCTCCTAGTGATTTTTCATCGACACAACGCAGTTCAACAAGCAATATGGAGGCTGTTTTGATCTATGACCAAAAAACAAGATCATCACGTGCGATTATTCAACTTTTAGACAATGAGAATGACGTTTCGATATTCGCAACAAATAGCTCAGGAAGGTCATCGAAAGTATATCAATCTAAACTATCAAAAGGAAGACATGAGATTCAGCTAACATTAAATAAAATGAAGCCAGATGTGTATGTCATTCTATTCGATATCAATGGTAATAAAAGTATATCTAAGCTGATAAAAAACTAATTTTTTTGCTTTTAGTCAAGTCCCTAAATCCTGAGTTGATAAAACAACTCAGGATTTTTTTTGAATCACTATCTTTATTCAAAGTTTTATGATGAAAAATTACCTGACCACAATACTACTCCTCTCTACATTTTTCTTGCAAGCGCAAGCTGACACCGAAGTGCATCTATTATATCTTGAGAAAGAAGGTAATTCTTTCAAATTTTCTAAAAGTATAAATATCTCAAATAACGAAGGCTATGATAATCAACCTTCATTTTACGACAACAATACCGTCCTCTTTTCATCAAATCTCGATGGACAAACAGAAATAGGCAAATACACCATTTTAGATGGGAAATTTTGTCACATTACTAATACTGACTTCGGAAGTGAATACTCCCCGACTAAAATTCCTGGCCAAGAAAAAATATCAGCAATTCGTTTGGATAAAGACGGAAAACAGCTGCTATATAGTTATGATTTTACTACTGGTAATTCAAAAGCATTAATAAACGATCTTGTTATTGGTTATCACACTTGGGCTACCGAAACAAAATTGGCATCTTTTGTTTTGGGCAAAGAATCATCGCTTGTTGTCTCAAATTTGGCAACTAATAAAAATAAAACTGTTGATACCAATATCGGGCGTTCACTTCATAAAATTCCTAATAGTGCATTGGTGAGTTACATCAGTAAGAAAAATAGAAAATGGGAAATCCGATCACTTGATGTTGAAACAGGGAAAACCCGATCGATTATCAATACAATTCCTAATGTAGAGGATATGTGCTGGACACCAGACGGCACAATATTTATGGCTAAGGACAAGACCATCTATCAATTAAATCCTAATGAAGGTCTTAATTGGAAAGTCTTAAAAAGTTTTGATAGTCCTGAAATCAATAATATAAGCAGGTTAGCCATTAATCAAGTAGGCACATATATGGCCTTTGTTGCAGAAGTTTCACCAGAACGTATTGTTCAGAAACAGTTGGACACCTACAATAATCGAGATATTGATGGGTTTATGAGTACATTCTTTGAGGATATCAGGCTATACAGTTTCCCCGACTCTTTAACTACAGAAGGTGCTGAAGCTACTAGAAAACGATATCAAGAATTTTTTGAGAAAACTCCCAATCTTCATTCTGAAATAAAAAACAGAATAGTTATTGGCAATGTGGTAATCGATGAAGAGTTCATCACTGCCAACGACCGTAGATATTCTATTGTAGCGATATACGAAGTAGAAAATGGAAAGATTATTAGAGCTCGCTTTATACGCCCTAAGGAAGAAAATGTAGATCCAGCTCCGGTCCTTCAGCAAAATGAAGCCTATAACAAGCAAGATCTTATTAAGTTTTTAAATGCATATGATGAAAATGTAATTCTATACAATTATCCGAACCTTAAAACTTCGACAGGAAAGAATACTTTATCCAATCTATATGGAAATATCTTTAAAAATGTAAAGGGCATTAAGGTAAAAATTGACAAGCGAATTATTATTGGCGATATAATAATTGATGAAGAACATCACGATTTTAACGGTGGTAATTACAGTGCTGTTTCCGTTTATAAAATTAAAAATGGTAAGATTATTTCAGTAACCAATATTCAGGAATAATCGGCATTTGAAACCAAAAAAATATATTCTACCAATTATTGTATTCGCACAGTTTGCCTGTACCTCCCTTTGGTTTGCTGGAAATGCAATTGTAGATCAAATACCAATATTAAAAGACAATGGTTCCGAATATATTGGACACTTATTATCCTCAGTGCAACTAGGCTTTATTATTGGCACATTAACTTTTGCCTTATTAATGATCGCGGACAGGTTTTCGCCCTCAAAGGTATTTTTGACTTGTTCCTTTCTTGCGGCAGCTTGTAACACTATCATCTTGCTACCAAATCTAAGCATAACCGGAATAATTTTGGTCCGGTTTGGTACTGGTTTTTTCCTTGCTGGTATTTATCCTGTTGGCATGAAGATCGCAGCTGATTATTATGAAGCAGGTTTAGGAAAAGCGCTGGGTTATCTGGTAGGAGCACTAGTACTAGGGACCGCTTTCCCTCATTTTTTGAATGGAATTAATTGGAGTACAAACTATAGTTTTATTACTAAAGGAACATCAGCTCTTGCAGTTTTAGGAGGATTATCATTGGTGATATTCGTTAAAGACGGACCCTTTCGTAAACCTAGCCAACGACTACTGCTTAATGCAACAACAAATCTGTTCAAAATAAAACAGTTCAAAATAGCTGCATTAGGGTATTTTGGACATATGTGGGAATTATACGCCTTTTGGGCATTTGTGCCCGTCGCATTTCAATATTACAACAAACTTCATGAGTCAAATGAATCAAGTCCGTTTGTTGTATTTACAATAATTGCTGTAGGACTGTTATCCTGTATTATAGGTGGTTACATTGCTATTAGAAAAGGAAGCAAAAAGGTGGCAGTTATTTCATTGCTGATATCTGGTATCTGTTGTTTATGTTCACCTTTGTTATTTCAACTTCCGTATCCAGTTTTTCTTTCGGTATTTGTAATTTGGGGTATGGTCGTCATTTCAGATTCACCTCAATTTTCAACATTAGTGGCTCAGGCTGCTGCGCCAGAATTAAAAGGAACCGGATTAACTATTGTTAATTGTATTGGTTTTGCCATAAGCATCATAAGTATCCAATTATTAGCATATTTAAGTGAGCATATTGAGATAAAATTCCTGTTTATTCCATTAGCTATAGGTCCACTTTTTGGTCTGTTTTATCTTCTTAAAAAAAGTCCTAACAAACTTTAATAAAAATGTACGTCCACTTTTGCTTAATTTAGAATGTTATTAATCACTCCAAAAATGAAAAATATACTACTTCTCCTTTGCTTGCTTATAACTACATTAACTATCGCCCAACAAGATCAGCGTATTTATGATATTATCGACAATGTATCTGCTGATAGAATCAAAGCTGACATTAAAAAACTAGCCGATTTCGGCACTAGGCACACATTAAGTGACACTGTATCTAATACTCGCGGAATTGGTGCTGCCAGAAGGTGGATTAAATCGGAATTCGAAAACATTTCAAAAGATTGTAACAATTGCCTAGATGTTTTTTATCAAAAAGACCTGGTAAAAAAAGGAACCAATCAGCGTATTGTAAAAGATGTGATGGTGGTGAATGTAGTCGCCATTCAAAAGGGAACAAAATATCCTAATCGCTACATCATCATGAGTGGTGATATCGATTCTCGTGTAAGTGACCCTACTGATTATACTTCAGATTCTCCTGGTGCCAATGATAATGCGAGTGGTATGGCTGGTGCAATTGAAGCCGCTAGAGTGTTATCTAAGTATAAGTTTGAAAATAGTGTGATTTACGTCGGTCTATCTGGCGAAGAGCAAGGCTTATTTGGTGGACAAGGCTTGGCTAAATATGCCAAAGAAAAAGGCTGGGAGATTATTGGAATTCTAAACAACGATATGATTGGCAATATTACTGGTGTGGATGGAGTTATTGACAATCGTACTTTCCGAATTTTCTCTGAACCCGTACCACCAACAGAAACCGAAAGACAAAGACGTTCTAGACGTTTTTATGGTGGTGAAGTGGATGGAATTTCAAGACAACTAGCACGCTATGTTCACAAGCAAACTAAAACTTATATGCCAGAAATGAATCCAATGTTAGTATATAGATTAGATCGTTTTGGGCGCGGCGGACATCATAGACCATTTAACGATGCAGGCTTTCCTGGTTTACGAATCATGGAAGCACATGAAAACTACACACAGCAGCATCAAGATTTGCGAACAGAAAATGGCATTAAGTATGGTGATACTTTTGAACACGTCAACTTCGATTATGCTAAAAAACTTACAGCTGTAAATGCCATTACTATGGCTGGTTTGGCTTGGGCACCTCCATCTCCAAAAACAGTAGGTATTGGCGGTATTGTCGAACCTTCAGCCAAATTAAAATGGGATAAAACTGAAGGTGCGGTTGGTTATAAAATATATTGGAGAGATACGACTAGTCCCATATGGGATAACAGCAGAACTGTAGGTGATATAACCGAGTTTACTTTAAAGGGAATTGTGATTGACAATTTCTTTTTCGGCGTATCTGCTATAGGAAAAGATGGTCATGAAAGTGTTGTAGTTTTTCCGAATCAAATAATAAGATAATTCTTTAACAATGAAATTAATTTCTTTTATCACGGCTTTCCTTTCCTGTGTCTTTTTCACAAAAAGTATTGCGCAAAGCAATCACAAAACACTTAAAACCAAGCAAAAGGGAAAAGTGATTATGTATAAGGATTTCAAATCTGAAATCGTACAATCTAGAAATGTCGAAGTTTTTCTTCCTGCCGGTTATGATCAAAATGATTCTACACCCTATCATGTATTATATATGCACGATGGTCAAAATGTATTCAACCCCTCTACTTCATACACTAAAATAGACTGGGGAGTAGATGAAACAATTGACAGCCTAATGCGCATAGGAGCAATTGAAAAAACGATTGTAGTTGCACCATGGAATACCTTTAAAACACGATTTATCGAGTATATGCCCGCTCAACCAAAAGAAGCTACGGATAATGATCAAGCTAGAAAAGCATTAATGGATAATTTTGGTGGCGAGAAACTATTATCGGATGAATATCTCGAGTTTTTGGTAAAGGAATTGAAACCTTTTATTGACAAAACATATAACGTATCAACAAAAGCAGAGGACACTTTTATAATGGGATCTTCTATGGGTGGCTTAATATCTTTATATGCTATATCTAAATATCCTGATGTATTTGGTGCTGCGGGCTGCGTTTCAACACATTGGCCAATACCAATGATTGGGGATGCTTATATTGCAACATTACCTAGTACATTACCAGATCCTAAAACGCACAAAATTTATTTCGATTATGGGACTGAGACATTGGATGCGCAATATGAGCCTTATCAAATGAGAGTCGATAAGATAATGACGGATAAAGGCTATGTAAAAAATGAAAACTGGATAACCCAGAAATTTGAAGGTGCAGATCATTCTGAAAAAAGCTGGAATGCCCGAGCACATATTCCAATACTTTTTATGCTAGCAAAATAATTAACTAAATAACCTAAAAACAAATATGAAAATTCTAATTATTGGTGGAAACGGTACTATTGGTAAAGTAGTGCGCGATCATCTAACCCAAAATCATGAATTAATAATTGCAGCTCGTACTAATGGCGATGTCAATGTCGATATTGCCGACTCAAAATCGATTGAAAATATGTTTCAAAAGGTTGGTACTGTAGATGCTATTGTTTGTATTGCCGGTGAGGCAAAATGGGCTCCTTTTAACGACTTATCTGAAAGTGATTTTCATATTGGTTTAAATAGTAAGCTAATGGGGCAAGTAAATCTTGTTCGTATTGGCCAAAAGCATTTATCCGCTGGAGGGTCGTTTACACTTTCAACAGGAATTTTAGCAGATGACCCAGTACCAATGACCACAAGTGCGGCCATGGTTAATGGTGGAATTCATAGTTTTGCTAGAGCTGCTGCATTAGAACTTGAAAACGGTCATCGTATTAACGTAGTATCATCTGGTTTGGTAATTGACGCAGTTGATAAATACCGTGACTATTTCCCAGGCCATAATCCGGTTCCGATGAATAAAGTTGTCAATGCTTATGTTAAAAGCATTGAAGGAAAAATAAATGGAGAAATAATTAGAATTTATGAATAAGAAAATGAGTTGCTAAAACCTCTTTTGTTATTCTAAAATTGGATTGGAAAGTACCATAGTATTTTCAAATAGTATTATGTAGTAAGTCATTTTATCACCTAAATTGGGACGCTTATTTAAGCATCATAACTTTGAAGAACATAATCATTATAATGGGTGTTTCTGGTGTTGGGAAAACTACCATCGGATTACTCCTATCTGAAAAAATCGGAATTCCTTTTTTCGACGGAGATGACTTTCATCCGGAAGTAAATAAAAAGAAAATGGAAGCTGGTGAGCCATTAAATGATGGTGATCGCTTGGGATGGCTAAAGTCGTTAAACGAGCTGGCTCAAGAAAAACAATCGGAAGAGGGTGCCGTTATTGCCTGCTCTGCCTTAAAGGATGACTACCGACAGTTGCTCAGACAATCTATAAAATCAATCTATTTTGTGCACCTAGAGGGCAGTTTCGAGTTAATTTCGGAAAGAATGAAGCAGCGAGAAAATCATTTTATGCCGGAAGCATTATTGCAATCGCAATTTGATGCTTTAGAGAATCCCAAAAAAGCGCTTACATTTTCAATTACAATGACACCAGAAGAAATTACCAATCAAGCAGTGAATATTATTACTAATAAAACCGAATTCGGTCTTATCGGACTTGGGGTAATGGGAAAAAGTCTATGTAGAAATCTAGCAAATAACGGATTTAACATATCCATGTATAACAGGCACGTCGATGAAAAAGAAGTGGATATTGCAAAAGACTTTAAAGCTGAATTTCCTGTTTTTAAAAATTCATTAGCCTTTGATAATTTGGGGAATTTTGTTGCTTCAATGCAACAACCTAGAAAGATTATGTTGATGGTGAATGCAGGAAAACCCGTTGATTATGTTATTGCAGATTTAGAACCGTATCTTGATAAAGGTGATATCATCATTGACGGTGGTAATTCTCATTTTGAAGATACAAAACGGCGTATTGATTATTTAAAAGAAAAGGAAATTCACTTTGTAGGTACAGGAGTTTCTGGTGGTGAAGAAGGCGCATTAAAGGGTCCGTCAATCATGCCAAGCGGCAATAAAGAAGCCTATGACGAGATTGCTCCTTACCTTGATACAATTGCTGCAGTTGACAAAAACGGAAAAGGATGTTGTACCTATGTAGGACCTGAAGGTAGTGGTCATTATATAAAAATGGTCCACAACGGAATTGAGTATGCTGAAATGCAACTTCTGGCAGAAGTCTATCAGTTATTAAGAACACAAGGAAAAACACCATCAGAAATTGCTGATTTGATGGGGTCTTGGACCAAAACCGAATTAAATAGTTTTCTCTTAGAAATAACGGTTAATATCTTAAGAAAAAAAGAAGGTGAAGGCTGGTTAATTGATAAAATACTAGATAAGGCAGGAAACAAAGGAACAGGAAACTGGACCACTGTATCTGCTGCCAATTTAGGAATACCAGCTACCGTAATCTCCAGTGCTTTATTCGCTAGGTACGTATCAGCTTTTAAAGAAACTCGTATTAAAATGGTCGACCTTTATGAGCAGGAAAAAATTGCACCACAATTTGATATTGACACTTTAAAGGAAGCCTATACAGCGGCAAGAATAATCAATCATCATCAGGGATTTGATCTAATCAACGAAGCTTCAAAAACCTACAGTTGGAATTTGAATTTGAGTGAGATTGCCCGTGTTTGGACAAATGGATGTATTGTACGATCGGAATTAATGGAGAGTCTAGTCAATTTGTTTACTAATTCTGATAAGGCAATTCTGTTTCAACCTTCAATAGTCGATCAAGTTAAATCCCTAAAAAATAGCCTAAAAATGATTGTCATCGCATCGATAGAAAGTGATGCCCCAATCCCTTGTTTTAGTGAGGCACTCACCTATCTAAATTCAATGACCACTAAGAATTTGTCTGCAAATATGATACAAGCGCAGCGGGATTATTTTGGAGCACATACTTACGAACGCGTAGACAAAAAAGGAACTTTTCATACCGATTGGTTAGGGAGTTAATAAGCATCAAATTGGGTTTATGATTTGTATCTTTATATAATGATTGAAAAACCTGAGCTCTACTTTAAAAAAGACAACGAGTGGTATAATTGGCTATATCAAAACTATGACCAATACGAAAACGGAATATATCTGGTTTTTTATAAGCTGGAAGCCAAGATTCCCACAATGCGTTGGGAAGAAGCCGTTCGTGTAGCATTATGTTTTGGTTGGATCGATTCTACAGTAAAGAATGTGGGTGGACCAAAACGAATTCAATACTTCTGCAAACGAAAACCAAAGAGTGTCTGGAGCAAGGTTAACAAAACCCATGTTGAAGAATTAATTGCCACCAATAAAATGCATGAAGCGGGATATCGGTCTATAGAAATAGCTAAGGAAAATGGCTCGTGGATTGCATTAGATGATGTTGAAAATGGACTTATTCCAATGGATCTTCAAAAAGCTTTTAACGGTAATCAACTTGCTTTTAGCAATTATCAAGGCTTTACATTTAGCAACAGAAAAAGCTATTTATATTGGCTCAATCAGGCTAGACGACAAGAAACCAGAGAAAAACGAATTAAAGAAATTATCCGTCTCTGTTCTCAGGGAATTAAATCTAGAAACACATGGTAAATTTAAGAGGAGGTGATTGGAAAGAAATGCTAAAAGCTGCCGAGCAAGGAAATCTTGAATTGGTAAAAGCTTATGTGAGAATGGGTATTGATATTAATTATGTCCATCCCGAAGAGTTAACAACCCCACTCATTGAAAGCGCTAGAAACGGGAATTTTGAAATCGTCAAGTTCCTCTTAGAAAATGGTGCTGACTGTACAATTATAGATGGATATGGTGGATTCTCGGCGATAGAATCTGCCAAATTGCATGGTCATACTGAAATTGTTGCCATGATTGAAAAACATAACCTTTAAAAGCAAGGAAAAAGAAAAATGACAGCTATCAAAAAAATATTCCAACTAGGCAATCAATGGCCAACACAAGACCCATTTTTATTTTGTGCATTTCACCATGATCATTTCCCAAAAGGTAATGGTAAAATGGGCCCCAAAGCATCACTAGAAGGAAGAAATATTGGTCAGGATTTCGCTAATAAAGATGGATGGAATATGTATCATGGCCAGACAGTTCCAGGTTTTCCGCACCACCCACATCGTGGTTTTGAAACCGTTACGATTGTTGAAAAAGGAATCGCCGATCATTTTGATTCACTTGGTGCTAAAGGTAGGTTTGGCGAAGGCGATGTACAATGGATGACTGCCGGCAAAGGTGTGCAACATAGCGAGATGTTTCCCCTACTAAAGACGGAGGAGGAAAATGAGTTGCTCTTATTTCAAATTTGGCTAAATCTACCTGCTAAAGACAAGATGGTCGATGCACATTATAAAATGCTTTGGAATGAAGATATTCCGACACTTACTCTTGAAAATGGTATTTCAATCAAACTAATTGCAGGAGCTTATGATGACCAAAAAGCACTCGCTCCTACTCCAAATTCCTGGGCGGCAAATACTGAAAACACAGTTGCTATTTGGATTGGAACCATTGATGCCAATGCTGAATGGTCAGTGCCAACAGCAGAAAGCGTAATTAATCGAAGTATCTATTTTTTTCAAGGTGATGAAATACAAGTTGAAGGCTATGAAATTCCTACTTTACATGGAATGTACGTTTCTCCTGAGAAAGAATTGACTATCAAAAATGGAAACAAACAAGCTAAGTTCTTGTTAATTCAAGGAAAACCGATTGGTGAGCCCGTAGCCCAACAAGGCCCGTTTGTTATGAACACCTACCAAGAAATTACTGATGCCATTATGGAATATCGTAAGACTGAATTCGGGGGTTGGCCTTGGAACTCCCATGATCCTACTAATGAAGATAAAAAAGGAAGGTTTGCATTACATGCGGATGGTAAAGAGGAGGTTAGGTAATCTTCCGTTGAATTCAACAAAGATCGAGTATAAGTTAGACGAAAATTACAAGATACTGTTAAGATCGGTAGCCAGAAATCTTATAAATTAATTATTCCGTTTTTCTATTCATTGACCTGCTAATAAATACCATTACTATGACGAAAACTATGATTGCAGCTAGAATATAAAACAGGTTATTTAAAGACCAGTATAAGCCTTTTTCAAGACTGTTGCATGATGAATTATTTGATTTTAATTCTTCAAGTGTTCTAGGAGAACAAGGATATATAGATAATCGATTCGAACTGCCATCAAATGTTTCAAGATTAATTAAGGCCTTTAAGCAACTAGCATCTCCTATTGGGTTATTAGAAATATCTAAATTACTTAAAGTTTGTTTTGAGGATAAAAAACATATATCAGAAATATTATTATAACTGATATTTAAAAACTCTATGTTTTCTAAATCAATGAGCTCTGTTATATCTTCCAACTTATTATAACCTAAATTAATTAAACCTAAGTCCTTACTATTTGCAAATCCAGTTACTTTTGTCAATTCATTTGAAGCTACCCATAATGTTTTCAACCCCTTAAAATTCAAACTGAGTTTCTGTAGCTTATTTTGAGATACACTTAGTACTTCCAGTTTTTCATGTGATGTTAAAAAATCTAAGTTGGTAAGACCACATCCAGTTAGAGAGACTTCTCTTAATTGAGCTAATGCATTCCAATTTTCAGTTTTACTAATATTACATGACGCAACTGAAATTTTCTCAAGTTTATTTAAGTCAACTATTGGAGACAAATCCGTTATATCACTATTCTCAATTGATAAGGTTAGTAGGTTTTTTAAGAATCCAATGCCTTGCAACTCATTTTCAGAGACATTAGACACTTCATTAATTACCAGGTTTTCAAGCTGTTTAATCTGAAAGACAGTGGTTAAATCAAGTAATGTTTTATGTTCATAAATTCGTAGCGTTTTTAATTTGGAACTATTCTTTAGTGAACTAAAGTCATTATTTGAACATCCAAAAAACAAAATCTCTTCAACCTTAGGCAAGGTTGAAAAAATAGAAATATCATCTATTGTTTCGCCTTCAATATCCGAGCAAGGTATTTCAATTTTTCTGGTATTTTCATAGTATTGATAGAAGCCCGCGACACCTTTTTCCTCAAAATCTATTTCGGGGATTACCTTATTTAAAGTTAGTAAGGCTGCAAATTGTTCTTCATTAAGGTCTCTATCTGTTAACTTCTGACCAAAGAGATTAAGGCTGAATACGCCAAAAAAAAATAAGAACAAAAAACTATTTTTAATACACATCATATCCTTCTTGATCCAAAACTCTCCTTCAATTCATTTTTCACTTCATTAGTCATTAACATATGACTCAAGCTATGAGAAACCTGGGCAAAATAACCTAAACTTCCTGGTTTTTCCATTAATCCAAAATCATCACTAACTAGGTCTTCATTGGCAATAAGGTGACAATTATATTTCGCTATTGTTTTTTTATAAACTTTTAAGTTTTTTTCAAGTTCTTTAAGCTCATTATCTATATCCAGATACCACTTAACAAGTGGCCCAGATAATAGGGCAAAGGCTATGTTCATATTTCTCAATACTTTATGAGCTGCTTTAAAACTGTCTTTTGAATCTAATTGACTAACTAAAATAAAGAGAATTTCTTTGATGTTTTTTTGCTCGTTCCCAGAGGGGTTTCCTTTTTTAACAGCATCTTCTAACATAGAAATAAATACGTTAAAGTCGTTAAATTTATTCCTTGTGCTATACTTATCTAGGTCTGTAATATTTTCAGAAATAATACTTCCTTTGAATTTACTAAACTGAAACTCTGGATCATTACTAGTATCATCGATAACCTTTATCACACCGTGCTTTTCTGCAAGCAAAAGTTCTTCAAAAACCTTAAATAAATAACTATCCTTCGGTCCGGTTTTAATCTCCATCAATGTATTCAACCAACCAATAATTTCAGTCGACAAATTAAGGTCTTGTGCAAAATTATATGTCCAACGATATGGTACATTATCTGTTATATTTCTTGTCCACCAACCCTTTTCTTTTACTTGATCATCTTTAATAAATGTAATTCCTTCCTTTAAATCCTTTTTAACTTTATTAACCCAAACATTAATATCTGTAAGTAGTAATAACAGATTTTGAACGTTGGTAGCAGTTTTAGGCGCTTTAGCAGTCTCCTCTTTAAACAATCGGAGAAAATAACTTAATCCGTTGAAAATACTCAAAGTTGATTCCCAAAGTAAAAGTCTATCATTATAGTTAATATCCTTATTTTGAAGCTTTTTAAAAAGTTGCTCCAACTCTTCCTGACGAGTATTGATTAAGTTTACCCCTAGATCTTCTTCAATGTACTTCTCAAAGTCTTTTTGAGATTTTGTTTTTTCCTTTTCTTTAAAAAGTGCTTCAAATTCTTTCGAGCCACTTTTATAAAGTCTATTCTCAAAGATAGAGGCAACATAAGCTGATAAATCATTCACCGAATAATCTGCTATTACTCTTTGTGTCAGATCATATTCATTATAGACATTAATAATCTTGCAATCTTCATGAAATCTCGATTCATCAACTTGGTGCATTTTGTTGAAAAATGGAGTTGACAGGTAAGTCACACTTTTAACCTTCCATTTATCATGAAAATCATTGTTTTCGGCTATTGCCTTTGTGAATTCATTAATTACATTACCCCCATGAGAATGTCCTACCAAGTGGATCCATGTCGTTTTATTTCGATTACCCGGAAACCAATCTAAAATTTTATCCATTAAGGCTTTTCCCGCATTTACTCTGGCTTTGGGATCATTATCCCCTGTCCAACTAAACCACTGGTCTTCAATATGCATGTCCGGAAACTCTTCATCTCTTAGAATTCTAAAATCTTCAAGAAAATTAGGGTCTTCTTTTGCGGGTAAAAACTTATTCTTTTCATCCTTTGCAAAATAGGTCTTGTTATATGCTTGATGTAATTTGCTTTCTAGATTAACAGGATCTGTTGTTCCAGGGACAAATAGCACAAGATCAATGACTAAGTCTTTTACTATGATACTTGCAGTCGCAGTAAACCCTCCAACCTCTATTTTAAAAGTATTCTCGCTCATTCTTCCAATCCTTGTATAATTACCTCCAACTCAATTTTCTCATGATCATAGTTAATCTTATAATCACTTAGAGTATCATTCTCTAATAAATCGCCTTTATATTTATAATCGGCTGTTGGATCTTCCAGATTTAAGGTGAGTGTTTCCCCTTTTAGGTTTTTCGTTAGCACATTCAATAATATTTTATCTCCTGGAACCGCTTCTTCCAACTTGTTATCTTCAAGATCAGTTATATAGTAATCTACCAATTCTGGATCATCATCGCTAGTTTCACGTTCCGTTATGGGGGCATCAGCTCCTACAAAAGGATTACTCGGGTTTGCTGGTAATTCAAACACTGTATTACGAATTCGCAGTATTTGAGCACTTATGGTCAAATCCATATGTAGCGGTTGATTACTCACGGCATTGTAGTGCTCATTTAACCCGACCACATATGCATTGGCGAACTCAATATCAAACGATTTACTAAATCCGTCCCTTTTATAAACACGAATAGAGCCTTGAACAGATTGTGTTGGCGAAAACATGGCCTCATACAATCCAGCGTCATCTTTGGTTGATTCTACTTTTAAGTGTATCATTCCGCCTAGGGCACGTCGAGTAGGTCGACCATTATGATCCGTTTGCTGGTTGATGTTATAGCTAAGATCTAAAACCGAATAGGCTTGTGTAAATATGTTAAGGGTTGCTTTGAAGCTCATTTTTGATAAATTTTAGGTTACCAGCCTCCTATTTTTTCTCGTTCTTTTTGTTGTTCTTCAGTAAATTCTGGTGTTGGTATTGCACTAGGGTATAATGGTTTTGGGAAGCCCTCAGATTTTCTCCGTTCAAAATCTTTTTGGCGACATCCATCAAAGGATGTACCCGGAGGCAAGGGGCGGTTTCGATCCATATACCAAGTTATAAAAGACATGTTCTCATAACAATCAATACCAACGTAACCAGCTATTGCAAAGGTCTGCCATTTATTCGGTCTAATAATTTGTAATTGAAAGGCCCCAACCACATCTTCTCCTCCAGTACTATATGAAAATTCTGTTTTTCTAAATTCCATAGTGATATCGGGTTGCCAAAGAAAACCGGAAAATGTTATAAATCCATCCTTACGGTTTAAAATATTTTTTCTTTTCGGCATTGTAAAGCCATAGACAAAAGAGAATATTAATGTCAAAAGTGAAATAATAAAAAATACCCAATCGATTATTTCACTTTTTTCTTCCCGGCCTGGAAAAAAAATTAAAAGAAAACCAAAAGAAACGAGACCCAGAATTATTGGAATGACCCATCCCCCACTTTTTGAAACTAAACAATCATCATCATAAAACAAATAATCTGAGCCTCTACCTTGGGTATAGTTCTCATCAAAACTATCCGGCTTTGAATAAATTTTTTTAATTACTCTATGGTAATATTTTTTTAATTTTTCAGGATTCTTATAGCCGTTATGTGTGACTTTTCTTGTAAAGTCCATTACCAAGCATTTCTATTTTTTAGTTCATTTAAGGGAGCAATATTTACCTCCTCATTTTGATGTAAATCACTAATGTAAAGACCCGCACTTAAACCACGCAAGCGTATTTTAGATCCTAAAAATCTCTCCTTTCCACCTAAGTGATAAGGGAAATACAGTTTTTTGGATTCATCTACTTTTAAGCGCAACGCAAAAACTACTTCTGATTGCATTTTGATCTGATTTCTCTCATTACTTGACACCGAAAATTGAACCTGTAACGCCTCCATGTTATCATTGTCATAGACTTTTTCTGGTTTTTTAAGAACCATGTTTTTTGGATTTCCTTTTTTTATCCCTTCAGCATAAAAAAAAGCATAAACCTCCACTTGATCTGGGTGGTTAAAAAAACGACTAAATACCATTTTTGCATTGAAACGATAGGCCGTTGTCAAAGAAGAAGTTATTGTTATACTGCTTCCAGGTTCACGACTGGTAAAACTTATTTTTTCAGGATCTATTGGCTTAAATTCAATTTCTTTACAAATAATATAATCAAATAGTTTTGCCTGGGCATCATAAGGGTTCATCAAGGTTTCATGGTAACTATCTTTTGTAAGATTTTCCCTTTCATCCAACACTTTTAGAATGTATCGCATAGGAAGCATCGAATCAGGTTTTGGGAATGCCACTCTATCGCTTAAAACAAAATTTTTAAAGTACGTTTCCAGTTCAGAATCTGTTAATAAGGAAGCTATAATCAATAACCCAAGGCCAATTGCTGCCATGATCCATCCTACGGGACCTCCTAAAGCGGCTATAGTCCCTAAGGAGGCAAGCGCAGATACTCCAAAAGCAACACCAGCTCCTATAAGGGCTAACCCAGCATCCATGTCACCTTTGTCTATAGCGCTATAGCTGTCGTAGAAGCACCAGCCCGCTGTTATCACACCACCAACAACACTTAAACTAGTTGCAGTTGTTCTGAACCATGCTTTATTTGCAGTTGATGTACTTACAACTGTCTTGGCCAGATTCATACTTGCGTCTCCTAATTTAATCGCTGAACCAAGAGCATAGATTTCGTCTTTTCGTGTGCTACCCTCCTCGGTAACCGTGATAATTGCATTTCCAAAATTATACAATTCTAATGCCGCAAACACCCCATTAAAAGCTCGACCATTAATAACCTTACTTATTTTTATATTTCTTTGAGTTTTTGGATCAAGCGTTTCCCAAGCACCCATATTCTCTCTTACCCTAACTTTTACTTCATAATCTACATATCTCCCTTTTCTTATCCTCCTATATTCAAAGCCATCAGGGTGGGTATCTTTGATAATACGCAAAACATCTGCGCGTTTACCGGTGTATTTCCCCAATGGATTATATTCCGGATCCAATTCGACTCCAAGTTTATCTAGACGCATCCAGATATCGCCGTCACGTATTTCAAACATTTCATGTCCAAATACTTTTAGATTCTTATTCAATTTGTCAACAATAAAAACCTGTTTCTCGGGTATTGTCTTATAAAACTTCCCGTCGATTTCTTTAATGCCGGCAATGAACGATGCTCTGTGTTTAAGATTCTTTTTATATACGCTTGCCAGTTTTTTGCTAAAACTCTCAGCATTTCCTAAAAATGCATTCAAATTGAGCGGAGCACCCAAAAGTGCATACAACGGATCCATTCCTTCATAACCCGATGCATTACTCTTAACCTCTTCACTTTTGATATCTTCACGACAAGCATCATCAGTGATATTATAGATCCAATCTACCCATTTATCTTTTTCGACATAATCTTTTTTAAGTATTAAATGTTGGTCAAACTTGTACGGATGATAACTAAGTACATCAAGAATTTCCATTAATAGACCTCGGCCTTCTAATTTTCGCTCGTCATGATTGCATAAGTAGTCATCAAGGTGTTTTCTGAAATAATTATTACTAACAAAATTACCTAGCTCATCTCGATACCTAATAAGGTCTTCTCTTGCTTCATTTCGCTCCTTTATTCCCAGAATACCTTCCAATTTTTGATGATCAAGTCCATAACCTATACGAGAGGTGTTATCAATTTGTCGTGTTGAATGATTCGTCATTATCCACTTTTTGGCAGGCCTTGGGTCTAGAGAATGTCTATCACTAAAATTAAAACCTGGCGAACCACCATCATATTTAAGTATGGCATCATTATCATTATAAACTAATTGATAACAGGTGAGTGCGAGCGTAAATAATTCTTGGTATTCTTTTTCTGGCATAGGAGCCTCTAAGCTTCCATTGTTCAGTCTTTCGTAAGCCTGGTCAAGTGTCTCTCCCGATTGAATAGCATCAACTAATGCTTTAAAACGAATTGTTTTGTCATTAACAACTTGACTGATATCATTAACACAACCTATGGGATCATCCAAAGTGACAAACATATCGTCGTAAATAACATTTTCATCATCTTCTTCATCTTGCCTTTTTTCATCGGCTTCGATATTGTGTATGATTTCTTTTAGAACTCCATGCCCAACATGTTTTTGGTAATGAACAGTATAAAGGTCTTTATATGAAATAGCATGTTTGTGATTATCACCTTCTTTTTTAATTCCTCTACATTCGACTTTTTGCATTCTAGCTTCAGTCTTCTCTGGATTTTTTCGGGTCTCCTGCAAATACTCCTCGGTCCACTGAACTGTTGAGAAGGCAAACCAGAAAGTTTTTTCTTTACTTATTACTTTAAATCGATGTCGGTCTCCTTCAGAAGTCCTATGATCTAAATATCGCCCATTTACATCTTTATTATTTCTCCATAAAATAGTTGAAAAAGAACCATCCTCCTGGACTTCAAACTCATGACAATCTGGACCTTCAGGATCATCAGCATTAAACAAATAAATATAGCCGAGATTTAGAGAAGTACGCGCAACATAAAAGTTTTCTAATGATGGTATATCACTATGTTGCGCCTTTACATCACCAATCGTGTATGCTTTTTTACCAGTTTCGGTATTAGTCGAAGTAGGTTTATTTATGCTAGCCGTAACATCATTAGGACTCTTCTTATAAAAAAGTCCATACCGCAAAAAATGTAATCTGATACCAGGTTTTAAAGTAGTAATCTCAGGACCTTGGACTTCTGGAGCGCCTCCCCCTTCCGCTGTAAAGGTGAAGTTTCCAATTACATCATCATAAATTTTTTCTTGTTCTTCTTCAAGCGCTATATCTGCCATAGACTAAGAATTTTCTTGATCCGTACTAGCATCTTCAACCTCCCAAACAACCTCAACCATTTTGTCTTTGACCGTTCCAGTTAATTCAATTATATCTTCTTCAGTAGTAGTTTTATTTCCTTCTTCATCCACATTTTCGATTGGACGTTTTACTTTAAAAGTGATAGACTGCCCATCATCAATATTCTGAACATGTGCCCTTAGAGTTACTTCCTTTAAAACTTTGGATTCTCGAATAACTCGATCTTCTTTGACCCACTGCAGATTAAAAATTCGTGGTTCTCCTTCTTTTCTCTCCGCTTCCTCTTTCAATTTCTGCTGAGCGGCAAGTGCTTCTTTAGCATTGCCCAATACTCGATTAGTAATAGAAATCTCTGGAAATGGAATTTTACTTGCAGCCATGGTAACTGATCCAGCGCCTGCAGCACTACCAATAATCACATTAGGTTCTCCAACTGTAATTGTGCCACCATGAGCAGTCATATCTCCCATGCAGGCAACGGGAGTTCCGTTAAAAAAAACAGAAGGTGCACCCTGAGCAATGGTATCCGGCGGACCAACACATACGCATATATCGCCCATAAGGGCTGCGGGTTTTCCGTTTACCAAGATGTTCGGTGCTCCTGGTCCAGAAACTGGTCCACCAACGTGTGGTGTAGTTCCCGTTACCATCGGGCACACATGCATACTTCCTATTGTCGCTATTGGTCCAGGCATTCTCTTTTTTAAACTACATCGATTTTACCACTCGCTCCTTGTATCACCGTCATCTGCCCTTGCACCTTAGTTTGCTGCCCTTTTAATTCAGCAGCAACTTTTCCTTCAGCGGTTACATTTTGTCCTTTGACCTCTGCATCTGTTTTAGCTTCAACGGTTACCGAGGCATCACTACTGATTACTGTATCTCCTTTAGCTTGTAAAGTAGTATTTCCTTCAGTCTGAATGCTTGTATCTCCTTCAGATGCTGTTTCTATATTTCCTTTTGCTTGAATTTCAATATTTTCCTCCGCCATAATCTTAATATTCTTGGCGGCCATTTCTATGTTCTCTGTAGCATTGATGTACAATGATTTTTCCTTCGTATCGAAAATGATAATACTCCCTTCATTATCATAAATCTTTATTTTTTCCTCTCCATCTGTGTCGTCGAACTCAATCGTATGCCCACTCCGTGTTCGTATTGCTTTTATATCATTTGCATCGGTTTTCCAACCTGCAGGATTGGCATTACCATTATACAATGTTCCCATGACATAAGGTCTCTCCGCGTTACCACCTTCAAAACCTATTAAAACCTCTTCATCGATCTCCGGGATAAAATGGAATCCTTTTTCGCCTCCAGCATGAGGCGTTAGAATTCTGAGCCATGGTGTTACCGCCCCAGTAGCTTTTTGCCAAGGAAACTGCACTTGTATTCTGCCAAGGCTATCAGGATCGGCATTATCCATTACCACAGCAGTCTGACTTTGACTGCGAGGATAGGCCATAATATTGGTATTTGGATAAATATCCGCATCCGCAGTTACTCCTTCAAATCGATTTTGATAACGACCGTTTTCGGTGGCTGTATGTGTTACTCTAGTTATGCGATAGCTTCCATAAGCTCCGTTTTCATCTGCTATTTTAATAACATTTCCTAATAAGACACCGGGATTATCGCTAACTCCATTAATCTGTACTTGATTAACTTCTTCTGCTTTTTTCTGATTTTCTACATGTTTGTCTAAGCGTTGCTGCAACTTCTCATCATTGTAGGTATTAACAAATACTGCTGTCTCTTTTAAAAACAACTCATCACTTTTACCGCTTGTAAACGCATTATGACCATTCATATTACTATTTACTGCACTTGTGGCGGATTCAATCTGCTCGGCATTTAAATAATCATTAGTAAAAAAGTTATAATTGTTTGATGATGGTTGTAGCTTTAAAGAAAACTCTTCTAGATCCTGACCATAAGTTAATTGCGTTGCTTCGCCATCTTCAGGTTTTCCGAATATTAAAGCTTTTCCATTATAATAAAACCATTCGCCATACTGAGCAGCCAAACGACTTGCATATTGCCATGCACTTTCTTGTTGTTGGACACTATAATGCAAGGGGGCACTATATTGAGGACTGAAACTTGTTTCTAATTTTGACTGATCGTAACCTTGGAATGTACTGTCCAAAATTTCGGTTAATCCCATGTCGTTATAAGAGGTATAATGTGGGCCGTCATCCGCTAGTACAGTAGCACTCTGGGCTTTTATTACTATCAGGTCTCCTCCGCCTTGATGGAATGCTTTGGTATTATTTACTTCTGTAACAACTCCCTTAAATTCCAGTTCTTTATAACCCTCTAATGAATCTAATGTGGATACTTGAACGGTAACTATTTCTCCTAAGAAATTGCGACTTTCTGAAGCTATCTCACCACTAAGTTCCTCAAGAACGTCCATTCGACAGACTAATTCTAATAAGTGATGCGAATCTAATTCCTGGTGCAATGTCAGCCGTTTGAACGCGTGAATTGCATTCCCTTCAATATATATTTGAATATCACTTTGTAGTGCCATTGTTCTACTATTCTTGTTTTATAAACTGTTCCCCATCCCACGAAAGGATTATTTGTTCTCCAGTCAATTTAGAAAAACCTGTTTCTTGGTCTTCTTTATATTCTGGGTATGAAATTGTTTTTTTCTCAGTATCATAAACAATCTTAACATCATCTCCTCGATGTTTTGTGAACCATATGTTTGGTTTATTATCAAACCCGTTATAGTCACTTAACTTATTTCCTTTAGCTCTCAACATTTTAAAAATGTAAAACTCTCCTCCAGAACCATGGGACCCCCAACTTTTTAGAAGGTATAAGTTTTGTTCGGGCTGAAAAATCTTAAAGTAGAAAGAGTCTGTTTCTGGGCTTACCCACCCATAACGCTCCTTCTTACCTAAAAAACTCACATCAAATTCTAATTCATTATTAAACTGATAAACACTATTATGTATGTGCCAAGGTCCACCATTAAAATAATCCCAAGATACTATTCTTAGTTTTCCATCTGCTGAGCTTGTCACCCCAACTCCTTCCAAACTATCTAAACCTTTCAACTCACTTTTATCAAAGCTAGCAACTTTTAGATAGCTGTATAAAGAATCTTCGAAATGCTGTAAAATTGAATCTCTAACTGGACCATAGTCCTTCCTTTTCGAAAGAAATTCTTGATACTGCTGTATCAAATTAGCCTCCATTTCGCCTTCATCTTTCTTAACCTCATTTTTAGAGCAAGAAATTGAAACGAAACATATCATTAGAACAATCAATCTCACCTTCCCCATACTCTAGTTCGAAAAAATCTTAAATGTTTGCAGATATCTCCAAGATGCTAAATTGGATAATGCAACATCATGCGCATTTCTATTCTTTTTTGTTACTGTTTTTGCTGGCAGTATTCCATTTAATCCAAAAATATCCAAACCACCAACTTGTATCAACCATCGCTTTGCTTGACCCTCACCTTGATAATAGATATAATTCCAATAGGCAAGCTGATCTTCAGTCGGAGCAGGGTATCCTAAGTTTTTCCTGTGTTTTTGAAATAAATCTCTTCTATGAGAAAGTGTTGCAGCACATGCCCAAATAACACTTTCCATATTACTAAACTGAGCAGAAAGTACCGTTTCATTTCTCTCATTCGTTTCCGATTTTGAGTAAAACTCTGAACCCGTACTAAAATCCCCACTATTAGAACCTTGATCAAACCAGCTTGGTAAATATTTTTTGTATCGCGGATACTCACTCCCAAAATCATCCAATCCTCCTACATCGAAACCGCTTAATTCTATATCGTTACGAATAACTTTATTACCTGCCGAATCGGTTCTATAATTATAGTCATGATCCAAATAATCAATCCCTAAACCTTCGGTAAGAATTATAGTAGCAAAGTACGATGGTATAAAATTGTTAATTTTCGCAACATCTTCGATAAGATCCCTTGCCAATTTTTCTTCAGGACTATTTACATAACCAGCTACTGCCAAGACCTTCCAAGCACCATATTGGTCTTGAAGATCCTTTTTTATCTCCAGCTTAGATTTTTTCTTGGGTTTCTTTGGCTGATCCATAGCGTTGTTCTACCCCTTAACTGGCCAATTATTAGTAAACGTTGTCCCTTTTATCGAAATCTCCCGTGCAGACAAGACTAGTCTAATCTGCAATGGTTGGTTACTTGTTGCATTAAACTGTTCCGTATAATCTACGCAATAAGCATCCTCGAAAACTATTTTTTTCAAGGTCGACATACTATCTCTTCTATAAAAAGTAACCTCTCCTTTTTTAACATTGGTCGATGAAATCATCCACTCCAAAAAATCGGTTTTTGCGGTCGATTCAATAATCAATCGTAGCTGACCTCCTTTGGGCTTCTCGGACGGTCTACCAGTGGCATCCGTTAACTGATGAAATCCAAAAGAGCAGTCGAGTACGTTCATTTCCTCGCCGTCTATATTTAGTTTTGCTAAAAATGACATCTACCTATATTATTTACGTTAAGGTACAAATTATTGCAGAATAAAAAATTGAAAAGTTACACCTGAACAATGGGTGATACACAATTAAAAAAAGTAGTTTATTAACGAGATCTATCGATTATATGCTATTATTTCTTCACCCTTAATTTTTCCTACCAACCTTGGGCATTTTTTTAGCAACACATTATTATCGATTTCGATTCGAAAGATCAAATCAACAGATACCTTCCCTAAAAACATTCACATTCTCAACAATGGAAGTCAACATAATCCCTAAACAAGTGGTTGCTAACTTATACTATGAATGTGCTTGATAACATCAAACCATTCGTCCAGAATGTAACTTTTACAATGTTACCACGAAATGTGGTTCAGTATCTAATTATACCCACTCATTTGTATGAGAACCATTACCTACTGCAATCTCTCTTGCAGATACCGTAATGCGCTCAATCATTGGGTTTTTTCCTGTAGAATCGAAGTTTTCAACGTATTTTACAGCATATGCATCTGTAAAAACCAATTCCTTAGCAGTTGCTTCAGTGTCCCTTTTCAGGAATAAAATAGAGCCACTACGTAATTCAAAATTGTTAAACATCCAGTCAGAAAGACTAGTGTCTGCAGTTGATTCGACTTCGATGGTGATCATTCCGCCACGTGTTACAGAAGAAGGTCGTCCTGTGGCATCTGTTTCTTGGTGCAAACCGTAGTTACAGTTCAATACATTGTACTCGGCTCCACCGACTTTTAATTTTGCTTTAAAAGACATAATAAATAAATTTTAATAATTAATAAAAAACTATAAGTATGATAATAATGAATTTCAATATTATGCAGTTTTTTTAAAAAAACCAAATCTTATCGATTAAATTATAGTAAATAAGTATCAGTATTTGAGTAAGATACCCTACAACACTAGTTGCTCTAAGCATTTTGTAAAACTCAAATTTTTATTCGTTGTAAACAGCAAAAACAGCATTTTTCAGCTAAAACACCTTAACATCCCTTTAAGAAATACACCTTCTCAAATTGTTAACTTTAGCCTTCTAAAACTAATTCAAAACCAAGAATGCGAAATTTACTAACCTTCCTTTTCATCTGCCTGACTTTAATCTCGTCCGCACAAGAAATCAACACGAATTATCTTAAAAATTTAAAGCCTAGAAATATCGGTCCAGGTGGTATGAGCGGTCGTGTAACTGCTATTGATGTGGTGCACAATAACCCTGATGTTATGTATGTTGGTACTGCTTCAGGTGGTCTATGGAAATCTACTAGCGGCGGAATTAAATGGAATCCCATATTTGATGGAGAGTTAACCGCTTCTATCGGTGCGGTGGCAATTCAACAATCTAACCCTTCTGTAATTTGGGTCGGAACTGGCGAAGGAAACCCTAGAAATAGCCTGAATGGCGGGTTTGGCATCTACAAATCACTCGATGGAGGCAAAAGCTGGAAATCGATGGGATTAGAGCAAACTAGACATATTCACAGAGTTATCATTGATCCAACCGATCCTAACACCGTGTACGTTGGTGCCATCGGTTCTCCTTGGGGCGAGCATGCTGAACGTGGGGTTTTTAAAACTACGGATGGGGGTAAAACTTGGAATAAAATCTTATTCGCAAATAACAAAACTGGTGTTGCCGATATGGTGATGGATCCAACCAATCCCAACAAGCTTATGGTGGCTATGTGGGAGCATAAGCGTGATCCTTGGTTTTTTAAATCTGGTGGAAAAGGAAGTGGGCTTCATATGACGCATGATGGGGGTAAAACTTGGAAAAAACTATCGGATAAAGATGGCCTACCAAAAGGTGAACTTGGTCGCATTGGTATTGCCATAGCACGAAACAAACCAAATGTAGTGTATGCTTTAGTAGAAGCGAAGAAAAATGCCCTATACAAAAGTATTGATGGCGGATTTAGATGGAAAAAGATCAATGATAAAAGTGATATCGGTAATCGACCTTTTTACTATTCAGAGATTTATGTAGATCCGCAAAATGAAAATAGAGTTTTCTCGATTTTCACTTATGTCAACTCCTCTGAAGATGGTGGTAAAAACTTTAGCCAATTAATGCCTGCTTATGGTGTTGATAATGGTGTTCATCCCGATCACCATGCATGGTGGATACACCCTGAAAATGGGCAATTTATGATCGATGGGAATGATGGAGGAATGAACATTACAAAGGATGGCGGAAAGACCTGGCGCTTTATCGGAAACCTCCCGGTTGCTCAGTTTTACCATATAAATGTAGATAACGAATATCCGTATAACGTATATGGAGGAATGCAGGATAACGGAAGCTGGAGAGGGCCAGCATATGTTTGGAAAGCGCAAGGAATACGTAACTCATATTGGCAAGAAATCTCATTTGGCGATGGCTTTGATGTTGTGCCTGATAAAGATGATTCGCAGTATGGCTGGAGTATGAGTCAGCAAGGTTTTGTTAGCCGATATGATTGGAAAACAGGAAATAATTATAGTGTACGACCAACACATCCTGACCCAAAAGTAAAACTTCGTTTTAATTGGAATGCTGCTATTAATATTGATCCATTTGATAACAGTACGCTTTACTTCGGAAGTCAATTCGTTCATAAATCAACAGATAAAGGTCTGACTTGGAAAGTCATTTCTGAAGACCTAACAACCAATGATCCTGAAAAGTTGAAGCAAGGAGAAAGCGGTGGATTGACAATGGACGCAACTGGTGCGGAAAACCACTGTACTATTTTGGTAATCGAACCTTCAACTGTTGAAAAAGGAATGATGTGGGCTGGTACCGATGACGGTCGTGTGCACATCACTCAAAATGGCGGATCGACATGGTCAGAGGTAACTAAAAGTATTAAAGGCTTGCCTAATGGAAGTTGGATCACTCAAATAAAAGCGTCGAACAAGAATAAAGGAGAAGCACTTTTAGTCGCCAATGATTATCGTCGTTTCAACTATACACCTTATGCCTACCGAACCAAAAATTATGGAAAGACATGGGAACGCATCGTTGATGGCAATGATGTGCAGAGTTATACGCTCTGTATTTTAGAAGACCCTATTAATCCAAATCTAATGTTTTTAGGAACTGATGATGGCTTATATGTGTCTTTCAATGCAGGCAATAAATGGACTAAATGGGATAAAAAAGGTTTCCCAACTACTTCAGTTAAAGATCTAGTAATTCAAGAAAGAGAGCATGACCTTGTAATTGGCACTTTCGGTCGTGCCGCTTGGGTTCTTGATGACATCCGACCTTTGCGTGCTCTAGCCAAAGACCCTTCAATTCAGAATAAAAAACTACACCTATTTGAACCTCCTACTGCCTATCAAGCGGCTTATCAACAACCCACCGGAAGTCGATTTGGTGGTGATGCCTTATACAATGGTGAGAATAAAGCTGGAGGTGCACATATGACTTATTTTGTTCAGGTAGAGAAAAAGAAGAAGAAAAAAGAAGACGACAAAAAGAAAGATGAAGATGCCGATAAAGAAGAAGATGAAAAGAAAGTAAAATGGGATTCTATTAAGATTAAAATTTATGATGGCGATCGTTTGATACGAACTTTAAAAAGAAAAACACCAGATAGTACCGGGATTCATAAGTCAAGATGGTTTATGAATGAAAAAGGCAGCGAACGACCTTCAAGAACCATACGCAAACGAAAGAATGAACCAGGAGGAGTCAGTGTTAAGCCAGGCACCTACAAAGTAGTAATGGAATACGGAGATCAAACCTCATCACAAAATATTACTGTAAAGAGTGATCCTAGACTAGAAGTTTCGCAAAAAGCAATTAATGATGCGTATTCCTACGGAAAGCAGATTGAGAAGATGACACAAACAGCTGCCGATGCCGTAAAACAGCTAGTAGAAAGTAAAAATGCAGCAAATGAGTACAAAGCGAAGTTGACTAAAAAGGATAAGAAAAAGTTTAAAGCCGAAATTAAATCTTCAAAAGATATTGTTAAGGCAATCGATTCTGTAATTGCCGTTTATATCGGCAAAGTCGACAAACGCCAAGGTATTACTCGTAATCCTGAGGTAACAGTGATGCAACGTGTTTTTACAGCAAGTAGATATGTTAATTCTCGTCCAGAAGGCATTACTAGTACCGAGCAAACCTTGATTAAAAATGCGAAAGATGCATTACAAGATGCAATTCAAAAAACGAATACATTCTTTTCGGATAAGTGGAAAAACTATGAAGCTGAAATGAAAAAAATCGACCTTTCTCCATTTAAAGAAACCAAAACCTTCTCAGTAGAATAATTCCTTTTAATAAAATCAACCTGATGGCAATATATTTCTATATTGCCATCTTTTTTAAATAAGAAACTCGATGAAAAAAGTATTAGTCGGTATTTTTCTAATAAGCATAACGCAAGCATTTTCTCAAAATACTGGTGAAGATGAACTTGGCGCATGGTATATGTATTTTGGTACTAATAAAGTATCAGATAAGTTAAGTATTCATAGTGAAGCGCAATTCCGTTTTTACGAAACCTTCGGGAACTTTAATCAGTTGTTACTGCGTACTGGGCTTAACTATCATATTTCAGATAAAGCCATTGCGACATTAGGTTATGGTTATATTGGCACTGACGGAACGTTCGAAGAATTCCCTGGAGAAGAAGATTCAAAAGAACATCGAATTTTCCAGCAATTTATATTAAAAAACAAGGTCGGTAAGTTCGCTTTCGAGCATCGATATCGTATAGAACAGCGTTTTATTGATTTTGGTAATAATATAAATGATACACAACATCGAGGCCGCTATCGCATACAAATCACTTATCCGTTAGATGACAAATGGTTTTTAAATGCCTATGATGAAGTATTCATTAATTTTCAGGAGCCCATTTTTGGTCAAAACCGATTATACTTTGCACTAGGTCGTAAATTTAATAATGACGTGCAATTACAATTGGGCTATTTAAAAAATCATTTTACTGGCAGAAACTTCGATCGTCTTCAACTTGGTTTAATTTTTAATACCGATTTACGTAAGAAGACAAGTCCGCAATAAGCTGTTTTGAATTTCCTATTTTAGTGCTTGTATGAAAGCATTTCCTTTGTCGAAGCAAATTGGATTATTTGCAGGTCCTATTCTATTTTTTATACTGCTGGCTATGCCGGAAATGGTCAATCCGATGGCTGACAAAGTATTAGCCGCAGCTGCATGGATGGTTACTTGGTGGATTACAGAAGCTGTTTCAATTTCAGTTACAGCGCTACTTCCTCTCGTTCTGTTCCCACTTAGTGGAATTATGGAAATTGGTGAGGTTTCTCAAAACTACGGACATCGTATTGTTTTTCTATTTTTTGGTGGCTTTATCATGGCATTGGCACTTGAAAAAGTGAATCTGCATAAACGCATTGCCCTGCATATAATTCGGCTCACAGGAACAAGTCCAAACCGAATTATTTTGGGATTTATGATAGCTACCGCAGTTTTAAGTATGTGGATTAGTAATACGGCAAGTACGCTAGTCATGTTACCTATTGCGCTTTCTGTAATTTCACTTTTGATTAATGATGAAGATGGATTTACCGCAAACGATAAGAATTTTGCCTTAAGTATTATGCTTGGCATTGCTTTCGCAGCCAATGCTGGCGGCATCGCAACTATTATAGGCACACCTCCTAATGCTGTTTTAGTTGGCTTTTTAGAGAAGGAATATCAAATTGACATCTCATTTTTAAATTGGTTGGTCATAGGTCTTCCTTTTTCAATTTTAATGATTAGTGCAACCTATTTTGTTGTTGTTAAGATTGTTTTTCCTAACCGACTTGGAAAATTTGAGGCATCAGGAGATGTAATCAATAAGGAAATTAAAAAACTTGGTAAAATATCATCTCAAGAGAAAAAGGTCATAGCTGTCTTTGTATTCGCCATTTTCATGTGGATTTTCCGTGGACTTTTAAATGCTCAATTTGATTTTCTGAATATTAATGATACGGAGATAGCCATGATTGCTGCGATTGCTTTATTTGTTATTCCGCAGAAATTAAAAAAAGGCGAGTTCATTTTGCAATGGAATGATACCGCTAAAATGGCATGGGGAATTCTCATTTTATTTGGTGGCGGACTGGCGCTAGCATCGGGTCTCAAAGAATCCGGAATCGTCGATGCAATAGCAATTGGAATCGCCAGTAATACGGCTTGGGGAATTTCATTAATTGTGATTACGCTCATAGTAGTAGTTCTTTTCACTACAGAGTTGATTAGCAATGTCGCACTCGTAAACATCGCAGCTCCAGTTGTTGCAGGAATTGCCATCGGACTAGAAGTACCAATGCTTCATGTGTTAATACCTATAACAATTGCCTCTAGTTGTGCGTTTATGCTGCCCATGGCAACACCACCGAACGCGATCGTATTCGCCAGTGGTCATGTAAAAGTTTCTCAAATGGTGAAAGCAGGTTTTATCTTAAACTGTCTTGGAGTCGGCTTATTGATTCTATTTTACAAATACATTATCCCATTAGTTTTTTAGACACCTGGAGATAGTCATTTAAGTGAAAGGGTTGTAACTTGTTATCGACTTATTCGAAAAACTATAACCAATGCCACAACAAAAACTTCAGTTTCAAAATCAAGAAGGTTTTCAACTTTCAGGAAGATTAGAATTACCTGCCAATCAACATCCCCATAACTACGTACTATTTGCACATTGCTTTACCTGTAATAAAAACCTTGCTGCTGTTAGAAACATAAGTCGGGCCTTAACAAGTAAAGGTTTTGGCGTTTTTCGTTTTGATTTCACAGGCCTGGGTGAAAGCGAAGGTGACTTTGCGGATACCAATTTTTCTGGCAATGTGGGAGATCTTGTAGCAGCGGCTCATTTTTTAGAAAAGGAATATAAAGCTCCGAGCCTGTTAGTTGGGCATTCATTAGGTGGGGCAGCAGTACTATTTGCTGCGAGCCAGTTACCAAAAGTAAAAGCCGTTGCAACAATTGGTGCACCGTCCGATCCTGAACACGTAACGCACTTGTTAAAAAGTAGTATTGATGAGATTAATGCAAATGGCAAAGCCATTGTAAACCTAAGTGGTCGTGATTTCACAATTAAAAAACAATTTGTTGATGACTTGCAAAGTAAATCACTAGCTGAGGCTGTCACCAATTTTAACAAAGCGTTGCTAGTGTTGCATTCCCCTCAAGACCTGACAGTAGGAATCAAGAATGCAGAACAAATTTATCATGCGGCAAAGCATCCAAAAAGCTTTGTAAGTCTTGACGGCGCCGATCACCTATTAATGAATAAAAAAGATTCCAATTATGCGGGAGAAGTTATCGCAGGATGGTCAGTGCGTTATCTCGATACCAGCGAGTCAAAAACCTTAAGCACATCTCATGAAGTAGTAGCTAGCTTAAATGCCGAAGATGGCTTTACAACGAATATGAAAGTGGGAAGTCATTTTATCACAGCGGATGAACCAGAGTCAGTTGGAGGGAATAATTTTGGCCCAAACCCATATGAATTTGTTTCTGCTGGTTTATCGGCTTGTACAGCAATGACCATTCAAATGTACGTGAAGCGCAAAGGTTGGGATTTGCAAAATGTTGAAGTGCATACCAGTTACTCAAAACAGCATGCTTCAGACTGTGAAAACTGTGAACTAGACGGTACGAAAATTGATGTTTTCGATCGTGGAATTAAGCTTACTGGTAATCTTGACGAGAAGCAGATAAAACGCATTTTGCAGATTGCCGATAAGTGTCCTGTACACAAGACATTGCATAGTGAAACAGAAGTGAGAACTACACTTATCTAAAAGTCTTTTTTCTGAGATTTGATGATAAGTCTCCAAATTGGTATTAGTGCCCAAAGTATGAGCAATAACAGCGAAGTCATAAGGCCAAGGTTCGTTCCGAAAAAACCTTTAAAAACTGCTCCTGTATAACCAAGTAAAGCTGAGATATCAAGTTTTAATAAGATCAAGGTACGCGACAGATCGATCGGATTGAACATCGTGGCCGCAATTGAGAACGTATCTAGTGGATATTCTTCAAAAACGATTAATGACATTAAAAAAAGTCCGTCGTAAATAACTGCCATAAATAACCATAACAATACCGCATAGCCAAATCCCTTTATCTTATTTTCATTTGAAATAGCTATGTTAAATGATAAGGCAGTGAAGATTATTGTTAAAAATGATCCTACTACCAAAAGCAACGAAAAATCGAAAATTGCAGTGCTTTTAAAAAGTCCGTATGACACAAATGGAATACCCAATCCTAGGACTAAACTAAGCAAAAGCGAACCTGATACACCAAGAAATTGCCCCATAAAAATAGATGAGCGTCTTATTGGCTGTGCCAACAAAAGCTCGGTAAATTCTTTGCTATTATAGTAATACATGATGCCGAAAATTGTGCTAATTAAAGGCACCAATATGATAATTACATTCATTAATGTTATAACAGCTTTTGATACATCATTATTTAAAAAAAGCAATACAAAACCCAGGATTAGATAGAATAAAAAATACACATAACTCCATCTGCTGCGCATTAAATCAAAAAAACTGTATTTAAAAATTTTAAACATTTGTTCCTTTTGTTATTGCCGCCACAGCATGTTCTACGCTTGTTTGATTTGTTCGATTTTTTAGTTCATCTATAGTACCATTAAAATGAATTGCGCCTTCTAAAAGGTAAATAACATTGTCGGCCACCTCCTCTACAAACTGCATAATATGAGAGGTTATCAATATTGTTTTTCCCTTTTTGCGCTCGTTGCTAATTAGTTTTTTTAGACTTATTAATGATAATGGGTCAAGACCGCTGGTTGGTTCGTCGAGTATTACCAATGGAGCATTGAACATAAAGGTTAAGACAATGTTCACCTTTTGTTTAGTTCCCCCTGAAAGTGTCGTTAATTTTTTATCTAGAAATGGTTCTAACTCAAAAAGTGAAATCAAGCTCTTATCATCACTTTCTTGTTGCCTGAGATCTTTAATCATTTTAATGAGCTCTCTTACTCGTAAATTCCCAGGAAAGTTTGCTATTTGCGGTAAGTACTGAATTCGTTCACGGTACCTCCATTTTTTCTTAATAAGGCTTTCTTGAATTGATATACTTCCTTTATCAGGAATTACCATGCCTAAAATACTCTTGATTAGGGTGGTCTTTCCTGATCCGTTAGGTCCTAAAACTGCAATAATTCCCGGCTTTTCAATTTCAAGATCAATGCCTCGAAGCACTTGATTTTTTCCAAACTTTTTATGTAGTCTTTCTATTTTGATCATAGTACTTTTTTCATCAAAGGGTTCGCGTCAATTAAATTATCGGGCGTGAATACCGGAGATACTTTTTCAGAAAAATCAATAATGTCCATAAATAAACTGCGCAGTAACACGATGGTTTCTGGTGTTCTATTTACAACATATGAGAAAAGTTTAACAGGTCTGTATGGCACATCCCCTATCCCATTTTTATCCAGGTCATATCCCGTATAATTACTCCAATAATTCCCATCAAAAACATTGTCATTAAGCTTACTGTTATATGATACATCGAAAGAATTATACAAAAAATTATTACCCTCGAATTTGTTCGAATAACAGGCCCCTAATACCTTAACAGCCCATCCGTTTTTGATAAAAGAGTTTTTTTGATATGTAATTCGGTTTGAACCTTCAATGTTTATTGCAATGGTGTTTTCTTCAAACGTATTCCCGATAATTTCGGCATCATTAATCTCCTTTAAAAGCATGCCATAGGCTGTTGTTCCCCAATTTTCTCGAAATATATTATTCACCATCTTGATCCTTTTTGAAAACATCACCGCAACTCCTGCCCCATTGTTTTCGAAAGTATTGTTAGTATACACGTCATCATTCGAGAACATAAAATGCAGTCCATATCGCAAATTATTAGAGCTAATGTTGTTATTGATCACTATTTCATCAGAAAACTCTAGGTAAATACCATCTCGTACTCCTTGAACAATATTGCGATCTACTGTTACATTTTTTGAATACCACAATTGAATACCATTCCCAGAATTGTATTCGTCTTTAGCATCGCCTATAATCTTGTTGTGATAGATTTTACCATTGTTTGATTTTTCAATGTAGATACCGAAAAACAATTTTTCTAAAACTACATTCTGAATGAGGTAATTCTCACTTCGCACAACCCGAATGGCAGCATGATCGCTCGTATAACTAGTTCCCACATTAATGATAAAAAGTCCGTCGATTGTAACATTATCTGAAACGACTCTAATGATCTCGCCTTGATCTTCACCATCGATAATAGGATAATCTTCACCAATTAGTGTCAGCGGCTTATCAACTAGTATATTAAACTCTTTATAAGTCCCTTTTTTTATCAAGATGGTATCTGTTGCTTGTGCCCTTGAAATTGCGTCTTTAACGGAGTTTATTTCACAAGATTCACAAACTTCTATGGTTTCAGATTGGCCTAAAGACCAATGTAAAATGCATACAAGAAAGATGATATGTTTTAATGTTACTACCATATTTTTTGATATTATAGAGATGATCATTTAATGATAAAACAACATCTTATATGTATTGAGAATAAGGACTTTCTATTTTTTTAAGTGATCTTGAAGCTCTTCCCAAGAGTACAAATCTCCACCAACATTTTTCCAAACTTGTTCTGCGCTTGACCTATCGTCAAAGGCTGTTAAAAAAGCCCCCATAGGACTTGGTAACTGTTGACTTATTAGAAAGGTTGATGAAGTAACGGGTATTAATTCTTCTGGAGTATCGTGATGATTCGTAAGCAATTTATCGATGGTATTTTTATCAATTTCATTTATATGATTAACCATACACTCAGCTGCATCAAACTTAAATACCTTTCCCTTTTTTGTAACCAACTCAGCAGCATGAATTTTATCTACAATGGTCATTTTACAATAATGACAACTGTCAGAACCGTAGTCAATGGATTTTGGCTGAGTGCTGCAAGAAATCGTAGTAATCAGAATGACGATTGAAACAGTAGATTTTATTTTTAAATACCTTTTCATAGCCTATTTAATTTGATTTTATTTCTTCCTATCATATACGCTAGCAACGTAAATAACATTCCAACGAACATGAAATAACCGCCTAATCTTGGATACGAATACGCATCGAAATTGAGTAACTTTTTATGTCCCAACAACGGGGGCTTATAACTCATTGGTGTACCATCAGGATTTTGAAGTTTCATAATGGCATTAGGATCCAGATTAGTTCCATAGTCAATCATCCAAGCATTAAAATCATACATTCCTAAAGTGCCCAAAACGGCCATTAAAAAGAACCATAATAGGAACCATTGGTACCCTATCTTTTTAAAATACCCCAGGAATCCCAGCAAAACACCTAATAAAGCCATTCCTCCGATTACCATTGGAAACACGCTAAACTCCCACATATCTTCGGGCTTTGGTAGGGTTTTCATACCGATATAATGATTTAACCCATCTATGTTTTGTATGTCGAATTCGTTTTGTCCTTCGATGCCATCAATAAAAATATTCATCCCCAACGGCTCTGGGTATTGTGGTGCACCAAGCATAATATTCCAAAGTGGGAATTTGAATAGGCCTAATAGCAATAGTGAACCAACTATCATGAATATGCTTGCTTTTTTCATTGTCTTTGATAAAGTAAATGTGGACGAATATGGTGAAAGAAATGGGCAGCTTTCGACTGCCCATTTTAGTTTATAGGCGTAAACCAAGTAATACTTAATCCCCACCAAGAGACCAGCTTAATTCAATATTAGAATTTGCTGGAGAAACACGGACATAACCCTGCATTTCTTGGTGTAATGCTGAACAGAAATCGGTACAATAAAACGGCCAAACCCCTACTTGTTTAGGTTCCCAAACGGACGTTTTAGTCTGTCCTGGCATTACCAGAATCTCTGATGTATTTTGGCCAATCATTGAGAATCCGTGTGGTACATCAAAATCCTGTTCATGATTCGTAATGTGGAAATATACTTTATCACCCACTTTTATCCCTTCAATATTATCTGGAGTAAAGTGACTTCTAATTGTAGACATATAAACATGTACATTTTTCCCTTCTCTAACTACTTTGGCCTGATCTGGGCTTGTAACCGCATATGGGTGTTTATTCTCATCTAAACGATATATTTTCTTAGACTTCGAAGCGAGTAACTCGGCTGGACATCCTGCTGCATAGTGTGGTTCACCATGTGTTGGGAAATCGTAGATAAGTTCCATTTTTTCTCCTGATATATCATATATCTGGGCCGAATGTTCCATTTCAGGACCCGTTGGCAAATATCTATCCTTGGTAATCTTATTCATGGCTACCACATACTTACCAAATGGTTTTCTTGAGTTACCACCTGGTATCATTAAATGACCTACAGAATAAAAGGTAGGCTGTCTATCTATTACTTCCCACGTACCTAATTTCCATTTTACAACTTCTGATGAGATAAAGAATGTAGTATATGCATTTCCTTTTGAATCAAATTCTGTATGTAAGGGGCCTAAACCACCACTTTTAACGGTACCTGCCAATACATCTTCAAATTTTAAGATTGGAATACCATAGGCTTCACCATCAAATTTTTTGCCTTCAATAGCAGCAAGCATCTTATCAAAAGAATGCACCGTAAGATCGGCTGATAGTTTTCCGGCTCCAATTATATATTGCCCTGAAGGGTCAACATCACACCCATGAGGCGACTTTGGCGTAGGTAAAAAGAACACTGCATCCGGCACTTTAGTGGGGTCAACAGTAACTACCTCTTTTTTCATAGTGCTTGTACCCATATGTGTACTTTCATCATATACATTATGCGCATAATTTGCTGGCATTTTTGTACCTCCGCCATTGTTTACGTACTCCTCTATTTTTTTCCAATTAATAGCGGCGATGAAATCCTTATCATTTTGAGAAGCATTTACTTCTAATAAGGTACTCGCCTCTTCAGAATTATAAGTACTAAAGAAAAACCAACCATGAGAATCTCCCCGTCCAGGGTGTGAAAGGTCGTAGTTAAAACCAGGCATTAAAACCTGGAATTTAATATCCATATGACCATGCTCCGGCTCTACTTCAATAAAACTTAAAGCTCCTTTAAAATTGCTCTTATACTCGGCAATTGGCATATCTCTTTGCGGTACAGGAACTGAAAAACGTGTCCCAGCCACTACATACTCGGTATTTTCCGTAATGAAGGATGAACTATGATTACCCGCACTATTTGGGATCTCAATAATCTCTTCAGTTTCAAACGTACTTAAACTTACCCGCGCAATTCTTGGCGTGTTGTTTCCGTTTACAAAAATCCAACGACCGTCTAACTCACCGTTTGTCTGAGAAATATCAGGGTGATGCAAATCATCCCACGGTACAAAACCATGAGAAGTATTTAGCATTGGCTTGGTTTCTTCCGAATAACCATAACCTGAGGTTGGGAATTGAGAGAAAACAGGAATTTCTTTAAACATACGTCCAGAAGGCAATCCGTAAACAGTAAGGTTACCGCTATATCCTCCTGAAAGAAAAGCGTAAAACTCGTCCTGCTGCCCTGGCGCAACGTATACTTTTTCCGCAGCGCTAGAGTTCAAGGCACCATTTGAAGAACCTTGACCTTGTTGATTGCCACATCCTGCAAATACTAGCAGTAAGCCCAGTAGTGACAATACATGATAACTATATTTTTTCATTAGTTTGTATTTATGATTATTAATTAGCTTATATCGTTTTCTTACTGCGCTGGCGGCAGGATTACTTTATCAACTACATGTACAATACCATTACCCGCCTTTACACTGGCAACAATCTTTGCACCACCTACATACACGTCATCGCCCTTAACCTCTATAGTGGTATTTTGATCATTAGCTTGTCCTAGTTTCTTGAATTTCTTGAGAAAGTCTTTGCTGTAATTTCCAGGTGTAACATGATGCTTTAAAATGTTGGCTAAAGCATCTTTATTTTCTGGTTTAAGCAAATCATCTACCGTACCTTCCGGTAATGCATCGAAGGCTGCATTGGTAGGCGCAAAAACCATTAAAGGTCCTGCGTTTACAAGTGCATTTTCAAGATCTGCAGCCTGTACTGCAGCGACAAGTGTAGTGTGATCAGGAGACCCTATTGCAATTTGAAGCACATTAGGTGTTGATTCATCATCAGCGATAAATGCCTGCCCCTGTTTTTTAGCAGTCTCCGCAGACTTTGTTGCAGTTGGAGTTTCTGATTTTTCCGTCTTGGCTCCTTGCTTGCATCCAACGATTACAAAAAGCAGTAAAAGCATTATAAGTATGCTCAACAGCCAATTATGGTGTCTAGTTTTCATATATTATTAGTTTAAGGTTCTGAAGTATTCTAGAATATCACGTGCCTGTTCTTCGCTAATATTCTGGTTGGCCATTGCCGCGCCATTAAACTCAACCAATAAATCTTTCGCGCAGCGGTCTTGCTCTACCATTAATTGAGGATCAAGAATCATGTTCATAATCCATTCAGGACTTCGTCTTTTCATAATTCCTTTTGGAGATGGGCCGATAAATCGTTTCTCCACTTTATGGCAGGCCATACAATTTGTTTTAAAAAGTGCTGCCCCCTTAGCAACCATTTCTTGATTGATAGTAGCATCTAAAGTGAGTGATTTTATTTTACCAACACCCTTATTGTCTAGGGTAATTCGTTGAGATGCAGGAACCTCATTTGTAACAGTTTCTTGAGTTTTTACCTCAACGTCTGCCTTTCGTTTTATCTGTATCTGGTCCTTCTTTTTTTCCTCTTTCCCTCCACAACTTATCATCATTAATGAGAAAAGGAGAACCAAACTTCTAAATATGAATTTCATGATTTTGGCTGATTTATTATTTCAACCAAAAATATGTACAGAATGAGAAGCAGGATATGACATTCGTCATAAAAAGGATAAAAAAGTCCTTTATTAATTGATCATTAAACTAGCAGAAAAACAGCATCAAATTCCTTAAAAAATTTAGTTAAAAATGCTTAGTTAAGAGCCTACAAAGCATCAGAAAATAACCTGGCTTGCATTAAAGAAATTAGTGTAATAGCACTATACTTTGTCTAGTAATATAGCAGTCTGACTCGTAGTATAATTAGTTTTGGCTATTAGCACGTAAATATGCCATTTTAATAGCAGCAATAGCAGCCTCAGTACCTTTATTGCCATGTTTTCCTCCACTTCTATCAATGGCTTGTTGTAGATTGTTATCAGTTAGCACACAAAAGATAACTGGAGTATCATATTCAACATTAAGGTCTTTAATACCTTGAGCAGTGGCACTGCAGACAAAATCAAAATGCTTTGTTTCTCCTTGAATAACACTTCCGATAGCAATAATTGCATCGAACTTGTTAGCTCGTATCATTTTCTTGCAGCCATAAACCAGCTCAAAGCTTCCTGGAACGTTCCAACGAACTATATCATCCGAAGACACACCATTCTCGATCAGCGTTTGATGTGCTCCTTCAAAAAGGCCTTCTGTTATAGTATCATTCCATTCAGAAACAACAATCCCAAACCGAAAGTCCTTCGCGTTTGGGATTGTAGTCTTATCGTAGTCCGATAAATTTTTATTTGCTGTTGCCATTATTTAGCATTTTCAGCACGACCGATATATACGTCAATATTTCTAGCCTCTGTGCTATTTTCGAACTCCTCTTTAATGCGAGTGAAAAAGGTACTTGCTTTTGCAAAGTCTTTTGCTTCTAAAGCAGCAATCCCAGCTTTCAACAAATATTTAGGAGTTGTAAAGTCATTTGTACTATGCGAAACCGCCTTTTCGTAATAATCCAAAGCATCACTAGGCTGGTTTAACTGCATAAATGCATCACCAATACTACCTTTTGCTACCGCACCATAAACAGGATCATCTGATGAAAAATCACTTAAATGCTCAATTGCATTTGTGTAATCTTTCAAATTTAAATATGCGATACCTGCGCTATAGTTTGCCAAATTAGCCGCTTTTGTACCAGAGTAATCGTCAATGATATCTAATAGTCCATATTTACCTTCACCACCTTTAAGTGCAAGGGTTAGTAACGAATCTTTAGTTGCTGCACTACCATTCATGGCATCCTGAAAAAATTCATTTGCTTGGTAAACTTCGTTTGCAGCCTCCTGCTCTTTAGGCTTTTGTACATACTCATTGTATCCCAAATAACCCAAAACACCAAGTGCAACAACTCCAATAAATATAAAAATATACTTTTGGTTCTTAGCTACCCATGCTTCCGTTTTGCCAGCAGTTTCATCAAGCGTGTTGAATACTTCAGCTGTAGTACTCTGCTCCTCAATGCGATCCGCTTGACTCTTTCCCTTCTTATCCTTACTAGCTCGTTTTTTATACGTTGCCATTGCTTATTTTTTATGCTGCGCAAAAATATAATATTTATTGAATTTTTCGATATTTTGCAATTTATATTTGCCATATATAAAGGCCTTCTCATTTACAAACCCATTTAATGCACCTTAAAAAGTTATCTCTTATTAATTATAAGAATTTTGAATCCAAGGATTTCGAGCTTGATACGAAGATAAATTGCCTTGTGGGAAACAATGGTGTAGGGAAAACGAATGTGCTTGATGCTATCTATCATTTATCAGTTGGAAAAAGCTATTTTAACCCGGTTGCAACCCAAAATATTAGGCACGGAAGCGATTTTTTTGTCATTGATGGCGAATTTGAAAAGAATGATCGGAGTGAAAAGATCATATGCAGCCTTAAAAAAGGAAACAAAAAGATCATAAAACGCAATGCTAAGGCTTACGACAAACTATCAGATCATATCGGATTCTTGCCTTTAGTAATCATATCTCCCGCCGATCGTGACCTCATCATAGAAGGCAGTGATACTAGAAGACGCTTTGTTGACAGCGTGATCTCACAGCAAAACAAAGACTACCTCAACAATTTAATCACCTACAATAAAGTATTGCAACAGCGTAATGCATTACTTAAATACTTTGCAGCGAACAATACATTTAATGCCGATAATCTCGAAATATACGATCAGCAGCTAACGGAGCTATCTAAACCGATCTACAATGCCCGAAAGGAATTTTTAGAGGTTTTTGTTCCCATTTTTATTGAGCGTTATAAATCGATCTCTAGCGGGAACGAACAGGTTGGGCTTAGTTATAAGTCGCATTTGCATGATGCAAGTTTAGACGAATTATTAAAGCAACATCTCAATAGGGATAAAGCCCTGCAATTTACCAGTCAAGGTATTCATAAGGATGATCTTAGTTTTGAAATAGAAGAATATCCCATTAAAAAATTTGGGTCTCAGGGGCAGCAAAAAAGCTTTTTGATTGCTTTAAAGTTGGCGCAGTTCGATTTTATAAAGGAAAAAGCTGGAGTGAGTCCCATTTTACTTTTAGATGATATTTTTGATAAGTTAGATGAAAAGCGTGTATCACATATCGTTTCATTGCTAGAAGATGATCACTTTGGTCAACTATTTATTTCTGATACGCATGCTGAAAGAACCGAAAAGGTAGTAAGCAAAACGCATCAATCTTATAAGATTTTCAAATTATGAAGAAACTTCAGGTCCTTTTTGTTATCTTATTATGCAGTGCGTGTAGCAAAGAGCAATCTAATTCGGATAAAAAAAAGCATATAGCCGGCTATTGGGAAATTGAGCAGGTTTTGTTTAAAGGGAAGAAAAAAGAATATTCCATAAGTAATACAGTAGATCTCTTTTACTTAGAAAATGAAACATCTGGTTATCGAAAGAAAGTGACTCCTACAATAGATGGAAAGTTTTTAGGAAATGAAAATGAATCGACTATCGAATTAGTCACTAAGAATGATAGCCTCTTTATTTCTTATAAAAACAAGATCGCGACTTGGGATGAATATGTAAAAAAAGCAGATAGCTCATCGATGGTCTTATTAAATGACCGTGGTTTGCAATACCATTATAAACGTTATGAATCTTTAGACCTGAGCAATGAAAAAACGAACTAGAGAAGAGCAAACAATAAGCGACGTCTTAAAAGATTTTGTAAGCGCTAATAAACTTGAAAAAGGGCTAGATCAGGTTCAAGTAAAAGATATTTGGATGCAAATGATGGGGCAAGCCGTGGCTGCTTATACCGATGATGTACAACTTAAAGGCGCTACATTGTACATCTCCTTAAAATCAGCTCCTTTGCGAGAAGAATTGAGTTATGGTAAGCAAAAAATTATCGAAATGATGAATAGAGAACTCGGTAAAGAGTTAGTTTCCAAACTAATTCTTAGATAAAAAAAGCCATTTAGTAAAACTAAACGGCTTTCAGTATTGTATTTGTTGTAGTCCTAGAAAATCTCTCTTCCAGAAAAGTGGAAAGCACCTTCAATGGCTGCGTTTTCATCGCTATCACTACCGTGAACTGCGTTTTCACCAATTGATGTTGCGAATAATTTTCTGATAGTTCCTTCAGCTGCTTCTTCAGGATTTGTAGCACCAATTAATGCTCTAAAATCATCAACTGCATTGTCTTTTTCTAAAATTGCAGCTACGATAGGCCCTCTAGTCATAAACTCAACAAGTTCGCCAAAAAACGGACGCTCATTGTGAACCGCATAAAACTGCTGTGCATCTCTTTTGCTAAGCTGCGTGTATTTCATTGCAGCAATCTTAAATCCTGCTGCTGTAATTTTTTCAAGAATTGCGCCAATGTGCCCATTCTCTACTGCATCGGGCTTAAGCATTGTAAATGTTCTGTTTGTTGCCATTTCTATTTTTTAAAATGTGGTGCAAAAATAATACTTTATCGGGGTTTAAAAGTTTTATAATTCTGAATTTTCTGATTAAGCTGTAAAAACTAGTACTTCTGACTTAATTCATCCAATACCACGTTTCCTTTTGCTCTCATTTCCATCATCACTTTTTTCTCATCAAAGTTGAATCGCAGCACCCCAAAACTTTCAGTAAAAACCACCTCGCCGACTCTAAATTCATTAGGCTCTCCTTTAAACCCTCGATATGCATGGGTTAAACCACTAGAAGTAAAATCAATTAAGGGATAAGGCAATAAAGTGCTTTCCCTTCTAGAAAACTCCGATATATGGCGGTCTCCTGAAAGAATAACCACCCCTTTTGCACCTGAGTTAGCTATAGTATCAAATAGTAAATCTCGTTCCGCCGGAAAATTGGCCCATTTTTCAAAGCCATGTTCTCCGCTAAGTACTTGAATACTGCTTACTATAATATTAAAGTCGGCTTTACTGCTGTCTAAAGCTTCCCTAAGCCATTTCCATTGTGTTTTCCCTAAAATAGTACCATCACCAGGTTTGTTAGGCTGATAACGCTTACCTCCTGTCCCTTTTGTCAAAGTAGTTCTAAAGTATCTTGTGTCTAACACAATAACACGAATACTTCCCTTAGCTGTATCAAAGTCTTTATAGGTATAAATTCCCTCTTGTTTTCTTATTGAATCATCCTTACTAACGCCTAAAAAATCAAGAAACAATTGCTGACTCTCCTTTTTCATTACATACTCGACTCCAGCATCATTTTTACCATAATCATGGTCATCCCAAGTTCCCATAACCGGTATTGTATTAACCAATTTTCGGTAATCTTCATTTAACAATTGTGAATCATAGTCCGATTTCATCTTAACAGGGTCATCGGTATCTGAATAAATATTATCACCGCCCCAAATCCATAAATCTGGCTGCGTGGCTATGATATCTTTCCAAAGTTCATTTGGCCGTTTTTGATCATTGCAAGAACCAAATGCAATTACGAAGTCGGTTTCTTTTTCCTGACTACAACCAGATTGAATTCCTCCAGAAAAAATCAAAATAAGTATCAATAATAGTCGTTTCATATGTGATGTATTTAAGTCCGAAGTTAGTAAAACGAAGATTAAGCGATTATTAAATTTGTATATTTGGCGCTTATGGATAAAAACCAGCTAAAAGCCCTTAAAAACCTGCTTGCTTCGCCAAAAAAGGTGGTAATCATACCACATAAAAATCCAGATGGTGACGCTATTGGTTCTACCCTTGGTTTATCTATGTATTTAGAAAAATTAGGGCACTCCTGCACCGTAATAGCTCCCAATGATTATCCACAGTTTTTAAAGTGGATTCCACAGCAAGAGCGCATACTAAAATTTGACCATGCGGCAGAACAGTCTACAGAGCTAATCAAGGTTGCAGATATTATTTGTACGCTAGACTTTAATCATCTTAGTCGTATTGGTGCTATGGAAAAAGTGGTCGCTGATGTTGATGCTACTTTCGTAATGATTGATCATCATCAACAACCAGCTGATTATGCCGATTTCATGTACAGCGACACGACTATGTCATCGACTTGCGAAATGGTATATCATTTTATGGATATGCTTGGCGATGTCGATCTGGTTGATAAGGATATTGCTACGTGCTTGTATACCGGGATTATGACCGATACAGGCTCTTTCAAATTTGCGTCGACCACTGGAACAACACATCGAGTTGCGGCTGCTTTATTGGACACAGGTATCGACGGGTTCAAAATTCATTCTAACATTTTAGATACGAACAGTACTAATCGAATGAAATTGTTAGGTTGTGCGCTTAATAACCTGGTGGTACTAGAGGAGTATAAAACGGCATTTATTTCGTTAAGTAGAGAAGAATTAAACGACAATCACTTTAAAAAAGGAGATACTGAAGGTTTTGTAAACTACGGCTTATCACTCGAAGGCATTGTATTTGCTGTTATTTTTATTCAGGATTTACAAGAAGACTTTATCAAATTGTCATTGCGATCAAAAGGAAGTTTTTCCGTGAATCAATTTGCGCGAGAACATTTTAAAGGAGGCGGTCATGATAATGCTGCAGGAGGAAGAAGCGACGACACAATGGAAGCGACAATTGAGCGTTTTAAATCAGTCCTACCTAACTATAAAAATGAATTACAAGAGGCTTATGAAAACTAAATGGATTGCTTTTTTGCTTATTGCCAGTATGTTTTCATGCAGCAAACCAATTCCTAGAAAACCAATTAGTATTTCTAGCGGATCGTTCTTAAAACAGTCGGTTGAACGTAATAAAAAACTAATTGCAAAGGAAGAGGCTGTCATTCAAACTATTATTAAAAATGATAGCTTGAACGACTATGTAGCCTCAGAAAATGGTTATTGGTATTATTACGAAAACAAGAATAAGGAAATTACTGAAATGCCAAAATTTGGGGATAAAGTTACTTTTGATTATGAACTAAGACTTCTAAACAACACTGTAATTTATTCAAAAGAAGAGCTTGGAACACAAGAGTATTATGTTGACAAGGAAAATATAATGGAAGGTTTACGAAGTGGTATTAAATTAATGAAAGCCAATGAGCGTGTTGTCTTTTTATTTCCTTCTAATCAAGCCTACGGATATCATGGTGACAATAAAAAAATAACGACCAATACACCATTAAAAGCTATTGTGAATGTACATAGCGTAGAACAAGAAAAAACAGAATAACAGTCAAACTTAAATTTTAAATTTTACATGAAAAGAGTTAATTATATACTAGTGCTATTCGCAATTTTTGTTGCGGGATGTAAATCTGCCAAATACCAAGACCTTGCCGACGGGTTGTATGCAGATTTGCAAACAACCAAGGGAGATATTTTATTGAAATTAGAATTTCAAAAAACACCTAAAACTGTTGCTAACTTTGTTTCATTAACCGAAGGTACCAATCCCGCTGTTTCCGAAGAATTCAAAGGAAAAAGGTTTTATGATGGCCTAACCTTCCACCGAGTGATGAAAGACTTTATGATTCAAGGTGGTGATCACTTAGCAAATGGTTCTGGTAATCCAGGATATCGATTTGGTGATGAATTTAACCCAGACCTAACACATAGTGGAAAGGGGATCTTATCAATGGCAAATGGAGGTCCTAACTCTAACGGAAGTCAGTTTTTTATTACACATAAAGCAACACCATGGTTAGATAATATCCATTCAGTTTTTGGTAAAGTTGAAAAAGGAACTGCTGTCCTTGACAGCATTGCAAATACGGAAGTTCAAGGTACAAAACCTAAAGAAGACATTATCATTAATAAAATTGAGATCATTAAAGTTGGAAAAGAAGCCAAAAATTTTGACGCAGCTGATGTCTTCACGAAGGCCTTAGAAGAAGAGAAAAAAGAGAAAGAGGCAGAAGCGGCTAAAATAGCAAAAGCAAAGACAGACTTTTTAGCAACATTGGCTACACAGCAAGAAACTGCACAAACGCTTCCTTCTGGATTGAAAATCATTAAGCTAGTTGAAGGATCTGGTGAAAAACCAAGAATTGGCGGACCAAAAGTAATGGTAAATTATGTTGGCTGGTTGGCAAAAGATGCTACCCTATTCGATACCAATGTTACCGAGGTCGCAGAAGAATTTGGTGTTACCAGATCAATTAGACATCAAATGACTCCATTCCCAATGGAATATAGTCCAGAAGCGCAACTAGCAGCCGGTTTTAGAGAGGCACTCTTAACCATGAAAGTTGGCGATAAGGTAAGAGCGATAATTCCTTCACATTTGGGATATGGCGATCAAAACTACGGCCCAATTCCAGGCGGATCAACTTTGGTATTTGATCTTGAGATTCTTGGATTAGAACAAAAACCAGAATAAGCTCAAAAACTATATTGGCTTAAAAAATTAAGAGCCAATAAACAAGATTAAAATAGTCTTGTTTATTGGCTCTTTTAGTTTTATCAGAATCTACTTCTTAGGAATATTCTTCAATATCTCTAATACAAAACTCCAGTATTTCTGTACGGATGAAATACTAGCTCTCTCATCTGGTGAGTGAGCCCCTTTAATGGTTGGACCAAAAGAAATCATATCCATTTCAGGATAATTCTGTCCCAAAATGCCACATTCCAAACCTGCATGGCAAGCAGCTACATGAGGTTTTTCTCCATTTAATTTCTCGTACAACTCGGTCATTACTTTTAAAATTGGTGATTTCATATTAGGTGTCCACCCTGGATAATCACCAGAAAATTCCACTTCACAGCCTACTAACTCAAAAGTCGCTCTTAAGCTATTGGCCAAATCCATTTTAGATGTTTCAACTGAAGATCGGGTTAGACAGCCAACATGAATGGATTCTTCCTTAATTTCTACTCGAGCAATATTGTTGCTAGTCTCTACCAAATCGGTAATGTCAGCACTCATTCTATATACGCCATTTTGAGCTGCGTATAAAGCCTTTATAATTCCCTCCTGCACACCTAATTCCATAACTGTAGGAGCAGTGTTAGTTTGCTCAACTACAATATCCAGCTCAGGCTCCATCGTTTCAAGCTCTTTTTTAATCTGTTTGCTAAGATTTCCTATTTCAAATTCAAAAGAAGATTGATGAACGGAATCAATCACACAATGAACAACAGCTTCACGCGGAATAGCATTGCGAAGACTACCTCCGTCAAATGAGTGAATCCGAAGTCCAAAATTCTCAAAACCATCAAACAACAAACGCGTCATGATCTTATTAGCGTTACCTAAGCCCTTATGAATATCCATTCCGGAATGACCTCCTTGTAATCCTTTTACGGTAATGCTATAGCCAATCGTATTATCAGGTGTTGATTCTTCCTTATAGCTGCGTTTTGCAGTAACATCAATACCTCCCGCACAACCTACTCCAATTTCGTCATCTTCTTCGGTATCCAGGTTTAAAAGAATATCACCTTGTAGTAATCCACCTTTTAATTCGAAAGCGCCAGTCATTCCAGTCTCCTCATCAATTGTAAATAATGCTTCAATTGGTGGATGGGCTATTTCTTTACTTTCTAAAACTGCCATAATTGTAGCAACTCCAAGTCCATTATCAGCCCCAAGTGTAGTCCCTTTTGCTTTTACCCAATCACCATCAATCAGCATTTCTATGCCTTGAGTATCAAAATCAAAAACAGTATCGTTGTTTTTCTGATGAACCATATCCAAATGCGATTGCATGACCACCATTTTTCGATCTTCCATTCCGGCAGTCGCAGGTTTTCTGATGACAACATTACCAGCATGATCGACAAAAGCCTCTAAACCAAGGCTTTCACCAAACGCTTTCATAAAGGCTATTACACGCTCTTCTTTTTTAGAAGCACGCGGAACGGCATTCAGTTTTGCGAAATTTGACCATATTTCCGAAGGTGCTAGTTGTATTATTTCAGAATTCATATTTTTATGCTTAAGTAACTTGTATGTTCTAGTTGCAAAAATATTGAATAAGCCCTCACCAATCGATAAAAACCTAATTTAGCTTTATGCAAAAAAAAACCAAGATTATAATTGCGCTGTCAATTATTCCTCAAGTTATTATTGTTAAGATACTCGCTAGATATCCTGATTTTGTAGAAAACTACTACAGCCAAGGTATTTATCCGTTTATCTCTAAATTATTTCGATATATGTTGGGGTGGTTACCATTTTCGTTTGGCGACCTTTTATATGCGCTTGCGATCGTCTTGATAATTCGTTTTCTTATAAAAAACGGCAGGAAGTTTTTTTCATCTACTCGAGTGTTTTTTACTGATGTATTTGTAGGCGTATCGTTGGTTTATTTCACTTTCCACCTGTTATGGGGAATGAATTATTATCGTTTGCCATTATACAAATCTTTGAATATCGGTGCTCAATATACCACTGAGGAGTTACTTGCTTTTACCGATCTTTTAATTGATAAAAATAACGAACTCCATAGATCGATCACTAATAATGATACGGTGGCTGTTGCCATTCCTCATAGCTTATCAGAGGTATTTAAAAAAACTCCTGAAGGCTATAAAAAATTAAGTGAACGATATCCTCAATTTGAATATACTCCCAAGAGTATAAAAAAGTCGCTGTTTAGTTATCCGCTAACCTATATGGGTTTTAGTGGTTATTTAAATCCGTTTACTCAGGAGGGACATGTAGATTATATGATCCCAGGACATAAGTTCCCAACTACTAGCTGCCATGAAGAAGCTCATCAGCTAGGATATAGCGCTGAAAACGAAGCCAATTTCTTGGGTTATTTAGCCTCTATTAATAACGATGATGCGTACTTTAAATATTCAGGATATACCTTCGCCTTGCGTCATTGTTTAAATGAAATAAGTCGCCGAGAACCAGAGCTTGTAGATCAATATTTGGAAAAAGTGAATCCTGGGATTTTAAAAAACTACGAAGAAGCGCGTCAATTTTGGCGCGATCATAAGAATGTATTCGAACCTCTATTTAAACTCACCTTTAACACCTACTTAAAAGCGAATAGTCAAAGTGCGGGTATAAAGAGTTATAATCATGTTGTGGCCTTATTGGTGAATTATTATAAGGAGGAGGCGCTTTAGAAATTCACTGTTTTTCTATCCTTACCAAAAGTTAAAAAATCCTAAATTAACAACGGCTTTCTTAAGCTTATGTTAACTTTAGGCTTATTAATTCAATTCAACCAACCTATGAAACAAAAACTCTTGGTACTCGGCTTTCTGCTGAGCTGCCTAACTGTTTTTTCTCAAGATTACTTTCCTAAAAATGATGGAGTTAAAACAACGAACAACAACTACACAGCATTTACAAATGCAAAGATCTATGTCACACCGACCCAAATAATCGAAAACGGAACGCTACTTATTCAAAATGGAAAAGTGGTCAATGCAGGAGCTTCCGTTTCTATTCCTCAAAACGCAACAGTAGTAAATCTTGAAGGAAAACAAATTTATCCTTCATTTATTGATATCTACAGTGGTTTTGGTATTGCAAAACCTAAAAGAGCATCTGGCGGAGGGCGCAGCGCTCAATATAATGGTAGTCGTGAAGGTTATTATTGGAACGACCATATAATGCCAGAAGCACATGGTGTATCTTCATTTAAATTTGATAGCAAGAAAGCTGGAGAGCTTGTAAAAGCTGGATTTGGAGCTGTGAATACACATCTTGAAGATGGCATTATGAGAGGAACCAGTATGCTGGTAACGCTGAATGATAAAGATGGTGATGAAACTCGGATCTTAGATCAGGATGCTGCCAATCATTTGTCTTTTAGAAAAAGTGTAGCCTCAAGACAAAGTTACCCAACCTCTATAATGGGTGGGATGGCTCTAATTCGACAGGTATATCACGATTCAAAATGGTACGCCAACGGAAATAGTGATACTAAAGACCGGTCATTAGAAGCAGTTGCAAAAAACAAAAATTTACCGCAAATTATAGATGCTGGAAGTGCGGCAAATGCGCTAAGGGCTGATAAGATCGCAAACGAGTTTGGCATGAACTTCATCATTAAAGGTGGTGGAGATGAATATGCGGATATTGCAGCAATAAAAAGAACAAATGCAAGCTTCATTGTTCCTATAAAATTCCCTGCAGCTTATGATGTTAGTGATCCTTATGCCGCTTCAATGGTTGAGTTAAGCCAAATGAAGCATTGGAATCACGCACCAACTAATCCTGGAGTTTTGGCTAAGAATGGTGTTCAATTTGCATTAACAACCGCTGATTTAAAGTCGACTAAAGATTTCAAGTCTAACTTAATGAAAGCTATAAAACATGGCTTAGATGAGACCAAAGCATTGGAGGCGCTAACTACAGTCCCAGCAAGATTATTGGGTAAAAGCAATATGATCGGTTCGTTGAACAAAGGGTCCATAGCCAACTTTTTAATTACCTCAGGTGATATTTTTAATAAGAAAACAACACTACATGAAAACTGGGTACAGGGTAATAAAAATGTAATTAACAACATGAATGTAAAAGACATTCGTGGTGATTATGATCTTAAAATTGTTGGCAATACCTACAGCTTAAAACTATCTGGTGAGTTATCTAAATTGAAATCTGAAGTAAAAAAGGACACGGTTAAAATGGCGTCTAAAGTTACTTATAAAGACGGATGGTTAAACCTGTTCTATATCCCTTTTGATGAAAAAGAAGAGCGTTTTGTGCGCCTAACTGCAGCTATTGGAGATAGTGACAACTTATCTGGTAATGGTACGCTCGCAAGCGGATCTTTGACCAATTGGTCAGCAACTAAAACAGCAGACAAGGAGGATGACAAATCAGGTAAAGACGGAAAAGATGGTGTCGATGGAAAGAACGGAGGTAAAGGTGGAAAAGGCGGCAAAGCTGGATCAACTGCCGATAAAGATCCTGTTTTAATGCCACTCACCTATCCTAATAATGCATTTGGATTTAAGACGAATCCAAAAGCTGAAAATCTACTTTTCAAAAACGCAACAGTTTGGACTAACGAAGCTGAAGGTATTATGGAAAGTGCTGATGTGTTGGTCAAAAATGGGCGTATTGCTCAGGTTGGAAAAGACTTAAGCGATCCTAGCGCCAAGGTAATTGATGCGACAGGTAAACACTTAACCTCTGGTGTTATTGATGAGCATAGTCATATAGCGGCTGCTTCTATTAACGAAGCCGGTCATAATAACTCTGCCGAAGTAACTATCGAAGATGTTATTGAAGCTAATGATATAGGTATTTACAGAAATCTTTCTGGTGGAGTTACCACGATTCAAATCTTACACGGTTCTGCAAATCCTATTGGTGGGCGTTCGGCCATATTAAAACTTAAATGGGGTGAAGATGCCGACGGATTGTTATTTAAAGGTGCTCCGAAATACATCAAGTTCGCCTTAGGTGAAAATGTAAAGCAGAGTAACTGGAATAGCTTTTCAAGATTCCCTCAAACACGTATGGGAGTTGAGCAAGTATTTGTAGACAACTTTACCCGTGCAAGAGAATATGAAGCAAAATGGAAGGCTTATAATGGTCTTTCCAAAAAGGCAAAAGCAAGAGCTAAAGCTCCCCGTTATGATATTGAAATGGAGACCATGGTCGAAATTTTAAATAAAGAAAGGTTTATTTCATGCCACTCTTATGTGCAATCTGAGATTAATATGTTGATGAAGGTTGCAGAGCAATTCGACTTTAAGATACAGACGTTCACCCACATTTTAGAAGGTTATAAAGTTGCCGATAAAATGAAAGAACACGGTGTTGGTGGGTCGACTTTCTCCGACTGGTGGGCCTATAAATATGAAGTAAATGATGCAATACCCTATAACGGAGCAATAATGCATAGCGCTGGTGTTGTGACCGCATTTAACTCGGATGATGCTGAGATGTCTAGAAGATTAAATCAAGAAGCCGCCAAAGCCATTAAGTATGGCGGTCTGTCTGAAGAAGAGGCTTGGAAGTTTGTTACTTTAAACCCCGCTAAACTATTACAGATAGATGATAAGGTCGGCAGCATTAAGGTAGGAAAGCATGCAGATTTGGTGCTATGGAGCGATCACCCAATGTCAATTTATGCAAAAGCAGAAAAGACAATTATCGAGGGCGTAACCTATTTTGATTCGGCTAGAGATGAACAACTAAACAAAGACATCTTGAAAGAGCGGAATATGCTTATTAATATGATGCTAAAAGCAAAAAATAGCGGAATGAAAACACAACCACCTAAGAAAAAGGTGAAGGAAGATTTTCACTGTGATACTGTTGAACAATTTTAATACGAAGCAAGATGAAGAATTTATATAAAAGTTTACTAGCCTCCATATTTGCAGTATCAACAGTTGTTGCACAGCAAACACCTGCATCTGCACAAAGTGAAACCATTACCATTAATGGTGCTACTGCGCACATAGGAAACGGACAAGTTATTGAAAACAGCGTTGTAGTTTTTAAAGATGGAAAAATTACCTATATAGGTACGCAGGCCCAAAACGTTGGTGGTAAGATGATAGATGCAAAAGGCAAGCACGTTTATCCTGGATTTATTGTGCCAAATGCCTCCTTAGGGTTGTCAGAAATTGATGCCGTTCGTCCTACTCGTGATTTTGATGAATTGGGCGAGCTAATACCGCATGTAAAAGCTAAAATCGCCTACAATGCCGAATCCAAAGTGGTCGAGAGCATGAGGCCTAATGGCGTTTTATTGGGACAAATAACCCCGCGCGGTGGGACTATTTCAGGAACATCATCGGTAATGCAATTCGATGCATGGAATTGGGAAGATGCGGTAGTCAAAGCCGATGACGGTATTCATTTAAACTGGCCAAGTAGTTTCACCTTTGGTCGTTGGTGGTTAGGCGAAGACCCTGGAGCTAAACCAGACAAGAAATACGCAGAAAATGTAGGTGCAATTAAGGATTTTATGCATCAGGCAAAAGCGTATCTAAAAGGTGGGCAAAGTGAAAAAAACCTTCCTTATGAAGCGGTTAAAGGTCTATATGATGGTACTCAAAAATTATTCGTTCATGCTGGAGGTAAGAAAGAAATAGTAGATGCCGTGAACTTTGCAGCGAATGAAGGAATAAAAATGGTATTAGTGCATGGTAATCAAGCTCATTTAGTTGCTGATTTATTGGTTAAGAATAAAGTTCCTGTTGTGCTTGACCGATCTCACAGAAACCCAAATATGGATGATGAAGATGTACGACTGGCTTACAAAATGGCAAAAATTCTAATCGATAAAGACGTCATGGTTACTATTGGGATGGAAGGACAGATGGAACGCATGAATACGCGAAATATCCCATTTTATGCAGGTACATATGCCGCTTATGGTGTACCAAAAGAAAAAGCAGTTGAAATGATTACACTTAATGCAGCGAAAGTATTGGGTATTGATGCTGATTATGGCAGTCTGGAAACAGGAAAAAGTGCCACACTGTTTATTAGTGAAGGTGATGCATTAGACATGCGTACAAATATCATTAGTCATGCATTTATTCAAGGTCGCGAAGTGAGTTTAGAAACGCATCAAACTAAATTATGGAAACGTTATATGGGTAAGTACCACGGTAAATAGCACTCTTATATCCAATAAATAAACAAAAGCTAATGGCATCACTACCATTAGCTTTTTTATTTCGGTACTGTTTTAAAATAAAACAAGCGGCTTGCGAAGGTTTTATCCTTTTTGGGCCACTTGTTTTTGCAAACTAGTATTAAGGTAAGTCTAGATTGTAAAAAATCCGGAGGTTATTCTATAAACAAACGCTAAAAAACCAATAGCGATCATTCCTAAGGCAAACCATGTAAATGATTTTAATACAACTAGCTGTAAAAATTGTAGCTTGTTGAAAGCTTGATTGTAAAGATCTTTAAAAAGTAAAATTGTTGTCATAATCTATTGTATTTATGTGATTAATATAAAATCTAAATACAATAGGTCATTTGGTTACCCCAAAGGTGCAACCTCTTTAAGGCTAGTCAAAATGAAAATTTTAAATAATCGGTAGAACATCGAAAAAAAACTTCAAAATGTTAAATATGTTAAAATTTTAACATATAATTTTAAGATTTTGTTAACATTTTATATTCTTTGGATGAGTTCAAATCGCATAAAAAAACCACTTAAATAGCTTGTTTTCAGTGTTTTAAATTGGTTTTTTGATTTTAACAAAAAAGTCAAACTCCCAGTAATTCCACAATGACCCTCGAACTAACCAAATAAGCTGGTGGTAGTATCTTACTTACTTGCAAACAGTTTCACATCTTCTTCAGAGACTTCTGCTCCTCCTAAGATAATCAACCGTTCAATCACATTCCTAAGCTCTCGAATATTTCCTGTCCAGTCATAGTCTTGCAATTTTTTAATTGCTTTATCACTGAAACTTTTTAAAGCAATACCTTGTTCGCTCGCAATCTTTTTAGAAAAATGATCTACTAGCAACGGAATATCTTCACGTCGATCGTTTAAGGCCGGAACTTTTATCAAGATTACCGCTAGGCGGTGATATAGATCTTCGCGAAATTTACCATCTGCTATTTCCTTCTTTAAATCCTTATTGGTCGCAGCAACTACCCTGACATCCACCTTAATATCTTTATCGCTACCAACACGCTGTACTCTACTTTCCTGTAGTGCTCGTAATACTTTAGCTTGTGCTGATAAACTCATATCGCCTATTTCATCTAAAAAGATGGTACCTCCATTGGCTGCTTCGAACTTACCAGCGCGGTCTTTATTTGCAGATGTAAATGCTCCTTTTACATGACCGAATAGTTCACTTTCAATTAATTCTGAAGGAATCGCTGCACAGTTTACCTCTATCATTGGGTTTTTACTTCGCTCACTCTTTTCATGAAGCCAATGTGCTACAAGTTCTTTTCCAGTTCCATTAGGACCTGTAATTAGCACACGAGCATCAGTTGTTGCAACTTTTTCAATCATGTCTTTGATTTGAGCAATCGCATCTGACTCTCCTATCATTTCATATTTCTTGCCTACTTTCTTCTTCAGCATTTTGTTTTCGACCACCAATTCTTTACGGTCTAAAGCATTACGCACGGTGTTTAAAAGACGATTTAAATCTGGTGGTTTTGAAATATAATCGAATGCTCCTAATCGCATTGTATTAACAGCCGTATCTAAATCTCCATGACCCGATATCATTACAAAAGGAATCTCAGGTTTTACCTTTTTTGTTGCTTCTAATACCTCAACACCATCCATTTTAGGCATTTTAATATCGCATAATACAAGGTCGAAATCTTCTTTTTTGATAAGTTCAACGCCCGCAAGACCATCTTCAGCTTCTAATACTTTATAAGCATCGTTCTCCTCACTCAGTATCTTTACCAGCACACGGCGAATGGCTGCTTCATCTTCTATGACTAAAATTTTTGACATTTTTTCGATTTTTAATTGAATTTACTCACTCTTGTTTTGATCTAAAGATGTTTCATCAGCTTGATACACGCGCACTTCTCGCTGAGGGAACGGAATACTAATATTATGTTCTCTAAATCGCTTATCGATCTCAAAACGCATATCGCTTTTAGGAATTCCAGCAATAAAGCTATCATTCATACTAAAAATAAGCTTAAAATTTAAGGCACTGTCTCCGAAATTAGTTAACAACACTAAAGGCTCAGGTTTTTTTCGAACTTTAGGATGGGCTAGTGCTACCTCTAGTAAAATATTTTTAACCAATTCCGTGTCGCTGCCATAGGCGACACCTACTTCAATATTTTCCCGAGTTAGTGAACCGTTTTCTGTCCAGTTATACAATATCGAAGTTAGGTATTTATGATTGGGAATGATTAATACCTTATTATCAATTGTGACTGCTCTTGTTGTACGAAGGTTAATTTTTTCTACCCGTCCTACTTTACCATCTATTTCAATAATATCACCAACATGTACCGTTTGATCAAGTAAAATGAAAACCCCTGATATAATATCTTGAAATAAGGTTTGCAATGCTAAACCAATACCAACTAATAAGGCAGCAGAGGCAGCAAAAATGGCTGTTACGTTAAACCCAGTATTATCAAGAGTGACTAATATGACAACTATGTAAATAAAGTACTTTATAAAGGAAAAAAAGCTAACAAACTTCAACTTATCTTCTTCCGGTAACTTTCTTGTGACAAGCCTTCTTATCAGCTTTAACAAATAGGATGTTAAAATAAATACCAGTAAGACTATTAGTATTTGCAGGATCGTAATATGAACCTTTTCAGTAATATCTATTTGGTATGATAGTAGATCGACAACCTTATCCCAAGTTGATGTTGTTTCTTGTATTGTATGTTGCGCGTTATCTTGCGTCATCTTCTAATATTTTAACCACTTATATAGTTCTTTATAGCTTATTTTTTTTCCGTGCATTAAAATGCCAGTGCGATAAATTTTGGCTGCCAACCAAACTATGAATATAAATGTAAGTATTAATAACAGGATAGAAACTACTATCTGCCACCAAGGCACTCCGCCGAGTGGAAATCTCATTAGCATTACTATGGGTGAGGTAAGCGGAAACAACGAAAAAGAGACTGCAATAGGACCATCGGGGTTATCAAATACCGAAAAACCGCCAACATACACTGCAAGTATCAAAGGAACAATTACCGGATAAATAAATTGTTGCGTATCCGTTTCATTATCTACTGCGCTACCAATAGCCGCGTAAATAGAACTGTAAATCAGGTACCCTAAAACAAAATACACGATAAACAATAGCAACAGCCCTACCCAAGGTATCGTCAGAATCTCATTAAAGTATAAATTAACTTTTGATAAATCGCCAGAATTCGCATTCATCATCTCAATAGAATCATTAGCAACTGCATTGGTAGAAGCCAACTGCTGCAAATCAATACCAAGCCAAAATGTAAGAGCTATCAACACAATACCTCCTAAAACAATCCATATTAAAAATTGAAAAACACCCGCTAATGACGTCCCAATAATTTTACCCATCATTAATTGAAATGGTTTGACTGAAGAGATGATTACTTCAACTATACGACTGGTTTTTTCCTCGATAACACTTCGCATTACAAACGAACCATATATAATGATAAACATCATAATCAGGTAACCAAAAGCGCTACCAATAAAGGCCTTGATTTCGTTAATTCCTTTTAAATTTTGACTGCCTGTAAAGCTACTGGTGTTTAGTTCGAAATCGGTATCTATTTTTGAAAGCGCTTCTTTAGAAATACCATAATTCGCCAACCTTAGCTCACGAAGTTTACGCTCAATACGCTGTTCAATATTACTAAGCGTTGATACACTTGGAGAGTTTGAAGAATAAAACTGAATTTCTTCATTTAGTCGGTCGATCTCCATACCATCAGGTATAAATAAAAAACCACTAGCGCCGATTTGCAAACTGCTATCTTTTGCTTGAGTAAACGATAATTTTCTGAAATGCAAAAAAGAAATAGATTGACTTTTCTCCAGTTCTGGTAGAAATAATCCGCTTTGATCGAGAACCGTAATTAGCTTTTTATCCTCCCCGTTTACACTAGTCAAATAGATAATTAAACTAACCATTCCTGCAAAAATTAACGGACTAACGAAGGTCATAACCACAAAAGCTCTATTTCGAACCTTTGCTAAAAACTCTCGAACAATAATTAATTTTAGCTTACTCATCTCCTCGACTACTAACTGATTGCACAAAAATGTCATTCACGCTAGGTACCTTTTCTACAAAATGAGTTACTGTTCCTTTGCTTGCCAAATAACTAATTAATTCGTTTGCTTTCTGATCACTATTTAAATGAACATTTAGCTTAAGCTCATTTCCAATTGTTTTAAAATGCGCCGGGCTTGTTCTAAATTCTTGTTGAATTTGTTTTAGCAGTTGCATATTTTCAGCTGCTTCCAAGGCAACTTCAAAGGTATTTGATCGATATTCGCGTTTGATATCTATTAGCTTGCCATCTACTATTTTTTCAGCTTTATCTATTAGTGCTATATGATCACAAAGCTCTTCAACGGATTCCATTCTATGGGTTGAAAATATAACTGTCGCTCCATCTTCTCTAAGCTGAAGAATTTCATCCTTTATTTGGTTTGCATTAATAGGATCGAACCCCGAAAATGGTTCGTCAAATATGAGCAGTTTGGGATTGTGCAATACGGTAACAACAAACTGCACTTTTTGCGCCATTCCCTTAGACAACTCGGTAAGCTTCTTGTTCCACCAATGGTTTATATTCAAGCGATCAAACCAATAGTTTAGCTGTTCTTTTGCTTCCACTTTTGACAACCCCTTTAGTCGAGCTAAATAAATTGCTTGCTCTCCTACTTTCATGTTTTTGTATAGCCCGCGTTCTTCTGGTAAATAACCTATTTGCTTTACATGGTCAGGCTTTGAAGGTTCACCATTCATAGTCAAATATCCTTCATCTGGTAATATAATTTGATTTATGATGCGAATAAGACTTGTTTTTCCCGCTCCATTTGGGCCTAACAATCCAAAAATACTTCCAGTAGGAACACTGATGGATACTTTATTTAAAGCAACATAATCAGCATATTTTTTAGTAATGTTGTTGGCAACCAACAGATGATCCATAGATGATATTTGAAAGGTCTCAAAGATATTGAATTGACCGAGAATTAAGCAGAATAGCGTTTGTTTTATTTTTTGTTGATCCTATCCTAAAGTCTGGGCTTTGGGATCTAAACCTATACTTTTGTTTAACCTTTGAATTACTAGCAAAAAACAAAAAAGCATCTAAAAAAACAGTAGAAAACAAAACCCACCCTTAATTTAAAGCACTAAGGATGGGAAAAAATTGCTATGAAAAAGAAAAAATTAGCGCTATAAGAATATAGCACTAGTTATCAAAGATAACTTTTTTTTGTTAAACAAAAAAGTTATGAAAACATATCTTTTACTTTTTCAAAAAAGGATTTATCGCTTTTTAAAGGGCTTGGCTCGAAGTTTTCGTCACCTTGCATTTTCTCAAAAAAGGATTTTTGATCTTTCGACAAATGTTGCGGTGTCCAGACATTTATGTGTACTAAAAGATCACCCGCCCCATATCCGTTTATACTAGGAATTCCTTTTCCTCGTAGTCGAAGTATTTTTCCTGATTGAATACCTTGCTCCAATTTAATCCGAACTTTCCCAGTAACGGTATCAATCTCTTTACTCCCACCTAAAATTGCCTCTGGCATGCTTACGTATAGGTCATAATGTAGATTATCTCCCTCACGCTTTAAGGTTTCATGTTCCAATTCTTGAATACCTACAAGTAAATCACCAGAAATTCCGTTTCCTGGGGCTTCATTCCCTTTTCCTGAAACTTTAAGCTGCATACCATCAACTACTCCAGCTGGAATTGGAATTGTAACTGTTTCTTCCTCCGTAATAAGTCCGTTGGCATCGGCACCTGATGGTCTTTTATCAATCATTTGCCCTGCTCCACCACATGTATTACAGGTAGTAGCAGTTTGCATCCTTCCTAAAATAGTATTGGTAATACGTGTTACTTGACCACTACCATTACAAGTGCTACAGGTTTTATAACTAACCCCAGCTGCTTGTTTTTTCCTTTTAATGCTTATTTTCTTCTCTACTCCATTTGCGATCTCCTCTAAGGTTAGCTTTACACGAATGCGCAAATTACTTCCCTTAACGCGACGTTGGCCTCCGCCACCACCAAAACCACTAAAACCACCGAAACCTCCACCGAAAATATCACCAAACTGACTGAATATGTCTTCCATATTCATTCCGCCCCCGCCGAAACCGCCGGCTCCACCTTCAAATGCAGCATGTCCAAATTGATCATATCGGGCTTTCTTCTGCTCATCACCTAAAACTTCATAGGCTTCCGCAGCTTTCTTAAATTGCTCTTCAGCAGCTGGGTCGTCTGGGTTTTTATCTGGATGAAACTCTATGGCCTTTTTACGATACGCCTTTTTAATCTCAGCCTGAGAGGCTCCTTTGCTAACGCCTAATATGTCGTAATAATCTTCTTTCAAATCGTTGTTTTTTGAGTAAAATATGACTTACTGCCCCGTAACTACCTTTGGGAAACGAATAATTTTATCACCTAACTGATATCCTTTTTCAATAACATCTACAATCTTTCCTTTTAGGTCGTCACTTGGCGCAGGAATTTGGGTAATCGCTTCATGATGATCTGCATCAAATGCATCTCCTGCCTTTACCTCCATCTCGGTTAAACCTTTTGCTTTTAAGGTTTCCCTAAATTTATTGCTAATAAGCTCAACGCCTTTTACCAATTCACCTTCACCTGATTTTGAAATTTCATTTAACGCCCGGTCAAAATCATCTAAAACAGGCAGCATAGCTACCATAATATCCTGACCTGCCGTTTTAAAAAGCTCAATACGCTCTTTTGACGTTCGCTTTTTAAAGTTTTCAAATTCAGCAAATAACCTTAAAAATTTATCTTTTTCTTTAGCTAAGTCCTCTTCTAACTGCTCTTCTTTGCTCAACGTCTCAATTGGCTCATTAGTCTCAGTTGTTTCCTCAACAGTTTCTTGAACTTGCTCTTCTACTTGTATATCTTTCTCTTCCTTTTTATTCTTTGTTGCCATAGGATATATAAACACTTTTTTATAGGTGCGCAAAAGTACTGCCATTTCTATAAAAATGTCAAAATGTCACGGAAAATTTAAAGGAAGGTGTCGTATTTGCGCTTACAATAGATTTGACAAGGCTTTTTCTAAGTTGACATACTCAAAATGAAAGCCTAAAGACTCTATTTTTTTACTACTTACTCGCTGACTCATAAAAACTAGGGTGTGCATTTCGCCCAAAACCAAGCGCATTACAAAACGGGGGATATTCGGAAGGAAAACAGGAACTCCTAGTTGCTTACCGATTGCCTTTACCATTTTCATATTAGTAACCGGATTAGGTGCAACAGCGTTAAAAATACCCGTTATTTCCTTGTGAATTAAAAACAACAACATATCAGTCAAATCATCAATATGTATCCATGATTGCCATTGGTTGCCAGAACCGAAAGGAGCACCAACTAAATACTTAATAGGTGGTACCATTTTTTGCAATGCACCACCTTCTTCAGCCAATACTATACCGATTCGGACTTTGGTTATCTGTACACCCAAAGGTAATAGGGAGTCAATTGCAGCTTCCCATTTTTCAGTTACTTGTGCCAAGAATGAAGTTCCTGCAGTATCATGATCTTCTTTATAATAAGCGGTTTCAGAGTCCGGGTAAAATCCAATTGCGGAAGCCGATATGAGTTGCTTTATGGTGTGATCTTCAACTTTTTCAAGCCCCCTTTTTAAAGTTTCCAGTATATCTAATCGGCTTTCTAAAATTTCTTGTTTATAAGCGGGTGTCCATCTTTTTGAAACCGACGCGCCAGCTAGATTGATGATCGCGTCGCAACCTTCAAAACAATTGATGTCGATCTCATTGCTTGCGGGGTTCCACAAAAAACCTTTATAAAATGCGGTCCCTTCTATCTTAGAAACTCTAGTGGTAAGGTAATTTACAGCAATACCTTGCTCTAGGCATTTTTTAACTAATGCCTTACCCACCAATCCTGTCGCTCCTGTAATTAAAACACGCATTCTGCCAATTTTTGCAAAGTTAGGTTATCATAATCTTAAATAAGCAAGCTTTAAGTTGGGTTTAACTTGCTACTGCTTATTTAATAGCTTTTTCAAGTGTTTTTAAACCGATATCATAGGTTTCTTTAAAGCTTTTTGTATGGACTTCAGGAATAAACGATTTTCTACTTTCTCCATTGACCTGAAAGATCTTTTCAAAAGGGTAGCAAACACTAATATTAGTTCCTGTAAGTGTTTGGCAATTTACACCACCTTGTAAACCTGCCATCTTAGTTCCTACAACAGTAACATTATCAAAAGTTGAAAAAGCGACCCCTAAGGCTTCTCCTACACTACCTGTCCAGTGTCCAACTAAAACAACAACAGGTTTGTTATAAAATTTTCGGAAAGGAAATGCGTATTCAATCCAACTTCTTTTAACGCCATATTGTTTTTCCTCGTACGGTTGTTCATGTTTTTGGTAGGGAACTTCCTTATTGAGAAATTTCCCTAAAATTGCTCTTGCAACGACTGTATTACCGCCTCCAGCAGTTTCTCTGAGGTCTATGATTAATCCATTAGTATCGTACAATTCATCAACAGTCTTATCAAAATGATTGACCAGATCGTAATTACTCAGGCAATTATTCACCCTAATGTATCCAATATTATTATTGAGCTTTTTTGTTGTAAGCATTTGATTGTTGAAGACGTCAGTCGTAATTCGTTTAGGGTTTTCTAGTGTAAATTGTTGCTTCTGTCCTTTATAAACAACCTCTACTTTTCTAGGGTTAACCCGATCTCCTGAAAATACGAGATTGGCGATAAAAACATGCACTTCGTTATTATGATCATCAAAAGAAATAGGCAATTCCTTTTGTACAGCTTTATCAAAATCAATATTATTAATCGATTCAATTTTCATTCCGATTTCTAGTCCAGCTTTATCTGCAGTAAATCCTTCTCGAATATCGACTATATAATACCCACCATCTCTGTATTCCAGCCAGGCGTCACTTTTATCTGGAACCTGCTGAAATGAGCTATCGATATTTGTATTAATGGTAATATGAGAATCATATAACTCATAAATCATTTTTTCAAAAAGATACACAAACTCGTAACCCGACTCTACTTTTTTAAATTCAGGAGCATATAATACTTTTACCTCATCCCAATTGGTCTGCTTATCATGAAAATATGCATAACTCTCATCTATTAATTCCCAAAACTCCAGAAAATCTTTTTCATATTTAGATTGAGAAGAACAGCTAATGCTGAACATTGCAAAAAGAAGAAAAGTAATTTTTTTCATATATAGAATTGTCGTTTAGATTATAGTTTAGTAGCCCTAAGCATTTCTCGTTTTCCGGGAGGTCCAGGCAATCTTTCAACCTCAAAGCCTACGGCTTGCATTGCTCGCCGTACACTGCCCTTTGCAGCATAAGTAACCAAAATGCCAGATTTTTTCATGCCTTTATACATGATTTCAAATATTTCTTCGGTCCACAATTCAGGTTGTACACGGGCCCCGAATGCATCGAAATATACCAGATCAAACTGATTTTCATTGTCGATGTCAATGAAGTCCTTTTGCCGTTTTAAAAGTTTAAAATTAGGAGTGATAATAGTCTCTTCTTCCCACGTGCAAGCATGCATTTTTTCGAATTGAGAACCCAAATAGGCTTCATTAAGCTGCTCAATATAGTTCAACAACCGTGCTTCTTCCCATGCAACAGGGTATTTTTCAACCCCAACGTAGCTTATATTTAGACTTGATTTTTGAGACTCCAACAATGTAATAATAGCGTTTAGACCAGTGCCAAAACCGACTTCTAGAATGCTAACATCAGTTTTGTCACAATGTGCTAGTCCACTTTTTATAAATACATGATATGCCTCTTGTATTGCACCATGTTTAGAATGATATTGTTCATTCCAATCTTCAAGATGGATGGTGTGCGAACCATCTGCAGTTTTTATGATTTTACGTTTCACTCTATTTTTCGAGTAAAACTCCGTCGGCTATAAAAGAATATGTAACTTCTGGTTTGGTAATAGCTGCAATTTCTTCTTCAGACTTTCCTGCATCTTTTGCGTAGTGCTTTAAATCTTCAACACTTGTTTTGCTCACAAATGCCTTGCCTTGCACAATCACATTACCTTTTGCATCTAGCGGCATAAAAAAACCGTAATCTTTAAATCGCACCATCGTTTCTTGCCCATTGCCCATATCCAAACGCATCCAACAACCTTTTTTGGCGCAAACGCTATTAATAGGAGCTTCGAAAGTGGCTTGAATGGTATCATTTTCTTTTAGAGATTCGTATTTTTTTAGCATCGCAGTGGTCATAGTGCTCCGATCTCCCTTCACTTCAGCACCAAAATTTTCGAATTGTCTTTGGCATGAAACAATGCCACAAGTCATTAATATTAGTCCGAATAACTGTATTACTTTCATATTTTTCATGATTCTACTGCTTTGTGTTTCATATTTTACAAAATAACAGTTTTTTCAGCATTTTTGAAATCAACTAGATTGATTTAATTGGTAACTTTGTGATCTAATTCATTAGACCATGAAAAGCACAGCAATATCAGCCTTACATGTAGAGACTGTAAAACAGTCGCGAATAGACCAAGTTGACTTCGATAACCTTGATTTTGGGAAAGTTTTTACTGATCATATGTTTGTCTGTGAATATAAAAACGGAAGCTGGCAAACACCGACAATAAAGCCTTATCAGTCGATAAGCTTAGATCCGTCTGCAAGTGTATTTCATTACGGCCAAGCTGTTTTTGAAGGTATGAAGGCTTATAAAGATGCTGAGGGTCAAATCCTGATGTTTAGGCCTGAAGACAACTTAGACCGGATTAATAAGTCGGCAAAGCGAATGGCTATTCCTGAATTTCCTAAAGAATACTTTTTTGAAGGCTTAGAAGCCTTGCTAAAGCTTGATACAGATTGGATCAAGTCTGGAGCTGGAAATAGCCTTTATATAAGACCGTTTGTAATTGCTACAGAGGCTGGTGTAAGAGCATCAGCAGCCCAGGAATATATGTTCTTTATTATATGCTCGCCAGCACAATCGTATTATGGTGGCGAGGTTAGAGTTAAAATTGAAGAGCATTTTTCTAGAGCCGCTTCAGGTGGTGTTGGTTATGCAAAAGCCGCCGGAAATTATGGTGGACAGTTCTATCCAACGCAGTTGGCAGCTAAAGAAGGATTTCAACAAATAATCTGGACAGATGCTAAGAATCATGAATATGTCGAAGAAGCAGGGACTATGAACCTATTTTTCCGTATAAATGATACTTTGGTAACTGGACCCACGAGCGACACAATTTTGGATGGAATTACTAGAAAAAGTTTAATCGAGCTAGCCAGGCATAACAATATTACCATTGAGGAGCGCCCAGTAAAAGTAACTGAGCTTGTAGAAGCTGCTAAAAACGGATCACTTAAAGAAATGTTTGGTGCTGGTACTGCGGCAGTAATTAACCCTATAAAAGGTTTCGGATTTAGAGATGAGCGTTTTGAGTTAGAAGATGTTCCAAATTCTTATGCTAGTTTGTTTAAAAAGCAACTTACCGATATTCAATATAATTTAGATGCCGACCCATTTGAGTGGAGGTATTTGGTAAAATAGTCCGTATCGAAAAAACTGAAATACATATGAAGCCTTAGAATTTACAATTCTGAGGCTTTTACTATATAGTAATAAATATTCTTAAAACTTTTTAAGCTTCAAGAATCCCCTTAATATCTGGCTTAAAATAATTAGGCCCTTTCATCACTTTTCCATCTTCGCGATAAATCGGTTTTCCGTCTGCGCCTAGCTTGCTCATATTGCTTCGCTGAATTTCTTCAAAAACCTCTTCAATTTTATACTGCATGCCGTGCTCTAAAATAGTACCGCATAAAATGTAAAGCATATCGCCTAAAGCATCGGCAACCTCCACAAGATCATTTTCTTCTGCAGCTTCTAGGTATTCTTCATTTTCTTCAGCCATTAGATTAAATCTCAATTTTAATTTATTGGCACCTAGGTCGGCAATAGGCTCATGCTTTACACCTAAACCAAAGGCTTCATGAAATTCTTTTACGGCTTCTAATTTTCGCTTCATATTAATGATGTAATTTTGCCTAAAAATAAACATATGCTAAGTACAGGTCAACTAATTTTTGCTGGTCTTTTTGTTATCGTTTTTACTGCCGTCATTATTTTTAGTTATAGAAAAGACATCAAAATGCATAAAAGCTTTTTCAAAGGTGGAGTCGGCCCAATCATTATTGGCTTTTTGATATTTGTTGGCATCTTATTACTTATCAAGTTCTATGTGAAGTGATTTATTTCACACTAGGTAAAATCGGATTAACTACCATAAAAATCGCTATCTTAGCGTAAACAACCACCAATACTACCAGCTTTTATGAAAATTATCAAATACCTCTTCTTTTTAATAATAATAGGTCTTATCGGACTTTTCGTATATGCCGCAACCAAAGACGGAAGTTTTCAAATAGCAGAAAGTAAGGTTATTAATGCACCGGCCGAGGTGATTTTTGAGCACGTTAGTGATTTTAAAAAATGGGAAACATGGGGTCCGTGGATGAAAAAGGATCCTAATATGCAGCTTTCTTATGCCGAAAATACTGTTGGCGCAGGCGGATCGTATTCATGGGAGTCGGAAACTGAAGGAAACGGATCTATGACTACTATTAAAGTCATTCCGAATCAAGAGATTGCTCAAGAAATCACTTTTAATAGTCCAATAGGTGATTCACAAAGTAATGTCTATTGGACTTTTGAGGAACAAGACCAAGGCGGGACCAAAGTAAGTTGGGGGATGAATGGTGAGCAATCACTTCTAGAAAAGGTATATTTCTTGTTTCAGGATGAGACATTGGAACAGGCGGTTAGCCCAATGTACCAAGAAGGTCTTGAAAATTTAAGTAAGATTGCCTTAAATGAGGTCTCTCAATACAATGTGAATGTAGAAGGGGTAGTTGAATTTGATGGTGGCTATTATATGTACGTAACTGCGGAAGTTCAGCAAGAAGCTGTCTCACAAAAAATGGCAGAAATGTTCGGTATGATCTCAAAATACATGAGTGACAATAACATCCCACAATCAGGTATGCCACTTACAGTTTATAAAGAAATGAATAGCGAACAAGGCACCACAATTATGTCTACTGGTATTCCTGTGGCTGAACGCGTCATTGTACCTTGGAATAATACCGTACTATGCGGAAAACTACCTAAGGGCAAAATGATAAAAACTGTGCTTACCGGAAACTACACTAATCTTGGTGAAGCTTGGGAAAAAGCATATGCCCACATGGCTCAAAATGAATTACAGCCCACTTGGAATAGTGAGCCTTTTGAAATTTACATGAACGATCCAGGCGTTGTAAAAAATCCTGCGAAATGGGTCACCAATTTATACATACCTATTAAATAGGTACTTCGTCATATATCACATGAAACAGGTTTTATTGGTATTTCTAGGTGGTGGTGTTGGAAGTGTTGCTCGTTTCATATTAGGAAAATACCTCAACAGTACTAATGATGGTATTCCATATGGCACTTTTGCCGCAAATATTATTGGTAGCCTGCTAATTGGATTAATCCTAGGCTATGCCGCAAAAAGCAATTCGTTAAGCCAATCGCAAATCGCATTGTTAGCCACTGGATTTTGTGGGGGCTTTACCACATTTTCAACCTTTGCTTACGAGAATCACGTTTTCCTCAAAAGTGGTGACCCATTTCAATTTTTTCTTTATACCGCTCTTAGCTTTATTATAGGGCTTGGAGCAGTATTCTTTGGGATCTGGTTATCCAAATTGATTTAGATAATACGTCCTTAATCTCATTTTACTTTCTCATTTTATTTAAACCGCTATTTCAATGGTAGGAAGCTCATTATTCTCAAAATTATAGCACCAACCTTCATTTTATCAGGCTCAAATTCCCATTTTTACTAGTTTAAAATAACATTACCCTAATTTTTATAGGGTAAATTTGATTAAATCATAAAAATTATATTCATACCCCTATTTTTTTTGGGGTATATATTCATTTAACATAGATTTGGCACTTGAATAAAATGATTAACCATTTAGAACAATGAAAAAAATTGAAGCCATTATTCGCAAATCTCGCTTCGACGAGGTTAAAGAAGCACTACACGAAGTAGAGGTAAACTTTTTTAGCTACTGGGATGTAACAGGGGTTGGAAACGAAAAAAGAGGTCATGTATATCGCGGTGTTAGCTATAGCACCACCGATATTCAAAGAAGGTACCTTTCCATTGTAGTGTCCGACAGTTTTGAGCAGCGTACAATCGATGCCATTTTAAAATCAGCTTACACAGGTAATGTTGGTGATGGTAAAGTATTTGTCTCAGAAATTCAAGAAGCCTACAGAATACGAACTAAGGAGAACGGATCAGAATCTCTAAACTAATTGACACTCATTTAAAAACGATATGGAAACGACAAGCAATATTTTAACGATTAATAATGTATGGATGATGATCTGTACAGCACTTGTATTTTTTATGCACCTAGGTTTTGCTTTTTTAGAAATTGGCCTTACCAGACAAAAAAATACCATCAACATTTTGTTTAAAAACGTATTTATCATTTGCGTAGGTTTACTTTTGTACTGTTTGGTTGGGTTTAATCTAATGTACCCTTCTGGCTTTGTTGCCGGATTTATACCAGATTATTTCTTCGATCTTTTCGGCTTAAGTGCTCCAGTTACTGATGCTGGCTTAGATCTAACCTATAACGAGGGCTATACGTATTGGACAGATTTTCTTTTCCAGGGAATGTTTGCTGCCACTGCAGCAACCATAGTTTCTGGTGCCGTAGCTGAACGGATTAAACTACCTAGTTTTATGATCTTTGTGGTCTTATATGTAGGTATTGTTTATCCAATTGCCGGTTCATGGAAATGGGGTGGAGGATTCTTAGATAAATTAGGATTCTATGATTTTGCAGGTTCTACATTAGTACACTCTGTAGGAGGATGGGCTGCATTGATAGCGGTTTACTTATTAGGTGCTCGTATCGGTAAATTTGGCAGCGATGGCAAACCAAAAGCGATTCCGGGTCATAACATTCCAATCGCAGCAGCTGGTGTATTAATTCTTTGGTTAGGATGGTTCGGCTTTAATGGCGGCTCTGTCTTATCAGCAGATCCAGGAGCAACCTCAATCACATTAGTAACAACTTGTTTAGCAGCAGCAGCTGGTGGTGTTGGAGCATTTATCTTTAGCTCATTCTTATACAAGAACTACGACCTAACTATGTTCCTAAACGGTATTTTAGGTGGACTTGTAGGAATCACTGCTGGGGCCGATCAAATGGCACCAACAGATGCAATTTTAATAGGATTGATTGCCGGTGTGATCATTGTCTTAGGTGTTGCTCTAGTTGATAAATTAAAACTTGACGACCCTGTAGGTGCTATAGCCGTACACTTAATTTGTGGAATTTGGGGTACGTTAGCTGTGGGTATTTTTGGAGCTATGGCAGGATGGGATCAATTCCTAATTCAATTAGCAGGTGTAGGAATTTATGGAGCCTTCTGCTCAGTCAGTGCCCTAGTTATATTATTACCAATAAAAGCAACAATGGGGCTACGTGTTACCAAGGAAGAAGAAGTACAAGGTTTGGATATTCACGAACATGGCATGGACTCCTACCCAGATTTTCGAATGAATCAACACTAATAACTTTTAACAAGAAGGCACAAAAAACCGGATGGTGTTGCAGCACCATCCGGATAATAATCCCTTCAACACACTATCAAATTACTCTCTGGTCAGAGAAAAACATTAATAGCTAAAATCAAATTTTATGAAAGCGATTACTAAAACAAATATCGTAAAAAAAGCAGTTTTTGCCCTAAGTCTTCTTTTCACATTTAATGCCTTCGCTCAAGAAGAAGAGGCTAGCGAAAAGAAACTTAAAATAAGTGGTAGTATCGATGCTTACTACCGCACTAATCTTTCATCAACAGATCAAGAAATTGCAGCAGGATTATCACAAGCCCCTCCGACCTCATTCGCCAATGAAACTGGATTTGCTTTAGGTATGGCAAATGTAATTGCGGCATACGACGGTGAAAAGACAGGTGTCGTAGCCGACTTAACTTTTGGACCTCGTGGCGATGCAGCAACTGGCGGGTTTAACTTAAATCAACTCTATGCGTACTGGAAAGTAGGTGAGAAAACTACCTTATCTGCAGGTCGATTTAATACCTATCTAGGATATGAAGTAATCGCCCCAGCTGCCAACTTTAACTACAGTACATCTTACCTATTCTCATACGGTCCATTTTCTCATGTTGGTTTAAAAGCCGATTTCGCATTATCTGATGATTTTAGCTTAATGTTAGCGGCTATGAATGTTACTGACGTGAACAACAACCTTACGGGCTCATATTCTGCAGGAGCACAGTTAGGTTATAAAGGACAATATCTAAACTTTTACTATGATGACGGTACGGGTCTAGGTTTTGAAGTTGATTATACTGGTGGTTTCGATGTTTCTGATGACTTTTATTTAGGATTGAATGCCGCATATCAAGATAATGACGGTAGCGGATTTTACGGTGCAGCATTATACCCTCAACTAAAAACATCTGAGAACTTTTCTCTAGGATTGCGAGGTGAATATTTTGCACAACTAGAAGATGGCGGACCAGTATTTGGTTTTGATGATGCTACTGTATTTGCTGTTACACTAACAGGAAGTTATACTGTTGAAAATTTAATTATCAAGCCAGAGCTTCGTTTGGACAGTTTATCAGAAGAAGGTTTCCTTGATAATGATTTAGCCCCTGCAAAGAGTTTATCTTCTTTTGGGATTGCAGCGATCTATTCTTTCTAAGATAGTTTAGAATTAAATTGGTTTATTATAGAGTTTTAAAAAACCACAGGCCTTCGGGTTTGTGGTTTTTTTAATGCTTATCATAAGCTTTCACTCCAGCCTTAATCTCTATATCTAAGTGATTCTCTGATGGCGGAATTGGACAGGAATATTTGGCATTATACGCACAATACGGATTATACGCCTTATTAAAGTTAATAATCATTCTGTCTCCCTCAGGCATTTCCACATCTAAATAGCGCCCACCTCCATAGGATTCTGACCCATTCGTTTCATCAGTAAAGGGCACGAACAAATAATCCTCGTACTCAGGATCTTCCATCAAGCCCAAATTCTGAAAAATACTCAATACTTGATCCTTTCCCTGCAGTTGAAAATGAGCTTCGCCAAATTTTCGATAAATAGGCAATCTATCTGTTGTGGTTTTCATTTTAAAAGGAGCTGTGTTTGGTGTCTCCACAAACTTAGCAATCACATAATATGAAGTATCGATCTCAAAAAATTGAAGCCCTTTGAATGCATTTAGATCTTCATCGGTCAGAGGTGACTCTTCCTTGTCACCATAATTAAGATTTAGATCGTCCTGAAAATCATGAACTTCATTAATTATCTGATTCGCAGACGGCATTTTAAAGACAGTAGCCTCTTTCTTTTCAACTTTTTTTTGCGCGCAGCTTGTAGCAATACTCATCAATATAACCACATAGAAAAACACCAGATATCGAAAATTTATTTTCATATTTAAATAATTGATAGATTAAATGTACAACATCTCAACTATTTAATTAATTTTGAATCAACATTAGAAAATGAAACACATTACACTAAATATTTGTCAATTAAATTCTGTGAAAACAGCGATTAACTGCCGGTATATGTTGTAATGTTATCTAACAATATAATTTTAGGAGCCCGGCTGATATAGTCGGGCTTTTTTTTGCACTAATATCAATCAAAACCAACCAATGTTTAATTTAATCAACAAATACACCAATACCTTTAAAGGTTTATCACGCGAAGTGTGGTGGCTTGCCTTAATTACACTTGTTAATAGAACTGGGGCAATGGTAATTCCGTTTCTCTCACTGTATCTGACAGAGGACAAATCATTTACAGTACCCCAAGTGGGTTGGGTAATGACTAGCTTCGGACTGGGCTCTTTCTTCGGTGCTTGGTTAGGCGGAAAATTAAGTGATAAGATAGGATATTACAAAGTAATACTAGGTTCATTATTTGCGACCGGCTTAGCATTCGTACTTACGCAATACGTAGACACCTTTGCGGGAATGTGTGTGACATTTTTCCTGCTAATTGCTGTTGCCGATGCCGCGCGGCCAGCATTTTTTGTGGCATTAAGCGCTTATAGCAAACCAGAGAATAAAACACGTTCATTAACCCTTATTCGACTTGCCATCAACCTTGGCTTTTCGGCAGGGCCAGCATTAGGTGGACTCATAATTGCTACTATTGGATATTACGGGCTTTTTTGGATTGATGGCTTAACCTGCATACTTGCCGGTTTACTAATGATGCAGACTTTGAATCCAAAGAAAGCACGTATTTCTGATGAAGAAAAAGTAGTAGAAAATCCGATAGCTCCTGAAAAGGATTTTCCTTATTTACTATTTCTTGTAGCGTTTTCGCTGTTCGGAATCATATTCGTGCAGTACTTTTCAGCAATGCCATTGTATTACAGACAAGCATACGAACTGTCAGAAAGAACAATTGGCTTTTTATTGGCTTTTAACGGGGCGCTTATAGTAATAATCGAAATGCCACTGATCGCTTATATTGAAAAAACTACAATGAGTAATTTACAACATGTAGTTACTGGATTGGTTTTAACAGCAGTTAGTTTTCTGGTCTTAGTAATTACGCCTTGGGCTGGAATTTTGATAATAGGCATGATTTTCATGAGCGTAGGAGAAATGATTGGGTTGCCTATGGGCAATGCTTTTGCCTTAGAACGTTCTAAAAAAGGAAGGCAAGGCGCTTATATGGGTCTCTTCACTATGTCTTTTTCGGTTGCACACATTTTCGGACATAATTCAGGAATGCAACTTATTGACTTGTTAGGTTTCGAAAATACATGGCTCATTATGGGAGGCGTTGGGGCTATAGCTACATTTTTGGTACTCATTGTAATTCGGATAATAAAACGGCAACAACTAAACGAAACTGTATCTTTATCAAAAATATAAATAGCATGAAAAAATCTGTCATATATCTGATTGCACTATCCATTTTTTTCAGCTGCACAAAGAAACAGGAAACAGCGGATAATACAGCAGAAAACACCTTTGTAGAAAAGCAATTTCCAGAATTAAAAGAGGGTCGATATAATGTAGCATTTTTGATAATGGACGGGGTATACAATACAGAATTAACGGCTCCCTTCGATATTTTTCAACATACTCAATATCGAAAAAACATCAAACAAATGAATGTGTTCACTGTGGCCAATACCGATGCAGCTATCACTACTTTTGAAGGAATGCGCTTACTATCTGATTTTAATTATCTAAAAGATTCACTGCCACAGATTGATATTTTGGTAGTGCCAAGCGCTGAGCATCATTTGGATACAGATCTAGAAGATGAGGCTATGATTAATTTTGTAAAAGAAACCGATAAAAACGCTATCTATATTACCAGTCATTGCGATGGTGCTTTTGTGTTGGCGAAAGCGGGATTGCTAAACAATGTGGTTTCAACAACCTTCCCTAGTGATATTGATAAAATGAGAACAACATTCCCAACCCTAGATATACGAAAAGATGTATTGTTTGTGCATGATGGGAAATATATCACCTCTGCTGGTGGAGCGAAAAGTTTTGAGGCTGCACTTTATCTATGTGAATATTTATACGGTGCTGAAATAGCACGATCGCTCGCAGGCGGGCTCGTTATTGATTGGAAATTAGAAGAAGTCCCACATCTAGTTATTAAATAGAGAAAATTACTGGTCCTTTTTATCCTCTGGCAACGGATAGGTGTCCAAAATTTCCCAGAACTCGGGTTGACTTTTTAAGGTGCTTACTCCTGGTAAAAGTTTCAAGGCGTCCTCATCTTTATATCCATTTTTAAACAGTACCTCCATACTTGATAAAGCATTGTCAACCTCTCCTACCTTCGTATATAGCTGTATTAATTCTAAATACGCTTTATGATAACCCGGTTTTATGTAAACCATAAATTCGTAGATAAATATTAGATTATCGATACCTTCTTCTTCGTCATACAAAGGCACACTTTCTGCACAAGTGTGAAATAACATTCCCTTTATTCGCTTTAATTTCTTCTGAAAATAAATTGTTCCCTTTTCATACGACTTAAACTGCACTAACTCGTCTTCCCAAAAAGGGAAGTTTTGAAAACTGGCGTTTTTTATATCCTCTTCTAGCAAGGTGCTAAAACTATTTAATATATCATTTTCTCCAAATCCCGCTCCATTTTCTCCTCGTTTAAAGCGTCTAAAGTCCTTATCTCTTCTCAAATTCTCCAACTTACTGATAAGGCTATCTGTTTTAAATAAACTGCGATAATTTTTCTCAGTCCTTGACAGTGCTTTTTCTCCGAAATACAGGTTCTTACTATCTATTAGTGATTGAGCATAGTCATAATGTTTTTGATACAATTTAGGTGTGACAATTTCATGCTGTGGGTACTTTCCTATAATAGCTCTTTTTACATAAATCCACTGAAGAGCTTGTTGCAAATAATCAGCAGTTGGCCAATAATGCCCACCTTTAAATAAAATAAGGTCATTTGCCACCTTTTTTCGAGTTAAATAACGGTGAACACTTTGCATACTGTGGTATGTAAAATCTTCATCACCCACTAACCCAATTACGGGCATATCTCTGTTTCTCAGGTAATTCATTTTCTCAATTACACCATAATTTGCCCCACACAATATAAGACCCGCCGAGTTACCTAGTCTTGATCCGATCGTTGTTGCAAGTGCAGCGGCACTAGAGAAACCTGCATAATAAATTTCATTTGTCTCAGGTAGAATGCTAAAAACCTGCTTGTACAACGCAGCAAACAGTGTCAAATTCTCTTCTTTTAATTGAGACATTGGATGATTTAGCGCTACAATTGGCATACCAAATTCAGATGATACTAACCTAAAATTTCTAATTGCCAAAGATGCACTCTCATAAGGATCAAAAACAAATAATACAGGACTTGAGGTATTAATATCGAATGATCCTGGGAGATACATTGCAAAAGTAATATCTGAATCAGGAATGGCGATCGAGTCCGTTAAGTGATTCTTTTTAACTGCAAATTCTTGCGATTTTACGGTGTTAGAGAATAGACAGAAAAACAGAAAAACGTAAATATATCGCATAATTAAAATGAGGTGATTATTGATTGTTTACAAAAAGGCATCAAAAAATATACCATAATCTTAAACTCATTATTTTTTAAAAATAGTATTCATGAGTTTGGCCAAATCTTGACAATACTCTTTTTGAGATTGATTGGCATTATAGAGATTCGAGTTTTGTGTAGACCAAGTCATAACGCCAATACTATTCTTTACACGATAAATCATTTTTTCATGTTCTAAATTAGATTTTTCCGATTGTTTTTTCAGTTTTTCTAACTGCTTTTTCCACCAATTTAGTCTATTGGCTTTAGGGGATTTTAAGTCAGCATCAAATCGATTACGAAATTTATTTTTCAAAATAACCTCTTCAGATAATGCAGCTGATAGCTGCTTATTTGCGAGAATAAGCTGTTTCTCTTTTAATAAGTTGTCGTACTGATTTTGAATTGAATCGAGCTCGAATAAACCTTTATAACTAGCGAGCATTCGCTCATAACTCAATGCTGTCTGTAACCAATTTCCCTGTTTTCTAAAAGCTTCGATTCGATCATAATCTGATTGATAATATGATTTTAAAATATCCTCCGGTACGATTTTGCGTTTAGATCGATGTGTTTGTAATTGCAACCAATCAAAAGCCTGCTTTATTTTTGTTTCACTAGGCCAATCATGATAGCCATTATAGGTGAAAATCGCATGTGTGAAATTTAATCTCTCAAGGAATTTTTTTACGTTAATCATTTCAAAATAGTTGAAATCTCGATCACCACACATACCCACATAAGCAAAGTTTTGAGTACTCGGCATATGTTCTGGAAGATGAGAAAAACCTGCTCCGCATGCAATGACACCTGCCGCTTTGTTGGTTAACGCAGCAATTGCAGTGGCAAGCCGAGCACCACCAGAGAAGCCCGCAAAATAAATTTGATTCTCTTTAATTTTAAAAGAAGAAAATACATGATTAAATAATCTATTTGCTATTTCGAAATTGGTATTGTATGGTCCGTTTTTGGCATTGTTAGAACAGACAAGAATATAACCATATTCTTCAGACGCTTGAATAAATGGTTGGATTCCTATTTTTGATCGTGCGGCTGGTTCAAAAATAAAAACAACCGGGTTCGGTTTTGATGCGTCAAAGCTACTGGGCAAATAAAGGGCAAAACTATCGTCACTTCCTTTTATTTTTAAAGAATCTAATATCTCACCTTTAGGCATATTTTGAGAGAAGCCCAGAAAACAACAGCTTAAAAAAACAAAAAATAGCGCTTTATGCGTCATGTAAAACGCTATTTACAGCAAGTTTCGTTCGTACAATTCTCTACACTGCAATTGACACAGTCACCATTAATACAATGGAAACAATCACAGCTACATGATGATTTATATGTCTTCATAATTTCTTTTTTTTGATACTTAAAGATACAAAATCATTTTAGCAACCTTATCCGGTCTAAGTACTTTTTAAGTTCGGTCCCAACCTTTTTTCTCAAAAGAAATAAACCAATCATATTTGGAACCAGCATGGCAAATATCATTGCATCGGAAAAGTCAGTTACTGCTGTTAAACTGGAAGCTGCACCAACAATTACGAAAAGACAAAAAATTGATTTATAAACGTACTCGGTTCGCTTCTTCCTACCGAATAAGAAAGACCATGCCTGATACCCATAATAAGACCAAGATATCATTGAGGAAAATGCAAAAAGTATAACTGCTATTGACAGCAAATAGGGAAACCATGAGATTCCGCTTTCCAAGGCTTTAGATGTTAAAATAGCCCCTTCCTCCCAGGAAACTTCATTTCCTATAGTAATCTGACCAGTAATAATCAATGCCAAAGCCGTCATTGTACAAACCACTACAGTATCAATAAAAGGTTCTAATAATGCCACTAAACCTTCACTAGCAGGATATTTTGTTTTTACTGCCGAATGAGCAATCGAAGATGAACCAATACCAGCTTCATTGCTAAATGCCGCACGCTTAAACCCTTGAATCATTACACCAATAAAACCTCCAGCAACACTCGGTGGGGAAAATGCTCCATTTAAAATAGACTGAAACGCTGTTGGAATTTGATCGTAATTAATGACTAGAATAGTAAGTACTGCCAACACATATACAACAACCATTACTGGCACTATCTTATCTGTCACTTTAGCGATCTTCTTAATCCCACCAATAATTACTACGCCAACTAAAATTGCCATTATCAAACCAAATAGCCAACCTTTTCCATAAATAAAACTAGACTCGGCACCCGTTACATATTCAAATAATTTAAATGCCTGGTTTATCTGAAACATGTTTCCTCCACCGAAAGAACCACCAATACACATTACTGCAAATACAGCCGCTAATAATTTACCAAGTTTTTTAAAACCCTTTTCATTCAATCCATTTTTCAAATAATACATTGGACCCCCGAAAACAGTTCCACTTTCGTCGATCTCTCTGTATTTCACACCTAGTGTGCATTCAACAAATTTTGAAGCCATTCCGATCAAACCGATAATAATCATCCAAAAAGTGGCTCCAGCCCCGCCAATAGATAGCGCAATGGCTACCCCAGCTATATTTCCTAAACCAACGGTAGCCGAAAGGGCAGCGGTTAGGGCTTGAAAATGACTTACTTCACCTTCGTACCCCTCTACCCTAATCGTATCTACCGCATCGCCTTCTGATTGATGAATATTTGACGCAACTTTTACTGGGGAATCTTCTAGATTATCATAGTCACCTCTTACCACTTTAATTGCGGTCAAAAAATGTTGGAAGTTTATAAATCTGAAATAAGTAGTAAAGTAACTCGCACCAAGAATTAATATAATAAGGACCCATGGTATACCTACATCTTCTGTTATCGGGATTTGGGCAAAAATGGCATCGTAAAACCAGCCCGTAGCCTTTGCGAAACGCTCATTTATAATTTCATCAATGGATGGATTGGCGCCTTGTATTAATAGAATCATCAGAACTCGTTTTAAAATCCTGACCAAGATGTCATCATTCTATTAACATAAAAAGATTAAGCATGGGTGTTTTTTTAAGTGACTATGCTTAAGTACATGCTTAACCATCCGATTTTATGGTAGCAAAGTGAATTAGATTATTTTCGGTTGCAAAGTTGATTAACTGTTCTTTACCATCTACTCCACTCACATTTAATATCTTTTTAATTTGATAGATATGTGTTTGAAAACCATCAACACTAATATTCATGGCTTCCGCAATGTCAGTATATGACTTTTTCATTCCCATAACGACTAAATTGCCAAGCACTTCTTTTTGTCTATCAGATAATTCAACATTCTTCGATTTTTGAATCGCTTCTAATTCCTTTCTTACAGTTGACAACTTCTTATCGCTTACTTTTTTTTGCTTCAGCAACTCATTATTTACAGACAATAACTCTTTATTCTGCATTATCAAATCATTAACCATAGTCTGTTGCTGTTCTTTTTCTGATAAAAATTTCCAGCTGTATAGTAAAATTGAAAACAATACAATAAATAAAAACTTAAATGAAATAGAAGCAATACTCCCTAGTAGTTTCCATGTATCTACTGAAACCCATTCCGTAATGATTTCTAATGGAATAATTCTATGTGATACGGCAATAACAATTAATATAAACAAAGCAAATGATGGCAAATACATAAAACGCATTTCACGGTGTTTAAATGCTCGATTTAACTCCATTAATAATGAAAAAGCAACTACTAAAGAAATTGGTATATCAATTAACCAAATAAGTCTATTAGAAGACCCGTCATTGGTTAATGAGGTTATTACAAAGACAAAGGCAATCATTACCAGTATTCCAGAATATAGGCCAATGAATTCTTTTTCGGTAAACCTGTTGATCATTTTAACAACCATGCTTCTTGACTGATTATGCTCAATAGATGGTAAGGATAAAATGATAAAAAGCGAATTAAGTAAAGACACCAATAAACCCAAATAAATAATAGCTTTATGTGTTTCTGAAAATCCTATTTTCAACAAAACCTCAGTAAAAAAAGCACCTAAACCCCACACAAATATTGCAAGACCGAACCATTTTATACCATTTATAGAAGCAGCTTCCTTAACCTGTTTTTTCTCTTTTAGGTAAATGCGTTGTATAACAACAGCCGTCACTAGGCATACTAAAGCAATAACTGTATTTTCAATATCTAGCAGCATTAAACAAATGTAATTATTTTAAAAAACTGATACTTTTCAATACTAAAATAGCACAAAACTTTATGTCAAATGATTTCAGCGTTCACGCGGCTTTTGGTTATATTTACGCCCATATACTAAAAATATGACGACATTTCCCCTCTCCTTTACGTGGAATCCGTCTGAGGGTATCGACCTCGGATTTTATGAGATAAAGTACTACAGTTTAATGTGGGTCGTGGCTTTTGCCATTGGTTTTTACATTACCAAAAAAATATTCAATAAAGAAGGTCGAAGCGCTGATGAACTAGACTCATTGTTTATTTATAGTATGGTGTCGATCATGGTTGGAGCTCGCTTAGGTCATGTATTATTCTACCAGACGGAATTGTTATGGGAAAGTCCATTTGAAGTTTTCTTACCTATATCAAAACCAACAGGTGTTGGTATTTTTGAATTTTCGAAATATAAATTCTCAGGTTTTAGAGGCTTGGCAAGTCACGGAGCGGCAATCGCAATGATCATCGGGATGTACTATTACAGCAAAAAAGTAATCAAAAAACCTTTATTATGGGTTTTAGACCGCGTTGTAATTCCTTGTGCATTTGGAGCTATAGCGATTAGATTGGGTAATTTTTTCAATTCGGAAATGATTGGAAAACCTTCTGGATCTGAATGGGGGGTAATATTTGCTAAAATTGACAATGTTGTAAGACATCCCGGGCAATTGTATGAAGCTTTTGGATATGTATTCGTATTTGCAACATTAATGTTTCTTTATTGGAAAAAGGAAGCTGGCAAAAAACTTGGAACTTTATTTGGCACCTTTTTAGTAATGCTAATGGGCGTTCGTTTTATAGTTGAGTATTTTAAAATTGAACAAGTTGACGGACGTGAAGATTGGGTACTAGGATTAAATACAGGACAACTACTAAGTATTCCTTTTGTTTTAATCGGAATTTATTTCATTGTTAAGGCTAATAAAAAGGTCGCTACAACATGAAAAAATTCCTGGCTTGTATAATATTAGTTTCCGGTTTTTTACTGATAACTTGTGGTGACAAAAAATCAGACAAAAAAGTAATCAAACAAGAAGTATCCTTTACCAAAGAGGGTACACTCAGCCTTTTTAAGAAAGATAGCCTGCTGGTAAAACTTGATATTGAAATTGCGGATAACGAATACGAAACACAAACTGGTTTAATGTATCGCAAATCGATGCAAGATGATCGAGGCATGCTGTTTATTTTTCCGAACTCACAACAACGGTACTTCTATATGAAAAACACCGAGTTCTCTATCGATATAATCTACCTTGATGAAGACAATAAGATCGTTAGCATTCAAAAAAATGCAGAACCCTTTAATGAAAATTCGCTCCCGTCGGAAGGTCCTGCCAAATATGTTTTAGAGGTTAACGCCGGACTTTCGGATAAATGGGGGTTGGAAGCTGGCAATTTCATGGTTTTTGAAAAGTTGAACTAACCTTCAAACGCCTTAGAAAAGGCCAACTTCTATTTCGTATATTTCACGCAACAACAGCCGCATTTCATGATCCAATCATTTAAACAAAAACCCAAATTACAGGAACAATACAATACGATTATTATAGGTTCAGGTATGGGTAGCCTTGCAACAGCCGCTATCCTAGCAAGGCAAGGACAAAAAGTATTAGTACTCGAACGACATTATATAGCCGGTGGTTTTACACATATTTTTAAGCGCAAAGGTTATGAATGGGATGTTGGAATTCACTACATAGGAGAAGTACAACGCCCCAATAGTGTAATGAAACGGCTTTTTGATTATGTGTCAAATAACAAATTGAAATGGGCCGATATGGGAGAAGTTTATGATCGAATTATTATCGGTGATAAATCATACGATCTTGTCAAAGGAGTTTCTAACTTTAAAAAACAATTAACAGCATATTTTCCAGAGGAAAAAGAGGCCATAGAAAAGTATGTCGATCTTGTTTTTGCGGCCAATAAAACAAGTAAGAACTTCTATTTAGACAAAGCATTACCGCCAATAGTTAGTTCACTTTTTGGTGGATCTATGCGTCGTCCTTTTCACAAATTTTCGGATAAAACGACTTACGAGGTTATTAAAGATTTAACTGACAATGAGGAACTAATAAAAGTACTTACAGGTCAGTATGGCGACTATGGTATGGCACCAAAACAAAGTAGTTTTACGATGCACGCCTCTGTTGCACGCCATTATTTTGGAGGAGGTAGTTTTCCTGTTGGAGGCTCTTCTCAAATTGCAGAAACTACTTCAGAAGTTATTGCAGAATCTGGAGGCACTATTTTAGTAAGTGCAGAAGTTGACGAAGTAATTATTGAGAATAACAAAGCGACTGGGGTGAAAATGAAAAATGGAGACGTATTCTCAGCAAATACAATCGTAAGTGGCGCGGGTCTCATGACTACCTATGACAGCTTGCTACCAGAAAATGCTGTTTTAAAACATAATCTGAAAGCACAACTACAAAAAGTAGAACGATCAGTTGCGCATTCTTGTTTATACATAGGATTGGAAGGCTCACCCGAAGAACTGCAATTACCAAAAACAAACTTATGGATCTACCCTGGTGATCTAGATCACGACGGTTGTGTCGATCGATATTTAGATGATATGAATCAACCTTTTCCTGTTGTTTATATCTCATTCCCGTCTGCGAAAGATCCCGATTGGTCGAATAGATATCCAGGAAAAAGCACCATAGATATCATAACCTTAGTGCCGTATGAAACATTTGAGCCTTGGAGCGGTAGTAGATGGAAAAAACGGGGTGAAGACTACGAAAAACTAAAAGAAAATATCACACAACGTTTATTGGAAGAACTATACAAACAGCTACCTCAGGTAAAAGGAAAAGTGGACTGCTATGAGCTTTCATCTCCTCTTACTACACAACATTTCGTAAACTATGAAAAAGGTGAGATTTATGGCTTAGATCATAGCCCTAAACGATTCAGGCAAAAGTTCTTGAAACCCCGAACACCAATAAAGAACTTTTACTTAACGGGTCAAGATATCGTTTCGGCTGGAGTTGGTGGCGCACTATTTTCTGGAGTAATAACAGCTGCTGCAATTACCGGAAAAAATGTACTTAAAAAGATTTTAAAATAGAAAGAAAGTGTTTTATTCAACAGCTATAGATACTATCTCCAGCTTAAAATTTTCAGCCTTTTTATTTCCTATCAAAAAGGCGATTTCGACAAGGGTTTCTCCGTTATAATTATCGAGGTCTAAAGTACGACCGCGAAATGCTGGATACATTGTTGCAAAAGGAATCTCTATTGTTTGTTTCTTTCCAGTAGTTTCGAATTTTCCTATATACGAAAATCGTTCCCTAAAACTCGATCGCACTCTAAACTGATAACTCTTTCCGTCTCCTTTAAGTTTAAGTACAAACTTGCTGTAAGAACCTAATGCCATTTGATCGGTTTGATAACGCACAGATGAAAATCCTCCATTGTTTTCTAGTGAAACTGTACCTGAAAAAACACCATTGCCATTTGCATTCAATGCAAAACTTCCTTGAGAACGGCCTCCCATTACTCCATCATCTACGACTCGCCAACCGCTAATATCTGTAGTTTTATTAAAATCAAATATCATTGTAGTCGAAAGAAAAAATAAGATTATGAATGCAAGTTGCTTCACTTAGACCTATAAGCTGTTGATTGTTCTACGAATAGCCACAAGATTGCGAAGTAAGCCCTCTAAATGGTCTATATGAAGCATATTCGCCCCATCACTTTTCGCATTAGCAGGATCAAAATGTGTCTCCATAAATAGGCCGTCAACTCCTGTCGCGACCCCTGCTCTACTAATAGTTTCTATCATATCAGGTCTTCCCCCAGTGACTCCACTAGTTTGATTTGGCTGCTGTAACGAATGAGTTACATCAAGTACTGTAGGAGCAAATTGTCGCATCGTAGGAATTCCTCTAAAATCAACAATCATATCTTGATAACCAAACATGGTTCCCCTATCGGTTATCCAGGCTTTTTGATTTCCAGAATCATGCACTTTTTTAACGGCATGCTGCATACTTTCAGGACTCATAAATTGTCCTTTCTTAAGATTTACCACTTTGTCTGTTTTAGCTGCTGCAACAACTAAATCGGTCTGTCTCACTAAGAATGCAGGAATCTGCAGTACATCCACATATTCTGCTGCTTTGTATGCATCTTCTACCTCATGAATATCGGTAACAGTTGGCACATCAAAAGCTTCACTTACTTTATCAAGAATGCGCAACGCTTTTTCATCGCCAATACCCGTAAAACTATCAATTCTACTGCGATTAGCCTTTTTAAAACTCCCCTTAAATACATAAGGAATTTTTAAATCGTCTGTAATTCGAACTACTTTTTCAGCAATACGCATTGCCATGTCTTCACCTTCAATGGCACAAGGTCCTGCTAACAAGAAAAAGTTATCTGAATTAGTATGTTTAAGCTTAGGAATTTCAGTAAGGTTCATCAGTAAAATTGTTAAGCCACAAAGATAGTTTATTAGTCGATAAGCCGGAGGTTATTTTTATGGCATAAACTTTGTAAATAATCCCATCAAATAATTATAACAACCTTTAATCATGAAAAAAACCACAGTACTTCTAGCTTTAATTATCTCTCAATTTGCAATTGGTCAAGACTCAAAAAATGTAGCTGATAGCCAATTTAAAATTAACTTTCTAACTCCTGGAGTTGAGTTTGAAACGGGTATTAGTAATAATAGCACCCTTAACTTTGCCTTAGGTACTGGTATTTTTCTAAGGAAGCAAAATAATCAAGATACCGAGTTTGGAGTATTCCCATATTTAGACGGACAATATCGCTATTACTACAATTTTAAAAGACGTCTTGATAAAGGCAAACGTACCGATAGAAACTCAGCCAACTACTTTTCGCTTAGCGCACTCGCTCAAAGCGGAAAATCTATTATTGGCAATGTCGATTTTACAGAAGACTATGCAGCATTTGTAGGCCCAATATGGGGAATGCAACGTACTTATAATAGCGGATTCAATCTGAATCTAAGTGCTGGTGTCGGTTATGCTTGGAGTGAAAACTTTGACGGCGAAATTCTACCAACGGTTTCATTTACTTTAGGTTGGGTCTTAGGAGGTAAAAAGTAAGCTCCCTAATAAACATACCTAAAATTAAATCATATATACAAGTTGTTATTAACCTATTAAGCGTACCTTTGCGCGCTTAAAATCGGCTTAGTTATGGCACAAATGAAGAATATTGCGATCATTGCTCACGTTGACCACGGTAAAACAACCCTGGTTGATAAGATCATGTACCACTGTCAATTGTTTCGTGAAAACGAAAATACAGGTGACTTGATCTTAGACAACAATGACCTTGAACGCGAACGCGGAATTACCATTACTTCTAAAAACGTATCGGTTATATACAAAGACACGAAGATCAATATTATTGATACTCCAGGTCACGCCGATTTTGGAGGTGAAGTAGAACGCGTATTGAACATGGCGGATGGCGTGCTTTTGTTAGTTGATGCCTTTGAAGGACCAATGCCTCAAACTCGTTTTGTACTACAAAAAGCAATCGACCTTGGTTTAAAACCTTGTGTTGTTATCAATAAAGTAGATAAAGAAAATTGTACACCAGAAGAAGTTCATGAAAAGGTGTTTGACCTGATGTTCGAACTAGGTGCTGAAGAATGGCAATTAGATTTCCCTACAGTATATGGTTCAGCTAAAAATAACTGGATGTCGGAAGATTGGGAACAACAAACAGATAATATCGAGCCATTATTAGATATGGTAATAGAGCATATTCCTTCTCCTAAAATTGAAGAAGGGACTACCCAAATGCTTATTACATCTTTAGATTTTTCATCCTTTACAGGTCGAATCGCTATTGGACGTTTACAACGAGGTACTTTAAATGAAGGCGCTCCTGTTTCTTTGGTAAAAAGAGACGGTTCTATTGTAAAAAGTAGAATTAAAGAGCTACACACATTTGAAGGGCTTGGAAGAAAGAAAGTATCTACTGTTCAAGCTGGTGATATTTGTGCTTTGGTTGGTTTAGAAAATTTTGAAATTGGCGATACTGTTGCCGATTTTGAAAATCCGGAAGGACTTAAAACAATTGCCATTGATGAGCCTACCATGAGTATGCTATTCACGATTAACGATTCTCCTTTCTTCGGTAAAGATGGAAAGTTCGTTACATCGCGTCATATTAAAGATCGCCTGACTAAAGAACTAGAAAAAAACTTAGCATTACGTGTTCAAGAAACAAACAGTGCAGATAAGTTTATGGTATTTGGTCGTGGTGTACTGCATTTATCCGTATTAATCGAGACAATGCGTCGTGAAGGATATGAATTACAAATTGGTCAGCCACAGGTAATCATCAAAGAAGTTGATGGTGTTAAGTGCGAACCAATTGAAGAGTTGACTATTGACTTACCGGAACACGTTTCAGGTAAGGCAGTAGAAATGGTTTCTATACGTAAAGGTGAAATGCTAAGCATGGAAGCTAAAGGAGACCGCATGATATGCGAATTCTTAATTCCATCTAGAGGAATTATTGGCTTACGTAACCAGTTATTGACTGCAACCGCAGGTGAAGCAATCATGGCACACCGTTTTAAGGAATATGCGCCAATAAAAGGTGAAATTCCTGGTCGTATTAACGGTTCTCTTGTATCAATGGAAAACGGAACTGCGATTCCTTATTCAATTGATAAATTACAAGAAAGAGGAAAGTTCTTTATCGACCCGGGTGAAGCTATTTATGAAGGTCAAGTAATTGGTGAAAATAGCCGTGGTGATGATATGACCGTTAATGTAACCAAAACGAAAAAGCTAAGTAACGTACGAAGTTCTGGTGCTGATGACAAGGCTAAGATCGTTCCTGCTATCAAATTCTCCTTAGAAGAAGCATTAGAATACATCCAAAAAGATGAGTTGGTAGAAGTAACTCCAAACCATTTACGTTTACGTAAAGTACTGTTAAAAGAAGTAGAGCGTAAGCGAAATAAAGGGATTTAATCCTACCTAACAATAGGATAATAACATGTCTGGTGGAGCGCAGTCGAAACCTATCTTACGAAAATCAAGGATAGTTCTCGACTCCGCTCGAACGGACATTTTTTGTACCCGCTACACCTCTTTAACGTTTATTTGGATGAAAGCTGATTGTCCAATCAACTACAGTTTTCTATCTTTCCGTTATTAAATCAATCAAAGCATGCCCCTAGGTACCTTGGTACGAATTATTGTTATAATTCTTGTTCTGTCTTTAAGTTCTTGTACTGACAAGGATCGATTTATTCTCATTCAGAATCCCTTACCAGATACAGAAATTTCCATTTTAAAGGAAAGTATAGACAATGACAAACCATTTAAAACCATACTAAACGCAGGAGACAGTATTCATATTTATGATTTTGAGCAAGGTGACAAACTCTACTTTAAACCAGTAGGTCAGCAAGACTATGAAATTTTACCATATGTTGCAGATAGTACAGAGCAACAAAAAATCCCTCTACAATTATCAAAAAAAACAGTTGGTGAATTAAGCAATCGGTATAAAATTCTACAACAATATGATAAGATGTTGTATGGATTGAATGTTTTGAAGGCCGATCCTATTTATCAAAATGGTGGGCTTACCAAAAAAATATTTCAGCCATTAGCAAGCACTAGCAGAAATTGGCAGTTGTTAGAAAAACAATTTTTATTGGAAGATTACATAAAACTATCGACCAATTTCAATAGTGAAAATGGAGGGTTTCACGTATTGGCTAATTCAGACAAAAAACTTCAACAACTTATACGAGGTCATTATTTAATTAACCAACCATTCGATACTATTATTGGAACTCAAAACAATACCATTACCATTTTTAATAATGACAGCATCCCACAACCTAAATTATACAGCTGGTTTGAGTTAAATAAAGAAGTGTTGACATTAGCGCTCGACACATCTAAAATTCAGATTAATTCGGAATTCAAAAAGGCGATTTCTGATCTCCCTATAGTTACTGTAATTCCTGATTCATTAGATTATGCTAATTTACCTAAAGAGCTCCTACCCTATCAATTATTTATTAATGAATGGGGAACTCATTTTGTGGAACGCATTAACTACGGGCCAACAAATTTGTTATTAGCAGCAATTAATTCGCAAGAGACATTACAAATAGCATCAGAAGAAACTAAACTCAAAGAAAAACTAAATCCAGCGATTAAGAAGGATACAACAACACTTCATAGCATATCCGATTCTATTGTTCTCGCCGCCAAGAAAATTGCCATTGATAAAAAATTGAGTTCGCAATCCGTCGATGATCCGAATTTACATCCAATCAGACAGCAGTTAACTCCAATTTACACGCTTCTTGATGAAGCTTTTATTCCCCTTTTAGAAGGTAGAAATGCCAAACAAAGGCTTTTAAAACACTTGTCCGAAAGCATCCCAGTTAATAAAGATTATCCTGAAGAATTAATGGTATATGGATTTAAATTGAATTGCTTTGGATTATTTGTCAATGCTTCAAGAGATACCGCAAATCCTAAAAATACAGTTAGCGAGGCCAACATTGTTATGGATATTCAAAAACCAGAAGGTCTTAGTGATTCTATCTGGCAACGTGCCATACGATACTATCCAGAAAAAACAGCTGTGTGGAATTTAGAAAAATCCGATAGCCCCACCAAACTCCCATTTAAACAAGATTGGAATCGGAATTTTGATACCCGCGAATTGTCAGTTTATATTAACTTAAATGAGATTCCATTAGCGTTTCGCGAAGACGTCAACTTCTATTTCAAAGGAGAATTCACAGAACAAGATGGAAGTGGTGGACGTTATGACGATACTATTTTTGGTGAAACTACAGTACCACTAACCGAAATGATAACACGAAAAGGCGGTGCAGTAAGTCTATGGTGTTACGACGCTAAAAAGGAACGCGAATTAAGTGACCTTGATATTAATATTAGTTTTGATGTGGAGGTTTTACCTCTCTACTAAGCTTGCTCACATAACATTGCGGCTCCTACGATCCCTGCATTATTTAACATCTCGGCTGGAACAATTTTAGTCTTAGCGGTAATTTGATCTTTAAACTGATCCATTTTTTTGCTTGAACCGCCTCCTAAAATAATTAAGCTGGGAGAAAACATTTTTTCAATAATTTTTAAAAATTTATTGAAACGCTTTGCCCATTCCTTAAGTGAAAGCTTCTCGCGTTTTCTTGCGGAGTCAGCGGCAAAATGTTCGATCTTTTTATAGCTTTTGTAGGGCAACGTGCCAAGTTCAAAATTGGGAATTAACTTTTTATTGTAAAACGCCCCCGAACCAAGTCCTGTGCCTGCAGTGATCATCAACACGAAACCATTCTCATTTTTACCCGCACCAAAATTCATTTCGGCTAAGCCTGCAACATCAGCATCGTTAGCCACAAGAAAGTCAACACCCGTAGTCTTTTTAAACAACTCGCCTACATGAACGCCAATCCACGATTTATGAATATTACCCGCAGATTGGGCAACGCCATTTAAAATAACTGCAGGAAATCCTACACCGATTTTCCCTGTCCAATTAAAATGCTCAAGCATTTGTTTAATTTCATCAGCAACATCATCTGGCTTTGCGCCTTCTGGGGTTGGTATGCGATGTCTCTCGGTTACTAATTGGCCAGTTTCTGTATTTACAATGGCCCCTTTTATTCCAGATCCACCTACATCGATACCCAATACTTCCATATATACTATGCTTGAGTTTAAAGGCTCCAAATTTCACATTAATTATTAAAATTCACAAATATCTGAGCACTTAAGAAGTTTTTCATTTTCTTAAGATTTCAATACGCCCTAAAATCCTACTTTTAAGTCATGAAAAAATTACTATTACTTCTCTGTATTCTTCTTATTAGTACGACCTCATTTTCTCAGAAAATGGAATTTGAAGATTACAATCCTCCTTCCACTTTAAAAGTTGAAGAAACCATTATTAAAAAATCGAAATTTCCTTTTATTGATGTGCACAACCACCAGTGGGATATGCCTAATCAAGACTTGGCGAAGTTGACTGCTCAGATGGATGCTTTAAATATGGCCGTAATGGTTAATCTATCAGGTCGTCGTGGAGGTAGTGATGTTTTCTTTAAAGGGGTAATGAACAATGTCCGTACAAATGCCCCTAAACGATTCATTATTTTCACAAACATTTCTTTAGATGGCATTGATGATGAAGACTGGACAGTAAGAACCGTTGCTCAATTGGAAAGCGATGTGAAAGCAGGAGCTAATGGTCTTAAGATATATAAAAGCCAAACAATGGATGCTAAGGATAATAGTGGAAATCGCATTAAAATAAGTGACCCCAGAATTGGTCCTGTTTTTGAAAAATGTGGCGAATTAGGAATTCCTGTATTAATCCATTCAGCAGATCCTAAACCATTTTGGGATGCGCATGATAATAAAAATGAACGTTGGTTGGAGCTTAAATTGCGATCACGAAGAAAAAGAGATAGTAAGGTCACAGGATCTTGGGAAACGATTATAGCAGAACAACATTCAATTTTTAGAAAACATAAAAGTACCAAGTTTATTAATGCCCATTTAGGATGGTTTGCAAATGATCTTTCGACCTTGGCTAAGCTAATGGATGAAATGCCTAATATGTATACAGAAATAGGGGCTGTTATTGCCGAGCTCGGAAGACAACCGAGAAATGCTAAAAAATTTCTAACCAAGTATCAAGATCGCGTAATGTTTGGAAAGGACTACTGGAAACCTGAAGAATACTATACCTATTTTCGAGTACTAGAATCTAATGATGAATACTTTCCGTATTATAAAAGATATCATGCCTTTTGGAAAATGTACGGGCTTGATCTTAGCGACGAAGTCCTAAAAAAGATTTATTACAAGAATGCATTAAAGGTTATTCCAAATATTGATAAGAGCTTATTTCCGAATTAAAAGTACAATGTAAGTTCGAGTGTTTTTCTGAGGCACGAAAGAAAAATGTATCGAGAACCTTAGGACTTACAAAGGGTTCTCGATACATTTTAATTTCACTATCGTTCAATTAAAACACTCGAACCGACATTGTTTATGGTCAGCCTACTTTTTCCTCGTAGCTGTAAAATTGCCCTGTGGTTGTTTAAAGGTCGCACCATGGTATTTGCCGTTTTTCTCATTACTAAAACTAACTTTGTAGCCATCAAGAATTTTTAAGGCAAAAGTGTTATCTCCTGTGTAAATCAATTCGTATTCCGGTTGCCCTTTTATAAATGCAAATAGTGTGGTGTCTTCTTTTGTATAGAACTTTATATCCTGACCCATTAGGTTAAACTCTCCCACATAGGCCTCGACTTCTTCTTTCGACAGATCTACAGATGTTGGTTTTCTGGTAAATTTTATTGGATCTAAAGTGGGCTCTAGTGCCGCTTCTAGTCCGCTTATCTCACCATCAGTGCCTGTCCTGAAGCTAACGATAAGACCTACCACGTCGTTATCTTCATCTATATCTATACTACCATCTTTCGCCATTCGGTGAGGTACAAAGATATCGTAGTGATAATGCTCTAGCCAGAATTTAATGATCGGGAATTTCGCAAACATCGAATCATTCTTAACCTCTATCTCAAAAGTCCCATAACCAGGATTATTATACTTACCTGTGTACGCTATCATCGCGTGAGACGGTTTTGTCCCTTCAACTTTGTTTGATGAAGTTGAGTCTTCTCCCTCCTCCCCTTTTTCTTTGGCTTCATCTCTACGTTTTTTCAATTTCTCATTCCAATCTTCCTTTCTCACTTTCAACATTCTATCTGCTATAGTATTACGTACAATGCTTGTAACTTGTGAGCCATTTTGATTAGTAAGAACTACAATGCCGAGGTCATCGGTCGGAAAAAAGCTAACGCTCGCTGAAAAGCCATCGATATTGCCACCATGCTCAACCCGATAATGCCCTTTATATGATGATAAAAACCATCCGTAGCCGTAGTTTCCAAAAAACATATCAGGAGATTCTTTTCTTGGTATACCACTACTTACAACAGCATGAGAACTTATCGCCTCGTTAATGTAAGCCTCGGAAAGGATCTGTTTTTCGCCATTCTTTCCCTTATTTAACCAAAGCATTGCCCATTTTGCCATATCGTTTGCACTACTACCGATGCTTCCAGCAGGTCCCATTCCCGATATATCATAATAATCCATTTTTGAGATTTTGTCATCCTTAACCTCATAGCCAAACGACGCATTACTATCAGATTTCAAACCACTAATATTCGTATTCGAGCGTTTCATACCTAGCGGGTCAAAAATTCGCTCTTTTACATTGTCTTCCCAACTTTTACCCGTTACCTTTTCAGTGATAACACCCTGTAATAAAAATCCCCAGTTATTATAATACCACTGTTCTCTAACATCTGCAAAGGGCTTATGAAACTCCATACGCTGTAATAAACTATCTTTATTATCGGTATTGAACATATACCAGGCGAAATCGTGTCGTGGCAATCCTGAGCGGTGACTCATAAAATCTTTGACAGTAAGTCTATTATTCAGTTGGTCGCTTTCAAATTTTAAATAAGGAATATACTTTCTCGGGCTCTCATTAAAATCGACTGAACCTTCTTCACGAAGTATTCCTAATAAGGAAGAGGTGAAAGCCTTCGTACTCGATCCAATTTCAAATAGTGTATTCGCATCGACGGGAATCTTATTTTCATAATCTCGATATCCGAATCCTTTTGCATATAAAATTTTATCTTTTTTGACCACTCCAACTGCAAAGCCTGCTGCTTGCCAATCATTTAAAATCTCATTAAGCTGTTTGTCTAATCCTGATAAGCGCTTATCAGTTTTTTGGGCTACAATTGTACTTACAAAAAAGAATGTCGCAAGTACGAAGATGGATTTTTTCATTTTAAGAGGTTGATTGATTTTGAAGATTAGACTGTGCTATTCCAAAATTGTTACAGTTTCTATTTCAAATTACTAATAAAAACAGAAAGTTGCCGTATCATTGCAGCTTCAAGATATGGAAGATTTAAGTACACTTACGGAATGGGTTGGCTACGCAGCATCTGCAGGAGTTTTATCCTCTTTTTTAATGAGAGACATTAGAAAACTACGAATGGTAAACTCAGTAGGATGTGCCCTTTTTGTAGTTTACGGATTCTTATTAAACTCATGGCCTGTAATCATTACCAATGTCGCTATTTTGGTAATTAATTTTTATTACTTGTTTTTGAAGAAAACGGTCTAGCTCAAGAAGCACCTATTTTTAGATGGCTTTATCAACAATTCTAGAGTACTTAAACGCAAATTAGTAGTACTAAAAAATTGACAAGCCTGTTAGCGTTGTAAGATTTTCTAAACATAACATTCCAAGTTCTGAATTGCCCTTTGCATTTAAAGGTGGACTCCATACTGTAACTGCGTATTGTCCTGGATGGATAGCCGCGATTCCTCCCCCAACTCCACTTTTACCTGGTAATCCTACTCGAAAACTAAACTCACCAGCTTCGTCATAAAATCCGCATGTTTGCATGATTGCATTGATACGTTTAATTTTTGAAGGTGCTATAATTTGAGAATCTGTATTTAACAATGCTCCACCGTTGGCATATATCATAAAAGCCATTGCCAGCTCTTTACATGACATCTCGACTGCACACTGATAAATGTAAAAATCCAACACCTCATCAACATCGTTTTCAATATTCCCGAAAGATTTCATCAAATGAACTAAAGATGCATTTCGGTCACTGTGTCTTTTTTCTGATTGGTATACAGCATCATTTATACCGATAGATTTGGTGTGAGCAATCGCACGTACAAACTCTAAAAACTCCTCTTTTGGATTTTCTAAATGGGAAATTAATAGGTCCGACACGACCAATGCACCGGCATTTATAAATGGGTTTCTGGGTATTCCTTTTTCGTATTCTAATTGGATTAATGAATTAAACGGATCCCCCGATGGTTCAACATCAACACGCTTGAATAAATCTTCAGCAGGAGCTAACATTGCCATTGTAAGAGCAAATACTTTTGAAATACTTTGAATAGAAAAGCGTTCTGCACTATCTCCAAATTGATAATGACCAGAATTAATGCAGTACAAATGCATTCCTAATTTATCAGAAGGCACACACGATAACTCGGGAATGTAAGAAGCTACTTTGCCCTTACTTTCTTTAACAGAAACCTCTTGCGCTATTTGATTGATAATCTTCTGATAGTCCATACTTTTTTCTGAATTTCAATTGCCACTATTGTTTAAATATGAATTGTGAAATTGATATGTTTCCTAAAAATAAGACATTCTAAGATCACTTACCACAGACTATTAATGCATACTGAAAACTAAATCAAAGGCTCTTTTGTACCACTTCAAAAACCTTGGCACCATCACATTTTAATGTTTTCGATGGGTATTTTAAGATCAATGCATAGTCGTGGGTCGCCATTAAAATGGTATTCCCATTTTTATTGATCTCCATTAGTACTTCCATCACCTCAACACTGGTTTGCGGATCGAGATTTCCTGTAGGTTCATCTGCTAGAATAAGTTCTGGGTCGTTTAACAACGCTCTCGCTATGGCAACTCGTTGTTGTTCGCCGCCGGATAATTGATATGGGAATTTAAAACCTTTTGTCTTCATTCCTACCTTATCCAAAACCTCTTCTATTTTGGCTTTCATTTGTTCTTTGTCTTTCCAGCCAGTAGCTTTCAATACAAATTCCAAATTAGCGTTTACAGTACGATCATTTAGCAATTTAAAATCTTGAAAAACGACCCCAAGTTTTCGTCGTAAATGCGGAATATCTTTTTCTTTTAGACTAGGTAGATCAAAATCGACAATATGGCCTTCCCCTTTTTTTAAAGGCAGGTCACCATATAAGGTGCGCATAAAACTACTTTTACCAGTACCTGTTTTTCCAATTAAATAAATAAAATCGCCCTTATTTACGGTTACAGACACATCTGATAATACCAAATTCTCTTTTTGAAATATTGATGCGTCTTTTAATTCTAAAACAGTTTCTGACATTAGTAATCGATCCTTTTTAATACTGAATAAAAATAACAACTTATTTACGTTGACCGTTGAATATTGGCTTTTCCATATTCAATAATTATCCACAATAATAATTAACCCACGTTTGCGACGTTATCAATATAACGTGAACAATACAATTGAATTTTAATTCTTGGTAAATGACATACAGGAAATTTTTGGGGAGCCTGTTCTTACTACTAGGCCTTTTTTCGGCTTCCGCACAACAGTCAAAAGTCTATACATTTGACTTACAACCTTATAATGAAGGACTTACCCTTTACAACAACAAACAATACCAAGCCTCGCAGGCGGTTTTTCAAAAGATAAAAAAGCAGACCAAAGACCAGAGTATTTTGGCTGATTGTGACTACTACATTGCCAATTGTGCGATACGATTAAGTCAGCCTAGGGCCGACAAGCTAATGGAGGCTTTTGTTGAAAACCATCCGACAAGCATAAAAAGAAATGCTGCTTTTATGGATGTTGCTGACTATTATTTTAGTCAAGGTAAATATGCATATGCTCTTAAATGGTATAATCAAACAAATGCATCTCGACTTAGCAACAAAGAAGAAGAGCGCTTTAACTTTAACATCGGTTATTGCTATTTCACCACCAAACAATATGGACAGGCAGAAAAGTATTTTAACCAGCTAATCGCTTCAAAAGAATATGGAAGTCAGGCGAAGTATTACAAAGGCTTTATGGCATATCAGGGTGACGATTACCAAACCGCCAGCAGCTACTTTGATGAAGTTTCAGGCGATGATCGTTTTAATAAAAAACTATCCTACTACCAAGCTGACATGAATTTCAAGCTAGGTAATTTTGAAAAGGCTATTGGCCTTGCAGAAAAACAATTAAAGAAAGGTGACCGCAAAGAAAAATCAGAATTATCTAAGATTATAGGAGAGAGTTATTTCAACTTATCAAAATATAATGAGGCAATCCCATACTTAGAGGGATATAAAGGAAAACGAAATCGGTGGAATAATGTTGATTATTATCAGTTAGGATATGCTTACTACAAGCAAAAAGACTATCCAAAAGCAATTTCTCAATTCAATAAAATTGTAGGTGGCAAAAATGCAGTTGCTCAAAATGCATACTACCATTTAGGAGAATGTTATTTGAACGTCGGAAAAAAACAAGAGGCTTTAAACGCGTTTAAAAATGCGTCGGCAATGGATTTTGAGCCGAAAATTCAAGAAGATGCCTGGTTAAATTATGCTAAACTAAGTTATGAAATTGGTAATGCATACAAACCAGTTCCTGAAGTACTAAATGAATATATAGAGCGCTATCCTAAAAGTCAGTTTAAAGATGAAATTAATGAGTTATTGATCTCATCCTATATCACTTCTAAAAACTACGAAGCAGCTTTAGACCTTATTGAAAAAGGGAATAATTACGACAGCAAAGCCACCTACCAAAAAGTAGCCTTCTATCGTGCTATCGAGGTTTTTAATGAAGGAAATTACAAAGAAGCTATCGATTATTTCGACAAGTCATTAAAAAACGAAATTGACGTTAATTATACCGCTCGCGCTTTGTATTGGAAAGCCGAAGCCGACTACAGACTAAAGAAAAATGCCGATGCTGTTATAGGATTTAAACAATTTTTAAATCAGGCTGGGGCATCACAAACTGAAGAGTTTAAAGAAGCGCACTACAATTTAGGATATGCATACTTTAAGCAGAAAAACTATACACAGGCCATAGGTGAGTTCAATACTTTTATTAAAAGTGGTGTTGAAGACGAATCTAAAAAAACAGATGCCTATTTGCGTCTAGGTGATTGCAATTTTGTTTCCAGTAAATATTGGCCTGCTATTGAAGCGTACAACAGTGCAATAAATAATAGTAGTGGTAATGTTGACTATGCCTATTTCCAAAAAGCGATTAGTTACGGCTTTTTAAAACGAAATGATAGCAAGATTAAGGAGCTAAATACTTTTATTAATGCGCGACCAAGATCAACATTAAAGGATGATGCTTTATTTGAGTTAGGCAATACCTATATCGCCCAAAAGCAAAACCAAAAAGGAATAGCTGCCTACGATCAATTAATCTCTGAATATAAAGGTAGCAGCTACGCATCTAAAGCATTATTAAAACAAGGTTTGGTTTACTATAACACAAACGATAATAACAACGCGCTGGCTAAGTTTAAAACAGTAGCTCGGGATTATCCAGGAACACCAGAAGCTAATGCAGCAGTTTCATCAGCCAGACTTGTTTACGTGGATATGGGCAATGTTGACGAGTATGCGCGCTGGGTAAAAGGATTGGATTTTGTTGAAATTACGGATTCGGAATTAGAGAACACCACCTTTGAAGCTGCCGAAAAGCAATTTCAAGAAAATAATATGGTTACGGCAACAAAAAGTTTACGATCATACTTAAAATCGTTTCCGAATGGGAGCCATGCATATAATGCCAATTTTATGCTAGGGCAGGCATTGTTCGAACAAGATAAAAAAGGGGAAGCGATACTACACTATCAATATGTGGTCAATAGATCATCTACCGATTTTACTGAGCCTTCTTTGGCGAGATTGTCGCAAATCTATTTAGAGCAATCCGATTATCAATCAGCTAAACCCTTATTGATGCGATTGGAAAATGAGGCAGGCTATCCTCAAAATATCTCATTTGCCCAGTCTAACTTGATGAAAGCTAATTATGAGTTGAAGGATTATGCTACTGCAGTTGCTTATGCCGAAAAAGTATTATCCTCTTCTAAAATTGATAAACGTTTGGCATCGGATGCCAAAATCATCATTGCAAGATCAGCCATTAAAACGGGTGATGAGGCAAAAGCAAGATCCGCTTATTCAGAGGTACTAACAACAGCCACAGGAAGACTTGCTGCTGAAGCGCTGTATTATGAAGGGTATTTTAAACATAAGGATGGTGCTTATGAAGAATCGAATAAAACGATACAAAAACTAGTTAAGGATTATTCTTCTAATAAAGAATTTGCTGCCCGAGGTTTAATTATCATGGCAAAAAATTTCGATAAGCTAGATGATGCTTTTCAGGCTACTTATGTTTTGGAAAGTGTGATCAAAAACTTCACGCAATACCAGGAAATAGTAACTGAAGCTAAAACTGAATTACAACGTATTAAAACGAAAGAGTCTAAACGAAACGAATCAGTTAGTCCAGACGGAAATCGTTAATTTTTCATCAATCTACATCACAAAAATGATCAAAATCATAAAAATCAATTTGCTTTTTCTAGCACTTACAACCTCATCATTCGTACTGGCGCAAGAAGAAGAAAAAAAAATAGACACTGAGGTGATTAACGTGGTCAAACCATATACACCAACGGTTTCAGACGCATTTAAAATAAAAAAGAATCCGACTTTAAACGACTCGACCACCACAAGGCGTAAGATCGTTAATTATCGCATTTTCTCACAACCGGTAGCATCAACCTTCACCCCTGCCAAAGGAAAAGCTGAAGGCATTCAAAAAGCACCTAGAGAAAAATTGTATGATACGTATCTCGGATTTGGTTTAGGAAATTTCAATACTGCCAAACTCGATTTTTATACTGCTCAAGAGGTCGATCGCGATTCTGACCTCAACATCTCATTAAAGCATCATTCATCACAAGGTGGTATTGATAATGTCATTCTAGACGATAAATTTTTTGATACCGATCTTGAACTGAAATTCATAAGAAGTGAACGTGATTTTAAGTGGGAAGCAAATGGCGGATTCCAACATCAGTTGTACAATTGGTACGGCATTGCTACTCCAACGGCCTTAAGCGATCCGGAAATAGCAGCAATCGACCCAACACAAAATTTTATAAGTGGTTATCTTGGTGGGGAAGTTACTTTTGAAGACGGTATTTTTAGAAGTATTGATTTGAATGTTCGCCAAAGTGGTGATTCTTTTAAGTCCAGCGAAACACGAGTTATTATTAATCCAACGATTCAATTCCCGATTGAAAACGAAACTATTACCGCTACATTCACAGCGGACTATTTAACCGGAAAATTTGACCGAGATTATTTTAACAATGTTAGTTTAAGTTATCAATATCTTAAAACAGGACTTAGCGGTGGACTTACATTATTACGTGATGATGTGACTTTAAACCTAGGTGCTGCGGTCTATTATGGCTACAATGCAGAAAGCAAAGACGGTGATGTTTTTATCTATCCTCGGGTTACTGCTTCTTACCGATTAGTAGATGAGTATGTCATCTTGTTTGGTGGCGTTGAAGGCGATCTTATTCAGAATAACTACTATCAGTTTTATCAGGATAATCAATTTGTGAGTCCGACGTTGAACGTTTCGCCTACTGATGCCAAATACGATGCCTATGTGGGTATGAAAGGGAAAATATCTGCCAATGTAGGATATTCTGTTCAGGGCGGATATAGCGTAAAGAATGATCATCCGTTCTTTATTAGCAATGCTTCAAATAACACGTTAAACGATCAAGGATATTCATACGGCAATTCGTTTGGAGTTATTTACGATAATCTACAAACCATCTCTTTTAGTGGTAAGTTAAGCTATGAAGCTTCATCAGACCTAACGCTTTCTGCTAGAGGAACCATTTACGATTATAAAACGGACAATATCGATATGGCTTGGAATTTACCAGAAGTAACCGCCACTGCGATGGTCGATTACCAAATAAATAAAAATTGGTATTTAGGTGGTAGCGTTTTTTATACAGGAGCGCGACAAAACAGCGTTTTACCTGTTGATCCCACTGCTGAACCAACCGTTTTAAAAAGTTTTTTAGACATAAATTCCTACTTAGGTTATAGAATAAGCGAAAAATTTAATATCTTTATGAATATCAACAATTTAGCAAATCAGAATTATCAGAAGTGGGAAAATTATCCTGTTCAAGGTTTCCAGTTTCTAGCAGGTATAACCTATGGATTTGACTTAAAATAATGCTGTGAAAAAAGCCCATTAGCCCAGTTTATGGGCTTTTTTTTTAGTAAGAAACCTTTAAATATCGCATGATACTTAAAGGTTTCTTTTTATTGGATTATTTTTATAGAACTAAAGATAATCCAACCAGATGAAAAAATTAGCTCTCTTAATTCCTTGTTTTCTATTCGTCGTTTCTTGTGCGAAAAAAGAACCAGTAGATCTTATTATAACGAATGCCAAGGTATATACGGTTAACAGTAATTTTGAAAATGCCGAGGCTTTTGCAATTAAAGACGGTAAGTTCGTTGCTGTAGGCACTTCTGAAGAAATAGCCAATGCCTATGAATCCACAAATGTTCTCGATGCCAATAGAAAAACAATTACACCAGGTCTTATAGACGGGCATTGCCACTTTTATGGTTTAGGGATGAATCAGCAGGTAGTTGACCTTGTCGGCACTAAAAGTTTTGAGGAAGTTATAGCGCGCATTGTTGACTTTCAAAAAGAAAAACCAAGAGCTTTTATTCAAGGTCGTGGTTGGGATCAAAATGATTGGGATGTTAAGGAATTTCCAACGAAAGACACATTAGACATATTATTTCCTGATACTCCATTAGCTATTGAACGTATTGATGGTCATGCTTTTTTAGTAAATCAGAAAGCATTGGATATGGCTGGTATTACTCCAGAAACAAAAGTAGCAGGTGGTAGTGTTATTCTAAAAAATGGAAAACTAACAGGCATTTTAATTGATAGACCAATGCAATTGGTGGAGGCCGTTATACCGAAACCCAATAAAGCCACACAAATTCAAGCATTAAAAGATGCGGAAAAGATCTGTTTTGATTTAGGTCTAACGACAGTAAATGATGCCGGCTTAAGCAAAGAGATTGTTTATTTGATTGATAGTCTTCAAAAAAGCGGAGATCTTAATATGCGTGTGTATGGAATGATCAGTAACTATCCTGAAAATTTGGATCACTTTTTAATTAAGGGAAAAATTAAGACTGATAAGCTTAATGTGCGATCGGTTAAAGTATATGGCGATGGTGCTTTGGGTTCCCGAGGAGCAACTTTAAAAGAAGCCTACAGCGATCAGGATGGACATTTTGGTGCTATGATCACTCCTGCGGCAGAAATGGAAGCTTTGGCAACCAGAATTGCCGCTGCAGGCTACCAGATGAATACCCACGCGATTGGTGACTCCGCCAATATTGTAGTATTACGCGCTTATAAAAATGCCTTGGAGGGCAAAAAAGACAAACGCTGGAAGGTTGAACATGCTCAGGTAATAACAGGTAATGACTTCGATTATTTTAGTGATGGTAATATCATACCGTCTGTTCAGCCAACACATGCCACTAGTGATATGTATTGGGCAGGTGATCGTTTAGGAGCAGAGCGCGTTAAAGGTGCTTATGCATTTAAACAGTTATTAGATAAATCAGGAACCGTTGTGCTGGGAACTGATTTTCCGGTGGAGCGTGTGAGTCCTTTTTTGACATTTTATGCGGCAGTAGCCCGTCAAGATCTTGACAATTACCCTGAAGGCGGATTTCAAATGGAAAACGCTTTGAGTAGAGAAGAAACCTTAAAAGGCATGACCATTTGGGCAGCACATTCTAACTTTGAAGAAGATGAAAAAGGGAGTATTGAAGTTGGTAAACTCGCTGATTTTGTGATTTTAGATAAGAATATTATGGAAGTTGATAGTGCAGAGATACCGACTATTAAGGTTGAGGCAACTTATTTGGATGGTAAGAAAGTAAACTAACAGGGTTTTTTAAGAATTTTAGCATGACTAAGAAGATCAAGTACTTTTTCCTAGGAGCTTTCGTTGGTCTTTTGGTTGGCATGGTTTTCGGATTCTTATATAACTCGTTTTACACCAAGAAATCAGAAAGGTTTGAGATTGCTACAATTCAAGCTTTTATTTTTAGAGGAGTTGGTATTGTAATTGGAGGATCTTTTGGGTTAAAAATTGGAGATGAGGAAATTGAAGAAGAAAGCAAACATCTTAAATATATCAAAAGCTTAAAAAACGAAGTATGTCTTTTTTGTAAAGAAGATTTTCAGTTTTCAACTCAAGATTTTGGCGATAAGAAATATTGCAGTTCGTGTTCAAATAAAATAGGAATTGACTATGTAAGCAAAGTCAAACAAATCAATATTTTAGCAAAAGGAATAGATGATTTAAAAAGAAAATCTGCAAAGATTAAAAGGCTAAATAAAATTGAATTGTTGGCTGAAGAAATGCTAGTTTACGATGATGTTGCTCTTAATATAATTGCCAAAAAGCCTAGCGAGATATTAAAGAGTGTCTATGAATATCATGAAAAACTAGATTCGACTAATTAACTTGGGAATTGTATCAAAGTATTTAACTGAAAAAGACCAGTTTCTAAGTAAGAAACTAGCCTTTTTCTAACAACTAACAATAAATGTTACGTTTATATACTGTTTGATATATTTTACATTTTTACTGGTACAGCTACCATTACGTCACCCCAAGCCATGTTTAGGTGAGCACCACCATCAGCTTCAGTAAAAGTCATCGCAAATGCTTCAACAGCCTTCCCTTTAACTTTTCCAACTTTAGCTGTTGCTCTAGCCACGTCCTTAGATTCGTCATAAGAATAAGCTCCCCATTGGTTTAAATTGCTATTCAATATTACAGTCCACTCACTTTCACCAGGAATAGTGAATAATGAATACGTACCAGCTTTTACAGCCTTACCACCAAAAGTTGCATCTTTATAAAAAGTAATCTCAGGAGATTCGTTCGCACCAGTTCTCCATACTTTTCCAGCAGGAGCTAGCGTCGCCATAGATCTTCCTTTAAGCTGAGGGCGGCTATAAGTAACTTTTACAGCTTTGTCAGACACTCGGTAGCTAGATGGAAAAGAAGCAGCATCCATCGGGCTTTTATCTATACCAGGGAAATCTTGCGCATTTACATTAATCGAAGTAAACAGGGCTAATAATACCATACAAGCACCCGTAAATAGTTTGTTTTTCATGTTCTTTTGAAGAATTTATTTTAAAAGTTAAAGCTACCAATCATAATTCATAGGTCATGTTAAAATTTAACGCCTAGATGTTAAATTTAGCAGCTACTTACACATTTATACTTCAAACCCAAATTATCATATTTTCAATATCAAAAAACATCAAAATGCACTTTAAAAATTACACTTCTTAATCAATAAAGTAATTACTGTTTTTAAAATGAAAGTTTAAAGCATTATTTGTATCAGAATTTGAAATAAGAATAGAATTATGTGTGGAATTGTATGTGCATTCGATCTAAAACAAGATAGCGAGCTATTAAGACCTCAGCTATTGAATATGTCTAAAAAAATAAGACACCGTGGTCCAGACTGGAGCGGTATCTACAATCATGATAATGCCATTTTGGCTCACGAACGTTTGGCAATTGTTGATCCCGCATCGGGAAAACAGCCATTATTTAGCGCTGATAAAAAATTGGTGCTAGCTGCCAATGGTGAAATTTATAATCATCAAGACCTAAAGAAGGAACTAACGGCTGATTATGAATTCCAAACAGCGTCGGACTGTGAGATCATTCTTGCCCTATACAAAGAAAAAGGAACAGCATTTTTAGATGATCTAAATGGGATTTTCGCATTTGCATTATATGATGCAGAAAACGACAGTTATTTGATTGCACGAGATCATATGGGGATTATTCCCTTATATATGGGATGGGATCAGTTCGGTACATTCTATATCGCATCCGAATTAAAAGCATTAGAAGGGACATGTTCTAAAATTGAATTATTCCCTCCAGGACATTTCTTGTCGAGTACTGATGGCGAATTGGTACAATGGTACAAGCGCGACTGGACAGATTATGAAGCTGTAAAAGAAAATGAAACGGTTATCGAAGAAGTACGAGATGCGCTGGAAGCAGCCGTGCATAGACAACTAATGTCTGATGTGCCTTACGGGGTTTTATTATCGGGTGGATTAGATTCGTCAGTGACCTCAGCTATCGCAAAAAAATATGCAGATAAACGAGTAGAATCTGGTGATACGAAAGCAGCTTGGTGGCCACAATTACATTCATTCTCAGTTGGGTTAGAAGGTTCACCGGATCTCGCTGCAGCACAAAAAGTTGCCGATCATATCGGGACTGTTCACCACGAAATTAAATTTACTATTCAAGAAGGTTTGGATGCCATTAGAGATGTAATCTACAACCTTGAAACTTATGATATTACGACGATTCGTGCTTCTACCCCTATGTATTTAATGGCACGTGTTATTAAATCAATGGGTGTGAAAATGGTATTGTCAGGCGAGGGTGCCGATGAGTTGTTTGGTGGGTATTTATACTTCCATAAAGCGCCTAATGCACAAGAATTTCATGAAGAAACCGTACGTAAATTAAGTAAACTACATATGTACGATTGCCTTAGAGCTAACAAATCATTAGCAGCTTGGGGAATTGAAGGTCGTGTGCCGTTTTTAGATAAAGAGTTTATGGATGTTGCCATGCGTATCAACCCTCAAGACAAGATGATTAATGGTGAGCGTATGGAAAAATGGGTTATCCGTAAAGCATTTGAATCATATTTACCTGCTAGCGTAGCTTGGAGACAAAAAGAACAGTTTTCTGACGGTGTTGGTTATAGTTGGATTGATACTTTAAAAGAACTAGTTGATGAAAAAGTAAGTGATGAGCAGCTTCAAAATGCCGCATTCCGCTTCCCTATCCAGACACCAACGTCAAAAGAAGAATATTACTATCGTTCGATTTTTGCTGAGCATTTCCCTAGTGATGTGGCGGCTTTAAGCGTTCCCCAAGAACCTTCGGTAGCATGTAGCACAAAAATCGCCCTAGAATGGGATGAAGCATTTAAAAACATGAACGATCCAAGTGGACGAGCTGTGGCAAATGTGCATGATGACGCCTATAAAAAGGAAGTAGTAGTGGCATTATAATTACGCCTAACCTGAGAGGAGGTTTGAATAAAACAAATTAGAATGAAAACTGAAACGAGGAGGAAGTGATCCCGATAATACGATCAGGATTCCGCTTAACCGTCACTTCTTGCTGCGCTGCGCTTGCACGAGGTGGGTTTCATTGAATTGGTGTGAACACCCTGGCTGGATTTTGTATGGTGCAAAAATCCGACTAAGTCAGGGTGTTTTTTTAATCCTTGTCTGTTTATTTGGTAATTTTGGACTGAAAACGAATTACATTGAATTTTTTACCTGAAAAACTAGACCAATATATTGTTGATCACAGCGCAAACGAACCGCTTCTGCTACAGCAATTAACTAGGGAAACCTACCAAAAAGTACTGCAGCCACGTATGCTTAGTGGTGCATATCAAGGCCGAGTGCTAAGTATGATCTCGAAATTGGTGAAGCCGAAAACTATTCTAGAAATTGGCACATACACTGGTTATGCAACCTTATGCTTAGCAGAGGGGATGCAACAAGATGGCGAGCTGCATACGATAGACATTAATGAAGAATTGGTTGATTTTCAACGCAAATATTTTGACAAATCAGAGTTTGGCCATCAAATAAAACAGCATTTAGGCAGTGCAATCGATGTTATTCCTAGCCTAGATATAAAATTTGATCTTGTTTTTATTGACGCTGATAAACCCAACTACTGTAACTATTTTAATTTAGTTATAGACAAGGTGAATAAAGGCGGTATTATTCTATCTGATAATGTACTGTGGAGTGGTAAAGTGATTGAGGATTTGAAAGAGGACGACGAATCGACTAAAGTGTTATTAGAATATAACAAGCTCCTAAAAGAAGATAATCGCCTTGAAACGGTGTTGCTTTCTATTCGAGATGGACTGACATTAAGTCGAGTTATTTGACTTGAAATATAAAAGCTATAGCGAGATCCCTTTTCTAATTATTCGCAAACTCTAACCTATCTTTTATAAAACGGTGCGTTAAATAACCCGTTAGGCCACCAACAAAAATCCCTACTAAAATATCAGTGGGATAATGAACCCCTAAATAAATTCTACTTGCCGTAAAAAGTACTGGCCAAATAAAGAAAATTCCAATCCATTTTAGTTTTCTGCGCAAACTTAACCAAAGTAAAACCGCAATAGAAAATGAGGTCGAAGCATGACCTGAGAAAAAACTATAGTTTGTAGGTCTGCTTAAAATACGAAGTACATTTTGTAAAGAAGGTTCCTGACTTGGTCTCAACCGCTGTACTAATTCTTTGGTGCTTTCTGTAATGGCAAGTACTAATAGCAGCACGATAACAACAGTTAGCATTAATTTGACAAAAACCTTGCGGTCTAACTTGAAAAATAAAGCAGCAAAAATCAACAGAAAGAAAGGAGTCCAATTCCGTTGTTGAGTGATAAAAATCCAAAATGAATCATAGGTTTGGCTACCCAAACTGTTTAGGTAGATAAGCAGTTCTCTGTCTAACGAGAGTAAGCTATCAAGCATTAGAACTTACGTTTAACCGGACCAGTAATGTCTTCGATATCTTCTTTTACCTTTTTAATTTCGTTGGAAATACCTTTTGTAACGTCGGTATCAATACCGCTTTTTTCGGCACTTTTTTGAATCTCACTTTTAATGTCGTTTGTCGCGTCTTTAAGTGTGCGCATACCTTTACCTAGACCTCTTGCGATCTCAGGTAATTTATCAGCACCAAAAACCATCACCACTATAAATAGTATGAATACAATTTCGCCACCGCTGATCATTAAAAACATCTTGTGAGTTTTAAGTTTATACCTAATAAACCATAAAATACCTCAAATCTGCTTGTTCATTTCCCTTCTTACTTCATTGTAAAAAACTTCCGTAGCTAAAACTATGCAAGAATTTTACTGCTTCGTAAGAAGTAAAAGCAACTGAGCATCTTAAGACGCACTTTATACTTTATTAGGTATTACAAATATAATGAGTATGGCTCAAACCGTTTGAATGAATCAAGTGCTATTATTAAAATTTTATAATAGAATTAGACCTAATCGAGAAGAAGCGACTATAAAAACAGAAAAGCCGATGTTTCCATCGGCTTTTCTAATACTGTTTCAGAAAGGAACTACTCCCCTTTTACTTTGTTCTTGAATTTGTCAAAATCAGACTCTGTTTCCTTTTTAGGCCATGAGTTGTTGGACATATCGATATCCGCTGTACGTAATTCAGGATCTACAACAATACCTACAACTTCTTTATCTGTTGCAAGTACTTTGCTTATTTCAGCGTCGTTTTTTCTCCATGCTTGTACAGGATAGGTAATTGTTTCCTTTGAACCATCTTTGTAAGTATACTCTACAATCAATGGCATTGGAATTCCTCCTGGCTTATCAAAAGTGATTTCATAGAAAAATTTAGGTGTCTTCAGATTTTTACGCTCTTCAGCACTAAAATTATCCATTACATACTCCTTCAAAGTACTAGCGCTTTCTAACGGATTAGAACCTTTCATGCTTTCATTATAGTCTTCGCTTCCTTCTTCAACAAGATATACTAATGGAGGAAGGTCGGCTATAGTTCTACCTCTTGCAGCTACATACTCTTTTGCTTCCTTGTTAGGTTTAGACGTAACATAATACTTTTTCACATCTTTAACGCCTATATCAACATAGTCAGTGCTATAGAACCATCCTCTCCAGTACCAATCAAGATCAACGGCTGATGCATCTTCCATTGTACGGAAGAAATCTTCAGGTGTTGGGTGTTTGAACATCCAACGTTGTGCATAGGTCTTAAATGCGTGATCAAAAAGCTCCTTACCCATTACTGTTTCTCTTAGAATATTAAGAGCTGTAGCTGGTTTACCATATGCATTGTTTCCTAATTGATAAACGTTTTCAGGATTTGACATTATTGGCGAAATATACTGTTGATCACCTTTCATATAGTTTACAATCTTAGAAGGTTCCCCTCTACGAGATGGATACTTATCATTACCTTTTATTGCTTCTGGAAATTTCTCACCAAACTCCTGCTCAGCGATATACTGCATAAAGGTGTCAAGACCTTCATCCATCCATCCCCACTGGCGCTCGTCACTATTAACGATCATAGGGAAGAAGTTATGACCTACTTCATGAATAATTACGGAGATCATTCCGAATTTAGTACGATCACTATATTCTCCTTTTTCATTTGGACGACCATAATTCCAGCAAATCATGGGATATTCCATCCCTTGGTTTTTAGCATGAACCGAAATCGCCTTGTGATATGGATAATCAAAAGTATGCTCAGAGTAAGATTGCAGAGTAGAAACCACCGCTTTCGTAGAATACTCTTCCCAAAGTGGGTTTCCTTCTTTAGGATACATACTTACAGCCATTACATCTTTTGCACCAATCTTAACTGCTTGCATATCTAAAATCCATCGTCTTGAAGTTGCAAATCCGAAATCACGAACATTCTCTGCTTTTAATTTCCAGGTTTTTGTTTTAGTTGATTTTGTTTTCTCAGCCTTTTCAGCATCTTCTTGAGAAACGATAATTACTGGCTTGTCATAAGACTTTTTAGCCTTTTCATATCGCTTCATCATTTCTTTGCTATATACCTCTTTTCTATTAGTAAGAACACCTGTACCATCTAAAATATGATCAGAAGGCACCGTGATGTTTACTTCGTAGTCACCAAATGGCAATGCGAATTCTCCATTACCCCAGAACTGATAGTTTTGCCATCCTTCTACGTCATTATACACACACATTCTAGGAAAGAACTGTGCGATCACATAAGCACGATTATCGTCTTTTGCGAAGTACTCGTAACCTGAACGCCCACGACCTTCAACGTGATTATTAATATTGTACCACCATTTGATGTTGAATGATATTTTTTCACCCGCTTTTAACGGCTTCGGAATATTAATACGCATCATCGTTTGGTTAATGGTGTGGCTTAATGCTCGCCCGTTGGCATCAGTAACAGCCTCAATATTGAAACCACCGTCAAACGGATCTTTCATATAGTTGTTTACAAATCCTCCTGGCTGGGTTGCAAAAGCAAAACCATTCCCATTTTTTTGTAATCCCGGTGCATCTTTTTTGCGAACGTTTTGATCTAATTGTACCCAAAGATATTCTAGATCATCTGGAGAGTTGTTGTAATAGGTAATGGTCTCATAGCCTGACAATTTTGTGTTAGCATCATCCAGCGTAATGTCCATTTTATAATCAGCTTGTTGTTGATAGTAAGCTGAACCAGGCGCACCTGCGGCAGTGCGATACATATTAGGTGTCGCCATTTCCTGGTATAATTGTCGGAACGCATTGTCATTGATATGACCAGGTTCTCTTTCTTGCTTTTCTTCTTGCTGGGCATTTATCATACCTACAGTCAGGAACAAAGCACTACATAAAATGTATTGTAACTTCTTCATTATTGATGTGAATTTTGAAGCGGGAAATTAACGATAACGTAACGATTGATAAAAGCTGACTAGAAATTTAACATTCCTTTATCATTTTCTTTGATCAACACAAAACTTTTGCGTTTCCCTTTTAGACGTAGATGTACAATATTTTGCTGCTCTTCAAAAAGATCGAATAGCAGTTTATTAGTTACCGAAACGCTCTTTATTTCGTTAGTGTTTTCGATTTCGACATAACATTTCACAATGTCATTATCGTACTCTTTACCCAAATAATTTAAGGTAGCGTCTTTTCCGTTTAATTTGATGTTTAATTTTTTTGAAAGATACTTTCCAATACTATTTTCAATAAGTGCTGGATTATTATCCTCATTTAATATAATACTTTGATCATATCGTTCTTGAAGTACGTCTTCAAAATCATCAATAAACAAGCGAATAGTGATTTGAAGATTGTGTCCTGTTTTAGACTGGGCAATATCGGTTGTACTGACATAATATTTATGTAAATCAGTTTTAGGAGCAAAGCCCATCACCAATATTGATATGGGTATTAATAAAAGTTTGAGTGATCTCAATTTCATGAGGCAAAAGTATTCAATTCAAAAGAAGTAAATTCAAAAACTATTCCAAATCAGTTACTCTTTCTCTATTTTTTGAAAAACTGTTAATTGATCGATTAAAAATTCCATTTGCACAACGGGATTAGCATTTCGGCATTTCACTTGATACTGTTCATCTAACGTACAATAGTAGAAAAAGCGATAGGATTCTTCCTTTTTCAAACCATACACATCGATAAGCACAGGCTCAAACTGCTCTTTTATCTGTTCTAAAAAAGCTTCCTCGCTTTCTAGCTTAACGCGCTTTTTTAACATTTTAGTTCTTCCAGAAATGGCATTTAAAATGGGATTTAATGGAATAGTAGTCAGCATACCCCACTGAAATTTTCCAAAAGAGGCTTCCTGCAATCGCCTTTCTGACTGCGATGGTGGGGCTTTTTGACTGCCAGGAATTCCTAAATCATAGAAATTAAGTTGCTTTTCAACACCGGAATTTTTGATATCGAAGGCTGGGTCACCTGAAAGTGGATTATACAAGGTTACCTCGTCTAGTTCTTGTACTCTAATTTCCATAGGAACTTCAATAAAACCTTCATCTAATATTTTCTGATCGATAATTACATTTTTAAGCTTAAACTGAACCGCCGAAAAGACGATAGTATCATTTAACTGTGCAAAAATTTCGAAAAAACCTTTTTCATCGGTAATCGAATTTTTTTTAGATGTTTTATTAATCACATGTACACCTTCGACTGTAATAGAATCATTTAGCACCTTCCCTCCGATTTTCCCGTTAGTGGTAATTTGACCGGAAAGAAAACTACTAAAAAAAAGCAGTAACAAAAGACATGTGCGCAAGACAATCCTATTCATCTGTAACCATTACTATTTTTTCATATTCCTTATACTTGTTTATAAAGAAATCTAATTGATCCAAAGATACTGGGCCATTTGCAATACTCATAAATTTGGTGTCATCTGAGCAAAAATCAAAAAAATTATGGGCTTTTTCTTCCGGTAATTTATATACATCAATAAAAAGTTGTTGATAGCGCTCTTCCATTGCATCAATACTGGCAAATTTTTTCTGTAGTTTAACTCGCTCCTTTAGCATTTTTGTCCGGCCAGTAATGGCATTCAAAATAGGATTTAAAGGCAGAATTCCGCCTCCACTAGTTGCTTCAAATAGTTTTCTTTCCGGCTGCGTTAATTTCCTTCCTGTATAACCCGGAATGCCAATATCATAAAAATTTATTTGCTTTTTGACTTCTGAATTTTTCATGTCCATTGCAGGGTCTCCAGACAATTTGTTGTACAGCACAACTTCATCAAGCTCATTAACTCGTTCAACCAATGTAATATTGATTGATTCTTTTGATTCTAAAACAATACTTTTTAGATTGAACTGGACCGCAGAAAAAACAATGGTGTCTCCTAATCTAGCCATTAGATTAAACTTACCACTTGCATCACTAATGGTATATTTATCAAAGGTTTTATTGATAACATGAACATCAGCAACGGATAATTTGCTATGAGCAAGGGTTCCTGTTAATTCAAAAACATCTTGGGCTTGAAGTAGTGAAAAAAGAGGTATAATTAAAAAGATGCAAAGTAATTTTCTATGCATACAGGCGGTTTGTTTAGTTGGCGTAAAGAAAACCGACTTAGTCTTATCAAAAACTTAAAATCGCAATAAACTTTTGTTAAACAGCGAGGAAATGCCGCTACTCTTTGGGTATTTTCTTGTAGGCGATGCTTTGATCTACTAAAAACTCTAAAAGCTTAAATTCTCGATTCTCCCCGGCTATATCTGCAGGTTTGATCTTGTCATCGCAAAAGAATAAAAATTTTCCAATGTCCTCTTGAGGAATACCCAAATCAACTACAAAAAACTCGTCTTCATACATTTCTCTTAAAAACTGACTCACTTTAAGTGGCTCGTTATTTCGTTGGTCTTTTTTCTTTTTCCCGCGCAATGCGTTAAAAATATTTACAAAGTTTATTCCATTGTAAAATGTCCCACTATTGGTAGCATAATTTTGAAGACGTGTATATTGATCACGTTCATAATCGTACTTTTTGTATTTTTCTTTTTCAAGCTCCAAAAAGCGCTCTTTAGATTCTGGCGTAACAACCACTTCGTCAAGTTCAGTTACCTTTTCCTTAACCTCCACAACCATTCGCCTTTTGTCCAAAATATCTTGAGTCACCACTACTGATTTGAACTTGTAATTAACCGCAGAAAAAACCAACGTGTCACCTTTTTTTACCAACATCTCAAACTGACCTGCATTGTTGGTAATTGTTGCTTTTCGAGTATTGGCGTTAATCACGTTTTCACCGGTAACGACTGAATTTAAGTACAAAACAGTACCACGAAGTAATTCACGATCTTCATCTTGTGCTACAGCTACAGTTGAGAAGAATATTAAAATGAGTAGGTATAAGAGTTTTTGCATAATGTAAAGAAAACAACGAAAGCTTAAAGTTAACTTGTTGTTTGCTATAAACTTTTGTTAAATTGGACAAAATCTAGCATTTGCACCAACTGAATTCTATGAAAAAAATGATAGTTGCAAGTACATCAACCTTGCACGGACAGGACACTTTAGAATACCTAAAAGAAGAGCTCTCCATACTTTTTAAAAATGCTAAAAAAATCTTATTTATACCGTATGCAAGACCAAATGGTATTTCACATAAACACTACACGAATGCCGTGGGAGTAGCACTTTTAAGTATTGGCAAACCTGTTGACGGAATTCATGATTTTGACAATCCTACTGAAGCAATCCAGAAAGCAGAAGCCATTTTTGTTGGTGGTGGGAATACTTTTTTATTGGTTAAGACCTTACACGATCTGAATTTATTATCGGTTTTGCGCGAGAAAATTGAAGAAGGCACTCCTTACCTTGGCACAAGTGCAGGTAGCAATATTTGTGGTGTTACTATGCAAACATCTAATGACATGCCTATTGTTTACCCACCTAGTTTTGAAACACTTGGAATTCTTCCCTTTAACATTAATCCACATTACCAAGATCCTGATCCGAACAGTACTTTTATGGGCGAGACTAGGGAAACCAGAATACAGGAATATCTCACTCAAAATGACACTACAGTAATAGGTTTAAGAGAAGGTAGTTGGCTCGACGTTGAAGACGAAAATATCATCCTAAAAGGACCTTATGCCGCTCGCATTTTTCAGAAAGAAAAGCCTCCTTTTGAGCTAGAAAGTGGTCTCTTACTGAATTTCAACTAATAAAATAGCCTTAGCTCTACACTTCTACATCAATTTTAACATGTTTCCGTTTAGATTATAGCTTTTATAAAATCATCCTACAATGCTCGTTTCATTAGGAACAGACTTCAATTACACTTTGAAAATTATAAGTTTAAGAGATGAAATTCTTACATTTAGTGTTTAAAAAAAATTTATATCTAGGCTAGCCCCCTATAAATTTCATATTATGAAGAAGAGACTAACACTGGTATTCTTGTTAATTACCTGTGCCACTTCACTATACTCACAAGTAAAGGTAGGTGATAACCCAGATCAGATTGATAATGCATCAATATTAGAATTAGAAAGTGCCGATAGGGTATTTGTATTAACTAGGGTAACCGATGCCCAGATGAATGCAATAACACCCCTAAATGGTGCAATGGTGTATAATATAGACCTTGATTGTATTTTCCAATATGTCAATTCAGCTTGGACTAGCTTATGTGGAGCTCTCACAAACGAAACCGTAACTACCGTAGTAGATAACAGCGATGGTACATTTACCTACACCAACGAAGATAATATTGCCGTAATCATTGAAAAAGCGAGGTTTATTGATAACGGTGATGGAACATTTACATTTAACAACGGAGGGGCACCAGTTGCAATTGATACTAACAATGTATTAACCACTTTTGCTCTAAATGCCGATGGGAGAACTTTGGAATATACTGATGAAAATGGTGCTTTAACGTCCGTAAATCTTGAAACAATAATTGACAATTTCGAAACCAACACCTCTGTCGCTGTAGATGCCGCGGCGGGTAATTTATTTTATGTGGATGAGAATGGAGTCACAAATACAATCGATTTGGGAGCATTGGTTGCCGCTCAAGAATCTTTAACCGTTTTTGCATTAAATGCCGACGGCAAAACTTTGGAATACACTGCAGAAGATGGACTTACGACAACGATTGACTTAGAAACGATTATTGATAATTTTGAAACCAATACCTCCGTTGCGGTCGACGCTGCCGGCGGGAACTTGTTTTATGTTGATGAAGATGGCGTAACAAATACAGTTGACTTAGCCGCATTAATTGCAGCTCAGGAAACCTTAACTATTTTCTCGTTAAATGCCGATGGAAAAACATTAGAATATACCGATGAGGATGGAGTATTGAACTCAGTAGACCTTGAAACCGTAATTAATAATTTTGAGACAAATACTTCTTTAACAGTTGATGCAACTGCTGGAACATTAACATATAATGATGAAAACGGAACGGCAAACATAGTAGACCTAACTGCTTTAGTTGCAGCTCAAGAAGCTACCACTGTGTTGTCCGCAACTGGTTCAACTTTGACCTATACAGACGAAAATGGTCTAGATACCAATATTACGAATATTACTAGAAGTGTTAATGGTATCAACCCGACTGCCGATGGAAATGTGACTTTAGGAGTTGGAGATATTACAGGCCTAGATCTTACTGCTGCTGATGCTAGCATTACGGTTACCAATGGAGCAGGTGCTACACTTACTAATTCAAATATTCAAGTTTCTGACGGCGGAATAACAACAGCTAAACTGGCTGACGATGCAGTTACTGCTGTTAAAATTAATGGGGATGTAGCGGGGTCCGGTTTAACTCAAAATGCTAGCGGAGCTCTAGATGTTGACTTTGCGGCAATAGCGGGAGCAATTAGTGGTGACGCAACAATATCGCCTGCCGGAGTTCTAGATCTTACAAATGGTGCTGTAGAGACAGATGAAATTGCTGATGATGCAGTTACTGCCACCAAGATAAATGCAGATGTTGCTGGCTCTGGACTGACTCAAAATGTAGGAACGGGTGCTTTAGAAGTCGATGTTTCTTCTTTAACCGGCGATGGGGATATCACTTCTACCGATCTTACCGTGACTGGTGGAACAGATGCAACTTTTACTGATGTTACGCTAGAAATAGCTGCTGGTGCAGTTGGAACTACTGAACTGGCTGATGATGCAGTGACTACTGCCAAAATATTAGATGCCAATGTGACCACTGCTAAACTAGCCGATGATTCGGTTACTGCCACTAAGATAAATGCAGATGTTGCTGGTTCTGGACTGACTCAAAATGTAGGAACGGGTGCTTTAGAAGTCGATGTTTCTTCTTTAACCGGCGATGGGGATATCACTTCTACTGATCTTACTGTAACTGGTGGAACAGATGCAACTTTTACTGTTGTTACGCTAGAAATAGCTGCAGGTGCTGTAAGTACAACCGAACTTGCTGATGATGCAGTGACTACTGCTAAAATATTAGATGCAAATGTAACCACAGCCAAACTAGCTGATGATTCGGTCACGGCTACCAAGATAAATGCAGATGTTGCTGGCTCTGGACTGACTCAAAATGTAGGAACGGGTGCTTTAGAAGTCGATGTTTCTTCTTTAACCGGTGATGGGGATATCACTTCTACTGATCTTACCGTGACTGGTGGAACAGATGCAACTTTTACTGATGTTACGCTAGAAATAGCTGCTGGTGCAGTAGGTACAACCGAACTGGCTGATGATGCTGTGACTACTGCTAAGATCCTAGACGGAAATGTTACTACAGCTAAGATTGCTGATGATGCAATTACTACTGCCAAAATATTAGATGCCAATGTGACCACTGCTAAACTAGCCGATGATTCGGTTACTGCCACTAAGATAAATGCAGATGTTGCTGGTTCTGGACTGACTCAAAATGTAGGAACGGGTGCTTTAGAAGTCGATGTTTCTTCTTTAACCGGCGATGGGGATATCACTTCTACTGATCTTACCGTGACTGGTGGAACAGATGCAACTTTTACTGATGTTACACTAGAAATAGCTGCTGGTGCAGTTGGAACTACTGAACTGGCTGATGATGCAGTGACTACTGCTAAGGTCCTAGACGGAAATGTTACTACAACTAAGATTCTTGATAACAACGTAACACTTTCTAAAATAGTTGATGGAGGAGCCGATCAAGTATTGACGACCGACGGGACTGGAAACCCTCAATGGGAAGACAAGACAGACCTAGAACACACAGGAACAGCTGGATCAGTATTTTTTGCAAGTGACGCAGATGGAACACCTACCGAAAACAATGCTCAGTTCTTTTATGACGAAACAAATACCCGTCTATTCTTGGGACCTCGATTGGTTACAGGAATCAACAATGAATTAAATGTAAATGGTTCCACGCGTACTGGAGGTTTAAACAATTCTGATGGCACCGTAAATTTACCTTCTTATAGATTTACTGATGATTCTAATACTGGTATGTTTAGACCTGCAGCTGACCAACTTGGATTCACAGCAGGAGGTGCTGAAGGAATGAGAATTAAAGCAACTCAAGAAATACAGTTAGCAGGATACGGAGAAGATAATACAGATACTCAAGTAACAGCTGCAAAACAACCTGATGCTGGACTTGCAGTTGATACCGCAGGAAATGTAATCGAAGTTCCTACTGTGTTTGCTACTGGAAAAGTAGCTTCAGCTGGTGGTGGTACAATTTTCAATGCCACTGCAGTTAGAAATAGTCTTGGAAATTATACAGTAAGTTGGACACCAGATATTGGTACCAACTATATAATACAATTATCACAACCAGGTCGCGGCGGAGCGGGCAACGACGACCCAGGAATTTCATACAATAATCAATTGGGTACTAGTTTTGATGTTATTATAGGTGATAATGATAATGGTGGAACCGCTCGGGCTCGGTATGATTCAGAATTCATGTTTACCATTATTCGAGTTCCTGGATTTTAAATAGACTAAATATGTAAAAAACAATCAAATCTAAGAGATGTATTAGCTGTTCATATTAGAACAGCCACCCCTAAATTGCTCTCTATTAATTGATAGTGGTAGGTTTTTTTTTTAATATGGTTGATCAAACCTTTTTATTAAGAAATTGACTTGTTGCTTAACAGATAATTAAAATTTAATCAATTATGAGCAATTATTTTAATCAACTAAAAAAACTACTCTGCGTAATCATGGTGGCAGTATTTATGAAAATTAATGCACAAGATCCAAACCTCATTTTTACACTAGTTAGTTTGACAACAACACAAATGAATAGTATTACTCCGCCCTTAGGCGCTATGATTTTTAATAGTACTGAAAACGCAATTTTTCAATACTCAGGGTCCTGGGAACAGATTCCTGTGGATAATTCTACTTGGAGTACCTCTGGAAATTCAGGCACAAATCCTACTACCGATTTTATCGGAACCGCAGATGGTCAGGATTTAATTTTTAAGGCCAATAATTTGGAAGCATTCCGGGTTTCACAAGTCAATCAAAGAGTAGGTATCAATACCATAAACCCCAATGCCCAACTAGACATTTTAAGTACAGAAGTTCCACTTAGAATACAACCTAATGCTGCAACTCCTGCCGGTTCACTCAGTGGTCAAATGTTTGTTGCCAATGATGGATTATTGTATGCTTATGATGCTGTACGAACTAAGTGGTTAAGTATTGACAGAACAATGTTTGGCTGGGGGAGAAATGATGCCAATACGACCGATGAATATCTAAGACAATACAATGGTGCACTATCAAATAACAATGGTTGGCGAATGATTCGTGATGGCACTATTACGGCCATTACTGTACAAACAGATGCTGCGGAGAGCTGTACAATTGAAATTAGAAAAAATGATACAACAACAATTGTTTCAAGTTTAACCCTGACAAATGAAGAAGGTCGACACGATAATACAATTAATATAGATTTTAATGAAGGAGATTTTTTACAATGCTTTCTAAATGGAACCGACATTAATTTCCCACAAGTGCTTATTGAGATTGCCTGGAGAAAGTAATTAAACAACAATAAAATAAATTGATAAATAAATTAAAAGAAAACATTCTATAGCGAGCATTAAAATTTAAACATATTAACCATTACTAAAAACAATGAAGATTTTTTATTCCCTAACACGAAAAATCATTTGTTGTGTAGCTGTCTGCATGATCATGCAGGCAAAAGCACAACTAGATCCGAACCTCATATTAACATTGGTTCAAGTAACAACAACAGAAATGAATGGAATTGCGTCACCCGGCATCGGTTCTTTGGTTTTTAATACCACCGAGAATTCGGTATTTGAATACAATGGTACCACATGGTTAGAAATGACCACTAATGATGGCGCCTGGAAAACTGATGGTAATGCAGGTACGGATGATACCACTGATTTTATAGGTACAACCGATCCAGAAGACTTTGTTCTTTCGGCAAATGGAGCGGAAAGATTACGTCTTTCCCAAGGCAATCAAACGGTTCGAGTAAATCAGGCAACCCAATTTAACAATCACCCTTTTATCATCAGAGCAAATGGTGATGATGTAATGGCATTTCAGGATAATACTGGAACAACAGAATGGCATTGGAACCTTTTAGGTAATGGTTTAAACTTTGCTGAATCTGGTGTGGCGGATTTCAGGATTTTTATGGAGCAAGGTGGTCAAGTCGGCATTAATACTAGTACCCCCGATGCTCAATTGGATATCGAAAGTACAGATGTTCCCTTACGGATTCAACCTAGTGCTACAACCCCGACAGGAACTCTAGGCGGACAAATGTTCATAGATACAGATGGGCTGTTATATACGTATGACACCACACGCACTAAATGGCTAAGTATGGATAGAAACATGGTCGGATGGGGCAGAAACTCTGGATCCGCATCAAATGAATATTTGAGACAATTTAATGGTTCGCAGTCTAACAATAATGGATGGAGAATGATTCGAGATGCCACAATTACGGCTATTACCGTCCAAAGCAATAATATTGACACCTTTGATATTCAAATACGAAGCAATGATAATACAGCGCCAATACTAACATTCACAGTAACAGCAGCGGAAGGAGATCATGACAACACCATAAATATCGATGTTTCTGAAGGGGATTTTATTCAATGTTTCCTCCCAACTGTTGCAGGAGGTGTTTCTAACCCCCAAGTGCTTATTGAAGTTGCTTGGAGGAAATAAGAAATAGAATGGAAATAAAAACGATATATTTATACCCATGAGGATGCATACCCCAAATATCATCACAACACTATTGTTCTTTTGCAATGCGATAGTCCTTCAGGCTCAGGTCGCCTTTCAAAATAATGGCAATTTGCAAATACACGATGAAGGCCAAATTGGGTTTCATATCGATCTAATTAATCAAGGTGTATTTAATCAAAATCTTGGTTTAGCAGGGTTTTATAGTCAAACGAACCCGCTTATAGTTTCTGGTAATACCGTCGTATTTAATGATCTTGAAGTTGATGTAGCAAATAACCTTTTTATACGCACTGGTGTTGGTGTAACCAATGGTACAAACTTTATTACGGGCCTGGTGGTTACTGATAGAAACACACCAAATATCTCTTTAGACTTTATTAATGACTCATTCTATTCTGGGGTTGCAGATGCCCGTCATACCGATGGTTATGCATCTATCTCAGGAAACGATGCATTTACATTTCCTATCGGAGATGATAACCGTTTTAGACCTATGAGCGTCTCTGCAAGTAGCTTGAAGCAATTTTATAGCGGCGCATACTTCTTTGAAGACCCAAATAGCCCGTCTACATTTTCAACTAATTTCAACACTAATACTAGACAAGAACGCATAAGCACGGTTAACCCAACTGAATTTTGGGATTTAGACGGCCCCTCCGAAACTTCAGTAACCCTAACCTGGGACGCTAATAGTAATGTTAATTTCCTAGCTGATGAAATCGAAGATTTTGTAGTAGTAGGTTGGAACATTAATGATGCAGAATGGCAAGATCTTGGAAATACCCTAACTGCTGGTGACATTACCTCTGGTAGTGTTACATCGGCTCCTTTTATTCCTGATGAATATGCAGTATTAACCATAGGCTCCGCAAATACGGAAACACAAAGCCTAAACTACGGCATTAGCCCGGATGGCGATGGTGTTAATGACGTTTTAGTAATTGAAGCTACTAGAAGAAGAACGGAAAACCATCTTGAAATTTTTAATCGCTGGGGCGTTAAAGTTTATGAGGCAGATGGCTATAACAACAACTGGGACGGCACATCAGATGGTAGAGTAACCATTTCTCGCGACAAAGGTCTTCCTGTAGGTACGTACTTCTACATTCTAGAATTTAAAGATAATGGTGAGCGAGCTACTGGTTATATCTATATTAATAGATAGTTAACAAACCAATCCGCAACATATCTAAACCCTAATTGAGGCTAACTTCATTAGTGCGAAATTGAAATACTTCCGAACTTGTTATATTACCTTGTGAATCCTCAGTATTTATCATCCAATAGTAAATAGTATCTGGGTCTACGGTATAAGTCAATTCATTATCTTGAGTCAAACCAATAGTCTCCGTAGGAGGAAACTTTGTATCTAAAATTACCTCATAGTTCACGATATCTTCATCACGATCAGTACATATCCAACTTAAATTAACCATATTTGAAGCAATATGCTCACCGCGTCTTGGTGTATTTGGCATAGCAGCATTAGGAGGATGCACACTATAACTTGAAGATTCGATCATGAAATTCGAAACCGGACTGATCTTATGTAATGGATTGTTATCAAAAAAAGTACTTACGTACCAAGAATAACTGGAGTTAGCCGACACTTCTATTTCCAAACTATTGGTCATTGTTAAGAAAATAGCAGTTTCAAATGTACTGTTATTAGTTAAAAACACATTGTAATAATCAACCTGATCGTTCAGCTCTTCCCACGTAAACCTTAAAGTAGTATGTTCTTCTTCAAAAGTAAGATCTCCGCATGGTATAATATCCACTGGATATTCCAGTTTGGCGGCAAAAAACTCATTTGCAAAGACTTCCCCATTAGAAGGTTTATTGCAAGCAACACTTAAAAAGACAAGGCTCATTAAGCCAAAAATATAGGCGTATTTCATTATAATAAGTATTTAGGGTAGGATGTAAAAATTTTAAAAAAACCTTAAAATTCTACTCCAAATTAATTGTGTAATTCCTGAAGAAATTTGGCTGCCGTCTAACGGTAATATTAAGGACATAGGTATCTCGAGCAAGCTCCATTATCTCAATATCCTTTCGAAAATTATATTGAATAGCATTTTCGTCAGAATCAATAAGCGTGATTTGGTAATCATGCTCTTCTACCGCACTTATGCTTATGAAAGTGTCATTGCCATTTATAGTACAATCTTGTTTAACAAATCCGATCTCGAAATTGTTAGAAGGAAGTGTAAAAACGGGACAGCCATTTACATCTACGGTAAAACCTACAGAATCAGCACATTGATCATAAATATCTAAGATACCATCATTGTCATCATCATCATCGCAAACATCACCAATACCATCTTGATCGGTATCTAGCTGATTAGGGTTTGCGCTTTGAGGACAATTATCATCTGCATCGAGTATCCCATCTCCATCGATATCAGAAAAACTTGATTCTATTTCATCAACATCAATTACGTTAGACATCTTAAAGTCACGTGTATTTCCGTATCCAAAAACAAATGAGCAAGTAAATAATAAGAGTAATCTTTTTGCCATAAATTAAATTTTTAAAAAATTAACTTGCAGATTTAGTTAGGGATCAATCTGTTAATAAAGTTATTATTAAGCCTGTGCCGAATATATACTCTTTGTTTTAAAAGAAAATATTAAAAACATATATAATCGATTAAATGCAATTTTTTTATGATTTTTTAACATTAATTTACGGTTTTACCGTAATAAAAAAGCACATAATCCGATTTTCGTCGGCATGCGCTTTTTAGTTTTTTCTTCTTTTTCTGGCTATCCCATATTTGGAACCTCGTAATGGTAAGAAGCTTTTGTTATTTGGCCATTTTGTACTTCATACATACAAATCTCTTCCATCGCCTGGCGACCGCCTTCTTTAAAAGTAATGTCATACGACATGGGTAGAGCAAAATGATTTCCTGCCACCATGGGCTCCCCTATTTCACCACTATGCATTTCTTGAATGTTGTTTTGCCACTGATGAAATCCTTCGATAATTTCTTTTTTCCCTTTAGTCAAGGCATTTGGCATACCTTCCATTTCTTGACTTATGGCATTTTCGGCATATAATTCATTGTATGCCTCTTCATATTTTCCTTCTCTGCATAGGTTGACTAAGCGATTTGCTACTTCTTTGGTTGTCATAATTTAATGGTTTAATAGATTCATTTTCTAAGATAAAAAATTAGATACTGTTTAATTTTAATAAAAAGTTAATTCCTTACTATCTTTATCATTAGCAAGAACCATCAACTTAATATATGCAACGACGTTTTTTTATAAAGTCAACCTCTTTTGCAGTAATAGGATTATTTAGCCTTCCTGTATATTCATTAGAATTAGATAAATATTCAAGGGAAGAGCTAATCGGAAAGGGAAACCCAACATTATTTGGTGATGGATTCCTACTAAGAAAAGAAGCGTATGAAGCTTATATGAAAATGTGTAAAGCTGCTTTAAAAGATGGAATCGAGATCAAAGCGGTAAGCAGCTATCGCAATTACGATCATCAAAACCGGATATGGACTCGTAAATACAACCGATTTACTAAGGAAGGTTTATCGCCTATCAGAGCCATCCGAAAAATAGTGGAATACTCAACCATACCAGGAACTTCTAGACACCATTGGGGTACCGATATCGACATTATTGATGGAAGCAAAAAGGTTGAAGGTGATGTGTTAGTTGCATCAAAATTTCATGGGAATGGTCCTTTTTGTAAGCTAAGGGAATGGCTTGATAAGCATTCGCTAGAGTTTGGGTTCCATACTGTATATACCTCCAACGCCAATAGAAAAGGATTTAAATATGAGCCATGGCATTTGAGCTATGCAGCTATTTCGAGACCAATGCTAAAACAATACCGGAAATTGGATGTTAAAAGCATGTTGCAACAAGAAAAATTGATAGGAAGCGAACACTTTACAGCCGACTTTATTAATCAATATATAAATGAAAATATCCTTGATATAAATCCGGAATTACTTAAATAGGCATTTTGTATCTTTAGATAGCATTTAAAAATCAAATACCCAGTACTGATTATGTATTACTTAACACTTAAAACTCATGAGAGGAAGTAAGTTAAAAATCCGATTGTTAATTGGACTTGCAATTGTTGCTTTTGCCTATTTTAAAAAGTGCAGCAGTCAAGAAGAAAACCCTTATACTAAAAGAGTCCAAACTATCAATATGTCCTCAGATGAAGAAATTGCTATTGGTCTGCAAAGTGCTCCCCAAATGGCACAGCAACATGGAGGTTTAGATCCGGATTCTAAGGCACAAGCCTTGGTTGACTATGTTGGAAAGAAATTGGTGGACAACAGTATGGCAAGAGAAACCCCCTATAAGTATGAGTTTCATTTATTAGCAGATAGACAAACCATAAATGCATTTGCATTACCTGGAGGGCAAATTTTTATTACTCGAGCTTTATTTTCAAAATTACAAACCGAAGACCAGTTAGCTGGAGTATTAGGCCATGAAATTGGTCATGTTCTAGGCCGACATAGTGCAGAACGTATTGCTGAATCTGATTTTTGGAGAACGGTTTCTACTGGGGCCTCCGTTGGTGCGGATATGGGCGGCCTTATTGGTGGTATTGGTCAAACTACACTTTTAAAAAACGGTCGTGGTGATGAACTAGAAAGCGACAAATTAGGGGTTCGTTTTATGATGCGAGCAGGATACGAACCAGAAGAAATGATTGGTGTGATGAAAATATTAAAAGCCGCCGCAGGTCCGAATCGGGTACCCGAATTTCAAAGCTCGCACCCAGATCCTGAAAATCGCATTGAAAAGATTAAGGAGGCTATTCGGGAGTATCGAGGGAGTTAATTTTCAGTATTCAGTATTCAGTTCACGGCTTTTGATATATATTAAAAGAAAAAGCCCCAGACATAAAATCTAGGGCAAATACTTCAACTGACTAATTCAAATAATTCTGAAGTACTTAAGCTTTTCTGCGCTTTTTCTTCTTTTGGTTCTTAAGTGCCTTTTCAATGACTTTTGCTGCATCGTCTGCATTTGATAGTAGTGCATACTTATGTGCGGTATAACCCTTAGGGCAAGTAGTTTTTAGCTTTGCTCCTTTTTCGATCAATAATTCCGCGATGTTTGTTTTATTGTAGCGTGCTGCATACATTAAGGGCGTTAATCCGTTTGACTTTTGATTAACATCTTCACCTAGAGAGATCATTTTTTTGACCGTTTCCATATCACCTTTTACAATGGCATGGCAAAAGGAACTTACCTTAACTGATACATTTTTTGAAGAAGTTTCAACATTTAGGTCGTTGACGTTTGCGAAGCATGTTACGCTCAAAAATAAGCACAACAGTACGAATACTGGAAGTTTTTTCATGATGATTGATTTTGATTAATGAATACAATGAAGTTACATATCAAAAAAAGACCGAGATCATAAAAAAATTACAAATAACCTAATTTTAACGGTTTGGAAACAAATATGTTAACACTCACTTGATTTCTTCAATAAATAAAAACAAGATTATTCCAATACCATATTCCCAATTTCAGTCAGCTATTTTTAGGGATATGACAATATTTATAACAATCCAATCTTAGTATCTTTGCGGTCTATTAAAATCACTACATGAACAAAAAAGTTATCCTTATGATCCTCGATGGTTGGGGATTATCACCTGACCCGAAAGTATCCGCAATCGATAATGCTAAAACGCCTTTTATCGACGGTTTGTATGATCAATATGCTCATGCCACATTGAGAACAGATGGTATGCATGTCGGTTTACCTGAAGGGCAAATGGGTAATAGTGAAGTGGGACATATGAATTTGGGTGCTGGGCGCATTGTATATCAAGATCTAGCAAAAATTAATTTAGCCGTTGAGAATAACACACTTGCAAAAGAGCAAGTTTTGGTTGATGCATTTCAGTATGCCAAGGACAATGATAAAAATGTGCATTTTCTAGGATTGGTTTCAGATGGTGGTGTGCACTCGCATATAACGCATTTAAAAGGATTACTAAACGCTGGCCATGACAATGATGTAACAAATATGTTCGTTCACACATTTACTGATGGACGTGACGTCGACCCTAAATCAGGAAAAGGTTTTATACAAGATCTTCAAGAGACACTAGATAAAACGGGAACAAAGCTAGCGACTGTTACTGGCAGATACTACGCTATGGATCGTGATAAGCGATGGGAACGCGTTGCATTAGCTTACAATAGTATAGTAAAGGGCGAAGGCGAACATTCGACAAATGCATTGCAATCGATACAGGCGAATTACGATAATGATGTTACGGATGAGTTTATTAAGCCTATCGTAATGGTAGATGATAATAAAAACCCAGTCGGGAATATCGAAGCTGATGATGTCGTCATTTTCTTCAATTTTAGAACTGATAGAGGAAGACAATTAACCGATGCCTTATCACAACGTGATTTCGCTGAACACGGAATGAAAAAGTTACCCCTTTATTACGTTACACTTACGAATTATGACGAGAACTTCGAAGACATTAAAGTGGTATACAACAAAGACAATATTACGATGACCTTAGGTGAGGTTTTAGCTAAAAGCGGTAAAAAACAAATCCGTATTGCTGAAACTGAAAAATACCCGCATGTGACTTTCTTTTTTAGTGGTGGCCAAGAAGAACCGTTTGAAGGGGAACAGCGCATTTTAAAAAATTCCCCTAAAGTTGCTACCTACGACTTAAAGCCAGAAATGAGTGCATATGAATTACGAGATGCTTTAGTCGAAGAGCTTAAAAAAGAAGAAGCTTCTTTTGTTTGCTTAAATTTTGCCAATGGGGATATGGTGGGTCATACAGGAGTTATGGAAGCTGCCATTAAAGCTTGTGAGGCAGTAGATGAGTGCGTAAAAGATGTTGTTACAACAGGGCTAGAACATGGCTATACTACGCTACTTATAGCCGATCATGGTAATTGTGAAACAATGGTGAATCCTGACGGAAGCCCACATACGGCGCATACTACGAATCCAGTTCCTATCATTTTAATCGATAAGGATTTGAAACATATTAATGATGGGATTTTGGGTGATATGGCACCTACGATTCTAGATCTAATAGGTATTGAGAAACCCGCAGAAATGACACAGAAGTCGCTTTTATAATTGACTCATTCAAATTTTATATTCATTTATTAATGAAAAACCTACTTGCCTTCGCTATTTTCATTCTGGTTGCTAGTTGTAAATCAACAAGTGCTGATAAAGAAGTAAACCGCATTGTGGAATATCCCATATAAAGTCTAGAAAAAGATATGCTGCTAATCTTAAGTGATGGTGAATACAAACATGCCTATGCGGAATAGTTTTTTATGTTAAACGAACCCATTATTACCATAATATCCGACAAGCTATTAGTTGGAATATCAATCAGAACATCACTGGCCGAAAGTAAGATGCCAATGGCTTGGCAGCGCCTTATGCCAAGACGTAAAGAAATAAATAATATTGGTAATGATATGTACTCAATTCAAGTGTATGATAATGACTATGCTCATGGGGAATTTACTTTTGACACGCAGTTCACTTATATCGCAGGTATAGAAGTTGTCGATCATAACCACATTCCTGATCAACTTGAGGCAATAACTCTAAAAGGTGGTCAATATGCAATATTTAGACACAAAGGGGATCTGGCAGCGTTTAGAAAGACCTTTGACTATATTCATTTAGAATGGATGCCAAATTCGCCGTATCAATTAGATCATCGCAATCAATTTGAAGTTTTAGGTGCTAAGTATTTAGGTCAGGATAATCCTAATTCCGAAGAGGATGTTTGGGTTCCTATATGCCCTAAATAGCTTAAAGAAATCCTATTTATTAGTCTCCTACTCAAATTAGGTTTACCCTATATGATATGACTTTGTTTTGCTAACTTTGCAGGCTATAAAAAGACACCATGATTATTACAAAATCTGCAGAGGAGATCGAATTAATGCGCGAAAGCGCCCTTATTGTTTCTAAAACCCTAGGAATGCTTGCAAAAGAAGTAAAGGAAGGCGTGACCACTAATCAATTAGACGCCTTGGCTGAACAGTTTATTCGAGATCATGGTGCTGAACCTGGTTTTCTAGGATTGTACGACTGCCCTTCAACCCTACTTACTAGTGTTAATGAGGCAGTGGTTCATGGTTTACCAACAGACAAACCATTGCAAGATGGTGATGTCGTTGCTATAGATTGTGGCGCTTTAAAAAATGAATTTTATGGGGACCATGCTTATACATTTGAAGTTGGTAATGTAGCTGAAGAAACTAAAAAATTGCTACAAGTAACGAAAGAGTCACTTTATATTGGTATTCGAGAATTTAAAAAGGGAAATCGTGTTGGCGATGTAGGCTATGCTATTCAAAAATATTGCGAAGATCATGGGTATGGGGTTGTGCGCGAGCTTGTAGGTCATGGCCTTGGTCGTAAAATGCACGAAGATCCGGAAATGCCAAATTATGGTCGCCGTGGTCGCGGAAAGAAATTTATCGAAGGTATGGTGGTCGCAATAGAACCCATGATTAATATGGGAACAGCAAAGATTAAACAGTTAAAAGATGGTTGGACCATCGTTACAAGAGACGGAAAACCAAGCGCACACTTTGAACATGATGTCGCCTTAGTAAACGGTAAACCAGAAGTTTTATCGACCTTTCATTACGTATACGAAGCATTAGGTATCGAAAGTGATGAGGAAAACGAATTTAGAGCTAAGGAGATTGTTTTTGATTAGGGGTTATTACACAAAGAGACACGAAGAAGACACAAAGAACCTCAAAGAGATATTTGCTTGACAGAAGATAAGATTTCAAATATTGTAATTGGTTGCGCAATTGAAGTGCACAAGAATTTAGGCCCAGGTTTATTGGAATCAGCTTATCAAGAATGTCTCTTCTACGAATTAAAGAAAAACAATCTAGAAGTTGAAAAAGAAAAGGCATTACCGATAATTTATAAAGAAGTAAAACTAGACCATGGTTATCGACTAGATTTGCTCGTAGAAAATAAAGTAGTTATCGAACTAAAGACAGTTGAAGCACTTAATGATGTTCATACTGCACAAGTTTTGACATATTTAAAGCTAGGTGGATACAAACTTGGTTTACTTTTTAACTTTCATTCTACCTTATTAAAAAACAATATGCGAAGATTTGTAATGTAGTACTTAGTGTACCTTCGTGATAACTTTGTGACCCTTTGTGTAAGAACTTTGCCATTCCCTATTTACAAAACCAAATGAAAAAACTTTTCAAATTCATCCTAAACACCATACCCAGGCCAATACTAATTAGGTTGAGCTTTTTGATTCGCCCATTGTTAGTGTTATTCTTAAAAGGAAAAAAGTACACCGACCCTATTGATGGAAAAAGTTTTAGAAAATTCCTGCCATATGGTTATGGCAAACAACGGCCAAATGTATTATCTCCCAGCACACTTTCTTTAGAACGACACCGGCTACTATGGCTGTACTTAAAAAATGAAACCGATTTTTTTACCAAACCGCAAAAAGTATTGCATTTCGCACCTGAGCAAGCTTTTTATAAAGGATTTAGAAAACAGAAAAACTTAGACTATACCACAACCGATCTCAACTCACCCTTGGCGGATGTAAAAGCTGATATTTGCAATCTTCCTTTTGAAGATGACACATATGATGTCATTTTATGTAATCATGTCTTAGAACACATCCCAGATGACACCAAGGCTATGCAAGAGCTATTTCGTGTATTAAAGCCAGGCGGAATGGGCATTTTTCAAATACCCCAAGATTTAAATCGCGAGCAGACCTTTGAGGATAATTCAATTACAGATCCTAAAAAGCGTACGGAGATTTTTGGGCAGTATGATCATGTTCGAGTATATGGTCGCGATTATTTTGAAAAACTTCGATCAATCGGGTTTAAGGTTGATGAAGTTGATTATACTTCCGATTTATCTTCTGAATTAGTGGACAAATATCGTTTAGCCAAAGGGGAAATTATTCCTGTTTGCTGGAAATGATTTTTCGCTTCGAAGATGTTCCTTACCTAGTAAAACTGTTAGCTATATTGCCTCAGAATAATGTGTCACATCGAGTGTTTTTTTGTGTGAACGATAGGGAAAACAAAAAATGTATCGAGATGCTTTCGACCATTTCATAATTAATAGACGACCTCCATTTGCCTCACAAATGTTCTCGATACAATCCCGATTGCTATCGGGATCACTCGAACTGAAATTTAGAGCATATCTCGTCTTATCTCTTCTTATTCAACCACCAACTCACTAAATCCCGCAGTCATCCAAACCTTTTCCTCTTTGTTCTCATCAAGATATACCATCAATATCTCGACATCCGCATTTTTTAGGGCAAAATCCTTAACCAATATCTGATTCATTGCCATTAAACCTGTTGCAATTGCATCACTTTTTAAACATGAATTAGACAATACGCTAACTCCTAAAATATTACCTTTTTTGGTAAAACCTGTTTTGGGATCAATCGTATGAACGTATTTTTCGCCTGTTTGCTCATCAACCCTATACTTTCGATAGTTGCCAGAGCTAGCTAATGCTTTTTTATCTAATTTTAAAGTGGTAATATACGTGGGACCTTCTTCTCTATTCGGGTTTTCGACACCCACAATCCAAGGTTTTTGTTTGTCGATATTTTCCCCAAGACCGACAACCTCTCCCCCTATTTCAACTAAAAAATTATCTACTTTTTCAAAAATTAAAACCCTCGCAATTAAATCGACCGCATAGCCTTTTGCCACTGCATTAAAATCGAGTGTTACTCTTGGGTCGGATTTGATAATACGATCTCCTCTGGGAGTAAGTCTTAATTTCGAGAACCCCGTAAACTCCATAATACTATCGACCTTTGCGGAATCCATGGCTATAAAACTACCGCTGGGACCAAAACCCCAAGCATCAGCTAATGCGCCTACAGTAGGATCAAAATACCCATAGGTCTTGCCAGCTAGACGATATGACCTATTTAATACTTCTTTAAAAGGTGCATCTAAAACTACCGTAGTATCACCTTTATTAATCCGAGATATTTTAGAATCTGGAATATAAGTAGACATAGAACTATTGACTAAATCGAATACTGAATCGATTCTCTTTCTGGCATCAAATTCAGCATCGCTAAAAAACTTAACAGTGTATGTGGTACCAAAAACGGAGCCCTTATACACTTTCATAGTGCCACTTTTGCTGCATCCTCCTAAAATCACTGCCAGAGCAAGAAGCCCTAACATGAGTTTGTGTCGTTTAAACAATTTCAATAAGTCCATTGTAATTGATAGTGTAATCATCGTTTTTAGTTAAAGGTGTCGTTAGATCTTTTGTATTAGCCAGTCCAACACCAGCGTAATAGGTTCGCGCTTTGAATTTTAGAGCATGCTCTTTTATAGTCTCCATAAAAACCACATCATAGTCCGATGGATTGTCAGGATACGCAATAGCTTTTACGATTATAAAATGCAGCTTTTTATTCTTTAAGCAAACAAACTGTGGATTTTTTTTGAGCTTACTGTTTACCGCCATAAACTCGAAACCTTTACTCTCAAGATCTTTACCAACGATATTCATCGCTAAGTTATGTAAGTCTTGTTCTGTAAGTGGCTTCATTTAGTTTGTTATTTAAACCGAAAAAACCTACAAGGCTTTGAAAACCTTGCAGGTTAGTTATTATTTAATCTTCAAGCGTCTACCCACCAAAATCGTCGAAACGAACATTTTCCGGAGGCACACCGAAGTCTTCTGCCATTTTCTCTACCGCTTTATTCATTAACGGTGGCCCACAGAAATAAACTTCTATTTCTTCTGGTTCTTCGTGTTTTGATAAATAGTTATCGATCACCACTTGGTGTACAAAGCCTACAAAACCATCTCCTTCTCCATCTAGTCCATCTTTTACTTTCCAGTTATCTTCTTCCAAAGGCTCCGATAATGCGATATAGAATTTGAAATTAGGAAAATCTCTTTCTAAGGCTCTAAAGTGTTCAGTGTAAAACAACTCACGCTTAGAACGACCGCCATACCAATAGGTGACTTTACGACCTGTTTTTAGGGTGCGGAATAAGTGATATAAGTGCGAACGCATTGGCGCCATACCTGCACCACCTCCCACATAAAGCATTTCTGCTTCAGACTCATTAATAAAGAATTCACCATAAGGACCCGAAATAACGACTTTATCTCCTGGCTTCTGGTTAAAAATATATGATGATGCTACTCCAGGGTTTACATCCATCCAACCGTTTTTATTACGATCCCATGGCGGAGTTGCAATACGCACATTTAGCATAATCTCTCTTCCTTCAGCTGGATAAGAAGCCATTGAATATGCACGCTCCACGGTTTCGGTATTTTTCATGGTTAATGGCCATAAGTTGAACTTATCCCATTCTAGTTGAAACTTGTCTGCAGTTTCGTGCTCCTCTGGGTGAGCCGAAATATCAAAATCTTTATAATTGATTTCGCAAGGAGGAATCTCGATTTGAATATATCCACCTGCTTCATAATCCATTTCTTCAGGAATTTCAACTACGAATTCCTTGATAAATGAAGCTACATTCCAATTACGTACGACCGTAGCATCCCATTTTTTAATACCGAATACCTCCTCTGGCACTTCGATAACCATATCCTGTTTTACCTTTACTTGGCAACCAAGACGCCATCCTTCGGCTATTTCTTTTCTAGTAAAGTGCGGCTCCTCTGTCGGTAATATTTCACCACCACCATCAGTAACGATACACTTACACTGTATGCAAGTACCTCCACCTCCACAAGCTGATGGTAAAAATATTTTGTTGTTTCCTAAAGTACCCAATAGTGTTCCTCCTGAAGATACCTCAACATCTTCTTGACCATTGATCTTTAATTTAACAGGACCAGAAGGTAATAACTTCGCTTTCGCTCCTAAAAGTATGCCTACAAGGGCAAAAGTTAGAATAAAGAATACTACTAAACTGGCAATTATAACTGACATATCCATATCTATCTTTTCTTATAATTTAATACCCATAAAACTCATAAAACCTAGTGCCATAAGCCCTGTTATGATGAAGGTAATTCCTAGTCCCTTTAAAGGAGCAGGTACGTTTGAATAAGCAATTTTTTCTCGTATCGCTGCAATGGCCACAATGGCTAAAAACCAACCAATTCCCGAGCCTAAACCATACACTAATGATTCGCTTACGCCCCCGAAATCTTTTTGTTGCATGAATAATGATCCACCTAAAATCGCACAGTTTACAGCAATAAGCGGTAAGAAAATACCAAGTGCACCATATAAAGCTGGAGCAAATTTTTCAACGATCATTTCGACTAACTGCACCATAGACGCAATTACCGCGATGAACATAATGAAACTTAAAAAGCTTAAATCAATTTCAGCGTATTCAGCGCCTAACCATTTTAAAGCTCCAGGTTGCAGTACATATTCATCTAAAAGGAAGTTAATCGGAACAGTGATCGCTAATACAAATATTACTGCCGCACCTAAACCAACGGCAGTTTTCACCGTTTTTGATACCGCTAAGTAAGAACACATACCAAAGAAGTATGCGAACACCATATTTTCGATGAAAATACTTTTTACAAATAAATTTACGTAATCCATAATATCTTATTTAGAGGGTATCTAATTCTTTTCGATTAATTTTCTGTTTCTAGATCGCTGAATCCAAATAATAAGCCCAACTACGATTAGTGCCATTGGTGATAATAACATTAACCCGTTGTTAGTATATCCAGCTTCGTAAGCAGCATCAGGAATTACTTGAAAACCAAATAATGTTCCTGAACCTAACAGCTCTCTAAAGAAAGCTACCAAGATCAAAATAAACCCATATCCGGCAGCATTACCAATACCATCTAAGAACGATTTCCAAGGTCCATTACCAAGGGCAAATGCCTCTAAACGCCCCATTACAATACAGTTTGTAATAATAAGCCCAACGAAAATGGATAACTCTTTACTTACATCATACGCATATGCACGTAATACCTGATCTACCAAAATTACCATGGAGGCTACTACCACCAACTGAACGATAATTCGAATTCGGTTTGGAATTAAGTTTCTTAATAACGAAATAATGACATTACTTGCTGCCATTACCGCCATTACCGAAATACTCATTACCAAAGCAGGTTTTAGCTGCACAGTTATTGCCAATGCCGAACAAATACCTAATACTTGAACCGTAATCGGGTTGTCGTCATTAAGCGGATCGCTTAGTAATTTTCTGTTCTTTTTCGAAAATAACGGCTCTTTTTCTTCCGCTACAAAAAGCACCACCGGCTTTTCTTGTGTTTCCTTGGTTTTTTTGTTGTCTGCCATGGATTATTGTTTTAAAGCGAACGTAGCTTTTTGAGATTTTATATAAGGTAAGTAGTGTTGCAGTCTTTCTTTAAACATATCTGTCACACCATCACCAGTAATTGTTGCGCCAGAAATAGCATCTACTTCATTGTCCGTTTTATCTTCGTTCTTAGGATCGTTGTTTCCTTTTAGAACGGTAACACCAACCAACTCACCAGAATCATTAAAGATTTTCTCATCCTCAAAGCGTTCTTGAAACCATCCTTGGGTAATTTCTGCACCCAGACCAGAAGTTTCACCGGTGTGATCAAAAATGGTTCCCTTTATCGTATTGATGTCCTGCTCTAAAGAAACATAGCCCCAAATCGCATTCCATAGTCCAGAACCGTATAATGGGATTATATAGTACTTCTTGCCTTCAACATCAGCTACATATAACGGGAAGCGCTGTTCTTCAATTGGCTTCTTCACTTCTTTTGATAATTCGATTTTAAATGCATCAACTTCCGTATCAACACCACCACCGGGTTTTAAAGCTAGTTGCTCTTGAATATATTGTCCAAATAACTCTTCAGCCCCATCTCTATCAGTTTCAACTCCTATAGTCGACAGGATATTTTGCATTTTTTCTTTTCGCACATTTTCTTGCTGAAGATCTTTTAAAGATGTAGCAGCAAATGCTAATGACGCAGCCACCACCACAACCATTGCAGCGGCAAACAAAAATGTATATGCGTTACTATCTCTATTCATAGTGTTATATTTAAGCTTGGACTGCTGCCAAACGTTTCTTTCTTCTTTTAATGTTTGCTTGAATTACGTAGTGGTCTATTGTTGGCGCAAATACATTAAATAATAAAATCGCTAACATAATACCTTCGGGATATGCCGGATTAAATACGCGTATCATTATGCCAAAGAATCCGATAAGGAAACCGTAAATCCATTTTCCTTTGGTGGTTTGTGCAGCTGATACTGGATCCGTTGCCATAAAGACAACACCAAATGCAAGTCCTCCAACTACTAAGTGATTTGACCAATCAAAAGCCATTAAAGCGTTCACTGAAAATGCATTGAAGATTAGCCCCATTACAGCAGCACCGACAAATCCGCTAACGATAATACGCCAGCTGCCAATACCAGTAAAAATTAATATGGCAGCACCGACCAAAATCCATAGTGTCGATGTTTCTGCAATTGACCCTGGAATGGCCCCATTAAACATATCCATAAATGAGTAACTCACCTCATTACCAGAAGCAAGCGATCCTAGGATAGTTTCACCTGTAATCGCATCTACTTTAGAAGCTGACGCTTCAGAAACCCATACCTCGTTACCTGACATATATGTTGGGTATGCAAAGAATGCGAATGCACGGGCTGTTAAAGCAGGATTCAAAATATTCATTCCAGTACCGCCAAAGGCTTCTTTACCAATTACAACAGCAAAAGCTGTAGAGACAGCTACCATCCATAGAGGAATATCAACTGGCATAATCATTGGAATTAACAATCCCGTTACTAGATAACCTTCATTTACTTCGTGACCACGATATACAGCAAATGCAAATTCAATACTAAGACCAACGATATAAGATACCGCGATCATTGGTACTATTTTCCATGAACCATGAATAAAAGCATCCATAAATGTAAATGCCTCTCCCGTTTGACCGAAATGTTGTGCCCCAGCATTGTAAATACCATATATCAAAGCTGGTAACAATGCGATTACAACAGTAATCATCGTACGTTTTAAGTCGATTGCATCACGAATATGTGCGCCTTTTTTTGTGGTATGATTCGGCACAAATAAAAATGTATCGAATGCATTTAATGCAGGAGCGAATTTCTCAAACTTGCTTCCAGGTTTGAAATTTTCTCCAGCTTTATCAAGTTGTTTACGTAAAAAGTTCATAGGTATATTTTTTATCCAACTTCTTCAATCATTATATCTAATCCTTGGCGAATAATTGCCTGCGCTTCTATTTTGGAAGTACTTGCGTAATCAACCAATGCAAAATCTTCTGGCGCAACTTCGTAGATACCAAGATTTTCCATTTTTTCGATATTACCCGCCATACATTCTTTAATTAGTTGCATTGGATAAATATCCATTGGCATTACTTTTTCCATTTCTCCTGTTACAACCAGAGCTCGCTCTTCACCATTCAAATTGGTGTCAACCTCAAACTCTTTGTTTTTAAACAAGAAAGCAAATGAAGTTCGAGACATACTTGGAATACTGTTTCCTACAAAAGGCAACCAACCGAACATACGGTACTTATTACCTTCAGGTATGACGGTAAAGGTGGAATTATAGAAACCTAAGAAATTATCAGGCTGCACTTCTTCACCAGTAAGTACATCGCCATTAATCATTCTTATACTTTCAGGATTTTCAACACCCGCATCGTAAATGAAGGTTGAAATTTGAGCCCCTATTTTTGTTTTATAGTACTTAGGATTCTTAACAGAAGAACCAGCTACTGCAATTACTCTTGAAGGATCGTAAGCACCATTTAGAAACAGGCGTCCGATAATGATAACATCGGCTGGATTAATTACCCAAACACGTTCGCCAGCATTTATCGGATCGATATGATGAATCTGCACACCTACGTTACCAGCAGGATGTGGTCCCGAAACACGATGTACTTCAACATTCTGTACATTATTAAGGAAGGAAGTCCCTGTTTTATCAACTGATAAATGTGTTTTACCTTCCGTTAGTTTTGCAATTGCATTGATACCAGCTTGAAAAGCTTCCTCCTCGTTATTTAGAACAAACTCTACATCGGCAGCTAATGGAGCGGTCGAATAAGCTGAAATAAAAATTGCTTTTGGCTTATCATCAGGATTTGCAATAACATCGTAAGGACGTTGCTTAATAAATGGCCAACATCCACTTTCCAAGATAAAATCCTTTACTTCTTCACCCGACATTTCTTCCGGGTTTTTAGATCCGTGTTCTAGATTGATATTTTTACCATCAGCCTCTACACGAACTTCAAGAATTCGACGTTTTGCTCCACGAACAATTTCTTTTACCACACCACTAACTGGTGCCGTAAATTTAATTTTGTCGCTGTATTTTGAATAGAAGAGAACCTCACCTTGCTTTACGCTTTGACCTTCCTTAACTACCATTTTAGGCATTACAGTGTGAAAGTCTGTGGGTTTGATTGCAAAAATTTGTGATTTGGGTGCATCGGATAATACCTTCTCTGCTTGCCCTTTGAGTTTAATATTTAAACCCCTTTTAATTCGAATGTCTTTAGACATATTTCCAGAATATTATTTAGAAAATTCCGTTCTAAAATTTCGTGCAAATTTACTAATTAAAACAGCAATCTAAAAGGTTGGAAATAACTGTAATTTTTATTTATAATTATTCTAAATAATAAAATAATCTTAGGCACGCATTTTGTTTATCTTTAGCCAAAAGAAATTGCGAATATTCACATGAACCTTAAACATTTATTCATTTTACTTGTCTGTTGCAGCTTTTCTCATGCTCAGGTTAAATATGAAGAGAATCCGCCAGAAAATATCAAAACCATCGTTTTTAAGGGTAGTGATGATGACGATCAATTTCCCATTATTAAACTTGGCGAACAAGTACTTTTAAAGTTCGATGATCTTAATGCAGACGAAGCAAACTATTACTACAAATTAACCCACTGCAATTTTGACTGGACTCCATCGAGTATTCCGAAAAACCGTTTTCTAGATGGTTTTGATAACGAACGCATTATTAATTACCAAAACTCTTTAAACGCATTAGTCCTTTATTCGCATTACGAATTAACTATACCAAATAACAAAACACGATTTAAGATTGGCGGCAATTACATTCTTGAAATTTTTGATAAGAATGATGAGCTGATGTTCTCAAGACGTTTTGTGGTATATGAAAATATCGCCACCGTTGGTGTAACTATAAAAAGGGCGCGCGATGTTTCCGTTATTGATCAAAAACAGGTCGTGCAGCTAAATATAAACACAAACAGCCTTCGATATCGAAATCCGGAAAAGGAAATTAAAGTAGCTATTTTACAGAATTATTTGTGGGATACTGCCATCACCGACCTCAAGCCGCAATACATTTTGGGAAATCAATTACAATACCGCTATGACGAAGAAGCTAGATTTGATGCTGGAAATGAGTTTTTAAATTTTGATAGCAAGAGTATACGCACCTCCAACATTAATGTTGCCCGTGTTGAATTAACCGATATTTATAATCAACATCTATTTACAGACCAAATAAGAAATGGGCTTCCTTATACCTTCAATCCTGATATAAATGGCGATTTTTTGGTCACAGTTGACAACGGCGATCCTGATATAGAAGCAGATTATGCTCGCATGCACTTTAGTCTACCCTACACCACAGATCTAGGCCTAAATAAGGTATATGTAGTTGGTAAGTTCAATAATTACCAGGTAACAGATGAGTACGAGTTACTGTTTGATGATAAAGCCGGTATGTTTAAAGGTAGTGCACTTTTCAAGCAAGGTTTTTATAACTATAAATATGTAACGGTAGAAAATGGCATCATTAACGACGTTAGCATAAGCGGCTCTTTATCACAGACGGAAAACAATTATACCGTTCTTGTTTATTTCAGAAAATTCGGCGCTATGTATGACAGTCTTATTGGCGTGGGTGTTGGAGATTCTTCGATAATTACGAATTAAAAATAACCGCAAAAGTATCCTAAGACATAGCCTAGTTTTTCTTCAAAAAATCATCACTGTTAAAATTTTCGATCCACTCACATAAATTAATATCTTTAATCACCTGAAGTGAGATTATGGTTACGCAAATTACCAGCGGTATTAAAATTTCGGTTACGACTAATTTTGAGGGTACATTTTATAAGGACTATAAAATGCACTTCGCCTTTGGATATAAAATAACCATTGAAAACCTCAGTAATGATACCGTTCAATTACTTTCAAGACATTGGGAGGTTATGGACGCGCTAAATTCAACTGAAATCGTGGATGGTGAAGGTGTTGTTGGAAAAAAACCAATAATCAAACCCGGAAAGTCACATACATATAGCTCTGGCTGCTTGCTTTCTTCACCTTTAGGCGCTATGCAAGGCTATTACAACTTGATTAATTTAGGAACTAATAATCATATAAAGGCAACTATTCCTAATTTTAAGCTAAGCGCTCCTTTTGCTGTAAACTAGCAACGACTTTTTCCTTCTTAACCGCTGTCTTTCTTAAAAAATTGAATTGAAAAATGTACCCATCTTGTTTTACGTGGCAGTATTGACAGTTGCTATCGTACATAAACTGATAAAAATGATTTTCATTGAAATCGGCATCATTTACTTCAAAAACGCCGTCGTGATCTAAATGTCCATAATCATCAAATTTCTGAATACGGTATTCATACTTTTTTCGCGTTCTTGCCAAAGTAAAGTATGCGCCGCAGCCTATTCCTGGCAGATACTGCGCATTGGCAGGAAGTGGGTGTTTTTCAACCTGACCCAACTCAATATCATCTGACTTTTTATGAAAATAGTTGGTCAAATTCTCAACAACAACCGACCGACTATAAACCGAGATATGCCCTTTTTCTACGGAAAACATTTTCCCAATTGTCGCAGCTTTTTGAACATTACCAAGTGGACTTGGTGTAAACAACTTATTAAAACCTAGACCAAGCTTAATACGTCTGTTTTTAGTGGCAAATAAAATGGTATCGGTAACAAAACGAGAACAATTACTACCTCGTTTATCAAATGCGCCGTAAGGAATGCTTCCTTTGCGCTGTAAGTTTAATATATAGTGCTGAGCGGCTTCAAAATTAATATCCTCGCAAACCGAAGCAACCAATCGACCTTCACCATGTGTTTTATGAGGATTGTCATTTAACCACATTAAAAAATCATCGAGATTGGTCAAAGTTCCATCCTTATCAAAACTTGCTCTAAATGGGATTTCAAGTTCACTATCGGTTAACGCTCCACGAACGCGACCTTTTCCATTTGGGGTTATATAGCGTCCAAAATCGTAGTAATACGCCATTTCGGTATCGTTAGAAACCAATATCAAAGCTGCATGACCTGCTTTAATATAGTCCTTTGTTCCTAAACCGACCATGGGCAAAACTTTGCACATAAATTCAGTCGACATATTTACAAAAGTATCGGGATATGCTATCGATATTATCTTTCCGTTATACTCCACGAAGTTTTTAATTGCAGATTTGTATTTGAAATTTCGTCAGTCAATACATTTTTATATTGAATGGCGATATCATTATTATTTTTTCTGATTTGCGTAATGCTAACTGTGCGAACAAAAACACGATTCATCAACACATCAGTAGTTGGATCTCCTGTTCCAGCAGTTTGATGAAAATTGAAAATTGTATCGTCGCTAAAATCTCCTTTCATTTTAAAATCCTCAAACCAATCTTTGCGCAGCGCTTTCATTTCATCAGTATACAAAGTAGATGATGACCAAATATGAGCAGTTAGAGGTAAATCGCGCTGATGCTTTTCCTTTCCATCCCAAATAATTTCAATAAGTTTTAAGGACTCATTCCAATCGACTAAAATCATGGTAAAAGGCTCAATATTATCGAAATCGTAGCTATCACAAAATAATCTGATGTCGGAAGCTGCAAGAAATTCTTTAACAACTAATCCTCTACTCTTACGATACGGTAATTTGCGCTGATGAAGTTCAAAGGCACCATTTAACAAACACACAACGCGCTGCTGCTCGCTTGCACCAATCCAAGTACCACCTGCAAGTTCATCTTTCGGGTAGACCATCTTAATTCCTAAGTCATTATAAATTTTAGGTGAGATGGTTTTTCTAGCCGGAGCCTCGTCTCTATTGGAAGTAAGCGCGAATTGATTATCACCCTTATATAAAAATGTAACTGTACACATGTAGGTTTGGTCAGAAATCTGTTGGCAACTTACAAAAAATATAAGAAACCCTTTCACACAATGGATTTTAATGTGCCTTTTTTGGTACTTTTGAAGCTCTTAAACACAAAAACAAAAAAATCCATGTCAAAAGGCTTTTTTCAAGTACCGACAGCAATTAACGAGCCCGTAAAATCATATGCTCCCGGCACGCCCGAACGCGAAGCAGTAGCAGCTCAATACAAAGAATATTTTAATGGCAATGTTGATGTACCCATGTACATTAATGGTGAAGAAGTTCGTAGTAATAATACACGTAACATGACTCCGCCACATGATCACCAACATGTAGTAGGCACGTATCATTTAGCTGATAAAAGTCATGTCGAAAAGGCAATAAGTACAGCCTTAGAAGCCAGAAAAAAATGGTCACAAATGAAATGGGAGCAACGTGCCGCTATTTTCTTGAAAGCAGCCGACCTTATTGCCGGACCTTATCGAGCAAAAATCAATGCTTCGACAATGATTGCTCAATCAAAAACAGTTCACCAAGCTGAAATTGATGCAGCATGTGAGTTAATTGACTTCCTTCGATTTAATGTGGAGTATATGTCACAAATATATGCGGAGCAGCCAGATAGCAATGAAGGTTTATGGAATCGAGTGGAATATCGCCCTCTTGAAGGATTTACCTATGCCGTTACCCCATTTAATTTTACAGCGATTGCAGGAAACTTAACAAGCTGCATGGCAATGATGGGTAATGTTGTTGTTTGGAAACCAAGTGATAGTCAAGTATTCTCAGCGCAAGTAATTGTTGATATATTTAAAGAAGCTGGAGTTCCTGACGGGGTAATTAATGTTGTCTATGGTGATCCTGTTATGATTACGAATACGGTACTTGATAGCCCAGATTTTGCTGGATTACACTTTACAGGATCGACTTTTGTTTTTAAAGAGCTTTGGAAACAAATCGGTCAGAATATTCATAATTACAAGACATATCCTAAGATTGTTGGTGAAACTGGTGGTAAAGATTTTATCCTTGCACATCCAACAGCAAATACAAAACAAGTTGCAACAGCAATCACTAGAGGAGCATTCGAATTTCAAGGACAAAAATGTAGTGCTGCCTCTCGTGTGTACTTGCCAAAGTCAACAGCTAATGAGATTTTAAATTTCGTAAAAGCGGATATTGAAAGTATCAAAATGGGAAGCCCTGAAGATATGAGTAATTTCATGACTGCAGTAATTCACGAAGGCTCATTTGATAAACTTGCAAAATATATCGATGCTGCTAAGAACGACAGCGATGCTGAAGTTTTTGCAGGAGGTGGATATGACAAGAGCAAAGGCTACTTTATCGAGCCTACAGTAATTGTTGCAAAAACACCAAAATACACTACCATGGAAACTGAACTATTCGGACCTGTAGTGACAGTATATGTTTATGATGATAAAGATTGGAGCGCAACATTGAAGTTAGTTGATGAAACATCAGAATACGCTTTAACAGGTGCTGTTTTAGCAGCCGACCGTTATGCGATTGAAGAAGCGACAACAGCTTTACAAAATGCTGCAGGTAACTTCTATATCAATGATAAGCCAACAGGTGCAGTTGTAGGTCAACAGCCATTTGGCGGTGCACGTGCATCGGGAACTAATGATAAAGCCGGATCTGCTCAAAACCTACTCCGTTGGGTTTCGCCAAGATTAATTAAGGAAACATTTGTAACTCCTACAGACTATCGCTATCCATTCTTGGGATAAGCTGGTTTTATAAATAATTTTCTGGGTTGAGTCTTTCTTAGTACATTGAAAGCTCAACCCTTTTTTAATACCATGCAATTCGAAACTTATCCGTTATCTACTCCTTTAAGTTCATATATAGAATCGGTGTTTTATTTCAAGGGTTTTATGCCCGATCATTCTATTGAGCGCGTTGTTCCAACTGGCCATCTTTTTATCATTTTCGAATTAGATGGAATAGAACGAAATACCTTTGACAATAAAACCTTATCTCCCAACGGAAAATTCAGTAATGCGTGGATATCTGGGATGCACAAAAACTTTATCTCTATATCGGCACATGAAAATTCGGAAATGCTAGTAGTTCAATTTAAACCCTACGGAGCCCATCCTTTCATAAATATATCGGTTGATCAACTAAATAATAAAGTTGTAGATGCAGATACACTTTTAGGTATGGAAATAGTGGATTTAAGAAATGATATAATGAGCATTGACGATGTCAACCTAAAGTTTTCAAGTATACAAAACTGGTTATTATCTAAATACGACCAAAGCAAAACACCTCAACAAGAGCTTGTTAAAATTATAAATGATCTAAATGGACACCCAGTTACTAACCACAAAGATGTAATAAAGAACTACTCAAGAACTCAAAAACATTTAATTCAGCAGTTTAAAAAGTATGTCGGTCTAACCCCTAAGGTTTATCACAGAATAGTAAGATTCAATAACATTTTAAATCAAATCCGAAATAAAGAAAAATTAGATTGGGCTAAAGTGGCTTACGACACTGGTTATGCAGATCAAGCACATTTTATAAAAGAGTTTAAAGAATTCTCAGGCTTCAATCCAAAAGAATTCATTTCATTTGACCACAATCAAAGAGAACCAAACTTTTTCCCTATCGACCAGAAAGGTTAATTTTTTACAATACTCAAGATGTTCGATATTGTACTTTTACTTCAAATAAAAAGTAATGAAGTACAAAATTCTCTTAATTATTGCGATTTTCTGTTCCGGCCTAACAATTTCTCAAAGTAATTTATCAGATAAGAAACGCGTAGAATCAATAATAGATTCGACGAATACAAACAATGTAGTTTTAATTCAAAAATTCAAGGTAGGAGCATCAATAGACGAGATATGGAAAGTATTCACTACTAAAAATGGTTGGGAGTCTGTTTTCGTCCCACTAGCCGAAGTTGATTTCAAAATAGGTGGAACTATCAAATCAAGTTATAATAAAAATGCACGAATAGGCGATAGTACTACCATAGTTAATAACATTATCAATTTTGTGCCGAAAAAAGTGATCACGCTTCAGGCGGAACTGTCTCCTCATTTCCCTGAGTTTATGAAACAAGATGCTAAGGATTTTTACAATATCATTTACTTTAGTTCAATAGATAATGCAACAATTGAGGTTACCTCGTACGGAATTGGGTATAAAAACACAGCCAAATACAAGGCGTTACTTGACTTTTTCATCAAAGGCAACGAGTCTAGTTATCTTAACTTAATTAACTATTTAGAAACCGGAAAAAAAGTAAAGTTTTAAAATATGGACAAGGCACTACAAACCATGATTAATAATATGCTGGAAAAAACTGGTAAGTCATTAGAAGAATGGAAAAAACTACTTAAGACCAAAGCATTCGAAAAACATGGTCAGGCTGTAAAGTTTTTAAAAGAAGAACACGGAGTGACTCATGGCTTTGCTAACACAATTGTAAGCCTATCAAAGGAGAATAACGATTCATCCGATGATCTTGTTGCTAACCAATATCAGGGAAAAGAATCATTAAAATCAATCTATGACCAACTTCTTTCTGTAGTTCGCTCATTCGGAAATGATGTAACCATAACTCCCAAAAAGACAAGTGTAAGCATCATTAGAAAACGCCAATTCGCGCTTATAAAACCCGCTACTAAAACCAGAATCGATCTGGGACTTAAATTAAAAGACAAGCCGATTACAGATCGTTTAGGAAATTCTGGACCTTTCGGAACCATGTGCACGCATCGGGTTCAACTAACTTCGAAAAATGAGATTGATCAAGAATTAACTAGCTGGCTAAAAGAAGCTTACGAGCAATCCGTATAAGTTACATATCATCAACCATTGATGTATCTTTGCCTTCATGTATAGCAAAACAGAGGAACGTTGGAATGCAGGATCGCATGCCCTAGGCGCAGTTTTAGGTGTAATTGGTCTATTTCTCTTACTTATCGACGATACTCATAAAACTACTTATAGCACACTTAGCATTCTAGCGTATTCATTTTCGCTTATACTTTTGTTTACGGCGTCCACCATGTATCACAGCATACAGGGCATTAAAAGAAAATCGAACTTAAGAAAGCTCGATCATATCAGTATTTATTTTCTTATTGCTGGTACCTATACGCCTGTTTGTCTTATAAGTTTAATCGATAACAAAGGCTGGCTACTATTTTATATTGTTTGGGGAATAACGGCATTTGGCACTGTTCTAAAAATCTTTTTTACAGGGAAATTTGAAGCAATCTCTTTAGTCTTATATGCAGTAATGGGATGGCTCATCGTTTTAGATTGGGATGCCATGAGCACAATTCATTCGAATACTGGAAATGGTCTTTTAATGCTCGGAGGTGCGTTCTACACTATCGGAATCATCTTTTATGCTGTTAAAAAAATACCCTACAATCATATTATCTGGCATTTTTTCGTCCTTGGCGGAGCGATAAGTCATTTTTGGTTTATTTGGAAGCACGTCATTTAAAAACTAAAGTTGTTAAATTATCCATTCTACTGTAAGGTTTAGTTATTTTGCATGACCTAATTACTCTTTTCTTTAAACCCAATGCATTTAATGATTAATTTCCTAAAAAGGATTTTCCTTATTATAATTTTACTACCTACACTTACCTTCTCCCAAGAAACCACAGGAACACTGCAAGGGGCCGTTAAAGATTCAAACAATAACCCGATCCCATTTGTAAATATCGTTGTAATTGATGTCGAAACTAATTTTAAATACGGCACGACAACGCAAGAAACCGGGTTTTATATTTTAAACAATCTACCACCATCCAACAGTTATCAAATACAAGTAAGCTCACTTGGTTTTAGCGCAAAACAGTTGGACGCAGTGGTTATTAATTTAGGAACCGTCACCTATAAAGACTTTGTTTTAACTGAAGAAAATGTTGCCTTAGATGAAGTTGTCCTGAACGCCAATAATACCAATAGCATTCTAAAAAAGGGAAACGAAGTATTGCTTAGCAATAAGAAAATAACCGAGACTCCGACCATCTCACGTGGCATTCAAGATTTAACGAAAAATTTACCTGAAGCCAATCTAAACTCCTTTGCCGGGGCCAGTAACCGTTTCAATAATTTGAACATTGATGGTATAGCAAACAACGATATCATCGGATTTCAAGAACCCGCCAGTGGTGCTTCTGGATCTCAGGCAAACGGCACTCCGGGTAGCTTATCAAAATCACAGCCAATAGGTTTTGGTGCGATTAAGGAACTATCAGTCAAAATTGCACCTTTTGATGTAAGTATCGGAAATTTTAGCGGTGCTAACATCAATGTTGTTACTAAAAACGGCACCAATAATTTTAAAGGAGAAGTGTATGCCTTTGGGAATAATCAGAATTTAATCGGAAGTTTTTCTGATGGAATCGAGCAAGAAGTGCGAAGCTTTTATGACACCCAATTTGGCGGATCGATTGGCGGTGCTTTAAAGAAGGATAAGCTTTTCTATTTCATCAATTTTGAACAAGCACTTTCAAAAATCCCGGTGCTGAATGCTCCAGGAAGCGATTCATCTAATATATCGTTAGATGTAGTAGAATCGATTGCAGATCATCTTATAAAGAATTACAACTACAACCCTGGCACCTTTACCAATGCCGATATTGAAACAGCTAGCACCAAACTTTTTGCTCGTTTGGACTATAATATTTCTGATAAACATAAACTAACGCTGCGTAACAACTACGTCAAGAGTTTTACCGATAATTTAGAATGGAATGCGTCCTTTTTTAATTTCGGAAATCAAGGATACCGTCACAGCAGTACAGCCAATAGTCTCGCCGTCGAGTTAAAATCTAATCTTACTGATAACACCTCCAATGTACTATCAATAGGATATAATACCGTAAAGGAAAATCGGGATTTCGATGGTCGTGTTTTTCCTCATATTCAAATAGCCGTCAACGCTTCCGATCGCATTTTTGCAGGAACCTATCGTGAAGCATCCGTTTATAGCACTGATTTTTCAACCGTTCAGCTCACAAACAAATTCACATATATAAAAAACAACCATAGTTTTAAATTTGGCGGATTTGCGCAATTTAATGATGTTGATTATGGGTTTTTATCCGCTTGGAACGGCCGATGGGAATACCGGTCGGTGGAAGATTTTTTAAATGATAATCCCCGCCGTGTTCGTGGTGTTTACAATGTAAATAATAACGACTTCGATTTTGTAAGTAATACGCCCTCAGCATCTTTTAAAGTATTTGAAGGCGCCTTGTACGCACAAGATAATTATCGTGCTTCAGATAGACTCTCTCTATCGTTTGGTTTACGATTAGATGCACAACTATTGCCCGAAGATTTACCCATTAGCCAAGAGGTCTTAAACACACCAGAATTTAGTCGTTTTGACAATAAACTATCAAAAGCCCCACAGATTAATCCACGTTTTGGTTTCACTTATTTCATGGATAATGATAGAAGGTATAAATTGAGAGGTGGTACAGGATTATTCTCCGGAAGACTCCCCTATTTATGGTTTGCCTATGTTGAATATATTTCTGGAACCAATTATTTTAACATCGACTTGCGACCAGAAAATGGACTAGCACTTACCCAAAATTTAGATGATCTTGTATCACAACAGCCCGGACTTACGGAAATCAATTTATTAGATACCGATTTTAAATTACCTAGAGAATGGAAATCGAATATTGCAATAGATCTTTCTTTAAAAAACGATTGGAAATTGAGCCTAGAAGCGACCTACACCGACGTTGTAAATGGCATTTTCTTTCAATCTATAAACCGTCGCAATGAGATTGGTAATTTTACTGGAGCGGATAATCGACCTTACTTTCTTCAAACCGGAAGCGATATTAAGATCAATCCTAATTTTACAAATGTCTTTTTGCTAACCAATACCGATCAAGGATATCGGTATAACATTACCGCCTCAATCAGTAAAAAACTGAAAAACTATGATGGCTATTTGGGGTATACTTATGGAAAAAGTAAAGACATTTCAAGTACAGTAAGAAGTAGTCCCGCAGCAAATTTTGAATGGAATCAAGCGGTTTTTGGCAACAATCCTGACTTATCATTTTCTAATTTCGATTTAAGACATAAGATCGTCTCGTCTCATTCATTTTACTATGATTTTAAGGATGTAAATAGTTTGTTAGTCTCATTTTTATACGGAGGCCGCTCTGGTAGTCCGTTTTCATATGTATATCAAGGAGACCCAAACAGAGACGGTTCTTCTCGAAATGATGTAATATTTGTGCCTAGCAATCAAAATGAGATTAATCTAGTCGATATAACAGATAATACGGGTGCTGTAATTACCTCAGCACAACAACAATGGGAAAGCTTAAACGCATTTATTGAAAATGACGATTATTTGTCAGAGCGCCGCGGTCAATTTGCAGAGCGTAATGGCGCTCGAACACCTTGGAATCATGAATTAGACATGAAATTATCTTATAACCGAAAACTTAAAAACGGAAAAGGAATTACGGTTTCTTTAGACATGTTGAATGTTTTGAACTTCGTAAACCGAGATTGGGGCCGATTAGTTTTCGTTCCAAATGTGGTGAATTCGAGTTTTAGCTTGTTACGTTTTGTTGATATTCAAAATGGTGCATCCCGCTATACTTTTAATATTCCTGAAGGCATCACACCTTGGGTAACTGATGCTCAAAACTCGAGATGGAAAGCGCAGTTGGGGGTAAAGTTTAGTTTTTAGGTTTTTAATCTTTTGAATAGGATCTCGATACATTTTTAGATTTCTCCCGAATTCTCGGGATCAATCTAAAAACACTCGATCTGACATCTTGCTTGAACAATGTCGGATCGAGTGTTTTTTCTGAGATACGAAAGAAAAAATGTATCGAGATTCTTTCTATTCAAAATTGGGTTTTCCAAGTACTGCTTACTGCTACTGAATACTGCTAACTAAATACGCGGCAGATCCCCATCACCCTTTAAAGGCAACTCAGAACTCCCCATTAAATACGCATCTACATGATGTGCCGCTTGTCGTCCTTCAGAAATTGCCCAAACGATTAACGATTGTCCTCTTCGCATATCACCTGCGACAAAAATTCCAGGAACGTTGGTTTGATAATCTTTAGCGGTTGCTTTTATGTTGGTCCGTGGATCCATTTCCAAGCCTAGCTGGTCGGATAGTGTTGATTCTGCTCCCGTAAAACCGAGTGCGAGTAATGCTAGATCGCATTCCCACTGCTTTTCTGTATTTGGCACTTCTTTTAAAACAGGTCGCTTTCCAGCTTCTTTAATCCATTCAACCTCACATGTAATCAATCCTTTTAAATTGCCATTGACATCACCGATAAACTCCTTAGTACTAACGGACCAAAAGCGTTCCGCTCCCTCTTTATGAGAACTACTGGTTCGCAAACGCATTGGCCAAAATGGCCAAGGTTGATCTTCTGTTCTGTCTGTAGAAGCTTTTCCCATGATTTCAAAATTCTTAACCGATTTTGCGCCATGCCTAATTGAAGTTCCGATACAATCTGATCCTGTATCTCCACCTCCAATTACGATTACATTTTTATCTGTAGCTAGAATCTCTTCTCCTTTGAATTTTACACCATCTACACGACGATTATTTTGAGGTAGAAAATCCATTGCCTGCACTACTCCTTTTAAATGCGAACCTTTAATAGGTAATTGTCTTTTTACTGTTGCGCCGCCGCAAAGTACAATCGCATCAAAATCCAATTTCAATTTTTCTACTGGAACGTTTTTTCCAACATGGGCATTTGTTTCAAAAGAGATCCCTTCTTCTTTTAGAACTTCCAATCGTCGATCGATCACGTTTTTTTCCATCTTAAAATCCGGAATACCATAACGTAACAACCCACCGATCTTTTCATCACGTTCGAAGACAGTCACTAAATGTCCCGCTCTATTTAATTGTTGTGCTGTAGCCAATCCTGCTGGACCCGAACCAATAACTGCTACCGTTTTTCCTGTTCGCTTTTCCGGTGGATTTGCAGTGATCCATCCTTTTTTGAATGCCTTTTCGACGATATTTTTTTCAATATTCTCAATGGACACAGGATCTTCATTAATTCCTAAAACACATGCTTCCTCGCAAGGCGCAGGACATAAACGCCCCGTGAATTCAGGAAAGTTGTTCGTACTGTGTAAAATGCTAGCTGCCTTTTCCCATTTTCCGCGATATACTGCATCATTAAAATCCGGAATTAAATTACCAAGTGGGCAACCACTATGACAAAACGGAATGCCGCAATCCATGCAGCGTGCACCTTGATCTTTTAACTTTTTATCCTTTAATGGAACTGTGAATTCTTTATAATTTTTTACGCGTTCTTCAACGGCAACGTAGCCTTCGTCTGCTCTTTCGTATTCTAAAAACCCTGTAGTCTTTCCCATGATCGCTATCCGTTATACTGTTTGTAATTTTTCTTCTTCTAATCGCTTCAAAGCTTGTCTATATTCTTCAGGGAATACCTTTACAAATTTCGGTAATACCGTTTCCCATTTCTCAAGAATACGCTGTGCAAGCGGACTCAAAGTAGCATTGTAATGATTTTCTATCAAACTTTTTAGCTCCAAAATATCCTCCTCTATTTCAACCGGAAGCAAATTCAAGGTCTCTTTATTACACTGCTTTTCAAATTGTCCATTTTCATCGTACACATACGCGATACCACCACTCATTCCAGCACCAAAATTTCGTCCGGTTTCTCCAAGAATGACAGCAATTCCGCCTGTCATATACTCACAACCGTGATCTCCTATTCCTTCTACAACAGCTTTAGCACCCGAGTTACGGACACAAAAACGCTCTCCTGCTTTCCCGTTTATATAGACTTCACCTCCTGTTGCACCGTACATCGCTACATTCCCGATAATCACATTATCCTCTGGAATAATAGTCGACTCTTGAGGTACCTTTACAATCAATTTGGCTCCTGAGAGCCCCTTACCAAGATAATCGTTGGTATTTCCGTTTACGATCATTGTCAAACCGTGTGTAGCGAATGCACCAAAACTTTGTCCAGCTGACCCCGTAAAATTGAGTTTTAATGTATTTTCTGGCAAACCTTGCGCACCATATATCTTAGAGATTTCATTACTTAAAATCGCACCAACCGCTCGGTCGGTATTTTCGATCTTAAGATCTAATGTTGTTTTTTCCTTTCGGAATAAGGCGGTATGCGCTTGTTCGATAATATCAAAATCAATTGACTTTGATAGTTGATGATCTTGTTTTTGCGTATTGTAAATATCGACACCTTCATGAACGATTGGTTGATGAAGTATTGGTGTTAAATCGATACCAGCTGCCTTGTAGTGATCGATTGCTTTTTTACGATCTAGCTTTTGTACCTGGCCCACCATTTCATTCACAGTTCTAAATCCGAGTTTTGCCATAATTTGACGCAACTCTTCCGCAATGAAATACATATAGTTCACTACATGCTCTGGCTTCCCTTTGAACTTTTTACGCAGTTCTGGATTCTGCGTTGCGATTCCTACCGGACAGGTATTTAAATGACATACACGCATCATAATACAACCTGAAGCTACTAGCGGTGCAGTTGCAAAACCGAATTCTTCCGCTCCTAGTAAACATGCGATCGCAACATCACGTCCTGTTTTTAATTGACCATCACACTCCAATACGATTCGACTTCGTAAGTCGTTCATTACTAAAGTTTGCTGAGCTTCCGCAATACCAAGTTCCCATGGCAATCCAGCATGTTTTAATGAGGTTAATGGTGAGGCTCCTGTACCACCATCAAAACCAGAGATTAAAACTACATCAGCTTTTGCCTTTGCGACACCAGCTGCTACCGTTCCTACTCCTACTTCACTTACCAACTTTACATTAATTCGCGCTTCGCGGTTAGCCGACTTTAAATCGAATATAAGCTGCGATAAATCCTCAATTGAATAAATATCATGATGTGGCGGTGGCGATATTAAGCCAACATAGGGTGTTGAATTTCTTGTTTTGGCAATCTCAGGATTCACCTTCGGTCCAGGAAGCTGACCACCTTCACCCGGCTTCGCCCCTTGTGCCATTTTAATTTGAATTTCCTGAGCATTAGTCAGGTAATTACTTGTAACTCCAAATCGACCTGAGGCTACTTGCTTGATTGCGCTATTTCGCCAATCTCCTGTAGCATCTTTATAAAAACGCTCTTCGTTTTCCCCTCCTTCACCTGAGTTGCTTTTTCCGCCGATTCGGTTCATAGCGATAGCCAGATTCTCATGTGCTTCTTTACTGATCGAACCATATGACATTGCTCCAGTTTTAAATCGCTTAACGATCTCCGTCCAAGGCTCTACTTCTTCAATCGGAATCGGATCATAATTTGAGAATTCAAACAGACCACGAATGGTCATTAAATTCTTCGCTTGGTCATTAACCAAGTCTGAGTATTCTTTATATGTTTTTGAATCGTTTCTTCTAACAGAATCTTGAAGTTTAGCAACTGATAATGGATTGAACATATGCTTTTCTCCATTTCTTCTCCAGCGATATTCACCTCCCATTTCAAGATCAAGACTGGCAGCCATCTCTTTTGAAACATATGCCTTTGTATGTCTTTTAGTAATCTCGCGCTCTAGCTCATACAATCCAATACCTTCAATACGTGTTGGTGTATTTGGAAAATATTTTTCAACTGTAGTTGTATTGATACCAATACATTCAAACAATTGCGAGCTACGATATGAATTCAAGGTCGAGATACCGATCTTATTCATCACCTTCAAGATGCCCTTACCAACTGCTTTGTTATAGTTTTTGATGGCTTCATTGAAAGTAACTCCTTCTAAATTCCCGTCTTCAATTTGATTGGCAATGGTTTCATTAACCATATACGGATTAATCGCACTCGCACCGTAACCAAACAATAAGGCAAAATGATGTACTTCTCTTGGCTCTGCAGATTCTATAATGATACTTAATCGAGATCGCTTTCCAATTTTTTGAAGACTACTATTAATGAATGAACAGGCTAATAATGCAGGAATCGGCGCTTTATCTTCACTAATATTTCTATCAGAAAGAATTAGAATATTAGTCCCTTCATCAATCGCTTTTGATGTTTGTTGTAATACATCTTCTAAGGCATTTTCAATACCATTTAAGCCTTTTTCAGCATCGTATAAAATGGGAATTGACGTAACCGTAAAATCAGGGTTCTTATAACTTTTTATCTTATCAAGATCTTCTTTAGAAATTACAGGATTCTGAATTTTAAGTTTAGTACAATGCGCCTCACTTATTTCGAATATATTAGTATCTGCCCCAAGTGTTAAACTAATATCGGTAATCAGCTCTTCTCGAATACCATCCAAAGGCGGATTGGTAACCTGAGCAAATAATTGCTTGAAGTAGTTGTAAACCAATTGAGGACGTTGAGATAAGACTGCGATAGGCGTGTCTGACCCCATTGATCCGATTGGCTCCTTACCAAGCTTTGCCATAGGTAGGATTATCGTATTGATATCCTCCTGTGTGTATCCAAAAACAGTCTGGCGTTTTTCCAAAGGTGCTTCATCTAAAAATAACGGACAATCGTTGTATGGAATATCCTTTAAATGAACCAGCTTATCATCCAGCCATTTTCTATATGGATGCTTAGAGGCAATGGTTTCTTTTATTTCTTGGTCATTTACAATGCGGCCTTCCTCCATATTTACTAAGAACATTCTTCCTGGCTCTAGACGACCGTGACTTGCCACATTATCAGGTGCAATATCAACTACACCAGTCTCTGACGACATGATTACATAACCGTCTTTAGTGACGCTATATCGAGATGGTCGCAACCCATTTCGGTCCAAGACAGCACCAATATAGTTACCGTCTGTAAATGGTATTGAGGCTGGACCATCCCAAGGCTCCATTCCGCAAGAATTGTATTCGTAAAATGCCTTTTTAGCTTCAGACATATCCGGATTTTTCTCCCAAGCTTCTGGAACTAGCATCATCATTACTTCGGGTAATGAACGTCCTGTCATCAGAAGCAATTCGACTACCATATCCATCGATGCCGAATCCGATTTTTTTGGTAGTACTACCGGCAATATTTTTTTAATATCAGCACCAAACCATTCGCTTTCCAGCAACTCTTCTCTTGAGCGCATTCTGGTTACATTACCACGTAGGGTGTTGATTTCACCATTGTGACACATATATCGGAATGGCTGCGCCAAATCCCATGTCGGGAAGGTATTGGTTGAGAAACGCTGGTGTACCAAAGCTAATCGGGTAACCACTCTCGGATCTAAAAGATCACTATAATATAATTTGATATCCTCAGGCAACAACAGGCCTTTAAATATTAGTGTTTTAGTTGAAAGGCTTGGTAGGTAAAAGAAATCTGCTTCAGACAATTTAGAACCATATACTTCGTGCTCAGTCAACTTTCGAGCGATGAACAATTTAAGGTTAAATTGAAAAATGTCTTGATCCTTATTCTCTTTACCAATAAAAATTTGTTTGATAAAGGGTTCTGTACTCGCAGCAATTGCACCAATATGAGCTGGTTTTACAGGAACATCTCTCCAGCCAATTAATTTTAAACCTTGATTGGCAATGTGCTTTTCAAAAACCTCGATACAATAATTGCGTTGATTCTCTTTCTTAGGAAGAAATACATTACTAACAGCATACTGTCCAGCTTTCGGCAATTTAAAATCACATTCATCTACAAAAAACTCATGTGGAATATCAATTAAAATTCCAGCACCATCACCGGTCTTCCCATCAGCACTTACAGCACCACGATGCTCTAGTTTTTCGAGAATCTCTAAAGCCTTGTGAATAATGTCATTTGACTTTTTCCCTTCGAGGCTACAAATAAATCCTGCTCCGCAATTATCATGTTCAAATTCGGGTAAGTATAGACCTTGTTTTTCCAGCTTCATAATTGACTATTTTAACCGAAAATAAAGGTTTTGCTAAATTTATTACACCGTTTTTACTGATTGTTTAGCAAAAATGCAGACATACTAAATTATGTGTGATAAAAATGTAATATCGATATTTTGACGGGGGTCTAATTTTCAATTTGATAATGGAAAAAACGGAGAAATTGCCATTTCCCAGGAGTCAATACAATATCGCTAATCAAGATTTCAAGATACTACTTCACAACTTGCGCAACTCTTTCTTCAAAATTTTCCCGGTCGCACTCATTGGCAATGTATTGGTAATTTCGATATACCTTGGATATTTGTATGCCGCAATATGGTCTTTTGTCCATGACGTCAATTCCTCTTGAGAGGCATTTACTCCTTCATTTAAAACCACATACGCTTTTATTTCTTCTCCCATTTTTTCATCGGGAACTCCAATTACGGCGACCATTGAAACGGCCTCATGCTTCATCATCACTTCTTCAACCTCTCGAGGATAAACATTAAGTCCACCACGGATAATCATATCCTTGGTTCGATCGACGATAAAGAAGAAACCATCTTCGTCTTTAACTGCAATATCACCTGAATGTAGCCAGCCATTTCTGATTGCTTTTTTAGAGGCATCTGGGTTGTTGTAGTAGGATTTCATCACATTATGTCCTTTGTAAACAAGTTGCCCTTTTTCTCCTGTCGTCACTTCATTTCCTTCTTCGTCAATAATCTTGATTTTTACTCCCCAAACAGGCGTGCCAATCGATCCTGGCTTGCGCCCTACCTCTAATTGATTAAATGAAACTACTGGAGATCCTTCTGACATACCATAACCTTCTAAAATTGCAACATCAAAATGGGACTCAAATTTTTCTAGAACTGCTACTGGTAATGACGCTCCCCCAGAAACACACATCCTTAGGTTCTCTTTTATGCTTTTTAAGTCTGTTTTATTAATATCTAAATAACTATTTAAACCCCAATACATGGTGGGAACTCCAGCAAAAAAGGTGATTTTATGTTGTTCACAAAGATCTAAGACCGTTTTCGCATCAAAACGTGGAAGCAATACTGCGGTAACTCCTCTATATAAACTTACATTCATTTGAACAGTCATAGCAAATATGTGAAATAGAGGTAAAACAATAAGCATCTTATCCGCTGGACTTGCGCTAAACAAATCAGCACATAGAATGGTGTTTTGTAGTAGGTTGGAATGCGTTAATTCAGCGCCTTTAGGTTTACCAGTTGTCCCCGAGGTATAGACAATTACAGCAGTGTCGTTTGCTTTTGTTTCTACTGTGTCAAAAATTGGACTTTGGCCATTAATTAACGAGCCAAATGTTTCAGTACCATCAATAGCTGAAGGCGTTTCGGGTTTTGGCATGATTGTAAAAAAATGTGCGCATGGTTTTGCCTTATTAAAGCCGGCATAACCCATTGAGGCCATAGGAAGATCATTATTCCCCAAAAAACAGAAATACGCTTTTGCATTGCTATTTTCAAGATGATATTGAATTTCATCTTCCTTCAACAATACACTCAGTGGAACCACCACAGCACCGACTTTTAAAATACCATTATAAATTATAGGAAAATAAGGTAAATTAAAACAGCTTAACGCCACTTTATCACCGGGCTTAATCCCTTTACTAACCAACCCATTTGCCACTTGATTTGCCAGGGCGTTTACCTGCACAAAACTCAAGCTTGTATCCATAAAAGTATAGGCGGTTTTATCTTTGAACTTAAGCGCACTTTCCTCTAGTAACACGGATAGATTTAGCATATGATTTTAACCATTTCAATTAGATAATTATTCTATTCTGTAAGGTATCAAATTCTTTTTTAAATGAAAAAACCCAGCTCGAGGGCCGGGTCTTTTATTAATACGTAATGATATTTAATCTTTCAATATCGCTCTTGAAATCACAATCTTCTGAATTTCAGAAGTTCCTTCATATATCTGTGTAATCTTCGCATCTCGCATTAGGCGTTCAACGTGATATTCTTTCACAAATCCGTTTCCTCCATGTACTTGAACTGCTTCAACAGTAACATCCATAGCGACTTGTGAGGCATATAATTTTGCCATGGCTCCAGATAAATCATAGTTTTCGTGATTATCCTTATCGCGAGCAGCTCGGTATACCAACATTCTTGCTGCTTCAATACTAGTGTGCATATCTGCTAACTTAAAAGCGATGGCCTGGTGGTTCATTATTTCAGTCCCAAAAGCCTTACGCTCTTTTGAATATTTTTTCGCTAACTCGTACGCACCAGCTGCTATACCTAACGCCTGTGCTGCTATACCAATACGTCCACCTGCTAAGGTTTTCATTGCAAATTTAAATCCGAAACCATCTTCACCGATGCGGTTTTCTTTTGGCACTTTTACATCATTAAAAATAAGGGAGTGTGTATCACTCCCGCGAATTCCTAATTTATCTTCTTTAGGTCCGATCTCAAAACCTTCCCATCCTTTTTCAACAATAAAAGCGTTGATTCCTTTATGTTTTTTCTCTCTATCTGTCTGAGCAATTACCAAATAAAAGTCGGAAGTCCCCCCATTGGTAATCCAGTTTTTGGTGCCATTAATTACATAGTGATCACCTTTATCGATGGCAGTTGTGCGTTGCGAAGTTGCATCACTTCCCGCTTCCGGTTCTGATAAGCAAAATGCACCTATAGACTCTCCAGTCGTTAATTTAGAAAGGTATTTTTCTTTTTGCTCTGGCGTTCCGTAGGTATCAAGACCCCAGCATACCAATGAATTATTTACAGACATTACTACAGAAGCTGACGCATCAATTTTTGAGATCTCCTCCATAGCCAGCACATAAGACAAGGTATCCATACCGCCGCCGCCATATTCAGGTGATGCCATCATCCCTAAAAACCCAAGCTCACCCATCTTTTTAACTTCTTCTTTTGGGAAGCGTTGCTCGTTATCTCTTTCGATAACGCCTTCCAATAATTCAGCTTTGGCAAAATCGCGAGCTGCGTCGCGTATCATTAAGTGTTCTTCTGATAAATTAAAATCCATTTAAACCCTTGTTTTATGTGTTTCAAAAAAGTTGCGCAAAGATACCTTTTAAAATGCAAAATTCAATTTTTAAATCTCATTTTTAAAAGTGTTTTTTGTTTAACGAAAACGTTAAAACACTGGTAACTTCATGATTCTTAAAAAAGCATCTTAACCACGCTTTATAGTTTTATATATTTGCACAATTCTTCATTAAATAATTTGAAAATTATGGATCAGCTTTAACCCCGCTTGGGGATTTCATTAAACACTTTATAGTTTCTACTTTTCTATTTATTCAAATTACAATTCATTAATAATGAAAGAACTTTTACAAAAATTCGAAGATAAATCACCTGAGATTGTTTTCCATTGGAATGACGCTGAAACTGAAGCCGAAGGATGGACCGTTATTAACTCATTACGAGGCGGTGCAGCAGGTGGCGGAACAAGAATGCGTGTTGGCCTAGACAAAAACGAAGTACTATCACTTGCTAAGACCATGGAAGTGAAATTTACGGTTTCTGGTCCGGCAATCGGCGGAGCAAAATCGGGAATCAACTTCGACCCATCCGATTCAAGAAAAGAAGGCGTTTTAAAACGGTGGTATAAAGCGGTTTCCCCTTTATTAAAAAGCTACTATGGTACTGGTGGTGATCTAAATGTTGATGAGATACATGAAGTAATTCCTATTACAGAGGCATCAGGAGTATGGCACCCTCAAGAAGGAGTTTTTAATGGCCACTTTCAACCATCTGAAGCGGATAAAATAAACCGCATAGGCCAACTAAGACAGGGAGTGATAAAAGTGATTGAAAATCCGACTTTCTCACCAGATGTTGATAAAAAGTATACGGTTGCAGATATGATCACTGGTTATGGTGTCGCAGTGGCCGCAAAAAACTACTACGACATTTATGGTGGCTCTATTGAAGGTAAAAAAGCTATAGTACAAGGTTTCGGGAATGTAGGATCAGCCGCTGCATTTTATTTAGCGCAGATGGGTGCTAAAGTTGTTGGAATTATTGACCGAGTTGGTGGTGTGATTAAGGAAGATGGATTTTCTTTTGAGGAAATTACCGAGTTATTTCTAAATAAAGATGGTAACACGCTTGTAGCTGATAACATGATTCCTTTTAACGAGATGAATGATCGTATTTGGAGGCTACAAACTGAAATATTTGCTCCTTGTGCTGCATCGAGGCTGATTACTAAAGATCAGATTTCTCAAATGATCGACTCTGGCTTAGAAGTTATTTCATGCGGAGCCAATGTTCCTTTTGCAGATAAGGAGATCTTCTTTGGACCTATAATGGAATACACAGATGAGCGAGTAAGTCTTATTCCTGATTTCATTTCCAATTGTGGAATGGCAAGAGTTTTTGCTTATTTCATGGAAAGAAAAGTGCAAATGACTGATGAAGCCATATTTAATGATACTCAACATATTATAAAACAGGCCATTCAAAATATCTTCGATAACAATAACTCGAAAACAAATATCAGCAGCACAGCTTTCGAAATTGCATTAAAACAACTAATTTAGATTTTCAAAAAAAACCAACTAACTATGTTCAAAAGTTTCCTAGGCAATAGCCCAAGATGGTTTAAGCTTACCATGATTGGGTTCTTAATCTTCAATATTATATCATTTTTTGTCCTAGGAAAGACCATTACAGCTTGGATTTTTATAGGTGAATTTATCTTCACCTTAGCTATGGCTTTAAAATGCTATCCTTTGCAATCAGGGGGGATTTTAGCTATTGAAGCTCTAGCATTGGGCTTAACCCATCCTATGTATAAATTAGATGAGTTTGGAAAAGTAATGTATGATGAATTAGGAAAAGGTATAAAAGGTGGTGTACTTCATGAAGTAGAACAGAATCTTGAAGTTATATTACTTTTAGTATTTATGGTTGCGGGAATATATTTCATGAAACCATTGTTGATGTTTTTATTTAGCAAGGCTTTTACCAAAATAAAATCTAAGACCGCATTATCCTTACTGTTTGTTTTTCTTGCTGCAGTTCTTTCAGCATTCTTAGACGCACTTACTGTAACGGCAGTATTAATAAGTGTAGCTGTTGGTTTTTATGGGGTGTACCACAAAATTCATTCAAGCGCTACGGCAGATTATGATCAAGATGATGTTTTAGATAGGAAAGCATTGAGTGGAGAAACACTGGAGAATTTTAGAAGCTTTCTTAGAAGTTTAGTTATGCATGGCGTCGTAGGTACTGCTTTAGGTGGTGTTTGTACGCTTGTGGGCGAACCACAAAATTTATTGATTGGGGACCGTTTGGGATGGGATTTTATCGAATTCTTCCTACAAATGATGCCCATTACATTGCCCGTTTTAGCAGCTGGACTTATCACAACCGTAATTCTTGAGAAAACGAAAACTTTTGGTTTTGGAGAAAAATTGCCGGAAGTAGCTAGAAAAATTATTGAAAAATATACTGAGGAAGAAGATGAAAAACGCACCGAACGTGAACGTCTTGGCTTAATTATTCAAGGTGTTTCAGCAATATTACTAATTGCCGGTCTAGCACTACATATCGCACCTGTAGGCTTTATTGGTCTGGGATTGATCATTGTTCAAACAGCGTTTATGGGCATAACTGAAGAACATAGCCTTGGGGCGGCATTTGAAGAGGCATTACCATTTACAGGTTTGTTGGTGGTTTTTTTTGTTATTGTTGCTATGATTCATGATCAGCATTTGTTTAAACCAATTATTGACGCTGCTCTAGAGATGCCTGCCTCACAACAACCCTCTATGTTTTATGCGGCAAATGGTATTTTATCAATGATTAGTGATAATGTATTTGTGGCAACCGTTTATATAGGAGAAGTGCAACAAGCATTTCAAAATGGGGTAATCGATCGTGAGCAATTTGAAAAATTAGCAATTGCAATTAATACAGGAACAAATTTACCAAGTGTTGCAACGCCAAATGGACAGGCTGCATTTTTATTCTTACTAACCTCTTCTTTAGCTCCGCTAATCAAATTATCGTATGGTAAGATGGTTAAAATGGCGCTTCCCTACACGATCGTTTTAGGTGGTGTTGGTTTAGCTGGGGTTATTTACTTCTTATAAAATCGCCGTATACTTTTGTGAATATATAGGCGTTATACGTAATAGATAATTAAAACTTTATAATGCTAACAACTATTATTCAGGATAGTGCGAAAAAGGTACTGGAAGAAGCCGGCACCGACCAAAAATCACTATCGATCGTTGAACTTATTAGTGAAGGAGAAACCTCAGGTCAAGTCATCATCCTACTGCTATTTATTTTATTACTTTTTGCTTGCTATATTTATTTTGAACGCATCTTAGCAATTAAGGCTGCTTCTAGAGTTGATCCTAACTTCATGAATCAAATAAAAGATCATGTAAGTAGTGGTAAGATCGACGCGGCTCTTATTTTATGTGCCCAAGAAGATTCTCCTGTATCTCGATTAATTGCAAAAGGATTAAACCGAATAGGAAAACCATTATCGGATATTAATACAGCTATCGAAAATGCTGGACGATTAGAAGTTTATAAATTAGAAAAGAACGTTAGCATTCTGGCTACCATTTCTGGAGCCGCACCAATGATTGGGTTTTTAGGAACAGTTATAGGGATGATTATTTCTATTTTTAATCTGGCAAATTCATCTACCGGAATTGATATTCAAATACTTTCTGGTGGATTATATACGGCAATGACAACTACAGTAGCCGGGCTTATCGTAGGTATTATAGGATACATCGCATATAACCATTTGGTAACTCGAACTACTAAAGTAGTGTATCGAATGGAAGCAAATTCCGTTGAATTTCTTGATTTATTAGAAGAACCAGCCTAGTATGAATATTAGAGGACGAAATAAAGTAACACCCGAATTCAATATGTCGTCGATGACGGATATTGTGTTCCTATTACTGATATTCTTTATGCTAGCATCGACATTGGCAACAACCAGTGCCATTGACATCTTACTACCCGAAGCAAAAGGAAAAACCGAGAATAAAAAATCAGTATCTGTTAGCATTACCAAAAATTTAGATTTTTATATCGACCAAAAGAAAGTTCGAACGAGTCGCTTAGAAAGTGCTTTAATCGAAGCTTTAAGTAATTCAGAGAACAAGAATATCGTTTTGCGCGCTGAGGAATCAGTTCCTGTGCAAAATGTGGTGCGTGTTATGGATATTGCAAATAGAAATAAGTTTAAGGTAATTCTAGCCGTAAAACCTAAATGAGTTTAGAGTTTAGAGTTTAGAGTTTAGAGTTTAGAGTTTAGAAAGTTTGAAAAAATTGGCATTTCTTTCAACAACAAATACTGCCAACTGAACACTAAAGACTGCATACCAAAAAGATGAGGGGATTTAAAACAAAATATGAGAAACAGTCGGCAGCGATTACAACCGTAATCGGTATAGTCATTTTGTTCCTATTATTCTTTTTTGTCACATTAGATCCCGATGATATTCCTGTTGAGTACGGAATGGAAGTCAATTTTGGCACTACTGATTTTGGAAGCGGCAACAAACAACCAAAGCAAAAAATTAGACAAGCCCCTACTCCTAAAATTTCCGAACCAGAAAAGGTTGAAGAAACAAAACCTCAAGAAGAAGCTAAGCCTAGCGAGCCTGCCAAAGCTGCAGAGACTACAAAAGCAGAAAATGTATTAACGCAGGAGCAAGAAGAAGCAATAGCTATAAAAAAAGCTGAAGAAGCTAAAAAAATTGCGGAGGCTGCTGAGCGAAAAGCAAAAGCAGATGCTGAACGCAAGGAACGCGAGGAGGCCGAACGAAAAGAACGAGAACGTCTAGCTGCTATAGCAAAGGCAAAAGCAGAGCAAGACGCTAAAAAGAAAAAACTAGATGCATTGCTAGGTGGAGTAACCGATTCGGATGGAACTGACTCCGGAAGTGAAGGAGATGACAACCAAGCAGGAGATAAAGGCAAAGAAAGTGGTGACCCTAATGCTAGTGGCTATTATGGTAAAGCTGGTAACGGTCGCGGGGGTAATTATCAGTTAGGAGGTCGAGCTCCACTATCAAGACCAAAACCAGAATATATTTGTAACGAGGAAGGTGTAGTAGTGGTACAAATATCTGTAAACCGAAGTGGAAAGGTGATAAGTGCTACACCAGGCGCAAGAGGGACTACCAATAGCGCATCTTGCCTGCTAGATAAAGCAAAAGCGGCCGCTCTAAAAACCAAATGGGAGTCTGATAGCAGCGCACCAGACAAACAAGTCGGTAAAATCATTTACAATTTTAAACTTACTGAGTAATTTAGCGTTTCGAAACTACTTTGAAACTTGAATAAAAATTCCACTTATTCCGAGACTATCGATTGGTTGTTTAACCAACTTCCTATGTACCAAAAAGTGGGAAAAGTGGCTTATAAGGCAGATCTTTCCAATATACAGAAACTAGATGAACATCTAAAAAATCCTCATCGCACATTTAAGACTATTCATGTTGCAGGAACCAATGGAAAAGGTTCTACTTCTCATATGATCGCCTCGATTTTGCAAGAAGCAGGCTATAAGGTTGGATTATACACTTCGCCTCATCTAAAGGATTTTAGAGAGCGCATTAGAATTAACGGAAAAGCTGTTAGCAAACAATTCGTCAGAGGATTTGTACATCGCAACTGGAATTTTTTTGAAACCAATTCGCTGTCTTTTTTTGAAATGACTGTTGGAATGGCATTCGATTATTTCGCGAAAAAGCAAGTTGACATTGCCGTTATTGAAGTGGGATTAGGCGGACGTTTGGATTCCACAAACATCATTACTCCCGAAGTCTCAGTTATCACTAATATTGGTTTTGATCATACGGCATATTTAGGGGACACCTTACCCCTAATTGCAGCTGAAAAAGCTGGTATTATTAAGAAAGATATTCCGGTTGTAATTGGCGAATTACAAGAAGAAACAATTCCAATATTTAGACATCTAGCCAGCGAGCGAAATGCTCCTATGACAGTTGCGGAGACAAGTACTTCGGAAACCTATAAATCCGATCTTCTAGGTAATTATCAAGAGAAAAACTGTAAAACCGCTATTGCTGCAACTTATCAACTAGCAAATAGAGGATTTAAGATCAATAATACTCATATAAAAAACGGACTATCTAATGTTCTCAAAAACACCAACCTTCAAGGTAGATGGCAAGTATTGCAGCAAAAACCGAAAATCATTTGTGATACTGCTCACAATAAAGAGGGATTAAGCCTAGTACTAAATCAACTCCGAAAAGAAAACTACCAAACCCTACATATCGTTTTGGGAATTGTTAAGGATAAAAATCTAAGTGATATTCTACCATTGTTTCCTAAAAGTGCGACCTACTACTTCTGTTCGCCTAAAATTCCGCGTGCTTTAGACACTAAAACATTGCATAAAGAAGCTAAAAAGTCTGGATTAACAGGAAGTATTTATGAATCTGTTCCAGATGCATTCCACAATGCAAAGGATAAGGCTAAAAGCGAAGATGTTGTATTTGTTGGCGGAAGTACGTTTGTCGTGGCTGAAGTAATTTGATAAACTATTAGAAATGAAAAAGGCCGAATTTCCTAAGAAATACGACCTTTTTTCCCAACCAAAAACCTAATGTAAATTGTTATGAAATCCGATCAAACATCACTAAAATCGGTTTCTATATTTTTTTGAAACTTGCTGTTGAAAGGGGCATTTTCAATCAGTGTTTCGTTATTATCGATTTACACATATAAAACAACTACAACCCAAAATACCCTACCTAAATTTTCATTTATTTAGTCATTTCTTTAGAAACCACTGTTTTTGTTGATGTTACGGCTCTATTTTTTTAATTCTATTAGGGATAATAGAGGTATTTGGTGAATGATTTTTAATGAGGGATTGAATATCCCATTGCGAAACCACTTCTGCAAATAGAATCCCGTAGGATGCTCTCGCATCCTTGGTCTTTTTTCATTTCAAAAATATGCTCGAGCTCGCTCGGCTTATTTTTGAAATGAAAAAATCCCGTTAAAACTATAGTTTTAACGGGATTCTGCTTGATGTGGGCGCTGAGGGATTCGAACCCCCGACCCCCTCGGTGTAAACGAGGTGCTCTGAACCAACTGAGCTAAGCGCCCTTATTGCTGTTAGCGGGTGCAAATATAGTTTTGTTTTTAATTTTGACAAAAGAAAAAGAAAAATATTTCATCTTATTTCAATTCTTAATTTTACCTAGATTTATTAAGCAACAATAACCACTTGTCAGACACCAATTATACCTTAACTATTATCATTCCTGTTTATAATGAACAGGACAATTTGAATAGGGCGCAAAATGAGTTGGAAGGTTATTTGGAAAAAGCTTCAGCTACAGCTTGTGTTTTATTTATTAATGATGGATCGAATGACAAAAGTCAGTCTATTATAGAGTCAATATGCAAATCAAATTCAGCATTTAAGTATATTTCATTCGACAAGAATTATGGACTCAGCGCAGCTATAAAAGCGGGATTTGATCATGCTGCAACTCCTTTAATTGGCTACATCGATGCCGACTTACAAACACACCCTGATGATTTCGAGCTACTACTTCCATATGTTGAAGAATTTGACCTCATTACAGGAGTCAGATCAAACCGACAGGACTCATTCATAAAAAACCTGTCTTCTACCATCGCAAATACGGTGAGACGATGGTTTACAAAAGATGGAATGACTGACACCAATTGCCCGCTTAAAATCATTAAAACTGATTATGCCAAACGTATTCCCATGTTTAGAGGTCTTCATCGCTTTCTTCCTGCTATGATCTTGCTACAAAATGGGAAAGTTAAGCAGATTCCTGTTCGGCATTTTGAACGAATTGCTGGAACTGCGAAATTTGGAGTTTGGAACAGATCCGTAGGTCCTTTGATGGATTGTTTTGCCTACTTATGGATGAAGCGAAAGTATATCAGTTATAAGGTTGCAGATAAAAGCAAATAATCACCTTTCTAATATTTTAATCATCTTAAATGACTTAAAAAGATGAAATAGTCCGGGTAAAATAAGAGCACCTCCAATAAGTAAAGAAATCCCTAATACATTCACAACCGAGGGCGATGCGATTTCGCTTAAAATATTTAATTCACCAGAGCGAGTATGTAATATATTAGGATAATGAGCAATAATAGGAACAAACAGCACAAATAGCACTTGCAGCCCAGCAAATAAACGACTTAATACCCGCTTCCCATTTCTGATTGCAAACCATAAGGGAACTAACAAAACACTAGAAGCAATGGCCAAACCAATTGCATATACATTAGATAAAAAACTATTTACAAAATCACTACTGCTAAAATAACCTATAATCAAGGTGATAAAACCAATTAGCACTACAGTTATAGTTGCTATCAAGGCTTTCTTTACATAAATAGTTCTGCTTTCTCTATCTGATTCACCTATTAACAAAATAGACGCTAAAAACGCGCATAAAGCTGCAAAAAACACGCCTACTAATAGTGAAAAGCTATTAAGCCAGGGCGATATATACAATTCGGTAAAACTATAGTTAACATCATTGGAGCCCATAATGATTTCTCCTTGCAAACAGGCTCCAAAAGTGAGACCTAGAAAAATAGGCGTTACTAAGCTTGATATTCTAAACATCCAATCATATAGTAATTGAGATCGATCTTTAAAGGCATCATAATGTCTAAAAACAAATGCAACGCCTCGCAGGGTAATTCCTAATAGCACCAAGGTTAACGGAATGTGTAAGTATACCACCAGAATATTATAGTATTTCGGAAACGCTATCCACATAATAACAATCATTAATATGATCCATATGTGGTTTGCCTCCCAAACAGGTCCCATTACCCTATAGACAGTTTTTTTTGTGAGCTGTTGATTCTTTTTAGAAGAAAATAATTCAATAATACCTGCACCAAAATCTGCTCCCGCTAGTAGCACATAGAGTACAAAAGAAATAGCTAAAAAACCTAATACTACATAAATCATATTACTTATGCTCTTTTAAATTCAGTGCTTTTATTTGTCGAATCATCAGCCAAGTCACAGCAATTGAAAGGGTGGCATACAAGCATACATACATGTAAAAACTAACGATTATACCAGGTACAGGTGTAACGGCATCTTTTGTTTTCATTACACCATGAATTATCCATGGTTGACGACCTACTTCAGTTACGATCCAACCAGCTTCTAAAGCAATAAAACCTGCTGGAGCAAGTAATACAAACAACAGCCAAAACTTACTTTTACCAAGCCAGCTTTTCTTTTTATAATTTGCAATAAAAAATAAAACCCCAGCAAGTGCCAAAATCGATCCTAAGCCTACCATTGTTTGAAAAGCATAGTGCGTAATTGCAACATTCGGAATCTCATCTTCAGGAAAATCATTTAATCCCTTTACCTCAGCATCAAAATCACCAAAAGCAAGAAATGAAAGTGCTTTAGGTATTGCAATCTTATAATTCACCTCTTTAGCCTCCGTATCGACAATACCGCCAATATAAAGTGGTGCACCTTTGGTCGTCTCATAGTGCGCTTCCATAGCTGCTAACTTTACAGGTTGACGAACTGCAATATCCTTTGCTGAAAGATCCCCACTAAGTGGTTGTAAGATAGCAGCAATTGCTCCGAAAGTAATCGCTATTTTAAATGCCTTTTTATGAAGTTCGACATTCCGTTTTTTCCATATTTGAAAAGCATGGATTCCGGCTACGGCAAATCCAGTTGCAGTAAATGCAGCTAAGGTCATATGAAGTGCTTGAGTAAACCAAGCTGGATTTAAAAATGCTTTAATAGGATCGATATTCAGGAATTCTCCGTTTACAAAATCGAAACCCGAAGGTGCGTTCATCCATCCATTAGCAGACACCACCAAAATTCCAGAAGCTACACCTGCCAAACCTACAATTACACCAGTAAACAAATGAAATTTTTCAGGTACTTTATCCCATCCATATAAATAAAAACCAAGTGCAATTGCCTCAACAAAAAAGGCAGCTCCCTCTAAAGAAAATGGCATACCAATAATAGGACCTGCATGCTCCATGAATCCAGGCCATAACAGCCCTAACTCAAAAGATAAAGCAGTGCCTGAAACAGCACCAGTAACGAAAAAGATTGCTACTCCTTTTTGCCAAGATTTTGTAAGTGTCAAGTAAATTGGATTTCTTGTTTTTAGCCATTTTCTATGTGATACAACCATAAAAAAAGGCATTACCATACCAATACAGGCAAAAACAATATGAAAGATAAGTGTGAATGCCATTTGCAGCCGAGCCGCATCTAGATTATCCATATTCTAGGCATTAAAAAGTGAGTTTTACAAAGATACTCACTGGGTCCTTTACACCCTACTTTTTATCTTAAAAACTGCAGTGTTTTCATTAAATAATTAGCACGTTATTACTTAGTAAATCATCTTTCTGTCAAACTCCAAGAAAGTCTCATTTTTCCTTTTTCTAATAGCGCTGATTACTCTCTTACTTTACCTGTAAATACGCTTATTTTAGGATTGATTGGATTTCCATTAGACCGTCGCATGGTAACCACCTGCCCTGTATGGTAAATTGCATCGGCTATTGGACCGTTAATCATATTCCAAAATGGGAATTCTGATGTCTGCCCTCCTCTATCAAAAACAACTTTCATATTGGCTACATCATCGGATGTTTTATCGCGCATTAAAAGTGCTGCTTCATTTAAATTGTCAAGTGTCATTTTCCGTAATTCGCCATAACTGTATTTAGATAGATCTTCGCCTCTGCCATTTGCAGTGCTCGTTGGTCCATTTTTAATCACGTTTGTTAAACCATAGATATGTTGTAAGGTTTCCATTATATTTCTAGCATCATCACTTGGTTTATAAGCTAGATCTTCCTCTTTTAAGTCTTTTGAAGCCCAATAATATCTAAATCCTAAACCTTCTATCATTCGTGCAACCATATTTCCAGATGAAAAAGTATCAGGTGCTGTCGGAATTTCTTTCAATGGAAGTTGAGCTTCTTGTGCTGCCATAAGCTGTATGATGAATAGATTAATAAATAGGACAATTATTTTTTTCATTTTCTTGTTTTTAGAGTTATCAAAGATAAACTAGTTTTCAATAGTGCTAATCCCTGAAAAGTGGGTATTAAAAAACCCATAAGCTTATTTACTTATGGGTTTTCTCATTAAAACTATCTAGACGTTATAATTTCCTCCTGTTATCGTTAGAGTTTGTATCGATTAATTTATTATATGGATCGACGCCAACCTCAACTGGTTTTTTGTCAACTATAATGGTAAGCTTGTTATTAATTTGAGTCACCTTATGTTTTTGCAAATAAAGCTCTACCTCTTTTAGATTGCCTTCCTCATCTTCTTCCTCACCGAAAATTCCAATATCGACATAATCCGCCAGTTTTACTGATAGCTCAGGTTTCCTCATTTTTTCAGTTTTGTAAGTCAGGGTATCACCTTCTTTTTCACCATAAAAGCGCTTGCCCTTTTCATCATTGCGATATTTACTTACATTAAACTCCATATCAATCTGATATTTACCATTGTCAAGCTCGGTTGAAGTAACATCTACGGTTTTATTTTTATATAAAGTGATGGTCTCAAACATATCTTTTATAACATACTGCAAAGAATCGGGCGTGACAGCTTTAATATGATTTACCATATCGATCGATGTTGTATAAGGCGCTTCTTGAAACTTCACTTTTTCCACATAATCTTTCAATGCGTTATTCAAGGTTTTCTCTCCGATATAATCACTTAACGCATAAAATATCAGTGATCCTTTTTGATAGCGAATGTATCCTTGTCCGTCATTATACATTAGTGGTTTTTCGCGCTTTTGTTCAAAGGTTCTTCTCAATAAATAATCATCAAGTGCTTTTTTCAAGAATTTTCTCATTTTTCTCTTTCCTTGCTGATGCTCCAGCACCTTTAAGGAAACATATTCTGATAAACTCTCAGACAACATGGTGGCTCCTAATACATCAGCCCCAATTACTTGATGTGCCCACCATTGGTGAGCCACTTCGTGTACAGTAATGGCAAATGGGTAATCAACACCACCTTCTTCGCTGTCATCTACATCAGCAATAAAACCTGCATCACCAGCATATGGAATCGTATTTGGGAACGATTGTGCAAAACTTCCGGACGGAAACTCTACTATACGCAATTGTTTATGTTGGTAGGGACCAAAATTCTCAGAATTATATGCTAAAGACGCTTTTAGGCCTTTCATAAAACGCTCAATATTATAATCGTGCCATTCGTGGTGATATATTTCTAAGTTCACATCTTTCCATTTATCACGAACTACCTTATATCTAGCAGAGTTATAGGCAAAGAAATTCAATATTTTACTATCCATTTTATAGTGGAAATAACGCCGACCGTCTTCTACCCATTCTTTTTGCAAATAACCAGGTGCGATTGCTATTTGGTCTTCAGAAGTACTTACGGTCGTTTCGAAATCAATCCAATCTGAATCGCTTCGTATATACGTATTGGTCAATGCTGTAGAATCAGATGGATGTGGCTTCAGCTCATTAGGTGGTAAATCGTATTTCTTGCGTGTTTTATTATCACGTAATTCACCTCCGTCGCTATACCCCAATGTCGGGAAAATCGAAAAGTTGTTAATGAACGTGCCATTTTCTTCTACCGGTGAATTTCGGCGTAACGATGTATTTGACTCATTTTCGACGGTAATACTAAGTCCAAGTGTATCGCCAGGCAATAAAGGTTGTTTCAACCTATAAATATCAAAATTATACAACGTATCTTCAGATACCAATGTATTCTCCCTATCAAAATTAAAAGTGCTCGGGTAGCTGTTATGATTCAAGAAAATACTATCGATTGCCTGATCAGTCTTATTGATCATAACATACTCGGCACTGGCCTTAAAATCTCTGGATTTAGGATAGATATTCATATCAGCTTTTACCGACACGATTCTTGGCTGTAAAGCACCTTGATACTTTTTATAGGTCTTTTCCCATTCGACGTTTTGAAGTTCACGTTCTTTAGACGAAGTTCGTTCGTTTTCGATGTTATTCTCATAATAAATTCTAAAACCCATAGTCAAAAAACTAACAAAGAACAATACGAAAGCAGCAACTGTTATTCCTTTAAATCTGGACTTAGCAATAGCCAATCTTTCTTTAAAAGAATGAGGTAAACCTCGAACCCAAAATAGCGTAGTCATCACTAATAAGGTTAAGCCACATAAGGTCCAATAACTTCTATAAATTAAGAATCGCGATAGAGAACCATAGTTGGTCATATCGGTATAACTAAAACCTCCTCCTTGGTTATACTTAAAGATTGCCTGCTCAATGCCAGCTAAGCTTAAAAACGGTAAACCAATTACAATCACTAAAAGAATAAACAAGCCTAAATATGGATTACCAACAAGCGTTTGAACAAACATTGCTAAAAATGCCCAAATAATAAAGACTATGAAGTTCAACACATAAAGCTCGAACATATAATGCCATATCTCAAAAGAACTAAAGCCCTGTGATATTTGATAAATAAGACCGGAAACCATTATTACAGTCAATAACAGTAATTGCATTTTCAATAATGCTAAAAACTTCGAACCAAATAATGTCCAGTTTGGAATTGGTGAGGCATCTACCAAATGGTTGACTCTAGCAATTTTACCACGATGCACCAACATACCTGCATATAAAAATGTACAGATAATAATGGAAAGGTAAAAAGCATCACCCTTGTCTAGCATCTTCCAGGTCATAGGCAAGGTCTTTGTTCCAAATAGATTTCCAACCTCTGAAATATTAATTACTATAAAAATCAAACCTATAAACACGATGCATATGAAAGGCCAGCTTTTGATGATATACTTAAAATCGGTATTAGACAGCCTCCAAGTGGTTCTTAAATTCTGAAGAAAAGAATAGTCCAATTGTACTTTTGGAAGGTTAATTCGAGTAATCCCTCCAAAATTGCTTTTTGTAGATCGTTCTCCTTTTTGTTTTCTAAAAGAAAAAGAAATGGCATTTTGGCTAAAACTGAACACCCTAAATACTAGTCCAAAAATCAGTGAAGCAACACCTAGCCAGATTAATCGGTTATATATGATAACGCCTTTAATAGGAAGCTGTAATTCATTTTTTTCGGAAACGGTCCAGTACTTTGTATAATAATCAGATGCAGAAAAACCAAAAGGATCCATTAATGCGCCCATATAGCGATTATCTGGATTTGTAATAAGGCCATCTAAAAGATCCCTTCCAAAAACTATAATTACAGCCACTATAAAACCGGCGGCAATATTTCTTGTAAATGTTACCACTGCAAAAATGATCGCACCAAATAGAACAATGTTTGGTAATGCGTAAACACCAAAGGCTGAGACGTATGACTGAAAGTTAAACCCAGTTACGATATCTGGGTTAGTACCTGGCAACCTAAAACCTATGAAAACACCTAAGGCAATGCAGAGGACAACAATCGAAACCACAAAAACTCCACTAAAGAACTTTGCAAATAAATAGTTGGCTTTAGTAAAAGGATACGAATACAATATAGTATGCATCTCGCTCTTATAATCTCTATAAATAGCAACACCAATTATTGAAGGAAAAAGGAATATAATTAGAGTAGCGAGACCATTAATTGCTCCCATAATTCCAATGGGAGAGTTCACAATATTGGCTGATCCAGTTGTAGCAGTTACAGAATCAAATATACCAGCCGAAGCTGCTGCAATAAGTATTGACAACAAGAAAAATATAGCAGCATATATATAAAAGGCAGGTCGTTTAAACCAATACCTTAGTTCGTTCATGAATATGGTAGAAAACATAGATAATATCTTAATAAATTAAAACTAAATATTGATTAAGCGCCTACTGATTCCCCTTCTTTTAAGGCGATAAAATAAACGTCGTCCAATTGTGGTTTGGCATTTTCAAAATCCGAGGCGGGTTTTTCTAATGCATGTACACGAATATTTAGTGTATTATCTTGATTGTAATTAGATGATAATATGTTGTATGAAGCTTCCATCGACTCCAAATCATCCCGCTCGATTACCTTAGTCCATATTTTTCCATCCAATTCCGCAGTGGCTTCCATAGGAGTGGTATGTTTTAAAATACGGCCACCGTTTAAAATCGCCATTTCATTACAAAGCTCTTTTACATCCTCTACAATGTGGGTTGAAAATATTACGGTACTATTTGTACCAACTTCGCGCAGTACATTTAAAAAGCGGTGACGTTCCGCCGGGTCTAATCCAGCGGTAGGCTCATCTACAATAATCAATTTCGGATTATTTAATAACAATTGCGCAATACCAAAACGTTGTTTCATACCACCAGAATATCCAGCAACATTTTTCTTTCTTACATCATAAAGATTAGTGATTTCAAGTACTTCCTTTACCAAAGTTTGTCTATCAGATTTGGTTTTAACACCTTTTAATGTGGCGAAGTAATCTAATAGGGCTTCGGCAGACATTTTAGGATACACTCCAAATGTTTGAGGAAGATACCCCAATACCTTTCTTAATGACATTTTATCTTCTAATACATTAATATCACCAAAAGAAATCGAGCCTGAATCTGGGCTCTGTAGCGTGGCAATCGTCCGCATAAGCGAAGACTTTCCCGCTCCATTGGGTCCTAGTAACCCAAACATTCCCACGCCTATTTCAATATTCACATTGTCGATAGCTTTTACTCCATTGCCATAGGTTTTGGAGAGGTCTTTAATGATAAGTTTCATATGTATTTTGCAATTAATGTAGTTAGTTTAAAAATATCTGCTTTAGAAATTTGTTATTGGACTAGTTTAACCGGCTTTTGTTACATAAAAATTAACTTTTATTTAAAATAGACGCCATTACTCTTTAAATAATAAGGCCAAGCAGTTTTAACTCTTTAAAAAGATGCCTATTTTCGTCATAAGAAAACGAAGCGTTAGCTCAGTTGGTTCAGAGCACTGCCTTGACAGGGCAGGGGTCGTTGGTTCGAATCCAATACGCTTCACATTAAGCACAATCCCAAGGGCATATACCCTCGGGATTTTTGTTTTTCGCGGCCCAAAATCAAAGGTTTTGAAGGCGGAGAAAGGCAAAAAATCCCGAAAACCTGATAAGGCTTGGGATTGTATTTGCAGTAGTGAACCGATTTTGGATCATCTTTAGATAATCCAATCCAATTCAAAACCTCATTTTTTTCAAGAAACTCTTGATCCTAAAAGGCTAATTTTACTGCTCCCGCCAAAAATTTTATTTCCCTAGCAAAACCAATGCACGTCAGGGCATTACTTACTTTAACAAAACAATAAGATGACAGGTATTGTAACTTAATGTATTTTGGATCGTCATATTTCCAACTAATTAAAACAATCCTATGAGCCATTTAAGTATCAACAATCTTTCAAAAACTTATCCTAACGGTGTAAAAGCACTTGATAATGTAAGCATAGAACTCGAAAACGGCATGTTCGGACTACTTGGCCCGAATGGCGCTGGGAAGTCCTCTTTAATGAGAACTATTGCTACCCTACAGGATGCGGATACAGGCTCAGTCACCTTAGATGATATTAATATTTTCACTCAACCTGAAGAACTACGAAAAGTACTTGGTTACTTACCTCAGGAATTTGGGGTCTACCCAAGAATATCTGCAGAGCAACTGCTAAATCACCTTGCTATTTTAAAAGGTTTCACCAATGGTAAAGAGCGAAAAGAAATGGTAAAATATTTGCTCGATAAGGTAAATCTTTATGATAAAAGAAATAAGAGTGTAAAAGGCTTTTCTGGTGGAATGAAACAGCGAGTAGGTATTGCCCAAGCTTTAATTGGGAACCCAAAGCTTATTATAGTAGATGAACCTACTGCCGGACTAGACCCTAGTGAGCGCAATCGTTTTTACAACTTACTTGCTGATGTTGGTAAAGAAGTTATAGTCATACTTTCTACGCATATCGTTGATGATGTGCGCGAATTATGTACCAAAATGGCGATAATGGATCAAGGGCAAATCGTGTATCAAGGTGCACCTCAAGAATCACTTGATGAACTAAAAGGAATGGTATATCAAAAAATTGTTTCTAGAGATTCTTTAGAAGAATATGCCGTTAACTACTCAATTATATCCAATAAAATGGTGGGAGGTCAGCCTGTTATTCACATTTTAAGTGAAACAGATCCTGGAAACGGATTTGAACAAGTACGGCCAAATCTTGAAGATGTGTTCTTCTCGAAAATAAACACTGCAAACACACTTGTTTAACCACTAACCACCATTTATTATGTTTAAGACTTTCTTTTTTGGCGAACTACGCTATTCGTTGCGACAACCAATGGTGTATATATTTTTATTAATTATTGGTCTTCTCGTTTTTGGAGCAACCGCTAGTGATAATGTCACTATTGGCGGAGCTGTGGGTAATGTTTATAGGAATTCTCCATACACCTTAGGACAATATACTTCTATAATGACGCTTTTTGGGTTACTAATGGCCACGGCGTTTTTTAACTATGCTGCATTGCGTGAGCATAATCACAACTTTAACGAAATTCTCTTTACCACACCCTTAGGTAAGGCTGGGTACTTTTTCGGTCGATTTTTCGGGGCACTTATTTTAGGAACTGTGCCTATGCTCGGAATTTTTTTAGGAATGATTATTGGCACCTATGTGGCTCCTGTCGCTGGCTGGGTAGATGCAGAACGCTACACTTCATTTACTGCGGAAATGTTTATCAACAACTATTTCTTGTTTATACTGCCCAATATGTTTTTTGCCGGTGCAATTATCTACGGACTTGCTAAAAAATTCAAGAGTACCGTTATCTCATTTGTGGGTTCATTAATCATTGTAGTTGTATATGCGCTTGCAGGAAGTTTAACTTCAGATATTGAAAATGAAACCATTGCCGGTTTGACCGATATATTCGCTATCAGCACATACGATATCACTACCAAATATTATACATCGGTAGAACGAAATACCTTAAGTCCTGGTTTTAGTGGTTTACTTTTGTATAACCGATTGCTCTGGGTCGGGATTGGAACTATTATTTTACTGTTATCCTATTTCAGTTTCTCATTTAAAGAGAAATCTAAAAAAGTAAAAAAGACGGTCGAAGCCAAAGTTGTAAAACCAATTACAGCATTTAGTTTACCTAAAGCAACTTCGTCTTTTAGTGCAAAAACTGAGTGGCTGCAGTTTAAAAGCTTTTTCGCTGTTAACTTTTTAAGCATTGTAAAAAGTGTTCCGTTTAAAATTTTATCACTTTTTAGTGTCATTATTATTATTGGTGATTTTGTTGCTGGGTTTGAATATTTTGGTTTGAAATCGTACCCACTTACCTATAAAATGTTGGATTTAATTAATGAGAATGCTGAAATATTTGTAACTATTATTGTCGTGTTTTTTAGTGGCGAATTAGTCTGGCGCGACCGCGGTAGCAAGATAAACGAGGTAATCGATGCCACACCCCACACCTCATTTACATCGCTAGCTGCCAAGGCCATTTCCTTAGTTGGCATTGCATCAATCATCCACATTGTTCTTATATTCTTTTCGGCTTTATATCAGCTGTTAAATGGATTTACCAGGGTTGAATTTGACGTTTATTTCCTTGATTTTCTATATGGTAATTTCCCACTATATATGGTAATGTCCGGTATTATGATTTTTGTTCAAGTACTGCTGAACAATAGATATGTAGGTTATTTTATTGGCCTACTGTTGGTTTATGGTACTAGAATTGTTTTTTCGATTATTGATGTCGAAAGCAATATGTTATTGGTATTTGGAGGCCCCTCTATACGCTACTCTGATATGAATTCGTTTGGACCAGGACTAAAAGGTGCTATTTGGTTTAATTTATATTGGATGTTGTTCTCATTAGTATGCCTATTTCTAGCAGGTATACTTTGGAATAGAGGTTTACTGACCGGGCTTTTTGATAAGATAAAACATGCCAAAAAGAACATTTCTAAACCAATAATTGCTGGTTTCGCATTAAGTTTAGCCGCATTTATTACTGTAGGCTCATATGTATATTACAATACGCAAGTATTAAACACCTACCGCACTAGCGATGTTCGTGAAGAGCTTGCTGTAAAATACGAGAAGACCTATAAAAAATATGATGGCATCCCGATGCCTAAAATCACCGATGCTAAGTACAATATCGATATTTTCCCTAAAGAGAGAAACGCAAAGGTTAATGCAAAATTGGTACTTACTAATGAAAATGAGGTTGCGATAGACTCACTTCATTTTATCTTGGATGATGACTGGGAGACTGAGTTGCTTATACCTAATTCAACGAAAGTACTATATGATGAAGAGTTTGGCTATGTCATTTACAAACTAGAAAGCCCATTACAACCAGAACAATCGCTGGCTATTGAAATTAAGAACAGCTATACGACCAAAGGTTTTAAAAACACTCGAGGTAGCGCTAGTATTGTTAATAATGGTACATTCTTAAATAATGGTGAAATATTACCAAGTTTTGGCTATCAAAAAGGAGGTGAAATTTCTGATAAGAATACTCGAAAGAAGTATGGCTTGCCTCCCAAAGACAGGACACCAGCACTATCTATTCAAGATACCACCTTACTTCGCAAAAACTACATTACCGATGGTACAGGTGATTACATAAATGTAGAAAGTGTGATATCTACTACTAGCGATCAAGTTGCTATAGCTCCTGGTTCGCTCATTAAAAAGTGGAAAAAGGATGGCCGTAGTTACTATCATTACAAATTAGATCAAGCTTCCCTGAATTTTTATTCATTCATCTCTGCTGACTTCAAAATTGCTTCTAGAAAATGGAATGGAATTGATATAGAGGTCTATTACGACGAAAAGCATCCTGAGAATGTAGAACGAATGTTAGATGCTGTGCAGCGTAGCTTGGAATACTATACTAAAAATTTCGGTCCTTATTATCATAAACAGTGTCGCATTATCGAATTCCCAAGATATGCATCATTCGCCCAGGCATTTCCGGGTACCATGCCATATTCCGAAGCCATTGGCTTTGTGATTGATCTAGAAAACGAAACCGAAAACAATGTTGTAGATGCTGTAATTGCTCATGAAATGGGGCATCAGTATTGGGCACATCAATTGTTAGGAGCAAATATGCAAGGCGGAACAATGCTAAGTGAAAGTTTTGCTGAATATTCCTCTTTAATGACTATGAAAGGTATTTCTAAAACTCCTATGAAGATGCGCGAGTTTTTAAAATATGATCATGATCGATATTTAAGAGGTCGTACTGGCGAAACAGAAAAAGAATTACCGTTGTACAAAGTGGAAAATCAAGGTTATATTCACTACGGAAAAGGTAGTGTCGTGTTGTATGCGTTGCAAGACTATATAGGTGAAGAAAAAGTGAATAGATCACTCCGCAATTTCTTGGCCGAATATCGCTATAAAAGTGATCCATATCCTACTTCCTTAGATTATTTAAGGCATCTTAAAAAGGTAGTTCCGGATTCTTTAAATTATCTTATTACAGATCTCTTTAAAGAAATTACCCTATTCGACAATAGATTGAAAGAAGCATCTTATAGCAAAAAATCGAATGGTAAATATGAGGTGTCACTTCAAATTGAATCGTTTAAGATAAAAGCCGATAGTATTGGCAACGAACGAAAAGTAGCCACTAAAGATTGGATTGATGTAGGTGTATATGCCGATGACGCTGAAAAGAAGTTATTATTCGAAAAAAGAATTAGAATCGATCAACCAAAAATGAATGTTCGTTTTGAGGTAGATACCATTCCGGCGAAGGCAGCAATCGATCCAAGGCATTTATTAATAGATCGTGTATATAACGACAATATAAAACGCTTAAAAACAACAGAATAACCACTTAAACACCACAAAAAACGCATGAATCTTCGATATTTTTATGCGTTTTTCCTTTAATATAGGCCCTATTTAAGGCAAAAAATGTAACTCCCTTAAATTCAATTTAATAGATTAACGACATATTTTAACATTATTTGTAGGTTAAAACTTTCAATTTTAACATTTTTTGTGCATTTCATCGAATATTTTGTACCCAAGTCGTGATTTCGAAGGTTTTTGATTAATATTACGATTAGAGTAACAGCCAAAAACCCAATGGTGCGTCCCCCCCAATGGACAATCCAACTAAACTTAACCTAAGAATGCGTTTCACCAAAAAAAACGTATTTGTAATTATCATATTTTCGGTATTTATTTCGGCCCTCTTTGCCGCAAATAAATTATCGAATAGTGCTTTTATACCCTTTTTTGAGCAGGAAAATGTTAAAGAAACCATTTCATTAACAACAGCCAAAAAAAAATCGCTTCAGAAGGCAGAATCTGCCGCTGTGGTAATGCCTAATCCCCTTATAGCCGTTGCAGATAATATTGTGACTTGTCCCAATAACGGACTCCCCTTAGCGCGTTTCTTTTTATGTGGTACTGGAGATTCAAGAGAAATCAATACTGGTATTACAGGGTCGACCATTTCTTGGCAATTGTTAGACCCGACAAGTTGTGCAGGTCAAACTATTGATGATTGCCCAAATACTAATGTAACTTGTACCTGGAATGATATAGCCACTGGCCCAGACTTTACGATCACTGATCCTGGTGAATATCAATTGATTATTATTACCAATGGTGTACTAGAGCGTTACTATTTTAAGGTAAATAGCAACCCCCTTGATCCTCAAACGATTAAAACTGATATGGTTTGCGGTAATGACGCACAAATAGAAGTTACTAATATTCCTGAAGATTATGAATACAGCTTAAATGATCCCAATGGAACCTATCAACAATCTCCTATTTTTGATATTACAACTGCTGGTACTTATACAATATATGTACGTCAAGAAAATGCAGGCCCTACGGCTTGTATATTTCCGACTCAAGAAATAATCATAGAAGAATTAGACATTGATGTGGATATTACGCCCACTGATATCGAATGCACTGGCGAATTTGGTGCCATTGCAATTGAGATAAACGACGTTCCTGAGTTTTATAATTATTCTTTATCATTAGCTGGCACAGTAATTGACACGTTTGGACCTTCAACAGATAACAACTACACTTTTAATAATTTAAATGGTGGCACCTATGAGGTACTAGTAACCACAGATGATGGTTGTGCATATTCAGAAACTATAGATATTTCATCTTTATCAACTTTAGATCTTACTGCGTTTGCCACAGAAAGTTTTGGTTGTGGCACCACCACTGTACCCATTACTGCGAATGCAACTGGCGGAACCGGTCCATATCAATTTTCAATTAATGGTGGAACACTACAAACAAGTAACATACTAGATGCTACAACACCAGGAGATCAAACTATTTTAGTAAGAGATGCTAATAATTGCGAAAAAGTAATTACCTATAATGTTCCTGATATTCTTCCTCCCGAAATCACTGTTGATAAATTTGATAGTAATTGTGCAGGTGCTGATGATGGTCAAATTTTAATAACTGTTACCAACAGCCGAGGTTATCAGATAAATTTTAGTATTGATGGTGGTGCCACTTTTCAAAATTCGGGTAATTTCTCTAACCTAGCTCCTAATAATTACAATCTCGTTATTCGATACCAAACAGGAACTTTTGTTTGCGATATTGTGCAAACAGAAGCGGTAAATTCCGCCACAAGTTTAGTCGGCGATCGACAGATTGATGTTGAAGCTACTTGTACAACTGGAGCAACGGTTTCGTTTACTGGAGTAATTGGTGGTCAGGCACCTTACTTTTATGATCTTGGTAGCGGTTTTGTGACAAATCCGATCTTTACCAACGTAAGTCCTGGTTCTTATAATCCGAGAATTCGAGATAGTAATGGCTGTGTTTTAGTGCTTGCACAATTGGATGTAACAGCACCTAATGAACCTAATGATCTTTTATTTAATATAGTAAGTGTAGACTGTGTAGCAGGTACTGTCAATGTTGAAGTAACGTCAACTGGTGGAGGCACCAATTTAACCTATGAAATTACGGCCCCGTCTAATGTCGCGCCAAGTCAAACCACACCAACTGTTCGTTTCGATAACCTTTCATTAGGCAGTTATACTTTTCAAGTAACTGATAACGACAGCGGTTGTGATTACCAGGAAAGCTTTGCCATTACAGATATTAGCTCAATCACAACAAGCGGACAACTTGTTCAAAATGTTCAGTGTTTAGGAGAAAGTCAAGGTGCTATCCGATTTTCGGTAAGCGGATTTGAAAATACATATAGTTACACCATCAATACACCAACTCCCATCAATTTAAATGGACAGACCGATACTTCTTTAGACTTCACTGGCTTGCCAGCCGGCACATACACCATTCAAGTAACCGATGATGATACTTCATGTACTAATGACGCAACGGTCACGGTACAAGCACCTGCTGCAGCCTTAGGCTTAACTATTGACGTCGATGCTATGGATTGCGGAAATAATAACCGCGGACGTGTCATTGGACAAGGTGTGGATGGCTGGGGTAGTTACCAATATCGACTTACACAGCCTGATGCGACCACAATTCCGGGTTCTGGCAATTTTAGGAATAACAGAAGTTTTGGAAATCTTTCTCAAAGTGGAGAATATATCTTAGAGGTACAAGATGCTAATGGTTGTATTGTTGAACAACGATTTACATTAACTCCAGTTGATTTGCCAGTTCTTAACAATATTACTCCAGCTACTGACCTTTGTTTTACAACTGCTACAGGAGCATCTATTACTGTTGAAGTACAAACAGGAACTGGAACTGCTCCTTTTGAGTACAGTATCAATAGTGATACCCCTCAGGCATCGCCAAACTTTACAGGATTAAATCCTGGAACCTATACCATTGAAGTTATTGATGCTAATGGGTGTACCGATGATGTGACAATCGATATTGAAAGACCGTTAAGTGTAGTGGCATTTATTACTGCGGATTTACAATGTCCTGCATCAAGTCCGACTCCCGCAGAAATTCGAATCAATGCACGCCGTGGTTACGCGCCATATGGAAATATTGAAGTCTTTTTCAATTCAGCTTCTATAGCAAATATCCCAGCCACAGGATCAAATACCAACTATTCTACAGTCAACCCAGGAACTTATGAGTTTGTGATTACCGATGCCAATGGCTGTACAACAAGAAGTAATGAAGTTATTATCGATCCTCTTCCTACTATTTTAGAATTGCCCCCGGCAGTAATAGATGCAAGTTGCGGATTGGATAATGGCTCCATAGAAATAATACCTGACCCTACAAGTGGTGCTGGGCCCTTTGAATACAGTCTAGATGACGGTATTAATCCTCCAACACCATTTACCGGTCAATCGTTATATCCAGGATTGGCGGCTGGAAATTACACCTATACAATACGAGATTCTAAAAACTGTGAGTCGACATTTGCTGTAACCATTAATACTACTCCAGCTTTAAATGCTAGTACCACCAGTTTAGATGAAACATGCAGCGGAGGAACTATTAACCAAGGTAGTATTGAGGTAACTGCAACCAATGGTGTTGGGCCTTATACTTTTGAGTTGTTCGATGCACTTACAGGAAACTCAACAGGAACTACCTTAGGTCCTTCAGCTGGACCAGAAACTTTCTCGGTTGATTTCGGATCTTATTTTGTGGTAGTGACAGATTCTAATGGTTGTACATTTACTACAATTCCAGATATTATAAATGATCCAGCCGATGTAACACTTACATATACCCCACCACCAAATATAGATTGTACCAACACCGGAACTGCCTATGAAGTTCAAATCGTTGGAGGTACGGGTTGTTTTGAAATTGGTCTGGCAGGCGGTCCTTTAGGAAATCCAAATGCATTACCAGCTCCAAGTGGTGGAGCTTGTGAACGAAATCATAGCTTTGCCGGTATTGTTACAGGCTCTGGAACGTATTTAGTTGAGATATTAGATTTAGGAACTGGATGTCGTTATTTTCAAGAAATCGTCATTCCAGAGCCTAATGATCTAAATATAGTTGCAGCTCCCTCTGCCACTCCAGTATGTGAGGGTGATACAACAGGAACTTTAAATTTCACTGTCAATGATTACACAGGAAATGAACTAACTATTACTGTACTTAATACCGATACAAACGTCATTGTTTCTGCAGCCAATGCCATTGCCGTTCCTGTAGGAACTGGTGTTGGAACTGCACCATTTACCTTTACTCCAGCTCCTTACCTTAACAATTTACCAGTTGGTAATTATCAAATATTAGTTGAGGAGACTGATCCTACTTCAACTCGTTGCGGCGCCTCGGATACTTTTAGCATAACAGCAAACCCACCATTACAACTTAACCAATTAACCAACATAAATGCTGGTTGTACGTTCGATGCTCAAGTGGTGATTCAAGGAACAGGCGGATCAGGCACAGGTTATGAATACCATTTTGTACCCGACCTTACCCCAGGAGATACAACAGATGATACCCCAGTTCCAGGAGATTACGCAGCTACGAATAATGAAATTGACTTAGATCCGGCAAGCTCCTTGAATTGGGATGCTTGGGTTCGAGATAGCAACGGTTGTGAAACTAAAATCGATATCACCATTGCCATCGATCCGCAACCAGTTGTAGATGACATTACAATTATTAATCAATGTAGCCCAATAAACAATACATACGATGTAGAAATTCGCATAGATCCAATCGTATTGGCGTCTTTGACTGCTCCTGTTACTTATGCGATTATTCCTCAAGGACTACCAAGTACGTCAATAACCTACACGAACAGTCCCTTTTTTACTGGAATTAGTCCAGGAGATTATACTGCTATTGTTAGAGATGGGAAGGGCTGCGTTTCACCTGAGGACTTTACATTGAGCCCCGTACTAAGAATTACAGCTGAATTTAGCACATTACCTACATGTAACAACAATGATGGTGAAATCACGGTTAATATTCAACAAAGTTCTGGATTAGCCAACTTAGATTTTACGCTTAATGATGGGATAAATCCTCCTGTCCTACAATCTGGCAATAATGTTTTTACCAATTTAGGCCCAGGAAATTACACGATTGATGTAGTCGACACTGATACAACATGTCCGGCTTCCACTTCCGTAGACCTTGATCCTAGAACAATTCCTGTCATCACTAGTTTAAATAAAACTGACATAAGCTGTAACGGCGCTGATGACGGTACTTTTACTGTTGAGTTAGATGGAGCTTCTATTGGTGTTGGTGCTGATCCGTTTACCTACATTTTATATCGTGGGAATATTCCGCTAGGGGGACCTTATCCAGCCGAAGAAGCTAATCAAACATCTAATGTTTTCGAAGATCTTGATCCAGATACGTATACCGTTCGAGTAGTTTCTAATCAAGGATGCGATGCCGTAAGTTCAGATACTATTGTTGAACCTGATGCGTTCATTATATCAGCATCAAACACTGACTTTACTTGCGACCCATTAAATAATAGTTTTAGTACGGCTGAAATAACAGTATTCCCTAATGGATCTCAAAGCACCAATCCTTTAGATAATACGGGAACAAGTCCTTATAGCTATAGTATTGACGGTGGCACAAACTTTCAAAACAGTAATATCTTTGAAATAGTTGATAACGGCTTATCACAAACCTTTACGATAGTTGCACGCGATGCTAATGGTTGTATCTCAACAGCAATTCCAGATATCACCATTGACCCGCCAAATGTACTTGACATTCAAACTAATGTTACCAACGGAATAACATGTAGTAATGATCCGCTTAACCCTAATCCGGCAGTTGTTAATATTAATGTGGCTTCTGGAGGTGGAGGCGACTTCATTTTTTACTTAACACCTATCGATCCTTTAAATCCGTTAACAACACAAGATACTCCCGCTGGTACAACGAGCGCAAACTTCAATATCAGCATTCCTGGAGATTACTTATTTGCTGTAGAAGATGAACTTGGTGGTGGTTGTAGATATTTCTCTCAAATCGTCACTGTAGACCCTTATGATACGATTGAAGCTAGTATTGCGAATCCGACTTCGGTTTGTTTCACTGCGCCAAATACTACAGCCGACAGTACAGGAACTGTAGAACTAACAGTAACAGGATATACAGGAACATATGATTACGAGGTGTTCTTAGACAATGGAACTACAACGGGAATAACTGGTTCTGGAGATACCGCAACCGGTGCTACAGTAGTTGGCAGCTTACCAGGAGCAAATATTTATATTGAAGTAGTAGCTACGGCAACTCCATTTTGTCCAGCACGGTCAAACAATGAAACTATTCCAAAACCAGATGAGGCATTGGACTTTACTGCGCAAGAAACAGCAAATGTTACCTGTAGTAATGACAAAGGTGTTATCGTCCTTGAGCCTGCAGGCGGTTGGGGAGATTATGAATTTGAAGTGATTAACACCACTACCGGAGTCACTGAACAAGCATTTGACGCAAACCGAATTTTAACTGATCTTTCAGCAGGAATTCATCAAATTACTGTTCGAGATGCAGAGAATTGTACGTTTACAAATACGATTATCTTAAGTGAACCCGCACCAATTATTGGCGAAATCGAACTAGTAAATGGTCTATTCTGTCCAGGTGATAATGATGCAGCTATTCAGGTTGATGCTACACTAGCAGGGGGCGAAGGCTCATATATTTTTAGATTGAATCAATTGGATGCAACCAATACCGTAATCCAAACCACAGGCCCACAAGCAAGTTCAGAATTTAGCAACTTACCCGCGGGAAATTATTCCATTATTATTAGAGATGGATGGGAGTGTGAACATGTAACTCAGCCATTTGCTGTTCAAGACCCAGAACCGCCTTTAGTACTACTTCGTGAAGCTACTGCTTTATCGTGCATCGATCCGGCCGAATTAGAGATCAATGTAACTAATCCTGATCCCGGTGCAGAGTATGAGTATTTAATAAGTACCGACGATCCGTTAACTGGTATATGGACAGCGATGGGACCTGGAGTTTCGACAACCATGGTACCACAGCCTCAAGGAGAATATCGATATTTAATTCGTGAAGTGGGCGCCGCCTCTTGTCCGTCAGTAATTACCAATCAGGTTCGGGTTGATCCAGTTCCTGCACTCAATATCATCCCAGATGAAACCAATGCCAACTTAAAATGTGCTGGAGAAGCCACGGCAATTATTAGGGCAGAAGCCAATGGCGGTTCTGGTGACTATCGTTATCGCTTATTTGCTGCTGGAGCAGATCCATCTGTGGATGCCCCTTTAGTCGGACCACAGGACTCTGGGATTTTTAGAAATCTAGGAGCAGGTAATTATTTTATTCAAGCAGAAAGTCGAGGTTGTTTTGAAAGAACTGCAAATATACCAGTAGTAGATCCTGTTCCTTTACAGGCGGAAGATCCTAGAATCACCAATGTAAATTGCCCTGGCGGAATGAACGGAAGCATCATAGTAGAAGCTTCTGGAGGAACGGGTCCAATTCAATTTGCCATTAGCAATAGATTAAATGAGTTTTTTGATGAAGAAATTCCTGGAACCAATGTTTTCAGATTTGATGATCTAGAAGCTGGGACTTATGAGATAATTATCCAGGATTCGGTTGGGTGTTATATTACTTATACAAGAACAATCACAGAACCTGCTGCTATAGTCAGTACATTTAGCACGGTACCTGAAAGTTGTCTGGGTGATGATGATGGAATAATACGTATTCAACTTCAAGGGGGTACACCTCCTTATTTCACAACCTTAGACCCAACCGATCTAACTAGCTATATAGAAAATCAGTTTGAGTTTAGGGATTTAAGAGGAGACCAAACCTACGAAATACATGTTCTCGATTCGCAAAACTGTCCACAAGTTGTAACGGTTGACCTTGGTGTTGGTATTCCGTTAGATCCTATGCCCGAAATACGGTATGAATGTACAGGTACCAATTTAATGAATGAGGTTGAAGTAGATGTAGGCTCCATTCCGTTAAATGATGTTATGTTTAGTTTAGATGGTGGTAGTTTAAGAGATTCAAATGTCTTTACACAATTATCAGAAGGTGATCATCAAATTCGCGTGCTACACAGAAATGGTTGTGAGCGAATGGTAGACTTTTCGATAATTACAGCCGACCCAGTATCTGTAAGTCTAGTTGAAACGGGAAATAATGTGCTTACAGCAATGGCAGCGGGCGGAGTACCGCCATATACGTATTATGTTAATGGAGAAGATGTAGGTGATGACAATGTAATTATCGTACCAGAAAACGGAATTTACGAAGTACGAGTAGTAGACACCAATGGCTGCGAGGCAATCGATCAAATAGACTATTTGTTTATTGATGTAGAGATACCCAACTTTTTTAGTCCAAATGGCGATGGTCAAAATGACTACTGGGCACCAATTAACCAAGTGTCCTTCCCAAATATTCAATCGGAAATTTATGACCGTTACGGACGCCTTATTAAAAAATTAGCTCAAAACGAAAAATGGGATGGTCGTTACGAACGTAATTCGAAGCCACTACCTTCTGGTGATTATTGGTATGTAATTAGACTTAAAGATTTTGATAACCGCGAGTTTACTGGGCACTTTACCTTATTGAGGTAATACGAAATAAGCTAAAGTAACTCCAAAACCCGCTCTAACTTCATTCCCCTAGACCCTTTAATCAAAATAGTTGCATTATCAGGTTTGACAAATGAATCTTTTAGCGCATCAAAATCACTAAATATATGGATGTCATTGTTTGCAGATTTAACTGCAGCAAAAGCATTTCCTACTAAATACACCTGATCAAAATTTAATGAACTGCTCAGATCATGAATCGCCTGATGTTCTTGAGCGCTAGTTTCACCTACCTCGAACATATCACCTAAAATTGCCAATTTCTTGATTTCTTTTAGATTTGAAAGATTATCTAAGGCCGCCTTCATGCTCGTGGGGTTGGCATTGTAAGCATCCAGTATTACAGTATTATTTCCTTTTTTAATGAGCTGAGATCGGTTATTAGAGGGAATGTAATTTTCAATTGCATTTTTTATTGCAGGTGTGTCTACTTTAAAATACTGGCCTATTGCTATTGCCGCGGCGATATTTGTAAAGTTATAACTGCCTATTAAGTGACTATTAATATCAATACCATCAAAAGTAATTTGTACTAAAGGATTAGCTTCTTTCATTTTCACCATGCAATTAGCACCCTTTTTTTCAGAAAATGAAAATGTATTTTGAGCAATTACTTTTTCACTCATTAATGCATCATCAGCATTATAGAAAAAATCTTTTCCGTTTTCATTTATATAATGAAGTAGCTCACTTTTTCCTTTGATCACGCCTTCAAATCCTCCGAAACCTTCTAAATGGGCTTTGCCAAAATTAGTGATGTAGCCATAATCAGGCTTGGCAATTTCACATAAAAACTCAATTTCTTTCTGGTGATTTGCGCCCATTTCTACAACGCCGAATTCCGTTTCTTTATTCATTGATAGCAAAGTCAACGGTACACCAATATGATTGTTCAAATTGCCCTTAGTGCTAGTAACGTTGAATTTCTGTGATAAGACTACAGCGATTAACTCTTTCGTTGTGGTTTTTCCATTGCTTCCCGTAAGTGCCAAAATCGGGATCTTTAAAAACTCACGATGATAGGTCGCCAGTTTTTGAAGTGCTGTTAATACATCATCAACGAGAGTAAAACTTGAGTTAGTGTTATACTTTTCTTCATCAATCACGCAGTAGGCAGCTCCGTCGGTTAAGGCCTGTTCAGCAAAAGCATTTCCATTGAAATTATCTCCTTTTAATGCAAAAAATAATTGTCCTTTTTCAATGTTACGTGTGTCAGTACTAACACCGGTTGAATCTAAAAAAATGTGATGTAGTCGTTCGATTGTCATATAGCAAACTTATAATTCTGCTAGAAAACAAAAAAGCCTTTCGATAAGAAAGGCTTTCTGTTATAATATAAAAAGAGATTAATGTCTTGCTCTTTTTTGTTTTTCTTGTGACTTGTCACCAACTCGAGACATAGCACATCTAAATCCAATATAGTCTGTAGCCATATATTGTGGTAAGTAACGACGTTGCGCTGGGTCTAACCAATATGCTCTATCTCTCCATGAACCACCTTTATAAACACGTGTCTCGTTATTGATTAATGAGGTACGCTTGTCAGAGTCATCATATTCTCTTATTAAATTACCTTCTTCATCAACCTCAACTTTATGCTTTGGTGAGTTGTACATTTTATCATTACTCGCGTCTTCACCTTCTTCATCAATCTCATCAAATTGTTCAAAAAATTGACGAGTCGATTTTGTATCACCATCACGATAGTCTCTATTATCTGAGCTATCAAAGTTAGTTCTTAAATACGTGTCCTTATCATCGACTGCAACTGTTGAAATTTCACCAGGTAGGTTTCTTGCTACAATACGTCCATTTGGAAGCGTATCGTATACAATCGCATCAGGATTGATCACGACTACTTTACCTTCTTCATCAATTTGATTTTTGGTATAAATATTACCGCGATAGTAGTTAAAGTCATTTGCTTCATCATCAACTATTGGCCGATATACATCGGCAACCCACTCAGCAACATTACCCGCCATATCATATAAACCAAAATCATTCGGCGCATATGTTTTAACAGCTACGGTAATATCTCCACCATCATCCGACCATCCTGCAATTCCGCCATAGTCACCTTTACCTTGCTTAAAGTTAGCAAGCTGATCACCTTTTATTTGGCGTTTTGCAGTTCTAGTATAATCACCATCCCAAGGATATTTCTTTCTACCTCTATAGTTGTTGTACTCTCTTACACCTACAAGTGCAATTGCAGCATATTCCCATTCCGCCTCAGTTGGCAAACGGTATTCCGGTAAAATAAGACCAGAACTACGACGTGCATATACATTCGTGCTATCTTTAGATCCTTTTTGTTTTCCTTGTACAGAATCAATTTTACCGCCATAAGCCATATCTGGAGCATTCAGGTAGGTTTCTGTGCTGAATGTACTGTTGGCATCTACGCCGGCAATCTTAGTGTCCTGTGCAATATAACCTTCTCGCTCTAAGACATACTCGTTTACACGATCAGTTCTCCACTTACTAAATTGAGCTGCTTGTACCCAATTTACACCAACTACTGGATACTCTCCATAAGCAGGGTGACGCAAGTAGTTAGAAGTCATTGTCTCGTTATAACCAAGACGATTACGCCATACTAATGTATCGGGTAACGCTCCTAAATAAATTTGACGATAGTTCGGATTCTCGATTGGAAAAACCATTTTAATCCAATCTAAGTACTCTAAGTACATTTTATTGGTCACCTCGGTCTCGTCCATATAGAAAGACATTACGTGCTGCTTGTTTGGAGTATTGTTCCAATCGTGCATTACGTCATCTTGTACTTTACCCATTGTAAAAGTACCTCCTTCGATAAATACTAATCCTGGGCCAGTCTCCTGTGCCTTGAAATCAGAATTGTATTGGAATCCACCATTTTTGTCATTAATAGACCATCCGGTAGCACGCGAAGTGTTTTTACCCCCTGAGGATTTTTTACAACCCACGAAAGTAAAAGTAAAAGCCATTAGCAATAACAAGCTAGACTTGTAAATACGTTTTTTCATAACTAAGATTTGGTTCTTCTTTATTTAAAGCACGCAAGTTAGCAATAACGTGCTAAATGTCAAGTTTTTTAGTTGTTACAATGTTTACTTTACTAAAAATCAGCTTTTCCGAAGTTTAGTGCCTAATATTAACGAAGGATTATGAATATTATTTTATGTTGTTGTCATAAAAATTTCATCAAACGACGTAGGGTTTGTTTTCTCGATAATCGACCTTTTTCAAGGAATTTGCGAACAAACAAAAAACAGGACACTAGTATAAAAAACGAAAAGCCTTTTACCCTACCTTGCTTTTTAATAAAAATTTAAAAACCTCTCTAGAATCCAACTTATTTCTACCTTTTCTTACTTTGCTTTTTCAACTTTGAAACTTTTTCTGAAAGTCTTGTTAAAATATTTCGACCGAACGACATACCATAACTATTAAATGAACGTTACTTAACAGGACTTAATGCACTTGCATTATTTTAATTAAAACTTATATTTGCTCTAATTTGCACAGCGGCTATTTTATGAAAAATTTTATCTGCACCTTACTTATAGTACTTACTGCGTTTAACTTAAGTGCTCAGGATGATTCAAGAGTTATTACAACAGCGGTTCCGTTTTTACTGATTACCCCAGATGCGAGAGCTGCGGGTATGGGTGAACTGGGTGTTAGCACATCAGCCGATGCCTATTCGCAACAATGGAATCCTGCTAAGTACGCTTTTGCCCCACAACAATATGGTATTGGCGTTAGCTATACTCCTTATTTAAGTGATTTAGTAAACGATATTTTTTTAGGCAACATAACCTTTTATAATAGGATAAATGAACAAAGCGCGTGGGCCGCAAGTTTCAAGTATTTTAGTTTGGGCGATATTGAATTTAATAGTTTAGTAGGAAACGATGTTGTAAGTCAAGGTACACAGCAACCAAATGAGCTAGCACTAGATTTATCTTATTCTTTAAAGTTGAGCGAATCTTTTTCAATGGCTATTGCAGGGCGATACCTGAACAGTAACTTACGCCTACAAGAAGGTGGAAATGAGGTTGGTGGCCGTGGAACTGTTGGTGTCGACGTTGCTGGTTTTTATCAATCTAGAGAAATAGCATACGGAAGTACTAATTTTAACGGCCGTTGGAGAGCTGGCTTTAATTTTTCGAACATCGGACCTAAGTTGACCTATGATGAAGGCGGACAGGAAAACTTTATCCCATCTAACATGAAAATTGGTGGTGGCTATGATTTTATTTTTGATCAAGACAACGTATTATCACTTAATACAGAATTCAATAAGTTGTTGGTTCCAACTCCTCCGGTAAGAGATGATTCTGGTAATATTATCGAAGGGCAAGATGATGATGTAAGTTTCTTTCAAGGTATTTTTCAATCATTTGGTGATGCACCAGGAGGTTTTAGTGAAGAGTTGAAAGAATTTACTTGGGCTGTAGGCGTGGAATATACATACCTAGATTCATTTGCAGTACGAACAGGATATTTTAACGAAAGTGATGAGAAAGGTTCTCGTAAGTACGCTACTTTAGGAGCAGGCTTTACCTATAATGCTTTAGATATCGATATTTCATATTTATTTTCAGCATCGCAGGTTAGAAATCCACTTGAAAACACGCTGCGTTTCTCTCTTACCTTTAACTTAGGAGAGGCTTTTGACCAATAATCCTTACATTTAAGGATGCAAGAAGTTAAGCTTACCACAACCCTAACGGTATACGATAACTTAAATGAATTAGTAGGCAGTGATGCGTCGCTAATGCATTTAGCAATTAAGGTTCGGAATACTGCCTATGCCCCTTATTCAAATTACAAAGTAGGAGCAGCCATTCTACTAGAAAATGGTGAAATAATTACAGGGACTAATCAAGAAAATGCTGCCTACCCTTCTGGGCTATGTGCCGAACGTGTTGCTATTTTTTATGCTGGCTCACAATACCCTGGAGTACCTATTAAGAAAATTGCCATCACAGCGGCAGCAAGCAACGGTTCTAGTAACGAACCTGTATCCTCATGCGGTGCATGCCGACAAAGCATCGCTGAATATGAGCAAAAACAGAAAACACCTATTGAAATGCTTTTTATGGGTGAAACAGGGAAAGTAATTAAAATGAACTCTTTAGCCGATTTACTGCCTTTGGCTTTTGGCGCAGATGATTTATAAGTACCCCTTCTACTGCACAAATATAAAGACCGAAGGCTTTCTAATTAAGATTGAGAAATCCAATATCATCAATCAAGCAGACCTCAGCCTAACTTTGTGAACTACCAGTTAGAGATTTAGCAAAAAATCTTACTCAAATGTAAAATTGATAAACACACCTCTTGTTGCCATTTTGGTAATCCCGCTAGTCCAAGCACTATTTGGATCAGCATCTGGCACAAGTTCATCATTTAAAGCGAATACCCCGCGAATAGAGGGTGTAAACTTGAAGTAGTATAAATAGAAATCAATTCCGAAACCAAGCTCGTAGTAGTATGTGCTTTCTTTCATACGAAAGTTTCCACTGCGATTATCATCTGGATTATCTTCATTACTAGAAAGATTAACCGAAGTTGACAACCCGCCAACAATAAAAGGCTTGAAATTATTAATACGCTTCGTACTAATCTTTAGTAATAGAGGAAAGTGAATATAAGTGGACTTTACTTCTCTTAACATATCCCGCTGCTCTACAAAACCGGGAAACATTAAATCGCGTTGTGTATAATACAATCCCGGTTCAAAACGAATATCGAAATAATCGTTCAATCTAACTTCACCTACCAAGCCTACATTAAAACCAATACTCTTATTAACTAGAATGTCATCAGTCTGACTTTCTTCATAGTTAAATTTAAAGTCATATTGATTAAAACCAAGGTAATATCCCCAACTCAACAAATCTTTATCCTTATTTTCTAAATTAATTATTTGATCGCGTAAAAATTGTCCTGAAACAGCTTGAACACACACGAAAAAAAATACAAAAAGAAATGATCTAGTCATAAGGCTATTTTGAAGCAGTATAAATGGTGGCAACACCAAATGTTTGTGGCTTATTTTCAATAGCTATAAACCCAATTTTTTCCAAAATATTGTTGAAAGCTTTCCCATGAGGAAAAGCAGCAGCTGATTTTGATAGATATGTATAAGCCGTTTTATCTTTAGAAAACAACTTTCCTACTGTAGGCAAGATCAATTTTGAATGCAAATAAAACCCTTGCTTATATGGTGTTTTAGTGGGCACCGATGTTTCTAGGATTACCAATCGTCCTTTCGGTTTTAATACTCGTAAAATCTCAGCGAGTCCTTTTTCTAAATTTTCAAAATTACGAACCCCAAAAGCAACAGTTATTGCTTCAAAACTATTATCATCAAACGGCATTTGTTCGCTATCGCCAATAATCATGTCTATTTTATCGCTCAATCCTTGTGTAGCAATTTTTTGCTTACCAACTTCTAGCATTCCCGGAGAAATGTCTAAACCAACCAATTTAGTTGCACCGGTTTCAGCCATACTGATAATAAGATCACCGGTACCAGTTGCAATATCTAATACACTTTCTGGCTTTGTTTCCTTAACTAAGGCAACTACTTTTTTACGCCATTTTACATCAATACCAAAAGAAATAACACGATTTAAACCATCGTATTTGGTAGAAATGGTATCAAACATCTCAGTTACTTGCTCTTTTTTACTGCTATCAGAATGATTATATGGAGTAATAGGTTTAGACATTCGCAATTTTTTGCAAATATACGCTGTAATTTGGGCATTCACTTAAAACCTAATCACATTAAAGTGTAAAACACCACCTTACAACGGATTCTCGATAGCAAAACTGTTTTTTAGCGTATATTTGTACTTCTTTCTATGTTGAATATGGTAAAGGATCTTAAACTAACCGTTCCAAAAGTACTATGCTTTTACACCCCCTAAACAACTGTTTATAACTACACTGTAAATGAAAATTATTATAGCCGGTGCAGGTGAGGTTGGTTTCCATTTAGCCAAACTTCTCTCATTTGAGTCGCAAAATATAACCCTGATCGATCAGGATAAAGAAAGTTTGACCTATGCTGATACCCATTTGGATATCAAGGTCATTAAAGGTGATGCTACATCAATCAATATTCTAAACGAAGCACAAATAGGCGCGTCGGATTTGATGATTGCGGTAACAGCTTCAGAAACATCAAATATTACGATTTGTTTATTGGCAAAACAATTAGGCTGCAAACGTACCATCGCTCGTATTTCGAATACCGAATTCATAGAACATAAAGACAATTTAAAGTTTACTAGCTTAGGAATTGATGAGCTAATTTCTCCCGAAGAGCTAGCAGCGGACGAAATTCAATTATTATTGGAACAAGCTGGCTTTAGTGATACTTATGAGTTTGAAGATGGAGCATTAACTATGGTGGGCACCACTTTGAAAAAAGGAGCTCCCTTCATTGGTAAATCTGTCAAAGAAGTTGCCAATATTTTCCCTGATTTCGCTTTTATGCCCATTGCATTGCAGCGCAAAGGAACACAGTATACTTTAATTCCCCGAGGAGACACACATTTTAAAGAAGGTGATCACGCATATTTTATAACTATCAAAAATGGAGTGGATCAGCTTTACAAACTAACTGGTCGTGAGAAAGAGGAAATTAAAAATGTGATGATTTTAGGTGGTAGTAAAGTAGGCTATAAAACTGCCAGAGATCTTTGCGGAAATCGATTTAATGTTAAGCTAATAGAAAAGAATAAAACAAAAGCAATTGATATCGCAGAAGATCTCCCCAATGCATTAATTATTAATGGTGATGGTCGAAATGTAGAGTTGCTTGATGAAGAAGATATAGATGAAATGGATGCGTTTATTTCTGTTACTGGGAACTCAGAGACCAATATTATGTCTTGCTTAGTAGCGAAGTCACGTAACATAAAAAAAACGATTGCGCTGGTAGAAAATATGGATTATTTCCAGCTTTCACATTCTATTGGTATTGATACCCTAATCAATAAAAAACTACTTGCAGCGAATAATATATTCAGACATATTAGACGAGGAGAAGTGGTCGCATTGACTAAATTAAACAATATGAATGCCGAAATTTTGGAATTTATAGTTACGCCGGGTTCTAAAATTACAGGCAAAAAAATAAAAGATTTGGAATTTCCAAGGTCGGCTATTATAGGCGGGGTTGTTAGAAATGACGAAGGAATAATCGCTTTAGGTGATTTTATTATTCAAGTAGGCGACAAAGTTGTTGTATGCTGCTTACCACGATCGATTAAAAAGGTCGAAAACATGTTTTTTTAAGACTGCATGAAAAGGCTTAACTACAAGATCATATTTCATTTAATGGGGCTACTATTGTTATGCAATGGTGGTTTTATGTTAGTGGCAGCTATTATTAGTCGCATATATAAGGATGGTGTGACGCTAGAGATCACTCTAGCTGGTCTGGCAACTTTATTTGCTGGAGTTTTATTAATGTTTACTACTCGAGATCACAAAAAAGAGATTAAAAAACGGGAAGGGTATATTGTCGTTACATTCGGGTGGATCTTTATGTCTCTTTCAGGTACATTCCCCTACATTTTTACTGATGCGATTCCTGGATTTACAGAAGCTTTTTTTGAAACCATATCTGGATATACCACCACAGGGGCCTCAATATTAAACGATATTGAATCACTACCAGAAGGAATCTTATTTTGGCGAAGTATGACCCACTGGATTGGTGGAATGGGAATTATCGTACTAGCTATTGCAATTTTACCACTTTTAGGAATTGGTGGTATGCAGTTGTTTGCTGCCGAAGCTCCAGGCCCTGGTGGTGATAAACTCCACCCTAGAATTACAGATACCGCCAAGAGACTTTGGCTAATTTATGTAGGATATACTGCGGCTGAAACTATTTTACTTCAAGTTGCTGGCATGAGCTTTTTTGATGCCATTAATCATGCCATGAGTACGCTAAGCACAGGAGGGTTTTCGACCAAAAATACAAGTATTGCTAACTGGAATGATAGACCTGTGATACAGTATATTATTATGGTTTTTATGTTTTTGGCGGGTACTAATTTTGTACTTAGTTACTTTGCATTCAAAGGTAAAATTCAAAAAATATTAAAGGATCAAGAATTTAAATTTTACTTTCTCTTTATCGGCATATCAACCGTGGTAGCGTCTTTGGTTATTTATTTTAATGCGGATATTACAGCTTCTAGTGTTAATCATCCTTTGATAAACGGCGAAGGAGAAAGCGCTTTTAGACATGGATTATTTCAAGTATTGGCCATTGTTACCACTACCGGATTTGTTACAGCTAATTATACCTTATGGACCCCCTTTTTAACCGTATTCTTTTTCGGATTAATGTTCTTAGGAGGTTCTGCTGGATCTACAGCGGGTGGTGTAAAAGTTGTTCGACATATGCTAATGATCAAGAACGGATTATTAGAATTTAAGCGAACCCTGCATCCTAATGCGATTATTCCTGTGCGCTATAATGGCAAAAGTGTTTCACAAGAGATTGTATACAACATCCTAGGCTTTTTTATTCTGTATATGTTGCTGTTCATTGTCGGAGCATTAGTATTGGGTGCAATGGGATTAGATTTTGAAACCTCCATCGGCGGTGCCGCTTCATCACTTGGTAATGTAGGTCCAGCATTTGGCGAACTAGGCCCAGTAAATAATTATAGCGTATTACCCACTGCTGGAAAATGGTGGTGTGCATTTTTGATGCTTTTAGGAAGACTCGAACTATTTACGGTATTAATCCTTCTGACGCCCGTTTTTTGGAGAAATAGATAAACAAAAACGTCCCCGTTTAGAGAGCGTTTAAAATTTCTAGTAAGAGCAAGGTCTAATTAACTTACCGAATCTTTGATTCTTTTAATCGCTTCTTTTAGATTATCTACTGACGCAGCATACGAAATGCGAATATTATTAGGTGCACCGAACGCATCACCCGTAACTGTTGCCACATTTGCTTCTTCTAAAATAAACATAGCAAAGTCCGACGCATTATTAATCTGATGTCCTTTAAGTGTTTTGCCAAAGTAATATGAAATATCAGGAAAGACATAAAAAGCCCCTTCAGGTTCATTGATCTTAAATCCAGGAATTTCTCCAAGTAATTGTAATACCATATCACGGCGACTTCTAAACTCGTCAACCATATATTGAATGCGACTCACAGGTTCGCTAACGGCCGTAATTGTAGCGCGCTGTGCAATACAGTTGGCACCCGAAGTAATTTGGCCTTGCATTTTTGTACAAGCTTTTGCAATCCATTCAGGAGCCCCAATGTAACCTATTCTCCAACCAGTCATAGCGAATGCCTTAGCAACACCATTAACAGTAATCGTACGATCATACATTTCAGGAATTCTGGCAAAACTAAAACTAGGATGTCCATAATTGATATGCTCATAAATCTCATCAGACAGAATAAAAATATCTGGATGCCTCTCTAATACTTTTGCCAAAGCCCTGTATTCATCCTCACTATAAACACTTCCGCTAGGATTATTTGGTGAGTTGAAAAAAATCATCTTCGTACGTGGAGTGATCGCAGCTTCTAGTTGCTCAGGAGTAATCTTAAAATCATTCTCGATCGTACTTGGTATTTCAATAAAATTAGCCTCTGCAAGGGTTGCAATTGCCGAATAACTTACCCAATATGGGGCTGGTAGTAGTACATCATCACCAGGATTCAACAACACCTCTGCAATATTTGCTATAGATTGTTTTGCCCCTGTACTTACAACAATTTGTGCAGGTTTATATTCTAACTTATTATCTCTCTTAAACTTAAGACAAATAGCCTCTTTTAACTCCGCATATCCGTCAACAGGGGTATAGGAATTGTAATTCTCATTAATTGCTTTAATGGCGGCTTCCTTAATGAAATCTGGAGTATTGAAGTCTGGTTCTCCCAAGCTCAATCCGATAATATCTTTTCCTTGATTTCGAAGTTCTCTCGCTTTGGCTGCCATTGCCAATGTTTGCGAAGTTGGTAAGCTGTTAATTCTATCAGAAAGCGGATTCTTTGTTTCAACTAACATTGTAAAAAATACTTAATTGTTGTGTTATGCCAGTGCTGGTTTCATTCCCATTTCTTTCAAGTGTTTAAAATGAGCAATGATTGCCTTTCTGGTTGTTTTATACTCGATATACGGCAAATTAAACTCACTTGCCGTTTCCTTTACAATTTTAGAGATCTTCGTATAATGTACGTGACTAATATGCGGAAAAATATGATGTTCAACCTGATGATTTAAACCACCAGTAAACCAATTTACAATCTTATTTTTTGTGCCGAAATTAGCCGTAGTAAATAGCTGATGTATAGCCCAAGTGTTTTTCATCGTTCCAGATTCATCTGGTAATGGCATAGCAGTATCTTCAACAACATGTGCTAACTGAAATACGACGCTTAAAATTAATCCAGCAACGTAATGCATTACGAAAAAGCCTAACAACACCTTCCACCAAACAACATCGATAAAAATAAGAGGTAAAACAATCCATACTGTCAGGTATATTAACTTGGTAATTACCAATACGCTCCACTGCTTTGCTGGGCTTTGTAATTCACCGTAAGAAAGCTTGCGCTTTAGGTAACGACGCATCTGCATAAAATCGGTAGTGATCGCCCAGTTAAAAGTTAGCAACCCATATAACAATACCGAATAGTAGTGCTGATATTTTTGATACTTATACCATTTGGCATGCTTTGAAAAACGCAAAACACGTCCTGCTTCTAAATCTTCATCATGACCATGAATATTTGTATAGGTATGATGCAAGACATTATGCTGTACCTGCCAATTATATACATTACCCGCTAAAATATAAATAGAGGATCCCATTAATTTGTTGACCCATTTTTTCGTCGAGAATGAGCCGTGATTCCCATCATGCATTACGTTCATACCTAATCCGGCCATACCAACTCCCATTACCACGGTTAGTAGTAATTGCGCCCAATTGGGCATGTCGATCGTTAGTAGAACGAAATAAGGAGCTAAAAAGATTGAAAACATGATAGCAGATTTCAAATAGAGCTTCCAATTTCCTGTACGTTTTATGTTATTGTCCTTAAAATAATCATTAACACGTTTATTCAAAGTCCTGAAAAACTTAGCCTTGTCAGCTCTTGAAAATCTAAGAGATTGTGTATTCATAGGTATTTTTTATAGTGGAAGGATTAAATCCTTACGTTTCATAACAATTCTGAGCAAATATATTGATAATAACTCCTGCCAAGGTGAAAAAAGTATCTTAAAACTAAAACGAAGCGTTGTATTTTTGTTAAAAAATTAATCGATGTCCGTGTCACTAATAAAAAAATATTTTCCAAACCTAAGTGTTGATCAATATTCTCATTTTGAACAATTAAAGGACTTATATCAAGATTGGAATTTAAAAATAAATGTAGTTAGCCGTAAAGACATCGATGAATTATACCTGCGACACGTCCTGCATTCACTGGGAATTGCAAAATATATTAGTTTCAAATCTGGGAGCAAGATAATGGACGTTGGAACCGGTGGCGGCTTTCCTGGAATACCTCTGGCTATCATGTTTCCCGAAATACATTTTACATTAGTCGATTCTATTGGTAAAAAAATTAAGGTAGTTCAAGAAGTCTCAAAAGGATTAGGATTAACTAATGTTACTGCTATTCATAGTCGTGTGGAAGATATTGATAACACCTTTGATTTTATAGTAAGTAGAGCAGTTGCCGCAATGCCAACTTTCGTACGTTGGACCAAAGGAAAAATCGCCAAAAAGAACAATCACGATATCAGAAATGGGATTATTTACCTAAAAGGTGGTGATTTAACCGAAGAATTAGCCGATTTTCCAAAAGCGGAAATCACCAATTTATCGGACTATTTTGAAGAAGAGTTTTATGAGACAAAGAAGGTGGTTTATTTGCCGGTTAAGGTAAGAGGCTAATTATTTTAATTTTCAAAAGGATTACTAGGATTGGCTGGTAATTCAAAAATGGTATTTCGTATTCTCTGTATTTGCGGACTAATGATTAATTGCATAGAAAGAGGTTGTTCGCTGTCTGCATTATAATCTTCTTGTAAATGAATAATGTAGGCGTTCGCAAACTCGATATCAAAACTTTTACTAAACCCATCTCTTTTATATACACGTATTGAACCCTTCACCATTTGAGTTGGAGAAAACATGGCATCATATAAGGCAGTATCGTCTTTTGTAGAAGCAAATTTTAAATACAACTTACCATCAGAAGCTCGACTTATAGGTCGGTAGTTGGTATCAGTTTGTTGTTTTAGACCATAGTCAAGATCTAACAAAGGGTATTCTTTTTCGAATATCCTCAAAGTAGCTTTGAAGCTCATAATCAAGCAATAATAAAGAGTATCATAATAATTATAAGTCCTAAATATAGTGAATTATTAGGCGAGAAAATAGCCTATTCCCAGTTGAAATCGGGATAATTATCTTGAATATACACTCTCATGATTGTAATATCTTCTTTTGATGTCATATCAGGCACATGCTCTGACATTGGTATTCCGATTATAGAATATTGATGGTCGTTTACCATATTTAATAAGGCCGTCGGCAGTTCTTTCTCCTTGCGTTTTTCACTTATTGGGCAATTCAACAAATAATGTGAGGATAATGGCCCGTAGAATTTAAAAATATTCATGCTTACTCTTAAAACACCTTGTGAATCTTCATATTTTACATTGTCATTTTCTAAAGGCTTTTCAATAATATCCTGCAAATAATTATCTTGATCTAACGCCACTAAAGCAAATTGATTAATCCTATTTGACTTAAACTGCAAAGTGCCTCGGTTATAGGCTATAAAGGCGCTTTTTTCGTTTACCTCTATTAACTGTTTAAAAGCATTTTCCGAATATAAATTATCACTATTACAAACTGTGAAGTACTGCTTTTGTAATTCTGGATATTGTTGAAGCGTTTGAGCAACGGCATCTGCAGTACCAAGAGGTTTTGTACGATCGGGCGGAATATGTTGAATGGCATAACTAATAGTAAGTCCATTAAAACTATTACCTTTTAATTTACTACCATAATGTTTCTTGATTAATTCATCCTTCGCATTAATAACGATGAAAATGTTAGTGTAACCAGCCTTTTTTGCGTTGTATAACAGAAAATCCAATAACGGTCGTCCTGCATTATCTATATCTATTAGTCCTTTTGTCCTCTGATTCGCTTGCAGTAATGTTTTCGAATCTAAAACATCATCTTTGGAATTTTTCATTCTGGATGAAGCTCCAGCAGCCAGAATAATTAGCTTATTGTCGTCCATTTTGTGATAGCAATTTAACACCTTCGCTTACTTCTACTGTATAAGCCTTTTTAGCTCCAGCTTTATACATGGCATTAATGACAAACTGCTGCTTATCCTCAGGGGTCATTGCGACAATACAACCACCACCTCCAGAACCCACAATTTTCGCACCATAGGCCCCAGCATCTAAAGCCCCAGTAATCATTTCATCAATAATTGGAACTGTAATATGTAATTTATCTTTTAACATACTATGATGTTCATTCATTAAAACACCCAATTTATGGACACTAGGCCTAACACTATTGAATTCCATTAATGCTTTTATAGTCAAGTGATAGTTTTTAAGAGCAGCAAGAAAAATAGGCTTTATATCATCTGGTAGCAATTCTTGATATAACTCGTAGTCAGCCAAATTTGACGAGCGTATTGTGAAATTTGGATTCTCTTTTTCCACTAAATGTATAGCCATCATAGCCTTTTCTTTCAAATTACTTAGAGTTTTAAGAGTATCTTTCTTTACACCAGATTCACCAATTACCAAATACTGGACAGTATTTGCGATTTTCTGGAAATTGGTGCTTTTACCTGTTTCAATAAATAGCACTTCTCCATTTGCTATAGTATACTGATCCATATAGCCGCCAGGGGCGTTGTGTTCCACAACTTCTGCTTGATATGCCATTTCTCCAATAAACTCATTGTTAATTGGATGTTCGCTTCCGAAAGCAGTTAGTAAAAATTTTACCCAAGCAACAATTACTGCGGATGAGCTTGACAAACCAGCATTAATCGCAAGATTACTAGTAATTAAAACATCATAACCATGGGATGGTATGCAACCTTTGCTCCTTAGTACTTTTAAAGAAGAAACAAAATAATCTCCAGCTTCTATGTCTGAAAAAGTTTCATTAATAGCTATTGTTCTCCTTTCATCAATATCAGGCATTGATATCTTAAAGATATTGGTAGTATTCTTAGTTGCCTTTAAAGTAATATATCTATCTATTGCACAAGCGATTACCGGTAAACCCAAATAATCTTGATGGTCACCGAATAAACAAATTCGTCCAGGAGCTTCTACTATTATTTCATCAACGTTATTTCTCACTTGTCTATTTCGAATCTATTAATAAGTATCTTTTAGCCAATCGTATGGCTTTCTTTTAATCCACATACCGCGTGTGAAATCTGGGAAATTCTGGGGCTCTCCATTGTTCTCAATCGATAATTCGGAAAGTGGAGTAATTGCACTCCAAGCTGCTGCATCATAAACATCAAGCGGGGGAGCTATATTTTGTTTTGCACATTCTACAAAGGCATTTAAAACAAAAAAATCCATACCTCCATGACCAGATCCTTCGGCATATTCGCCATACTTTTCCCAAAGTGGGTGATCATATTTTTTAAGCCATGAGTCTGCATCATCCCATTTATGAGGTTTAGACTTTCCTTCGATATAAATGCGATTGCCATCAACTTCCCATAAACCATTGCTGCCTTGTACTCTAAACCCAAGTGAATATGGTCTTGGTAAGTTACAATCATGAGTAACAATAATAGTTTCACCATTGGTAGTTTCAATAGTCGATGTAATAACATCGCCCTGCTTGAACTTAATCTTAGCATTTGGATGATCTCTGCCTCCATGCTTTACAATATAATTGTGTAAACCAATACTCTTAGTTGCATTTGAAGTAATTGACGAAAACCGGTTTCCCCTGTTAATATTGCACATGGTTGCGATTGGACCCACTCCATGCGTAGGGTATACATCTGCATTTCTAGATACCGAATGCTGTGTGCGCCATTTAGATTCAGAGATTCCTTTTTCACCGAATTCTACACCCTTACCGTAGGCTGATTTTCCATCGTTCAGCTTTACGAAACGAAGATCATGCTGATATCCACATCTAAAATGTACCAACTCCCCAAAAACATCTTGCTTAACCATATTTAGCACAGCCAAAATATCTCGGCGGTAATTCACATTTTCGAGTATCATTAAATGTGTCCCTGTATCCTCATGAATATTGACAAGATCCCAACATTCTTCCATTGTATTAGCCGCAGATACTTCTACTCCCACATATTTGCCTGCTCTCATAGCGTCCTTTGCCATTCTAGCATGCCACAACCAAGGTGTTGAAATAATAACTGCATCAACATTGGTTAATTCTAAAAGATTACGATAGTCGAGATCATTCTTACCGAAAATTATAGGTTTTTCTTGTTTCGCATTTACTATCTCCTTAAGTCCAATTTCAATTCTGGTCTGATCGATATCGCATATAGCAGTAATTAAAACATCATCTCTTTGCAATGCATTCTGAAGGTGGTTGGTTCCTCTAAGCCCTACTCCTATAAGTCCTAGTTTTAATTTTTGTTTATTAGTTGAAGGAATTGAAGCCAATGAAATATTAGGCGAAACAGCAATACCAACTCCCGCCAGTGTCGAATTTTTAAGAAAACTCCTCCGTGATTTTTGATTACTCATTGGTTACTTGTTTTGGTTAGAAGATGTAACTAAAAGTAATGCAAAGTTTTGAAATAGCTTTTCTAACTGCATTTCTAGCTAAACCAAACAACGCCTTAGTTTAGTCCATGATCTGATCTAGAGGTAATCAATACTTAAAAAGTCGGCTTAGAAAGGTTAAACGCTAAAAGTACTTTGTTGAGTTTACTTTATAAAAAAGTTTTTGGATTCTTTTTTATATCGGGTATTAGTGTTCGGAAGAAGTTGGGATTAAGTCTCATAAACCAGTCAGTGTCCTTAAAATTGTAATTTTTAGTATACAATTTTAAGGACACTGATTACCACGGTTTCATTCGTGGGGAAGTTGCGTTGACTTTAGATCAAAAAAAAGACTCAACCAAATAATTGATTGAGTCTTTAGAAGAAGGCGGCGACCTACTTTCCCACGAATGTAGTATCATCGGCGCTAATGGGCTTAACTTCTCTGTTCGGAATGGTAAGAGGTGAGCCCCATTGCTATAACCACCTTA
>NZ_JAABOQ010000007.1 GCF_010671565.1 Spongiivirga citrea
ATATAAAACCAATTTTTAATTCACACAACAAAAAAATTAAACTTTTTTTCGACCCTAACTCCCAATAAAAAATGAACTCCCAAATCACCCCTAAACGTTCCCCGTCTAAGCGGCTGCAAATATAAAACGAGTTAATGGTTACCACAATGCTTTTTGTGTTTTTTTTCATTTTTTTTTCGAAGCTATTTAATGCACACAAACAAAGCCTTTGTTTATAGGTGTTTAGTGATTTACAAGTAGGATAAAAAATAAGAAAGTGCTATTGTTATTTTACAAACTACATTATATATGTAATGACAATACTTGCGTTAGGGATTGCAACGGCATCCTTTTTATTGTTATTTATACTATATAATGAGCGCGAAGAATAAGACTGAATAATAAACCGATTATAACTAATAACCCTTACAAACAATAAAAAGATATAGTGAAAAGCCCGACCATGACTTTTTCTGTCATGGGAACGCCCTAATGGTTTTAAGTAAAGAAATTCCAAACTAGACCAAAGCGCACTATAAAATCTCGATATGGATAGTTTGGTGCCGATAAGAAATTATAGCCTGTAAAGCTACTATTGAAATGTTCGGCTTTTAAATAAATACGTGTTTGGCGAACCTTTGCATTAAAAAAGAAATCGAGCACCGGGAAGTTGCCGATTTTTGTTTGGTTCTGAGTGTAAAATTCCCCGAGTAACGGACTGTATTCATCGGCATTATATTCAGTAAAGTATTTTAAAGTGACACCGGTTTGAAAATACATGGCCTTTTTAAACAAAAACCCTGAATAATAAAAGGTGTTTCTGGTGACAATTTCTGGCACATTAATTACCTGCGAGTCTTGTGTTACATTTTGATATTGTACTGTGTTATGAAGTGCGAAACCGCGCCAGCTAATTTCGTGTTCTAATGTGGCCTTTAAGTAATTAATGGTATTTGTAAATTGTAATGGCTGTGCTTGGGCAAAATCCGTGGAGCCTTCTGGCAGAGTTTCTTTACCGAAATATGCATAATTATCGATAATGGAGTAACTAAGATTTAAATCGAACCACTTTTTTGACTTGATATTAAATTGAGCGGTTTGAGTTTTTACATTATCGAAGTCATTGAACCAATTATACTTGGTATAATCACTTTGATACATTATAAAATTGAAATCGGGAGCTTTAGACGCGGATTGTATTTCAGCTTTGACAGATAAGTCTTCAGAAAATTGAAAGCCTGTGTTTGCATTAAGGCTGTTTCCTTCTAAATCACCAGCAATAATAGTTTCTAGACTAGCGCCAATATCAAACTGACCTATTCTATGTTTCCAGCTTCCACCAGCGCCTACCGTGCTCCCTTTTAAATTATTGGGTATTGTCAGACCATCACTTATAAAAGTACTGCCGTGAATATAATTATAGTTATAATAGGTACTGTTGAATTTGAGTTCGCCTGTTAGCTTCGAATCGTAACTTAGGTACAGTTGATTATTCATAGCGCGAAGCTTGGAGCGGTCATCGACCGAACCGGACACAAAGGCGGTTCCGAAAAAGTTGTCAGTTGATGAATTTTTTTCGAAGCGATACGATTTGGTTTCATAATTGAAAACATGTCCTAATTTGAGATTATATCTTCGTAACGAATCATTCTTTCTAAATATACTGAAATCGTGGTCTAGGAAATATCGTTTTCCATCCAGTCTATTCTCAGCATCCTGAAATTGAACTTGCACTAACGATCTATCCTTAAACTCGTCATCGCCTGATGTGAATTCTTCTTCAAGATTAGACGCACCTCCATTTTCTTGATTGGTAATATCTTGAGCGGCTATATGCCAGCGCATATTATATCGATCATTACTTGTATTATAGTTTGAAGTAATTATAAAATTCCCGTTACTACTTAAAATATTTTGATACTTACCTAAGGATCTAAGACCCTTATACGCCAAAGAGATATTAAAATTAGGGGCCGGGTTTACAGTAATCATCGTTTCCAACAGCTGCCCTTGCTCCATTGTAGTTTTAAACAGAATATCTGTTACTGGAGTTGGAACTCTATAATAATTTATATCATCCAACTCTTTATATGGAAAGTGCTTGGCCTTGATTCCATATTCCGGATACAGCCTTTTTTGTTTAAATGAATACCCTAGTCGATTGTATGTTTGCCCAATATTTGAGAAACGCAACAACTCAAAATTGTCCTTACGTAAATAGTTGTATTTGTATTCTTTTTGAATACTTAGTGTAGTATCGATTTGAGTAGTATCACGACCATGGGAAATGACTTGATATAAATCGATTGTAGGTTTTACTTTTTTATTTCGAGCTAATGCTTCTGGATCGAAGGTGCGGCCACCTTTTTTCTGTTTAGCTGTATCCCGAGGTTTCTGATTAAATGGATCAGTATTGTTATCTGGTTTTGGTGGTAAATCTTGCCCTAGGACAAACGCACTTATGCTTAAGAAGAAAAAACAGAAAAATGTGTATTTCATGTATTATTGCTGATGATTATACAGCGGTCACATGGTACCGATTAATATCGGGTTAAAGGTATGGTATTTGAATTAATTTAAATGGTAAGGTTTTGTGAAATAAAAAACCCTCCAAAAAGGAGGGTTCTGATATTATTGTTTTTGATAGTAGTAAGAAACTATTTGTTTGAGGTCTTCCTCTTTATCTAATTTAAATTTTCGCTGCTTTATTAATTTGGCGACTTCCTCTTTCTTATCTGAAAATACCGTCAGAAACTTTTTCTTCTTTTCTGGTAATTCTAAAGCTAATCCTCCTTTGGATTTTAAATAATAAGTGGAGCGGCTCTTAAGATACTTAGCCGGCTTATCACTCCCATAACCATTCTTTGCTTTCTGTTCCTCTTGAAAACCAATTACATCTCGAGCGAGCAAAATATTACCCTTATCATCCTCCCATACTACACGTCCGAATGCATTATTGAAATCATTACCTAATGGAATATACGTTTGTCTAAGAGATTCAATTTTAACACTACTCACACTGGAAACGGGGACAACTTTAATTCCTGAACCCACTTTCACTTCCATTTGTTCATCGCTAGCATTATAGCGAACTAGATAACTGCCTTTAAACCCTTCAATTGATGCTGGCTGAAATTCTTCATGCACATAAGGGGTTCCTTTGACTCCTTCCAAGTTAGCCGGTCTTAAAGTAATAAATTCTACTTTACGAAAAGAAGAATTAATTGTGCCTTGCGCGTAAATAAGACCGACCGAAAGGCTTAGGAATATAGAAAGAATTCTTTTCATTGTTATTATTTTTTACTAAGATAACAAAAACTACAAAAGGTTTAAAATTTTAATAAAAAAGTAACATATATGAAAAAGGCGGCAAATTGCCGCCTTTTTGAATAAATCACATTCAGTCTTATTGCTTAGTATATGTAGCTGTGGCTGTATCGCCAAAACCATTTTCCCAACTAATTGTTAAAGTACCATCAGCATTATCTTGACCTGTTAATACAACAGTAGAGCCAAAAGCTTCTACCCAACTTCCGGACAACTGACCACATACATCTTTAAAATTCCCAGCTGTTTCGAAACAATAACCATATGGTGCGCAATACCAATCTTGATAAACTCCTGCAACTCCATCAGAAATTGAGTATGTACCATCTTCATTTTGAGTAACCTCAACGGTATACTCAAAGTTTGTTATTGGATTATTAACAGGTGCCCCATCTGTGGAAGTACCTGAACTAACCGCAACATATGTCCCCGCTAAATCAGATGGACAAAATCTAAAGATACTGATCGTCGCACTTGGTCTGCTATTCAAGACACCACCAGTTACTTCGTCGATATTAACTACAATAGTATTTGTAACAGCATCAGGAACCGCATCAAAGTTTCCAGTAACTACGAATGTTCCAATATTTTCTCCAGCTGGAACAACAAAAGTACTCGGGATTGTATATTCGGCTGAACTCGCAGTAGAACTTTCATCAACCGATATTGTAAAAGATCTATCGGTATCTGATACATTAGAAATTCCCACTGGTACGCTGATTTCTGACACACCATCAACCGTAACGGGAAGGTCAAATGAGGTTGCATCAAAGCCTAAAAGGAATTGATCACCCTGAGAATCTGCAGTCACTTGCGAATCCTTATCACAAGAACAGATAATAAGACCTATGAGTAAAGTATAAACTAGTTTTTTCATTTTATATATTTTAAATTTTTAGTTCCCGTAACCAGGGTTTTGGATGATCGCTGTGTTCCCAGCAATTTCAACATTCGGGATTGGCATCGCAAAACGACGATCATCAACAGGAATACCACAAGGAATACCCTGTGCACCGCAATCCCGAGAATCACGAACAATGCCGTTACCTAGAATATCACGGGTCCTTCTAAAATCGATGTAACGATGTCCTTCATAAGCCAACTCCAATCTTCTCTCCAGAAGAATATCCTCAATAGCGTCTCTCAAACTTCCGTATGAAGGGGTAGGCTGATCAGACCCGAATCTTGCGTCTCTTAATAAATCAATTGTAGCCGCTGCTCCACTTAAATCATTTGAACGCGCTTGCGCCTCGGCTTTTATTAAGTATTGCTCTGCGACTCTAAAAACCTTCACATTATTCCTAAGGTCTTCTCCTGGTCTACCAAAATATTTACCAACACGAGTCTCTCCTGATTCGCTAGTAACTAAGTCAATAACAACCTCTCGTCTAGCATCCATTGGATCTAATAAATCACCTAAACCAAAAGAAACTTCTAGAAAGGGGTTACGAGTTCCAAATGCAAACAAACCACCTGGACTTCCTCCAGCTGCTTGATTACGAATTAATGACCAAATCACCTCTTCGTCGTTTGTGTCTCTAAAAATTCCCAAATAATCAGCTTTATCCGCTAATGGTATATCTGCTATTAGACTATTTGCATTTGCTATAGCCCCAGTATTGTCACCGGTGTATAACGCAAGTCTAGCTCTGGCTGCCGTAATAAACTCAGGTGTCACCCTATTAATATCAGTTTGATTACCCAATACAGAGCTTGCTCTATCCAAATCTGCAATAACTGCGGCACTAAACTCAGCAACCGTATTTCTCACGGGCTGTTCGAACACAATGATGCTATTCACATAAGGAACTGCCAACGCATCAGCAGCAAATTCCCCACCTGGAGCAATATTATTATCCGATGAATAAAGTGCCATTAAATCAATATGAGCTAAAGATCGTAGTGCTAACATTTCACCTAAAGCTCTATTTAATCTTACTCTCTCACTTTCGTCATCGGTTTCAAATGCTTCAATTGCCAAGATAACTTGTGTAGCCAGATTGATCACAGAGTAATTTGTAGTCCAAATTCCTGTGGTGCTACCACTTCCTGGGTCTAATACCTGAGAGAGGTCTGGGATACCCTGCCCACCACTATTAGATCCTATTCGCAGATCGTCAACAAATCTGGACGAAAATGCAATAACATTTTCAGGAGTGTAAGACCCATATGCAGCTTGAACACCTTGTTCTATATCGCCTACGGTACCAAATGCCTGATTGGAATCAATCAAGTCAGTAGGATCAATCTCCCTTGCATCCTCACAAGAAAGGAAAACAAATAGAGATGCTATTAAATAAAAACTATATTTTTTCATAATCAACTCTAATTAAAAATTAATATCAAATCCTAGTGTAAATGTTCTTCCCACTGGAAAATCAAAGAATGAACCTGCATTATTATCTTCGGGATCAAACCCTCTCCATTTAGACCAGGTCACTAAATTTTGTGCCTGAACATAAATCTGAATACTCTTGAAATGGTTTTTCAACTGATCAGAATTAAAAGTATAACCCAAAGTTATGTTACGGAGTCTTAAGAATGATGAGTCCTCTAGATATCGCGTACCATCAGCAAAACGATTAAAAAATTGAGGGTCTGGAATATCGGTAATATCACCTGGTTGTGTCCATCGATCTAAAACCCTTGTAGACTGATTTGCAATCCCTACCAATGAAGGATCCTCAACTACAGCCAAAGTACCATTGTTTCTCCAAACATTGGTTGCATAACTAAATAAACTTGTCAGGCCAAAACCTTTGTAAGTTACATTTAATCCGAAACCACCAGAAAACTCAGGGTCTCTTGTTTTATCTAAAATAACACGATTGTCTAAGCTAAAACTTTCAGTTAAATTTCCATCAACATCTAAAAATAAAGGCCGACCATTAGCAGGGTTTACACCGGCATAACGAACGTCAAAAAATGAACCAAACGGATCCCCTACGGATAAAGACTGTGTGTTTCCTCTGTCAACAAATTCTTGCTCTCCGTCAATTGATACTACTTCATTTTTATTGTAAGCAGTGTTAGCAAATAAGTTTACTACCAAGTCATTAGATTGCACCACGTCATAAGACATTGCAAATTCAACACCAGTATTTCTAAGCTCCCCTAAATTTCTCAATATAGTTGTGAATCCAGACGTAGCAGAGATTGGTGCACTTAAAAGAATATCTTCTGTATCTTCTTGATAAACATCTAACGAACCTGATAACCGCCCTTTCATGAAACCAAAATCTAAACCAAGATTGATACTTTTCTTCGTTTCCCATCTCAAATCAGGATTTCCTATTGCGAAAGGAAATACACCTGGATTTCCAGCATAACCTGTTCCAGAAGAAAATAAATCTCTTGTCGCAAAAATATTGGCTTGACCAAATCCGATGTCCTGGTTTCCAACTTCACCATAACCTGCTCTTAAAGCCAAATTATCAACCCAAGTAGAGTTGCTTAACCAATTTTCCTTAGAAATATTCCACCGTCCAGAAACAGAAAAGAATGTCCCCCATTCATTATCGCTAGAAAAACGAGATGAAGCATCACGACGAATATTTGCCTCTATGTTGTATTTCCCATCATAACCATATCGCACAAGTCCAAAAACTGAAAACAAACCTAGATCAACACTTCTACCCTCCAGAGTTGGAACGTATGGTGTTGTTCCATCAGGATCTGCAGTCTGGCCGCTGGTTAACCCAAGAATTGAGTTCGGCAATCTAGGATCAATACCAAAACCTGTAAAACCAGCATCACGGAATTGTTGTTTAAAATATTCGGTAAATGCACCTACTTCTAAATTATGCTTATCAGCAAAAGTGTTAGTGTAAGTAACATTGTTAGACCAATTAACACGCAAAACACGTTGTGTAGCTTCTCGTCTACTACCTCTTATCTGTGCCGCGGCGTTAGGGACGTTAAACTGCCCTCTTAAACTTACAGGACTAATTACATCAAGATCATTTTCCTGAGTATAATCAATACCCGCATTCGTTCCAATAGATAGATTATCTGCTAATTGATACTTACCACTAACGCTAATCACAGCTCTAATCTCATCCTCACGATTGGTATTAAATCTGTTTGTATTTTGGGTAACGAATGGAGTATTTTGGAATCCTGTTGGTCCTAAAGCAGCTCCCGTAATTGGATCGTTGGACAAACCGGTAACATTTAGAGAACCATCTGGATTAAATGGTGAATAATAAGGTAAACTTATAAAAGCTGCTAAAAATGGGTTATCTAAAGAACCACCACCTGCAGCACCATTTACCACAAAATCATTTCTTGTAAAATTTAACGAGATGTTTGATGAAAACGTTAGTTTATCTGAGCGTGCATCTAAGTTCGATCGTAATGATATACGCTGTAATTTTGATCTTAAAGAGGTACCTTCTTGTTCAAAATATTGAAGAGAACTAAATGATCTTGAGTTTTCTCCTCCACCAGAAAAGGTAACTTCCTGAGAAAAAGTCTTCCCTTGACGCAACAGAATATCCTGCCAATTCGTATTAACCTGACCAAACTGAGCTATTTCGGCGTCCGTTAAGCCATTACCTGCACCAGCTCCTAAATCTCTTTGGTATGTTAAGAACTGTGTACTATTAAGGAAATTAATATTTGGCTCAATCAAATCAGTAAATCCATATTGTGATCTATATGTAACACTTAGCGGTTGATTAAAACTACCTCTTTTTGTAGTTACTATGATCACACCGTTAGCTCCTCTATTACCATAAATCGCAGATGCACTTGCGTCCTTAAGAACTGTAAGATTTTCAATATCATTAGAATTTATACTTCTAAAGTTATCCTCATCAACAGGAACACCATCTATAATAAATAAAGGTTCAATGTTCGCATTTGGATTAAATGAACTTCGCCCCCTTAAGATAATAGTACCACTAGCTCCAGGTTGTCCAGAACCTGCATTTACACTTAGACCAGCAACTTGACCTTGCAACACTTGATCTAACGCTGGAATAGGAACATTTTCAATAGTCTCTGCTGTCACAGTAGTTTGTGCTGCTGTAACACTCTCCTTTTTTACCGTAGAGTAACCAGTTACTACAACCTCGGAGAGAAGTTCTGCATCCTCCTCCATAACAACATTTATAACTGTCTTACCTCCCACAGCGATAGTTTGTTCTTTTAAACCTAAATAGGAAAAAACTAAACTTTCTGTTGAGGAAGCATTGATAGAATAATTACCATCAAAATCAGTTTGTACACCACGCGAAGTACCTTTAACTACAACGCTCACACCTGGTAACGGAAGTCCATCAGCCGCAGCTGTAACATTACCAGTAATCGTCTTTTCCTGTGCAAAGGAAAAACTTGTAACCAACGCCAATAACAGCGTTAGAAACAAAGTAAACTTTGATCTCATACTTTTAAATTATTTGAATTAGTCAATCGCAAACATCTTAATAAATAGTTAATAAAGCAAAAAAATAGTTATGTTTAACAAAGAAAGCAAAAGATTAAACTAACTATTTGCTAATCAATATTTTAATTTTATGAGAATTTCTCAATAATTATAATATTTTAATGAATATTATTTAGTTTTTTTAACTAAATCACAACTAATAACTCAAATGTTAAATATAAGTTTTACGAATCTCACCCTGGAATGCGGTACTGATGAAGCTGGAAGGGGTTGTTTGGCAGGGCCAGTTACTGCAGCTGCGGTTATTTTACCCCAAGGTTTTATCAACAAAATTCTCAACGATTCTAAGCAGCTTTCTGAAAAAAAGAGAGAGACATTAAAACCAATTATTGAAGAACAAAGCTTAGCATTTGGTGTGTCTCATATCTTCCCCAAAAAGATCGATGAAATTAATATACTGAATGCCTCCATCTTAGCTATGCATCAATCCATTGAGCAACTAAGCACCACTCCAGAATTTATAGCAGTTGACGGAAATAGATTTAAACCTTTTCAGGATATTCCATTCGAAACTGTAATTAAAGGTGATGGAAAATATATGAATATTGCGGCAGCATCGGTTTTAGCAAAAACATATCGCGATGAATATATGCTTCAAATACATGAAGAATTCCCGATGTATAATTGGAAGCAAAACAAAGGCTACCCAACCAAAGAGCATCGGGAAGCAATTAAAAAATTCGGTCCGTGCAAATATCATCGTACCTCATTTAGATTAATTCCTGAGCAACTATCGCTTGATCTTTGATACACTATCAACAAACGTTTATTCTTTTGTTGAAAAAAGCATCAACCTCCACTCCTTTCACTTCATATTTAAAGCTATTTTCCCGTTTTAATTGCTTAGTATTTAAAGATGAACAAAGGTTTTTTACTTCTATTTTTTTCAGCACTACTCTTATTTAATTGTAATCAAGGGGTAAAGACAAAAACGGCTATGGTTAATCTAATTCCCCATAACACTGGAATTATTATCAAAGCCAACGACCTGAATACTCTTAAAAGCAACATTAAGAATCATGATTTTTTCAATCTTTTTAACAATACATCTCTTAATGATCAGATACTTTCAAAATTTAAATTGCTAGGGGATCTTGATTTTGACAATGATGTTATTTTATGCATTTCTAATGAAGGAAAAAAGCAGTTTGAATTCACTTTAATTACTAGTAATAGTGAAGCACTTCAAAAAAGTCTTTCGGATTCTAAATGGAATATTAGCACTGCTTCTTATTTGAATAACACTATTAACACCATCAAAATTGATGAGGATGAAATCTACCATTTAATATTGGATGACCTTATTGTAATATCAACCTCTAAACTATTATCTGAAAATACCATTCGTCATTATAAATCGGAAAGCCATTTTACCAGCGATTCGTTTAAAAAATTATTTAAAAGTGTTGATGCCAATGCACCTTTCTCGCTTGTCATAAATATGCAGGATTTCGGTAATCTTTTTACTAGTGCTTTTCCCAATATAAAAAAAAGAGAGGTTACTTCCCTCGCAGATTGGATTGCTATTGACACTGACATCAACAATGATCATTTACAAATCAACGGTATTGTTACGGCAAGTGATTCATTAAATCAGCGTTTTAACCTTATTAAGGGATTAAGTGGCCACGCACTCCAATCAATCAATATCACACCAACCAATAGTACCTCTTTAAAAGCATTTACCTTTGAGGATTTTACCACACTGCACGCTAACATAAACAAGCAAGTAGCATATACCGGAGCTCCAGTTCAAAAAGAATTCAATCCCATTTTTTCTGATATCGATGAGATAGGACATATTAAAATAGGAGAACAAAATGTGATTGTTCTTCATAGTACAGACGTTATTGCCACTAATCAGCATTTAGAAAGTGAAAAAAACAAAGCGAAAACATTTAGAGATGTATCCATTTTTAATTTTAGCAAAAGTGACCTCTTTGCAAAAAACACTCCGATAATTATCGCACCATTTGAAGTTACTTATTATTTTAAATCCAATGATTTATACGTTTTTTCTAATAACCTAGTCACACTTCAAGATATCATTGCGTCATATCAAAATAATAGTACCATTGCAAAAGATGAAAATTATCGGAATAGTAAAAATCAACTTTCCGAAGAAACATCATTTACCTGGCTTGCCAATACGAAACAATTCAAATCGGTATTGAAAACAGCCGTTTTGTCTAAAAAGGTTAAGGAAATAGACAAACTCAATTTCAACCAATACCCATGGATTGCATTGCAGTTAGACTATCAAAACGATTTTGGCTACATCAATGCAACTATTAAAAAGAAACAAGGTGCTACCGCTAATAATACTGTTGCGCAATTGGCAAGCGTTACCCTTGACAGCAAGATTTCAAGTAAAATGCAATTGATAACGAATCACCGATCGAAACAAAAAGAGATCGTTGTACAAGATGAGAATAATGTATTGTATCTCATTTCTAATAAAGGGAACATCCTTTGGAAAAAACAACTAGAGAGTAAGATTGTTGGCGATATTAAGCAAGTTGATCTTTATAAAAATGGAAGGCTCCAACTCATTTTCAATACTCCTAACCAACTACATGTATTAGATCGAAACGGAAAAGTTGTGGCTCCCTACCCCATTAGTTTTGAAGATGAGATCACGCAATCTATAGCTGTATTCGATTATGATAAAAGCAGAAATTACCGCTTTATAATTACTCAAAACAACAATTTATTAATGCTGAATGCTGAAGGGAAAACCGTAAAAGGTTTTGAATTTTCAAAGGCAGCTTCTAACTTGATGCAAGCACCCAAGCACTTTAGATCAGCTGGAAAAGATTACATTGTATTTCCTACAACTGATGGCACTATGCACATTTTAAACAGACGTGGGCAAAATAGAATTAAGGTCGATAAGAAAATTAACTTTTCTAACAATCCGGTGCATTTCTACCAAAATAAATTTACAGTTACAGATACCGATGGTCTTATGCATATTATAAATACTAATGGTAAAACTGAGGTCGCAAAACTAGGTTTAGAAAAGGAACACGATATCGTTACCACCAGTAAAACTCTAGTCAGTTTATCAGATAACACTCTAACCATTAAAAAGAAAAAGGTTAAACTAGATTATGGATTGTACACGAAACCAAGTATCTTCTATATTAATGACAAAATCTATGTATCAGTAACCGACACGCAAGCAAAAAAGGTATATGTATTTGACAGCAATGCAAAGCTACTCCCTAACTTTCCTGTTTACGGCACGTCGATGATTGACATGGAGAACATTGATAAAGACCGAAGTCCTGAGTTTATTGTACAAGGTGAAGAAGACTCGATTTTAATTTATGGGATTAATTAGGCTCTTTTGAAAAGAGAAATAATACAATTCTAAGCAACAATGAAATTTAAACATGTTATAGCTTGCATCTTTTGCTTATTATTAGTTGTTACCGCTTTTGCACAAGATTGTGACAACGCACTATTTTTGAAGGAAGGTAATGCCCTTGTTTACAATTCCTACAATAAAAAGGGAAAGGCACTTAACCAAACAATCCACACCACAAAGTTTATAGATATTCAAAATGATTGGCGTGAAGCTACTATCGATGCGGAAGTTATTTCAGTCTCCAATGACGATACTTTTATAACCGAGTACAAAGCCAGTTGTGAAAATGGTTTAATCGGTATCGAAATGGCTCGATTTTTTAATGGTGCAACACTAGCGAAATACAACCCAGATGATTTTGTGATTTCTATGGATGGTGATGTTCTCGAGTTCCCAAGTGAGTTAGAAGAAGGATCCAACTTGAATGACGGTTCATTTTCTGCAGAAATTGCCAATCAAACAGCCACTTTTATTACGATTACTTTTGAGATTACAAACCGAAAAGTTGCAAATAAAGAGACCATTACCACCAAAGCAGGAACGTTCGATTGTCAGAAAATTACATACAACTATAGCACCAAAGCGGGAATTAAAGTACAAGGCAGTGGAGCCGATTGGTATACTGAAAATCGAATTTTAGTCCGTTCCGAATCCTATAATCGAAAAGGAAAGTTACAGGGATATACCGAATTAATCGAAATAAAAGAATAACAACAGGATGCTGGCAGCCATCTAATTATATCGAATAATGGGTTTTTTATATATTGCAACACCCTAAATTACAAGAGATCATGAAATCAATGTTTAAAAGTGGACTTTTACTAATAACGGCATTGGGCTGCTTTCAATTTACAGTTGCTCAAGAAAATACCTTTAGCACCAGTTATGTTTTAGAAAGCGATCTATATGCTAATCAGCTAAAAAAAGAACTAGACAACAACGTTGGCAGTAAAGCGGCATACGATGATGCTGCGGAGATAGGTAAGTTATTACGCCATAATGCATCTCAACTCGATTCAAAAATACCAATCCCCATGCCTCCTTGCAATTATACTGTTGTGTGTGGAAGCAATAAACTAGAAGGAGTAGTTACTAAGGACCTAGGCTACATTGATGCATCTATTGTCGACAGCAATGACAATGTAGTAGCAACACTCAATGTAAGTCCAATATTTGTAGACGCTAGTTCAGGTATAAAAGTTTATAACTTTGTTTGGACACATCAAGTATTCGGAAAAGTAACCCTTAATATTACCCGGCCCACAACCAGTAAAGAGACCAAACAGTACAAGCATCAGGTAGTATTGCAGTAGCGATCTAGTATTCTATCCCATATTTTAGGTACTTGGCGTGAGCATAGTAAATTACTGAAAGAATTTTCTTAAATTTTAAGTGTGCTATACCAACCACACTCATGCATCGGGTTATTCAGTATCTTATCTTTTCACTTCCTTTTATTTGCGGACAATTTCTCTATGGTCAACAGTCATCTCAACCTTTAGAATATCTGGCAAGTGCAAAATCATTTTTCGTAAAAAAAGAATATGACAGCACCTATTTCCTTTCGAAAAAGGCCTACACAAACTTTCATAAAAACAACCAAGACTCTCTTGCTCTAGTATCAGCATTGCTCCTTTTTGAAAGTCAGCCCAAAACGGCAACTAAGGACACAACCGATTTCTACCCAAATCTCATAAAAACGTATAAGAATAGAACCAAATGGGAAGATCGATTAAAGATTAATCTGGCTATGGGCAATGGGTACTTTACTGCTCAGGAATATAGCAAGGCACTTCATCATTATATTGAGATAGATTCAATTGCTAAGCAAAAAGAGCACATTAGCCCACTTACTATAAAAAGCGTTTTAAAACGATCGGAAATATCTAGACTAACATTTACTCGGGAAAGTGTCGAGGAAGCGTACAATCTGGCTAGAAGCGCTCTAAAGGATGCTAAACTCATAAATGATGAAGCAAGTGAATATCTCACTTATGTTTATCTATCAGATTTAAGTGGTCATGTTGGCAAAGTAGAAGAATGTAAACAATACATTGATTTAGCACTTCCCTATTTCAAAAAAGAAGGAAATGTTGAAATGGCTTCGAGACTACATAGTATTCTTAATTCTTATTATTTAGAAAAAAAAGACTACAAAAATGTTACGAAAAATTTCAATAACCAGTTAGCATATTTAAATAATAAAAACAAACCCCTACTCCTCGCGAAGACCTACTATTACTACGGATATTTCAAGAGATATCGCTTAAAAGACTATCGGGAAGCCCTAGTCCAGCTTGACAAATCATTTGCCATTTATCAAAATTTAAACGAAAAAGAAACCCTACTGTATCAAAGGTTGCTTCGCGACTTAGCTAGCTGCCATATTGAATTGGGTAATTATGAAAAAGCCAGCAAATTTTATCAAAAAGCTTACGACCTTAAGGATGATTTGACTAAAAAGGCTAACAGAAAACGGTCTAAAGAAGTAGAGTCTAAGTACAAAGCACTACAAAGCGAGCAAGAAATAACGCTTTTGAGCACTCAAAACGAGCTTATTATGGAGCAGAAAGAAAGTCAACAACGATTATATACTGCCGGTATTATTTTAACTGCTTTGGCGGGAATTTTCATTTTCATTCTATTTAAAAATCGTCAAAAAACAACTTCAAAACTTAGAGAACTTGACACTGCCAAATCTCATTTCTTTGCTAATATTTCGCATGAGCTTCGTACACCGCTAACCCTAATAAAAGGACATATTCAAAATAAATTATCTGATAAAAAAATTGGAGAAAATGATAAAAATGATTTTCAAGTAGTTTTAAATAATACCGACCGGCTTGCCCAACTTGTTAATCAGATACTAGATATTTCAAAAATAGAATCCGGTAATATGGGGCTTTCTATTAGTCAAGTAAAGCCTATTGAGGTTATAAATTCTATAGTTCATGATTTCAAGGCCGCAGCCTACCATAAGCAAATAGACTTCGATCTTGATATTAATAATAAAAATGTTACTGGTTGGACGGATGTAGATGCTTTGCAAAAAATCGTAACTAATTTGCTTTCAAATGCATTGAAATTCACTCCGGAAAATGGAAAAATCAAGGTAAGAGCAGATGCCAAAAACAGCAAACTGTATTTTGAAATCAAAAATTCTGGAGACGGGTTAACTAGTGAGGAAAAAGCCAATATTTTCAAGCGATTCTATCAATCACAGCACGCAAAAGGAGGTACGGGAATTGGGCTTGCTTTAGTCAATGAATTAGTTAAACTTCACGGGGGAACCATCGAAGTGGATACTGTTGAAAATGAATTCACAAAATTTAGCTTCAATATAGCTTTAAACAAGGACGACATTAAAAATGCCACTATAAAAATTAGTCCGACAACATCAAAAATAAAAACCAACACCCACGAGGATACCTCTATAATAAATGTAGAGAACGAAAGCAATGACGAATTGCCAATTCTTCTTATTGTAGAAGACAATCCTGATTTAGGCAATCTGCTTCAAAACAATTTTAGCAATTCATATCGAGTAATACGAGCACTTAACGGAAAAGAAGGATGTAATATAGCTTATGAAAAAATACCAGATATTATTATTAGCGATGTCATGATGCCAATAATGGATGGGACTCAATTAACCGAACAACTTAAAAAAGATGAGCGCACCAGCCATATCCCCATTATATTGTTAACGGCAAAAGCTGGTGACGAAAACACGTTATTCGGTCTTGAAACCGGTGCCGATGATTATATAACCAAACCTTTTAATCAAAAAATATTGGCTACAAAGGTAGTTAACTTACTAGCTAACCGTAAAAGACTACAGCAGCGATATAGCCAAGAAATTGTTTTAAAACCTAAAGACATTGCTGTCAATTCAGTTGACGAACAGTTTTTAACCAAAGTACAATCGGTTTTAGATGACAATTTGGTTGAATCGGAATTTACTGCCGAGGCATTTGCCAATGCAATTGAAATGAGTCGTATGCAACTGCACCGAAAATTAAAGGCTCTCACCGGTCTTTCCACTACTGAATTTATAAGATCGCAGCGACTAAAAATGGCATCACAACTTCTTAAAAAAGGCGACACTAATATTTCGCAAATTGGTTACGCAGTCGGTTTTAGCGATCCCGCTTATTTTACGAAATGCTTCAAAGAAACCTACGGGCTTACCCCAACCAATTTTCTTAAAAAGGTTGAATAAAAGACCCCTCACCCCTTCATTTATAGGCTATGTTACATAATTCATAGGTATTGTTACATACGTCATAGTCTACGCTTTTCTTCTAACATAATTTTACACCAACAAAATGAAAATGAAAAATATTGAAGGTGTATATACCGGCATATTAGACTCACTACCTAAAACAACTATTTATTTAAACGTGGACCATCTTGACAACGGCATCTATCAATTACAAATCTCTCATAAGCATAGAATTGTCAAGGTGGTTCATTTTAAAAAAGATTAAACAACTGAATAAAAGATATTAAAGATTACAATCAGCTAGCGGTTTACTGCAGGCTTTAAGTTGCCTCCCCAACAAGGTTCAAGGAAACCATTTTCTCTGGTTTCCTTACATAAATGCACTCCCTCAAGTTTACTTTAAGAGAATAATTACATAAAGGTTGAAGTATTAAAACAAAACTAAAAATAGTATTAACGTCAAACCATTTATTATGCAACGTCTCATTACAAAAATTGTAGGTCTATTATTTCTTACAACACTAACATCATGTCTTACCGATTATCAGGGTCAAATACCTGACGAAACAGAATTTACAGCTACCAATTATGTTTATGAAGGTGATCTTTACAAATATTATCTCGAGGAGCAGATAGAACAAAACGGCAATAACGCAAGTGATAACCAACTGAACTTCTGGAAAAAAGAATTGAGCAATATTATCGATCTTGAACAGCTAGGACTTGATTTAATCCCACCTATTCCTCCGTGTCCTAGGCCTAGAGATTGTGGATATGAAGCGCTAGAATATTTATTGATAGATAGTAATGCAGACCGTGTTGAGGTATTATTTCATGATCAGAATAATAAAACCATAGGTGGAGGAGCTATTGATGAATTTACCCCGATGCCTGAAGCAAAAGGGTTTATTAGTTTAGCCAACCTCAAAATTGAAAATTATACCGACGTCTATTCAATTGAAGTCAATGTATTTGCCAATAATAAAATCATAAGGTCATACCTAGTAGAATAACGAAGAAAATACACATGAGGTAAAGAAAATAAAATAGCAGTGTTAACCTTTCATCTCCAAATTCATTAATGGTATAACAAAAATATACCATCATGAAAACAACAAGAATTGCAATGATGCTATTAGCCGTTTTCAGCATAAGTACGGCCAATGCACAATTGTGGAAAAAACTAAAGAAAAGAGCTGAAGAAGCAGCAAAAGAAACTTTGAAAGAAAAGGTTGCCGAAAAAGCAGCAAAAGAAACAGACAAAGCTTTCGATTCTATTTTCAACAGCGACGGGAAATTTATTGGACTTAAGAAGAGGAAGAAAAGAAAAAAACGTCGTGGTAAAAACCAAGGTGATCCGTCTGTAGAAACAGATATGGAAAATGGGATGGAAATGCAAAATGAAACCGACATTGAAGGGTTCGAAATCTACTCGAAGTTTGATTTTGTCCCAGGAGAGGAGGTATTGTTATATGATGATTTCTCCGACGACGCATTAGGCGACTTCCCCTCAAAATGGGATACTAATGGATCTGGCGAGCTGGTTGAAATAGGCTCAGAAAAATGGTTCCGATTGGTAAGTAAAGCTGTTTACGTACCAATGTTAGAAACTGAATTACCCGAAGAATACACCATAGAATTTGACTTCTTAACAGAAGGTTTAGATAAAAAAACAAGCTCACAGGCAAAACTGGAAGTTTGGTTAGAAGATAACAGCGGGTATCAAGGTTCTCCTAATCGAGCTTGGGTTGAAATTCCATTATGTCTATTTATAGATCCAGGCTTTGTAGTAGAAAAACGAATTGATAGCGAACGTATTATGCGAAATACCATTCAAAAGGACATCAGAAATGCCCTTCCAGAGCAAATGCATGTTTCGATTGCTGTTAATAAGTCTCGTTTTCGAATGTGGATTAATGAAAATAAGGTTGTTGATATTCCGAGGCTAGTACCTGAAGGAATTACGAATTTCAAATTACAGCCTAGAAATTTGAGAGATGAAATTGACCGCATTTTCATTACTAATTTTAAAATGGCAGCAGGTGGACAGGATCTTCGTAATCAATTATTGGAAGAGGGACGGTTCTCAACAACGGGTATCTTATTCAATTCGGGATCGGCTTCAATTAAAGCAGAGTCTCATGGAGTTTTAAAACGAATTGCTAATATGCTACAACAAGGTGATATATCAATAAACATAATTGGTCACACAGACGCTGACGGAGATGATGATATGAATTTTCAATTATCCGAGGAACGTGCGCAAGCCGTTAAATCGGTTTTGGTAAATCAATTTCTAGTAGATGAAAGTTTGATTACAACGGAAGGTAAAGGTGAAGAAGAGCCAGTAGCTGATAATACTTCGCCTGAGGGGAAAGCTCAAAATAGAAGAGTTGAGTTTGTAAAGACCAATTAAACATTAGGGGCATTTACCTAATAATTAATAACTTAGGCTACTCCCCTTTTAATAAAAACTATAAAAAATGAAAAATTCAATAATACATTTCATAATTACCTGTGTCGGCATTGGTTTGACCTTCGCCCAAAAGGCTGATCTCAAGTTGGATCGAAAAACACAAATTAAGAACAAAAACAAGCTAGAGATTCAACAAAAAAAGACCGCAATAGCATTCAATGAAGCAGATATGTTTCAAATGTATTACCCAAAAGGAAAAAAAGATATTCAGGCTAAGAAAAAAGTAATCCTAAAAAGAATCAAGAAAGGTGACAAGCAGGCGGAACGTGATTTGAAAGTTTTAAAAACCAAGGAGTCTGAACTTAATGCACGTTATAAAAAGGCACTTAAATTTTCTAAACTCAATGAGCAAATTTATTTGAAAATCGGACCTATTCCTCCATGCCCTCGACCAAGAGATTGCGGAAACGACTGGCTACGAAACCTTGAAACCGTAATAGTTGCAACTTCTGTTAAGAACATCCGTATTGTCGCTGTAAACAAAGAAGGTCAAACAATTGGAATGCTCAAAAAGAATCATGACTTACACAACAAGGATATCGGATTCAAAACCTTTTCTTTTAACTGGAAATCAAAAACGAAAGGACCTATTACCTTTAGAGTAAAGCGGATATTTAATAATGGCTTAAAGGAATCTTATGACCTTGTTGTTAAATAACCTATATAGATTGTTGTTCCCAAAGCCCTTGAATATTCATCAAGGGCTTTGGGTGTTTTTTCTAGCCTTAATAGGAATAATGAATATCGGCTTAGCACAGGATAGTGGTTATCTTGAAAAAGCTGCTTCTTTTATATACAGTGATAAGGACTCCTCCCTATTTTACATCGAAAAACAGATCAATTTATTAAAAGGTAAAAACGAACCTTTAGAACTTTTAGAAGCAATTACCTACAAAACATTTGTTGCCGGGTATTACTCAGATCTTACAACCTTAAAAAATACCATAGCTTTAGAAGCGGATATATACAATAATTTATCAGACTCCTTATCAAATACACAAGAGGGTTTTGATATTGGATCTATGTTATTATATGACCAGGGAAAATATCATTATAAGCTAAATCAGTATGACAAAGCGAGGGATGCTTTTTTTAAAATAATTGAACGTATAGAAAGTAACAATGATATTAGTATCAGGAAAGACCATAGCTTCCTCACTGTATCCAACAGTTACTTGGCCTTAATGTATATTGATGAATTAAAATATGAAGTAGCAGAAGAGTTTTACAACGAGAATCTTCGTCTACACAAATTAAATAATGATACCGAAACGACTTTTTTAGAAACACAGAATCTACTTGCTGAGCTGAAACTGCTTCGAAACGAGAATTCAGAATCTATTCATTTAGCACGAAAATCAGTTAATCGCTATGAAGAAATAGGTCCCGAAAAACAACTTAATAGTTATATCAGCACATCACAACTTTTAATAGACAACTATCTTGAAATTGAGCAACTTGATAGTGCCCAATATTTCATAAACCAAACAAAACCATATCTAGAAAAAAGAAAGCGTTTTGCAAATAGTTTCAATCGTTTACAAGCCGATCTCTACATCAAACAAAAAGCGTATGACAAAGCGGAAAATGAGTATTTGCAGATCCTTACCAATTTAGAATCTACGGGGAATCACTTCGAGAAAATTCGCATTTACCTGCGACTAGGAAAGCTCTATACCTTAAAAGAAGATAACGAAGCTGCCCGAGAAATATATGGCAAGGGACTTTCACTAATTAATGACGAAGAATTAAGAGGCAGTAATTATCTCATTAAAAAGATTGAGTTACTAAGTGAATCAAACCAACTACTCTCTAAAGAAGGAGAAAATGAAAAATTAGAGCTGGCAGTTAAGCAAGGCCAAGAACTTGTCAAGACTATTGATTTATTAAAACTATCATTTATTAATGATAGCGACAAACAGAACCTCATCAACGCATCAATTAGTGGTATTGAATATAGTCTGGATGCATTGAACAAACTATATGCTAAACAAGAAAATGACAACCATCTTGAAGCTGCGTTTCAATTAATTGAAAATTCAAAGAACAGTATCTTGCTAGATGCACTTACACGAAATAAAGCATCAAGTTTTTCTGGTATTCCGGAAGACATGCTCGAAGAAGAAAAACGACTTCGGGTAACCATTAATAATCTGCAAAAAGAAAAATCTGAAGAAAGTAAAGCGGAACTGTTTAAAGTAAAAAATGACTACAATAACCTAATCGAATTATTTGAGAGTGATTATCCTAAGTATTATCAGTTGAAATACGCAAAAAATATTCCTTCAGTCAAGGAACTACAAAATGAACTAGATAATAATACGTTATTTCTCAACTTTTTTTCCGGCAACAACACTATGCACATTGTATCAGTTTCTAAAGAGAAAAAACGACTTACCACTATTGAGAATTCAGAAAATTTAAGCAATCAAATTATAGCGCTTACCAAGCTATTAAGTGACCCTAAATCGGATATAAAGGAATTGAATGTTATTTCTACCAAACTATACGAGCAACTTTTAAAACCCGTAATACAGGATAAGTATATTAACATCATTATTGCTGCAGATGGCGTTTTACACTATTTGCCATTCGAAGCCTTGTTTAATGGCGGCAACTATGTTGTTGACCAATATATATGTAGTTATGTAAACTCGGCATCTTTATTATCAGAATTGAAATCAAAACCTACCATTAAAAAGAATAAGCTTCTAGCCTTTGCTCCCCGTTTTTCGAAGAAATCAAATGACAGTCAACTCCAACCATTACCAAATAACGAGAAAGAAGCAAATACCATTGCTGGATATTTTAGAGGCTCTATTTTTAAAGGAGAACAAGCAAGTAAAGCCAGTTTTGCTGATAATTTAGAATCTTACAACATTCTTCATCTAGCCACGCATGCTATTGTTGATAATGAAACCCCGGAATATTCATATCTCGCATTTACTGAAGACGACACAGAAGATTCATTTTTATATGTAAACGATTTGTACGCAACCAATATGAATGCGAAGCTAATAACCTTAAGCGCCTGCGAAACTGGACTTGGAAAACTGCAAAAAGGAGAAGGAATGATCAGTTTATCGAGAGCTTTTTTCTATGCGGGAGCGTCGAGTATCGCTCATACGTTATGGAAAGCAAATGACAATTCTTCATCACAAATTATGCAAGGGTTTTATGAGGAGTTATCTGAAGGAAAACCAAAAAATGAGGCCTTGCGCAATGCAAAACTCAATTTTATTAATGCCAATAGCGATAACAACTTATCGCACCCCTACTATTGGGCGGGTTTTGTAATTAGTGGTGATACTACTCCTGTTACTTCGTCAAATAAAAAATGGGCTTGGTTCTTAGTGGTATTAGTTCCCGTTTTTCTAGTAATCAGCAGCAATAAACGCAGAAGAAATAATGCTGCTTAGTCTAAAGCTTTCAATAATTGAATAGCGGCTTCCTTTTTGTAGGTATTCTTCTGTTCTATTTCTGTCAGTATCTTTTTTGCATTATTAACATCTTCTTGTTTTAAATAGGAAAGAGCTAAATACCAACGCGATTCTTGTGTAAATTCCTCGTGGGTTTTTACGACTTTATTAAAAGCTAGAATGGCATTTTCATATTCACTATTTGCCAAATAAGCCTGACCGATATAGAAATCAATATTTTTTGCGTCTTTATCTTCTTTTAACTGATTAAAATAATTAATTGCTCCAGGGTAATCACCCCCTTCATAAGCTTCAAATGCGCTACGTTCGATTGATTCTTCTCCGCCACTTCGGGTTATTGAATACACGGTATTAGGATACATCTCGTAATATTCATCGTATAGCGACGTACCATCAGGTTGGATATTGGTCCCAATATAAATTCCTAAAGAAAATAACAATGCGATAGCAGCTGCAATTGGTAACCACTTTCTTTTTGAAGCCTTTGTGCCATCTATAATGTCTCGATCCTTTTCATATTGCTCCAGTAGGTTTTTTTTATCTTCCCGTTCCGATAATTTAATGGCTTTTTGAACATCTTGCTGCAACTCAAACTCTGCCTTAAAATCAGCATCTGTTTCTAAAAGCGAGTTCAGTTCTTGCTGCTCATTGGGGTTTAATTCGCCAGAAAAATATTTTTCTATTAAAAGTTCGTTATCCATTACTATTGGGGGTTTATTTTATCCTTCAATGATTTTAAACATCTTGATTTTTGGCTTTTAACCACATTTTTACTTGCATAATTTCCGACCTCCATGATCTCGTCAATGGTGAGCCCGCGATAATAAAACAATGTCAAAATCTTTTGGCATTGTTCACCTAGTGCTGAAAAGAATTTTTTAAGCAGTAACTGACGTTCAGTTGGTGCCGTTGCATCAATTTCAAAATCATTAATATCGACTTCTTCTTTTACCACATTCATCACTTTTTCTGATCGGATGGTTTTATTGTTTTTTCGCATTTTATCCATAATCATAAACTTGCCTATGCTAAATAAATAGGTGCTTATGGTGCTGGTAAATTGCTTGATCTTTCCACTAACAATATTTTCATGAAATACGATATAAGCATCTTGATAAATATCAATTACCTCATCATCGGTAAGCTCATAGCGCTTTGCATACAAGATGAACTTTTCTCTATTGTCTTCATACACTTTTTTAAAGGCCAGTTCAGAGCCATTTTTAAGTGCACTAAAAAGATCTTGGTTCGCTAGATCATTCATTAATGGTTAGTGGGATAAAAAGTAAACACTTAAAGATAAAAATTTTAGAATGATGTTAACCTTTCATAGGTGTTTAACATTAAATACTGAACATTAAAAACGTGAATTATGAAAACTATTTTTTTAGGGATTTCGCTCTTTGTATCATTTATAGCGCATGGACAGATTGTACTAGACGATTTTTCTACAGGACCGATGAGCCAAAAAAAGCACAGCACGATAGCTGAATCCAAATTGACTCAATCCGGGAGTAACATTCTTAATAATCAACGAGATATTTTGGTCAAGATTAAAAAGAATGATGACAAACAGTTGATACTGTCAAAAATTGAAAAGGGACGTATGGTCATTAGTATGGGTTATAACATTACTGGAGCAATCGAACTTCGATATGGTTATGACCGAACAAAACCTTTGAATCTTAACCTTAGTAAATACAAATCATTAAACATTGAATATGAAGCTAAAAGCAATTTTGGAAGAGTATATACAAGTATGTTTAGCAACGGACCGAATAGAGCTTTTTGGCGAGGTGGAGGAAACAGAACATTATTTGAAGGAAAAGAACGTGGCTTCACTCTTAAAATCCCATTGGTTGAACTTCAAAAAGCACAAGACAATAAGAATACAAACGCTTTCACAATAAAAGATGTAGATCATATTAAAATTCAATTTCTGGCACAGAACAAGCGAGGCTTAAACTTTACTATCAAGAATATATACTTTGAATAATCAGAATAAAACTAACATGATGAAAAAAATTATAACAATAATCATTTTGCTAATAGCAGGAATTACGAATGCTCAACTAGTAGTTGACGATTTTAAAACAGGAACCATTAATAAAAAAACCTACACTACTGGATCTGGAATTGTCAGTACACAAAAAGGTAATGGCATTGTAAAAGGCATACGAAGTATTAATGCCAAAATACGGCAAAACCCAAATGATCACGGAATGGAATTATCGATAAAAAATGGGCTATTAACTATGTCCTACGGCTACGATACTCGTGGAACAACCTTCGTTAATTATGGAGTAGACAAAAACGGCGAAAACATGCCGATGAACCTCAACTTAAAGGATTACAAAACACTTAAAGTTGAATTTGAAGCCAAGAGTACAATCAACGGAATTAATATTAATATGTTTACTGGCAATAGATATGCGGCATATGGCGATCACGTCAGAGCCCGTGAAGGAAAATTTGTAAAAGAGATTCCGCTAAAAGATTTGAGGCCTACACATAAAGACTTCACTTTAAGTGATATCGACTACATCCGTTTTCAGTTTGACAGCCGCAGCAAGACAGGCTGTAATATGGCCATCAATAAAATCTGGTTTGAGTAGCTGTAACTACGAATCATTTTAAAAGACCGAAGCTATTTGTTTCGGTTTTTTTTGCTTTCATGTTAACCTTTATATATGAACTGCATTAATAAGAAAACGTAAACTTTTAATCATGAAAACAATTACAAAATTCACAGTCGCAAAACTATTCAGCTTAATAATTCTAGGCCTCTTGATTAGCTCAAGTACGCTTGTGAAAAATACTGAAAATAGTATTGCTTTTGAAGACGCTTATGACAATTCAATCTGGACTGAACTTATGAAAGATCTTAACAGTGGAAAGTGCTATAAAATGGAAGCTACATCAAATAATGTTAAGAAAAAAAGCAGTAGCGAAGAGCATGCATTTACAACCTTTGGTCAAGCTGATGTAAAAAAAGTCAATAGCTCGACTATCGAGATGAAAAATGTAAAGACCTATTTCAGTGATCGTGGTCTTTTTAGAGGAAGAACCACTAAAGAATCTTTTACAATTAGCTGCACTAGTCGTGCTTTTACCGTAAAAATCAAACAACATGATTGGGGTAATAGAACTGAGACTTTAAGAGATGCTACAATTTTTAGAGGGGCTAACGGATTCTTTATTTCTGGAAACTATTATAACGGAAGAAAGCTCACATTCGTAACCATCGCACTTTACAAACAAAAATGCTCAGGCCTTATTTAATTAATCACACTAATAACAAAAACGTATAATTATGAAAAATTTCATTACCATTTGCTTAATGTTACTATTTACCATAAGCATTGTTAACGCTCAAATTAGAAGGGATATCAAGCTCCCTAAAAAGACACCTATTACTAAGTATGATTTAAACAATAATTTGGATCTGGAAAAAATCAAAAATCATATTAAGTCAAATAAATTTTGCTACACGGTCAATGTGTCTTCTACCGCTATTTTTGCTCCAAAATATCCTAACCCGGTAAAAGCTGTTGATGCCTATTACACAAGTACAAAATACTTAAAAGTAGAACGTTCGTATCTGCGTACAAACGGGCTTTTGCTGCGAAGTGATAAGACCTTTAACCGCAGCCAAGGAAATAACTATGAAGTCCTGATATACCCCGATCGGCGTAACCCTAAACTGGTTAACAAAAATCAGGTTAAGCTTACTTGGCGTATTCCCGAATCTCAATTACGCACATTTAATCTCAAAAATGTATCTGTTCAATATAAACCACATGGTATTCTTATAACCGGTAATTATGAAGTTGACGGAATTGTCTTTGGTGTAAGTATAGCCCTGGTACCAACTACTTGTTTGATCTAATAAAATGGTACACTTTACTTAAGAACCGGATTCTACGTTCGGTTTTTTTATGGCTTTTGTTAACCTTTTATCACCTATAACATAAATAAGTAAATCATTAAAATGACAAATCATGAAAACAAAACACACACAAATTAAAAAGAGTCTAATAGTAGTAATCGGTTTACTTTTTATGTTACCAACCGCCATATTGAACGCCCAAGATTGTAGGGTTGTTGAAGCCATTGGAAATGGCACTAAAGAATTAATTCTGCGACAACTAAATGACAAGACAAGAGGCGAAGTTTACAAAATTAGCAGAAGAAAAAAGTTAATCATAAATAAAGTAGAAACTATTGGTTTTAAAGGCTGTAGAGTTACCGTTGTTGCTCATGTAACCCTAAAAAGAAAAATCCGACGCGATGCAAAAGGAAGAGTGACTATTTCTGGAACAGTATCAGAATTTAACCGAAATAGAATTTGCTTCAATAATACTAAAGTCGATAAAATAAGACTTAGTAATACATTTCGAATTGGTGAGGGTTTCTACAAATGGATCGCAAATAAAGTCCTACCAAATAACAGATGCTACTCTGTTAGATGATTTAGAGGAAAAACCGAAGTAAAGACTTCGGTTTTTTTATGTGTTGTTGTTAACCTTATCTCACATATTACATTAATAACAAAACAATAAAACGTTAATACATGAAAACAACACTTTTAAAACTCAAGTATGTATTTATTGCTAGCATCGCAATATTGGCATTATCCTGTAATACTGAAGACGGAGTCGACGGACTGGACGGCGCACCAGGAATTCAAGGGGAACAAGGTCCTGCTGGACAAGATGGAGCTGACGGACAAGACGGGGAAAACGGTCAGGATGGACAAGATGGAACAGATGGACAGGACGGGGAAGACGGAACAAATGGAACTGATGGTCAGGACGGGGAAGACGGAAACGCCAATGTTATTGCGTCCGATTGGTTTGGACCTGATGGGCAATCACAAACTACAAATGGATATACAACTTATGCAGAATTTGAAAGAGATATTGAAAATGTAGATCCAAACATCATTAATACAGGCACCTTAATCGTTTACGCCAAGTTTGACAATTTTGCGTCCGAGGTCTGGCCAACTGATTATGTAAGCCCACTTCCTTTAACAATAAGCGGCGGAACCACTGATCATTACTTCACCCACTATTTTTCCAATACCACTTTGAAAATTCGATACCGTACAGATCCTCGACCAGAATTTATCTCATTTTCTACAAGTAGTCGATTTAGATATGTAATCATTCCTGCAGGAACGGCTACAGGAAAAGGTAAGCAACCCGACTTCTCAAAAATGACTTACGTAGAGGTGATGGATTATCTAAAGTTAGATTACTAAATGGTTGCTTTCTCAACGGATTCACACTCAAATAACTCCTCAAAATGCTTGAGGAGTTTTTGTTTTACTTCTTTTTCATCAACTTTCCCGCTCATTTCTACATGCAATGAAGTCACAGCCTTTTCCTTAATTCCACAGGGAATAATATTATCAAAATAACCTAAGTCCGTATTTACATTCAACGCAAAACCATGCATGGTTACCCAACGACTTGCTTTTACACCCATGGCACATATTTTTCTAGCAAATGGCGTCCCTACATCCAACCAAACTCCAGTTTCGCCCTTTGATCGTTCGGCTTTTAAACCATACTCCTCTAGCGTTAAAATGATCATTTCTTCTAATAGCCTAAGATATTTATGAATATCAGTAAAGAAATTCTCTAGATCTAAAATAGGATAGCCAACAATTTGCCCAGGGCCATGATAGGTGATATCCCCTCCTCTATTAATCTTATAAAAGGTAGCACCTTTTTCTTTTAACTGCTGCTCATTAACTAATAAGTTCGAAATATCGCCGCTTTTACCTAAAGTATATACATGCGGGTGCTCTACAAATAACAAATGATTATTAGTCGCAAACGAAGTCTCATTACGCCGATTTTGAATTTTAGAATCAACTACAGTCTTAAACAACTGTTCCTGATAATCCCATGTTTCTTTGTAATCTTTAAGACCAAGATCTTCAAAGTGCACCAATTTATTCATGCAACAAAGGTACGAATGCCTATTTAAAGTTTAATCTTCGACAAGCAATTAGTAATAGATATCCTGCTGAGTGGTCTATTTAATTTTTAGGGTTATTGAGAATAATTAATGCAGCGATTACTCCTGGAATCCAGCCACAAAGGGTTAAGATTAAAGTAATAATAAAACTTCCGCAACCTTTGTCGATTACAGCCAGGGGCGGAAATAAAATGGATAGTAGTACTCTCCAAATACTCATAGTGATTGATTTTTTAATGATTGATGATATCTATAAGTCAGCTAAAAATATGATTTGTTACTTAAATCTGTTAATTTTATTTGAAATATCTCTTCTGCTTATATGAAATCATCTATTGTCGCACTCTTATTACTTATTAGTTTTTCAGTAAGTGCACAATATGATTTTAGTGGTTATATCGACAAGAACTCCGATAACAATACAGTCTATCTTTCTCTAGTAGAAGACTACCGCAAACTCTCAAAAGTTTCTTTATCTCAAATTATCAGAAAAACAGAAGCGGATTCCACTGGTTTTTTCTCTTTTAAAGGAACAAACCTTCCTATTAAAAACAGAATATATCGATTGCATACCGACAGTTGCAGTTTTGATGAAAATGAGGTTAACCATTTGCAGACCAGTTGTCAAGATCGCAAAGAAATTCTTTTCATAGCAAACAACTCCGACAGTATAACATTTCCTTTAAATGACATTGAAGAAATATTTTGCACTATAAACACCACCAATCCAGCCACAGATGCACTTTTGCAAGTCGAATTATTAAAAGATGAAATGCGTTATGACTTCGCTGAGTTTAGAAGTGAAGCCAACCGAAAAGTCAATACTAAAAACTGGTTTAGACAACTTCAGGATTTCGGATTAAAATCAAATGAACCACTAGTTGAATTATATATCTATGATTTTTTATCAGATAAACGCAATGATACATATCCTTATTACATAAAAGATCTTGCGACCAATTCTTATTACGAATCCCTTCAAAACAGATTGCAAGAACAATACCCGAATGCCCCTTTTACACAATTCTACATTTCAGAAATCGCAACCGACAACTATTCATTAACGCTAAATCAAACGGATGTTGATTTCAAATGGAATCGTATTATTTACTTCGTCTTGTTTGCTTCTATCATCTTAAACTTACTGCTGTTATTGAAGCTTTTAAAGCAAAAAAGAAATAAGAAAGCTATTTCCCTTTCTAAACTCACGAAGCAAGAAGAAAGAATTCTTACCTTAATTCATCAAGACAAAACCAACAAAGAAATAGCTGCTGAAATTTTTGTTAGTCTTAGCACTGTCAAAACGCATATTAATAATTTATATAAAAAATTAGATGTGCAGTCAAGAGAGGAAATCAAAGCTTTAAAACACTAGCAAGCAAAAATTCAACCCAGGTTCTAGACCCTATTTCAACCTCTAACATCCGCTAATTACAAAGGCATTTTTTCATTTTCGAAGTATAAATCAATATCGCTTCAAAATGAAAAAAACACTTACACTAATTCTTATTCTTACTGGAATAATTGGTAATGCTCAGAATTTAAACAAAGAAATCATCTCAAAAAACGACAGACCTATTCTTGTAGGGCAGATCAATAAGGAAGGACTAACCAAAGAACCCTATCTCCCATGGTTTAATCAACAATATTATAATTATGAATTGAACCAATCGGCCGTTAAAACCATCAAAAAAAACTTGAATGATTACAAAGTTCAAATTTTCATGGGGACTTGGTGTGGCGATAGTAAACGTCAGGTTCCAAGGTTTTATAAAATTTTAGAAGCTGCAAAATACGATATGACCAAATTGGAAGTAGTAGGTGTAAGCAACGCAAAGGAAGATTATAAGAAAAGTCCTACTGGCGAGGAAAAAGGATTGAATATAAAACGCGTACCGACATTTATATTATACAAGAAAGGAAAGGAAATCGGGAGAATTATTGAGCGGCCAACGGTTTCATTAGAAGAAGATATGTTGGCTATAATTGGGGATTAAATCTTCAAAAAACTCCTAGAACTCACATAAATTTAGATATCGAGGCAATTACCCCTTACCTTGAGGGATGGGTTTCTACTTGATGAATTTGGACCCTCAGATCGTTTTGGGACATACTAGCCTTACACCCCTCTAAATCTCCCCTCTAGGGGAGACTTCTAATTTTTGTATGCAAGTATTTTTGAAAATAAAGAAATCAAACACTCTACTTAATATCAACTTTCAATTTGAAATCAAGAAACGTATCTTTGCGCTCTTAAAATTGAACGCAGATGCAACTTTCTGAACAGGAAATTATACGCCGTAAAAAATTAGATGACCTTCGCGCTATGGGTATCGACCCATATCCTGCCGATCTTTATCCCGTTTCACATACTTCTAAACAGCTAAAAGAAGATTTTGAAGAAGGCAAAAAAGTCATCGTTGCAGGTCGTTTGATGTCCGTTAAGGTTCAAGGAAAGGCATCCTTCGCTTCGCTTCAAGATAGCGAGGGTCGTATTCAATTATACTTTAATCGCGATGAAATTTGTCCTGGTGAGGATAAAACCAAATACAACGATGTATTCAAAAAGTTACTAGACTTTGGCGATTTTATTGGTGTAGAAGGTGAGCTTTTCACTACCAAAGTAGGTGAAAAAACCATTATGGTGAAAGATTTTAGTATGCTTAGTAAAGCACTAAGACCTTTGCCATTACCTAAGGAAAAAGACGGAGTTATCTACGATGCCTTTACCGATCCTGAGCAACGCTATCGCATGCGATACGTTGATCTAGTGGTGAACCCTAAAGTGAAAGATGTTTTTGTAAAACGCACTAAAATCATGAGCACAATTCGTGATTTTTACAATGATATGGAATTTCTTGAGGTAGAAACACCTATCCTACAATCAATTCCAGGAGGTGCAGCTGCACGACCATTCGTTACACATCATAACGCATTAAATATCCCATTGTATTTGCGTATTGCGAACGAACTTTATTTGAAAAGATTGATCGTAGGTGGTTTTGACGGAGTTTATGAATTTGCGAAGGACTTTAGAAATGAAGGAATGGACCGTACCCATAATCCAGAATTCACCGTAATGGAAATGTATGCCGCATACAAAGATTACAACTGGATGATGGACACCACAGAAAAACTACTAGAAAAAGTAGCAATGAATCTGCATGGTACTTCAGAAGTAGAGCTAGATGGAAAGATCATCAACTATAAAGCACCGTATAAGCGAATCGGAATTCTAGATGCAATAAAAGAGCATACTGGTCATGATCTTTATGGTAAAAGTGAAGATGAAATTCGTGAAGCATGCAAAGCTGAAGGCGTAGAAGTAGATAATACCATGGGAATTGGTAAAATGATCGACGAATTATTCGGAGAGAAATGCGAGCATCATTATGTGCAACCAACTTTCATAATAGACTATCCAGTTGAAATGAGTCCGCTTACCAAAAAACACAGAAGCAAGCCGGGGCTTACCGAGCGTTTTGAGTTATTGGTAAATGGTAAAGAATTAGCGAACGCATATTCTGAGTTAAATGATCCTATTGATCAACGTGAGCGTTTTGAAGATCAGTTAAAGCTATCAGAAAAAGGTGATGACGAAGCAATGTTCATCGACCATGACTTTTTACGCGCATTAGAATACGGTATGCCGCCAACATCTGGAATTGGAATTGGAATTGATCGTTTAACAATGTTCATGACCAATACAGCCAGTATTCAGGATGTCCTATTCTTCCCGCAAATGAAACCAGAGCGGAAGCATGTAGAATTAAGCGAGAATGAAAAAGCCATTTTCGAGATACTTAAAAAAGAAAAAAATATTCAATTGACCAGTCTTAAAGAAACAGTCGGATTAAGCAATAAAGGCTGGGATAAAGGCATTAAAGGCCTTACCAAACATGGACTTGTTAAAGTTGCAAAAGTTGATGATATTTTGATGGTTGAATTACAAGATTAATTTTTTAAAGAATAAAGTGAAAAACCGGCCTAGATGCCGGTTTTTTTTATTCATAAAATGCAGAATTATACTTTAAGAAAGTAGTTGTTTATCTTTTCTCATGTACTTCGTCGATTTAAGGTAGGGTTTGTCATTTAATGATTGTTTTAAAAGTAGTGACTTTTAAAATTTTGTCAAGAATACCTACTTATGAAAAAATGCCTTATTCTAGCCGTATTACTCCTTAACGCTATTGTAATTAAAGCCCAAAGTGCCAATTTAGATCGGGAATATTTTAATGTATCTCATGTGGTGCTGCCATCAAACCCTATTTTAAATGATGCGGATCGCACTTATAACTTACGAGTATTAAACACTATTGATAAGCAAGCTCGAAAGGATATTGTGAGAAATGATATCAATATTCAGGGGTATACCAAACTACCTAATAAAGGAGTCTTGGATATTGCAATAGAAATCAATCCTGTGCAAATTGGAGAAGTTGAAATTAAAAAAACTGAGATTGAGAATAAGGATAAGGAAGGTAATGTGAAGTCTATTACCCGAATTTACAATGTTATATTCCCCTACCAGACCAATGGAAAAATGGTCGTTCTTAACACCATTTCTGGAGAAACGAAATCATTTAATTACGGCAAGTCGGAAGTTTTTAGAAGTAAAGACTTTAAAACAAACACCCTTGCCAATGATTATTACAAGAACAACTATACCAATTTAAGGGACGGTTTTAATACTTCTTTTTTCAATACCGTTGTTAGCAATGCCAATACAAGACTTAATAGTCTTTATGGTTATAAGATAAAATCTGGACAGGATTACTTTTGGATACTAGATTCTAAAAAACATCCCGAAACACCAAAACACAAGGAAATGTATGAAGTGATGAAAACTGCATTTTCTAAAATGAGATCTGATCTAGCGGTTGATGAGTTAGCACTTGAACTCGCCCCCGCGATTGCTTATTTCGAAAGCGTTCCGGCTAATTATCCCGGTGATAAAAAGCGTATTAGAAAATTAAAATATGCCAGCTACTACAATCTAGCCCAGCTATATTACTATCTAGATCAACCTGAGAAAGTAATTGAGTATTCTGAAAAATTAATCGCTAATAATTATGACAAAAGCGATGGTAAATCAATGATTAAATATGCCAATGCTTTAAGAAAAGACCTTGACAAAAATCAAGTGAAATCTCGTCATTTTAAGGTCGTTACAGAAGATAGATCAAATGATCCAAGCCTTCAACCTGCAGTAGTGGAAGCACCTATTGTAAAAACAATAATTATCGAAAAGAAAGATCCTGATTTTTTGGTGTTACAAGGTAGTGTAGAACAGATCAACGATCAATTAAAAAAAGTACTTTATTCTATTAATGTTGCTAGACAAATATGGACGACAAGTTACATTCACCCTGGACCATACATATACAACCAAAGCAATAAGCAAATAATAGGTCGCAAATATTATGAGGCCTATGAAAATCGCGAATCAGATGTATTGTTTACCATTGAAGGCGATCATATAGTCGGTGCGACAATGAAAGATTTTGAAACAACATTGTATTGGATAAATAATCAATTAACTCGCATACATGCACCTGGCTTAAGTCAGTTTAATTTTGATATTTCTTATGACAGTGATAAACGCCCCATTGCATTTAGCAATACATACGATCGCGAAGGAACTGACTATCTGACAACCGTGGCGTATGATGGATTACGTATTTCTAAAATAATAAGAAATTGGAATACAGGAAGCCGAAAATGGACCCACACCATTCGAACAATGGAAGAAGTTGGAGACACCATCGTCACCAAAGAAATAATGTATAAGCAACGTAAAAAAAATAAGCCTGAAAATATTTTGCATGAATATGTTTACAAATCAAAACGTATTGGAGACAAATATTTAGTTTCAATTAATCCTTTTGGAGGAATACGTGAGTACACCTATAATGATGATGGGTTGATTGAAATTAGTAAGTCTTTTGATAAAGATAATAGAACAGTGGACCAAAATTTTTATTACGAAGGCACCAAGAAAACACAGAGGGTGCTGGTAAGAAAAAAAGACGGTATCATGTATGAAAGAGAGATTTTAAATTATGTCGATTTAAAGAAGACCGATGCCACTAGTCCTGAATACCAATGGCGAAAGGGAACATATCGCTTTAACGAAAATAATGAACTGGTTTGGGAAGCAAGAAATAGCCAATGGAGAAAAAAAATAAATGGAGCTTGGACAGGCTGGCAATATTTTAGAATGTAAATACCTACAACTACCCTAAAACAAACCCCAAAAGGCCGGCAATTTATTGTCGGTCTTTTTTAGGCCATTACATAATTACACGACCTGACTGGCTCATTTACCGTAAGTGCATTCCATTCTGGATTGTCAGTATCTAAATAAGCATACACAGGCGCTCCTATTTCCTGTAGCTCTAGGTATGAATCTAACTCCCTTTTAGAAACAAACTGTACTCCTAATTTGAATTCAGGTATGTACATAGATTGTGGTGCGTATTGTTTGTCTGCCAAAAAATATACGATAAACCGATGATCTGACCCTGCACATGTAAGGTTCCCTACAGTGTTTACTCTTGCACCTTTCCAAAATACCATACGCTGTGATTGGTGTACGGTAAAATTCTCTACTAAAAACGATTTACTTGCCATCTTTTTGCTTTTGTTCAAAATTAGCTTCAAACAATAGTTTTGACAAGGTGGAAATGTAGGTTTTATAATAGGGATTTTTCCTGTTGCCACTTTATATAAAACGTAGCAATCATCGTTAAAAAGCTAAAAATCCATACAAAGAATGCAATTCCGGGAATGTTTCCTTTTTCTCCAAAAATAAATTCCTCAAACCCAAGGGCGAATAAGGATAGGCCAAAAGTGATAATTGATAGTATAAACCTTCTTTTTGTTGGCATTGCATATAATAAAATTGACAGCAAAAAAGTGATATTAGCCGTCCAAGAAATCGCCATAAAAGGTTTGTGATCAACAAAGCCCGACCAACCCAACATCAATCCCAATAATCCGCTGCTATGCTTATCATCACTGAACATTGGTAAAAACAGCGAACCGACATAGATCAAAAATGAAATACCAATTCCAATGACTAGTGTTTTATGTAATCTTATTTTTTTCATACGCCCTATATATAATTTAATATTAGCCTTACGCCTCACCCTAACCCTCTCCCAAAGGAAGAGGGAACGGCTTAATGCTATTAATTCTTATTTTTCTAATTCCTTATCATCAATAAACTTGGTGTCTCTCGTGTTTTTCTGTACTGCAATGGCAGCAAATAAACTCAAAGTAAACGACATGCCGTAAAATCCTTTTTCGCTTAATAGCATATCGGCATTCCAAAGTCCTATGACCAATAATAGGATAGACGCGATTGTAGTAAACCAGCTAATGCTATGGTAAATATCAGTTACTGGTATACCTTCTAATTTATCTCGGACGCTTTTTTGAACAGAAACAGCCGAGAACAACCCAAATAATAAAATCGTGAAATAGTATCCTTTTTCATTTAATAACATATCAGCATTCCATAGTCCTACACAATAGGATACCATTCCTATAAATAAGGCCGACCATGACGCTGATATAAATGCGGCTGTTGGTTTTTGATCATAGCCTTCCTTTTCCTTTTTAATACGTTTTGGTTTCTCAATAATTTCATCTTTTACTTTAAAATTCTGATTTTCCATTAGTTTGTTTTTAATGATCTATCGATCGTTTCACAGGGCAAATATCAAGCAGATGCGGTTTTGAATAAAATCAAAATTCGAATATTACTTACGATATAAAATTTATAATTTCTTTCAATTATATTATTTTTATTAATAAGTAATCAATATTTTATTACGATATAATGAATAGTATTTCATCAATTATACAATCATTAACCAACGAAGAAAAGCGATTATTCGTTAATAGCTTACATCAAAAAAATAAACGAATCGACACCAAAAACATTGAACTTTTTAAACTTCTTGACAAGAACATTTCTGACGCAATCATAAAAGAAAAGCTCTATCAAAAGCAATCAAATGGTGCCTATCATGCACTTACAAAAAGACTATCAGATAGTTTAATTGACTTTTTAGCTTCGAGGAGTTTTGAAAGTGAGACTGCGGAAGAAATGAATATTTTAAAATTGCTTCTCGCATCAAGAATTCTATTTGAGCGAAAACAACTAAAAGTGGCTTTCAAATCGATTAATAAAGCAGAAAAACTTGCGATTGAAAATGAGCTTTACAACATCTTAAATGAGATATACCATACTTCAATTCAATATGCATACCTCAACCCAAAAACCGATTTAGAAACACTTACCAAAAAGCTAAGTGAAAACGGAAAAAAGTATGTCAAGCAACAACAATTAAACATTGCCTATGCACAAATAAAACTTCATTTAGACAAAACAAAACTAGATAAGAGTCCACTTGAAATAATCAATAGCATTTTGCTTAAATATGATATTACTCCTAACAATGGATTAGATTTTAAGTCGACTTATCAACTTATGGAGATTTGCAATACAACCGCAAAGATTCATTATAACTATTTTGAAATATTACCCACCATGCGATTTCTTTATAGTCATATTGAGCTACAACAGGAAAAAACCGAAAAGCATTTATTCTATCATATAAAAGCCCTGTTTATTATGGCGAACACATTGTTTCGGAATAAATACTTTGGAGAATCAAACGCTTTTTTAAAAACCCTAGAGACCGAATTATCCAAGAAAAAAGCCATTTATAAATCCCGTTTTATAAGCCAGCTTACTTTATTGCAAGGGTTGAACGGTAATTACCTAGGTGACTCCGAAAAGGCGATTCTCTTAATTAAGGAAACAATAAAAACTGCTAAAAAGCAAAAACGCTTGCAATACGATGCCCGGCTTAGTTTAGTTATGTGTTACTTTCAACAAGAAGACTACAGCCAGGCTTTTCGAGAGCTTAATTTTCTTAATCATAGTAACGGCTATTTCGAGAAAAAAATGGGGCGGGAATGGGTTGTAAAAAAAGACATTATCGAATTGCTACTCGTTATAGAATTAGATGATATTGATCTTGTGACATCACGTTTTAATAGTTTTAGAAAATCACATAGAGCCTATCTTAAAAACACCAATGAAACACGAACGCTACAATTCGTTAGCCTTGCTGGCGAATACTATCGTAATCATAAAAAAGCCAGTACGGGTACATTCAAAGAAAAAGTAGAACAATCATTTGAATGGATTGGTGTTGAGCAAGAAGACCTTTTTGTGATGAGTTTTTATGCGTGGTTGAAATCGAAGATGGTAAAGACTGGTTTATATGCAACTACTTTAGAGTTGGTCGTTAGAACAAATGTTTAGCGTTCTATGAGTGTTAGAGTCGTGCTAGTTAAAGATTTATTTTCTAAATTCAGTTCTCGTTTAAGATAATAACCTAGATTCCAATAACAAAAACTTTGACAATATCTTATTATTAGGAAATAATAATAGTATGCTTATTTACTATCTACCCAGAAAGGCAAAGACTCTGGCCATTTCATTTTTTTCCCAAAGAAATGATTATTAAGCCTATCAACTAAATGATCTGGTGACATAACCACCATCCTTTCTAAACCAATGCATTCATTTTTTGCAGCTTTCAACATCTGATCATAAAGTGGCGGCTTAACCAAATGGAAATTAGTCTTAGTAATGGTGTCCTGCATATAAAATGTAGGAAGCTTAAGTAGGTCGGTTGGCACATCATATTTTCCTAAAGAAATCCAAGAATAATCTTTTTTACCAATATCCATATGAACAGCATTCGTTAAAAGAATTTTGTTCTTCAATATTTCTGGTACTGGTATTCCCTTAAATGATGAATAGATGTCAATAACGGTAAATAATGTATTATCTAAATTGACTCCATATGCATACGCTGAATTGGCAATCGGTATTTTAATTATCTCCCTTTGTATCATGGAATCACTATCAAATATTACATTTATTTCGGCTTTAATGCTCTTATTTAATTATCAAAATTCTCAATCATTTTTGAAGCCCATATAAAATCGAATCAATCCCTCGATGATATTGCTCAAACTCAATCAAGTTATTATGCCGTCCTTTTGGTATGGTAATGAGTTCCTTTTTTGACGTATCTAGAGCATTATAAAGTCTTTTTCCATATTTATAGGGTACTATTGCGTCGCTTGTACCGTGAAAAATTGTTATTGGAAACGTCGGCTTCTTCAAGTACTCGACAGATTCAAATTGATAGCGCACTAACCAATTCGTTGGATATATGGGGAAACGACTAGAAGCGACATCGCCAATACTGGTATATGGAGTTTCTAGAATAAGCTGTTTCGGTTCATGATGACTCGCCACATAACTCGCTAAGCCTGTCCCTAGAGATCGTCCGTAGATCGTGATTTCAGATTCTTTGAAATGCTTTTTCGCATAGTCGTACCAATCTATTGCATCTTTTAAAAGATCATCCTCATCAAAATCCCCAGTGCTTTTGCCATAGCCTCGATAGTCCATTATCAATACGTCATAATTCTTGTTTACCAATGGTTGTACTAACGTTCCCCATCGCTTTAAACTTCCCGCATTACCATGAAAATATAAGATAACACCATCCGGGTTCTCATTTTTAAAATGAAGTGCATTCAAGCGTTCGCCATCTGATGTGTCCATGAAAACCTCTTCAAAAGGTGTAGTAAATTCGAATTGATAGTTTACTGGAAGTACCTCTGGAAGAAATAACATCTTCTCCTGGAAAAAGTAAAGCAATACACCAATTAATACATAAATTCCTATAACCCACATCATCAGCTTTCTTATTATTTTCATGCCTGGCGCTTCTTTTTCTTACTATGCGCTACGTTAATACTAGAATTACTTAAATCCATTTCTTCCAGATCAGAATTGACGATCTCTGTCAACATTTTATGGTAAGATTCAAAGTTGTTTAGGTTTTTATGTCCACCATCAATTACAGGATACAAACGCGTCGATTTTGGCTTGATCCTAGACAATTTTACACTTGTTTTAAATGGAATAAGCTTATCATGAGTACCATGAATAATATGAATAGGACATTCAACATACTTTAACCACTTGTATGTAGGTAAAGGATAGCGAAGTAAAATAGAAAGTGGCATAAATGGCATATAACGTGCCGTGACTTTTGTAAGACTGTAATAGGGCGCGTCTAAAATTAGCATTCGAGGATTGTTCATAGAGGCTAGCTTTGCAGCAAAACCAGAACCAAGTGATCGGCCATAGAGAATGATATATTTTTCTGCCACTCGCTTTTTAATTTTATCATAAACTAGCTGCAAGTCCCTCTTGATGGCTTTGGCAGACCGTCTTCCGGTACTTTTTCCAAATCCACGATAATCGACCATGATAACATCATATCCGTTTCTTGTAAAATCCACCGCAAATTTGCCCCAACCCTTAATACTTTTTGAGTTCCCTTTTAAATAAAGCACAACGCCTTTGGGTTCATTTGCACGAAACCAAATACCATTAATTACTGCATTATCTCTGGTTGTAATATTGTACTCTTCGAACTTTTGATTTTCGTAATTAAATTGAAAATCTTTTGGAAGTTTTTCGGGTTTAAAAAGGAAATATTCTTGCAGATAATACAATGCCACACTAATGACCAAATATACCAAGATCACGATCATTAAAACATACAACCAATAAGGCATTATCCTTTATATTTTAGATTAAACTACAACTTTTTATGTAAAAATTTCATGTTTTATCAGGGCATGTCACAATTTTTAGAAAAAAAAAGAGTTTTAACATGCTGAACATTGACCCCAACCTATGAATTACTACACTACAAAACCTGCTTTTGTAAATAGCTCATCGCAAGCGATTTACAATAAAATTTTCTCCACATGCCAAAATCCAAAATCATCTATCAAACGTAGATATATTCGATTAGCAACGATTTTTTAACATTCATCGATAATTTTTAATAGATGAAAAGCGTTTTTAATCGGTAAAAAATTTTATATTCGTCACGCTATTAATCGAATGAAACACCTAAAACCTGACAATCCCCCCATGCGTCTCTCCCACCTAATCTTGGTCTTTATGGCCTGCTTTTTTACGACAAATGCTCAGCTTGTTGTAGGAAATGAGGTGCTACCATTCGACCCAGCACTCAAACCTTTTTACCACGGCGTTGCTTCTGGTGATCCATTGGCTGATCGTGTTATTATTTGGACACGGGTTACCACTGCTGAAGATACTAATGTCAATGTAAAGTGGAAAATAGCAACAGACCTTCAATTTAAAAATATCGTAAAAACAGGAACTGTTATTACGAATAGCGATAAAGATTATACAGTTAAAGTTGATGTTACTGGTTTAAATCCAAAAACAACTTATTACTATTATTTCTCTGCCTTAGATAAAAATTCGATCATAGGTCGCACGAGAACAAGTCCTGCATCAAAAGCGAACTATTTGCGATTTGGTGTTGTTGCCGCAGCGAATTATCAATCGGGTTATTTTAATGCCTATTCGCAATTAGCAAAACGAAAAGATCTTGATGCTGTTATTCATTTAGGTGATTATATAAATGAATATGGAGCTGGAAAAGAAAGTGAAGGATATTCAAAAGAACGAGTAGATCGTATTAACATACCTAATACGGAGCTATTAGATATTGCTGATTATCGCACACGTTATTCGTTATACCGACTAGACCCTGACTTACAGGCAGTGCACCAACAGCATCCGTTTATAGCCATTTGGGATGATCATGAATCGGCCTATCAAGCATATAAAGATGGTGCTACCAATCACAATAAAGGTGAAGGGTCCTGGGAAACACGTAAAGCTGTTTCTAAAAAAGTCTTTTTCGAATGGATGCCAATAAGAGATACGAAAAAGTATCAGATTTACCGAACATTGAATTATGGTAATCTAGCTGATATTATCTTGTTAGATACACGTTTAGAAGGCAGACAACAGCAAATATTTGACGTTAACAGTAAAAAATTAGCGTCAGCTGATCGAACTATTTTAGGAACCGATCAAAAAGCTTGGTTAAAAAACGAGCTACAGTCTAGTACAGCAAAATGGAAAATTGTAGGTAGCCAAGTGCTATTCTCTAAGTTTAATATTGGATGGGCTGCAAATCAGCTTAACACAAATGCCGATGCTTTAGAAAGTGCTTTTCTTGATCATTGGGATGGTTATCCTGCTGAACGAAATGAGCTAATCGATTTTCTGGCAGATAACAATATTAATAATACCGTCTTACTTTCTGGAGACATGCATGCCTCACTTGGCCTAGAGGTTAAACACGAAGCGCAGCAAAAAAATATCGGAGTAGAATTTGCTGTACCTAGTATAAGTAGTGCCAATTTTAATGAGTTAGAAGGTAATGCAACAGCCAATTATCTTGATGCCAATTTAGCTTCTAACAATGAAAACCCTGAGTTGAAGTTTAGCGACGTACAGCAGCATGGTTATATGATTTTAAATGTAAAATCGAATAGCGTACAAGCTGATTGGCTGTACACTGATATTACAGAAAAGCCAGATTATAGAAAGAAAAATATTACTGAGACTCACGGAGAAAGCTGGTATACTTCTTTTAATGACAACACTTTAAAAAAGGCTGCGAGTGCAAGTAACACAAAACCAAATCAGCCGGCTTTAGCGCCGTCTAAATCGCCAGCATTTGAACGCAACAAGCAGTTTTATAAAAACTTGTCAGAAGTAATGAGTGTGCATCAAAACAACATAAACGGTGACTCGAAATTAGTAGTGCAACATGTAGCATACCAATCGCAACAACTCATTTTTGATATTTACGATCAGAATGGAAAAAGTGCAATGGATAGTATTCAAAAAGAAATTGCTTCAGGTGTTCAACTTACCGAAATTACCTTACCTAAACTTAAAAAAGGTTCTTACTTTATTCGAGTATCTACCGATGACGCGCAGCATATTCAAAAGGTGCAGATAGATTAAGGGCATCTAAAACATAAACACATTAAAAAAGCCACGTTTGCACACGTGGCTTTTTTGTTGACTAATTCAAATAATTTTTAAATTATCTAAAAACTATTTTACGGTTTCCATACCCGCATATGCATTAAAGTCGCTGGGTAGGTAATTACTTATATCAAATCCTATTTCAATTTCTTCTTCAAACAAAGCATCTACAGCCTCATCGCTAATTGAGTCTAGACCTTGATAAGGATCAAAATCTTTAGGTAAATACGTTTTAGGATCGAAACCTAGATCGATTTCTTCTTCAAATAATGCATCAATTTCTTCTACAGTAAGTTGTTCTCCTTCTTCATAAGGATCAAATACGGCAGGCAAATAGTCAGCTGTATCAAAGTCAAATTCTAGTACTTCTTCTTGTTCTATGTATAATACAGTTTCGACCTTTTCGGTTTCATGATTATACACTTGTGATACTGTTTCTACATCTACGTATCTAATTTCTGTTGTCGTCGTGTCGGTAGGAGCATTCATACAGAATACAAGGCTACCTAAAATTAATAATTGGTTCATTTTTGATTGATTTTGATTGATTGATGGCATTCAATATTGAATACACCTAAAAGACGTTTACTAAACAGTTTTGTTACAGTCATTTAGAAATGTTTAACAGAAACAGGAACGCTTTAAGAAGAGTTTTAGACCGGTGTATATATAAAGAGTACTCATCCCAAACATTTAAGAAATTTCTTATGATTATCTTAACAGAAAATGCCACTTACTTGGTTGTACCTTTCGGTCGACTAATTCAAAAATGATTATGATTAAAAAAATACTAAGTGCATCTTTACTGTTGCTATTGTGCTTGGGTATGGTTCAAACCGCCAGTGCACAGCGTAAAAAGAAAACGAAAAAAGGCAAAACAGAAACCCCCGCCAAACCACCAAGTAAGAAGGGTGGGATTCAACCTTACAATAAGGTAATTACCAAAAAAGCAAAAACTGACGAAGGTCTCTTTGATGTTCACCAAGTAGATGACAAATATTTTTACGAGATACCAGATTCGCTTTTTAACCGTGAGATGTTAATGGTAACACGTATTGCAAAAACCGCTTCCGGTATTGGCTTTGGTGGTGGTAAGCAAAATACGCAAGTATTACGTTGGGAAAAAAGAGATAAGAAAGTATTACTTCGAGTAGTATCTCATCAAATCTTTGCTGCAGATTCTTTGCCAGTGCACGAAGCCGTGGTAAATTCAAACTTCGAGCCTGTACTCTACAACTTCCCTATAAAAGCCTTTAATAAGGATAGCACTAGTACGGTCATCGATGTTTCACCATTATTTACTAAAGATGTTAAGGCCTTAGGGTTTCCGCAACGAAGACGCCAGCAATATCGCATTACACGTTTAGATGACTCAAAGTCCTTTATTGAAAGCGTAAAGAGCTATCCGTTAAATGTTGAAGCTAGACACGTAAAAACCTATGCCGCGGGAAGACCTCCTTCTAATTCTAGTACAGGTACCATTTCTTTAGAAATGAGCAATAGTATGATTTTGCTTCCCGAAGAGCCAATGAAACGTCGCATCTTCGACCAACGAGTTGGCTGGTTTGGAAGAGGTCAAACGGATTATGGATTACCAAATCAAGAAAGCAAGACAATACGCTATTTAGATCGTTGGAGACTGGAAGTAAAAGAGGAAGACATCGAAAAATTTAAGCGCGGTGAATTGGTTGTACCAAAAAAACAGATTGTTTATTACATAGATCGTGCTACACCTCATAAATGGAGAACTTATATAAAACAAGGCATTGAAGATTGGCAAGTTGCTTTTGAAGCAGCTGGTTTTAAGGACGCGATCATTGCAAAAGATCCGCCAACGAAGGAAGAAGATCCTGAGTGGAGCCCAGAAGATGTACGCTATAGCGTTGTGCGTTATTTGGCATCTCCAATTCCAAATGCGAACGGGCCTCACGTAAGTGATCCTCGTTCAGGAGAGATATTAGAATCAGATATTAACTGGTATCACAATGTAATGACCTTATTACGCAACTGGTTCTTTGTTCAGACTGCGGCAATAAACCCTGATGCACGTGGTGTTCAGTTTAAAGATGAAACAATGGGTCGCTTAATTCGATTTGTATCAGCCCATGAAGTTGGTCATACATTAGGCTTACCACATAATATGGGAAGTAGTGTTGCATATCCTGTGGACTCACTGCGCTCCGCAAGCTTCACTAAAAAATATGGTACCGCACCATCCATAATGGACTATGCACGTTTTAACTACGTTGCTCAACCGGGAGATGAAGGCGTTGCATTAATGCCAAATATTGGTATTTATGACAAGCATGCTATCAATTGGGGATATCGACCAATTTTAGATGCTGAAACACCAGCTGATGAAAAGAAAACATTAGACAAGTGGATTCTTGATCATGCTGATGACCCAATGTACCGCTTCGGCCGTCAACAACGTGGTGTCATAGATCCTAGTTCACAGACCGAAGATCTGGGCGATGATGCCATCAAAGCGAGCAACTATGGTATCGCCAATTTAAAGCGAATTGTTCCTAACCTAATAGAATGGACAGCGGAAGATGGTAAGAATTATGAAGATCTTGGAACAATGTATCGTCAAGTACTTGGTCAATACAACCGCTATATGGGGCACGTTGCGTCCAATATTGGTGGTGTTTATGAATACTACAAAACCTATGATCAAGAAGGCGCCGTTTATACTCATGTATCAAAAGCACATCAGCAAAATGCGATGAAATTTGTTCAAAATGAACTATTCAAGACGCCAACATGGTTAATTGATCAGAATATTTTTAATAAAATCGAATCAGCAGGTAATGTTGATCGTATTCGAGCTTTCCAAGTTCGTACATTGAACAATATGCTCGATTTCGGTAGAATGGGTCGAATGATCGAAAATGAAACCATTAATGGAACCGCTAGTTATAGCTTACCTCAAATGATGCGTGAATTGCGTAGAGGTATTTTTAGTGAGTTATCGAACGGTAGAAAAATTGACACCTATCGCCGTAATTTACAACGTGCTTATGTTGAACGAATGGAGCACCTAATGACTGAAGAGCAATCGGAAATTCCTGCTGCATTCAGACGATTTGTTGCAAGAACAAACGTTAATGTAAGTCAAAGTGATATTCGCCCTGTTGTACGTCAAGAGTTGAAAAGCCTAAGAAGTACTGTACGAGGTGCAATAGGAAGAACTGGAGACAGTATGAGCCGCTACCACCTTCAGGATTTAGCTGAGCGCATTAATCTAATATTAGATCCAAAATAACAGAGAATAGAAACAATTAATTTGAAAAAGAGGCTATCTGAAAAGATAGTCTCTTTTTGTTTCGATAAAAACCAGATACAAATGTTAACCTTTAAGATGGAAGCTGTCACTAACTGGTAAATCCATTAAAATTTAAACAATGAAAACTAGCAAACAAGCAACCTTATTATTAATTGTTATTACTATGATATGCTCTTGTAATAAAATTGATGAATTAACTGAATTTGATGTCACCGATGGCTTCTCTACCACCATGAACATTTCTGTCACTGGTGAATCAAGTGAACCACAAATATTTTCGGAGGCCGTGACCGTTGACATTTCAACAAATCAGGATATTCAGGATAACTTGGATCTTATTCAAGATATTAATATTAATTCTCTAACATATGAAGTTAGCAACTTCGCAGGTACAGAAAATACAACAGTAACAAATGCATCATTAAGTTTCGATACGATAAGAATAGATATTGAAAATATTAATTTACAACAAGCCGATACTGCAAACACTATCTATACCATTACTGATAGCACTAAACTTCGTGATATCGCAGCTATTCTTAAAAGTTCGGCCTCAGTTACTGCTACCTTAGAAGGCACTGTAAGTGACACACCGGTTATATTTGATGTTATTATTAACTTAAATCTTACTGCTACTGTTGATGTGTTATAATAAGTACATCTATAGAAATCTAACAATTAAGTCGATCGCATAAAAATGTGATCGGCTTTTTTCTTCTGTTTCATTTTTTAACATTGTCTTAGCGTGAATCAATTAAACCATTTTATGCTTGAATAGTCATAACCATGAACTAAAACACAAGTACAATGAAAAAAATGATCTATTTAATGCTCGCATTACTTTTAGTAAGCGGCATAGGTTTGGCACAACACAGAAAAGGGCCAAATCATCAGAAAAAAACAAGTGTGTTTGAAAAATACACACCAGAACAAATTGCAACAATCAACAGCAAGCGCATGGCATTGCGGCTTGATTTAAATAGCAAGCAACAAAAGGAAGTTGAAGCATTAGAGTTGGAAAAGGCCAAATTCAAAAAATCAAAAATGGCAGAACGCAAAAAAGAAGAAAATGCAGATAAAGCCATCAGCGAAAAGGATCACTTTGACAGAGCGAACGAACGTCTAGATCGCCAACTAGCATATCAAAATAGCTTGAAGAACATTTTAGATGATGATCAATACAAGATTTGGAAGCAGGACATGAAAGACCGAAAAAAGCGACTTGGTCAAGAACGTATGAAACGAAAAAGAAATTCGAGAAGATAATTTATTGATAATAGAACGGCTTTTAGTAAAAAGGCCGTTTTATTTTTTAAAATGTATATTGTACCCGAGTATAACCTACTTAATCCTCTTATTATGAAAAAGATTTTTCTCCTTTTGGCAATCGTTAGTATCACTTTCGCCTCTGCACAATCTAAAGCTATTCCATTAGATCAGGCATCTAGTAAAGATCTTGCCGCTGCAAAAGTGAAAGAAATGGATAAAATGCTCAATCTTACAGACGAGCAAGAAAAAAAGCTAATAGCACTTTATTCTGACAAAAACATGATGTCTAGAAAGCCAAAATCAGTCAAAGAATTACAAAGTAAGCGCGCCATGGTTGATGCTAAACTCAAGGCTATTCTGACTCCTGAGCAATTCAAAAAACTTACTGGAAGTTCTTCAGGAAAAGAAAAGCAAATGAGTGAAGAACCTAAAGAGCGATATTAAAATAAACCAACAGTTGACAGTCTTAAATTGACAGTGGAACAAAGTAGAATATCTAGTCTATTTTTTCAATGTAGGCGCAATTTTCTCTAGGGCTTTAATGGTAAAATCAATATCTTCAAACGATAGTGCATCATTTAAGAAATAACTCTCAAACGCACTTGGAGGTAAGTATACTCCCTCTTTTAGCATGCCATGGAAGTACGTATTAAAAATGGGGTTATTGCCGCTTGCAGCGCTATCAAAATCAACCACATCTCGATTCGTAAAATGAACCGATATCATCGATCCTAGTCGATTAATACGATGTTCGATTCCTTCTTTCGTAAGCACTTTTGAAATACCCTCATGCAAGTATGCTGCTTTTTTTGATAAGCTACTAAATACTTCTGGCTTATTTTTTAACGCACTTAACATTGCTAGTCCTGCACTCATAGCAAGTGGATTTCCAGACAATGTTCCCGCTTGATATACAGGCCCATTTGGAGCTAGATAATCCATGATTTCATTATTTGCCGCAAATGCTCCAACGGGCAATCCGCCGCCGATTACTTTACCAAAACAAACAATATCAGCCTTGATATTAAGTAATTCTTGTGCGCCCCCCAATGCCAATCTGAAGCCTGTCATGACCTCGTCAAAAATGAGAAGAATACCATGTGCATCACATAATGATCGTAGTCCCTCTAAAAAACCTTCTTTCGGCACAATACAGCCCATATTACCAGCTACCGGCTCAATAATAATAGCAGCAATCTCACCTTTATTGACTTGGATTAACTCTTTTACATTGTCCAAGTCGTTGTAACTTGCAAGTAAGGTATCTTTAGCTGTACCCTGAGTCACACCAGGACTATTCGGCGCACCAAAAGTCACCGCCCCACTACCCGCTTGTATTAAAAACGAATCACTATGACCGTGATAACAGCCGGCGAACTTAATAATCTTATCTTTTTTGGTATATCCTCTTGCTAAACGAACTGCACTCATACAGGCTTCTGTCCCGCTGTTTACAAATCGGATTTTATCGATATTGGGCACCAAAGAAACTGCTAACTCCGCAATTTCGGTCTCTATGGCCGTTGGCATACCAAAAGAAGTCCCCTTTTTGGCTTTTTCAATTACTGCTTCAACCACAGGCTCATAGGCATGTCCTAAAATAAGTGGTCCCCATGATGCTATATAATCGATTAATCGATTATCATCTTCATCATATAAATACGCTCCTTTAGCTTCTTTTACAAAAATTGGAGTACCACCAACAGCTTTAAAGGCACGAACTGGAGAATTAACTCCTCCTGGAATTACTTTTTGTGCTTCAGCAAATAAAGCACTACTGCGTTTGTATAACATGTATTTTAAAAATCTTTTGGAAGTGGCTTGGTAAACAACACTTGTCCTATATGCAAATCGTTCGTTTCTAGACCATTTAGTTTTTTCAATTCGAGAACCGATATTTTAAATCTTCGCGAAATAGAATACAAGGTGTCCCCTTTTTTCACTTGGTATTTATCTTTTCCATCAGTTACAACTTCCGCTACACTACTATCCTTACCCAATACCAAGGCATCGTATCGATATAACTCGTATTTCTTTATAAGATCGATCAGTTTTTGCGGATAGCGCCTATCGGTTGCATATCCTGCCGTCTTAAGACCTCGGGCCCATTTTTTATAATCATCTTTTGGATAACTAAACAAGAATAAATAGCGTGATCTTGTTGTTAGGAATACTGAATGATCACGAAATGAATGACGTGGGTGCGTATACTTTCTAAAACACTCTCCTTTCTCATCATCATCGTGATATACGCGATAGCCTTTCCATCCTTTATGGCATTTTATTCCGAAATGATTATTACTTCTTAGTGAGAGATTGCTATTACCGCCTCCGGACTCTAATAAACCTTGCGCTAAAGTGATACTTGCAGGAATGCCACTTTTCGTCATTTCTTCCATAGCAATATCCTTAAATGCCGCTATATACTCCTCATAATTAGCCATCCGTTTTGCAACATAAATTTTCACCGTATCTCGGGGTGACTGCTTTATAATGGGCTTTTCTTTTTTGGGTGCATTTTCGACGGTACGGCGCTGGTTACCACAACTGGATAACAATACTATACAACAAACGATGCCTATAACAATCCTAACCATTATTCTTCCTACTTTATTTCGACCATTCCTTTTTTCCTAAGCTGTTTGTTCATACCAGTAATACCCTGTAGTCCCCCAGTATGAACAGCTAAAATAGAAGCACCCGATTTAAAATGATCATTTCGTATCATGTGAATAAGACCAAATATCATTTTACCAGTATAAACAGGATCTAAGGGTACTTTAGTATCTTTTTTAAACGTATTGATAAAATTGATGAGTGTTTCATCAACTTTTGCGTATCCACCAAAATGATAATCAGACACTAAGCTCCAATTCCGCTTCTTGGTAAAATTACTAATATCAACTTTTAAAAAATCCCCCTTTAATGCAGGAAATCCCAAAACTTGTTGACCGAGTTTTGAACAATTAACAATTCCCGCTATTGTCCCACCTGTTCCTACAGGGGTCGCAATATGGGTGAAATCGAAATCAGAGTCTTTTAAAATTCTCTCGCATCCTTTTATTGCAAAGCTGTTTGTTCCTCCTTCAGGAATGATATAGGCATTCTGATACCGCTTGTTAAGATTAGCTAAAAAATCAGATTGGGTCTTCCTCCGATACTTTTCTCTCGAAACAAAGACTAACTGCATTCCGCATGAAACTGCAAAACTCAAGGTTGGATTTTCCTTCACTTTATCAACTAATTCTTCACCTCGAATAATCCCGATAGTATTAAAACCACTTAATTTACCAGCCTTAGCGACTGCAGCAATATGATTGGAGTATCCACCGCCAAAAGTTAGTATAGTTTCGCATTCTTGATCTCTGGCTTGAAGTAAATTGTATTTAAGCTTTCTAAATTTATTTCCAGAAACAAAATCGTCAATTAAATCTTCCCGTTTAATTACCAGTCGCACTTCTTTCTCATGAAGTAATGGCAAGTCGATTTCTTGATTAACGCTATTAAAGTCACTAAAGAGATTCACGGCAGCGAAGATACTTGATAAAATGCCATGATCTTCTGTTTTCTAAATAGTTTAAATCCCATTCGTTGTAATAAGCCTCGCGTTCAAAACTTATATTTTTATAAGCTTTATAAGCATTTCCATAACGTATTGTGCGCAGCAGCCATTCAGCTAAATACAACATATAGAAAGGTATAATTAGTAATTCCTTTTGTTGTTTTAAATGAATACGCTCATGGTTTAGTAGCACCTCATCATTACGCAATTCAGGATCGCGTAAAATAATTAATGGCCAAAGGGTAAGACCTATATAATTTTTCCTAAAAATATGTTTAAATACTAGAATCATGTCTTAAAGTACTCAAATATCAAACCATTTTCGATTATCTTTGAATAAAGGTATACTACCGGTGTATCTAAAACGTGCTAAAAAAGAAAAAGTTATAACCAGAATCGACTGATTTTGTTAACATTAGTGATTTTATGAAAAAAATAATTCCGGTAGAAGAAGGTGATTACTATTTAACACCTGAAGGATATAGGTGTTTTACTGAACAGTATCATTTAAAAAGAGGATACTGTTGCGAGAGTGGATGCAGACATTGTCCGTATGGCTTTGACAAGAAAAAAAATTAATAACTGCAGTCATTTTCGGTATAATTATTGTGGTAATTTAATTGGAATTTCTGGGGAATATTAATTTTTTAAAAGCTGTTATGATGAAAAAAATAAAAGTACTACTACCGCTACTTCTCGTTTTAATGCTTACCTCCTGTGTTAGCGTACGCGTAGCCTCTGATTATGATCAACAAGCAAACTTCAACGAATACAAATCGTTTGCCTTTTACAAAACAGGTATCGACAAAGCGGAGATTTCAGATCTCGACAAAAAACGTATTCTACGTGCAATTGAGTCTGAAATGCTTGCAAAAGGCTTTGTGAAAAGTGATAATCCCGATGTTTTGGTAAATATATTTACCAAAGAAAAGGAACGCGTAGACGTATATAACAACTGGGGCTGGGGAGGCTTTGGTTGGGGTGGTTTCGGCTGGGGAGGCTGGGGCTGGGGCTGGGGTCCAGGTTGGGGCGGCGGCCTTAATAATATCTCAACTCGCACTGAAGGGTCATTATATATAGACGTAATCGATACCGATGAAAAAGAATTGGTATGGCAAGGTAAAGGAACTGGCAACCTAGTAACCAACAATAATATCGAGAAAAAAGAAGCACGCATTCGAGAGTTTGTGCAAGAGATTATGAAACAATATCCTCCTTTGGCACAAGCTAATTAAGATATTTGTTTTTAATTATAACAAAGCTGTAACATTGTTGCAGCTTTTTGTTTTTAGTCTATTTCGTAACTTTACTAAACCAAAAAAATGGGATTTTAATGAGCGCCATTATTGAATCAAATGAGATACTAGATCGTTTACCCAAGCATCTTAGTCAATTTATTAAACCACAGGAGTATTCAGATTATTCGGCTATTGACCAAGCAGTTTGGCGCTATGTTATGCGCAAAAATGTTGACTATTTGAGTAAAGTAGCGCACTCTTCGTATTTGGAAGGGCTTCAAAAAACGGGGATTTCTATTGATCATATTCCCAATATGTACGGCATGAACCGTATTCTTAAGGAGATTGGTTGGGCTGCCGTTGCTGTTGATGGTTTTATTCCACCGAGTGCTTTTATGGAATTTCAAGCCTATAATGTACTCGTCATTGCGTCAGACATTAGACAATTAGAACATATTGAATACACGCCTGCTCCCGATATTATTCATGAAGGTGCGGGACACGCGCCTATTATTGCAAATCCGGAATATGCGGAATACTTAAGACGGTTTGGTGAGATAGGCTGTAAAGCAATAAGTAGTGGTAAGGATTATGAGTTATATGAAGCCGTTAGGCATTTAAGCATTATAAAAGAAGCACCAGGGACGCCACAAAACGAGATTGATGAAGCAGAGCAAAAGATTGAATATTTACAAAAAAATATGGGTGAGCCAAGTGAAATGGCCCTTATTCGAAATTTACACTGGTGGACGGTTGAATACGGATTAATCGGTGAAGTAGATGATCCAAAAATATACGGCGCTGGACTTTTATCTTCCATAGGTGAAAGTGCTTGGTGCATGACAGACAAGGTTAAAAAAATACCATACACCAAGGAAGCCACTTTTACAGAGTTCGACATTACGAAACCTCAGCCTCAACTATTTGTAACACCAGATTTTGCGCATTTAAGTCTTATTCTAGAGGAATTTGCAAACACTATGGCATTGCGAAAAGGTGGGCTTTCAGGAGTTAAAAAACTAATCACTTCCAAAGCACTTGGTACTATTGAATTAAGCACCGGATTACAAATCTCAGGAATCTTCAATAAAGTAATAGAAGACGATGGCAAACCCGTTTATATTCAAACAATTGGTGGCACAGCCCTCTCCTATCGTGAAAAAGAATTAGTAGGTCACGGAACCAAAACACATGTTGACGGTTACGGAACAACAGTGGGCAAATTAAAAGGTATTAATCTAGCCATTGAAGATATGAGTCCGCGGGATTTAGATGCTTATGGGATTTATGAAGGGAAACAGGTACATCTAACTTTTGAGGGTGGTGTTGAAGTAAAAGGTGAGATTATCACAGGAACTCGCAATCTTCAAGGTAAGATCATCTTAATCAGCTTTAAAAACTGCACTGTACTTTACAAGAGTGAAACCTTGTTTAAACCAGAATGGGGAGTTTATGACATGGCCGTTGGTAAAGAAATAGTTTCCGCTTTCTCTGGACCAGCCGACCTTAGTTCATTTGATTTAATGACACACTCCACTTCTTCCACTACCATAAAGACCAAAAAATCTCCTAAACGCAAAGAGCTTGAAATGCTATACCAACAAGTTCGTGATTTTAGAGAAGGTACAAATCAGACTATTTCTAGGCACAAAGTCTTCGAGCAAGCGGTAGAAAATCACCCAGAGGATTGGTTACTAAACATTGAACTTTTTGAGTTAGCATCCTCAAATGGCGATGCTGATTTTGCCGAAGAAATAAAACAACATTTAGAAACCGTTAAACAGGATCGACCAGAAGTTGGTCATTTAATTGATGGCGGTATCTCACTGATCGAATCTCAAAAAATAGCACAATAGAATGGGAATGTTAAGCCTTATTTTCGGGTCTAAAAAGGAAAAAGAAAAGTTAAAGCAATTCCTGACTCAAAAACATATTATTATTGATGTACGTACAGAAAATGAATACAAGATAGACCACATCAAACAAGCAATTCACATCCCGCTTGGTGAACTTGGTAACCATCTCGAAAAGATCAAGTCGCATAAAAAACCTGTAGTAGTCTATTGCCAAAGTGGCGTTAGAAGTGCTGCTGGAGTTGGTTTACTAAGGAAGAATGGTATTGATGCTGTTAACGGTGGTGGGTTACGCAAACTACAAAAGACATTACAGGCTTAATACTTTATATCTTAAAACTACCATACTGAAAGGCTTCCTAAAAATCCTACTTCATCTTTTAGTCGTTATTGTACTTACTATAGTAACGCAAGTTGGCGGAATTATTTATTTGATTGCGATACTTTCAATAAAAAGAAGATCAACTAAACGACGATTAAAAAAAGTCGCTCTATTTTGTGGATTATATTTTTTAACCACATTTTTATTAGTACCAGTTTTAGCACCTCTTTTTGGTCGAGAGAAAATTGCGGAGTCAAAAACTGTAAAGGCGCACTCTTTCTTTTATAAACTTGCCAACAGAAACTATGTCGAGCCTGAATTGAACAAGATCATTTTTCAAGTTGCTAATGAGTTAAATCAAAAGCATCCTGAATTGCAGTTTGTCTACCTCGATGCCAATTTTCCTTTTATAGATGGCTTTCCACTGCTGCCACATCTAAGTCATAATGATGGTAAAAAGATTGATATTAGTTTGGTGTATGAAACGAAAGAAAAGATCCTTTCAAATAAAAAGAAATCAATCAGCGGATATGGGACATATGCTGCACCAGAACAAAATGAATACGATCAAATAGCAGTTTGCAAAAACAAAGGGAATTGGCAGTATGATTTCCCGAAATATCTAACTTTTGGAACCATAAATGATGACCTGATTCTTTCAAAAAATGGAACACGGTATCTTGCAAATAGTATTTTAAAACAAAAACAAGTCGGAAAACTATTTATAGAACCTCATTTAAAACAACGGCTTAAATTGAACAATAGTAAAGTTCGTTTTCATGGTTGTCAAGCAGTGCGGCATGACGACCATATTCACTTTCAATTGAAGTAATTAATCTAGTAAAACTGATCCTTTTGTCAGCTTATACTTCTTATCAACTGACTCATCATACTCCAACGTCCACCCCATTGAATTTGTAATTATATAAAACTTCGAAAGCTCACTAATTAATCGATTTTTAGCGTTTGTTGTAATAGTGGAGTTTTCAATTTTTTCTTTAAAATCTACTCGTACTTTTTCCTGGATTTTATTGTAATCATCTCCTGTAAACGGATTGAAGACACTTTGATCGATATTATAAAACTCAATTTTTGGGTTAATGGTTATCTCTTCATCTGGAATAGCCGTAATTCTGATGATTTTTAAATCTTCATCAAACTCATAAGTCAGTTTACTGAGGTCGTAGGCAACTGCAACATCAGCATTAATAATGACAAGTGCTTTCTTTTCAAATGTCATTAAATCTCCCCATGAAGATTTTGCATCAGCATAGTTATATACTTCTGAAAAATGACCCTCAGTAACAATTAATTTGCCCACATTGGTTAGCTGTTCTTGTATAAGCTGAGTGCCTTTAAAAACGGTTTGCTGTTCTTCTTTTTGATGTTGGCAGTATTGAAAAAATAGTAATAAGGTTAAAGTGATAATAATTCCAAAAAGTACTTTCCGCATGGTGTAGGATTTGCAGAAAGTTAAGGATAAAATTTTGGTTTAATGGTAAAAAGCCTAGAACTGCATATGCGGATATTGTTGTACCAGAACACCAATATCTGATTGTAATTTAGCCTTAAATCGCATGGATGCGTCACTCGACTCATTAAATGATCGATGCGCTAAACCTTTTTGAACGCTCTCCACTTTTTTCATTGTGGCAGATGCATTTTCATCAATCCAAACCTGTTGAAATTTTTCCCAGATATAATCAATAGCTAACTTGTTGGGATGGATCATATCCTCGGTATAAAATCGGTAGTCTCGAAGCTCATCCATCATTAGTTCATAGGACGGAAAATAATTTAAATTGTTTTGTGGCGAACGATGTATTAACTCGTGTATGGCTGCAACTAAATGCGATTTGCTTCTAGTATTTTCAACAAAGCCATCTTTTAAATGACGGACAGGTGAAACAGTAAATAAAACTACTGCTTTTTGGTTTAGATGATGAATAAGTTGAACCACCGTTTGCAAACTGCTTAGGATTTCAGATACCGACAATAACTTTTTATCAAATTCTTGTTGTGGAATTTTATGGCAATTGGCAACAATATGATTGGTTTGTTTTAATTGATATACCCAGGCTGTACCCAAGGTTAAAATGACATGAGATGCATTGGTCAATTGGTCGCGCGTCTGACCTAATCCGGCATTTAGGCCGTTAAGTAATTCTTCCTTTTTGAGACTGCTTAAACCAGAATGCGCATCAAACGAATGCCATAACTCATTGTATTGAAATACATCATCACTTGTATACTGAACGTCACCTACAGCATTCGCAATTAAATTTTCAATCACTACAGGATTAAATAAAATACCAAACGGATTTTGCACTGATCGAAACTTGAAATAGGAAAGTTTGTTCCCGATATTTTCAACAAAACAAGACCCAATTAATAGTACCTTGGAGTCATAATCGATTTGATTATTGGATTTTGAAAGTGGTATTTTGGTTTGTAGTTGCATTTGCCCTCACCCCAACCCTCTCCCACAGGAGAGGGAGTGAATTATTTAATAAAGTCTTTTGCCTTTGATAATGCTTCATCAATCCCTTCAGGATTCTTTCCGCCTGCAGTTGCAAAAAATGGCTGGCCGCCGCCGCCACCTTGAATGTATTTACCAAGCTCACGAACAATTTGTCCCGCGTTTAGCGACTTTTCTTCAACTAGGTTCTTAGAAACGTAACAACTTAAGATCGCTTTTCCACCAGCATCTGATCCAAACACAGCGAAAAGATTATCAATCTCATTTCCTAGTTCAAAACAAAGATCTTTTATACCTCCTGCATCTAGGTTAAGTTTTTTAGACACAAAATTGATGTCTCCTATTTGCTCCACTTCATTTTTAAGCTCGCCTTTTACATTTTTCGCCTTGTCTTTGAGTAACTGCTCGATTTGCTTTTTCAAATTTGCATTTTCTTCTTGAAGACTCACTACTGCCTTAAGTGGCTCTTTATTATTTTTTAGAGTCGCCTTTACTTCATTAAACTTAGCTGTTTCAGTTGCAAAATACTCCTTAGCGGCATCTTTGGTAATAGCTTCAATTCTTCGAATTCCGGCAGCTACCGAACTTTCTGAAGTAATAATAAAATGCCATATTTCGTTGGTGTTTTGCACATGTGTACCGCCACATAATTCCATACTTTCACCAAAACGAATTGCTCTTACCACATCACCATATTTTTCACCAAAAAGTGCTATTGCTCCTTTTTCTATCGCTTCTTGATACGGCATAGCCCGGTTCTCTTCTAAACTAATCGAATCGTTAATTCTTGCATTTACAAAGTCCTCGATTTGTTTTAATTCATCAGTAGTGACTTTAGAAAAATGAGAGAAATCAAAGCGTAGGTAACCAGAGTGTACCATACTCCCTTTTTGCTCGACATGCTCTCCTAAAATAGTACGAAGCGCCTGATGCATTAAATGCGTTGCGGTATGATTGCTTGCTGTTCGTTGACGCTGGTGTTCATCAACCACTGCCTTAAATGAATCATTTACATTGGTAGGCAAACTCTCGGTTATATGAATAACTAGGTTGTTTTCTTTCTTGGTGTCTACAATATAAGTAACATCTCCGTTAGACGATTCTAAATATCCTTTATCACCAACTTGACCACCACCTTCAGGATAAAAAGGAGTTAGGTTAAAAACTAACTGGTATTGTGTTCCAGACTTTTTACTCTCGACTTTACGATAGCGAGCGATTCTGACATCAGCTTTCAAATAATCGTAACCGATAAATTCTTGATTGGTGTCATCTAATAATTCTTGCCAATCGTCGGTTTGCACTTCACTAGCACTTCGGCTTCGCTGACGCTGCTTTTCTAAGGCTTCAGTAAAACCTTTCATATCAACCGTCATCCCATTTTCTCTAGCGATAAGCTCCGTTAAATCAATAGGAAATCCATAGGTGTCATATAGTTCAAATGCCTTATCACCATCAATTTCTTTTCCTTTATTAACTTTAATCACCGTGTCAAGCAAACCTAAACCTTGATCGAGCGTTCTTAAGAACGATTGCTCTTCTTCGCGAATCACATTTTCGATCAAATTTTTCTGGGATTTCAACTCAGGAAAAGCTTTGCCCATTTGATTACTAAGCGTATTGACTAACTTATAAATGAATGCCTCTTTAGTATCTAAAAACGTAAAACCGTAACGAATGGCTCTTCGTAAAATTCTTCGAATTACGTAACCTGCACCGGTATTACTCGGCAACTGGCCGTCGGCTATTGAAAATGCAACTGCGCGAACATGATCGGCAATTACGCGAATTGCTATATCGGTCTTTTCATCAAGGTCGTATTTGGTTTCAGTGATTGTTTCTATCTCACGAATAAGCGGGGTAAAAACATCGGTGTCATAATTAGACTTAACACCTTGCAGCACCATACAAAGACGCTCAAAGCCCATTCCGGTATCGATATGCTTTGCTGGTAATTCTTCTAAACTACCATTTGCTTTTCGATTGTATTGCATAAATACCAAGTTCCAGATCTCAACCACCAAGGGATGATCTTGGTTAACTAAGTCTTTTCCAGGCACCTTTGCTTTTTCTTCGTCGCTACGAATATCAACATGAATCTCGGAACATGGCCCACAAGGTCCTTGATCACCCATCTCCCAGAAATTATCTTTTTTATTTCCCATAATTATTCGATCCTCAGGCACAATGGCCTTCCACAAATCGAAAGCTTCGGCATCCATTTTCAAATTATCTGCATCAGCACTTCCTTCAAAAACAGACACATATAAACTATCCTTATCTACTTTATACACTTCGGTAAGTAATTCCCATGCCCATTGAATTGCCTCTTTTTTGAAATAATCACCAAAACTCCAATTACCCAGCATTTCGAACATGGTATGGTGATAGGTATCCATACCTACTTCTTCAAGATCATTGTGCTTACCAGAAACACGAAGACATTTTTGGGTGTCGGCCGCGCGATTACTTTTGGGTTTTGAATTGCCTAGAAAGTATTCTTTAAACTGATTCATCCCTGCGTTGGTAAACATCAAGGTAGGATCATTCTTCATCACCATTGGAGCCGATGGCACTATAGCATGCTGTTTATCTTGAAAAAATTGTAAAAACTGAGCTCTTACATCTTGTGACTTCATGGGCAATTTTCTTGGTTTTATACCGTTTTGTTGAAAACTCAAACATTTTTTTATCTTTGTGAGAATAGGGAAGGGTTTCACCGTCTTTCGCCTTCACTAAGAATTGTGCAAAAATAGAATTTTTTGACTTATGTCTCAGGTAAAATATTATTACGACCAAGACACCTTATCGTATAGAAAAATTGAACCAACCAAGGGAAAAAAGGCTCGTAATATTGTCCTTTTTTTATTGTCGTCGGTACTTTTTGCATTCTTAGGTCTCACCTTATTGCTAAACACTAATCTTTTTAGAACTCCAAAAGAATTAACGCAAGCACGCGAGCTTAAAAATTTCGAGTTACAATACCAATTGATGAATCGTAAGATGAATCAAATGGAAAAAGTATTAGAGAATATCGCCGAACGCGATAACACTTTATATAGAGTTTACTTTGAAGCGAACCCAATACCTGAAGAACAGCGCAGAGCTGGTTTTGGTGGGATTAATCGTTATAAATCATTAGAAGGGTTTGACAATTCTGGTATGATCATTAATACCAGTAAACGTATTGATGTCCTGTCGAAGCAATTGGTAGTACAATCAAAAAGTTTAGATGAGATTAAATTATTGGCAGAGGATAAAGAAAAATTGTTATTAGCAATTCCTGCAATACAGCCAGTACAAAATAGAGACTTAAAAAGAATGGCATCTGGTTATGGTATGCGTATGCATCCCATCTTAAAATACCGCAAGATGCATAAAGGTATGGACTTTACTGCACCACGTGGAGCAGCAATTTATGCAACTGGAGATGGTGTTATAAAAAGAGCTGTGCGAAGTAGTACTTTTGGTAATTTAATTATTATCGATCATGGTTTTGGCTATGAGACTTACTACGCTCACCTTAGCAAGTATGAAGTTAAAAAAGGTCAGAAAGTGACCCGTGGAGATATCATAGGTTATGTAGGTAATACAGGTTTATCAGCAGGACCGCACCTTCATTACGAAGTGCACAAAAACGGAAAAGCTATTAACCCTATCAACTTTTATCACGCTGACCTTACTCCGGAAGAATATGAGATTATGTTAGGTAAGTCTGTGATAGAAAATATCTCATTAGATTAATGCACGTTGAACTTCCAGAGAAACGGTACTACAGTATTGGCGAGGTCGCCGAGGCTTTTAATGTGAATACTTCGTTAATCCGATTTTGGGAAAAAGAATTTGATGCCCTAAAGCCTAAGAAAAACGCAAAAGGCAACAGAAAATTTACCCCTGATGATATTAAGAATCTGCAGCTCATTTTTCATTTAGTAAAAGAACGCGGTTTTACGCTCGAAGGCGCAAAGATTCATTTAAAAGAAGGCAAGAAAAAAACACTCAACAATTTTGAAATTATTAGGAAGCTCGAAAGCATCAAAGCAGAACTCGTCAAGATCAAAAGCCAACTCTAACAAAAACTCTAGCGGTATGAAAAAATGGATAATCCCTGTAGCAATTGTTCTAATTGTGGCGATATGGGGCTACAATGCCTATAAAGGATTTTACAATACAGGAATAGAATATCAAGAAGACGCAAAAACCAAATGGAGTAATGTTGAAAGTGCCTACCAACGTCGAAGTGACCTTATTGGAAACTTGGTTAAAACGGTCCAAGGCGCTGCAGATTTTGAAAAAAGCACCTTAGAAAGTGTAATAAGCGCACGAGCAAAGGCGACGTCGGTAAATATAGACGCATCAAATCTTAATGCCGAAAATATGGCCCAATTTCAACAAGCACAGTCCGGTTTAACTTCGGCATTATCTAGACTTTTGGTTACCGTAGAACGCTATCCTGATCTTAAGGCAAATCAAAACTTCAGAGAGCTTCAGTCACAGCTAGAAGGTACTGAAAATCGAATTAATGTAGCGAGGGATCGTTATAATGAGCAGGTTGGAGAATATGAAAAACACATCAATCGTTTTCCTAACAATATATTCGCAGGCTGGGTAGGTTTTGAACCTATGGAACGTTATAAAGCTGATGCAGGAAGTGAAAAAGCGCCTGATGTAGAATTTGACTTCAAAAACTAATCATGTCACAGGTCGAATCATTTTTAACCACTAGCGAAGAGCAAGAGGTTATTGCTGCTATTCGACAGGCTGAGCGACATACTTCTGGTGAGATACGGGTACATCTCGAAAAATCATCTGGTGAATTGAAGGCATTTGACAGAGCTACCCTCCTTTTCCATCAACTTAAAATGGATAATACCAAAGAAGAAAACGGCGTGTTAATTTATGTAGCTGTTGAAGATCACACATTTTCTATTTGTGGTGATAAGGGTATTGATAAGGTCGTTCCAAAAAATTTCTGGGAAAGTACCAAGAATACAATTCAAGAACATTTTGTAAAAGGAGAATTCAAACAGGGACTAATTAGTGGAATTTTATTAGCGGGTAAAGAATTATCTGCTCATTTTCCATGGGATGATAATGACATAGATGAGTTAACCAATGAAATCTCAAAAGGGTAGTATGCGTTGTTTAAAAACCTTAATACTCATTTGCTTTTTAGGAATAACAAGCCAGTCAAATGCTCAATATGATATTCCGCCTAAACCGAGCATACAAACTAGTGTATATGACTACATCAGGCTTTTAAATGAAGGGCAAAAATCTTCACTAGAGCGAAAATTAATAACATATTCTGACAGTACCTCAACACAAATTGTGGTGATTATTATTCCATCGACCCAAGGAGAAAACATTAATTATCTCGGGGCGCAGTGGGGACAAAAATGGGGAATAGGACAAGAAGACGAAGACAATGGAGTATTAATCTTATTGGCACAAAACGATCGGAAAATAGCAATCAGCACTGGTTATGGGGTTGAGGAATATTTGACGGATGCATTGGCCAAACGGATTATTGAACGCATCATCGTTCCTCAATTTAAACAAGGCAACTACTATCAAGGTTTAAATAAAGGTACCGATGCCGTTTTTCAAGTACTTACAGGCAGTTTTAAAGGCACACCACAGCAAAACAGAAGTACTAATATTCCTATCGGGCCTTTTTTGATTTTCATATTTTTCGTCATTTTAGTGATTCTATCAAGAATTAACCGCAATCGTGGTGGAAATGGCGGTGCAGGATCGTCAAGTTATGACCTATGGGATATTATTATCCTAAGTAATATGGGGCGCGGAAGTTATGGCGGCTCTAGTAGTAGCTCAGGTGGATTTGGCAGCGGAGGAAGCTTTGGCGGTGGCGGTGGTTTCGGAGGAGGCTTCGGCGGTGGCGGATTCGGTGGTGGTGGTGCCTCGGGAGGATGGTAAGCTAAGCATCCTCAATTTCAGCTAGCATTGTTTTGAGTAGGGCAACAAATATTTTTTGTTGTGTAGCCGTCAACATTCCAACAGATTTAGACGCTTCTTGAAATCTAATTTCTATTGCTGTATCTATTACTTTTTTCCCTTTTTGTGTAAGACCAGCAAGCTTAACACGTCCATCTTTAGGATCTGACGCTCTATAAATTAATTCAAGTTTTGTCAACCTTTCTAATAAGGCAGTCATTGCACCGGAAGTAATTAAAACTGATTTCATTAATTGCTTTGGAGTTAGCTCGTAGGGCTGTCCTGAACGCCTAAGTGTTGCAAGCACATCAAGGTCGGTATAGTATATGCCGCTTTCTTTTAACGCTTGCCCTGCACGACGCTCTAGTATTTTTCCTAGCTTTAAAATTCTACCAACAATTTGCATTGCTGAAGCATCCAACTCTGGTCTTTCTTTATTCCAATCGGATACAAGATTATCGATAATATCTTGGTACTCTTCCTTAGCCATAATTCAATATATGTTTCAAAAATAATTAAAATATATCTTGATGTAAAGATAAATTACATACATTTGCTACATATCTTTACATCAAGATACTTTTTTAAATCGAAATATTATGAAAAGTCCAAGTTCACAATCGCTAACCTTATTCACATTTATATTTTTACTCATTTTATCCTGCAGGAATGAAACCGCTCCATTAAATCAACAGAAAGAAACGGCACCAGTGCCAGATAGCAACTATGCTCCTACCATCTTTACAAAGGATACCACTAAACTCTGGATGGCCGAAGGTAATATTGAAAATGACACCGTGCTTATTATGGGTGATGGTGGCCCCACAAATCAATTAGGCTATGATTATAATGGTAAAACATCTTGGAGTTACCTTAACAATTTTAAAAACTACTATTTTGTTAGCCTGCACCAATCCACGACCTATAATCCCGAGATATTTAATTGGAAAATATCTTTTGATCTTGATGATGGTATTAAAGAAATTGACAATTCTTCTGAAATGATGTACCAGACTATTAAGTACTTTAAAGACCGAGGCAAGTATGTGGTGGTGGTCGGACATTCATATAGCGCATTTATAATTCCACATTATTTAGCCACTAGGCCTTCACTTGCTGATAAGTATTTTATGCTAAATGGCAGACTAAATGCCGACTCACTTCAAACATTTTATCAATTAAAAGGTTTTAACTCAAAGTTTACCTCAGATGGAAAAACCCTTATAGAACCCGATACCACCCGTGGTAAAAATCCGTTTAGAACTAAGCGTTATTTCAAAATACGCAAAGCGAGCGAAATGCTAAAGGCTGGCTTAGGAATCAGAAAGTTTACTGAGGAACTAATAGATAAGGACATTTCGAACCTTGTTGTATGCTACGGAACAAAAGACCAAAATGTTGGCGCATTAGACAATGAGGAAATTGAATTTCTAAAATCTAAAAATGCTAAAATCATTGCTATTGATGCCGGTCATTACGGCGTAACTAGGCCAATTATTGATTCATTACAAGCTGGAACACTTAAGTTTTGAATACAACAGAGAGAAGGGGAATGAATCGAAATTATGAGTTACTATTTTTAAGATGGAAAAACAAAAAAAGGAATAGTCTGCTTACAAACTATTCCTTTTTAACCAACTAACTAAACAGTGAATTCGATTATGCCGTCTGCGAGTTGTTCGAAGATGCAGTCACAGCCAAGTTGTATACAACTAAACCAAATCCAATTTTATTAATGGCATCACCAATATTATAAATTACGTCCATTGATAGTCCGTTAAGGCCGTCATACCATCCTGGTGTTCCCGCCATATATCCTAAAGGGTAAATTGCCCATCCTACCAGCACAAACCAGCATAATGTTTTATGAGCAGATAATACAGCTCCTCCAGCTTCTTGAGCTAGTTTTTTGGCTTTACCTAACCAGATATCATATACTATAACAAAGTAAGCAATACCAGAAACCAGACCCCACAGCCATGCGTTGTCACGGTCTACAGCTTCTCCGATATAACCAGTAACCAACATTATTACTGATAAGAAAATCAATCGCCACATCAGCGTTTTCTTAGCACCAGCTACTTTTAGAATTAAGAAAAACTCAACGCACATTAACGGTACGGTAAGCACCCAGTCAACATACCTAAAAAATGTTGGTGACTCGCCAACTGTTGCCCAATAATCACGCATATACCAATAATGTACTGCTGCGATAAATGTAATTAGTCCTGAGACTAAAATTGAAGTTCTCCATTTCCTATCATAAGAATTCATTGAGAAAAAGAAAAATACTGAAGCGGCCATCATAGCCATACATCCTACGAAGAATGTGAAACCTACATAGTCATTGCTAGCCATTTTGCTAACAAGTCCCATTGTACTACTAAACATTTCCATAATAAAATTGTGTTTTAAGATATTTTGTTTAATCAAATTTACAAATTATTAAACAAATTTGTTTAACTTTATTCATAATTTTTTAAACAAAATGTAATTTATGGTGCTCAATTTTGAGAAAATGATGAATTTAACCTTGGTTTCCACTTTCTTCTGTTTATGGTTTACCGTTAATTTTGAAGAGCAAATAGAGCAAACTGTAGCTTTTGTATTAATACTGTCATTTGGCATCTTACATGGAGCAAATGATTTTAAACTACTGAAGAAAAGCTTTGAGAAATCACCATCGAAGAGCCCTCGATCAATTCTCTTAATTTATATTTTGATAGTGGTAGTTGGTGCAATACTATTTTACCACTTCCCCGCCATTGCACTTATAATTTTTATTTTATTTAGTGCATATCACTTTGGAGAACAGCATTGGGAACATCAATTCAAGACGAAAACAGCTATAAGACATATTGTTTATATATTTTATGGTTTGGTTGTTTTAGGCATGTTATTTATAACTAATCAGAATGAAGTGCTTAACATTGTAGTCAATATCACTGGATATAAAACCCCTACATTATATATAGGTCTTCTATTTACGGTTAGTTCAATGTTATTTGTACTTAGTATCGGTTATGCAATTTATACCTCCAGTACAAATACTAACACTATTAAAGAGTTATTTTATTTGGCTGTATTTTTTGTAGTTTTCAAATTAGCCTCCTTAATATGGGCATTTTGTATTTACTTTATTTTGTGGCACAGTATACCCTCTTTATTTGAGCAAGTTAAATATTTATATGGTGACTTCAATCGTAAAACGGTGCTGCTCTATTTAAAATCATCCTTTATTTATTGGTTGATTTCAATTATTGGCTTGTTATTGATCTATTACTTTTTAAAAGATTCGCAGCTCCTATTCCTGTCAGTATTTTTTGCTTTTCTAGCTGCGATTACGTTCCCACACGTTATCGTGATGTTTAAACTACATGATAAAAATGAAGGTGGGTAGTTGAGTGTTAGAAATCTAAACAATAATTTCTATTCTCCTTTCCGCATCTCGCGCTTTCGCATTGGCATTTTATCAATACTACTGAAAATGCGATCGGGTAATACGCCAAAGGGTTCAGACATTTTAATGCGGGTGTCTTTTCCAATTAAGATAATGCCATTAAAAGCTTTTGATAATTTATACGCTTTTCGAACTGAGGCTTCATCTACTTGGTACTCTTTACCTCGTTTATGATTTACCAGCCGTCCTTGTTCCAAAGTAAAAAGAACCACGTCACGCTCACGCATTTCCTTTTTAAAATCATTAAATGAATTTAACTGCGCGTTGTAGTCTGTTGAAGTAACACTTTTAGTAAGCAGTATAACTAGGCGTTTTCCTTTTTGATATTGTAATAAAGGATTAGCGTCCTGCGCCTGTAGACCTAGACAAAAACAAAATATTAATAAATACTTCATACCGTAAAATTAAGCAATAAGCGTACCAATTTATAAACTCCTACGAACCTATATTATTGTTAAAATTACTTTTTACGCATGTACACATCAATCGGCACACCATGAAAATCAAAATGCTCCCGAAGCTGATTCTCAAGAAAACGCTTGTAGGGTTCTTTAACATATTGCGGCAGGTTGCAGAAAAAAGCAAACTGTGGTTGTTTGGTAGGTAATTGAGTAATAAACTTTATCTTAACATACTTCCCTTTATAAGCCGGTGGAGGCCTATTTTCAATAATAGGAAGTAATATATCATTTAACTTACTTGTCGGTATGCGTTTTGAACGGTTTTTATAAACCTCAACAGCAGTTTCAATCGCTTTGAAGATTCGTTGCTTGGTGAGGGCTGAAATAAATATGATAGGCACATCAGTAAACGGTTCACACTCCTTACGAATCATTCTCTCGAATTCCTTGGTACTATGATTATCCTTTTCTACTAAATCCCATTTATTGACCAGAATAACTACCCCTTTTCGATTTCGTTGCGCTAACCAAAATATGTTCTGTACCTGCCCGTCAAAACCTCGTGTAGCATCTAATACTAATAAACACACATCTGCATGTTCAATTGCCCTGATACTTCTCATTACAGAGTAAAACTCTAGGTCTTCTTTTACCTTACTCTTTCGTCTTATTCCTGCGGTGTCGACTAACTTGAAGTCAAATCCGAAACGATTATATTTTGTGTCAATACTATCTCGCGTGGTTCCAGCAATGTCGGTAACAACAAATCGATCTTGCCCTATCAGCGCATTTATAAAAGATGACTTACCTGCATTAGGCCTTCCTACCACTGCAAAACGAGGCAGTTCTTCATCATCCTCTTCTTGTGTGTCAGGAATTTTTTCAATTACGGCATCTAAAAGATCGCCTGTCCCACTTCCATTTGTACTAGCAATAGTATAAATCTCACCTAAACCTAGATTATAAAATTCGACAGCATCACCTGCTCGCTTGCTATTGTCAACCTTATTTACAGCTAAAAAAACCGGCTTTTTAGCTTTTCTCAATAAATTGGCAACATCTTCGTCCATTCCCGTTATACCGGTTTCTACATCGACCATAAAAATGATCACATCGGCTTCTTCGATTGCCAGTTCAACCTGCTTATCGATCTCTTCTTCAAATTCATCGTCAGATCCTATGACATATCCACCAGTATCAATTAAGGTGAATTCCTTACCATTCCAATCAGATTTACCGTAGTGCCGATCACGGGTAACACCACTAACCGAATCAACAATCGCCTCACGACGCTGAATTAATCGGTTAAAAAGTGTGGACTTTCCTACGTTAGGTCTTCCTACGATAGCTACAATGCTCATTTACTGTAAATTTTGCGCAAAGATAGTTGAAACAATCAAGGAAAAAAGAATTAGTAAAAATGAATTAAATGATCATATTATGATAAAACTCAGTTTTTGAGTTGGCTATTAATGGTACTTTAAAGGTTTAATAACACTCAGTATATGCAAGTTTCAAACAATGAGATTGCACTAAGACCAAGGTTTCAAATGGAACTTGATCACCCTAAGGAAGAGCTACTAGCGCTTTTTGAAGGCGATAAGGATGAAAAATCTCGTTTTCTACTAAAGAGAATTGACGATCATGTATTTATAAAAATGAATGAGGAAGAGGCTCATTTTTGGTCTCCTCAGCTCCATTTAGAAATTAATAAAACTGAAAATAATGGTAGTAAGTTATATGGCCTTTTTGGCCCGAATCCCACCTTATGGACCTTTTTTATATTTCTTCACTTTGGCATTGGCACTTTGTTCATCATTTTTGGAATTTGGGCATATAGTAACTGGAGTCTAAAATTCTCCTACTTCCCGCAACTAGTAGTTTGTTTTGTGATGATTCTTTTTTGGATTATACTTTATATTTTCGGAAGAATTGGTAAAGCAAAAGGTAAGGAGCAAATGAATTTATTGCATGAATTTATGATGAATACGCTAAAACTTCACTTAAAAAGTAATGAGCAAGTAATCTAGATACTATTGATTATATCCAAATCGTCTTAATTGATTTTGATTACTACGCCAGTTTTTATTCACTTTTACATATAATTCCAAATGAATCTTCTTTCCGAAAAATTGCTCAAGATCCTCACGGGCTTGTGAACCTACTTTTTTGAGCATAGATCCTTTATGTCCGATGATAATTCCCTTTTGGGTATCTCGTTCGACCATAATGACCGATCTTATTTTTATGATCTTATCATCTTCAATAAACTCCTCCGTATCTACCTCAACCGAATATGGAATTTCTTTCTTGTAATTAATAAGGATTTTTTCGCGTATTGCTTCATTTACAAAAAAACGCTCAGGCTTATCGGTTAACTGATCTTTTGGGTAAAAAGGTGGTGACTCTGGCAATAAGCTTATTATTTTCTGAACTACTTCTTCCACTCCAAAATTCTCAAGAGCTGAAATGGCATAAATTTGGGCATTCGGAACTTTTTCTTGCCATAGGTCAATATGAGCATCAAGGAACTCTTGATCTGTAGTATCAATTTTGTTAAGCAATAAAAGAACAGGAATCTTGGTATTAGTTATCTTTTTGAAGAATTGTTCATCCTTCAATTCTTTCTCACCTACTTCAACCATATACACTAACACATCGGCATCTTCAAAAGCCGATTTTACAAATTGCATCATCGATTGCTGAAGCTCATAGGCCGGCTTAATAATTCCAGGAGTATCTGAGAGTACCATTTGAAAATCATCACCGTTTAGAATTCCCAAAATGCGATGTCTAGTAGTCTGCGCTTTAGAGGTAATTATGGATAATTTTTCGCCCATCATCGCATTCATAAATGTCGATTTTCCGACATTAGGATTCCCTATAATATTTACAAAACCTGCTTTGTGTGCCATGCCACAAAAATACGCTTAATAAATATTTAACCTTCTATTTTGTATAATCACCTGTAAACGTGACAAATAATTTTGTAATTTTAAAGTATTAAAACTACTGACGATGACTTTGGACAAAAACAAAGCCCGCAGAAAAGAACGATTATTAAAGCGCTATAAAGCATTGATGAAAGAGGCTATTGCCTTTTCTAGAATCAATCGTGATATGAGTACTCAAAAATCTCAAAATGCCTATCGCATTCTTGATGACATTGAAAAATTAGGTGGTTAATTAAGTTCTTTTTCTAATTCATTCCTAGGCACTTATACTAAGATGCCCTCACCTTGTTTTGCCTTAATGTATTGGTATACGCTTTCATTCTTTTAGTGATTCTAGGAGCTAAATAAATAACCGCTATCATATTAGGAATGCACATTAGTGCATACGAAAGATCTATTAAATTCAGTACAAAATCGACAGAAGCTCCCGCTGCCCAAATGATTGTTATAACATAAAAAATGTTGTACGCTTTTGACATATTTGTTTTGAATAAAAACGAAAGACATTTTGTGCCGTAATACGAATAGGTAAACATGGTAGATAAGGCAAACGAACTTACGATGATCATTAATAACACGTCGCCATAACCAAATAGCGATTTCTTAAATGCGATTAAGGTCATTAAAATTCCATTACTTTCTGCTTCTAAATATGCGCCGCTTGAAATAATCACTATGGCAGTAAGCGTACATACCACAATTGTATCAATAAATGGGCCTAGCATTGCTACCAAACCTTCTTTTACTGGCTCATCTGTTTTTGATTGTCCGTGATACATAGGTGCACTACCTAAACCAGATTCATTACTAAAAACTGCCCGGCGAACTCCCAGAATGACCATTCCCCAAAAACCACCTTGAATCATAGTGTTTAAGTTAAATGCTTCAGTAATTATTAACTGAAGCGAAGGCAAAATTTTATCTACATTGAATGCCATAATAATTAGTACAGCAATTAAATATAGCATTACCATAAAAGGTACTATTGCAGTGGTAACCTTTGTAATTTTTTTTAAACCACCGAAAACCACAAACGAAGTGGCTCCAGCACAACACAAGCCTACAATCCATTTCCAGTTTGCATCTCCAATACTGGCAATGGTGCTATCGGGTTTCACTACGTTCATAAAAGTTTGAGTGAATTGATTAGTGGTGAAAACCGCTAAAAAACCAATAAGACCGGCGACACAGAAAAACACTGCAAGTGGTCTCGCCTTCTTACCAATTCCTAAAGTAATATAGTGCATGGGTCCAGATAGAATACCTTTTTCTTCATCATTTTCCCGATACATTACCGCAAGACTACATGAGTAAAATTTAACACACATTCCAATAATTGCAGTAATCCATATCCAAAAAATTACACCAGGTCCACCTTTATAAATTGCGATAGCAACTCCAGAGATATTTCCTAACCCTACAGTTGCTGCCACTGCAGCCGATAAAGCTTGAATATGAATTACTTCTCCAGGATCGTTAGGGTCATCATACTTCCCTCTTGTAATATTGATAGCATGCCTAAAGTAACGATATGGCAGTAATCGAGAATGAATGGCGAGATACAAGCCTCCACCTACTACAAAAATTAGCATGATCCACTCCGCATAGGGAATAAGTGCCGAGATAGCATCAGAAATTGTTTTCATAAGTCAATCTAAAAATAGACAAATTAAGCTACAATTCACGAAGTACAGTTCTCAATATAGTTTTGAGTAAGGTTCTTATCCAAGCCAGTGCAATTAAATTGGCCTAAGAAAGACCAAGTGCGCCAGCGGACTGTACTTGGTCTTCTTTTATCAAAAAATCATTGTTATTTTTACCTAAACAACTCATTTATTATAGTCTTGAAATCTCGAAGATATTATTACCTCATTTTTTTACTTCTTAACACTTACATTCTCCTATCTCAGGATAAGTTAGAAAAGGAATATCGATTAAACGAACAACAAATACCCAAAAAAGCATTGGATTATGTGGCTTCATTCAACTTTGTAAATAAGATAAAGTGGTTTGCGGAAGAAAGTTTGACTGCAATGACTATTGAAGCAAAAACCAAAACAAAAAAAGGGCTATATAGCATTGAGTTTGATAAAAACGGGGCTTTAGAAGATTTAGAAATAGATATCGATTTTAAATCAATTCCTGCTCCAGTCAAATTGCAAATTATTGATCATCTAACATCCAATTATAAGCGACATCGAATAAAAAAAACACAACTTCAATATTCAGGAAACCCGGAAGATATTCGAGACTATTTGGTGCTATCGAAGGAGAAATCAATAATAAAAAAATACGAGATCGTAATAAAGGCTAAAAATGAATCTGGTGTCCATTTATATGAGTTTTTGTTCTCGCATACAGGTGATTTAGAGCGTAAATCAAAAATTATTTTTAGAAATTCTGATAATCTAGAGTATTAATGAGTTCTTTTATTATCAGCAGAAAATACGTTACCGTCCTATTGCTCCTATTTATTTGTAGCTTTCTTAAAGGACAAAACAATCAATTTGGTTCACTATCGGCAATTAATTTAAGAAAAGGATTAGCAAAGGATTGGAAACTAAATTTCAATGTAACAGGGCGTCAACAATTCGCTCGTAACAAACTGAATATTGAAGAGGGATATGAATACTTATTAACTGACTTATCAGTAATTGCGGCCAAAAAAACAGGATTAAATAATTCCCTTGCATCTGGTTACCTAGTACGGTTTGAAAAGGGTAGTACATCGCATCGATTTATTGAGCAATTTACCATAGTTAGCCACTACAATAGCTTTCGTTTATCACATCGGTTTCGTGCGGACTTGACTTTGAATAAAAATTATGCTCCTGAGACTCGTATTCGATATCGCATTGCCCCGGAAATACCTCTATCGGGTTTGGCCGTTGATGAAAAAGAGTTCTATCTTAAATTAAATAACGAATACCTAGTGAGTTTTCAAAGCGATGAGCAGGATCTAGAAATAAGATTAGTTCCTGCATTAGGGTATCGCATTACCAAAAATAACCGGCTCGAAATTGGTTTAGATTCTCGAATCGATTCTTTTTTAAATAATGAATCTAGAAAACGATTTTGGCTTGTACTAAATTGGTATGGAATACTTTAGTTATTCCAATCAGTTCGGAATTATCTCAGTCCCTTAAAAAAGGTTACGCTGTAAGAGGTGTCATACAATTTATTTTTTCGCCTTTGCAGCCGACCAACCTTTATAACCTGGCGAAAAATCAAAAACATGCTTGAAACCTTTTTCAATTAAAAGATGTGCCGCTTTATTACTTCGATTGCCTGAATGACAATAAAGATATACTGGCTTGTTTTTATCCAACTCTTCTATTTTTGTAAGAAAACTGGCCTCTTGTAAAAAATCTATATGTTGGGCATTTCCAATTCTTCCTTTCTTAAATTCCTCAGTCCTCCGTACATCGACAAGTTGAATTCCTTCTTGCTGTATCACCTCTTCAAAAACAGATATATCGTTTATAAGAGTAATACCAGATTCTTGCCAACAGCTAAGGAGTGACAGTGACACCACCGTAATGAATAAAATAAATAGCTTTTTCATAATTAATCTTGAGTTAAAAGTTGATTTATAACTTCTAGTTTACATGTCAAATCGAGTGTTTTTTTTAATGACTGATAAGGAAATAAAAAATGTATCCAGATCACTCCTAATTTAGAAAACTTACATATCAGCAAGGGTCTCGATACTATTTCTCCTTCGTCGAAATCACCCGACCTGACACTTGGCTTTTCAATATATTATATCCACCTTCGACATTAATCAATTTCGCATCAGGATGTGAGGTTTTTAGTTGCTGAATGGCTTTTTGGCTTCTGATTCCTGATTGACAAAGGCAATAAACTGGTTTTTTAAAATCAATTAAATCTTGTTTTTCTTCAATCCGGTTTAAAGGAATATGAATAGTGTTTTGATAATGAAAATCATCATATTCCTCTTCTGTACGCACATCGACACATTGAATATTTTCATTTTTCAGTAACTTTAGAAAAGCACCCGATTCAATACTTTCCAACGCAACATCACATGCCAATTCATAGGAATCTTGAAGTTTGCCGATTTCTAGATTATCCTGAACAGTTTCTATATTGAATTTATGGTACTGCTGATCGAGCGCATTAAAAACTAGGAGTTTTCCCGAAAGCACATTCCCAATTTCAGCAAGTATTTTTGCTGCTTCTAACGCCTGTAAATTGCCTATAATTCCTGGTAGTATGCCTAGCACTCCTTGTTCATTACAATTAGGAATTTCATCAGCTTTTGGTATATTAGGGAACAAACACCGATAAGTCGGTCCACTGTTGTAATTGAAGACACTTACATGCCCCTCAAAACTATGCAGTGCGCCATAAACAAATGGTTTTTTGAGCATCACACAGGCATCATTTACCAAATAGCGGGTTGGAAAATTATCAGAAGCATCAACTATAAGGTCATATTTTTTAATGATTTCAAACGCGTTTGTAGCATCTAAAAATGCTTCATAGCCTTCAAAATTCGTATTGCTGTTCTGCGCCTTCAATTTTTCAATGGCTACCTGAACCTTTGATTTTCCGATGTCAGCTTCGGTATATAGGACTTGTCTATGAAGATTACTCAAGCTCACCACGTCATTATCTATCAATCCGATTGTACCGACACCCATCGCATTTAAATATTGCAGGACAGGAACACCTAAACCACCAGCACCAACAATTAAAATTTTTGAAAATTGGAGTTTATCTTGCCCCTCTTGACCAAAATTTACCAAAGTAGTCTGTCGTATGTATCGATCCTTCTCCATGATGTGCTAACGCGAAAAATCAGATTTGCCACCTGTTTTTTTATCTAATTGAATATCTGATATCTTGATATCATGTGAAAGGGCCTTGCACATATCATAAATTGTCAATGCAGCAACAGAAACTCCAGTTAAGGCTTCCATTTCCACTCCGGTTCGCTCATTGCATTTTACCTCACAGCTAATTTGCAAGCCATTAGCTATTGGGACTATTTCAATATTGATTTTAGATAATGGCAACTGATGACACAGTGGAATCAGATCAGCAGTGCGTTTAACGGCTTGAATTCCTGCAATAATAGCTGTTTGAGTAATACTGCCTTTCTTGCTAAGAAACTCCTGTTCCTGCAAAGTGGAAAATACCTCAGCTGGAAACAATACTCTTCCCGAGGCTAATGCAACTCTGGTCGATATTTCTTTATTCGAAACATCAACCATGCTGGCATTTCCTGATTTATCTATATGTGATAATTTCTTGTTCATACTTCTAGGGGTGCGATGACACCCACACCGTTTTATTTTCAAAAAACTCCTTCTTCCAGATAGGCACACGCTCTTTTAAAGTATCAATTAAATACCTGCAGGCTTCAAAACAAGCATCGCGATGTGCAGATGATGCCCCAACCATTACTACAGGATCTTCAATTTGCTTTTTCCCAACAACATGATGCATGATTACTTTATTTAATTTCCATTTTTTTAATGCATCGTTGGCAATTGTTTCCATTTCTTTGATCGCCATTTTTTCATAAGCTTCAAAATCTAAGGCTTCTACCTTTTCATTTTGAGTCACATTGCGGACACTACCTATAAACACGCAAACACCACCGCTTTCAGGATGTGAAAGCTTCTCGTATGCTATAGTCGTATCAATCTTCGATACTATTTGAATATCAATTTTCATACTAACCTCCACTTACTGGTGGAATTATTGCGATTTCATCACCATCATTCACTTTCATGCTATCATTTGCATAATTGCTGTTAACCGCAATAGCTAATGATGACAGTTCACCAAACTTAGGATGTAGTTGAACGATGTAATTTTTAAGCTCACCTACAGTTTTAGGTGGCTGTAATTCTCCTTCAATAGTTAATACCGATTCTCCTACAATATCTTTCGCTATACCAAATAACAGTATATTCATTTTAACTAAATTTCATTTCGATAATACACAAAAGGATATACCTCTCCTTTCTTAAATACTTCTTTCTCTGGTGGAAGTATTAAAAACCCATCAGTATTCACCAAATTAATAAAATCACCTGAGCCATTTCCAAATACAGCTGTGGCTACTATAGTTCCATTATCCAAATTCTTAATCTTGGACTCTATAAAAAAAGTGAGTTCAGGTTTAAATAGGATATCTTCAGCCAAAGTAACATAGGTAAAATTAGTATCCATTTTTAAAGAACTCCGCAGCCAATGCCTAATATAAATATAAGTACAAACAAAGGATGAAACCGGATTTCCAGGCAATGCAAACACCGGTTTTCCTTCATTTGATACTCCAAACCAAAAAGGTTTTCCTGGCTTTTGTTTAATTTTATGAAACTGTTTTACAACGCCAAGATTTTTAAGAACATCAGGTAAATAATCATATTTTCCTTTTGAAACACCCCCCGTAATTACTAAAAAATCATAGTCTTTTAAGAGGTTATCAATAATAACCTCCATCTCATTTTTATCATCAGGGATATGCTTAAGATCTGAATTTATACCCCACTCCTGCAACGTATTTTTAATACCGTACACATTAGACCTTCTTATCTGATGTGCTAATGGCGTTTCATGAACATCAACCAATTCATCTCCTGTTGAAATAATGGCAGCTTTTGGCATTTTATATACCTTCAACTCATGCTTACCTATTGATGCGGCTACATTAATTTCAGCACTTGACAATCGCCCACCAGCCTTTTTAATGATGGTGCCCTGAGCAATATCCATTCCTTTAAAATGAATATTCTTCCTTCGAGTAACTTCCTCTAGATTGATAGCAGCAGTCCCATTTTCTATGGTCAAATCCTCATATCGGATTACGGTATCTACATTTTTAGGGAGAATACCGCCCGTCATGATCTCAATACAATTATTAACATCTTCAAGAGCGACTTGCGGTGCACCTGCTCCTACTGTCTTTTCAATAGGAAAGGACCGTACTCCTCTTGCAAATGAGCTATGATTAATCGCTATTCCATCCATCGCGACCCTGTTATATGGTGGAAAGTCTCGATCAGCAATTAAATCTTCTGCCAGAAAATGACCTCCTACATCAACAATTGGAACTGTGATTACCGCGAAACTTTTTTGATGATCAGCAATTACGTCTAATGCCTCTGTATAGCTTATAAATGATCGTTCCATATCGCACTAGCCTCCTATTACACTCATGCTTTCTTTTGACGAAGATTTTTTCGCGTTATCCTCGGCAACAAAACCGTTTTCTGGCTTCAGTTTTACAATCTCGAAGAACTTTTCCTTTAATTGCTTATCGGTAACTCCCGATCGCATAAAATCGCGAATATTAAAAACCCCGCTGTCATACAAACAGCTTTTTATTTCTCCTTTTGCAGTAATGCGAAGTCTGTTGCAGGTGTTACAAAAAGTTCGTGAAAATGCCGGAATAATTCCCACATCACCTTTAAAATCTTTTATTGAATAATTTGTAGCAGTATCCCCATGTTTCCCCGACTTCTTTTCAAAACTGGGATATGTATCTAAAATGGTATTGTAAATATCCGATGCCGTAAAAATGGTTTCATTCTTTTTATATCCGCCATTAAAAGGCATTTCTTCAATAAATCGAACAGAAACTGGGTTCTTTTCTGCAAGATTAACCAGCGGCAAAATATCATCAGTATTGACACCATGCATGACCACTGCATTTATTTTTAAGTCAAAACCTTCCTTTAACAATGTATCAAAAGTGTTCATTACCTTACTAAAATCATCTCTTCGGGTAATTTCTTTAAATCGCTTTTCATCTAATGAATCTAAGCTTAAATTAAGCTTGGTAATTCCCATTTCTTTTAACTTGGGAATATGCTTGATCATTAGCGTCCCATTGGTCGTAATCCTGATATCTGAATACTGATTCAGAGCATGTGTTTGCTCTAAAAGAGTCATGAAATCCCTTCGTAAAAAAGGCTCACCGCCTGTGAATCGCACCTTATTAAAACCAAGGTTTCCGAGAACATGAAGTAATCTAGTGATCTCCTCATAACTCAACAACTGGGCGCTTGGCTCATAAGGGATTCCTTCTTTAGGCATGCAATAAAAACAGCGCAGATTACATCGATCAGTAACCCCGATACGCACGTAATTAATCGATCTGTTAAAACTATCTTTTAGATGCATTGATTCGCTTTCTTCGCATAAAAGCATACTTTTATACGAAGAATGAATTTACGATATTTATTACGTTTTATGCTGTCTCAGCTATTAATATTTTCGTTAAATAAGATTTGTAGTTTTTAAATAATGAAGGAAATCAAATCCATATTATCACTTTATAATTCTCAAAAAGACAATAGTGAAAAATGTGCTATAGCACAGGTAGTTCGCGTTGAAGAATCGTCATATAGACGAGAGGGCGCCCGCATGCTAGTTTATGAATCTGGTATTTTTGAAGGTGGAATTAGCGGTGGTTGTTTAGAAGGCGATGCTTTGAAACGTTCACAAATAGCCATTTTAAAGGATACGCCCTCTATTGTAACCTATGACACCTCAAAAGATGATGAAAATGAGATTGGTGTAGGATTGGGATGTAATGGCATTATCGATGTATTGATCTCCCCTCTCAGTTCTAAAAATTACACTTTAGAGGCGCTTGAAAAATGTATCAATAATCGGAGATCTCATGTAATCATTACCATTACCGCCCTAACTAATAAAAACTCAAACATCTCCCTAGGTGGCACCTTTCATTATGACACCTCGACTAACACATTAGAGAATTGTAAGGATAGTGCACTTGAAAAACTTGTGCTTCCCGATATCGAAAAGACAATAGAAACAAAAAAATCACGGATATATCACTATCAATATGATGGTCATGAAGTAAGCGCTTTTATTGAATATATTCCTGCGCCTTTTCACCTTGCCATTTTTGGAGATAATTATGATGTATATCCAATGATCGATCTTGCCAAGGTTTTAGATTGGGATGTGAGTTTGACCGGAAATCTGCAAAAGTTGAAAAAAGATCGATTGCAAACTGTGTCCCGCCTATTCACTAAAGAGGATAATTCATGGTCGACTATTGATAATCGTACTGCAATTATTTTAATGGCACATGATTACAAAACCGACCTAAATAACCTCAAGAAGGCACTAAAAACGAATGCATCATATATTGCCTGTTTAGGACCTAAAAAGCGATTTATTAAAATGAAAAACGAGCTTAATCAGTCAGGTTTTAGTATTAATAAATCGGATTTAAATCGGGTTTATGCTCCTTGCGGATTAGAAATTGGAGCCAATACCCCTGAGGAAATTGCTACAAGTATTTTCTCGGAAATTCTAAGTGCATTTTCTGGTAAAAAAGGAGGACAACTACGCGTAAAAGATGGCCCTATTCATGAGAGGAATTAGACAGGTTCTCTGCGCTCCCAAAGGATGTTTTCAGCTCTTAATTTCTCGACCGTTTCCTTGACGATTTTTACTGTTTTTTGGACATGATCCTCTGTTGTGTGCCTTCCTAGACTAAATCTAACACTTGACATTGCCATTGATTGTGACACCCCCATTGCAGTCAATACATGAGAAGGTTCTACGGCGGCTGAATTACAAGCTGACCCGTTAGAGATAGCAATCTTCCTACTAAGCGAACGAAGTAGTTTTTGGCCATCTACAAAATCAAATGAGATATTAGATGTGTTTGCCAATCTAGGATTATTATTACCGTTAATAGAAACAGCTTCGATTTCAGAAAGTTCCAATTCAAGAAGATCTCTAAGCTGCTTTAAACGCTGCTGTTCCACTTTTAAATTTTGAATAGCCAACTCGACTGCTTTGGCCATACCAACTATTAAAGGTACATTATAAGTACCTCCCCGCATACCGCGTTGTTGTCCTCCACCATGAATTAGACCGTCCAGCAAACCCTGTTTTTCTTCACTTATATAATTAAAACCAACACCCTTAGGCCCATATAGCTTATGTGCTGAAAAACATGCAAAATCGACTTTCGAAAAGAAATCATCAAGTGGGATTTTACCAAGAGTTTGTGTTCCGTCGACAAATAAAGGGCAATTACTTGTCCTACATATTTCAGAAATTGAATCCAGAGGCTGCAATACGCCTGTTTCATTATTGCCATATAGAACAGCGACGACTAAAGTTCTTTCAGTTATACTTTCTTTCAAAGATTGTAAGTTGATATGTCCTTCAGCATCGACGTCCAAATAGGTGATTGATGCGCCTTCCTTTTCTAGAAAATTACAAACATCAAGCATCGCTTTATGCGCTGTTTTTATTGTAATAATATGGTCGCGTTCCTTTCGGCTCTTATAAAACAAACCTTTCAGGATTGCATTAATTCCTTCAGTAGCTCCGGAGGTGTAAATGACTTCTTTAGGTTGAATTCCTAGCTGTTTCGCGATATCTTTTGTCGCTTCTTCTAATGCGTCCTTTGATAGCCAGCCATAGGCATGATGCTCGCTAGATGCATTGCCATAATGCTCACTAAAATAGGGCAGCATTGCCGTCACTACCTCCTCACTACAAGGAGTTGTTGCATTATAGTCAAGATATATCTGCGAATAGCTCGATTTCATAATAGAAAATTACTCAAAAAAAAGTACTTTAGATAACCTTAAAGATAGCTGTTTTATTGGCTATTCTAATTTTTAGAGAAATCATGAAGCATCAGAAACATGCGAAGTTAACAAAGCCGAATCAAGGCTTTTTTGCACGGAATGAAATTAGTTTTTTAGGCAGTAATTGTAATCGGATTCAGCAGATAGCACAGTGTATTGCAAATTCACTCAATAATCAGTTCAATATAGGTTATGTTGATGCAGACCATGCCTCTCATGATGATGAAGGTGAAGTTGATAATCCCATTTTTAAACGAGAATTAACCGATAAGATATCCTATCATCAATTCGATACACACCCAAAATCTTCTGTCACGCAAAGACATACTTTTTTTGGAGATTGTGATCTGGTTTTTGTCAATGGAAATCATGAACGCGCTAACAATCAAATAGTCATTATTGATCCTAAAAAAGAAGCTTCTTTAATAAAACGCAAGGATTCGTTGACCAATGTGATTGCACTAATTGGTATTGATTCAGAGGAAATACCCGCTTATATAAAAGAAGTACTACCTAATTACAATGAACTACCACTTTTTCTTGAGGAAGATCAACAAGCCCTTTCAAGTTTTACAAAAGAATTCTTAGCCACAAAAATTCCAAAAATTAACGGACTCATACTTGGTGGTGGAAAGAGTACTAGAATGGGAGTTGATAAGTTGACGATGGACTACCATGGAACTTCTCAATTAAACTATCTAAACGAACTTTTGAGACCCGTATGCGAGCAGGTTTTCGTTTCCTTAGCGCATGATCAGGAAATCGAGAATACTATTTCAGATACTTTTATGGGTTTAGGCCCTTATGGAGGAATATTATCGGCCTTTCAAAAAGACCCAAACTCAGCTTGGTTCAGTGTCCCTTGTGACGTTCCTCTATTAGACAAAAAAACAGTTAACACATTAGTTTCTAAACGAGATACTAGTAAAGTGGCAACCTGCTTCTACAATTCTGAAACTGACTTTCCTGAGCCCTTAATTACTATTTGGGAACCCAAGGCATATCCCATTTTATTGCATTATCTATCTCAGGGATATTCCTGCCCCAGAAAAGTATTAATTAATACGGATGTGGCGATAGTTAAATTAGAAGATGAATCCGTACTGATGAATGCAAATACAGCAGAAGATCGGGATTTGGCTGCCAGCTTACTTTCAAAAACAACATCTTGATGCAAGCGGATAATCGGGTTACAGCAATCACACTTACGGCTGGACTTTCTTCTAGGATGCAACGTTGCAAGCTAAATTTACCATTTGCGAAGCACACTATTATACAAGAAGTTATTCAGCAATTATCCGATGCTGATGTTGCTGAAATAATTGTTGTTACGGGACATTATCAATCAGAAATAAAAGAGCTTGTTCAAGAAAATGCTAAGATCAGATTGGTACACAATCCGGATTATCAAAAGGGAATGACCACTTCAATACAATGTGGGGTTAAAGCCACAGCTGGAAATACGAAAGGATATATGATTTGCTTGAGTGATATGCCGTTTATAAAAACTAAATCATACAATAAGATATTGGAAGAATTCAATAAAAATTATAACCATCAACCCCTTATAGTTCGACCATTCTACAACGAACAACCGGGAAACCCGACAGTTTTTAGTCATCATTTTAAAAATGAAATTTTAAAGCTAGAATTTATGCAGGGTGCCAAACCACTTTTAAAAAAATACACTGACTCTGTTTTGGCTATGGATATACAAGAAGATGTGGTAGTAAAGGATATTGACACGAGCCTAGACTATAAAAATAGCGTAGGTTAATATAGTGTTTTAAGTGGCTAATTGTTTCGATAGGTATCATTATACGCCTTTACGACGGTAACGACCCATCCTATAAAAAAAATGGCAACCACTGCTGAATAAACAATTACAATATCCATTATTTGGATTTTTTAAGATAAATCATAAACCCCAAAATTGTAGGAGCCCATAATCCTATAAAAATTGCATCAAGTTTGTTGCCGCCGATATAAATATATTCTGAAACAACAATGATAGATAATACGACTATTAATAAAACGAAATTAGCGGCACCTATCTTCTTAATAAAACCTTTGATCATTTATGTTAACAAAATTTTATGAAATTTAATCATTTTTAAATAGAAATAGAATCAAATCCAAGATTAATTCATGTATTATTTTGAGTAACTTAGAAATAAAAAAATGAAAGTTTCAGCAATGCAATGGTTGGCCTTAACGACTATGGTTTTGATAACGGTGACCATATTTGCAACTATGAACTTCTCTTTCGGATGGGTATTTCTCTTTACTGTACTCGGGCAGTTCATGTTGGTTGTTACGGTATATAGAGTATTACGAGACAACTACACAACTACGAAGGAGTTCGAAGATTTTTATGAAGATCGACCAGATCTAGGGAAATAGGCCTACTTCTACTGCTATTACCATAAACTCCCCCCTAATTTAGGGGCTTTTAAAGTAAAAAAGCCCTCACATTTCTGTGAAGGCTTAATTTATTTAGTAGCGGGAACTGGACTCGAACCAGTGACCTTCGGGTTATGAGCCTGTGTCGGTTTTTTTGACATTTTTATAGTTCTGATTATTAGTTGATTAAACGCACAAAAACTAGCCATTTTATGTAAATGTGGCACTGTTTGGGACACTGTATTAAAAGCAGTTAAATCTACTTGTCACCTATTGAAACAGCCATCCGTTCATATTCAAAATGAGGTAGTTTTTTCTTGCTTATTTCAATACAGTCAATTCCAATTTTAGGTATAACTACGTCATACTCTTCTTCTACAAATTTGATTAAATCTTCTAAATGAGTTAATGATTTGGAAAAATGCTTGTCGTATGTCATGCAGGCTACTTGACTATTTTTATCAGAATGATGAATCAAATAACGGGATCTTCTGGATAAGTTTCTCAACTTAGTATAAGCTAAATAAGTCGTTTCATCTACTTTACCTAATGAGGTGGTATTATTACAATTTATCGCCTGTTCAACCTCTCTATGGGTTCTATATGTATAACCAAGAGTTTTAGCCAAGTGAGCATTCATTAGATGAACACCCACATAAAATACAGTAGTAACCTTCCAATCCCAAAAATCAGGAATTGAATTATCTACAGAATCTAAGAATTTTATATTACGCTTAGCCTGAATAATGTGCTGATCGAAATTTGCCATTAAAGAGATTCTGTTGCTGAAAGGTCAACTTCTTTGTAGTGCCGCGGGAGCAAAAGCGCATCACAATCTTCTACTATTGTTGAAGAAATTAAAAAACCATGTTGGGAGTATGTAGAATTAACGGCAGCTTCTGTTAAAATTAAAGCATCTTCCGTATCTTCATCATCCATTTTAATTTCTGCCCAGACTAATATTTTAGAGTTGGATAGATCCAGTCCTAATCTTAATGGCTTCGCCTTTCTTTTAGTAAATTCCGTAAAGTAGTCATTTAACATTTTTGCAATGTAAAACTTTGATGAAACTTCTTGTTGCTTAAGTACCATTTCTTCAAAACCTCCGAAAATCATTTTATCATAAAAATCCTCTTTTTCAGGTTCTATAATACCATTGTTAATTTTGATTTGATCAGTACGAAGAGCGCCCACTAATTCAGTAAACCAGTTCTCTATTCGCTGCTCTTTTAAATCAGGCGAAATATCGTTTAACTCAGTCATAACAAAAAATGCTTAATTTGGGAGAAAGTTGGTTGATTAATGGTCAAATATAATGATAATACAATTATTCCCTTAAGATACTAAATACATAACAATATCTATACCAAATATCGATTAACGGGGTGTTTTTAGCATTCCTACAACGAAAAATAAGGCATTGTGGGTCTAAAAAACCAAATACTTCCTTAGTCTTAAAAACAACAAATTGACTATTAGGTCTAAGAGTGTTAACCGTTTTTCCGGTTATCCAGCAGAAATGTAACAGTATCATCTTAATCGTGGAGAATAAAAAACCCGGTGGAAACCGGGTTATATGCTAGTTCGGATTAATATCCTTTTACATTAGGTCCTCGTCTCTAATAATTTGGTAATTAGATTGATCCGAAATAAAGGGATTAAGCCATTTCATATTTTCTAGTTTATTTGAATGATTGATTCCTCAAATTAAAGAATAACAATCGGTTATACAAAACTTTAACTATTAATTCTTTGTGCAAATGTGATGCCAAAACCTTGATATGGCAAAATTACACCTTTTTTATGTACCCGACTAATTGTATTAGAATGTATCGTATGCTTTTTCTCAAATGGTTCCGCTACTCCTACATTAAAAAAAGAAACTCTAACATTATCCGGGTATGATATACTAACGTCAAATTCCTTAGTAAATTTTTCAACGCGAAAAATTTTATAGTTGTCATTTAATATTGGATATTTCCTCTTCTCCTGCGTTTTTAGAGTAAAGGTTTTTTTGTCAGACACAGTATATTCATACTTTGTTACTACCTCATTTTCATCTTCTTTAGGTTCTTTTTTTATCTTCTCAAGTAAATCTTCATCGTCAACATAAAAGTATTCCTTTTCATTTATTATATTATCATCTGACTCTTTTACTCTCCGAAATGTATGGGTGAAAGTGCATTCTTTCACACCTTTTTCGACAACAACATCAATCTCAGTTGTTTGGGTAAAACTAAGCATGAAATCTTCTGTTAACTCATGAATATTTAATGTAACTCTAACTTCTTTATAGTAGTAATCTTCATTAATTGGTAAATAAGTATTTAAAATAGCATTGTTTATATGATGATTTAAATCAGGGAATTTCTGCTTATATAAGGCACTAGTAATTTTCTTCCATAAGTTATCCAAATCAGTCCTATGCTCTACAAAATCGCTACTTAAAATAATCTTTTCTAACTCTTCTTTAAACAATCCCAGAAACTGCAATGACTTCAGCACGGCAGCAAAAACACCAGTAGATAAAACGGCAATACCCGCCTTTTCTAAAATACTTTGCCAATCAGAGGATATAAATGCCTTAGTCGACAAATAAAACATAACCAAACTAATTATTATGTTAATCCAAACTAAATGTTTGTAAAGAAATTTTCTAACTTTTTTAATCCATCTTTGTAAATCAGTCTCCATACATAAATTTATTGCTATTGCAGCCTTTCATAATCTTGTTATTTCTGATTTAAAATCAAATCCAAAGAATAAAACATCAAAATAAGATATCACCGAAAATCGTACAATTGTAATAAAAGGATATATTCTGATTTCTCCTCGTAACAATAGATAAAATATTGATTTTTTAAAATTTATATATTTGAAAGTCTGGTAGTTGCTAGCTAGTTTTAGTTGAGGAAAAATACTAATAATTAGTAATCCATTCCAAATATTGTCGCCAAATTAATAAAAGATATTCGGCAAATGTTTAAAATCAAATTTATGACATACAAATCAGCAATAGAATCTATCTCATGTATAATATCGGCATGCGATCTAGACACCCAAGTAAGAGTCATTAAACATATTGTAAAGAATAGTCCAGATTATAAATCTGCATATATGAAAAAACACAATATCCCATCTCATATGGAATTGATGAAGAGTATATTAGACTCTCACAAACCGGTAGGCTACTCAAGTCGTCAACCCGAAGGTCCTAAAAAAAGCAAAAAACAAAAACAGTAAACAGCTGTTTATCAGGGGTTTAAATTTTAAAGATTTTGAAGGAAATAACAAAAACTGGCACTGTTTTGGCACTGTTTTTTTCGTTAATTCGGCTTTTTCCTTCTTCAAGAATAAGTCTTAAAAACGCTGAAAGCCCTGCTAACGCAAGGCTTTCGGTTGTAGCGGGAACTGGACTCGAACCAGTGACCTTCGGGTTATGAGCCCGACGAGCTACCTACTGCTCTATCCCGCGATGTAAACTCAAAATACAATTCTTAGCTTTTAACTTTCGGTTCATAATGCCGACTATCATATTTTGGATTGCAAATATACAACCATTTTACATTTAAGCAATAGTAGATTTAGTTAATTTAGAATATCTAATGCTTCATATATCCTTTCAGATGAAACGAAATATTAACTATGTAATTTCTAGTTATTTAAAACGACAAAAACAAAAATTATTAATGAAATATTTGGTGTTTTAACAAAAATTAGTAATCTTGTGATATAGATAACCCCAAATTATCTCGACCATGAAAAAATATGTAATCGCCACTTTGGCCTGTATTCTCCTTATTCTTGCTTATGTAGTTGAGCAAAAAGATGTTGTTCAGAAGCGAAATTCATCTAAACAAAGTACTACAATTTCCAATTCAGTTACTTAGGAGTTTAAAAAAGTTTCCTGTATTATACCTAGGTTCGTTTTAATCGAATTTAGAATATCTTTGTCTTTAACTTCCAGATAAGACAAACAACTTGTACGTACTCCCTGCTACTATTGAAATTTCTAATACCGCATGGCTAGCAGCATTTATAGCAGCCATTGTACTTGGTATTTCTAAATCAGGAATTAAGGGCATTGCAATCATTATTGTTACTCTTATGGCAATCGCTTTTGGAGCGAAACAATCAACTGGTCTCATAGTACCATTACTTATAGTAGGCGATATTTTTGCAGTTATTTACTACAACCGTCACACCCAATGGTCAATTCTTAAACGTTTTTTACCATGGATGATGCTGGGTGTTGTTATTGGTGTGTTCGCTGGCAAAGACATTCCAGAAGCCTTGTTTAAAAAACTTATGGGGGTAGTAATTTTAGGAAGCGTCCTTATGATGTATTGGTGGGATCGCAGAAAATCTAAAACAGTACCTACACATCCTACTTTCGCAGGTTTTATGGGAATTATGGCAGGTATTACAACTATGATCGGTAATCTAGCTGGAGCATTTTCTAACATCTTTTTCTTGGCTATGCGATTACCAAAAAATCAATTTATAGGTACGGCAGCCTGGTTGTTTTTTCTTATCAACCTATTTAAATTACCCTTTCACATCTTTGTTTGGAAAACCATTACTGTCGATTCTTTGGTTGTAAACCTCAAATTAGTAATCGGAGTTCTTGCAGGTCTGTATATAGGCATTCGTTTAGTAAAAAGAATAAAAGATGATTTTTATAGAAAAATGATTCTTGTTCTAACGGCACTTGGTGCGCTAATCCTATTTATTAAATAATATCCAACTTTATTTAAGCAGTCCACCTTCCTTTAGTTCTTTCTTGATCATATTGCTAACTGCCTTGTACATTTTACCTCTAAGAAAAAGCCAATTTGCAATACTAAAAAGCGTATTATCTATTAAGCCATTGCTAACCTTTTGCAGTCTCTTTTTGATTCCTTTTTTATACCGTTTTTCGAAACGATCAAAACGAACAGAGGGAAATGGAAGAAGTTTTATTTTGGAGTCTGATCCATGATTTGCAACATCTAACTGTTCACTAAAGTTTTCAAGTACACACATATCTGGAATGATTGGAAAAAACATATTTCCGCTTTCATCCTTTGGCACATCCGAAAATCGAAATCGTTTAAAAGCTTCAGGAGCAGCTTCAACTCCCAACCTACTTGCAATTGCATTTTTCTCAACACAAAAATGATATCTCAAAAACGCTTGACAATTGTAACGCCCTAATTGGTAATCATGTTTCCGTAAATCAGCACTTAAAAAACCAGCAAACCCACTTATTGGTGCGGATGCCAACACATTCTTAGCCAGCTTCCAAACACCATTTTGCTCTACTTTTCTAACAGGCTCTATTAAAAACTTCGTTCTATTCTTTAAATTTAAAGCATCTAGAATCCCATCCTGATTAAACATCACTTGATTTCTTAGAGATTTAAACATCCCCTTAGCGACATCTAAAATGCCGTTTCCACTTTTTAAACTGGTATCAGTATCTTTATTTGGGAAAGGATCGACCATAATAACAGCGTATTTGCCATTATCAAAATCTTTTTCATCCATTCGCTCTCGAAGTATTTTTAAACCAATACCATAAGGCTCATTATTAATAAGCCCACCGTCAATACTATTAAATGTATAAGTATCCCCTTCTACAACTTCAGCTGTTATACCCTCACTATCACCAAATAAGTATTTGGGAAACCGCTTAATATATTCATTTGCAATAGTAATTTCTCTAGACTTCAAACCTATTGGAAATGCCGCAGTACTTAAGGTTGCATCACGTAGTGCACCAATATCTTTTTCACTTTTGGGATCAACTACATAAAATAGCTCATCACTTCCTGATGGAATTCCGCTTTGAAGCGTTCCATTAGCAATTTTATACCTAAAAAATCCTCCATGGGTAGTGATGACAGTCCCATTATCACTTTTATTAGTACCACTAAAGTCAACCTTAAAATTAACACCACGTAAATTGGTTGTTGTTAATACTAAATCCAATTCAGGCGATATATAATTAGGAAAGGATATATCATCCCGATCCTTGATTACCTTTAAAGCTTTATCTGCTATTTCCTCAATAGCATCTGTATTTAGTAAAGAGCGAACCTCACTTTTTATGTCATTATTGCGCAACATCTTTTCCAGCGTATCGCCAGCCTCATTATCAGCCATAGTCACCCAGCTTTCATAAAACTTATTATTGATACCATTTGGATTATTCTCGTTATAAGGTTGATGATTCTTGTCTAAGAGCGACAACATGGTAAGTGTTCCAGTAATTCCTCCTGCCGATGCTCCACTAATAACATCGAGTTCAACATCATGCATAGGAATTGATTTATCATAATCAGGATGATCTTTTCCTAAAGTTCTATTTTTCTCTTTTGCTTTCTCCCAAAGGTCAAGTGTTTCCAATAAATAATCAACAACCCCGCCGGTGTAAGAACCTGCAGAAACGGCGCCGGCCATCGTAATACATAACTTGAATTTAGGTTGATCTGGCATGACTGAATGGTTTAATTTGATGTGAAGATACAACCAAGCTTTCACTCTTCATTCAGGTCTTTTCCCTAAAAATTTACCTAAAAAACACCCCTTTAGCTAGGCTGTTTTTCACTTAAATGCTTCCAATACCTCTTCGGAACATGCTGTTTATGAAGTTTCATATTTTTACGACTCTCTATATTTGTGGAGTCAAAATAATCCTTCCAAAGCTTTTGGTAAGGCACTTCTGACTCATCTAAAAGGTTCACATCCTCTGCGCTTTGATAACTAGTATTTTCAAACACGACTGTCTGCACACTATTCAAATCATAATGGATTCCGTATTTCCTTTTTCGATCGTAAATCACCCACTCCTGATCAGCATATCTATCTTTAAAGTGTTTCTCAATTAAAGGAATTATATTAAAATCAGGTTCTATCTCCGCAAAGTAGTAACCATCTTTTGTAAGTTTAAATCTAACAAAGGCTTCCATTCGGTGTTTTTCGCGACCAACCATTTGTGCAATTTGGGATACCCTTAATACATCTTTATTAGAATAATCTATATTTATAAATGACTCGGTAGAATATGCATAAATTATATATCGAAGTAATACATTTTCAATTCCTTTAATTTCACTTAAAAACGCTTTTCTAAGCTGATTCGCGCCCATTTTTGTCGCCTTCAAATTAAGCGATCGCCAAACTCTTTTGGCTTTTGACATATCGGTTACTACATCAGAAGTATTAACAAACATATCTGGCTGATAATGTTTAGGCTTTACAATCTTTGCTTTGTATTGTTTCTCTTCAAAAACTTGAAAAACTGTGGTTAAAAACCCCTCAAACGTACCGTCATATAAATAAATTGCTTCCATAATATGTATCGTTAATTAAATAGACTTAGTTGGTTATTATAATATCCTTGATATTTACTACTTGTATTTTGTAAAATTTGGCTTCGTATTTGTTCTACTGTTAGATCTCTTTTTTCGTAATCCTTGGAATTACAAATAAGAAAATAGCGGGCTCGGTTAAGAGCCACGCCTATTTTCTTGAGATGATCCCAATTCAAACTCCTAAACTTTCTTGCTTGTACTATTTTATAGACAGATTGCATTCCTAATCCCGGTACACGCGCTAACAAATGCTTATCAGCTGTATTTACATTTATAGGAAAATGATTTAGATTCCTCAGTGCCCAACTCAACTTCGGATCAATCGCAATATCGAGATTAGGATGCTGCTCATTTAACAATTCTTGGACCCCAAATCCATAGAATCGCAACAACCAATCGGTCTGATACAATCTGTTTTCTCGTAACATAGGAACTGGCGACCCTAAAGACGGCAGTCTACTATCATTACTTATTGGCACATAACCAGAATAATACACCCGCTTAAGCTTATAATTCTTATAAAAGAAATTCGATGCATACATAATATCTTTATCGCTTTCCCCACTAGCGCCTACGATCATTTGTGTACTTTGCCCTGCGGGTGCATAAACTGGTGTGCTTTTTAGTACTTTCTTTTCATTGGTATATTTAACAATCTCATTTTTAACCTTATTCATCGGTTTCAAAAAATCCTCTCTTTTTTTATCTGGTGCCAATAACTTGAGTCCTTTTTTAGTTGGAATTTCTATATTGACACTTAATCGATCAGCATATAAACCAGCTTCATACATTAACTCATCAGAAGCTCCTGGAATAGATTTTAAATGAATATAGCCGTTGAAATTTTCTTCTTCTCTCAACTTCTTTGCAACAGCAACCAAACGCTCCATTGTATAATCGGCACTTTTGAAAATACCAGAGCTTAAAAACAAGCCTTCTATATAATTACGGCGGTAAAAGTTGATTGTTAAATCAACTACTTCCTGAACTTTAAAAGCAGCTCGTTGTACATCATTACTTTTACGAGTCACGCAATAAGCGCAATCGAAAATGCAATGATTCGTCAATAAGATTTTAAGTAGCGAAACACAGCGACCATCCTGGGTATATGAATGACAAATTCCCATTTTGGACGCATTACCAAGACCCTTATTTTTATTCTTACGATCGCTGCCGCTAGATGCACAAGACACATCGTACTTTGCAGCATCGGCTAGAATATTTAGTTTCTCATTAATACGATCGAATGACATTCGCTACTTGGATTTTTTCCAAATATATGGAATAATTCCCTTTAAATGGAAATAATCCAATAAAAAATTGGAATTATTCCTAATTATCGTAACTTTGGAATATGGAAAAGCAGTTAACTACTGAAGCGCAGCGCTTTAAAAAAGTCAGAGAAGCTCTTGGTTTTACACAGCAACAATTTGCTGAGCAATTGGGTATTAAAAATAGTACGGCCGATATTGAGCGAGGTAAAACTAAAATTACTGGAAGCGTCGTTGCCGAACTCCTGAAGCAATTTCGCATCAATCCGCTTTGGCTGTATGGTAAAAGTTTTGAGCAGCATTTAGAGACCAATCAAAACGTAATGCCAAAAGTGGTTACTGTAGATAGTGCCGAAAAAGATAATATGGTAATGGTAAATGTAAAGGCTGCTGCTGGGTATCCTCATAACTTACAGGATGTCGATTGGTTTCAAAATTTGCCTGCATTTGATTTGCCACTACCAGAGTTTAGAAATGCAACTTTTAGAGGTTTTCAAGTGGAAGGCGATAGTATGGTTCCTAGTTTATATCCCAATGAATGGGTTATGGGAAAAGCCATTGAACGTGTTTCCGATATTGATAAAAATGCCATTTGTGTTGTAGTTTTAAAAGATAGTGTACTAGTTAAAAAAATACAGCAACCAAATGATCCTTCGAAACTGATGTTGATTTCCATTAACACAGAATACCCGCCTGTACAAATCGATCAAAAGGAAATTCAAGAGCTTTGGCAAGTAACTAGTAAATTGAGTTTTGATATTGACACTAACCCTAATAGTAATACAACTTTAATGCAACTACAAAATTCAATTGAGTTATTGAAGAAGGATATAAGTGAGCTGAAGAATTAGCAATTACTGCTCAATATCGCGAACCGTAAGGCTAACTAACTCATTATTTTCAAAAGTAACATCAATTTCAATCGGGTTGCAACACACTTCACAATCCTCAATATAGGTTTGAGACAGGGACGGGTCGAGTAACATAGAAATTTCCTCCCAACAATATGGACACTGAAAAAAGTGTTCGTTCATATTTACAGGCATTTTTAATTAAAACTCCACATTTAGTAGCTGTCCGCTTAATTGTAAAACAGCTAATTCCGCAAGTTTTGCGGTGTACTTCGCTGCGTTTTTTGTGGTTTGCGCATTCAGTAAGTTAAGCTGAGCCTGTCTATATTCCACACTAGTGATTTGACCTAGCTTAAAACGCTCTTCTGATCGTTCAAAATTATCTTTACTCGTTAGCACATTTTGCTCTTGTAATCTGTAAATCGTCAATGCATTTTTATAGCTGTCTTTTGCATTTGCGATATCTCGATAAACTTGTTGCTGCAATTGTTTTTTAAGAAGTTGTTGACTTTCATTGGCAATCTTTACATTTTTTAATGCGACTATTGAACGACCTCCATCAAATAAATTCCACCGTAAATTAAGTCCAACATTTAAATTGTTTGAGGTTTGAGTGGTACCCGGGAAAAAGGCTGAAGCCGGGTTTTCAGATCGATTCCATCCATAACTACCAGTTAACCCTATCGTAGGTAAAATGAACGATTTGGCGCTTTTAATAGCATATTCACTTATTTTAATATCCTGCTCTACCTGCTGCAAACGGACGTTATTTTCGTTAGCCGTTTCCAAAAAACTATCAACTACCAATTCATTTACAAACACCAAAGTAGTATCTACAGTAGCTCTTTCTTCTAACGCTCTATTTAAAACAACATTTAAATCACGTTTAGCGTTCCGTAATTGCTGTTGAGCGTTTAAAACATTAATACTATCCGTGGTTACATCAACTTTTGCATTTAAAATAGCAAGTTTATTCGCCTGACCATACTCAAATTGATAGGTAGCTCTTTTTTCACGCTGTTTCGTAATTGCCAGTGCTTGTTTTAAAACATCCTCATTCTCCGTTAAACGTGCAACTTCATAATACACACTAAAAAGTTGAATAATCGTATTCTCTATTGTTTCTCTAGCTTGTAATTGTGAAAGGTTATACTCTTCTTTTAACTGCTTGTAATTATAATGCCGACCTAAACCATCAAACAGGGTGTAGTCTAAATTAATCGAAGCATTATACCGCTTCGTTTCCGCATCATTAATTTCAAAACTTGGTCTGGGATTTCCTTCACTATCAAGCGCTCCATTAAAATCTGTGACGGCGTTATTTTGATCAAACGTTCCACCCGCATTGCCTGTTATTGACGGCAAATAATCAGCATTTAAAATGCTACTATTATTTTTAGCTACAGCTACCTGATTGTTAGCCAACTTAACACCAAAGTTGTTCTCTAACATTTGAGTGATCGCATCTTTTTTAGAAAGTATTGTTTCAGGAATTTCTTGAGAAGATAATTCGGCTATAACACTACAAATAAGAACTAGAAATAGTGTTTTACTATTAAGCTTCATATAATTCTTCAGTTTTTTCATTATCAATTGACTTCCCTGGAATCTGTGATTTTTCAAGATGTCCATTTAAGGTTTCAGGTTGATATTCTTCCTCCTCTTTTTGTTCTTTTATTGCTCTTTCTACCTCCTCCTTACTAATCGGTCTATTAGCAAACAACCAGGTGTATTCTCGTTTCCAAAAATTACTAAACGACAAGAAAATAGGCATCAAAATCAAAGTAAGAACGGTAGCAAACCCGATACCATAGGCAATTGAAATTGCCATTGGAATTAAGAATTGTGCTTGTCTACTTGTTTCAAAAATCAAAGGAGCCAGCCCTGCAATAGTGGTAATCGATGTTAAGAAAATGGCTCTAAAACGAGATCTCCCCGCTTCATAAATCGCGGTATCAAAAGTCATCCCACTTCTTAAATTGCTGTTGAATTTCCCTATTAATACCAACCCATCATTGACCATAATCCCAATAAGGGCGATAATACCTAGCATTGATAAGATATTAACGGGAAATCCATGAATCCAATGTCCCCAAGCCACAGCCGGAAGGCTAAATGGAACTAGTAGCAATAGTAAGAATGGTTGACTATAACTTCTAAAAGTAAATGCAATGGTGACATAAATTAGTAGCAAAACAATTAACCCGACCGGACCTAAAGAATCCATTAACTTATTGCGTTCTCTATTTTGACCTTCAAATGAAGGGGTTATTGTTGGATATTTAGTCAAAATATCATCTTCTACCACCTGTTTGATCTCTGCCAAAATTTCGGCTAGATTACTGTTTTTAGGGTCTTTTAAATCCGCAGAAACTTGAATTTCTTGTTGACTATTTAAGTGATTGATGGCCACATCACCACGTTCAATGGTATAACTTGCAATTTCAGTGAGTGGAATACGCTGTCCTGCAGGTGTCACAATACGCATATCATCAAGATTGGTAATTGATGATCTGTTTGAACGGTCGTAGCGCACCCAAACTCGAATTTCATCTTGACCACGTTGAAAACGTTGCGCCTGCGAGCCAAAAAAGCCCGCTCGTACCTGTGACATTACATCACGAAGACTTAGTCCTAATAAATATGCATTCTCTTTTAACTCAATTCTAATTTCTTTGATTCCCGCTGGATCATTATCTACAATATCTTTAAGCTGAGCATTACTTTCAAAAAGGTCCTTTAATTCCTTTTTTGCAGCTTTCAGTTCTTTTATATTATTACCAAGTAATGAAACTGAAACTGGGCTGCCACCAAAATTACCTCCGCTTCCAAAAACCAAACTTTCAGCACCAATTACGGGACCGACTTTTTCACGAAGTAGATTGGTAACTACTGAAGAAGGCAAATTATCAGGTCGCTCTTCACCAGGAAGCAGATTAATACTTAAAGAAGCCGCTGCAGAACCAGGGCCAATATTTTTGACAATATTCTCAAAAAGCACTTTGTCTGTGCCAGATAGAAACTCATCAGTTAACTCCTTATTTACTTCAATCGCTTTTTCTTCTATAAACGATATGATGCTGTCCGTTACTTTTTCATTGGTTCCATTTGGCATATTCAGCGTTACCGCCACTCGATCACTCGCTATCTGAGGGAAGAAGGCTCCTCGGATTATACCACCGCCAAAACTACCTACAGTCAGAATAACAAAAACAATAAATAAAGAGAAAGTGAAGAACTTATTTTCAAGAGAAAAACGAAGTGTAGGACTATACATTTTATCCCGCAACCATCTCATTATCTTATCACCAACGGTGTTGATATATCGCAATTTCCCAAAAATCTTTCCAATAGTGGTAGTTGGCTTTTTACCAGTTTGACGCATAGCTTTTGAATGTGCTAAATGCGCAGGTAAGATAATAAGTGCTTCAATAAGGGATATTCCCAAGGTTAAAATTACGATTACTGAAACCTCGCCAAAAAAGTCACCAATACGACCATCTAAAAACAGAAAGATACCGAAAGCGAGAATAGTAGTAATAATAGCAGAAATAATTGGCGGAATCACTTCCATAGTACCATCAATTGCTGCATCGATTGGATTTTTTCCTTTCTCGTAATGCTGATAAATATTTTCAGCAATTACAATACCATCATCCACCAAAATACCGATAACAATAATCATCCCGAATAAGGATAATACGTTAATAGTGACATTGAAAAATGGCGCTAGCATGAACATTCCCAAAAAGGCTACAGGTAAACCAAAGGCTACCCAAAATGCTAAGCGTGTATTCAAGAAAAGACTTAGAAAAAGAAGTACTAAGAGCATTCCAATTATCGCATTTTCGGTTAGCAAAGCGGTCCGCTGAGTAAGTGTTGTAGAAGCGTCACTAACAACGTTTAATTGAACGTTGTTGTATTTAATATTGAAGTCCTCAATATACTCCTTTACCTTTTCGGCGGAACCAATAAGATCTTCAGTATTTGTGCTTGTTATAGTAATACTTACAGAAGGATTTCCATCATAAAAAGAGGCATTCGCTGTCTCTGAAAAGCGATCGCGAATAGTTGCGACATCTTTTAATCTAACGATAGTACCAGATGCATCAGCACGGACAATAAGATTAGAAAGTTCATCACCGTAATAAGCACGATTATTAGCTCTGATTAAATACTCTTCGTCATTCGTTTTAATCGTACCCCCAGTTGTAAGTATGTTTGCGCGACTTACTGCTTGAGCCACCTCGTTAAATGAAATATTAAAGGCTAACAAACTACCTTCGTTTACAGCAATTTCAATTTCCTCATCGGGATAACCAGACACATTTATTTGCGAAATACCATCGACAGCACGAAGATCATTTTCAACTTGACGACCAATTTGCTTTAAGGTAGCTAGCGGAATATTCTCGCCGCTTATGGCAAAAGTAATAGTCGGCCTAATTGCTTCTACTTTAGAAACTACCAAAGGCTCCATTCCTGTTGGAAAAGTTGGTACGCGATCTACTGCATTTTTAACCTCTAGCAGCATAAAATCGATATCCTCCCCTTTTTCTATCTCTACATTTATGTTTCCGCTGTTTTCGCGTGAAACAGAGGTAACCCGATCTACACCTTCGAGTCCTTTTAAGTTATCTTCAATTTTTAGAACAATTCCTTCTTCAACCTCCTGAGGTGAAGCTCCTGGATATACAATATTGATCGAAATATTCTTAGACTCTGTTAACGGAAAGAACGATGAGTTTAAGGAAAGTGCTCCAAAAATTCCGAAAACCGCAAAAGCAATCACAATTACATTAACCGCAACATGGTACTTTATAAAATAAGATATAAGCTTTCGCATGTTATTTAGGAATTGTTATTGACTGATGATACTTTCTTCTTTGTATCCTGAGGTTTATCGCCTTTAAATATTTTTACTAGCATGCCTGAATAAGCGCCAGGAACGGGGCTTTTTATCAAGACTGTCTCATTAGGTATATCTTTTAAGACCACTGATTTATCGGTGTAGTAAACTGGGGTAGCTGGCACCAAGGTCAAGATAGAATCTTTAACTGCAAATACTTGATCATTGGGCTGTAACAAATTGCGACTAATCATTATCGCATTATCTTCTTCCCTTGCATCTAGCATTGCCTCTAGATAAATCCCCTCGCGTAGCGAATTATCTTTTACTTCGATGTAGGCATTTATAGTTTGAGAGGCAACATCTACATTGCCATTAATTCTAGATACAACTCCTTTATATTCTTTAGTTTTATCAAGATTTTTCAGTAAAACTGTTTTTCCCACCTGTAATAAATCCGCATAGGATTTGTTAATGGCCACCTCTAGTTCGTACGAACCCGTATCAATAAACTCGCCTAATTTTTGCCCAGGTCGTATTAAAGTTCCTTCGGTGACTAAGGCTTGCGTTAAAATACCCGTAAATGGGGCTTTGATATTATATTTTACCAACCTTTGCTCTAGGTTTTTCACATTGTAAAATGAAGTAAAAATATTTCTTCCCGACAAAAAGTAGCGCTCTTTTTCTGAAGTGACTTCTGGCAATTTAGGCAATGTCTTGTTTACATCTATTGAATTGAGGTATACTTGCCATTTAGTATACGCTTCTGGATAGTCGAGTCTCAAATCGGGCATAATACCGGTGATTTGATTAATCAACGCGCTTTTTTGGGATTTTACACTGGCGAAATATTCATCAGCATTGATACGTAATAAAACTGATCCTTTTTGATAAGCTTGTCCTGGTTTGAAAAGCTTAGATCCAGATTTAAGAACACCTTGCACTTCAGAAAACAGTTCAACTCTTCGCTTTGCTACTAGATTACCTTTGGCTTCTATGGTGATTGGCACTAAGCCATTTTGAACAGTATCTACAAATACAGTTTTAACCACCTTTTGCGGTACCGGTCGAATCTTAACGTTTCCTATAATTAGCCAAGCTGCAAAAATGCAAGCTAAAATTATTAACACAAGCCCGAGTATTACCAGTCCGATCTTATGCAAAATTGTTTTAATCATTTTGGTTATTTAATTTGAGGATAGTCGCCAAAAAAGCCATTACTTAACTTTGATTAACGATGTTTATCAATTGTTAAACAAAAGTAAATATCTGTAATTGAGCTTCTAGTTAAAGTAGTCTTAAATAATAGGGATTAAAATCGCTCAAGCTCTTCGGTGATCGTTTCCCAATCTTCCATTAATTTCTCGAGTGTATCTTTCTTTTTTTGATAGAAATCAAAGAAATCAGGATTCGCTACGGTGGCATCGTAATTTACTTGAAGCTCAATATCAATCTCTTTGATTTCTCTTTCTAGTTGATTAATCTGGGATTCAACCTTACTTAGTCGATTGTTAAGTGATTTTAGTTTCTTTTGATCTTCATAGGAGCGCTTGCCTTCTTTAGGTTTGTTAACTTCTTCTTGAACTACGGTTCGCTTTTCCGCTTCTCGAAGATTGAGCAGGTTTCGTTGTTCTAAATAAAAATCAATGTCGCCTAAATATTCCTTAATTTTTTTATCCTTGAATTCATAAACGCGATTGGTCAAACCTTGAAGAAAATCTCTATCGTGCGACACTAGGATAAGTGTACCTTCAAATTTGAGTAATGCTTCTTTTAAAACATTTTTTGATTTAATATCAAGGTGATTGGTAGGTTCATCCATCACCAATACATTAAAGGGTTGTAGTAGTAATTTGGCCAAGGCTAGGCGGTTTCGTTCACCACCAGATAATACTCTAACATATTTGTCTACCTCTTCACCACGAAATAAGAAAGAGCCTAAAATATCTCTAACCTTGCTCCTGTTTTTCTCATTTGCGGCGTTAATCATCGTTTCTTCAACCGTAAGACTACCATCAAGATAATCTGCTTGATTTTGCGCGAAATACCCTATTTCTACATTATGACCAAGATCTAATTCACCATCATGATCTATTTCTTGAACTATGATTTTTGCTAGCGTAGATTTTCCCTGCCCATTCTGACCTACAAAGGCCGTTTTAGTGCCACGTTCAACCATTAAATTCACATTAGACAACACATGATTATCATCATAGTGCTTTTGTATATTTGATGCTTCGACCACCACCTTACCCGGATTGACCGACACTGGGAATTGTAAAGTCATTACCGAATTATCTTCTTCATCTACTTCGACACGATCAATACGATCTAGCTTTTTAATGAGTGACTGTGCCATACTTGCTTTACTGGCTTTAGCTCGAAATTTTTCAATAAGCTTCTCGGTTTGCTCGATCTGTTTTTGCTGATTTTTTTGCGTCGCCAGTTGCTGCTCGCGCAATTCCTTACGTAAGATTAAAAATTTTGAATATGGCTTTGGATAATCGTAAATACGACCCAATGAAATTTCAATCGTTCTGTTCGTTACATTATCTAAAAACATCCTATCATGTGATACTATTACCACAGCGCCTGCATACGACTTTAAAAACTCTTCTAACCAAATAATAGATTCTATATCTAAGTGGTTAGTAGGTTCATCTAGCAGCAAAATATCATTATCCTGAAGTAATAACTTAGCTAGTTCAATTCGCATTCGCCATCCACCAGAAAAGGTATCGGTTAACATCTCGAAATCGGACCTTTTAAAACCTAAACCTTGTAAAATACGTTCGGTTTTACCTTGATATTCATAACCACCATGAATCTCATATTGATGTTGTACATCATTAAGATCGACCATTAACTGCGCATAACTATCACTTTCGTAATCAGTGCGCTCTGCTAGTTGTGTGTTAATTTTTTCAAGCTGCTGTTCTAGCTTTCTAATTTCATCAAAAGCTTCATAAGATTCTTCTAGCACGGTTCGACCTTGAATAAAATCAAGATCTTGTTTTAAAAACCCTATAGTAATTTCTTTATCAGTTGCGATCTGGCCTGTATCGTATTCCTGCTCTCTGGAAATAATGCGAAGTAGGGTCGATTTTCCCGCTCCATTCTTACCGACCAAGCCAACACGATCACCTGCACCTAATCGAAAAGTGATTTCTTCAAAAAGGTATTCGCCACCAAATGACACTGATAAATTATGAATGTTAAGCATAATCGGAAAAAAGTAATTTTACACTATTGTTATATAAGAATATCCTATGAACTTCTTATTTATAATTTTGCAAAGATGATTAAATTTATACTTAGATAAAAGGATAAAAAAATGATTGGCAAAGGCAGTAAAATTTCAAGTATTTTAAGTGGTAGTTGTCCTAAATGTCAACAAGAAAGCATGTATGTTGAAAAGAATCCGTACAAGCTTTCTCAAACGTTGAAAATGCATGATCGCTGCGGTCATTGTAGTACAAAATATAAGATTGAACCTTCTTTTTTTTACGGCGCAATGTATGTGAGTTATGGTGTCGGGATCGCATTCGCTGTAGCAGCTTTTGTGATTAGCTATTTGATTTTGGGGGCGAGTTTAAAAATCTCCTTTATCTCTATCGTTGGAACTATGGTTGTTTTTATGCCAGTGATAATGCGACTTTCTCGTAACATATGGATCAATATGTTTATGAGTTATGATGAGAGTTTGGCGCAGTAAGGACTCGAGTGCTATTCTTTATTTTGCTTAATTTGAAATTTGAGTTAGACTGACCCCTCATCCCAGCCTTCTCCCCAAGGAGAAGGAGCAACTGTTTTAGAAATAAGAATTTTAGGTTAAATAACGATTAATATCTACCTCTTTGTCCAAAGAAGTATTATTCTCTAAGTGATCGAACAACTGTTTTGACAAGGTTGGCGCCATCATAATTCCGCGACTACCAAAACCGTTTAAAATTGCCAGTTGATGATGTTCAGGATGTCTTCCTAAAAAAGGTTTTCTGTCTTTTGTGGTGGGTCGAATACCAGCTACCTGACCAACAATTTTAAAATCACAGCTGACTATTTTTTTCAGCTTTTCACTAATTTCATCTTGAGCTTCCTGGGTAGTACCATTGGTTTTATCTTCTCTATTGAATGTTGCACCCACTTTGTATTGGTCATTACCTAATGGAACAACAAATAAGCCAGCTTTAAAAATGAAATCCATTTTCAATTCTTCGGATTCTATAACTATATACTCGCCTTTATTACCCTGTAATGGCAGATAGCTGAAAAATGGATTTTTAACTGCGCCATAGCCTTCACAAAAAATGATGGTTCTGGCATCTATACCTTTATAAGAAATGGAACTATTTCCATTAAAAACAATATCAGCATGATTAAACAATTCGTTTTTATAGCGGTCTTTTTTGACTAGATATGAGCGATAGGCCTGAATCATTTTATTGGTATCGACTCTTCCTGTTTGCAGTACTTCGCCAAAATCTTGAGAAGTAATCAGGTGATTATTCCTATTAGGAATGAAATTATTACTAAGGAATGGCGCTAATTTAGGTTTGTCACTTGCTACAATCCAATTGTTTTGTTCCTCGATGCTTGCGAACCGTCTGTAAATAGGAAGGTCTTTCCGAAGGACTATACCAAGTCGTTTTTCAATTTGATCAAAAAAGACTGGTACTTCTTTTAGATGATCGATAGCATTCCAAACGGCAGTATATCGTTTAAGGTTTGTAGGATTGTAAATTCCTGCTGCTGTTTTTGTTGCTTGTTGAGAATCATCATTAAAGACAAAATAGCGTTTATTATTTTGCTCCAGTCTTTCTATCATAGAAATGCCTGCAAGACCTAAACCTACAATAATGTAATCTACCTTCACAAGTGCTAAAATAGGTTAAAATAAGCAGCCTATTGAATATGCAATTAGACAAAATGCTATCTTTAGAACACAACTAAACTTCGACCTGATGAGAAAGAACATTCTCCTTTTTAGTCTCTTTATATTTTCAATATGCCAATTACACGCTCAAAAAACATTGTCCTCAGAGTTTGATTTGTTTTTAAGCAAAGAGTTTAAAGAAAATGAACCAGGCGGAAGCTTGTTAATTCAAAAAGGAGGCAACATTCTTTTTTTAAAAAGCTATGGGATATCCGACATAGAAACTGGAGAAAAAAATACAGAAAACACTATTTACAATACTGGCTCCATTTCGAAAACTATGGTGGCTAACGGCATCTTAATACTTGCTGAGCGTAATCTACTATCACTAGATGATACATTGCTAGATCATTTCCCAGATTTTGAAGATAAAGCTTTGGCAAAAAGCATAACACTTAAAAACTTATTATCGCATACGTCCGGTATACCTGATCTAAGGGATGTCAGAAATAATCCTGATTTCTATTTAACGGCGAAGGATACAGCAAATTTTGAACCGCTAAAAGCAATGAAGAAGCTTAATTTTGAGCCAGGATATCAATTTCAGTATTCGAATCCGTGTTACAATGGTTTAGCTTTAATAATTGAAAAAGTAGCAAAACAACCCTGGCAAGACTTTATTGTTGAAAATGTCTTTAAACCATCGGGTATGTCGAGAAGTAAAATAACTAATGGATCCTACCCCTCATCCGATGTCGCCCATGCCTATGTAGTGAATAGGGGCAAGTATGAAGAATCGGACTATGGTGAAGTGCCAACTTTTGCGGCCGCAGGTAATGGTGGTATTTGGAGCACTGTTCAAGATCTTGCAAAATATGAACTAGCGCATAAAAACGCTACTTTTTTAAGTAGCAAGTACATAGAGAAATCAAGAACAGTACACCAACCTGATAACTGGGGTAGTGAAACTACTGCATTCTTAGGTTACGGTTGGATGATGGATGAAATAGGCTTATTAAGACGAAATGTCAACATTACCGACAGTAAAATTGTTCATCATACAGGCTCTCAAGGTGGGTTTCGGGCTTTTCATATAAGTATACCTGACCAAAACATCATCTTCATTGCGTTGTTCAATCGACCCGTTAAATCTTTTAGAGAGATAATGGTTAAAGGTTTCGATCTAATGAAGGCATATGGGTATTTAAAATAACCTATTTATACTGTAAACATCTATTCCCCCGAACTGTCAAACTCACGAGCATTGTAACATGATTTAGATTAAGTCGTCTTCTTATAAACTAAAATATAAGAATATGCGCCAATTATTAAAAGCTGCCGGTATTGCGGCAATTGCGGAAGCATTAATTTATATAATCGCTTTTATCACTTATGGAGCTATTATAGAATACCCCTCGCATAATTCAACTACGACCCAAAAGCTTGAGTTTTTAAATGAGAACCATCTACTATTATCCATAATGAACCTCATTGGTTATATACTATTTGGGATTTTACTAGCCGTACTTGTTACCGCAGTACATGAATATTTGAAAGAATCTCATCAAAAACTAATGAAGATAACTACAGTTTTTGGCCTCATGTGGGTCGGATTTGTTCTTGCAAGTGGCATGATTAGTAATATTGGACTAAATGAAGTCATTAAACATGGCGCAACATCACCTGATGAAGCAATGTTAATATGGTCTAGCGTAAGCATTATTACGGAAGGCTTAGGCGGAGGTAATGAAATTGTTGGAGGTATATGGGTACTACTTTTAAGTATTACTTCATTAAAAAGTAGCAGCTTTTCTCTCAAGTTTAATTATCTAGGAGTTTTCGTAGGCCTTGTTGGTATTTTGACTATTTATCCAGCGGAAATCTTTGCTGAACTATTTGGTGTTAGCCAAATCATCTGGTTTATATGGCTCGGAGGACTATTAATAGGGTTAAGCAGAAAGCAAAAACCAACTCAGGTCAGCGAATAAGATTTTTTAGATAGGAGACAAAAAAAGCCCCGACGATTTGTCGGGGCTTTACTTTTACTTTATGGACTTTTAATAACTCCACATGTCTTGTTCGAAATCGCGAATGCGTTCTTTGATGCGTTCGGCTTCTAACAATTGCATGAGAGCGTTTTCCCGTACATATTCGTTTACTTGTCGGTCACCATACTCATTATCTTCTTTTATAATTGTCGCATTAAACCTACGAGAATTTAAAAGGTGGTCATATGAAAGTGGCATCGCTGTGTTGTTTTTATTAAACACTTTAGCATCGTGAAGTGCAGGACGAATTGTTGGGAACCATACCCAAAACAATTCAATCATATCTGGCTCATCATCATTAATAGTCTGAACATCTGGCGCTACAGGAGCAATACCCAATAAACGGTATTTCATTTCACCTTGACGCTTGTCAAAATACCAAACACCTTTAATATGAAATGCCTCAATATCAGCACCACTTATTTCACGAATATCAACATATTCCGCAGATAATGTTTCACCTGCATTTAATTGATCAAAACCAGCGTCTAACGTATCTTTTGCTACTAAAGCAGACTCAATATCAGCAGTAGTACGCTTTTCGGTAAAATATGAATCAGCATACACTTCTAAACGACCTGCATTCAGTTCTCTCATGAAAATTTGATACAACGATCTTCTATCCGCACCAATATTAACTGTGTCAATAGGATAGTACAACGGAAAGTTGATACGTTCGTCAAGATCGATCACTTCCCATACGGTTTTAGACCATAAGATATCGCGATCATCGACATAACCATATTCCAATGGCTGGTCGTTATCGGCCTCTACTTGCTCTGCAGTCTTTACTCCCACCATTTCGGGAGTTTTAGCGTTTAGCAAATTAGATTGTGCTACTGCTGTATAACTAAATCCAACAGTGACCATTATCGCTACAAAAATCCTTTTCATGATTAAGTTCTTTCGTTAATTTTAATTTGTAAGTTCGATTACTACAGGGCTAATTTTCTTAAGACGGTAGCTACTGTTACCAGCAATACTCGCTTTAATATTCATAACCTGTACTGACGAACCTCTTTTTGCTCTTTTTAGGGCACTTTTTGCTTTGGCATTCAAACGAGAACCTCTTACAGTTACCGTTGGTTGACCTGAAACCTTAAAATCAAATTGAGATACTCTAAGATTCAAATCGAAATCGAAATCGAAAAGCTTAGCACCTACAGTTGCTATTTCTAAATTTTTACGAGACATTTTTAATGAACCATCTTCACCACGTAAAGTACCTGTTGGTCTTGGAATGTCTTTAATTCTAAATTTAGATGATGTACTAATAGGAGCACCGTCAGGCAATGTACCACGTGCCGTAATAGTAACCTCACGACCCGTACCAGGATTCATCGCATAACGACTTCCGCTAACTGGCTTTAAACCAGGAGCAGATGCTCGTACGCGGTTGTTAGGAATACCAGGAATCGAGATTGTCATCGGGTTTGTTACACCACGATATACTACATTCATTTTATCCGCAGAAATTACCGCTGCATTTGGTTTTGAAATCGTAGCAAATGTATTGCTTACTGGCACTTCTAATGAGTCACCATCTTGAACGAAGATTAACTTTCCTTCAATTTTATGATCTCCAGGGTTACCAGCGCCAACTTTCAATTTTACTTTACCACCGTCTAATTCGTAATCAGTCTCTTTCAACTTACGACCATCAAGTGTTAATTCTACCTTACTTGGCTTTGTTGAAGCATCAGTACGACCTAAAACAATCTCACCGTTAAATGTTTCACCTTGGTAGTATGCTGATTTTGGTGTTTGAAGTAAGGTACTGTAGTTTTTCATACTTACCTGCTCATTCAACTCACCTGATAACAAAGCAGAAATAATTTCAGCTTCAGTATTCTTAGCATCAGACTCAAGTTTTGTAACGTTGGTAATAGATGCAACTAATGGAAAACCTTTAAAGTTATAATCCATATAACTCACCATTTTCCCATCGCGATTCTCTACCTCAGCAGTACTGAAACGCTTTTTAACGTCATCAGCAATTTTCTTCATACTTTCCGAATCACCAAGTACTGACAATACGCTATTACGGTAATCGTCCATTTGCTTTACAAACTCCTTACCTCTTTCGGCAAGACCTTCGCCTGCAAACAATTCGTTATCTACATAATCAGCATTATCCATCGTCTGATAATCAGTAGCATCTTCGACACTACCTTGCATATCAGCCTTTAATTTGGTCATGAATTCACTGAAACTTTTTGTCGCGTTGCTTAGCTTTTCCGCTTTTTCTTTTGGCTCTTTAAACTTTTCTGGAGCTTCGCCAGCTTTAGTGTTTAAATCTGCCAATAATGCTTGACTTCGTTCTGAAGTTGCCGCTGTGTTCTCTTCCATAGAAGTATTCATACGACCAAAAGCCGATAAAACTTCTTTAGACATATTTAGTGCTAACATTGAGATAAACACCAGATACATCAGGTTGATCATTTTCTGTCTAGGGGTTTGCTTTCCTCCTGCCATGTTGAACTAATTTAGTTAGTTAAAAATTAAATTAGTTTTTATTCATTGCAGAAAGCATACCACCATATACACCATTCAATGATGATAGATTAGACGCCAAAGATTCCATCTGATCTTTCAGTTTACCAGCGTTTGCTGCTACTTCTTCGTTAACAGTTGCTTGTTTTTCAGCGCTTTCTAATTGTACTTTATAAAGACTGTTTAAAGACTCCATTTGTGCAGCAGCTAATGAAAGCTCTTCACCGTACTTTTTAGTTGATTGAATTGCATCTACTGTTGGAGAAATTCCTTTAGCAGCACCTTCGAAGTTTTTGATGCTTTCACCAAGACTACTCATTAAAGTAGCATCGACTTTAGCTTCTTTAAGCATTTCGTCTAATTTTTTAGAAAGTAGTCCTTCAGCCTCAGCAGCTTCTGCAGCTTGAGATTTCTTCTTACTTCCTGGCTGACCTCCTGATAATTCAGGATATACTAATGACCAATCAAGATCATCTTCTACTGGCTCGAATGCCGAAATTGCAAAAATAAGTGCTTCAGTGATAAGACCTAACGCAAGTAAGAATCCACCACTTAATTTGATAAAACCAAGATCAATCTCCCAGTGAAGGATTTTGAAAAGTGCTCCAAGGATTACAATTGACGCTCCTAGGCCATAAGCCATGTTGAACACTTTTTTGGTTGCTTTAGATTGTGCCATAATTAAAAGTTTTAGTTTAAGTTTAAGTTAAATATTTAGGGTTTGTTTTAGTTTTGAGTAATGTTAGTTCCCATGTAATCCTGAACCGTACGGAAGCCAATATAACTTCTTGCAGAATCAGCATATTCATAATCACGAGTACTAACTTGAAGGAAGTAAGCAACATCTTTCCATGAACCTCCTCTTACGGTTTTACGCTGGTTGCTATTATCAACCACATTCGGATTCATTGTAGAGCCGAATTCGTACGAACCTAAGCTGTATGCCGTATCTGTCCACTCAGACACATTACCAGCCATATTGTATAAACCATAGTCATTAGGATCGTATGATTTAGCTTCTACTGTATATAAAGCCTGATCAGCGGCATAATCACCGCGCATTGGCTTAAAGTTTGCCATGAAACAACCTCTATCGTTTAAGATATAAGGTCCACCCCAAGGATAAGTAGCTCCTTCAATACCACCGCGGGCAGCATATTCCCACTCCGCTTCACTAGGTAGTCTCCAAACACCAACTTGTTGTTTGTTTCTATCCTTCTGATATGAGTTTTTCTCCATTTGTCTCCAAGCACAAAATGCTTTTGCTTGGTACCAATTTACACCAACAACAGGATATTCGCTATATGCATCATGCCATAGGTAATCATTGTGCATTGGCTCATTATATGAGTATGCAAAATCTTTGATCCATACTGTAGTGTCAGGATAAATCTCTGTAATTTCATTTTTAAGGAAATCCTTACGACTGCCTTTTTTATCACGAGCCGCTGCTTCAATATCCATCCAAGTATACTTGAACTTTAATTTAGTAACATCAATAGTACGAAGCCCATTATAAGTCTCTTCAGGAGATAAGTACATAGAATCCATAACCTCAGCGTAGTACTCATCAGGATACTCTTGTGGCTCCCATATTAAATCTACATCTTTGTTTAACTTGTATCCTTCATAACCTGTTTCGCCCAAACCGGCATAGTTATCCAGCATGTATTTTTCGTAAACAGATATATCGGTAGTATCTGCACTTTTAAATGCAAATTCTCCGATTCCTTCATTATCTGGTGTCTCACCAAGTTCATCAGCCAAGATTGCTAGCTTCGTACGCACTACAGAATCTCTAACCCAATGAACGAACTGACGATATTCACTATTAGTGATTTCAGTTTCATCCATATAGAAAGCGCGCACTGTAACAGTACGTGTAGGTGCATTATTCATTTTTGCACGGTCGTCATCTTGCTTACCCATGATGTATGAACCACCTGGAACTAGAACCATCCCGTATGGTTTTTCTGGATGCCATTTTTTACCGGTGACTCCTGTGAGCTCTCCTCGGTTTTTTGAACCACAACTACCTAAGATTAGGGAACAAACGGCAATTAGCGCAGTTAATTTCTTCATAGAAACTATAGGTTAAAGTTTAAATTTTACTAAGATTGAGGCTGTAAACCTATCTATTTATTGATTAAAAAACAATTATTTCACTTTTTTATTACCCTAAATCGTTGACCTGCTGAAATTTTAGTCAAAGTCAACAATACAAGGATATAAACACCTTTACCTCAAAAAACCCTACTTAGGCAATACTTTTCTTAAAAGCCTTCCACCAACGTTCAGGGCGTTTTTGATTGCACGCATCCAAATAATCGGAATAGGTGCATGGTAATAACGTATGTCTTTTTAATTTATTATTAAGATTTATCATAAAAGGAATTTCTATCCACCATCTTCCGCTTTTATTGCTTTTATAAAAGTGTAATTCTTCATCATCTACCGGCACTATATATTTTTGATAAGCACCCTTTTCGTCAATAGCCACCTCCTCTATCCTGTAGTTAACACCTTCAATAAAATACCATATCATTTGTGCGATCAAAGCAGCAGAATAGTTTTTACCGTGGCACTCAAAAATTCCGAATAACTGTACCTTTTCGCTAATACCTGCATAACGTGTTATGGCACAGATTTCCCTACTATCAAATCCGTTGGGCACATCTCCCCCTGCATCATGACCTGGACTTTTTACCGCGCCCATATCAACACTTACCATATTAGCGTCTCGCAGAATTGGCTCGACCACCGTAATGTCCTTTATAACTTCTCCTAAACGAAATGCATCAAAGAACAACTTGTCCATCAAGTCAACCTCTTCTTGAGCGTTATAATATGTCTGGTATCCTAGATTACTAAAGTTGAAAAGGTTATTAGGCTTTTCAACAATAATCTTGCTCATATATGATTGTGATGAAATAAGTTCATCAGCATTCCCAAAATCGAAACGACTATCTACCGATACAAGATTCACCATATTACCTACCTCATCAAAAGCACGGTAAGCCGGATAGACAACATCTTGACTCCCACCAATTAAAATAGGAATGATATCTTCTTTCAATAAAAACTCGCACATACTTTGTACAGCAAAATATGTGTCTTGTACTGTTGCCCCCTGATTTATGTTGCCAAGGTCGACAATAGTATGCCCCCAATTACCAGGAAAAAGTTTGTATAACTGCTGACGTATTTTAGAAACAGGTAACGGATTAATATGCTGGATAACAGCGTTACGAGTTTCATTAATTCCGACGATAGCAATTTTGGCTCCTTCAAGATCTGGAAGCCCTGCTTGTTGTGAATGAATTTTAATCGTGCAACCTAAAGATTGTTTTGGCAATAATTGATTGTGCGCCAAAACCGCATCTTGCACTGGTAATAAAAACTCAAAATCCATATTTGGTTGGTTGGATATTTTTTTGACTAAACGATTTTATTTTTTTGCAGCTGTTTTCTTTTTCGCAGTCTTTTTCTTTGCTGGTTTCTTTTTGGGTGCATTCTTTTCGATTAATGCTTTAACCTCATCTAGCGAAAGTTTCGCAGCATCGACCGTCTTAGGTAATTCAATCTTGGTTTTACCTTTTATTATATTACTTCTCCCCCAGCGAGCTTTTTCAACACGAATACCTTCGTCTTCCCAATTATGAATAACCTTATCTATTTCCTTTTGCTTCTTATCTTCAATTAGTTGGACGATATCTTGATCCGAAAGATTATCAAAGTCATACTTTTTGTTGACATTGATGAACATTCCATTCCACTTTATAAAAGGACCGAAACGACCTGTGCCTTTTTGAACATCGAGCCCTTCATAATTATATATAGGTGCATCTGCCTTTTTCTTGGCTTCTACCAATTCAACGGCTCGAGCCATAGAAATTTCGAAAGGATCATCATCTTTAGCTAAGGATACAAACTGTTTTCCAAAACGCACATAAGGGCCAAAACGTCCTATAGCTACCTCAAGCTGTTCCCCATCATACTCACCAAGCTTTCTTGGCAATTTGAAAAGTTCTAAAGCCTCTTCTAAAGTAATATTGGTTAATTGTTGATCAGGAGTTAAGCTAGCAAACTGCTTTTCTTCATCCTCTGGACTTCCTATTTGAGCGATAGGACCAAATTTTCCTAATCGTACTAAAACAGTTTTTCCTGTTTTCGGATCTTTTCCTAAAATTCGCTCACCTGATTCGCGTTCTGCATTCTCCTGTACATTTTCCACTTGCGGATGAAAATCTTTATAAAAGTCTTTCATCATCTTGGTCCACTCTTCTTCGCCTTCCGCAATATTATCAAAATCCTCTTCAACCTTAGCAGTAAAATTATAATCGAGAATGTTCTTGAAATTATTAACCAAGAAATCATTCACAATCATACCTATATCTGTAGGAACAAGTTTTCCTTTATCAGAACCAACCGTTTCGGTTAGTTTATTTTCTTTTACTGATTGGCCTTCCAAGACTAGCTGAACGTAATCGCGTTCTTTACCATCAACCGTTCCTTTTTCTATATACTTACGATTTACAATCGTTGTGATTGTCGGCGCATAGGTAGAAGGACGACCAATACCAAGTTCTTCTAATTTCTTAACCAAAGCTGCTTCCGTGAATCGATATGGTGGTCTGGTGTAGCGTTCGGTTGCCGTAATATATTTATTTCCCAAAGATTCATTTACCTTTAGTGGCGGCAGCATTCCTTCTTGCTCTTCATCTTCGTTATCCGTTCCTTCCAAATACACCTTTAAAAATCCGTCAAAAGTTAAGATCTCACCATTAGCACTAAATTGTTCTTGATGAGTATTTGCTTCGATCTTGACATTAGTCCTTTCTAATTGCGCATCGCTCATCTGTGATGCAATTGCACGCTTCCAGATAAGCTCATATAAACGCGCTTGATCGCGCTCCATATTTACAGTATGTCTCGAAAAATCTGTCGGCCTGATTGCTTCGTGCGCTTCTTGACTTCCCTTCGCTTTACTTCTATAATCCCGTGGTTTGCTATAAGAATCGCCGTAAGCTGAAGTAATTTCCTTTTCCGCTCCAGCCTTCGCATCGTTAGAAAGGTTGGTACTATCTGTTCTCATATAAGTAATAAGACCTGCTTCATACAAGCGCTGTGCATTTTGCATGGTACGACTCACAGAAAAGTATAATTTTCTAGATGCTTCCTGTTGTAAGGTTGATGTGGTAAATGGTGGAGCCGGTGTTTTTTTAGCTGGTTTTTTTACTAGGTCAGCAACCTTAAAATTGGCTCCTATATTTTTTTGAAGAAACGCATTTGCTTCTTCTTTCGTACTAAAATTTTTAGGTAATTTGGCTTTTATAAGCTTACCATCTTCATTGGTGAATTCTGCATCAATACGATACGATGCTACGGGTTTAAAATCTTGTATCTCACGTTCGCGCTCTACAATTAATCGTACTGAAACAGACTGCACACGTCCTGCCGAAAGTCCGCCTTTTACTTTTCGCCATAATACTGGAGAAAGTTCATACCCAACCAAACGATCCAGTACACGTCTTGCCTGCTGTGCGTTTACCAAATTGTAATCGATCTTTCTCGGGTTTTCAATAGCTTTTAGAATTGCACTCTTGGTAATTTCACGAAAAACGATACGCTTTGTTTTTTCATCATCGAGCTTTAATGTCTCAGCCAAATGCCATGCAATTGCTTCTCCTTCTCGATCTTCATCACTCGCTAACCAAACCATTTCGGCTTTCTTAGCTAAGTCTTTTAGCTTTCTAACGACCGCTTTTTTATCAGCAGATACCTCATACTTCGGTTTAAAACTTCCTTCGACATCGACACCTAGTTCCTTTGATGGAAGATCGGCAATATGACCAAAGCTAGATTCGACTTGAAAGTCTTTTCCTAGATATTTTTCAATGGTTTTTGCCTTTGCAGGTGACTCAACAATAACAAGATTTTTTGGCATAGCAGATATTTCTAATAAGTCTTTTTAAAGTTAAAAAAACTCTCTTTTTAACGCTTTAGAAGGAGCAAAAGTATGTGAAAAATTTTATTTCGTCCTCTTTGAAGACATTATAAAAAAGAAAAGACCACTTAAAAGTGGTCTTTATTATCAGTTTATATGAAACCTTAATTCAAGCTAAACTCGCTCAATAAAGAAATACTGTTTTGCTCATATGTATATTGATACAAAACCCCATCGCCAATCATCAATAAATGATTTTGAAGGGGCACCACATCGAATGTATTAATGTCATTAAAGTGATTTAATAGTTTTAGATTATCAACGTCTGTTTTGTCATATACTTTCAAGCCCGAGTCGCCATCACATATAAATATTTTTTCATCCTTTATTCCCAAACCATAAGGTTCGTCCATAGGATATTCCTTTTGTAAGATTGGATTTTCAATATCAGAAATATCAACGATAAAAAGTCCGCTCTCAAGAGCACCACAATTGTTACCACCCCTTAATGTCACAAAAGCATGATCGCCGTCAACCACGACAGGATCGCAAGCAGTTCCATGTTCAAATTCAGAAATAAGAGTGGGTGTTTCAGGAATTTTTATGTCATATATATACATACCTCTCCTGCTCCCTAAAAACAATTGGTCTCCACGATTAAAAATAGTCTCTATATCAAAGCCTGCATACACATCATCCAAATCAGTTGGATTATTTAGATCTTGAATACCAAATACGTTTATACTGTGACTGTCAACAGCATACAAATAATCTCCTACAATCTTGAATCTAGCCAGCGAACCACCGTCGCCCGTACCCCCACTTTCTGGGACGGCGTTAAAATCGTTTAAAGCCACATCTATAAATATATCTGTCGGAGTCTCTTCTATCAGGCGACGTTCGGTTTTAATATCCCAACCAACAATAATTTGGTCTGTATTATAATAATAATGGTCAATACCTTCAACAATATCCGCTTCAAAAGGCCAAATAATTTGTCCCGGAAATACGTTTTCTAGGCGATTTGTTTGTTTAATCGCCTTTATATTTGAAATATCAAAAACCACTAAGTCCGTAACGCTATCTGCAAATAATACATCGTCTTTGATCGAGATATCAACATTGCCTGGAATTTTTAAAAAGGAAATTTTTTGAGGTGAGACAGGGTTCGAATTATCAATGACATGAATTCCCCGGCTATTATCATTTACGAAAATAAAATTGTTATAAGCATAAATCTTCCCCGATTCGTCAATAGCTTGAGGAGGGTCAATAGATACACTTTCACGAAATTCAGCACGTGTCATTGTAATCGCAGTGGCTACTTCATAATCTGCATAACGTCCGTCATCATCATTATCATCGCATCCTACAAAAGATACAACTAAAGACAACAATATAAGTTTGATTGATTTCATTTTGTTTAAGTTATTGAGTTCCTATCATTTGATACAAAAAAAGAGATTAGGTTGCGTCTTTATGTTTTTGAATCATCATAAACCCCTAAAAATAATAGAAACTTTGTCTGTATTTGTGCGACATCTATTCTATTTCACCAATAAAACGTAATCCAAAGACTGTTAAACAAAAAGAATTAGGCAATTTTAAACCTGCCAACTTGTCATATTTCTAAATTCAATCGTATCTTTGCATGCTATTTGAGTGATTTGCATTAGCATATAATTATGGAGAAGATCATTGATGAACATAAACAAGGTGAAACCCTTGTAACTGAGCATAAGAACGAGAATGGCCGTAAGCTTTTTATTGAAAGCTACGGTTGTCAAATGAATTTTAGTGATAGTGAAATTGTTGCTTCTATTTTAGCAAAAGAAGGTTTTAATACCACTCAGCAATTAGAAGAAGCTGATTTGGTGTTGGTAAATACCTGTTCGATTCGAGATAAGGCAGAGCAAACTGTTCGTAAGCGTCTTGAAAAATACAATAGTGTTAAGCGCATTAATCCCGGTATGAAGGTGGGCGTTTTAGGTTGTATGGCCGAGCGACTAAAAAGTAAGTTTCTCGATGAGGAAAAGATCGTTGATCTTGTTGTCGGCCCAGACGCCTATAAAGATTTACCTAATTTAATTGCTGAAGTTGATGAAGGCAGAAATGCAGTAAATGTTATTTTAAGTAAAGAAGAGACCTATGGTGATATTTCGCCTGTTCGTTTGCAAAGTAACGGAGTAACCGCATTTGTATCGATCACGCGAGGATGCGATAATATGTGCACTTTTTGTGTGGTGCCGTTTACTCGAGGACGCGAGCGTAGCCGTGATCCTCAATCTATTTTAGAAGAAGTACAAGAACTTTGGGACAAAGGCTTTAAAGAAGTTACACTGCTGGGCCAAAATGTTGATAGCTATCTATGGTATGGCGGCGGACTTAAAAAAGATTTTAAAAACGCTTCGGAAATGCAAAAAGCAACATCAGTCGATTTTGCAAAACTGTTAGATATGGTAGCTATTGCCCAGCCAAAAATGAGAATTCGTTTCTCGACTTCTAACCCGCAAGATATGCATGAGAGTGTGCTACATGCCATCGCAAAACACCGAAATATTTGCAGCTACATTCACTTGCCCGTGCAAAGTGGTAGCACGCGTATTTTAAAAGAAATGAATCGCCAGCATACGCGTGAGGAGTATATGGCCCTTATTGATAAGGTTCGGGAAATCATTCCTGACTGTGCGATATCTCAAGATATGATTACTGGCTTTCCAACAGAGACTGAAGAAGACCATCAGGATACTTTGAGTTTAATGGAGTATGTGAAATATGATTTCGGTTTCATGTTCGCCTATTCGGAAAGACCAGGCACGCTAGCGGCTAGAAAAATGGAAGATGATATTCCTGAAGACGTCAAAAAACATCGATTGAATGAGATTATCAATATGCAACAAAAGCACAGTAAATACCGAACCGAGCAATTTTTAGGTAAAACTGTGGAAGTCTTGATTGAAAAAGAGTCTAAACGCTCTAACAAACATTGGGCCGGTAGAAATTCACAAAACACCATGACCGTTTTCCCGAAAGGCGATTATAAGGTTGGTGATTTTGTAATGGTAAAGATTAATGAATGTACAAGTGCTACCTTAATTGGGGAAGCGGTTGGATATTCTGACAATAATTAGAAAAAATGGAAAACATTCAATCCATAAAACAACGCTTTGAAATCATTGGTAACGACGCCAAACTAAATCGCACTATAGAAAAAGCGATTCAGGTGGCTCCTACTGATATTTCAGTTTTGGTTACAGGAGAAAGTGGTGTTGGTAAAGAAAGTATTCCTAAAATAATACACTCACTTTCGCATAGAAAACATGCAAAGTACATTGCCGTTAACTGCGGTGCTATTCCTGAAGGAACCATAGACAGTGAGCTTTTTGGGCACGAAAAAGGTGCTTTTACGGGCGCTACTTCTACTCGAAGTGGATACTTTGAAGTTGCTGATGGCGGAACAATCTTTTTAGATGAAGTAGGCGAATTACCTCTGACTACTCAAGTACGTTTATTACGTGTTTTAGAGAATGGAGAGTTCCTAAAAGTTGGCTCCTCTAAGGTGCAAAAAACAGATGTACGCATTGTTGCAGCGACAAATATTCAAATGTCCGAAGCGATTCAAAAAGGAAAATTTCGTGAAGATTTATATTACCGTTTAAGTACCGTAGAAATTCACCTACCGCCGCTTCGCGATCGCAAAGAAGACATTCACTTATTATTTAGAAAGTTCGCATCTGACTTTGCACAGAAATATAAAATGCCAACCATACGGCTGGATGATAATGCGGTGCAACTGCTATTGCAATATCGCTGGGGTGGGAATATTAGACAGTTACGGAATGTAGCCGAACAGATCTCGGTATTAGAACAAAATAGAGCTATTTCATATGAGACCCTTCGCACCTATTTGCCTGATGCAGGAAAAAACCTGCCTGCGGTAATCAATTCTGATAAAAAAGAAAGTGATTTTAGCTCAGAACGCGAGATATTATACAAGGTCTTATTCGACATGAAAGCCGACCTGAATGACCTCAAAAAATTGACAATGGAGTTGATGAAAGGTGGGGATTCAGAAAAAGTTCAGGAAGAAAATGAAGGTTTGATTCAGAAAATTTATGGTGAGGAAAAACAGACCACAAAGTCTGCCGACGACTATGAAGAGTTAGAAGTTTTACATATTCCTCAACAAAGCACTGTGAGTGATACGGTTGTATATCATGAACCTCAGCAAGATAAATATCATTTTGCCGAAGAGATTGAAGAAGAAGAAACATTATCCCTTCATGAAAAAGAGCTAGAGCTTATCAAAAAAGCATTGGAACGAAATCGCGGCAAACGAAAAGCTGCGGCGGACGAATTAGGAATTTCGGAACGCACATTGTATCGAAAGATCAAGCAATTCGATTTGTAACTCCTAATTTTTACAAAAAAATTTCAGTCATCAACCAAAATTCGCTAAACTGCGACATGAATTTCCGGTATTTATATGTTTTAGTTGTAGCTACTTTAATCTTCGATAGTTGTAAATATTATAATTTCACGGATGGAAACATTGGGGATGCTAGAACATTTCAAGTATTGTATATTCGAAATGAAGCGCCAGTTATTACACCAGGCTTAGATCGAGATTTTACAACCGCCCTACAAAATCGCATTGAAAATCAAACAACTTTAAGTCAAGATAATTATGAATCTGACATCATATACGAAGGTGAAATAGTTGAATATCACATTTCTCCTTTGTCCGCAATTGCAGACGCAAATCGAGGAGCGGCACAAAATAGATTAACGATGACAGTCAACATTCGATTTTTTAACAAGTTGAAAAAACAAAATGATTTTGAGAAGCGTTTTTCCTTCTTCTCTGATTTTTCAGCAGCTACTAGCATTGCATCTGTAAGGCAATCGTTGCATGAAGAAATATTTGAGCGTATTACTCAAGATGTTTTTCAAGAGTCATTTGTTCGATAATTAATTTAAAATCCCTAAACTGCGGTATGAAGAAGCAACTCATCTATTTTTTCTTAGCAACGACATTCCTATTAGGAGGTTGCAAATACTACAATTTTACAGGTGGTGACACTGGAGATGCCAAGTCATTTCAAGTAACATTTATTCGAAATGAAGCGCCTATTTTCACTCCAGGTCTAGACAGGGATTTTACCACAGCATTGCAAGATCGAATTCAGGATCAAACCAATTTGACGCAGACCAACAGTAATCCAGATTTATTGTATGAAGGTGAAATCGTTGAGTATCGAATTTCTCCACTTTCAGCAATCGCTGATGCAAATCGTGGGGCTGCACAAAATAGGCTTACAATGACCGTTAATATCAGATTCTTTAATAAGATTAAGTCTGAATATGACTTTGAAAAGCGATTCTCATTTTTTTCAGATTTTCCGGCTGCAACGAGTATCGCATCGGTGAGACAAACGCTGCATGATGAAATTTTTGAGCGTATTACACAGGATGTCTTTCAAGAAGCTTTTTCAAATTGGTAGATGAATATATCCGATTTTACATATCTGTTAAAAGAACCCGATGCGATCAATGAAGACCAAACGGAAGCCATTGAATCGATCATCAAACAATACCCCTATTTTCAAGCGGCACGTGCTATTTTTTTAAAAGGGCTAAAGAATCAAGAGAGCTTTCGGTATAATGACCAACTAAAGGTTACAGCTGCCCATTCTGCTGATCGTACTGTTTTGTTCGATTTTATTACTTCCGATGCTTTTAAGAAACCGGTAATTTCGGCTTCGCTTAAGGAAAAAGATCCGATGCAAATTGAAGTGCAAGCTTTCGAAGAAGTTGCAAGTGAATATACAGAACTTAGTGCCGAAGATAAAGTGGTCGATAAAACCATTTCAGAATCGACTAGAATTACTGAAAAGACAGTAGAAAGTCAACCCGAAATTGAAGAAGAAATAGTTGAAGTTTCAAAAGAAATCCCCACTTCTAAACCAGAAACTGACGTTTTAGAGATCGATAAGCCGTTAGAATTTGATAAGAATGAGCGTTTTTCTTTTAATCAATGGTTGCAATTATCATCAGTAAAACCCATCGTCAGAGAGGCAGCAAAAAGCACCGAAAAAGAGATTGAAGAACCTACTAGAAAGATAGAAGAAACCAAGACTAAAGTATCTGCGGAAGAAGAAAAAACACCCTCATCTAAATCGCCAAGTTTTGAGGAAAAAATGGCCCTTATCGACCGATTTATTGAAAATAATCCTAAGATAAAACCTGCTAAAGAAACCATACCTATGGAGAATTTGGCAGAGGGTAATTTAGTTGACAGAAATGAGCTTGCAACTGAGACCTTAGCGAAGGTTTATTTGGCTCAAAAGAAGTATAAAAAAGCAATTCAAGCTTACAAAATTTTAAGTTTGAAATATCCAGAAAAAAATAGTTTCTTTGCAGACCGAATTCAGGAAATAAAAAATATAAAGAAAAATAATTAAGGTTTTAAACCATGAGTACATATACAATTTTTTTGGTGTTGATAGTGATCGTTGCGTTTTTGTTGGTAGTTGTAATTATGGTACAAAATCCTAAAGGTGGCGGACTTTCATCTTCTTTTGGAGGTGGCGGATCAACGCAAATAGGAGGAGTTCAAAAAACAACAGACTTTTTAGATAAAAGTACTTGGGCATTGGGTGCTATTTTATTAGCACTAATTTTAATAGCGAATTTTACATTACCAAAAAATGATGCACCTGTAGAATCTAAATTACTAGATGGTGATGAAAATGTTCTTCCAGAAGCGCCAACAAGTCCGCTTGAGGATAACGAAAATACTGACGGAGCAGAATAACAGATTTTAAATCTGATAACCAATAAATGCCAGCATGTCATAGTGCTGGCATTTTTTATTTCAAAATGTCAGTTTTTCGCTGCTTACAGTGACTTGGCATAGTTTCTGACTTGCTTGGTTGAAAACAATAAAATTAACAATCGAAAATTTATAACACATGGCTTTAAACATTAAACCACTTGCAGATCGCGTGGTAGTAGAACCATTACCAGCTGAAACACAAACAGCATCTGGCCTTTATATTCCTGACACTGCTCAGGAAAAACAGCAAAAAGGAAAAGTTGTTGCCGTAGGTCCAGGTAAAAAAGATGAACCTTTAACTGTTAAGCCTGGCGATACTGTTTTATACGGAAAGTATTCCGGCTCTGAATTAAAGTTCGATGGCACTGATTATATGATTATGCGAGAGGATGATATACTAGCGATTATTTAATCGCAATTTCCAAAAAAAACTAAAAACACAAATTCCAATTTTTTAATTGTCAGTTCTAATTCCACTATGTTGGGATTTGGAATTTGAACATTGAAAATTTAATTTTTTTCTAAAAAATTTCAGTAATGGCAAAAGACATTAAATTTGATATAGATGCAAGAGACGGCCTAAAAAGAGGTGTTGACGCATTAGCAAACGCAGTAAAAGTAACTTTAGGACCAAAGGGTCGTAATGTAATTATTAGCAAATCATTCGGTGCTCCACAAGTGACTAAAGATGGTGTATCAGTCGCTAAAGAAGTTGAGTTAGAAGACGCACTAGAAAATATGGGTGCGCAAATGGTTAAAGAAGTTGCTTCTAAAACCAACGATCTTGCAGGTGATGGTACTACTACAGCTACCGTTTTAGCGCAAGCAATCGTAAAAGAAGGATTAAAGAACGTTGCTGCGGGTGCAAACCCAATGGATCTGAAAAGAGGAATCGACAAAGCAGTTGAAGGAATCGTTGCAGACCTTGAAAAGCAGACAAAAGAGGTTGGAAACTCTAGCGAGAAAATTCAGCAAGTTGCAGCTATTTCTGCTAACAATGACAATACTATTGGTGAGTTAATCGCTGAAGCATTTGGAAAAGTTGGCAAAGAAGGTGTAATTACTGTAGAAGAAGCCAAAGGAACTGACACTTATGTTGATGTTGTTGAAGGAATGCAATTTGACCGCGGATACCTTTCTCCTTACTTTGTTACTAACAGCGAGAAAATGACTGCTGAGTTAGAGAATCCTTATATCTTGTTATTCGACAAGAAGATCTCTTCGATGAAAGACTTACTTCCTGTATTAGAGCCAGTAGCGCAATCAGGAAAACCATTATTAATTATCGCTGAAGATGTTGATGGTGAAGCATTAGCTACACTAGTAGTAAACAAGCTTCGTGGTTCACTTAAAATTGCTGCTGTAAAAGCACCAGGATTTGGTGACCGTAGAAAAGCAATGCTAGAAGATATCGCAATCCTAACTGGAGGTACTGTTGTTTCCGAAGAAAGAGGATTTACTTTAGAGAATGCAAGCATCGATATGTTAGGTACTGCTGAGACTGTTACCATTGATAAGGACAACACTACTGTTGTAAACGGTGCTGGTGAAGGTGAATTGATCAAAGGTCGCGTAAACCAGATCAAATCTCAAATAGAAACAACTACTTCTGATTATGACAAAGAAAAACTTCAGGAGCGCTTAGCTAAATTAGCTGGTGGTGTTGCCGTGCTTTATGTTGGAGCAGCAAGTGAAGTAGAGATGAAAGAAAAGAAAGATCGTGTTGACGATGCATTACACGCGACTCGTGCAGCGGTTGAAGAAGGCATCGTTGCCGGTGGTGGTGTTGCACTTGTCCGTTCTAAATCTGTTTTAGATAAAGTTGATACCGAAAATGCTGACGAAGCAACAGGAATTCAAATTATAGCACGTGCTATTGAAGAGCCATTACGTACTATCGTAGAAAACGCAGGTGGTGAAGGTAGTGTTGTAATTAGCAAAGTTGCTGAAGGCAAAAAAGACTTTGGTTACGACGCTAAGACAGAAGAATATGTTGATATGTTAAAAGCTGGTATTATCGATCCTAAGAAAGTAACACGTATCGCGTTAGAGAATGCCGCTTCTGTAGCTGGTATGATCTTAACGACCGAATGTGCTTTAGTAGATATTAAAGAAGATGCTCCTGCTATGCCACCTATGGGCGGCGGCGGAATGCCAGGAATGATGTAGGTCGCGGCGCGACAGGCATTATTGGGCTGGTCAGCTTTCAATATTACAAACCCCACAAGTCATTTTGTACTTGTGGGGTTTTTGTTTTTTATCTTTCTCAGAATTCCTTCCCCTTGTTAGGGGAAGGTGGGCCAGCCGATAGGCGGGGCTCGGAAGGGGTAAAATCCAAATTTCTTAATTTGACTGCTTTTAATTTGGATTAACTAGACCCAAAGATTTTTAGAGTCCCTCTCATTAAATCATAATTTATTAGCTTTAAACAAACTAACCTCAACAATGAAAAAAATAAAGTGGAGTTATGCCTTTGGTGAAATCTTAATAGTCATTCTTGGTATTTCTATTGCATTTAGCATGAACAAATGCGCTGAAGAAAGCAGAGACAACAAGCTAAAAAAACAATATATAGAAAGCCTAATTAGCGATTTGGACGCTGATAAAAAACAGCTCACAGAATTAGTTGGTTCCATGCAAGAAAAGTTAGAAACCATACAACCCCTATTAACCCAATTAGACACTAATGCACCTGAAAAACAAAAATTGATTAGAAATGTTATGAGCGCAGCTATTATTCATCAATTTATTCCCAGAAAAGCAACCTTTAACACCCTAGTTAACTCAGGTGATCTTAAGCTCATAGAAGATATTGAACTTAAAAAGGATATCGACAACCATTATACCAAGAGCTATACACAGTTTCAAAATGCCAACTTTCGAGTTGAAAATATCAACAAAGAATATTTAGCTGACTATTTTATTTATAATGATTTTGCAACCTTAAAAATAGAATCGGGGAAACAATTCACTTTTAAAGATGAGAATTTACTTAAGGGGATTTTTAATAGCACGTTTTATGCTGTTAAATACAAAATTCTAAGAGCTCAAGAAAGTATAAAAAGCTGTAAAAATCTGATAGAAAAACTTAAAGAAGAGTTAGAATAAAATCCTGATTATCTATTTACTTAATCCCGCGAACAAAAAACAAAAAGCAGCTAAAGACAATAACAACCCAGGCACTATCCCGCCTATGAAAAACCCTAATAAGGCGTCGATAAATACAAGTATCGCTATTGTTACTAGGACTTTTTTACTAGCCGGACCTAAAAAGAATGCCAAAAACCCAAAAGCTGCAAGCCCAAGCAAATGTATTGATGGATGAATAAATAATGTTGGCACAATATCTTTCAAAAAATCTTCGGTATTCGACGAGTGAATCATTTCAGAAATATAAGAGTAACCGCTACCATGAAATAGTGCCATTATGATTAAGAATATACCTCCAAAAATATTTGAAATTTTCGCTAGTTGACTCATTAAGTTCTATTGATAGTTTAAAAACTGGAACATTTGATGGTGCTCCAGCTTTATGCTCTTAATCCATATCAAATCGGACACCAACTGATATATTTCGTTGTTCGATTACCTGATCTTTAAAAAGAGGGTTCAGATCATATTTAGCATACACTCCCACCGTCCCGATCGCGGCATAGGCACTTAAACCATAGACCAATTTGTTCACTTGATAATCACGCTTGATCTTGTCTTTTACTCGATCACCGTCTCTACGGTATTTTAATTTTTGACGTGTCCCGATATTGAATCCTGCATACCCACCAACACCAATTTTAAAATGTCTGCGTGTGTAGTAGCGTACATAATCATCGCGTTCCCTTTTACTTGAACTACCAAATTCAAAGTGGACGGGCACTACCAAATTATCCGTTCTAAACTTCGACTTATTTAGCTCCTCTGAAAATTCTTCTAAGGCAATCGTTCCATTATTATCAACAAAATATTGATTGTTATCTGGCTTTAATCCATTCCACTGAAAAGAAATTCCATACTTAAATCGCAGCCAGTTTGTATTGTCAAACACACGTGTTCTCCAAGCCCAGCCCAACTCTAAAAATCGAGAGCCAACAAATTTATAAGGAGAATCGCCGAGTTCTTCTCCATCAATAATGGTATTATTCAATCCTACCGCAACTACAAATTGTGAATAGGTGCGACGATCATATCTAAAATTATTACCATTAATACTCCAAAACCGATCATCATTTGAGCGATATACACGTTCACTACGTTCGTTATCGTAATTGTTCTTTTTAGTATATGTTTTCTCCTCATTTAAATACACCCACTCTCCAGTCGATTCTTTTGTAGGACTTACTGTTCTTGGCAGTTGTCTTTCTAGCAATGCTATTTGATTATCAAGAATTGCAATTCTGTTTTCAATATTGAGTGCTCTAACTCGGGCTGCTTCTTTTTTCAAAGCTTGGGCCTCTTCTAAAGTAATTTCTTTCTTGTTGAGTCGTTCGTTAATTACTTCAACTTCTTTTTTTAAGGCCTCACGCTCTTCTGAGGCTACTAAGGAACGCTCTTTTTTAAGTGTTTTGATCTTGTCTTGTGGCTGTTCTTGAGCTACTGCTCCTACAATGAAGAGGCAGCTAACGACGATAAGTAATAAATGTCTCATGTTTGATTGTTGATTGTATCTGAGTTATTTCCCTCTTCGATATGGAAGAGGGAAAGCTAACTCAAATTGATTGATGAAAGATTAAAATAATTAAAACAATAAATTAATTGTTACGATTGGCCACAGCAGTTCTAGTTTTGTTGAACCCGTTCTTAAGAGCCTCAAAGACCCGATCTCTGAAGGTACGCTCAAGTTCAGCTTCAACATCTAATAACAAGGCATTGGCATCAACTGTTTTTGTATTTTGATTCATTATAGATTGTAATTGTATATCTCGTTCTGCTGATGCAAGAAGTGCTTCCACCTCAGCATCCGTAATTGAATCTTTTTCATTTTTTAAGCGTTGAACCTCAGCAACAACTTCCGCTACTTTAGTGTCAAAGTAATTCATGGTCTCAGTATCCTGATTAGCGACTTCAATAGTATTTTTTACTTCCTCTTTTGCTAATTGCGCTGGTTCCTCACTCACCTTTTTTGGAACTGCTACTATATTGATTTTTGATTGTTTTTCCAATGGAATGATTACTTGATCTTCAACATTTTTGATAGGCTCATCTTTTTTAATATCGAATTCTTCTTCTACAATTTGCTGATCTATTAATTCAACTTCTCTTTGATCAAATTGATACCATAATAATGTACCCAGCAAACCGACCATACAAGCAGCTACAGCGTATTTCCAAAATGCAATTCCCTTCTTGTCATTTTCGCCATCTAACTGCTCGCTCAAGCGCTGCCAAGCATCAGCTGAGGGATTTATTTCCCGATCGCCTAACTGCTTTTTAACTTGATCTTCAAACCTATGCTGTGCCATGTTGGGTTGCATTTAATTGTGTTAACTGTTTTTGAAGCATTTTCCGTGCTTTAAATAATTGAGATTTCGAAGTGCTTTCGGCAATACCCAAAATCTCAGCAATCTCATGATGTTTATAGCCTTCTACCACATACATTACAAAGACTACTTTATAACCTTCCGGCAGTTGATCGATTAATTGTTGAATGTATGCCACATCAAACTCTTCAGTAACTGAGTAATCAACATCTTCTATCTCTAACTCATTCTCTACTACTTCTAGCTGTTTTCGCTGTCTATAGAACGAAATACATTCCCTTACCATAATGCGACGTATCCAACCTTCGAAACTACCTTCTGACCTGAAATTATCAATGTTTTTAAACACCTTCATAAAGCCGGTAAGCATCACCTCTTCTGCTTTATGAACATCATTAATATACTGCCTGCAAATACTCAACATTTTGGGCGCACACTGTTCAAACAAATATTGCTGGGCCATACGATTGCCCTGCGCAACATGCTTTATTAGCTTTGCTTCGTTTTTATAAAGTTGAATGACTTTCAACGACAGTTTCATTTGGTTCTCTATTTACATAGACGAAACTAAATTACGCATGGTTGCCTGAGGATGAAAATTTTTTTGAAGTGAGTTGAAAAATGAGGTGATTCAATTACACAAAGCTCCCTTCCCTTGAGGGAAGGGCTGGGGATTGGTGTTAACTATCAAGACCAATAATTCCGATACAAACCTCGTCTTTCTCAAGGTTTACACCCCTCTAAATCTCCCCTCAAGGGGAGACTTCTTAATAATAAAAATGGAAACTCAGATATTTTAATTTTAAAAAAGGTAGCTCCTCTCCTTTGAAGGAGAAGTTGGGTGAGGATGTAAATTTTAAGCCGTCAACTCCCGAAACAAAGTCTCCAAATTCTGATTTTGTTGATCGAGCTTCAATATCTTCAACTGGTTATCATGGGCAAAATCAAACACTACCGATCGCATATCGGTATTCGTATCAAATGTAAGCTCGTATAAAAAACCTTCTACATTTTTTACCGACTGTACGTGCTCTATACGGTTTAATGCCACCTCTTCTACACGATAATCAAATTCGACCTCAACCACCTGTTGTTGGCCTTTTCTTAGGTCGACCAGGTTTTTATCAGCAACAATCTTTCCCTTATTAATAATAATTACGCGATCACAAATAGCCTCAACCTCTTGCATAATATGTGTCGATAATAGGACCGTTCTATCTTTTCCGAAAGTTTTAATCAACGTACGAATATCGACTAGTTGGTTGGGATCTAATCCCGTAGTCGGCTCATCTAAAATAAGCACCTCGGGCTCGTGTAGTAAAGCAGCCGCCAGACCGACACGCTGTCTATATCCCTTAGAAAGCTGTCCGATTTTTTTGTGCGCTTCTGGTGTTAAACCTGTCTGTTCTATAACTGTATCTACCTTTTTTCTATCAACTTTAAATAAACCCGCATTAAATTGTAAATACTCTCGTACATACATCTCTAAGTACAAAGGATTATGTTCTGGTAAATAGCCAATACTCTTTCTAACCTGGTCAGTTTGAGTATTTACATCAAGCTCATTGACCTCAACATCACCATTAGTTGCCAAAATTGTAGTGGTCAATATTTTCATCATAGTCGATTTTCCTGCCCCATTTGGGCCTAGAAATCCAACTACCTCTCCTTTTTCAATCGCAAACGATACATTGTCAAGAGCTTGTTGCTCTTTGTATTTTTTGCTTACTCCCGATACTTTAATTGACATACTTCAAAATTCTTCAGCAAATATAAATGCTGTTTTTGTTATTAATTACAGCTTAAATTGATAATTTTTAAATGATATCAACATAAATAATGTTAATTCACAAAAATAAAGACTGGGTGTTTGTTTTTTATCAAACTGTTACTACATTAGCCCCATCAGAAAAATACAAATGATTAACAACACTTATTTCTGGAACCGTTTTTATTTTTTCTTCTTCTATTTTGAAGAGAGAACGGGACTATCATGCAAATAAGTATTGTTGCTAAAAGATAAATGAAAAGTCCTGATAAAATTCAGGACTTTTTTTATGCATTAAATTGATGAATAACACAGTTGCAATTCAAGGTGTAAAAGGCTCATTCCACTACCAAGTGGCTCAGGACTACTATCGTAACGATATTTTAGTTGATGAATGTTTGTCGTTTGACAAACTAGTAGATAGCTTAATTGATGGTCAAGCGCATCAAGCCGTTATGGCAATTGAAAACTCCATTGCAGGATCGATCATCCCCAACTACGCATTGATCGATAAACATCAGCTACACATCATTGGCGAGTACTATTTAAACATTCATCACAACCTACTGGCCTTAAAAGGTCAGCAGATTAAAGATATAAAAGAGGTGTGTTCGCACCCTATGGCACTCTTGCAGTGTAAAGATTTCTTCAGGAAACATCCACATATTAAATTAGTTGAAGATGCCGATACCGCCGAGGTTGCTCAACGCATCCAAAAAAATCAAATTAAAGGCATTGCAGCAATTGCTGGAAACGCAGCAGCTAGTTTATACGAGCTAGATATTTTAGCTCCAAGCATTCAAACAATTCAGGATAACTCGACGCGATTTGTAATAGTTCAAACTAGTAATTCGGTAATTCCTAAAAAAGAAATTAGCAAAGCGTCTTTAAAATTTATGACCGACCATAAAAGAGGTAGTCTTGCCACAGTTTTAAATGTCATGAGCGACTGCAAATTGAATTTGACAAAAATTCAATCGCTTCCCGTTATCGAAACCCCTTGGAAATATGCATTTTTTGTAGATATCACTTTTGATGATTATGAAGACTATGATAAAGCCAAGAATATTTTACAATTAATGACCTATGATTTTAAAATACTAGGTGAATATAAAAATGCCAGGTCATGATTAGTACTGCTAACCGCTTACTTACAGTTGAAGAATACTACTTCTCTCAAAAACTAAGAGAAGTAAATCAGCTTATTGCAGATGGAAAACCTGTAATTAATATGGGAATTGGTAGTCCTGATTTGGTTCCGCCAGCTCTAGTATTAAAGGAAATAGCGGAGTCCTTGTTGGATATGGGCGCACATAAATATCAAAGTTATCAAGGATTACCATCGCTTAGAAATGCATTCGCCAACTTCTATAAAAATAAATACAAAGTCGCTATTAACCCCAACAACGAGGTACTTCCATTAATGGGTAGCAAGGAAGGTATTATGCATATTAGTATGGCTTACCTTGATGAAGGAGACCAAGTATTGATTCCGAATCCAGGTTATCCAACGTATTCTTCGGTAAGCAAATTAGTAGGAGCGCAACCCGTTTACTATGACTTAAACGATAGTACCAATTGGCTTCCGGATCTCGACCACTTATCAAAAACAGATTTAAGTAAAGTCAAAATTATGTGGATTAATTATCCGCATATGCCTACTGGCACAAAAGCTCCAAAAGCTCTGTTTAAAGATTTACTAGCTTTTGCTAGAACGCATAGAATTTTGATCGTTAACGACAATCCTTACAGCTTTGTATTAAATGAAAACCCAACGAGTATTCTTGCCGTCGAAGGCGCGAAAGATGTTGCTTTAGAGCTCAACTCGCTCAGTAAAACCTTCAATATGGCAGGATGGCGCGTTGGTATGGTTTTAGGTAATGAGAAACATATCAAGAATATTCTAAAAGTTAAAAGTAATATGGACTCTGGTATGTTCTATGGGATTCAAAAAGGGGCCATCGCTGCCTTGAATATAGGTGATGATTGGTACAATAAAATGAATGCTATTTATCATAAGCGCAGAGAGATGATTTGTCAAATTGCTGATAAACTCGGATGCAAATATCAAAAAGATACTGCCGGAATGTTTGTTTGGTGTAAGCTTCCCGACAGTTCTAGCGATTCAAAATCATACATAAACGAATTATTAGAATCAAAAAACATTTTTGTTGCTCCTGGTAGCATTTTTGGGAGTAATGGGGAAGGTTACATCCGGTTTTCATTGTGTGTGAATGAGGAAAAAATTGAAGAAGCATTAAGTCGATTTTAGATGTTCGATTTAGAAAGTTAAAAATCAACCGAAAAGGAAAGTATGAACATATATATAATAGGAATTGGATTAATAGGAGGCTCATTCGCATTAGATATAAAAGCTACAAATCCTGATGTGTCCATATTCGGGATAGATGCAAATCCTGATAATGCAATTGAAGCGAAGAAGTTGGGCGTAATTGATGAAGTTGCAGATTTTAACACCATCTCAAATGCTGATGTTGTTGTAGTTGCGATTCCTGTGGATGCTTCAATCAAAGTACTTCAAAAAACCTTAGATCTTATTGATGACAATACCCTCATTATAGAAGTAGGTTCAACCAAAGTCCAAATAGTAAATGCGATTGAAGATCATCCTAAAAGAAGAAATTTACTACTTACGCACCCGATAGCAGGAACGGAGTTCTCTGGACCTTCAGCGGCTATTCGACATTTGTACAAAGGAAAAACAAATATCATTTGTGAGATTGAAAAAACCGCGTTCAAACTTCAAGAACGCGCCTTGAAACTGTTTGCTGATGTTGGTATGCGTATTCGATATATGGATCCTGTGGCGCACGATAAGCACATAGCCTATGTATCTCACTTATCGCATATCAGCTCGTTTATGCTCGGGAAAACAGTGATCGAAAAAGAAAAGAATGAGCGTGACATTTTCGATATGGCTGGTAGTGGATTTGAAAGTACCGTTCGACTTGCTAAAAGTTCACCTGCCATGTGGACCCCAATTTTCGAGCAGAACAAAGATAATGTTGTTGAGACTTTAGAAGAATATATTGCCAATTTAGAACAGTTTAAACAGCACTTGATTGACAATAATTTCCAAGCTATTTACAACGAAATGGAAAACACCAATCACATAAAAGAAATATTAAAAGGAATTACCATAAACGCATAGAATACAACTAAAAATGGAAAATAAAAAAGAATTAAGAACATGGTTGGATAGCCATAAACTACCTCACCCATTGGTAATCGCTGGGCCTTGTAGTGCAGAAACTGAAGATCAGGTTTTAAAAGTCGCCCATGGATTAAAGGATACTGATGTAACCTATTTTAGAGCTGGAATTTGGAAACCTAGAACTCGCCCCGGAAACTTTGAAGGTGTAGGAGCAATCGGTTTAAAATGGTTACAGCGGGCAAAGCAAGAAACAGGATTGCTAACTGCTACCGAAGTTGCTAACAAAGCCCACGTTGATCTTGCTTTAGAACATGATATCGACCTACTTTGGATTGGTGCTCGAAGCACTGTAAGTCCATTTATAGTTCAAGAAATAGCCGATGCTTTAAAAGGAACGGATAAGGTTGTTTTAGTAAAAAACCCAGTGAATCCCGATTTGGCATTATGGTTAGGAGCGATTGAGCGTCTTCATACTGCCAATATTGATAAATTAGGAGTGATTCATCGTGGATTTTCAACCTACGAAAAAACGAAATATCGTAACATTCCAGAATGGCAATTAGCAGTTGAGTTACAAGATAAATTTCCTGATCTTCCTCTTATTTGTGATCCTTCACATATAACAGGAAAGCGCGATATGATTTTAGATGTATCACAAACAGCACTCGATCTTAATTTTGATGGTTTAATGATCGAGACGCATATCGATCCTGATAACGCATGGAGTGATGCTGCCCAGCAAGTAACACCAGAAAGTTTAATACAAATTATGCAAGACCTTCGTATTCGTAAAGAAACAAGTCAAGAGGAAGAATACAAAATAAGCTTGAGCAATTTAAGAGCGCAGATTGATGTGGTGGATAATCAATTACTGGATTTAATGGGTAAACGAATGAAAGTAGCTGACTCCATTGGTGCACTTAAAAAAGAGCGAAATGTAGCTGTCTTACAATCAAAACGTTGGAATGAAATTTTAGGTAAGATGATTCTCGAAGGTCATGATCGTGGACTTAGCGAAGAGTTTATCTTAAGAATGTTTAAAGCCATTCACCAAGAGTCTATTAATCATCAAGAAAAGATTATTAAGGCTTAATAAAAAAAGGCCCGAAGCAATGCTTCGGGCTTTTATATTTTAGAAAGTAGTATTTCTTATTTCGCTCTTTTAAATATAAAACGAGTAATAAATATTCCTTGATTATCTCCTTTCCCAGCACTTTCTACACCGCTGGCCACATGGGCAAGTTCCCAGCCATTGGCTGACATGGTATTGATTTTAGAAGAAATCAATGCATCATTTGCTGCAATGTTTTGAAAGCGAATTCCACCTAAATTAAAAAAGTTAAGCAGTTTAGTTTCTTCAAAATTCTTTACACGAATTTCACTACGCTTTGATTTATTTCGTTTGTCTTCTTTTTTGTCCTCCGATCGCATCGAGCTAAACTCTTGATAATCCCGACTGTCGTCAGTATAAATCATTCTAGAGCGCCCTAACCCATTTGGTACAATGGACTCGATTGTTGTCACAACTTGGTATTCGTAGCTTTGAGCTTGAACAGCTGGAACACTAATTAATGCTAGTAGTAAAATGAAAAATAATTTTCTCATAGTAAATAAGTATTTAAGTTTTTAGTTAATAGCGATTAAGATAACAGTTATTTTGAAACTAAATGTTGTTATTTTGTAATCGACAAAAAAACGTGATTAAATACATGACCGGAACGGTTTATAAATCTACAGGCAGCTGGTATACTGTGCATAATGAGCAAGATGCTATCTATAATTGTAGAATAAAAGGTAAGTTTCGTATTGAAGGTATTAAAAGCACCAATCCGGTTGCAGTAGGTGATATAGTCGATTTTGATCTCGATACCGATAGCGATGAAGTAACAGGCGTTATTACCCATATACACGACCGACAAAATTACATTGTTAGAAAATCAGTTAATCTGTCAAAGCAAACACATATTATTGCGGCTAATATTGATCAAGTTTTTTTATTAGTTACTCTAAATAATCCGCCAACCTTTACTGCATTTATAGATCGATTTTTAGTGACTGCCGAGGCCTATGAAGTCCCTCCTGTCTTATTGTTTAACAAAGTAGACACTTATGACGAAGAGGAGCTTTTAGAGATAAAATATCTAGCGGCTATTTACAGAAAAATTGGCTATCCCTGTATTGGCATATCGGCTAAAAATGGGAAAAACGTCGAGAAAGTTAAGGAAATGATGAAGGGTAAAACAAGCATGTTTGCTGGACATAGTGGTGTTGGCAAATCAACTTTAATTAATCGTATAGACCCGACGCTCGCTCTTAAAACCTCAGAAATATCGCAACAACATAAACAAGGTCAGCATACTACTACTTTCGCTGAAATGTTCGACCTAGATTTTAATGCCAGAATTATCGATACTCCGGGTATAAAAGGATTCGGAGTTGTTGATATGGATAAAGATGAGATCGGTGATTATTTCCCGGAGTTTTTTGAGTTGAAATCGGAATGCAAATTCAACAATTGTTTACATATTGAAGAACCAAAATGCGCTGTAAAGGATGCCTTAGATGAAGGAACACTTGCTTGGTCTCGCTATAAAAGCTATGTTCAAATATTAAAAGGCGATGAGGAACATTACAGAAAAGATCATTACGATAACGAATAGTAGTAATAGGTATGAAAGTCGTTATACAACGAGTATCTCAGGCATCAGTCACTATAGATAATAAGGAAGTTGCTTCAATAAAAGCAGGATTATTGGTACTCCTTGGTATTGTAGATGATGACACTGAACAAGATATTATTTGGCTCTGCAATAAAATCATCAATCTTCGCATTTTTAATGATGAAAATGAAGTGATGAACAAATCCCTTCTCGATATCGATGGAGAGGTCATTGTAGTTAGTCAATTCACCTTGCACGCATCGACCAAAAAAGGAAATAGACCTTCGTATATAAAAGCTGCAAAACCAGAAGTCGCAATTCCATTATATGAAAACTTCGTGACCCATCTTAAGACACTTTTAGGCAAAGAAGTGCAGACCGGCGAATTTGGGGCTGACATGAAAGTACAGCTGCTTAACGACGGACCGGTTACGATAATAATCGATAGTAAGCGTAAAGAATAGAATATTTTTTGTTAAATTCCTTAACATTTATATCTTATGCGTCTAAACTAAAACAATGCCTGTAAGAAATTTTCCCTCTATTTTCTTTTTACTAATTCCTTTTATCTGTTTTTCTCAATTTAAAGTAGATGACATTCCTCAAGAACTAAAAGATGGTGCCAATGCTATTGTCTTGTTAGACAGCATACATGTAGACATCACTTCAAGAAAATCGATGACCCTTAGCAAAAAAAGAATTGTCACGGTTTTAAAAGAAGATGGAAACAGCTCAGTCAAGGCTGGGAGTTCATATGATCCATCTACAAAAATCAAGTCTCTAGTGGCTTACATTTACGATAAAAATGGGAATGAGATAAAACGAATAAAGAAGAATGATTTCAAGGATGTAAGTGCTGTCGATGGAGGCACTTTATATGGTGATTCTAGAGTAAAATACTTAGATTACACACCCACTTCCTACCCATACACTGTAGTGTTTAATACCATAACCCAAACAAGTAATACCGCATTTATTCCTTCATGGTTTCCAATAGATGAATATCATATTAGTGTTGCAAAAAGTATCTATACTATTAATGCTCCCGCCGATCTTAAGTTGCGAACAAAGGAGAAAAATCTTGAAGCTTATGAATTCGATAAAAATGAAAATCAGTTAGGATACACTTTTAGTATGAGCAATATTAAAGCTGAGAAAGGAGAGCAGCTTAGCCCAGCTTACTACACTATAGAACCTCAAGTACTTTTTGGATTGAGTAACTTTCATTTAGAAGGTGTCGATGGCAGCGCTGAAGATTGGAAAAGCATGGGGAATTGGCAGTATCAAAAGCTATTGCTGGGACGTGATTTTCTTCCACCAGAAACAATTCAGACTATTACTAATCTTGTGAAAGACGAAAAAGATACCAAAGCAAAAGCAAGAAAAATCTACAAATACGTTCAAGACAACACCCGTTATATAAGTGTCCAACTTGGTATTGGCGGATGGATGCCAATTACTGCAAAAGAAGTTGATAATGTAAAATATGGAGATTGCAAAGGGCTTACTAACTACACCAAAGCCCTACTGAAGTCGCAGGGAATTGATGCTTACTATAGCGTAGTATATGCCGGAAACAGAAAAAAGAGCATGGAATCTGATTTCGCATCCATGCAAGGTAATCACGTAATACTTAATGTTCCTATTGACGGAGAGGATATTTGGTTGGAGTGCACTAGTCAAACAACACCATTCGGGTTTTTAGGTGATTTTACTGACGATCGTGATGTGCTCGTTGTAAAACCAGAAGGTGGTGAAATAAAGCGCACCGCATCCTATATTGACAAAGACAATAGCCTCAAAACAACAGCTAATTACAAATTAAATAAAAATGGATCTATAGAGGGAAGGGTAACGCTCGTTTCTAAGGGCATGCAGTATGATAATAGGTACTACCGTGTGTCAGGACTTGACGATGAAAAAAAGGAAAAATATTACAAAAACTATTGGTCAAACATTGGGAATCTAAAAATTAAGGAGGCATCATCTTTAGGTATTTCTAATCCGTTCATTCTTGGTACAGAAACTATAGAATTATCAGCTACTAGTTTTGCAAGAATTACCGATGAAGGCATCATCTTTCAAATTAACCCTTTTAACGCCAATACCTTTGTGCCAGATCGTTACAAAAACAGGAAACAACCTTTCGAAATTGCTAGGGGATATGAAGATACTGCTGAATATACAATTGCCCTTCCTGAAGGCTTTTCTCTAGAACAAGCCCCTACCCCTGTCTCACTAGAAACCAAATACGGTAGTTACCAAATGACCATCGAAAAAAAAGGTGAAAACAAGCTTAGTTACAAACGCACTGTATTAATTAAAAAGGGATTGTATCCTAAAGAAGAATATAACGACTACCGCAACTTTAGGCGTAAAGTTGCTAAAAATGACAAACTAAAACTACTCCTAAAACAATAACCCTATTATGAATAAAAAAGCAATAGCGGCATTTTTAATGCTATTTGTTGGCATTGGTACTGCCCAAGATTATAAGTTTAGAAAAGTATCACTTGATGAAGTACAAGAAACTGTTTATGACAAAGATTCTACTGCGAACGCCGTTTTTCTTTACAAAAACAGAAAATCATATTACAGAATTGTTTCAGGTGTAGGTATCAATTTGATTACCGATGTACACGAACGTGTTAAAATCTACAATAAGAGTGGAATGGAATATGCTACAAAAGAATTCAGCTTGTACAAAGATGGTGGCAAACGAGAAAGTCTTACAGGCCTAAAGGCATATACCTATAATGAAGAAAACGGAAAACTGGCCGAGACCAAACTAGGGAAAGATGGGATTTTTAAATCGGAATATTCTGAAAACTTCAACGAATTTAAATTTACAATGCCACAGGCAAAAAAAGGTTCGGTTTTAGAATATAAATACACCATTACGTCGCCATACTATCAATATATTGACGAATTCGTCTTTCAAGAAGATATTCCAACAAAAAGAGTAGACGCGAGCATGTCTATTTATGGGATTTTTGGTTTTGGTCAAATACAAAAAGGGTTTTTACCTATAAATCCAAGAACAGAAACCTTGAATGATGCCGCATCTGGTTTTAAAGTGGTAAAAAACCACTATACTATGACTGATGTGCCAGCACTAAAAAAAGAAAACTATGTTTCTAATATTGACAATTTCAGATCGGCTGTCAAATTCGAATTAAAGTCGGTTTCGCCACCAAATGGTGACACTGAAAATTTCGCAACTACATGGGAGAATGTTTCAAAAAGTATTTATAAAAGTAAATCCTTCAAAATACAAATGGAACAAGAAGGCTATTACAAAGATGATCTTGAGGTCATTTTAGCCGAAGCTCCTTCTGAAATGGATAAAATGAATGCCATCTTCGCTTTTGTTAAGTCAAAGGTAAAATGGAATGACAAGCGTGGAGTTTATGCAAAAAACTTGCGAAAGGCATATAAGGATGGAGTAGGAAATGTTGCTGACATTAATTTAATGCTAATATCGATGTTGCGTTATGCAAAAATTGATGCAAGCCCAGTTCTCGTTAGTACTCGTCAAAATGGAATCCCATTATTTCCCACACTGCAAGGATTTAATTATGTGGTCGCCGCCGCTAAAATCAATAACAATCGCTATTTATTAGATGCTACATCACCTTATACAACACCAGGTATTTTGCCAGTAAGGGCATTAAATTGGCAAGGACGTTTAATTGAAAATGAAGAAGTATCTAATTTTCTTCCTTTGGTTCCAAAAAAGCAGGCTTTAGAGAACATTACTATGAATGTAACTTTAAGTGACGATGGCACTATTGAAGGTAAATGCAGAGAGGTCTATACCAACCATAACGCCATGATTGTTCGCAGTAATTACAATTCAACCAACGAAGAGGAATATATAGAAAAGTTGACTGAAAGACGGGATGATCTAGAAATCTCAAACTTTAATATTTCTAATAACAAAGAATTAGGCAAATCTCTAATGGAAACCTATGAGTTTTACAAAGAGGATGTTGCAGAAACCATTAATGATAAGCTGTACTTTTCTCCTTTGTTTCATATGGCCGTGGACGAAAACCCATTTAAATCAGAAAAAAGAGAATATCCTATTGAATTTGGATATCCTTGGAAGGATAAATTTCTAGTAAATGTCGTGATTCCTGATGGATACGAAATTGAAAGCATTCCAGAACCAGTTTCTGTATCCTTACCGCAGGATATCGGTAAATTTCGATACAATATTAGTAATACAGGTGGAATGCTGCGTATTTCGGCTGAAACAAGTATGAACTATCCGATAATTCCAGCACAATTTTACCCCGCATTAAAGCAATTTTATAAGAATTTGGTGGAAAAACACACAGAACGTGTAGTTTTGAAAAAAATATGAGGCATGAACATTCAAAACGCTCAAGAAGCAGTTGATAATTGGATAAAGGAACACGGTGTTCGCTACTTTAACGAGCTTACCAATATGGCGCAGCTTACTGAAGAAGTTGGTGAAGTGGCAAGAATTATAGCAAGGCGTTATGGCGAGCAAAGTGAAAAAGAGAGTGACAAAAACAAGGATCTTGGTGAAGAGCTTGCTGATGTACTTTTTGTAGTGCTCTGTCTGGCCAATCAAACAGGTGTCGATCTACAAGAATCATTTGATAAAAAACTCGACTTAAAAACTAAAAGAGATCACGATAGGCATCATAATAATGAAAAGTTGAAATAGCAATTTCATTTATAAACTCATTATCTTTGAATCCCGATGACAGCATTTTGTTATCGGGATTTATTTTTACCAATGAATATACACCTTAGCTCAAAAAACACTAATCCGTCAGTTTCTATTCAAATTACTGGTTCTAAAAGTGAATCAAATAGGCTATTGCTTTTGCAATCCCTATATCCACAAATCAGCATAGACAACATATCAAATTCCGATGACTCGGAATACATGCAAAAAGCATTGAAATCACTAGAGCTTGAAAAGGAAGCGATTACTGTAGTTGATATTCATCATGCAGGTACGGCTATGCGGTTTTTAACGGCATTTTTTTCTATTCAAAATGAAAAGGAAACTGTACTTACGGGCTCTAAAAGAATGAAAGAACGACCCATCAAAATTCTAGTTGATGCACTCAGACAACTCGGAGCAAATATTTCATATGAAAATGAAGAAGGATATCCACCTATCAGACTCCAAGGAAAAACTTTAGATGGCGGCAAAGTAACACTTGCAGCCAATGTTAGTAGCCAGTACATTTCGGCCTTACTCCTTATAGGTGGTAGACTTAAAAATGGTATCGAATTACACTTGGAGGGAAAAATAACATCCGTGCCTTACATTAAAATGACATTGGCATTACTTGAAGAAATTGGCCTTCACACGAGTTTTGCGGGCAATGTTATTTCTGTTCAACCTAAAAAAGAGGTCGCCTCTAAAAAAATGGTGGTAGAATCTGATTGGAGTTCAGCATCGTATTTTTACAGTATTGCTGCACTTAGTGAAATTGGCTCTGAAATCACACTTTCCAGTTATAAGCAAAATAGTCTTCAAGGCGATTCAGTATTAGCCGAAATCTATAGAGACTTCGGAGTAGAAACCTCATTTCAATCAAATTCAATTAACTTAAAAAAGACTACAGACCGTAAACTTAAGACTGTGGACTATAAGTTGGATAACGCTCCAGATATCGCACAAACTATAGCTGTTACTTGTCTAGGTTTAGGTATAGCTTGTGATTTACATGGCCTACATACACTTCCGATTAAGGAAACTGATAGACTTGCAGCATTAAAAACAGAAATAGAAAAATTGGGAGGTAAAGTTTCAATTACTGCCGAAAGTCTTCATCTAAGGCCGACCAATACTATTAAAGAAAATATTGCTATCGACACCTATCAGGATCACCGCATGGCAATGGCTTTTGCACCATTAGCCTATAAAGTTCCCATTACAATAAATGAAGCTGAAGTTGTTTCAAAATCTTACCCTGATTTTTGGAAGGATATGGGTTCTGTCGGGATTAAGAGTATTGAAGACTAGAGAAAATATTTGGTCAGACTGGTCTAAGCTCTTCAACTTATCAAACTTTACTAGTAATTTACTTGACAACCCCTATCTCGAGATTGTATATTTGCCGCTTGTAAAAAAACTACTAAATGAAGTTATCCCATTTTAATTTTGATCTGCCTAACGATTTACTAGCTGAATACCCTTCAGAAAATCGTGATGAAGCCAGATTAATGGTATTAGATCGCGCAAAGCAAACAATTGAGCACAAACAGTTCAAAGACATTATCAATTATTTTGATGAAGAAGATGTTATGGTGCTTAATAATACCAAGGTATTTCCTGCTCGTCTTTTTGGTAATAAAGAAAAGACCGGTGCCCGTATCGAAGTATTCTTGTTAAGAGAGTTAAACAGAGAAAGTCGCCTTTGGGATGTATTAGTAGACCCTGCACGTAAAATTAGAATCGGTAATAAATTGTATTTCGGTGAAGATGAAAGTCTAGTTGCTGAAGTAATAGATAATACTACATCAAGAGGTCGTACGCTTCGTTTTTTATATGACGGATCGTACGAAGAGTTCCGTTTAAAATTAAGAGAGCTTGGTGAAACGCCACTTCCTAAATATATTAAGCGCGAAGTAGAACCTGAAGATGAAAGCAGATATCAAACCATTTATGCTAAAAATGAAGGAGCTGTTGCTGCGCCTACAGCCGGGTTACACTTTTCTAAGCACTTACTGAAACGCTTAGAGATTAAAGGAGTGAAATTCGCTGAAGTTACTTTGCATGTTGGTTTAGGAACGTTTAATCCGGTGGAAGTTGAAGATCTTTCAAAACACAAAATGGATTCTGAGGAACTAGCAATAGAGCAACATTCCGCTGATGTTGTTAATAATGCCAAGAAAAATAAACGACGTGTTTGTGCAGTCGGCACAACAGTAATGAGAGCGTTGGAAACTTCTGTTTCTTCTGACCTTACTTTAAATGCATATGAAGGGTGGACAAATAAATTTATCTTCCCTCCTTATGAGTTTGCTATTGCAGATAGTATGATTACAAACTTCCACACACCAAAATCAACCTTATTGATGATGGTATCTGCATTTGCAGGCCATGATTTTGTGAAGGAAGCATATGCGGAAGCAATTAAAGAGAAATACAATTTCTATTCTTATGGTGACGCCATGTTGATCATCTAAGATCTAGATAATAGAAATAGCAAAAAACCCAGGCATTATCGTCTGGGTTTTTTAATATCCCAAAGTTGTATTTTTGCAATTCATACAATGACTGATAAAAAGAAAGACATACGAGCTCTTACCAAAGAGGCCTTGCGAGAATTTTTTGTTGCGAATGGAGATAAAGCCTTTCGTGGTAATCAGGTTTATGAATGGTTATGGGCCAAAGGAGCTCACTCTTTTGACGATATGACTAATATCTCAAAAGACACCCGCCAAATGCTCGAAGCCAATTTTGTAATCAACCATATTCGGGTAGATCATATGCAGCGCAGCAATGATGGTACTATTAAAAATGCGGTGACCTTACATGATGGTTTGGTTGTAGAGTCAGTTTTAATACCGACAGATTATCGCACCACAGCTTGCGTTTCATCTCAGGTTGGTTGTAGCTTAGATTGTAAATTTTGTGCCACTGCTCGATTAAAAAGGATGAGAAATTTAAATCCTGATGAGATTTATGATCAAGTTGTAGCCATTAATAATCAGAGTAAACATTATCACGATCGAAAATTGACCAATATTGTTTTTATGGGAATGGGGGAACCTCTAATGAATTACCCCAACGTTTTAAAAGCAATCGATAAAATCACCTCCGATGAAGGTTTGGGTATGTCACCAAGACGAATTACCGTATCGACCTCTGGAGTACCAAAAATGATTAAAAAAATGGCCGATGACGAGGTGAAATTCAATCTTGCTGTATCGCTGCACTCTGCATTAGATGATGTACGTACTTCGATTATGCCATTCAATTCCAAATTTCCATTAGCTGATCTTAGAGAAGCATTGCAACATTGGTATGCAAAGACCAAAAAAATGATCACCTACGAATATGTAGTTTGGGCAGGGATTAACGATCAACCGAAAGATGTTGATGCTCTGGTCGAGTTTTGTCGATTTGCACCTAGCAAAGTGAATCTTATTGAATACAACCCAATTGATGACGGTATTTTTCAACAAGCTGGTGAGAAAGCAATCAAAATGTACGTCGATAAACTAGAAAGAAACAATATTACCGTTACCATTAGAAGATCACGCGGTAAGGATATTGATGCTGCCTGTGGGCAGCTTGCCAATAAAAATGATGCTGTTGTCTAAAAAGCTATTTTCAAAGGATAGGTTCATAGCCTAAACCTTATCTTTATAAACCGAATGAAAGTAGTCGAGCAAATAAAAGCCCCTATTTTAGAAGAAATGGAATTGTTTGAGGATAAGTTTTCTCAATCAATGTCATCGAAGGTGGCACTTCTTAATCGAATCACTCATTATATCGTTAATCGAAAAGGGAAGCAAATGCGACCTATGTTCGTATTTCTTGTTGCCAAAATGGTTTCTGAAGGCGAAGTAAACGAACGTACCTATCGCGGTGCATCTATCATTGAGCTTATTCATACAGCTAGTTTAGTACACGATGACATTGTAGACGATAGTAATATGCGTCGCGGATTCTTCTCGATCAATGCTCTTTGGAAGAATAAAATAGCGGTATTAGTAGGTGACTATTTGTTTTCAAAAGGTTTATTGGTTTCAGTTGAATATGGTGATTATGATTTGCTACAGATCATCTCCGTTGCCGTAAAAGAAATTAGTGAAGGAGAGCTATTACAAATCGAAAAAGCTAGGAAACTTGATATTACCGAGGACGTCTATTACGAAATCATTCGCCAAAAAACAGCAACGCTTATTGCTGCTTGCTGTAGTATGGGAGCCTGCTCTGTAAAACCGGATTCTGATGATGTTGAAACCATGCGAAAGTTTGGTGAACTAATTGGTATTGCCTTTCAAATTAAAGATGACCTTTTTGATTACGGGGAAGAAAAAATTGGAAAGCCAACGGGTATCGATATCAAAGAGCAAAAAATGACTTTGCCACTTATCTATGCTCTGAACAATTCATCCTCTAGAGAAAAAAATTGGCTTATAAACTCTATCAAAAACCACAACAAAAATAGAAAGCGTGTTAAAGAAGTTATAGCTTTTGTAAAAGAAAAAGGCGGACTAGAATATGCAGTTACCAAAATGCTAGATTATCAAAAAGAAGCACTATCGCTACTAGCACAATATCCTGATTCCATCTATAAAGAAGCGCTTATTCTAATGGTCAATTACGTAATTGAAAGAAAGAAGTAAAGTGTCTAATCTTCCCTAAAAATCAATCGTCCGTTAAATATTTCATCAACCTCAATGGTTTCAGGACGATTATAACTAATTACATTTCCAACACTTCTAATTGTCCCTGTCAATGATACTTGTGGATTAATAATAATATCATTGCTTCCCCTATGATTTACATTAACTGCATTGGCAAGAAGGTCTTTTCCTTCAAAACGTCCGTTTCCTGCAACATATTGAATATTCAAACTTTGGGTAGATCCAGAAATAAAACAATTTGACAAATTGTTAAATACCAGAGTTACAGATTGATTATCAACCTCCAAACGAAAGTCGCCAATGGTCACGCTGTCAGGGAAATTAAAATCCTCTGATATTAAACGAATACTTGGATACGTCAAAATACCATCTGACCTTATTTCATATTGAGAAGCTGTTCTTAGTTCTGTGATATTTGGTGCCGAAACGTAGGCAATCGTCGTTCCAAAACTTCTAAAAGTGTTGCAGCCATTATTATCCGATAAGATCAATTGTCCATCAACCACTTCTGCAGTGATATCACTCAACAAATTTTTCCCTGTTTCAATCACCACTTTGGCAGTTGGTTCGTCTTTTAAAACTAGTGTCACATTTTCATTGACTAGTATTCTAGAAAAATCAGCCACAGTAAATTCTTGCCGTACAATATCTCCCGTAGTCTGGAAACAATCATTCGCATCTTCATTGTTACAGGCAAAAGTGAACACAGCTATTACAAAAAGATATATTGTTTTTCTCATGGTAAAGATTTCCGCCTTCGCGGAAATGAAATTTATAATCGTATTCCTATTCCAAACTCAACCGCTTCGGCCTTCGCTGCGTGTGATTTTAATGTCATCGCCGCAAAAATTTTATCATTAAAATAATGCTTTAGTCCTATTCTAATATACGTTCTCCCTTCAAAATCGAACGGATAATATACGTAATATCCATACTGAGTGACAACTGAAAACTTACTAATAAACAACTCATGACCGGCAAAAACACCCACCCGTTTAAAGTCTTCATTGCCTTCAAGTTCATCTTCTGGAAATGCAACAAAACGATATCTTATATATTCTTTTAAAAAATTAGAATAAAAAACGTCAGTCCCTAGTTGAAAGGCACTTTTATGATTAATCCGTTTATCAGCATAAAATGAAAATATATAAAACGGGAATTGTCCACTTCCTATTACATCACTTTCGTTAATTCCACTTCTAAAGACGGCATTAAATTTTATAGGTTGCGTAAATTTCTTGTCTTCTTCACTCTGGATAAAATCTGTATCAGTTTCATCAGTATTATAAGTCAGTCCAACATTAAATGTGATAGAATTAATACTTGTATTTGGTGCCTTTACATTGGCATTGGAGTTATGGATTAACGACAATCCTGCTTGCAATCCGATGCGATTGAAAAGACGTTCCTTTTTATAGTTGAGCATCAAATAAGTACTACTCAAAACTCTAGAACCATAGGCTATATTTCTAAAGTTCGTGTCTCGATCATACGGATTAGTACTATAACTTAATCCTTGACCTATTCTCAGAATAATATTTCTTTTGAAGAAGTAAAAATTAGCATGACCATAAAGAGAATACGTATCCCCCAGAATATCATTTTTCAGATCTTGATAAGCGAAAGAAACGCCATAATCAGGATAGCCATATCGTTCTTGCCAAGCTTTTTTACCAAAAGTTTTTTTATTCCAACTAGCGATAAAACCTGAAGGATGTCCATCTATTAAATGAAGAATATCGTCATTGTGTCGAGCAATATTTCCTTTGAAATAGTTTATATCAAAATAGGAGTTTGTTCTATCCTCTTGAGAAAAAACAAGAGAAGTAAACAGGCATAAAAAGTAAGACAGGTATTGCTTCATAGCGAAGCGTTAAAAGTAAACAAAATGCCTATTATAATTTATGATATAACAAAAACTTACTGCAGAATTATACTAAAAAACCTCCTTTGCGATTGCTTGTATATTGCTAGATTTTCCCATAGAGTAATAATGCAAAACCGGCACACCTGCTGCCATAAGCTCTTTAGACTGCTCTATGGCAAATTCAACACCTACTTGTCTCGCATCGGTATTGGTCTTACATTTTTCAACCTCTTTCACTAAGGCATCTGGCATATCTAATTTGAATACTTGTGGTAACAGTTGTAAATGTCTTTTTACCGCTAGTGGTTTTATTCCTGGAATTATTGGAACCGTAACACCAGCTTTCCTAGCATTCTCAACAAAATTGAAATAACGTTTATTATCAAAAAACATCTGTGTCACAACATAATCTGCTCCCGCATCTACCTTTTGCTTTAATCGGCGTATATCCGCATCCATCGAAGGGGCTTCCATATGTTTTTCCGGATATCCTGCTACACCAATACAAAAATCAGATTTGTTATCAGTTTCTACTACTTCGTGCAAAAATTGACCGTTATTCATATTGACAATCTGCTCTACTAGATCACTTGCATAACAATGGCCGCCATTTGTAGGTTTAAAATACTTTTCCTCTTTCATAGCATCTCCACGAAGTGCCATCACATTTTCAATTCCTAGATAATGACAATCGACCAATAAATATTCCGTTTCCTCTTTAGTAAAACCACCACATAGTACGTGAGGAATGGTATCTACATCATATTTATGAGTTATTGAGGCACAAATACCTACGGAACCAGGACGCATTCGAGTAAGTTTTTTGTCTAAAAGTCCATCTCTGTCAATATAAATGTATTCCTCTCGCGAAGTGGTTACATCAATAAACGGAGGTTTAAACTCCATTAACGGATCGATGTTATCATACAATTCCTGAATGCTTCTTCCTTTTTGCGGGGGGATCAATTCAAATGAGAACAATGTTTTACCCTTTGCTTCTTTTATGTGTTCTGTTACCTTCATTGTGATATGCAGTGCAACTTATAATTGCAGGTTTTATTCAGTTAGATTAGGATTAAGCCATTTTCTGGCAGTTTCCAAATCGATATTTTTACGTTTACTATAGTCTTTAAGTTGATCTTCAGTTATTTTTCCCAGTCCGAAATACCGTGCTTCTGGATTAGCAAAGTAGTAGCCTGAAACTGAAGCAGCTGGCCACATGGCCAAACTTTCTGTTAACTCCACTCCAATATTTTCCTTCACATTTAGCAGCTTCCAAATAGTTTCTTTTTCTAAATGATCGGGACAGGCAGGATAACCTGGCGCCGGGCGAATTCCTTTATAACTTTCTTTGATTAATTCTTCATTACTTAAAGTTTCTTCTGGTGAGTAACTCCAATACTCCTTTCTTATCTTTTCATGAAGAAACTCGGCATAAGCCTCTGCCAAACGATCTGCTAATGCTTTTATCATAATAGAATTATAATCGTCATGAGCAGCTTCATATTTAGCGGCTAGTTCTTGTGTACCAAACCCAGTTGATACACAAAAACTCCCTATATAATCTTGTTTTCCGGTTTCTTTTGGAGCAATAAAATCTGCCAAGGCAAAACTTGGTTTTCCTTCTCGTTTTTTAAGCTGCTGACGGAGTGTTCTGAAAATGAATCTTTCATCTAAGCCTAAACCTCTCGACTCCGCTCTAGGTGACTTGGAAATGTTTACTTCAATGTCGTCATCATTAATCATGTTAGCTGGAAAAATACCAAAGACCGCTTTTGCTTTTAGTTGTTTTTTAGAGACAACCTGCTCCAACATTTCTTGCGCATCTTTGAACAAGCTTGTTGCTTGCTCACCAACCACTTCATCAGTCAAAATATCTGGATATTTTCCATGTAAATCCCATGACCGGAAAAATGGGCTCCAGTCGATATACGGTAATAGTTCTCCTAAATCTTGATCATGTATAACTTGAACACCTTCTAGATTGGGTTTTGTAGGTTCAAAAGAATTCCAATCGATCTGAAATTTTCGTTTCCGTGCTTCTGTTATACTTATATACTCTTTTCGTTTTCCTCTGGTTAAGAACTGTTCACGAAACTTTTCGTATTCCTCGCGTATTTGAACCTTAAAATCCCCATTATTTTCCTGTAAAAGGTTCCCTACCACTGTTACGGCCCTTGAGGCATCGTTTACATGTACTACAGTATTAGAATATTTCGGCTCGATCTTAACCGCTGTATGGGCTCGCGATGTAGTTGCTCCGCCAATTAATAAAGGGATATCTAAATCATTTTTCTCCATCTGATCTGCTAGATATACCATTTCGTCAAGCGATGGTGTTATCAAGCCGCTTAATCCAATTGCATCTACCTTCTCTTCGATCGCGGCTTGAATTATTTTTTCAGGCGGAACCATTACACCAAGATCAATGATTTCATAGTTATTGCAGGCTAGCACAACCCCGACTATATTTTTTCCTATGTCGTGAACATCACCTTTTACAGTGGCGAGAAGAATCTTACCTACAGCTCCTGAAGAACCATCCTTTTGAGCTTCAATAAAGGGATTTAAATAGGCCACAGCCTTTTTCATTACTCTTGCTGATTTAACCACCTGTGGCAAGAACATTTTTCCGCTTCCAAATAAATCCCCAACTACATTCATACCTGTCATTAAATGCCCTTCAATTACTTGAATGGGCCTATCGACTGACAGACGTGCTTCCTCAATATCTTCTAGTATAAACTCATCAATACCTTTTACCAAAGAATGTGTAATTCTTGATTGGAGTTCTTCTGATCGCCACTCCAATTTTTTGGTATCATCTTCCCTTTTATTTCCCTTTACAGTTTCGGCAAAATCTAATAAACGCTCAGTTGCATCATCTCTTCTATCTAGTAAGACATCTTCAACATGATCTAAAAGATCCTTAGGAATTTCGTCATACACTTCTAGCATTGCTGGATTAACGATACCCATATTCATCCCGTTTTTAATGGCATGATATAAGAAAGAAGAATGCATTGCTTCTCTTACGGCATTATTACCTCTAAAAGAAAATGACACATTGCTCACCCCGCCACTTACATTGGCATATGGCAGATTTTCGCGAATCCATTTTGTGGCATTAAAAAAGTCGAGTGCGTTTTTTCGATGCTCTTCCATTCCCGTAGCCACAGGAAATATATTCGGATCGAAAATGATGTCCTGAGGAGGAAATTTTACTTGATTGACTAATATGTTATACGACCGCTCACAAATCTCAACACGACGTTCATAATTATCGGCTTGACCATCTTCATCAAATGCCATTACTATAACGGCAGCGCCATATCTTTTTACTAAAGTTGCTTGGCGAATGAACTCTTCTTCTCCTCCTTTTAAGCTTATTGAATTCACAACACATTTTCCCTGAACCACCTTTAAGCCAGCCTCAATGATTTCCCATTTAGAACTATCGATCATAATAGGAACTCGAGCAATGTCAGGTTCCGCAGCAATAAGATTAAGAAACTTAGTCATGGCATAAACTCCATCTAACATTCCTTCATCCATATTTACGTCGATGATCTGCGCCCCACCATCAACTTGATGTCTTGCAACTTCTAGTGCCTCATCATATTTTTCTTCTTTTATTAAACGAAGAAATTTACGCGAACCCGTAACGTTCGTACGCTCACCAACATTGACGAAATTGCTTTCTGGAGTTACGATAAGTGGCTCAAGACCAGATAATGTTAAGTATTTATGTTGTTTGCTCATTAACTATAATGTTCTACTATGGGAAAAGGCTCATAAAAATGATGTAATAACGATTTCCACTCTTGATATTCACTTGACTTTCTAAAACCTATTTCATGATGTTCAATAGTTTCCCAATTCACCAATAAAACGTACTTATCAGATTTTTCCATACATTTTTTTAGCTCATGAGAAATATACCCTTTCATTGATGAAATGATTTTCTTCGCTTTTTCGAATGCCAATTCAAAATCCCCAGATAAGCCAGGTTTTATATTTAGTATTGCTACTTCTAAAATCATTTTAAACTGCTAAATTGATTTGTCTTGGCTCATATTTTGAAGCTACTTCTGCGATTAGCTGTATATGATCTGGGGTGGTCCCACAGCACCCCCCAATAATATTTATAAGATCATCTTTTAGGTAACTCTCAATCAAAGACTGCATTTCCTCTGGAGTTTGGTCATATTCCCCAAACGCATTTGGCAAACCGGCGTTAGGATGTGCCGAGGTAAAGAATTCTGTTTCCTTTGACAATCTGCTTAAATATGGTTTCAATTGATCAGCACCTAAAGCACAGTTAAAACCAACACTTAAAATTGGAATATGAGAAATGGAAATTAAAAATGCCTCGACAGTCTGCCCAGATAACGTTCTCCCAGAAGCATCCGTAATTGTACCGCTTACCATAACTGGAATATCGATTCCTTTTTCTTCTTTTACTTCCTCAATTGCAAATAAGGCGGCTTTAGCATTTAAAGTGTCAAATATGGTTTCAACCAAAAGAATATCAGCACCCCCATCTACCAACGCTTCGACTTGTTGTTTATAAGCAATTCGTAGCTCATCAAAAGTCACTGCACGAAAGCCTGGATCATTTACATCTGGCGACATACTAGCAGTTCTATTTGTTGGTCCAATTGAGCCAGCAACAAAACGAGGTTTGTTTGGTTCTCTCGCTGTAAATTCGTCTGCTACCTCTTTTGCAATTTTTGCAGATTGGTAATTGAGTTCATATACCAATTCTTCCATGCCGTAATCGGCCATTGCGATTGTGGTTCCCGAAAACGTATTGGTCTCTACAATATCCGCGCCAGCTTCATAATAGGCAGCATGTACTTCTTTTACCGCTTTAGGTTGTGTTATTGATAGTAGGTCATTATTTCCTTTTAAAGGTGATTTCCAATCTTTAAATCGCTCACCACGAAAGTCTTCTTCTTCAAATTTATAACGTTGAAGCATCGTACCCATCGCTCCATCCAATACCAATATTCGTTTTTGTATTTCTTCTTTTATGTCAATCATTTTTCCTTTTTAGATCGCGTTAGGGATTGCAGCGGTTACCCCGCAGGTTTTGCCTTAGAAAAACTGAGAGGTAAGAACGGAAAGCCCTGTCATGACTTTTTCAGTCATGAAACGCCCAAAATAATATCAAGAAATTGTAAAAGAATAAACTGTAGACGACAATGTCTTTGCTGTTATCTTTCCATACACAGTACGGTAGAACGTAGCACCTTCTCCTAGAGGAGGGTTGCTAAGGTTTAAACGGGTCTAATCCCTACACCTTTCCCAATAACTTTTGATTTGTAAATGAACTGGCGCAAATATAGGTTGCATTTGTCTGGTGCGCAAATGAGATGTTGATAAAAATGCGAGATATCTTTTAAGGATGCGATAAATCTAGTTGTTCAAGTTTTTGAAAAAAAACTTCGCCCGTCTCAATTGCTATTGGGCTCTCCTCAAGGAGACTGTTTTTAAGTCAATTAACTAATAGCTTTTACCACTTCTTTTTTGGCTTCTTTTTTTGTTCCATCGAAACCACTAACCCCACTTACGGTTGTGTACTTCATGACATAGCGTTTTCCCGGATTAATACGTTGATAAGCGCTCTGACACATAATTGCAGCTTCGTGAAAACCGGATAAAATAAGCTTTAGTTTTCCTTTGTAAGTATTAACATCCCCTATGGCATAAATACCTGGAATGTTAGTTTGGTAGTCATATGAATTATCCACTTTTATGGCATTTTTTTCGATTTCTAATCCCCAATTTGCAATGGGACCTAATTTAGGAGAAAGCCCGAATAGTGGAATGAAATAATCGGTTTCGATATGAGATTCACCGTTTTTAAGATGCTTTATAGTAACTGCCTCTAACTCATTCTTACCATGTAGATGTTTAACCTCGGCTTCAGTCACTAATTCTATCTTGCCTAACTTCGATAGCTCTGCAACTTTTTCAACTGAATCTAAAGCTCCTCGGAATTCATTACGACGGTGTACCAAATAGACTTCAGAAGCTATATTAGCCAAATAAATGGACCAGTCAAGTGCCGAATCACCTCCACCAGCAATAACCACTCTTTTATCACGATACACTTCTGGATCACGAATGATGTAGGCAACGCCTTTATCTTCATACTCAGTGATATTTTCAATAGGTGGTTTTCTTGGTTCGAATGATCCCAATCCTCCTGCTATGGCAATTACCGGTGCCTTATGCTGCGTTCCTTTGTTTGTTGTGACCACAAAGGCGTCGTCTTCTAATTTTTCAATTGTTTCTGCTCGTTCGCCAAGTGTAAATCCTGGCTCAAACGACTTGATTTGCTCCATTAAATTATCGACTAATTCGCCAGCGTTAATCTCTGGAAATCCTGGAATATCGTAAATAGGCTTTTTAGGATAAATCTCAGCTAGTTGCCCACCTGGTTGGGGTAATGCATCTATCAAATGGGTTTTTAGTTTTAATAAACCTGCTTCGAATACAGTAAATAGTCCTGTTGGACCAGCTCCGATGATGAGTATATCTGTTTTGATCATTTCTATTTAGATTGAGATGTGACATAATAGGTCTTCCCGAAAACCGGGCATTGCTCTAACAATGATTATTCAATTAATGTTTTGGTATGTTCATTTAGCTTTTCCACTTTTTCTTCAAAATCACCTTTGATAGTTTTTCTAAAAAGGTTTAAATTCTGAACGAGATCATCAATTTTTTCAGGAATAACCTCTTCGAAAAACTGTCTTAACCGTTTTGCTGTTGTTGGTGATTGTCCATTAGTAGATATCGCAATCTTCACGTTTCCTTTTGTTACAATCCCGCCCATATAAAAATCACAATAGGGTGGGTTATCTGCTACATTCACTAAAATATTTCGTTGCTTACAATCGTAATAGACTTGAACATTGACTTCCTCACTGTCCGTTGTTGCTATCACTAAGTACTTCCCAACCAAAAATTTTGGATCATATAAGCCAGTAATTATGGTAACGTTGTGCTTACTAGCTAAATCAATAGTACGTTTTCGATACATCGGTGCGATCATAGTTACTTGCGCATTAGGACTCGATTTCAGAAGAAAATGCAATTTTTCCTCAGCCACATTACCACCTCCGACAATAAGTACTTCTAATTTATGTAATTTCAAAAAAATTGGATATAATTCGTTTTTACTCATATTATCATTCCCTTATGAAGTAAGTGCACTAAACTCTTTGATCAATTTTTTATGCTTATAACTGTGGATGATTTTTCGATGATTTACTACCTCTCCAATAACAATTACAGCCGGATTACTTAATGAGCTGTGATGTACTTTTTCTTCGATATCAGCAATTGTACCAACCACCATCTCTTCGTTATAACGAGTTCCATTTTGTATGATACCAACAGGAGTTTCTGACTTGTCATTTACAACAAATTCATTGACAATTTCACTTAGTTTGCTCATCCCCATCAGAATTACAACAGTTGCAGTAGATTGTGCAGCTAAACGGACATCATTAGATAATTTATGATCTCTTGTGGTCCCGGTAATCACCCAAAAACTTTCGGACGTCCCGCGTTTTGTGACTGGAATATTTTGCAGCGCAGGAACTGCCAAGGATGATGAAATTCCTGGAACTAGGGCGATTTCTATTCCAAATCTAGAAGCGTATTCCATTTCTTCAGCACCACGTCCAAACACAAATGGATCACCGCCTTTCAATCTAACCACATGACCATGACTTAGTGCTCTGCTAACAATAAGTTCATTTATCTGGTCTTGCTGGTATGAATGGCAGCCTTTTCGTTTCCCGACAAAAATATGTTCAGCACTAGCGGCATAATCCAATATTTCAGTATTTACCAATGCATCATATAAAACGACATCGGCATCGGCTAATGCTTTCGCTCCTTTTATGGTTAATAGATCTGGATCTCCAGGTCCAGCTCCAATTAATGTTAATTTTGGATTTTTATTTGTCTGCATGTACTAGTTCTTTTTGTCTGAAGGCATCAACTTTCGTATAAAAAGCTTGAGCGTCTTTTAAATATTTATTCGCGAAATCCTCACTTGGTTCATTTTGATTTATCTGATATACAAAATCAGAAAAACTACCTCCTAAATTGATATCGCATGTTGTCACGAACACCTCATCAAAACCGTTTACTATGCTTGCATGGGTGTTTGTTTTTTTATTTTCTGAAAGCAATAATGCTTTTGCTGTATTAACTATAGATGTATATGAATGATAAATGCTATCCGCCCATTTTTCGCTTTGTAGGGTATCTTTTGCATTGGTTATTTTTTCTTCGCTTTCAAATAGCAAGGTAGCTATAAGGTCTATCACTACACCCGCACATTCACCGACTCCTACAGCTTTGATGTATGGTTTATCATATCCCCAATCGATAAAATCGTCTTCTGCCAAATTGGTGATATCCGATAAGGGTTTTAGTAATTCGTAAAAGTATTTCTCCGTTTTACGATCGTAATATTCTAAGAAAGTTTCATCATCATTATTCAACTCAAAATCATTAAGAATATATCGCAGCGCCTGAGGCCCTCTTTTACTTGGCACTTTTAATACCTTGTCCGCAAATCGACCTTGACCATTTCCTACAACTCCACCACCAAGTAAAATTTGTAGCGCTGGCGCAACCAACTTCCCTGACTTAATAGACATCCCCTGAAAACCAATATGAGCTATATTATGCTGACCACAAGCATTCATGCATCCACTAATTTTGATAAGTACATTTTTATTATTCAGGTATTGCGGATATTCATCTCGCAATACTTTCTCGAGTTGAGATGCTATTCCTGTGCTACTGGCGATACCTAAATTACAAGTATCGGTTCCAGGGCAAGCAGTAATATCGGCAGTTGAGTTGTAACCGAGTACTGTAAAGCCTAGTTCCTTTAATTCTAAATAGAAAAATGGAAGTAACTCCTCTTTCACATGACGAATCAAAATATTTTGACGAAGCGAAAAACGAAGCTCGTTAGCGGCATACTTTTTAATAAGATTGGCTAATTTACGTGCCTTATAAGTATAAAAATCTCCTAGTGGAACTCGAATTCCGATAGCATAAAAACCATCTTGTTTTTGTTTGATTACATTGGAATTTTTCCAAGCTTCAAACTCGCTTTCATTTTCAATATTAACTTTAGGAATTTCTGGTTTTAAGCTAGAAAAATCGATAAAAAAATCCGAAGTAGTGATGGGATACTGATGGTTAGATAGTGCTTTCTGTTCTTCATCTACTAATTGTAAGAAAGCATCCAATCCAATATCCTTTAAAAGGAATTTCATTCTCGCTTTTTGTCTTCTATTACGCTCGCCATAGCGATCAAAGATTCGCAATATTCCTTCGGTCACAGGAATTATTCGTTCTGTTTCCAAAAAATCATAAAGTACATCTGCATGCCTTGGTTGCGATCCTAGCCCACCGCCTAACACTACTTTAAATCCGCGTTTACCATCTTTAATTTTTGCAATAAAACCCAAATCGTGTATGTAGCTAAGTGCGGTATCCTCGTCAGTTGCCGAAAATGATATTTTAAACTTTCTACCCATTTCCTGATTAACAGGATTACGCAAAAAGAATTTAAACATTGCATCTGCATACGGACTCACATCAAAAGGCTCATCAACATCAATACCGGCAGTTTCACTTGCGGTTATATTTCTTACCGTATTACCACAAGCTTCACGAAGTGTTACATCGTCCTTTTCTAATTGTGCCCAAAGCTCAGGCGTACGATCAAGACTTACATAGTGTATTTGAATATCTTGTCTTGTAGTGATATGCAATCGACCTGTAGAAAACTCATCTGACACATCTGATATGCGTAATAACTGATCTCCGGTAACTTTACCAAACGGTAATTTAATACGAATCATTTGTACTCCTGGCTGTCGCTGTCCGTAAACCCCTCTTGCCAGTCGAAGACTCCGAAACTTTTCTTCATCTACTTTACCGTCTTTGAAGAGCGCAATTTTCTTTTCTAATTCAACGATGTCTTTTTCGACAACAGGATTTTCTATTTCAGTTCTAAAGCTTTGCATAATTTATTATTCTACTAAATCTATGGATTATTAGAATTATTGACGAATGTAAGTCTATTATTCTTTTATTTGGTATTGTTTACATTAATTTAACTATTCTATAGGTTAAGTAGGATATTGTAACATTCTAAATTATACTTTTTCTTATTCTACTACTTTATTTTGGTTGCAATGATTACCCCCGTTGACCAATTTAGCTTTGTAAGGGTGATATCATTCCGTTCTTCTAAAGAGCTTATGAGTCTGGAAGCTTTACTTGCATGACCGTTGGGCCAATTAGGCTGTCGATTCATATCATCAATTACATAAAACCCTCCCCCGTTCAGTAAGTTCATTGTCTCATCAATCTCACTGTATTTGCCAGGCCAAGAATCAGCAAAAATAAGATCGAACTTTGATCCTTTATAACCCTTAATCCAATCAGATCCATCTGCACAGACAATCTCAACTCGCTTATCTGCACCAAAATTCTGCTCTGCAATCTCAACAAGTTTAGGGTCATTATCCACTGAAATTATATAAGAATCAGCGCCTAGTCCATCAATCATCCACATTAAAGATAAACCAATACCAGTGCCTAATTCTAAAAACCTACCACTAGGTTTTGAGCTGATCAATGTTTTCAATAATGTTCCGATATACTTATCAGAGGTCATGTTAAATCCTATTTCTTTTGATCTCACCAAAAGAGAATCATAGATTTTTGGAATATCTCTTATATCGCTATCTTTCATTTATTAAAGCTTGTTTTAAATCCGCCACCAAATCTTCTACACTCTCTAAGCCTAATGATATTCGCACCATACCATCCGTAATACCCACTTGCTCCCTATCTTCAACACTTAATTTACTATGTGTAGTCGATGCTGGATGGGTAACAATGGTGCGCGTGTCTCCCAAATTAGCTGAAAGTGAACAAAGCTTAATGGCATTTAAAAACTTTCTACCAGCATCTATCCCTCCTTTCACTTCAAAAGAAACAATGTTTCCGCCCAATTTCATTTGTTTTTTGGCAATTTCATACTGCGGATGCGATTTTAAAAATGGATATTTTACCCAGTTGACCTGCTCATGTGTTTCTAAAAATTCAGCTACTTTCAACGCATTCTCGCAATGTCTATCTACCCGGATTGCCAGTGTCTCTAAACTTTTTGAAAGTACCCATGCATTAAAAGGTGATAATGCTGGGCCTGTATTTCTTGAAAACAGATAAATTTCACGTATCAAATCGGCTTTACCGACTGTTACTCCGCCTAATACTCTGCCTTGACCGTCGATTAATTTAGTCGCCGAATGTATCACCAAATCAGCCCCAAACTTAATCGGATTCTGTAAATAAGGAGTGGCAAAGCAATTATCGATAATCAAAATAAGATCATGTTTTTTTGCAATTGCACCCAGCTTTTCCAAATCTAATATGTCAACACCTGGATTTGTCGGAGATTCTGCATAAATGACCTTTGTATTTGGTGTGATCAACGATTCAACTGTGTCTACCTCATCAATTTTGAAATAACTAGTAGTAATATTCCATTTAGGCAAAAATTTGGTAAATAAGGTATGCGTAGAACCAAAAACCGATCGAGCGGAAACAATATGATCCCCACTATCTAACAACGCAGCAAAAGTCGAAAATACAGCGGACATGCCTGTTGCAAATGCATAGCCCGCTTCAGCTTCTTCCATTTTACAAATTTTTTCGACAAACTCTGACGTATTCGGGTTTGTAAAGCGACTATAAATATTTCGCTGTTTTTCTTCACTAAATGAAGCGCGCATATCTTCCGCATCTTCAAATACAAAACTGGAGGTTAAGTATAATGGGCTGGAATGCTCCTGGAAATCGGTACGATCTATTTGTGTGCGAATTGCTTCTGTTTCGAAGTTCATTATTGGTTTTTATACTTCTTTTCCGTTTAAAACTACTTTGTAGTGAATGGTTACCCCAGGTTCCATTGTTTTTGAAACCGAGCAGTATTTATCAAATGATAATGCTGCAGCACGTTGCGCTTTTTCTGGTGCGATATCACCTTCTAAGGAAATAGTAACATGAATATCTTTAAATGGTTTCGCTCCATCAATCTCAACTCGATCTCCACTAACCTCAGCCTTATAAGAGGTAATTTGCTGTCGTTGTTTTTTTAAGATCGCTACCACATCAATCGCACTACAACCGGCAACACCCATTAACAATAACTCCATCGGACTAGCGCCTTTTGGATTGTCTACACTGCTATTATCAATATGAACTTGGTCACCTCGCCCATTTATCGCTACAAAATGGAAATCTTCACTCTTTCGTTCTAAACTTATTTTCATTTTCTAATTTCTTTAATGATTCATCAAGGCGAAACTAGTTGTTTATTGAATACATTTTTCAATAATTTTTCTAACTGTCCAAACTCAATTAAGAATGCATCATGACCATGAATGGATTTAATTTCATAATAAAACACATTTGATTTTACCGTTGATAATTCTTCTACAGTTTCTTTATTCTCTTGTGCAGTAAAAAACAAATCTGAATCCACTCCAACTAGATGAATATTCGCCTCAATCTTTGACGCTACTTCCAAGAATTCATTTCGCTCTCTTGTAATATCGATGCTGCTTAATAGTTGATTCAATAGTTTATATGACGCTAATTGAAAACGGTCTTTCAGTTTTTTGCCATGGTGCAACAACCAACTTTCAATATTAAAAATACCGAGTTCATTATTGATCGTTCTGTTGAACCTACCTTTAAACGAATCGGGAGTTCGGTAGCACAACATCGCTTGAATTCGTGCATCATGAACTGGATTTGAAGAATTATTTAGAATCAAATCTTGTAATAAGGTATTCGCCAGCATCCAATCAGATGATTTCCAATCTGACGCAATTGGAATCAAATTCTCAATCAAAATGGGATTTAGTGCAGCTAACTCCCAGGCGATTCCACCACCTACAGATCCACCGATGCAGGCAAATAATGAGTTTATCTTCAATTGCTTCAAACCTAAATTAAAAATTTGAGCAACATCTCTAGCCTTAAAATTTTTGTAGTTCTCAACAAGAAATCCATCAAAACCATTTCCGGGAATATTAAATGCTAAAACCGTATAAACAGTCGTATCAATTAGCTTATCATATCCAATCAACTCATTCCACCAACCTTGTTCACCAATAACCTCAGAATTTCCAGTTAGCGCATGATTTACTAATACAACAGGAGCGCTGCCAAGTGTTGGTCCAAAAACCTGATATGAAAGTGGAATTGTATTATATACCGCTCCGCTTTCAGTTTGGAAATTGGTGATTTTGATATGTTGTAGTTCGTTTTTCATTTTATCGAAGGTCAGACCTCTCGACTGCGCTCGAGGTGACAGTGGTTTTCTTAGGTCAATACCTTTTTATCAATTTGGGCAAATGCTTCTTTAAGGTCAGCTTTTAAATCAGAGATATCTTCTAAACCCACTGAAAGACGAATCAGATCTTTAGTTACACCTGTAGACTCTTGTGCTGCTTCATCTAATTGTTGATGTGTGGTACTCGCTGGGTGAATGATTAGCGATTTGGTATCTCCAATATTCGCTAGTAATGAGAAAACTTTGGTTTCATCTGCTACCGTTTTAGCAGATTCAAATCCACCTTTCACACCGAAAGTCACAATTCCACTTTGTCCTTTAGGCAGGTATTGGTTAGCAAGATCGTTATAAGCACTTGTTTTTAATCCAGGATAATTAACCCAAGCTACTTCATCTTGTTCTTGTAACCATTCCGCTAGCGCTAAGGCATTTTCGCTATGCTTTTTCACACGTACTTCTAAAGTCTCTAGACCTTGAATAATCTGGAAAGCATTAAACGGACTTAAAGCTGCTCCGTGATCACGAAGTCCTTCAATACGAACTTTTGCAATAAATGCGGCTGGCCCTAAAGCATCATGATATACCAAGCCGTGATAACCAGCAGAAGGCTCCGTAAACTCAGGAAATTTACCATTTGACCAATCAAAGGTTCCAGCGTCAATAATGGCTCCACCTAAAGCAGTACCGTTTCCATTGATATACTTCGTTAGGGAATGTATAATAATGTTAGCACCATGTTCTATTGGATTTAATAATGCCGGTGTGGCAACGGTATTATCAACTATTAGCGGCACTTTAAACGCTTTTGCCTCATTAGAAATTGCCTTTATGTCCAGTACATCCAGTTTTGGATTTCCTAAAGATTCAATAAAAAATGCTCTTGTATTTTCCTGAACGGCTTTTTCAAAATTTGAAGGGTCGGAAGGATCAACAAAAGTTGTAGTAATCCCTAAACGTGGTAAGGTTACGCTTAACAAATTATAGGTCCCCCCATACAAACTATTAGAGGCTACAATATGATCTCCAACTTTTAAAAGCACCAAAAGCGCTGTTGAAATAGCCGCCGTACCAGATGCAGTTACTACCGAAGCAATACCACCTTCGAGTGCAGCTAAACGCTGCTCTAAAACATCATTGGTAGGATTGTTAAGCCGAGTATAAATATAACCAGGCTGTGATAGATTAAACAAATTTGCTGCATGATCGGCATTGTCAAAAACATAGGCAGTACTTTGGTAAAGAGGCACCGCTCTTGTTCCTCCGTTTTTTGTTACATCGTGTCCTGCATGCAAGGCGTTGGTTGAAAATTTTTGTGTACTCATTTTTCTTTACTTTTTAAATTAATAAATAGTCAAAACACACCTATTTAAGTGTACTTAATAGAAAAATGTTATAAGAAAATAGCAATCACCGAAAGGCAATTACGTTTGGTTATCTATCCGATGCTTCGGTAGAATTTAGCACCTTCTCCATTTAGAATGAAGGGTTGCTAAGGCTTCACAGGGTCTATTCCCTCAGCCTTTCTTGATAACATTTCAATATGTATTTGAACTTTACTCGATAATCGAGATTTAACTCCCGACTTATCTTACTGATACAAATATTCAGTTATAAATTTCTAAAATCCTAATTGGCATCCTTAAAAAACTCTAAGAATGCCAATTATTCACAGATTCTCAAAATATCTTTATAAAAATGAGAATAATCTACTACTATTGTAGACTAAACTCTTGTTTTACTTTATCTACGAAATCTAATTTCTCCCAAGTAAACAACTCCACCTCTTTTTCAATCTTACCATTATAAGGCGATTCAAAAGTTTTGGTTATCACTTTAGGCTCTTTACCCATATGCCCATAAGCGGCAGATTCTAAATAAATAGGATTACGCAATTTCAGACGTTCTTCAATAGCGAACGGACGCATATCAAAAATTGATGCTACTTTTTCTGCAATCTCCCCATCATTCAAATCAACTTGAGCAGTACCATACGTATCCACAAAAATGGATGTTGGCTCTACTACACCAATTGCATAGCTTACTTGAACTAAAATCTCATTAGCCACACCTGCGGCTACTAAATTTTTTGCAATATGTCTTGATGCATATGCCGCACTTCTATCTACTTTACTCGGATCCTTTCCGCTAAATGCTCCTCCGCCGTGTGCTCCTTTACCGCCATAGGTATCAACAATAATCTTACGACCTGTAAGCCCTGTATCACCATGCGGTCCGCCTATTACGAACTTACCAGTAGGGTTAATATGGTATTGTATATCGCTATTGAACAAGGATTGTATGTGTTTTGGCAATTGCGCTACCACCCTTGGTATTAAGATCTTAATGATATCTTTTTTGATCTTGGCCAACATCAGGGCATCATCATTATTAAAATCATCATGTTGTGTTGACACTACAATTGTATCAATGCGCTGTGGTACATTTTCATCACTATATTCAATAGTCACTTGCGCTTTTGCATCTGGACGTAAATATGAAATTTCATTTCCTTCTCTTCGTAAGTCCGCTAAAACCTGAAGAATCTTATGAGAAATATCTAGTGCCAATGGCATATAATTATGCGTTTCTTTAGTAGCATAACCAAACATCATTCCTTGATCACCAGCGCCTTGCTCTTCTTTCTTAGCCCGGTCTACACCTTGATTAATATCTTGTGATTGCTCATGAATTAATGAGATAACTCCACACGATTCACCACTAAATTGATATTCTCCTTTTGTATATCCAATAGTATTGATAACATCGCGAGCGATTGTCTGTACATCTAAATAGGTGTTACTTTTTACCTCTCCTGCCAATACCACTTGTCCCGTAGTAACCAATGTTTCGCAAGCCACCTTGCTATCAGGATCGAATGCTAAAAAATTATCTAGTAACGCATCACTGATTTGATCTGCTACTTTATCAGGGTGTCCTTCACTAACCGACTCTGATGTAAATAAATATGCCATAAATTCGCTTTGTATTTGCTGAGGATTCGACGAAAGCGCTTAAAGAAGTTTACACTGCTTTAGCATTTTTTTACCGAGGTTGCAATCAGTCAAATCCTTCCTCTTATTAATTTAGGCTGCAAATGTATACAATAGTTTTATTCTATAAAATAAAATCGGCTAAAACACAAGTGTTAATTTTTTTCTTATCAAAAAAGAAGGTGTTTCATAAATTATAAGTAAGGCTAGCCACAATATATCTAGGTTGCACTATATAGCTCGATGTGTTATTGAAAAGTTCACTAAAGCTGTCTCTATTTATTGCTTCCGTATCCAGCAAGTTCGTAACGGCCAATTTATATTCCCATTTACTATCTTCCTTTTGATAGAATAGCTCTGCATTCATGAAGCCGTACTCGTTTAATGTAGTCGAATTATCTCGGTAGTTGTAATAACTATAATCTGATTTTAAAAGAAATCCTTTAGCAAATGCCCAATCTAACCTAGCAAAAGGTCTGCTGGTAAAAAAAGTAGTTTCGGTACCGTTGTTATCATAATCGTTTTTAGTGAAGCTGTAGCCGAGATCAAAGTTAGGTCCTTTCTTAAAATTGGTATTGACCTCTGCACTATACACTTGTGTGGTGCTAATACTTTTACTTGGACGATTATTGACAATATTATTGAAGTTAGACCAGTTAAAATTAGCACGGGCCGTTCCTTTTATTTTCCCGAACGTTCTGGTGAAATTTCCAAAAGCACTAAAGGTTTCATCAGCGAAATTAGAATTTACAGGAAGACTTATTCTATCTATACCCTGAAATTGAGTTGTAGTCTTAATAGGATCTCTCCGAACACTATAATTCACTCTCGCAAAAATGTTCGTGAAGTTGAACATATTAAAACTGAAATAATTCAAACTATAAGAATCAAAAAAAGCATTCTCCAGATTTCTATTTCCTTGTGATAGGCTGTTATAATTATTGAAAACGAACCCTTCTGCTAATCGGTTGATATCGGTAAACTGTGCAGTTATTGCATAATTTAAGTTTATATTTTCTGATTTTTTAAGCTGAATACGAACATTCGCATCAGGTAATAAAAGCCATTTGTTAGTATCGATAGTTGTCCCTAGCTGAGTGTCCTTTAATGAATAATTATGTAAACTAACTCCGGGATTGAAAGTAAAAATCCCAGTTATAAACTTATAATGAAGACCTGTATAAATATCATTAAAATTAAATTTTACATCATTGGTCAAACTAGATTCCGTAAAGTTGTTTTCATTTCCATTATCTAAAATCTGGAAGATACTACTGTCAAAATTTTGCGTACTTAAGGTAGAACCGAATGTAAAATTTAGATTGCTCTTTTTATTTAAAACGTAGTAATAGTCAAGTTTAGAATCGAACTTGCTTATTTTTACTTGTTTATTTTGATTAATATTAAATCGGTTTTGATCAACTAAGGGCAATGCAGATTGAAAGGGTTGCTCATCTCTAATCGCACGATAAAAAGGATCATCATCTTGCAACAAATGAACTGCTTCTAAGGCGAATACATTCTTCTCATTCAATGTATAATAAGCATTTGCATTCTGTTGAATGGAAAAAGGTGTATTTTCTAATCGCTCTGTAATATTTTCAGAAACATCTCTGACTGAAAGGAAATTAGCATCTTCCTGCTGATCAGACAACTTTCCAAATGCATCATAATCAAGTCGAAAATTGCTATTGGGTCTATACGTTGCACTTAGCTTTAACAAGCCTAATTTTGAAGCTTGATTGGTGTTATCAAAAGTTTGTTCGACGACATTATCATTGGGGTTGTCGTTATCATCAATATAGGTTCGGGTTGAATTGGTAATGAGATCATTTTTGTTGTAATTAAAAATCCCAAATCCGCTTATATCAAGTTTTTTGCTTGCCGTTGCACTAAAATTAGCTGCTACAAATTTTGTATCTATTTCATTTGCACGATTGTTTTGTATTGTCGCAAATGCTAGGTCATTTCCACCAACATTGAATGAGGTTCCGCCACGTCCAAAATTTCTAAAACCTCCAGTGAAATTAAAATAATCCCGCCTTGTAAATGGCACTTCACCAATATTATTGAGGTCTGTTATTATATTGATACTGTATTCAGGACTGTAATAAAATAATTTTGGCTTTACAATATATCGTTCATCAAATCCGCCTGCGGTAACATCACCAAACCAAAAGTTCTTTTTACCTTCTTTAAGTTTGATATTGATCGCTACATTATCTTGATTATTACGAAGGTTTCGCATTTGACCAACCTCATCATAATTCCGGAGTACTTCTACCTTATCTAATGCATCAGCTGGAATATTTTTGGAGGCGAGTTTAGAATCGCCATCGAAAAAATCTTTACCCTCAACCATGACTTTGCTAACGGCTTTCCCTTCAACTTCAATTTCGCCATCTTCATTAACTTCTACACCAGGTAGTTTTTTCAATACGTCCTCAAGCTTCCGTTCTGTACCATTGGTAAACGAATCGGTATTATAGACCAAGGTATCTCCCTTTACCACCACAGGCATTTCGTAAACTACTTCTACCTCGTCAAGTTCATTTGACTTTTCAGTCATCGTAAAATCAACTTGGATATCAATTTCTTTTGCCTCTACTTGCTTTGGCTTAGCTGAAAGCCCTATAAAACTAACTTTTAAAACGTAGATATCATTAGCTGGCACCACAATTTTGTATCGCCCTTTATCATTCGTAATGCCGTATCCTGTCATTGCGTTATCAGCTTTTTTATAGGCGATAACGTTAGCCACTTCTAGTGGTTTTCCTAAGGAATCTTTAACAAAACCGCTTATAGTGATGTCTTGAGAAAAGGCATAGGTAGTGCATAGCACAAGTGCTAAAAAGAGTAATTTTTTCAATGTTTTTAGTTTAGTTGATTATATGATTGATGTTAAAATGAGCGCGGGTTAAAACCCTCTTCGGCCTCCTCCTCGATTCCGGCCTCCCCATTGATCACGCATTTCCTGCATTTTCTGTTTTGCAATGTCATTAAATTCTTGTTGAGACACTTCTTTACCTTTTGATGGCTTTTCAAGAATCTCTTTCTCTTTACTATTCATTACAATTTTACTGCATAATAAGGTTGTTCTACCCGACTGTACTTCTAAGATAAGCCCCGGCAATCCCCAATATTCTCCTGGACCCTGACTTACTGGAATTTCTGGAGAATACCATGCAACAACTTCAATTTCTTTAGGCACCTCTATCTCTTCGGTGACCTTTTTAACTGAATCATTTTTGACCTCGCCCCCATTTCGATTTCTGTTACCTCGTCTTCGGCGCATATTTCTCCAATCTAACTCGTCTACTTTTTTCATTGCAGTCGCTTTGAAGCAGGTATAGTTTCCTATTTTTTTTGTTTCATTTACCATCTTCCACTGTAACTTCGGGAGTGTATCTTTAATTAAAAAGTTCTTCCCAAAAAACTCACGCTGGTCGTAATAGTTTCCTTCTTTTATTTCCTTGTAATAATTAGCTGATGAAAAACTACTCATCATTCCTCTCCATCTTCCCCCTCCACCTGAACCAGGAGCATCTAATTGTTCTTCTTCTTTATAGGTGGATGATGATTTGTCAAAAGTAAGTATGTATGTTTTCTCTAACATTGACTTCATTCGTTCAGCAATTTGCTTTTGCATTTCTGGTGATAGTTGCCTGTTGCCAAAATTCATATCAACTCCTGTTTTACTAAAGTAGTAAGCTTTACCTTGAAAGTCTTGTGAAAAAACCGTAACTGAAAAAAAGGCTAATAAAAGTGTGATTGTAGTTTTCATAATGGTGCTAATAAAGTCATTGGACTTTAATATTACCACTAAGTTTAATCTAACTATGTTAAAAATTCCTTAATCTGTGCAGATAAAGAGTAAAACTAGCCTCCAATCTTAATTTGTATTCCGTCACCGCCATCACTTCGATTGTTCTGAAAACGCTTCATCATTTCTTCAGCTTTCTTTTCTGTTATTTTTTCATACTCTGCTTTCGAAACTTTTTTGCCTTTTTTAGGCGGAGTAATAGTAACCGCTTCTTTGGGATTCAAAACAATTTTGCTACACAGCATAAGGCGGTCTCCATCCTCATTCACCTCAAGAATTAGCCCTGGTAAACCCCAATAATCATCTGGCCCATTATTTACAGGGATTTCGGGCGTGTACCATGCAGTTATTGTGCGTATTTCGTCTTCGTCAGACTCTTCCTTTTCGCCATTTACATAAGTGATTTTTTTACTTTTTTGGGTCCAGGTTGCCTTATAGCAGGTGTAATTCCCTATACCTTTAGTTTCATTGGTTAGCTTCCAATCTGGCTTACTAAGAGAGTCTTGAATTAGAAATATTTTGCCAAACATATCGGCTTTTTCAGCAAACCGACTTTCTTTTGTGTTTTTATATAACACATCAGATCCGCCACCGCCACCAACAATATTTACTACAATATTTCCAGTAGGTGCGCTCGGTGTTGAAAGGGCGGCTTCTTGTTTCCAGGTCGATTCATATTGATTGAACGTAAGTGTAAATTCCTTTTGAAATTGTTTACGCATTCGAGCCATCAAGTCTTTCTGCATATCGCTAGAAACCGTTGTACTATCTAATTTTATGTTAACCTTTCTATCCGTTTTATAAGTTGCAACGCCCTGAAAACCCTGGGCGTGACTAGCGCCCAGGATTGTAAATAAAAGTATGATGGTTGGTAAAATTCTTAAACTGTTCATTTTTATTGATATTTATTTTATTCTGATAATTTTTTAACCATTTTCTTAATTCGATCAGTGCGTTTAAGTGTTTCTTTGTATAAGGCATCTGCTTCACTTGCAGGGCCACTTACTTTAAAACTTAGGTTGCTAAATTTCGTATTACCCTCGTTACCTTTTATTTCTTTAACAGTAAACTTTAAACTTACCTCTTTTGATAAATCGGTGTTCTCTTTAAACATGTCGAATATATCTCTAAACGTTTTATCAAAATCTTGATCTAGATCGTCTTCATTATCAACTGAAATTTCAATGTCACTGGTGTATAGATCTTTTTCAGTTTCAGATTCTTGAGCAAAGCTTGAGAAAGTAGTTAGCACTAAGGTTACTAGGAATAAGGTGATTTTTGTTGCCATTTTTGTTTGATTATTTATTATTGAACACTCCAAAATTGCACATTCAATTGCACAATCAAGGTTAACCAATGTTAACGAGTGTTAACCGATTTAGAAAAACCCATTATTACCCATTACATTTGACCCATGAACGAACGACTTTATAAAAGAATAGTCTATTTTGTTGCAATCACCATTGTTGCAACTATAGGCATTCAGGTCTATTGGAATGTAGAAAACTATAAGACCAATAAGCAACGCCTTATAAACGAAGTACAAATTGCACTTGACAATGGAATTGAAGCCTATTATGCCGATATTACCAAAAATAACACTATTGCTTTTATAGACACAGACACCACCAAGAAAACTGATAAAAATCGAATTGGAAATATATTCAAGCAAATTAAATTCGATTCACTTTTCAAAATTGACAAAGACAGTTTTAATGTGAATAAAAGTGGTAGTCAAATAAGTTTTAAAACTACCATTGACTCTCTAGATCGTGATTCTCTTAAAATATCTTCGATTCAGGTTTTTAAGGGAAAACCAAAAGTTGACAGTATTAACCGTTTAGAAGGACTTAAAACTAAATTAGTAGTATCATTCAGCAGCGACTCTATTGATTTTAATAAGCTAGATGATTTTTTTGTGTATGAATTAGACAGAAAACAACTTCCTGTTGATTTTGGTTTTATCCATACTAAAAAAGATACTATTGTCAAGTTTTTTGAAGATGCTGATCATTCAGAAAATCATTTATGGCTATCCACCTTTTCAAAATCAACCTATTTACCAAGTGATGAAAAGTTAGAGTTGTTATTTTCTAACCCCACTATTGCCATTTTAAAAAGAAGCATAACCGGCATTATCTTGTCGTTGATGCTATCCGTCTCCATTATCTTTTGCTTGTTATTTTTACTTAAAACAATAGGTAAACAAAAGGAATTGGCTGAGATTAAAAACGACTTGATAAGCAATATTACTCACGAATTTAAAACGCCGATCGCAACGGTATCAACAGCGATCGAAGGGATTAAAAATTTCAATGAGACCAACGACAAAGAAAAAACTAACAAATACCTCAATATTGGTGACCAGCAGTTAAAAAAACTGCATCAAATGGTGGAGAAACTCTTGGAAACTGCCACCTTAGACAGCGACAAACTTATTTTAAATAAAGAAGATATTGATATTGTTGCAATGATGAGAAGATTAGTAGAAAAATACCAGCTACTTGCCAATGAAAAAACGATTAATTTCACGACCAACATTTCGGAACTTGAAATTACCGTTGATGCATTTCACTTTGAAAATGCCATTGCAAACCTTATTGATAATGCTATTAAATATGGTGGTAATACTGTTGAATTGAATATCAATTCACTACTAGACAAAGTTGAGATATCTGTTGGCGACAATGGTAACGGGATTGAAAAATCGCAACGAGAAAAAATATTTGATAAATTTTACAGAGTGCCCACTGGTAATAGGCATGATGTAAAAGGGTTTGGAATAGGCCTTTTTTACACAAAAAAAATTATCGAGAAACACGATGGGTCCATTCAATTAGCTACTGATTCAAAAAATACTATTTTCAAAGTCACATTGTAATTTACTTAATGAATAAGAAAATAAAAATATTACTTGCTGAAGATGAACCTGCATTAGGTCAAATCGTAAAAGAGAGCCTAGAAACGCGAGATTTCAAAGTTATTTTTTGTGAAGATGGCGAAACAGCGTATCAATTGTATGAAGAAGAAAATCCTGAAGTACTTGTTCTTGACGTCATGATGCCGAAAAAAGATGGTTTTACTTTAGCAAAAGAGATAAGAAAAGGAAATGCAACAATCCCAATTATATTCCTAACTGCTAAATCTCAAACTAACGATGTCGTTGACGGTTTTAAACACGGTGGCAATGATTATTTAAAGAAGCCATTTAGTATGGAGGAGTTGATTATAAGAATTCATGCCTTACTCGACCGTGCTTATTTAAAAGAAGAAAAAAAGACCATTTCCATTAGCAGCTACGAATTTAATTACACCAAACAACAACTCCAATTTCAAGAAGAAATAATTAATTTAACTCACCGCGAAGCAGAGTTGTTATTTCATCTTACAGAAAAGAAAAATGAGATTTTAGATCGATCGTTCATCCTTAAAAAAATCTGGGGTGATGATGATTTTTTTAATGCTCGAAGTATGGATGTATTTATTACCAAACTGCGGAAAAAACTAAAAAAGGATATAGCTATACAAATCGTAAATGTGCGCGGATATGGCTATAAACTTATCTGCTAGACAAAAGTCTTTTCTTTATCCCAAAAAATTTTGAAGTGGTTGTTCTATAAAATGATAATAGTTCTTTTTCATTCAATTTGTTCAGCATTTTTGAAAAAAATTATAACTCCATATCGTATCGATAAAACACTACCTCCTATCATCAGAATAATTGGACGTTAATCTAAAATAGTTCTGCAACCCATTATCTATACTCACATTTGCCGCGAACAAACAAAAAACAAACATGAATACCGGAAAATACCTCCTAGTATTCCTTACCATTATCCTATTCCTAAGTTGTAAAAATGATGATTATACCGAAGTTCCGCAATCTGATCTTGATCAGCTGCTAACCGAAGTATTGTTGAAAGAGTCAAGTACCAACAGCCTTGATTATTTTAAGATACCATCATCTGATGATCTTGCTAATATTCCACAAGACCCTAAGAACCCTCTTACCCAAGAAAAAGTGCTTTTAGGTAAGCTACTTTATCATGAGACCGGATTAGGCGTAAATCCTAAAAATGAAACAGGAAGAAATACTTATTCATGCGCCAGTTGTCATCATGCACAGGCTGATTTTCAATCTGGAATGAAACAAGGTATAGGCGAAGGCGGTATTGGCTTTGGACTTGCTGGTGAAACAAGAGCAAAACACAGCGAATATATTGTAGCGGATCTTGATATTCAAGATATACGCACTCCAACAGTTTTAAACGGTGCTTTTCAAAAAGTAATGCTTTGGAATGGACAATTTGGGGCAACTGATGTTAATATAGGAACAGAAGCCCAATGGACTGCCGGCACCCCTAAAGAAACTAATAATTTAGGATTTGAAGGATTAGAAACTCAAGCGATTGCTGGACTTGGCGTGCATCGATTAGATGTTACTGAAACACTTGCAAGCTCGCTGGGATACACAGCTTATTTTGATGCCGCATTTTCTAATGTTCCTGCGACAGAACGATACACGAAAGTAACCGCAGGTTTGGCAATCGCAGCTTATGAACGAACTGTTTTGGCTAACCAAGCTCCCTTTCAGAAATGGTTAAATGGTGATAAAAATGCACTCACTAATGATCAAAAGGAAGGAGCACTTTTATTTTTTGAAAAAGGTCAATGCACAACTTGTCATACCGGCCCAGCCCTAAATAGCATGAACTTTAATAGCATCGGTCTTGCCGATCTTGAGGGAGACGATTTTTTCGGAACAGTTAATGACGCCACAAAAAAAGGAAGAGGCGGGTTTACAGGAAACCCCTTAGACGATTTTAAATTTAAAGTACCACAACTCTACAATTTAAAAAACATACGTTTTCTGGGTCATGGCGGATCAATTTCGTCTGTAAAAGAAATTATTGAATATAAAAACAATGCAGTTGCAGAAAACCAGAATGTACCTGCTAACAAGTTAGATCCTAATTTCATTGCTCTAGGGCTTACAGAAATGGAAATAGATCAATTAACAGATTTCATTGAAAACGGTTTATACGATGCTACTATAAATCGATATACCCCCGATTCAGTAATGTCGGGGAATTGTATTCCAAATAACGATACCGTCTCTAAAGAGGATATGGGTTGTGATTAACACAACCCTTAAACTTTTAATCCAATTAGTAAAAAACAAAGCCATCCCAACGCTATTCTTACGTTTAGCTAAATAAGTTGTTCTTCAACGAAAATGGGTGAAAATCCATTTTGGCGTGGCAACCAAACCTTGTATATTAGCCGTAGCTTAATAAACTACTACTAAACTTTATTTGTATGCATATTGCCGTCGCAGGAAACATTGGTGCCGGAAAAACAACCTTGACCAAGTTACTAGCCAAACACTATAAATGGGAAGCACAGTTAGAAGATGTTGTTGATAATCCTTACCTGGACGATTTTTACAATCAAATGGAACGCTGGTCATTTAATCTTCAGGTATATTTCTTAAACAGCCGCTTTAGACAGGTCTTGCAAATTCGAGAAAGTGGTAAAAAGATTATTCAAGACCGCACCATTTATGAAGATGCTCATATTTTCGCACCTAACTTGCACGCAATGGGTCTTATGACCAATCGAGACTTCGAAAATTATTCTTCGCTGTTTCAGCTAATGGAGTCTTTGGTAAAAGGACCAGATCTATTGATTTATCTGCGCAGTAGTATTCCTAATTTAGTCTCGCAAATTCACAAACGAGGCCGCGAATACGAAAACTCTATTAGTATTGACTATTTAAGTCGATTAAACGAACGTTATGAAGCCTGGATTCATCAGTATAACACAGGAAAGTTATTGGTGATTGACGTTGACAATTTAAACTTTGTAGACAACCCTGAAGATCTAGGTTCTGTGATCAATAAAATTGACGCTGAGATTCACGGGTTATTTTAATTTTTTTAAAGTGATTTGATAAACCCATGCTCTCGAGCATGATCCATTGCCTGTTGACTGTTATCGACAATTAAAACCGGTACATCTTTATAATTATCAATTAAATTTTTAATGCGTAGCATTTTCTTTCTATGCGTAACGCTTCGTACGTAAATGGCTTTAACCCTATTAGGGTATTGCTTGGCAAGCTCCATATAAATATCAAGATCATGTTCGCCACCATCCCCAATTAATATAAAAGGTAGATCGACATAGGTTTCTAATAAATTAGTGATCTCATGCTTTTTTCTAGGTCCTGTTCTTCGCTTTTTTCGACTTGTGAAATACTCAAAACTACGAAGTAATATTGGTCCTTTAGGAAAGTTATTTTGTCTTAAAAAGAGTTCTAAATACAGATACAAATTCCAAGGACTATGACTCACATAGAATATTGGATTTGCATTCGTTCCTGAAACTCCTCGGTGCAATAAGTGATAAAATTCTGCCGCACCTTCAAGCGATTTTCTTTTTTTAGCCGACTTAAAAAAGGTATTATAAATAAGCTTCCATTTCAATCTAGAAACAACTCCTGTATGCAAAATAGTATCATCTATATCACTTGCAACACCAAATTCTACTTTTCGCGAAGGAATTAAAACCTCCGCTGGAAAAAGATTCCCTTTTTGAATGGTGCGTTTCATTTTCATTTCGCCATAAGAAACCTCAGCCAACACCCAACCTTCTTCGTTGGCAAGTTCTAGTAAGTTTTTATGTGTGAATTCGGCAATAAAATAACCATGGTCATCAGTCTTAGTACTAATAATTGTTCCGTCTGATAGTTTTATATTGACATCGACATTTTTGATCTCATCCGATTCTATGCGTTTCCAAGAGTTGATTAGTAATCGCAATAAACCTTGCTGCTGCAGGTCGATATTTTCATCTTCCAAAGCCCTTCCTCTTAAGTAAAAATGCGTACGAGTACCATAGCTTTGAAAAGCTATAATTTGTAATGGATCTTTTTTAAGAAGGCTCATTAAACGAAGTTCGAATAAAACACAAATATATTAAAGCTGATGAGTTATTCTACTTTGATGTATAGAGACTGTATTATTTAGAACTTGAAAATACATCTTACAATTCGAATCATATTTGATATAACCGTTACTAATCTAGAATTTCACAACAAAAAAACCCGCTACTCAAATGAATAGCGGGTTTCTCAATATAAACTAAAAGAATTTTTACTTTTTCTCTTTTGTAATATCTAGTTTTTCAATCTTTACGTTTACATCTTCTTCAAGTCCTTCTAAAGATGCTTTTACTTCCGCTGCAGTTCCTTTAAACTCCTGAACTGATTCAGTAACCACTCCGTTTTCATCGGTTTTGCTTATCGTTACTGTTGCTTGGGCAAAGTCTTGATTTTCCGCATTCATCTCCACCTTTACTTCTTTTCTAATCTCATTACTCGCAGTTACAGTTTCAGCTTCATGACCACCTAAAATTGGTGCTACAACTAAACCAATCAAACAAGTAAGTTTAATTAGAATATTCATTGAAGGTCCTGATGTATCTTTAAAAGGATCACCTACTGTATCACCAGTAACGGCTGCTTTATGAGCGTCACTACCTTTGTAAGTCATTTCTCCGTTAATTTCAACACCGGCTTCAAAACTCTTTTTAGCGTTATCCCACGCACCACCTGCGTTGTTCTGGAAAATTGCCCAAAGAACACCACTTACAGTCACACCTGCCATATAACCCCCAAGCATTTCAGCAATTGCTGTTGGCTCCATCCCAAATAACATAGGAACAAATGCAATTATCAAAGGAAAGCCAATTGTTAAAACACCAGGAAGTAACATTTGTTTTAAAGATGCTTGCGTAGAAATTGCCACACATTTATCGTATTCTGGTTTCCCTGTACCTTCCATAATTCCAGGAATATCTCTAAACTGGCGACGTACTTCTTGAACCATTTCCATCGCTGCTTTCCCTACTGCATTCATAGCAAGTGCAGAGAATACAACAGGAACCATACCACCAACAAATAACATTGCTAGTACTGGTGCTTTAAAAATATTAATTCCGTCAATTCCTGTGAAAGTCACATAGGCAGCAAATAATGCTAATGATGTCAAGGCGGCTGAAGCGATAGCAAATCCTTTTCCAGTTGCTGCTGTTGTATTACCAACTGAATCTAAAATATCAGTACGCTCTCTTACGATTGGTTCTTGCTCACTCATTTCAGCAATACCACCTGCATTATCTGATATCGGACCAAAAGCGTCAATTGCCAATTGCATAGCTGTTGTTGCCATCATTGCAGAAGCAGCTAATGCCACCCCATAAAATCCTGCAAATACATAAGACGCCCAGATTGCACCAGCAAATAACAATACCGATGGAAAAGTAGAAATCATACCGGTAGCCAGACCAGCAATGATGTTTGTACCTGCACCTGTGCTCGATTGTTGTACAATTTTTAAGATTGGTTTTTTACCTAATCCTGTATAATATTCAGTTACTGAAGAAATAACAGCACCTACAATTAAACCTACTAAGGTTGCGTAGAAAACTCTCATTGAAGAAATCTCCACTAGACCTTCACCGAAAAATTCCATTTTCATGGTTTCAGGAAGCATCCACTTACATAGTGCGAAACATGCTGCAAGCACTAGAACAATTGAAGTCCAGTTACCAAAGTTTAGAGCGCCCATTACCTGAGCTTCTTTTGCATCGTTATTTTTTATCTTCACCAACATGGTACCAATAATAGAAATGATAATACCAGCACCTGCAATTGCCATTGGTAATAAAATTGGGCCAATACCACCAAATGCATCATCGATTGCACCTCCCATATCTTTAATTACATAATTTCCGAGTACCATTGCCGCCAATACAGTTGCAACATATGAACCGAAAAGATCAGCTCCCATACCTGCAACATCACCAACGTTGTCACCTACATTATCAGCAATTGTAGCTGGATTACGAGGATCATCTTCAGGAATACCTGCTTCTACCTTTCCAACTAGATCAGCACCAACATCGGCAGCTTTTGTATAGATACCACCACCAACACGCGCGAACAATGCGATTGATTCAGCTCCCAAGGAGAAACCAGCTAATGTTTCAAGAACGATGGTCATATCCATTGTACTTGTCCATTCGCTACCCATAAAGAACCAAAAGAAAAATATGAAAAATGCCGTTAAACCTAATACTGCTAAACCTGCAACACCTAAGCCCATTACGGTACCACCACCAAAAGAAATTTTAAGTGCATTTGGTAAACTTGTACGTGCGGCTTGGGTCGTTCGAACATTTGTTTTTGTTGCGATCTTCATCCCAATGTTACCTGCAAAAGCTGAAAATATTGCTCCGAAAATGAAAGCAATAACAATAAGCCAATGCGTTGTTGGCACAATAAAAGAAACTGCAGTAAGCGCTAAACTTACGATAATAACGAATACTGTTAGTAGTTTATATTCAGCATTTAAGAATGCTAATGCACCCTCGTAAATATGGTAAGATATCTCTTTCATTTTGCCGTCTCCAGCATCCTGCTTCATCACCCATTTTTGCTTAATAAACATGTAAATTAAGCCTAATACTGCCAACACAATTGGCATCCAAATCATATATGATTCCATAAAATAATTAGTTAGATTTTTTTAATAGTGGGCGTAAATGTAGTAAAATCGATATGAATATAAAAAGTATGATTTAAGAGGTGTCATTTTATTAATCTTTCAATCAAAACCGCTTAAATTATTAAATCAAAAAAGGTCACTAGAAACAACTATATCTCTAGTAACCTTATTATTTAAAAAGCTGCTTGCTTATATTGTAAAACTACGCTTTGCTTTGTGCTCGCTATTTTCATAACGATCTTTACATTTCAAATAAATCTCATAAGCCTCGTCAACATCTCCCCAAGCACCAACATCTACCTTCTTTTTCTCTAAATCTTTATATACTTGAAAAAAATGTGTGATCTCCCTTTTTAAATGGGGATTCATATCATCTAATTTATTTAGTTGATTCCAAATAGGATCGGAAACCGGAACGCAAACTACTTTTTCATCAGGACCTTTTTCATCTGCCATATGGAATACTCCAATAGCTTTTACTTCCATAACACACATCGGGAAAGTAGGCTGAGAACCCAACACCAATACATCTAAAGGATCACCGTCTAGAGCCAACGTTTCAGGAATAAAACCGTAATCCGCTGGATACATCATTGATGAAAATAACATACGGTCGAATCTTACTTTATTCAATACGAAATCATATTCGTATTTATTTCTACTTCCTTTAGGAATCTCAATTAGCACATCAAAGGTCTTTCTCTCTTTTTTTGCCATGTTATGTCTATCTTATATTATGCGCGTCCTTACTTAATTATCAACGCTTTAATTGTTTTATTAAAAGGGGTGCAAAAGTACATATTTGTAGTCCTTGACGCAATAAAAAGAGTGTTTAGTTTTAGATAAAAAACTAGAAATAAAATCCGATACCACCTGTGACACTTACTCTTCTAGCATCAATATTGTCAAAGTAGTTTCCACGGAAGTTGACATCGATACGCAGCAACTTAAAAATATTCCCTACGCCTACTGAATACTCCCAATAGATCTTATCATTGGGCGCTATTGAATTTGGGTTTAATCCCAAAGTGCTAAAAGCTGGTTGATTCAATGCAATGTTAGCATCTGATATAGATCCCCACGCGCCACGAATACCAACAATTTCTCGAAGATTTAGCTTTCTTAAAAATGGGATTCGAGAAAACAGTCGTCCATTAAAATTATGCTCTAGATGGACTGTCGTATATGTATCTGTTATAAACTCGTAAAAATTAAGCGTAGGAAAGGTATTGAATACCGAAAAATAGGATTGATTCCCAGGAATTACCGATAATAGCCCTAAAGGCACATCTCCAAAAGTCTTACCTGCCTCCAGCGTAAACCAACTTCGACCAAAACCACCAACTAACAATGGCTGTCGGTAAAATAATTGCAAACGCTCATAATCAAAATCGCTATCTAACAAAGAACGATCTCCTTTAGCATAATTGATAAAAACTGTCGGATAATCATCATCAGAAATTCTGCGCTCGACACCGTAACCAATATTCACCCTACCAGGTGTGTATGTCAAAGAAGCTGTAAGCTCTCCTTGATTGATTTCCGATGAAATCCCTGAAGGTTCACTTGAATCAATATAATCTAAACTAAATGTACTTGGCGATGCTGATTTTAATTTACGAAATGAGCCACCAAATTGTACTTGGAAGTTTTTCCAAGGTTCAAAGTCGATTTGAGCCCTAGTTAAGTTGATGTTCGTAAGTCGGCTGTTGTCACCTGATGCAAACAATGAAGATGAGCCAAAACTTCGGCCTAAAACATCGGTAGTAGGTGTTAGATTTAATGCCGTTTGCTCAACATCTCGCCTTGTACCCACAGAAATAGTTAGTCTCGTTTTACGATCGAGTAGCCATTTACCCGAAAGTCCATATTTAAACTTATCATCTCTGAAACCGTAAGCACCAAAGCCCTCTATACGCCAAGGATCATTTGGACCGAAATATGTTCTACCACCACCGCGAACTCGAATACCTTCTACATCATTAAAACCAAATGTGGAAAATATGGGACCGTAATCAAAATTAAGCTTATCGAACTCAATATAGCCCGATGCTAAAACCGACCCGATATTATATAAGTTTTTGAACTTGCGAACAGTTTTTAAGGTATCTAGCATTTTATAAACCCCTCGCTCGTCCTTATTTAATTCCTCTAGCCGATTCGTTTCCCAAAAGGCATCATCTCGATTATAGACCGTCTCATTATAAGGATCGATCTGGGCTTCATAAAATTTACGTGGCTTTTTAACATCGAATTTGTACTTATTAAATAAGGTAGTACGCTTACCATAAACACCACGCGATTTTTCCTTCTTATTCAAAACGAAATCAGAAAGTATATAATCACGTTTTATGAGAAAAACAGAGTCATTCAAGACGTCAAATTCTTGTTCGATATACAGTTCCTTTACCCAATTAATATTAGCACTTTTACTGGCTTGCATATTAATCTCTTTAATGGCATAGGTAGTATCATTCACCCAAAAATCGCCTTTAAAGGTCAGCTCATTTTTACGCCTTGGGTAGTATGTAATATTGTAGCACCATTTATTATCTACAAAAGCGCTGTCGGTTAATACATAATTATAGGTATCGATTCCCGTTCGGGAAATGGGACTTGTAAAACTTTTATCGAATATTTTAATGTAATTATCATATACATTGTATTCGTTATACAAATCCTTTATAAAACCAATAATTACTTGATTATTGCTGAAACCAGAATTTTTGTTTCCTATCAGATTTTCTTTCTCCTTATTAATTGTATTATCTCCATATACTTCGCTGGCAGCCTCATTGATAAAAATTGGCAAATAGGTTTTTCCCGTAATTCTTGAGGTATCGACTTGCTGAAATACAAACTCCATACCCTTAAAGAGCTTACTTTTAATAACACTGCTATCGATTGTATTAAGATCGAATTCTACTTTTTCGTATTTGTTGTATTGATATTGATTGAACTGTCGAAGTCCATTTTGCCGCTTTCGCTTCCAGATTTTTCGAAGGATATCGATCGCAGGATTATTCTTTTTAGATTGTTTTCCGCTATAAACAACTACCTCCTTTAACTGTTCTCCGCCAGCAGTAAGTGTAATTTTTAGATCGTAATTCACCTTCTTTGTAAGCGGTAATTCTTGAGTATCAAACCCGATAAAAGAAATGACTAAGGTGTTATAAGTGTTATCTGACTCCAGGTAAAAACGGCCGTTTTCATTACTGGTAGTTCCTTCAGTCGAGCCTTTGAATAAGATATTAGCAAAGGGAACCGGCTCATTAAACTCATCAAAAACGTACCCGCTAACTTTCGTTTGAGCCAAAAGTATGGCGCTACTGAAGAGCATTAGCAAGTAGGTTAGAAAATGTTTATGCCTCATGTAATTGTTTTTGGTTTTCCGCTAAATATATCGCCTTAGTCGATTCGTTTAAGAAAACATACAATGCGGTTAAAGCAAAAAACTTCATCAACAACAATGCCAATGAAGTTTATGACCGTGTTAACAGTCTGTACTATACTATTTATACAATACCTTTTTTACCGCCTTAATCACATCATCTTTATTTGGCAACCACTCGGCCAATAAAGTCGGTGAATACGGAGCAGGGGTATCAGCTGTATTTATTTTTTCTACAGGAGCATCTAAATAATCAAATGCCTGCGATTGTACTTGATAGGTTATCTCGGTAGAAATATTACCAAATGGCCATGCTTCCTCGAGAATTACTAAACGATTTGTTTTTTTAACCGAATCAAGAATCGTTTTTTGATCTAACGGACGTACAGTACGTAAATCGATAATCTCACAACTTATTCCTTCTTCTGTTAATTCATCTGCTGCTTTGTACGCTTCCTTAATAATCTTACCAAAAGAAACGATGGTTACATCTTTACCTTCTCTCTTAATTTCGGCTACACCAATAGGTAGTACATATTCTTCTTCTGGCACCTCTCCCTTATCACCATACATTTGTTCCGACTCCATAAAAATAACTGGGTCATCATCGCGAATGGCCGCTTTTAAAAGCCCTTTTGCATCGTAAGGATTAGAAGGAACTATTACTTTTAAACCTGGAGTATTTGCAAACCAGTTTTCGAATGCCTGAGAGTGCGTAGCTGCTAACTGACCTGCAGAAGCAGTCGGCCCTCTAAATACAATAGGACAAGGAAATTGTCCACCGGACATTTGACGAATCTTTGCAGCATTATTAATAATCTGATCGATACCAACCAGACAGAAGTTAAAAGTCATATACTCAACGATAGGACGACAACCAGTCATTGTAGACCCTACAGCCACTCCTGCGAAACCAAGCTCAGCAATCGGCGTATCGATAACGCGCTTCTCGCCAAATTCGTCAAGCATTCCTTTAGATGCCTTGTAAGCACCATTATATTCAGCAACCTCTTCACCCATTAGATAAATACGCTCATCCTTGCGCATTTCCTCACTCATTGCCTCAGCGATTGCTTCTCTAAATTGTATTGTTCTCATACGTTGTTCTCAAAGATTAGTCGGTCAAAAAACGAAAAGCAAAAATAACAATTAATGCAACAAGAATTGAAATCAACTTATTTAAAAAAATATTATGCATGCATAGTAAATTGGCAAATAAATTCGTAATTTGCCACCTCAAAAATTGTCAATTTAATAATAAAGAGCATAATGAAAATACTAGTTTGTATTAGCCATGTTCCTGATACCACTTCCAAAATCAATTTTACTGATGGTGATACCAAATTTGACACGAATGGTGTTCAATTTGTTATAAACCCAAATGACGAATTCGGTTTGACAAGAGCAATGTGGTTTAAAGAAAAACAAGGAGCCTCTGTTGATGTCGTAAATGTCGGTGGTGCAGAAACTGAACCTACACTTCGTAAAGCACTAGCAATTGGCGCGGATACCGCAATAAGAGTAAACGCAGAAGCTACCGACGGGGCTTTTGTAGCAAAACAATTAGCTAAAGTAGCGCAAGACGGAGGTTACGACCTTATTATTGCTGGACGTGAGTCTATCGATTATAATGGTGGTATGGTTCCTGGAATGTTAGCAGAACTAATTGGTGCCAACTTTGTAAATACCTGTATTGGTCTTGAAGTTGATGGATCTAATGCAACTGCTACTCGTGAGATCGATGGCGGAAAAGAAACTTCGACCACTTCGTTACCACTAGTTGTTGGCGGACAAAAAGGATTGGTTGAGGAAAGTGATCTTCGTATTCCTAACATGAGAGGAATTATGATGGCTCGTAAGAAGCCCCTAAACGTGGTTGAAGCTACTGATGCAAGTGCAGACTCATCCGCAACAAAATTTGAAAAACCTGCTCCTAAAGGTGCTGTCAAATTAGTTGATGCTGGAAATTTAGACGAACTGGTAAATCTTTTGCATACTGAAGCAAAGGTGATATAACTCAATAAAAAGAAAAAGAAATATGTCAGTTTTAGTATATACAGAAACAGAAAACGGAGTATTTAAGAAAGCAGCTTTTGAAGTTGCGTCTTATGCAAAAGCCGTTGCAAATACACTGGGCACTACCGTAACTGCTGTGGCATTTAACGCCAATAGTACTGGCGATCTTGCAGCTTATGGTGCAGACAAAGTGTTAAATATAAAAAATGATCAGTTAAGCGATTTTAATGCCAAAGCGTACGCAAATGCCATTAAACAAGCTGCTCAAAAAGAAGATGCAAAAGTTGTAATTATCAGCTCTAGTGCTGATAGTAAGTTCTTAGCTGGACTACTAGCAATTGGATTAAACGCAGGATATGCCTCTAACGTTGTTTCGGCCCCAGAAAGCGCAAGTCCGTTTACTGTTAAAAGAACTGCTTTTACAAACAAAGCATTTAGCTTTACAGAAATCAATACCGACGTAAAATTAATCGGACTTTCTAAAAATGCCTTTGGTTTAGTAGAAGCTAGTGGCGCTGCTGCTGAAGAAGCTTTTGAGCCATCTGTAGCGGATAGTGATTTTGGCGTAAAAACAACTTCAGTTGATAAAGCTACCGATAAAGTAACCATTGCCGATGCCGAAGTTGTGGTATCAGCAGGTCGTGGAATGAAAGGTCCTGAAAACTGGGGAATGATCGAAGAATTAGCAGATGTACTTGGTGCAGCGACTGCCTGTTCTAAACCCGTTTCTGATATGGGATGGAGACCTCACGGAGAGCACGTAGGGCAAACAGGAAAACCTGTAGCTTCTAACTTATATATCGCCATCGGTATCTCTGGTGCGATTCAGCATTTAGCGGGAATTAACTCTTCAAAAGTGAAAGTTGTTATTAATAATGACGCCGAAGCTCCTTTCTTTAAAGCAGCTGATTATGGTGTTGTTGGTGATGCCTTTGAGATAGTACCCTCGCTAATTGAAAAATTAAAACAATTTAAAGCGCAAAACGCATAAATTTGCTAACTTGTGCCTGTAAATGGGGCTTGCAAAATTCGGGTTTCCCCCTAGTTTTGCGAGCCTTTTTTTTATGTTGAATGAGTCTAGTAAAACTAAACATCAAAGGAATTTCGTACAGCCAAACTCAAAATGGAGCCTACGCTCTTATTTTAAGCGAGGTTGATGGTGAACGAAAATTGCCCATAGTTATTGGTGCTTTCGAAGCCCAATCTATTGCCATTGCATTAGAAAAAGAAATAAAACCACCGAGACCACTTACCCATGATCTTTTTAAAAGTTTCTCTGATCGCTTTAAGATCAAGGTTAAGCAAGTAATCATACATAAATTAGTTGATGGTGTTTTCTATTCCAGTATCATTTGCGAAAATGAGCAAGCCGAAGAAATCATCGATGCTCGAACATCTGATGCCATCGCTCTGGCATTGCGATTTAATGCTCCAATCTTCACCTACAAAACAATACTTGACAAAGCAGGCATTTATTTAAAAGCAACTCCTAAAAAAGAAGAGGGCGAGGAAGAAAACGACGAAGCCTTAGTTGTTGACGAAGTTTTTGCAGAAAGCACTTCCGAATCTACTGACTATAAAAAACTATCCCTACAAGAACTTTATAATAGTTTGGATAGTGCTGTGGCTAACGAAGATTACGAAAAAGCAGCAAATATACGAGACGAAATATCTCGTCGCGAACAAAACTAACTCCCATTAGATGATTAGAAAAATAATATCCATTTTCATGGTTATATGCGGTCTCGCATTAACTAATGCTCAAGAAATAAATAAGAAATGGATTTTTGATTCCATCGAAAATGAACAAGGTGAATCACTTATTTCTGTTAATCCAGAAACTGATTTTCTTACGTTTGAAAATGGTGAATTTCAATACGAATTAGCTGCGAAAAACAACTTAAAAGCCTCAGGGAATTACCTATATCAAAATAAATTATTGCTATTTTATTACGAACAACCTTCTGATACGGTTCGCACTTACAAAATAACACAGCTCACAGATTCTACTTTAATATTTAAAGAAAAAGGAGCTTTTTATAGTTTTAAAAGTGATGCAAGTGCAGTTCCAACTTCTTCGGCAAATACTGAACTATCAGGAACAACAGATGGCATGATCCCTAGTCAGGGTTTTACAATGAACAGTTTACTTCGCGGAATGCTTGGTATGTTTGTTCTAATTGTAATTTCATTTTTATTAAGCAGCAATCGAAAAGCGATTAATTGGAAAACGGTCGGACTTGGACTAGGATTTCAATTACTTATTGCAATTGGGGTTTTGCGTATTCCATTTATTCAAAGTGTATTTGAATTTGTTGGAGGAATATTTATTCAGGTACTAGAATTCACAAGAGCAGGTAGCACATTTTTGTTCGAAGGTCTTATGGATGTAAGTACCTACGGATTCATTTTTGCATTTCAAGTATTACCTACTATCTTATTCTTTTCGGCCTTAACTTCTGTTTTATTTTACCTAGGTATTATTCAGAAAATAGTTAAAGCGATGGCCTGGATTCTTACCAAAGTATTGCACATATCGGGTATGGAAAGTCTATCCGTTGCCGGAAATATTTTTCTTGGCCAAACTGAAGCACCATTGCTAATCAAGGCTTACCTAGAAAAAATGAATCGATCTGAAATCTTGTTAGTAATGATCGGCGGAATGGCCACCGTAGCTGGTGCCGTTTTAGCTGCCTATATTGGATTTTTAGGCGGAGACGATCCAGTGCTGCAATTAACTTTTGCCAAACATTTACTTGCGGCATCGGTAATGGCGGCTCCAGGAGCAATAGTTATTTCTAAAATGTTATATCCGCAAACAGAACCTATTAATAATGACATTAAAGTATCTCAAGAAAAAATAGGATCAAATATTCTAGACGCCATTGCCAACGGAACAACTGAAGGATTAAGACTGGCTGTGAATGTAGGTGCAATGCTGTTAGTATTTGTTGCTTTTATAGCAATGATTAATGGGATTTTAGGTGGAATTGCAGGCTTTGATGGTATTGTAATAGAAAAATGGGATATTAATTGGCATTTCACTTCATTAAATGAGATTATAGCAGCCAATACTCCTTATGATGGACTATCGCTAGAATTTATTTTAGGATATGTTTTTGCACCGCTTATGTGGTTAATCGGAGTAGCAACGGAAGATATGGCCTTAATGGGGCAGTTATTAGGAATCAAGCTAGCGGCAAGCGAATTTATTGGATATATTCAATTAGCAGAACTTAAAAACCTTGGTAACGCCATTCACCTAAACTATAACAAATCAGTTATTATGGCGACCTATATGTTATGCGGCTTCGCCAACTTCGCCTCGATTGGTATTCAAATTGGCGGCATCGGCTCATTAGCTCCAGGCCAACGAAAAACCCTTTCCGAATTCGGAATCAAAGCCATGATTGGTGGTACGATTGCTTCGTTACTTTCAGCTACTATTGCAGGAATGATTATTGGATAAATTTAGTAAGCAGTATTCAGTCTTCAGTAAGCAGTCTTTCATTTACAACCGTCAACCGTCAACCGTCAACCGTCAACTAAAGTTAATAACCTCTGAATAAATCACTCCTAAAAAAGGCTTTCTTTTTCTAGCATTTTAATACTTTGCCAGTCATTAAATTCCAATTAAAATGAAGCAGTACCACGACTTAGTGAAGCATGTGTTGGCGCATGGAAATGAAAAAGGAGATCGCACGGGAACGGGAACTAAGAGTGTTTTTGGATATCAAATGCGTTTTGATCTAAGCGAAGGTTTCCCGATGGTTACAACCAAAAAACTGCATTTAAAGTCCATTATATATGAACTGCTTTGGTTTCTAAAAGGCGATACTAACATTGAGTATCTAAAAGAAAACGGCGTTCGCATTTGGAATGAGTGGGCAGATGAAAAAGGGGATTTAGGTCCAGTATACGGCTACCAATGGCGTAACTGGAATGGTGATGAAATCGACCAGATTACGGAAGTAATTAATGCCTTAAAAAACAATCCTAACAGCAGAAGGATGTTGGTTTCAGCATGGAATCCGAGTGTGCTGCCCGATACTTCGGTCTCATTTTCAGAGAACGTAGCGAATGGTAAAGCGGCATTGCCACCCTGCCACGCATTCTTTCAGTTTTATGTAGCCGATGGTAAATTATCTTGCCAACTATATCAACGTAGCGCTGATATCTTTTTAGGCGTTCCTTTCAATATTGCATCCTATGCATTATTCACCATGATGATGGCGCAGGTATGTGGCTACCAACCGGGCGATTTTATTCACACTTTCGGTGACGCCCATATCTACAACAATCATATGGAGCAGTTAGAAACGCAACTGAGTCGTGATCCAAAACCACTACCAAAAATGGTTTTAAACCCAGAGGTGAAGAATATTTTTGATTTTACCTTCGAAGATTTTACTTTAGTTGACTATAATCCACACCCTCATATTAAGGGGGTTGTTGCGGTTTAACAGGCAACTATGAAGTATCTTTTTTTATTGAGCATACTAATAAGCTCAACACTTTCGTTTGCACAAACTGAAGAAGAAATACCATATTTCCCACAAGAAAAAATTGTTTTAGCTGAGTGCGCAGAGATGGAGAACAGCAACTGTTTAGAAACATTTTTGCGAGAAGAAGCAATGAAAAAGCTGCAATCATTCAACTTCAAAAGGCATTTTCGTGATATTACCGTAAACGATACCATTTCCGTTTATTTTGGATTAAAAATGAAATCTAACAGCAAATTAAGCATCAAAGATTCGTACGGAAGTGCCAGAATATATGCAAAAAAGTATCAGGCAAAGGCATATAAAAAACATGCTGATTTGTTGAAAGATGAAATAAAAAAAGTGCTTTTCGAAATTCCTAATGTTCAACTATTGAATAAGAAACTAGACAAATATGCACCTCGCCATAGCCTTAATTTTCTTTTTAAGATCGATGTTGAAAATGATAATAAAATCACATTACTAAACGGTAACGAACATTATGAAGGAGGCTTTATAGAAAGAACTCCTTTGTATCCCGGTTGCGAAACGGAATTTCCTCGAAAAAAATCAGCAAGCTGTTTTCAACTAAAGATTCAGAATCACATTAGGAGGAACTTCAAATACCCCAAAGAGGCCCAAAAATTAGGAATTCAGGGCAGGGTATATATTAACTTCTTAATAAATAAAGAAGGTGATATTGAAAATATTAGAATGAGAGGGCCACACCCATTTTTGAAAGCTGAAGCTAGAAGAATTATCGAACTACTTCCAAAATTTAGCCCTGGTTTACGGAATGGCGAACCAGTAAAAGTGCCATTTTCCATCCCTATCACTTTTCGCCTTCAATAACCCCACTTTAACACTCATTTAACTTCACTTAAAACATCATTTCTTAAAAATTAGTAACTTGTAACGAAAGCCAAAAATCAACACATGGTCGTTACCGATACCCTGCTCGATTTGTTTCTTGAAACCAGAAAAAGATCGGAGGAAATTTGTCAACCTTTGCAAACCGAAGACTATGTAGTCCAGCCAATTGTAGATGTTTCCCCACCTAAATGGCACCTTGGTCACACTACATGGTTTTTTGAGGAGTTTATTCTGAAAAAATACTTAAAGGACTACCAACAATACGATCAAAATTTCGCTTTCGTTTTTAATAGTTATTACGAAAGTATGGGCGAAAGGGTTGTTCGAACCGATCGTGGTAATTTATCACGCCCTACAGTAAAAGAAGTCTATTCATACCGTTCTCACATTGATCAGGCCATGCAGCAACTTTTTGAATCAGAAATTACCGATGAATTGCTCGAAGTTATAGAAACAGGAATTCATCATGAGAAACAACATCAAGAACTGCTATTAACCGATATAAAATATATTTTAGGGCACAATCCGCTACTTCCTGTATATTCTGACACTTTCCAGGAAAACAAAACTCTTGACACGAATCAACATTGGATTGAGATTGAAACTGGAAACTATGAAATAGGTCATAACAGCAATGATTTCTGCTATGACAATGAACTTGGTAGACATACTGTTTATTTAGAAGATTTTCTTATTTCCAATAGACTCGTTACAAATTCGGAGTACCTTGAATTTATTAAAGACGGCGGCTATAAAAACCATAAGTTTTGGCATGCTGAAGCATGGGATTGGCTACAAAATAACAATATTGCTTCACCCATGTATTGGCATAAAGTCGATGACCAATGGCAGCAATATAGCCTGAATGGACTTCAGCCAATTAATATGAATGCTGCGGTCACACACATCTCCTATTTTGAAGCCTTTGCTTTTGCTCAATATAAAGGATTGCGATTGCCTACAGAATTTGAATGGGAAATCGCGCAAAACCAATTCAACTGGGGACACCGCTGGGAATGGACCGAAAGTGCGTACCTCCCCTACCCAGGATACGCCAAAGCCGATGGTGCTTTAGGCGAATATAATGGCAAATTTATGGTGAATCAAAAAGTTCTTCGTGGTGGATCGGTTGCGACACCAATAAAACATACCCGCCCAACCTATCGAAACTTTTTTCAACCAGAACTACGATGGCAGTTTACAGGAATTAGACTGGCCAAATAATCAAAAAACACAAATGAATACTGACAATACGGTGACCTTTACCACCCAATTTGAAGAGGATGTTTATAACGGTTTAACCGACTTCCCAAAACACCTTTCATCAAAATACTTTTACGATAAAGCTGGCGACCAGCTATTTCAAGATATTATGGCAATGCCAGAATACTACTTGACCAATAGCGAGCATGAAGTGCTTTCATCTCATACAAAAGCTATTTTAGGGGCATTCGATCTTAAAAAAGAAGGTTTCGATCTTATCGAACTTGGCGCAGGTGATGGCTTAAAGACAAAAATATTGTTGAAACATGCTATTGCGGGCAATCATGATGTTCATTATAAACCCGTCGATATAAGTCAAAATGCCCTCGACGGACTTAAGAAATCATTACAAGAGGAAATACCGAGTTTGATTGTAGAAGCTGAAAGAGGCACCTATTTCGATATTTTAAAACAACTAAAATCCATGAGCTCACGCAAAAAAGTGATCATGGTTTTAGGATCGAATATCGGGAACCTGCTACACCCTCAAGCCATTGATTTTTTGAAGAACATTCAGGAAGCCATGAATCCAAACGATCTGCTTTTTATGGGATTTGATCTTAAAAAGAATCCGCAAACAATTCTAGATGCTTATAACGACCTCAATGGAATTACGGCAGCATTTAATAAAAATGTTCTAGTCAGAATTAATCGGGAGCTAGATGCTGATTTTAATCCTGACAAATTCAAACATTGGGAAGTATATGATCCTGAAACTGGAACAGCTAAAAGCTATTTATTGAGTGCTGAAAAACAGGAGGTTACTATTAAAAATCTTAATTTAAAGGTGTCCTTTGATGCTTGGGAAAGCATTCATACGGAAATCTCTCAGAAATACGACCACAATATTATTAAATGGCTTGCAGACGAGTCTGAGCTTCAAGTAATAGATCAGTTTTCTGACAGTAAAAACTATTATACTAACTATCTTTTTAAAATAAAATGAAAATTCGATTTTTTAAAAACATAGCCGCCATAACAATCGTATTAATAGGCTTATTTTTTATCATGAATGATGGTAAAAAAGAGGTTATCGCTAACGAACATAAGCAATTGGATGCTGACCCAATAAAACTTAATCAAGCTTTCAAAAAAGTACGATTCTTACCAAAAGAATACACTGAAAGTGTTACAGATACAACCTTAGCAAACGGCTATCATATTACTATAAAGTATAAAAGCTTGATGGACCGATCAATAGTCAAAAAAGACCTGATCATAAATGGCGGTAATGAAACGTATTACAGAAAGTTCACTTCTTCAATTAAAGTTTTGAAAGATGATGATCAACTAGTTCATTTTGAATTGCCCATTGTAAAAACGAACAGATCTAAGATCTTACAATACGTTTGGTTAGACGAACTGGCATCCTCAGAAGAAAAGCTAGTGATACAATATGCTATGTATGATCCGATAGCCGATCGATATACCGATCATCAAATTTATATTGATTTGGAAGGAAAACTAACCTATATCGACTTAAAGAACAACGTTTAATAAAATAACTATGAAAGCAATTTGGAATGATACAGTAATAGCAGAAAGTAATGAGACGGTTGTAGTAGAGAACAATCATTACTTCCCACATGACTCGATTAAAAAAGAGTTTTATAAATCATCGAATACGCATAGCGTCTGCCCATGGAAAGGACAGGCACATTATTACTCTTTGGAGGTAAATGGTAAAGAAAATACAGACGCTGCTTGGTTTTATCCTGAAGTAAGCGAGCTTGCTAAAGGCATAAAAAATTATGTTGCATTCTGGAAGGGTGTCCAAGTTGTTGAATAGAAAAAAGAACAAAGAGAAAAGAAAATAGACTGTCTTTTCTCCTTGTTCTATGTTCTAAAAATTAAAGTTCTAAAACTCCATTTTCGGCACCAGCATAATCATTCCACTGAAAACGATCAGCTTGATCGTCATTTACATAAGTCCCATCTACCACATAACGAAATTCGTATGCTACATCTTTAGCAAGATTGATGATTCCTTTAAATGTTCCGTTTTTTAATTTTCGAAGTGAAGCAGAACTAGTGTCCCAGTTATTAAAATCACCTACAACTGAAACTTTAGATGCTTCTTTTGCAGGTACAGTAAAAGTAACTTTACAAACTGGTTTCGATTTTAAATATTGCTTTGAAATTGCCATAATTTGAGGTTTTAATGATTGAATTATAGTGTAAACTAACTCAATTAAATTGGGGCAACCAATTATGGATTAAAGAATTATGAGTTTGATAATACAGGCGTTACAAAAAAGCAATATCTAAATTTGAGCTATGAAAAAATAACAGTTTCTCAATCTTGTGTTATAAAAAAGAACACAATCTATCAACATCTTCTTCGGTATTATAGTAATGAAAACTTATACGAACCTTATCTTCCCATAGTGCCGTTAAAATCCCATTTTCTTCTAATTTGGAATGTAATTTTGCTCCGCCTTCAAGTAAAAAAATACTGCTGTGTTTTCTTCTCTTAGAAACGAAATCCTGAAGCGCTCCTTTTTCCAATAGTCTTTCTTTAGCTATGTTTGAAACTTGATTGATTTGTTCTTCAACATTTTGACTAGTTAGTTTTTTTATCGCAAACTGTAGGCTACCAAAGTTCAGCGTATCTAAATGACCAGGTTGGTTATAGAATTGTAATAAACTTTCATGTTGTTTATACGTCTCGCTCATTCTGTCGTTATTATGTAAAGACAATAAATCTATCGCCTTTTCACTGTATAACATAAATCCGTTACCATAGCCGGCTAAAAGCCATTTATAACCACTCGCACCTAATATATCGATACCAGAGTCATCAAAACTAAAAGATTCCGTTCCGCAAAACTGGGTCCCATCGGCAAAAATCAAGAGGTTTGGATATTGTTTTTTTAGGTTACGTATAAATTCAAGATCAATCTTCAATCCGGTTTTATAATGAACAACACCAACAGCCAATATATCAGGTTGTTCCTTTTCTACTGTCTGGGCAATTTTCTCTTCTATATCTTCACTAAGTTGAATATAGGAAACCTCAAAATTACGAGCTTCAATGGCATTATTAATAGACGGATAGTCATCCGCAATCATCAATACTTTCTTGGGTGTTCTTACACGATCAAGCAGGATATTAAATCCGATTGAAAAATTAGGTGTTAATGCAACTTGATCCCAGGCACAGTTAAAAAACCCTCCTAGGTCTTTTCGAACACTGATTAAAAAATCTTCTTGGTTTTTACGGTACTCACTTCCTTCATTTAAAAACCATTCATCATGTTCACTTCGCCATTTTTTAAGCGATCTACTAAGCAGTCCAGAGCGTGCGGTATTCAAGTAAGTAGTGTTATTTAAAATGGGAAAATCTTCTTTTGGATCAAGAAACATACTAGTATGAAATTGTGTAATTTTATGCGAAACTAAAGTACGAGATGTTTTCTAAAACTGATGACAAATCAACAGTAGATCCTGATCAACAAGCACTTTTTGAGCACGCCCAATTACGCATCAACCAAAAAAAGCGCTTGAATCTACACTTTGTCCTTTTTCTTGTAGGTTGTGTTTTTCTAATTGTTCTCAATGTCGTTCTAGGATATGGTAGTGAATTTACACCATTCAATACGCCTTGGTTCGTTTGGGCAATCTTAATATGGGCATTTTTGTTTTTAGTGCATGCCTTAAATGTTTTGTTTTCTCAAAAATTTATGGGAAAACAGTGGGAAGAAAAACAACGTACTAAACTGGTTGAAAAACAAAAAAAGAAAATTGCTCAACTTCAAGAGCAAGTTGAAAAAGAATTCCCTCCTCCTTTTGAAGCGGGATTAAAAAAAAAAGAATGATCACAATGATAGCGGCAGCGGCCGAGAATAATGCATTAGGTAAAGACAATGATCTTGTTTGGCATTTACCCAATGATTTTAAGCGTTTTAAACAACTAACTACTGGACATTTTATTATCATGGGACGCAAGACTTTTGAGTCTTTCCCAAAATTACTACCTAATAGAACACACGTTATTATTACACGTCAAAAAGACTATCAACCAGAAAACACCATTGTAGTTAACTCTTTAGAGAAAGCACTTGAAGTTTCAAAAGAAGATAAACAACCTTTTATTATTGGTGGTGGAGAGATTTATAAATTGGGATTAGATGTTGCTGATGCCATTGAGCTTACACGAGTTCATGGCACCGTGGAAGCCGATACCTTTTTTCCAGAAATAGATGAATCAAAATGGGATTTGGTTAAAGAAGAATTTCACCCAAAAGACGAACGGCACGATTTTGATTTTAGCTATTTAACGTATCACCGCAAATAATCTTTATTTTTGCCTACTAAACAATATTAAACCTAATGAACGCATATATTTTTCCAGGACAAGGGGCGCAATTTACAGGAATGGGACTCGATCTTTACGAAAAGTCTCACGAAGCGCAAGCCTTATTCGAGCAAGCAAATGATATACTTGGATTTCATATTACCGATATCATGTTTGAAGGTGAAGCTGACGCATTAAAGCAAACAAAAGTTACGCAGCCTGCTATATTTTTGCATTCAGTAATCTTGGCAAAGACCTTAGGCGACTCATTCAAACCAGATATGGTTGCAGGTCATTCATTAGGAGAATTATCGGCCTTGGTCGCCAATAACACCTTGACTTTTGAAGATGGTTTAAAACTAGTTTCTAAACGAGCACTAGCCATGCAAAAAGCATGTGAATTACAGCCAAGTACGATGGCCGCCGTTTTAGGTCTGGATGATGATGTTGTTGAAAAAATATGTGCAGTTACTCCGGGAATCGTGGTAGCAGCTAACTACAATTGCCCAGGGCAACTAGTTATTTCTGGTGAGGTTGATGCAATTAATAATGCATGTGAAGCTTTAAAAGAAGAAGGCGCAAGACGCGCTTTGGTTTTACCTGTAGGAGGTGCATTCCATAGTCCACTAATGGAACCTGCGCGCGAGGAATTGGCAGCAGCAATAGAAGAAACTGTATTTAGTGAACCTACTTGTCCGATATATCAAAATGTATCCACCACTGCAATTACGAGTGCCGATGAAATCAAAGCGAATCTTATGGCACAATTAACCGCTCCTGTAAAGTGGACACAGTCCGTTAAAAACATGATTGCCGATGGTGCTACTCATTTTACAGAAGTCGGCCCAGGAAAAGTGCTACAAGGACTAGTTCGCAAAATCAATCGCGATGCACAAACGGCATCTGCTGTTTTTGAAGCAGAAAGTTAGTATCTATAAACATCACTTTAATTGACTATCAAAAAATATAGAATTCCATTTATTTTATTGCTGGTGTTTTTGAATATTGGTTGCGACCAAGTTTCAAAAATCATCGTTCGCGACAATATTGATAAAAATGCCAACATTGAATTGATTGGTGATTATTTTGTAATGACCAATGTGTATAATTATGGCGCATTTTTAGGTATGGGCTCTGAAATGTCTCCTGTCCTAAAATATATTTTCCTATTGATCTTGCCATCTATTGTGCTTATTCTAGTTTTTAGACATCTTTTAGTAAAAAAAGACCTATCCATGACAGCAGTTATAGGACTTGCCTTTTTGCTTGGAGGTGGTATCGGAAACATTTACGACCGTCTTATGCATAAAAGAGTCATTGATTTTTTCCACATAGATCTTGGCGGTGTTTTTAAAACAGGCATTTTTAATATGGCCGATGTTTCCGTTATGGTGGGAATGGGGTTTGTGCTATATAGTTCGATTATTAAGAAGCAGAGCCTGGGACTTTGATTCAGAAGACGGCACTAGTTCGATAGATAAAAGTGCCTTCTTATAAACGACAAGCATAGAAACAAAGCAACTCATGTTTTGTTAATAAATCAATTTCTACTTTTCGTTTTGAACCTAAAAATCCAATTATTTTAGCAAGCTTTTAAAGTATATGCGAGAACTTGTTGTTGGTGATAAAATGTATAATGTAAGTCGAGATGGTTTTGCCGATTTCGCACGTTATACTTTTTCCGAAGTAGTTAGACTAACCAAGACTTTAGCCATTTTGAAAGATGGTACCCGATTATATAATAGGCCATATCCTTCTTATCTTATAGAAGATATTGGGTACAACGTTTTTAGGAAAAAAGGTGTTCATTGGCATTTAGTATCACTTAACGCCATACGCAAAGCTCAAATAGAAAATGAGAAAATAGCTGCTCACGATTGGTTTGAGGCAAAAGAGTTTAGCCTCGAAGAAAAACAACTCATTTATCGAAGTTTCGTAAAAAATGATAACCTTGAAAACCTACAAGGTCAGCAAGACCTTGCAGGTTAGAATTCAATCTTAATTTTTCTTAACTGGTGTTGAAAAAGGTGGTGGACTTACTTTAATCTCACCCTGCTCTTGCAATAATCTCAGCGCTTCTTTAACAGCCCTTTCTAGTTGTGGGTCGCGATCCTCAGCAAGTGATTTTGCATCTTGACGCACTGCAATATCGGGGGTCACACCTTCATTTTCTGCAATCCATTTATTGTTTATAGGATCAAATACTGCATTATCAGGAGCAGTAAGGGCTCCACCATCAACTAAACCATAATGCACAGACGATTTTACCAATCCGCCCCAAGTCGTTGAGCCAATTAACGGGCCAGCTTTTTGTTGTCTAAATACCCATGGAAAGAAGTCTCCTCCCGATCCTGCCATCTCATTAATCAATAATACTTTTGGTCCTAAAATTCCTGCGGGAAGTCGCATTGATTTCGGATTTGGAACTTCATTAGTTAAAGCAGCTCTCAAACTTCGCGTCATCAAATCTACCATATAATCATCTAACAAGCCGCCACCGTTAAAGCGTTCGTCAATAATGGCACCTTGTTTATCTTGTTGCGCAAAATAGTACCTATTGAATGATACAAAGCCTGGTGTACTGGTATTTGGCACCCACACATAAGCTAATTTCCCATTAGATAGTTTATCCACTAATCGTCGGTTATCTTCTACCCAGGCGCGTTGTCGCAATGCATTTTCACTTCGAATTGGCTCTACAATAATTTTTCGAGATCCTTCAAAACTTGGTTTTGAATTCACATGTAAGGTCGTCTGAACACCCATTGTACCATCGAATAACTTATAAGGATTCTCCGATCCTTTTAATTCAACTCCGTTTACTCCTACAATATAAGTTCCCGCAGTTACTTTAAGTTCCGGTCGATCTAATGGACTAGATAATCCTGGATTCCAGCTCTCCGTTGTAAAAATTCTTTTAACTCTCCAGTAACCATTTTCTTCTACCAAATCCGCACCTAGTAAGCCCACATAAGATCGTTCAGTATCCGGATAATCTCCACCAAACACAAAACTATGACCTACCGAAAGCTCACCATTCATTTGATCTAATACATAGGTTAAATCAGCTCTATGTTTTACAAATGGGATTAATGGAGCATAACGTTCGTGAACTAAGTTCCAATCACGACCATGCATATTAGGATCATAAAAATAATCACGCTCATAGCGCCAAGCGTCCTCAAACATTTGAGCCCACTCAACGGATCTATCTAATTTAACTTTTAGGTTAACTTTAACCGATTTCCCATTTTTGCCATTAGGACCTCCAGCGTCAATTACTTTCCAACTACCATTAACCCTAGCGAGCATTTTCTTTCCATCCGCTGAAACGGAAACTCCTCCAGCACCTGAAATAAACTCTTTTGCTTCTCTTTTTTCAAGATTATATTTATGGATTGTCAAGCCTCGACTATTAGGAATTCTCTCAGCAACAAAGACAACTCCTTTAGGGCCAGAAACAGTAAAAGCATAGTTTCGTTCTGGAATCGTCAATGGAATAATTCTTCTATCAATTCCATCAAAATCTATTTTTACAAAAACATCCTTCTTCTCCTTATCTTCTTTCTTACCCGATTCCTTTTTCTTTTTGTTCTTAGGTGATTTTTTCTCTTTAGAAGGTTCTTCCTTTTTAGGAGTAGATTCTTCATCACTTTTTGGAACAAACGGAGATTTATCATCCTTTCTTAAATTCATAACATAAGCACTATACTCTGGCTGTGCTGTTATCGAACTAGTATTTGCCCAACCCGATCTAAGTGCAAGATCAGTACTTGACAAAAAGTATAAATGACGGCCGTCACGATCCCATGAAGGAGAAAAAGAATCAGCGAAATTATTGGTTAGCGAAGTACTAGTACCGCTATTCATAGACCAAACTGTAATTTGCCTAAAACTGTTCGTCGCACTTTTAGAATACGCCAACCATTTTGAATCTGGTGACCAAGTTAGTCCCATTCGGCCGCGTTCCATATTAGTATTCCCTGTATCAACGGTTTTAACGGTGCCACTTGCAATAGTTAATACACGAACTCGAACATCATCATCAACAAAAGCAATGTGTTTTCCATCCGGCGACCAAGCTGGGCTCCAACCTAGTTTCGACTCTCCTATTGAAATGCTCTTAGGCTTTGATAGTCCATCTTGATCTGCAATCATCAAAGAATACGCTTTTCCTCCAGCATCCGAGAACCATGCAACCTTATCTCCTTTTGGAGACCATATTGGTGATCTATCGGCCGCATTATTACTTTTGGTAAGATTTCGCACATCTCCAAACTCCACTGGCACCGTAAAAATCTCCCCTCGCGATTCCATAATAGCTCGTTTACCTGTTGCCGAAATTGAAACAGAACGTGCTATATCGGAGACATCCTCCCATTTGGTTTCAGCCCACGGAAAATCTCCTTTTGCTTCTATCCAAAGTTGCTTCGTACTATTATTATTAAGATCTAAAAGATGTAAATATCCATCTCTTTCAAAAATGAGCATCTTGTCTATCCCAGCAACAGATTTAATATCCGACCCGGTATAAGTTGTAATTTGTTTTAATTCATTTGACGTGGGTTTAAAAGACCAAATATTAGCAACATAATCTCTATCTGACAAAAAGTAAATCGTATCGTCTAACCAAAGAGGTTTTATATCTGTGGTTTTTTGATTGGGAAATAATTGCTCTTCATTAGATTCAAGATCCAAAACCACCAAAGGTGTATTTTGACCACCTCTGTATGCTCTCCATTCTCCATCCCATCTACTTACACGATCTACTACAATTTGCTTGCCGTCTTTAGAAAATGAACCATCTGCACCCCATTGTTTATTGAGCAAACTTGCTGGACCTCCTTCTACTGAGACTGTCCATAATCTATTGTAACCGTTTGGCGCCGTTTCGCGTGTAGATGCGAAAAGCACATGCTTCCCATCTGGCGTCCACCCTCGAACATTTGAAGAACTTGGATGCCAAGTAAGTCTTTTTGGAGTACCTCCATCGATGGAAACAATGTATACTGAATTACCTCCAGAACGATTCGAACTAAAGGCTATCCACTTCCCATCGGGTGAAAAGGTTGGATTGCTCTCGACGGCTGGCGTACTTGTAATTCTGGTTGCTTTACCACCATTTATTGAGCTTATCCAGATATCACTTCCGTAGGTAAATACGATATTATTTTTACTAATATCTGGCTGCCTTAATAGACGCGTTCCTTGCCCATAACTGAATGATAACCCAAGTAAGCAGGAGATAATTAAAATGCCAATTTTTTTCATGTTTTTTGATTTTGATGATTAATAAATATCCCCATATACAATCTAGAAGACCGTTTAATATGGGGACAAACTTTAAGTTTATGAATCTGCAAGTGTTTTTAAACCTCGCAGGTAAGCACTATCACTACTGCTTATAAATTTTTCCGTCTTTCATTACAAAAGAGATATTCTCTAAAGTCTCAATATTTTTGGTAGGATCGTCATCACTAGCCACAATGTCCGCTAGAAAACCAGCTGACAATTGCCCTAGTTTTTCCATTTTTAAAACCTTTGCGTTTGTTAATGTAGCTGATTGTAATGCTTCCATTGCTGGCATTCCAGCCTCGACCATATAACCAAACTCTTTTCCATTTTCTCCATGAGGAAAAACACCAGCGTCAGTACCAAATGCAATTGGAACACCTTTTTTATATGCTTTTTTAAAGGTGTTTTGAATTTGGGGCCCTATCTCTAATGCTTTAGGAACAATAATCTCCGGATAAAAACCTTTGATCTTGGCTTTTTCTGCCACATACTTTCCAGCGGAAATTGTTGGCACATAATAGGAGTTTTTCTGCTTCATCAATTCCATCGTTTCGTCACTCATCAAGGTTCCGTGTTCGATGGTTTTTACGCCATTTCTTACTGCTCTTTGCATTCCTTCATCTCCATGAGCATGTGCAGCCACCTGCATTCCATACTCTCTTGCTGTTGATGTAATTGCAAGAATTTCTTCTTCAGTAAATTGCGGATTCTGTCCACTCTTCGCTACGCTTAAAACACCACCTGTTGCTGTAATTTTAATCCAATCCGCTCCGTTCTTATAGCGCTGACGGACCGCTTTTCGTGCATCGTCAACACCGTTTACCACTCCTTCTTTTGGTCCCGGATCACCCATTAACTCTTTTCTATATCCATTGGTAGGATCGGCATGACCGCCGGTTGTTCCAAGTGCTTTTTCAGCAGTTAGTACTCTTGGGCCTCTAACTTTTCCTCTAGCAATAGCTTTTTTAAGTGAAACGTTTACACCACTTCCACCAAGATCACGTACTGTTGTGAATCCAGCCATTAAGGTTCTTTCTGCTATTTCTGCCGCATTGTATGCCACATCAGCATCATTTAAAGTAAATGGCTCTAAATATTTGTTGGGTCCTGTCTCCCCTTCAATATGAATATGCATATCAATAAAACCAGGCATTACAGTTTTCTTTTTTAAATCGACTAATTGGATGTTTTTAGATCGTGGATTTAAATATCCTTTTTTCACATCAACAATCATGTTGCCTTCAACAATAATGGTTTGTTCTTTTAAAACTTTTCCATTTTTTACGTCAATTAATTTTCCGCAATGCAAATAACTTTGTTGTGCATTAGAGATGGTCATCATAAATAATGACAACCCAAGAAGTAACATTCTCATGCTTTTGGTTTTAGATTATTGGTTAATTGGTTTAAGTCTAAGACTTAAAATTTACTATATAGGTTACAAACTAGTTCTTATTTCTTACTTTTTTTTCCCATTTCCAAGCAGACTCCATGGCGTCATCTAAGGTGGATTCTGCTTTCCAACCTAACTCATTATTTGCCTTATGTGTATCAGCATAAGCAGCGACAACATCACCTTCTCTTCTCCCGACGATCTTATATTTTAGTGAGTCTCCCGAAACTTTTTCAAAAGAATTGATTACTTCTAATACAGTACTACCAGTTCCGGTACCTACATTAAAAACTTCGTAATTCGACTTGTTTTTACCTTCAAGAATACGTTGAAGCGCCACTACATGTGCTTTCGCTAGGTCTACAACATGAATATAATCACGTATAGCGGTTCCATCTCTAGTGTCGTAATCATTACCATAAACGGCCAATTGCTCTCTCAATCCTATTCCGGTTTGCGTAATAAATGGCACTAAATTAGCAGGAACTCCTAGCGGTAACTCTCCAATATTAGCACTTGCATGCGCGCCAATCGGATTAAAATAACGCAATGCAATTGCATTTAAGCTTGGTGTTACTTTGCAGGTTTCAGAAATAATTTCTTCTCCTATTTGTTTGGTATTTCCATAAGGCGATTCAGCTGGTTTAACTGGTGCATCTTCAGTAATTGGTAGTTCGTCAGCCTGACCATACACTGTGCAAGACGAACTAAAAATGAAATTAGATGTATCTCTTTTTTGAAGTTCCTGAAGTATATAGACCAATGTTGTTATGTTATTCTCGTAATATAATAAAGGGTTTTCAACGCTTTCCCCTACAGCTTTGCTAGCTGCAAAATGAATAATTCCTTCAATATCTTGATATCTTGAGAAAAAATCAATCACTTTTGATTTATCCCGAAGATCTAGTTTTTCAAAAGCTGGTGTTTTACCGGAGATTTTGGTAATGCCTTCTAAAACATCTTCTGAAGAGTTTGAACAGTTATCGATAATTACAACATCGAACCCAACTGCTTGAAGTTCTACGACAGTATGAGAACCAATAAAACCAAGTCCTCCTGTTACAAGAATTTTTGCCATTATGTGATTAGTTATTTATAAAATTTAGTATGGTGTTAGTGATGAAATCAATTTGTTCATCATCTAACTCCGTATGCATTGGGAGAGAAATTACTTCTTTTACTAATTGATTGGTGATCTTAAAATCAGCTTCATTGTATCGTGAGTCCGCATATGCTTTTTGCGAATGTAAAGGTACAGGGTAATAAACACCACACGGAATTCCTTTTTCATTTAAATGCTGAACCAGAGCATCACGATCAACATCTTTTAATCGCAACGTATACTGATGAAATACATGGCAATCGCAATTTTCACAAATAAAAGGTGTGATTATCTTATCGCTATCAGCAAAGGCAGCTGTGTATTTTCTGGCCGCATCTTGTCTTCCTTTATTGTAATCATCTAACTTTGGAAGTTTGGCTCGTAAAACGGCTGCCTGAATTGAATCTAATCTTGAATTTACCCCCACGACATCGTGATAATAACGAGTATACATCCCATGATTTACGATTCCTCTTATGGTATGTGCTAATTTATCATCATTAGTAAAAATAGCACCACCATCGCCATAGCAACCTAAATTTTTAGATGGAAAAAATGAGGTAGCGCCAACATGACCTATCGTACCAGCTTTCTTTTTCGAACCATCTTTATAGGTATAATCGGCTCCAATGCCTTGCGCCGTATCTTCAATTACATACAAGTTATGTTTTTCAGCAATTTCCATAATGGCTTCCATATTGACTACCTGACCAAATAAATGTACAGGCACAATTGCCTTTGTCTTTGGTGTTATGGCATTTTCTAGTGCTTCTAGGTCGATATTGAAATTAACAGGGTCGACATCTACCAATACAGGAGTTAATTTTAAAAGTGCTATAACTTCTACTGTAGCTGCAAATGTAAAATCGGCTGTAATTACTTCATCACCTTGTTCTAAATCCAGACCCATCATCGCAATTTGCAGGGCGTCGGTTCCGTTTGCACAGGGTATTACGTGCTTGACATTAAGATAATCCTCTAGCTCTTTCTGAAACGCATGAACCTCGGGTCCGTTAATAAATGCCGCCGAATTTATCACCTCCATAATTGAGGCATCAACTCGTTCTTTTATATCTTGATATTGGCCTTGAAGATCGACCATTTGAATTTTTCGCATGTCACGAAATTACGAAATAAACATAAAGAAACGTATGTTTGTATGAAACAAACTAAGGCTTGTATTTACTTTACAACATCCTGATTTTTATCGCTGGCGGACTGCTAAAATTGGTGGCTTTGTTCAATCCAAAAATCAAATTATTTGTCGAAGGAAGAAAGCAAGTTTTTGATAATATTTCAACCAAAATTAAGCCCGCCGATTCTGTAATCTGGTTTCATTGTGCTTCTTTAGGTGAATTTGAACAAGGCTTACCTCTAATTGAAGCTCTTAAGGCAGATTATCCTACTCATAAAATAGTGGTTTCTTTTTTTAGTCCTTCCGGATACGAGGTTAAAAAAAATAGCAAGGTTGCAGATGTCATAACCTACCTTCCGCTAGATAGCGAGAAGAATGCCAAACGCTTTTTGAATGTCGTTCATCCAGACTTGGCTGTTTTTGTAAAGTATGAGTTTTGGCCTAACATGCTAAAGGAATTAAAAAAGAGGTCGATAAAAACTATTTCAATTTCAACCATATTTAGGAAAAATCAAGCCTTTTTTAAATGGTATGGCAGCTGGATGCGAAAATCATTAGACACTTTTAATCACTTTTTTGTTCAAAATGATCTTTCCAAACAGCTCTTAACCTCAATTGGATATGATAATAGCACCATAAACGGAGACACCCGTTTTGATCGTGTTGCCAAAATATTGGAACAAGACAATACACTTGATTTTGTTGAGAGTTTTAAAAATGATCTTCCTTGCATTGTGGCGGGCAGCACTTGGCCAGAAGATGAAACTTTACTCGTTAATTATATTAATGGTATTGGTGGTGAAGGCTTAAAATTTATCATCGCACCGCATACGATGAAACCAAAGAATATTAATCAACTAAAAAAATCAATCACTAAAAAAGTAGGTTTATATTCCGAAAAAGATCAACTAGACTTAAAAACACTAGATGTATTGATAATTGATACCATAGGCCTACTTACTAAAATTTATAGCTATGCTAATATTGCTTATGTGGGTGGCGGAATGAGAACCAGTGGTTTACACAACACTTTAGAACCGGCCACTTTCGGAATTCCCATTATTATAGGAAAAAACTATGGCAAGTTTCAGGAGGTTTTAGATTTAGTAAAACTGAATGGAATTACGGTTATATCCGATCAATCTTCATTTAATAATGCATTAAACACGCTTACTATTTTTGACGAACAATACCAGCAAAAATCGCTAATCACTAAAAACTACGTTCAAAAAAACAAGGGGGCAGTCATCCAAATAGCAGATTACGCTCGTACTTTACTGTAAATCATCGATTAAATTGACATTTTAACTTTCTCGCATATTTTTAAATGACAAAAAAGAGAAGGTTTAATAATATTGATGAAATAACAATTAACAAAACTTAGTAAGATGAAAAAACTAGTAATGTGTGCTGTTTTAGTGGCGGCAATTGGTTTAAGCGTAACTTCTTGTAGAGAAACGAAAAAGAAAGCTGAAGACGTAGTAGATGGTACAGAGCAAGTAATTGAAGAAGGTACTGAAAAAGCTGAGGAGCTTGCAAACAAAGCCGGAGAGACTTTAGAAGATGCGAAAGAAGCAACCACTGACGCAATTGAGGAATTGAAAGAAGGTGCTGAAAAAGTGGAAGGTGAAGTTAAAGAAGCTGCCGAAAACTTAAAAGAGGGTGCTGAAAAAACAAAAGATGCTGTGAAAAAAACAGGCACAGAACTTAAGAACGCCGCTGAAGACATTAAGAACGAAGTGAAGCAGTAAGAGGAACCTCCTAACAAAATTAAGCCTCAGATAGATTACTATCTGAGGCTTTTTCTATGACTTAAGCTATCAAAATCTCATTTGAGTGGCTCGGAAATTTAGTATATTTACCCTCCTCTGAACACTATCTGCCAACAATACTTTTTATGGCCTTTAACTTGTTTTCTATTTACAAAAGACACTTGGTTGTTTGGATTCGCCTAATGGTCATTGGGCTTCCTATATTTTTATTTTCCCTTACTATTTCTGCGCAGAATGATCCGTATAAATCATTTGTTGAAGGGTTTGTTAAAAAAAGAGATACTTCAGGTGGCACTGTTGCAAAGAAGTTTAGAGACTACCGTCGAGACACATTAAAAATGCAAATGCTTATCGAAATAAGCGCTAAAAATAATTACCTACCCGGACAAATTTATGGGCACAATGCGCTGGGCTATTATTTTAGGGATAAATCGCACTACAAACGGGCAATCGAAAATCATAAAAAAGCAATTAAACTAAGTGAAGAACTTAATAATGATTCGCAAAAAATTAGAGCTTTAAACGGAATGGGGGTTGTCTACAGGCGAATGGACGCCGTAAGATCGGCTTTAGATTACCACCAACAAGCACTTACAATTGCAGAAAAAATTGAGAATAAGTCAAACGAAATTAAATATAGTACTGCGGTATCTTTAAATAGTATTGGTAACATCTATATATCGCTAAAGCAATATGACTTGGCCGAAGCAGAGTTTTTAAAAGCCATGGTATATGAGCGCGAGCTTGATAATAAGCTGGGATTAGCGATTAACTTTCAAAACATAGGTTATTGCTATGAACAACGTCGCATTTTTGATGAGGCCTTAACAAACTATCGAAAATCGATGGGTTATAATAAGGAGATTAACTCTAAACTCGGTAAAGCCATATGTAACAACAGTATTGGCCAAGTGTATTTAAAACAGGATAATGCCGAAGAAGCACTAAAGTTAATATCTCCTACAATTGATGAGTTTAAAGAGCTAGGAGATCATTTTTATATCGCTATCGCGACCATAAACACAGGTTGGGCTTATACCGAATTAGGCGACTACACAAAAGCTGAAGAATACCTCAAAGAGGGGCTTCGAGTATCACAAAAACACGGCTTACAGACAATGACCGCAGAAGCCTATCACAGGCTATCTAGGCTAATGGAAAAACAGCAGCGTTATAACAGCGCATTGCAATACAACAAGTACTATCAGGAAGAAGAAGGCAAAGTTCTTAATGAAAATAACAGCAGATATATCTCCGATCTTCTTATAAAATATGAGAGCGATAAGCAAAAAGCTAAAATTGAATTATTAGAAAAAGAAAATGAGATTGTAAAAATCAAGCTGAGTCAAAATCAACGTATTTTTCTTTACGGTTCGCTACTTTTTTTAATGGTTGCTATATCGACCTTTTTATTATATAGACAGCGGAAGTTAGAGCATCAAAAAAGGCTGCTTACTATCGAGCAAAAGTTGCTTCGTACGCAAATGAATCCGCATTTTATTTTTAATTCTCTGCTATCTATCAAGATTTATATGCTGAATAATGATCGAGATAGCGCGGTAGAATATCTCAATAAATTCTCGAAACTAGTTCGCACTATTTTGGCCACCTCTCTTGAAAAAGAAATTAGCTTAAAAGAGGAACTAGAGACCATGAAACTTTATGTAAATATTGAAAACATACGACTTAATAATGAGGTAAATTACGAAGTGAATGTAGATAAAAACATAGCATTGGAAAACGTCAAGATACCTTCATTAACCTTACAACCTTTTATTGAAAATGCTCTTTGGCATGGACTCTCAGCAAAAGATGGTAAAAAATCATTAAAGCTTAATGTTAGTAAAGAAGAAGAGAATTTTATCGAGATTTCTATAATCGACAACGGGATAGGTCGTCAAAATACTGTCAAGATTAAAGATGGTATCGAAAATAGAAAATCGATCGGAATTAACTTGACTAAGGAACGTTTACGTAACTTCTTTAGGCACTTTAAGAATATGCATTCCTTATCAATACTCGATCTTTTTGATGATGCACAACAACCTACAGGAACAAAGGTTGTGTTGCGTATACCGATGAAATAGACTACTCAATTAAGACAACCTCTTCTGGCGTAATCACAAACACCTGATTATCATCTTCAGGCTGCACTATAAAATTACCCGTAAACTCGCCAAAAGCGGGAAAAATTAGCTGATTTGGTTTCTTTAAAAAGCAAGGTAATTTTAAGATTTGTCTAGCTTGTCCAGCAAGTTTAACTCCGGGATGTATATGCCCGCAAAAATTAAAGTAGTTTTTTCGTTCTTCAGGGTGATGCGTTAATAGAAATCTATCGATAATCAATTCTTCGTACAGCAAAAAACCAATGGCTTCAAACCGCAATGGCGAAATGATATCATGATTACCAACTATAAGCGAAAATTGGCAAGTTTGTTGTTTTACCCAATTTTCAAAATAAAACCACTCAATATTAAAAGCGGAGTGAAACAGATCACCCAAAAAGCAGGTTTTTTTTGGTTTGAATAGCTGTAATAATTCATTTAAGCGCTCAAAATTTCTAATGATGGCCTTTTTAGGCAAGGCACTTCCATACTTTCTAAAATGGGCAATTTTTCCAAAATGCACATCAGCCACCAATAGCATTTGTCGTTCGTGCCAATAGGCCGCACCTAGTTGGTGTAATGTAAAGGTATTATCGAGTATATTAATTTGCATTGGGGATAAAAATAGGGAATTTAAGCAAGTGCCATTTTATAAAACTGGCGCCGACTGCGGTCGCTCGAATAACTTATAGGTTTTACACTGTTATCCGGAAGTGTTTAATGGGATATGATTATATTTAGTGGTGATATAACGAGTTAGCTACAATGTTGAACATATAATGAACAAGAACCTACTTTTAATAATGACACTATCATCAATTTTAAGTTTTTTTAGTTGCAAACAGAAACCCCAAAAGTCCAATGAAGAAATAGAAATCGATAAGGCTTTCGAGGAATGGAATAATCGAAAAATTTATAAGGTTCTGACATCTGAAATTATAGATTCTGTCTCTGATGACATTCTTGAACAAACAATTTTTGACAATATCTACGAAATCATTGGCAACGACTATAAAAATGAGTTGGCGAATGTCGAGAAACTATCAAAAGGGCAACAATCCTTTTGGTCGACTTGGATAATTGAAGGAGAAGTGAATAATGGTGGATTTAATCAATTCTATTTCAATTCTAGCGGACAATATTGGAAAATGGCTGAAAGCGGATTCAAAGTAATAGGAGCTGAAAAATATGCTGATTTAACTCAACGAGCGAATAAAATTTATGAGGAAAATAAAGAACGATTAGCAGAGTTTGACGATGGTACGCTTGAAAGCTTTAGCGAATCTTACAAAGACAACCCTCTCAACAAACTTGATGATGAATTTTATGATTTGGGAGATATTGAAAGTATAAGGGAATTACGAATTAAATATATTCGTGAAAACAAAAAAGAATTTATAACTAAAAAAAATAGTAGCTAACAATGGCTATAAGCAATTACTTGTCCTTGCCTAATTCTGAAAATTCTGACAGATTTTCAGTTTGGTGTGTACTTGCAAAATTAACTGCTAAATCACGCAACAACTAATAGCCGAGACCGTTCTGGGTCCTACATAATAATAGTCAATCCAAAAATAATCGTAATAAAAAAAATGAACGAAATTTCATTTGGAAAAGCCAAACTGTCGGACTCTCTAAGAATATCTGTCTTACTTAAAACTGTATATGTCCAGACGTACGCAGTCGATGGCGTAACTTTTGAATTTGCCAACTTTATTACAAAAAGATTCTCCACTCAAAGTATTGAAAATATAATAGAGAAAAATCCAAGTCGATTGATTATTGCTTACCAAAATGGGAATCCAATAGGAGTTGCCGAAATAATTTATGACAGTACTTGTCCTATAAGAAAAAAGGCCGTTCCCGAATTGAGCAAATTGTATGTTTTAGAAAGATTTTATGGAAAAGGGATTGGATTCGAACTTATGAATGAAGCGGAAAAAGAAGTGCGGAAAAATGGATTCACGGAATTTAATCTGGAAGTTTATATCAACAATGCCAGAGCAATAGCTTTTTACCAAAGACAAGGCTATACCTCAATAGGCAATGTGGATTTCCCAATGGAATTTAATACTTATGAAAACTTAGTAATGAATAAACTATTGAAATAAAAAGTACAAGAGCACAAGAAAGTGTATAAAACCGTTACCCATAATTCATGAGGAAAATTATTCTTATTTCATTCTTATTACTTATCTCGAGCTGCAACTCGCAGAAAAAAACTTCGGAAGTAAGGAACATACTATTCATTGGGAACAGTCTAACCTACTTTCATAAAATGCCAGAAATGCTGCAAGGAATGACGAATGAAACTAATCCTGAAATGAATATTGAGCAGATAAGCTTTCCTGGAATGTCATTGTCTTCTCATTTAACAAACATCATTAAATCGAGAACGGAAAACGGTATTAGCACAAGAATGAAGTATGAAGGAGAACTAACAGAAACGGAAAAAAAGATCGTGGAGAAAAATTGGGATGTAATTATTCTTCAAACAGGTACCGTGGCAGTTTTAATTCCTGAAAACAGAGCATTTAAAACAATGAAAGCAATTGAGCAAATCAAATCAATGGTTACAAATCCCAACTGTGAGTTTATTTTGTTTCAAACATGGCCATCGAAAGAAGCCTACCCTAAGAAATATTGCTATTCCTCAAGATCTATCGACAAGTCTCTAGAAAAGACTGAATCTTGTTCGCCCACTATTGAAAATTTGAAACAGGAATATGAGTTGATTTCCGATTCTTATAGTATTCTTGGAAAGAAATTAAGTCTTAAAATTTCTTACAACGGTGAGAAGTTCTATCAAAATTTAAAAAATAATCCTGAACTCGAATTGTATGAAGATGATATACATCCTAACAAAAATGGTGCTTTTTTAAATGCGTGTATATTTTATGAAATGTTGACCAATCGCGATTGCAGAAAATTAGATTACAAAAGAGACCTACACCAGAACATTAGTACAACTTTAAAGAAACTTGCACATAACTGACAAAGGGTTTTTAACCCGGCATTTAGTTTGTCTCCAATTTGAGCGTTATAAAGATCAAACTTCGGTATAGATTAGTTCTTCATCAAAATAGCTGTCATTTTCCGAATACGATCCGCAAGTTTTTCGCTGCTCATTTTTTCTCGTAGTCTATCGGTAATTATAGGAAAACTTAGTGGCGTTGGTTTCTGACATTGTTTCCAAACGATTTCTTGCTTGGCGATACGCTCTAGCGCAATACGCAAACGACCTTCTTCTAATTGGTGCTCAAAAGTCTCAGTAAATGCTTGTTGAAACAAGATATTATCTGGTTCATAATCTCGAAAAACATCAAAAATAAGCTGAGAACTGCTTTGTAAGTGTTTCATTTTAATCACCTTTTTGGGATAGCCTGTAAACACTAAGCCAGAAATAACAGCTATATCTCTAAACTTTCGTCTTGCCATCTCTGTTGAATTCAGGCTCTTTTGAAGGTCGCTTAATAAATATTCAGTAGTAAAAAGATCATTATCGATAACTTGTTGGATATCGACTGGTTTATCGGATAGTAACTCAAACCCGTAATCATTAAATGCAATTGAGAATGAAATGGGATCAAGAAGACTAATACGATAAGAAAGTAAACTCCCCATAGCTTCATGTACAAACCGCCCTTCAAAGGGGTAAAAAATATGATGATGTCCTTCTTTGGTCTTAAAAGATTCTATTAAAAATTGATTCTCATTAGGAACAATACTTTCTAATCGTTGCTGATCAAAAATATGTTTCAATGCTCTTATTTCAGGAGGCTGTCTAGAAAAATCAGCATTTGCCTTATACATTTCTTCACGCAGTATTTTAGACATTTGGGACGACAAGGTTAATCGACCTCCCATCCAAGCTGGGACTTTGCTTGTTTTTTTACTGCTATTTCGAACATGCACTTGCATTTCTTTTATACGAATGAACTCCAAATTACGACCTGCAAATGTAAAGACATCTCCTCGTTCTAATTTGCTTACGAAATACTCTTCGATCATACCGATATAGCCCCCCTTTTGATATTTTACCATCAAATTAGTATCACTTACTATAGTACCTATTTGTAATCGATGCCGCATCGCTACACTTCGATTATTGATTTTAAATCTCCCATCCTCCAAGACTTCAACCTTTTTGTACTCATCATACACCTGTAATGATTGCGCGCCTAAAGTGATAAAGTTTAATAACCAATGCCATTGATCTTTGGTCAATGTTTGATAGCAAAAAGTTTGTTGAATTTCTGGTAGAATCTCATCCGGTAAAAACCCATCAGAAACTGCTAGTGTATTTAAATATTGAACCAATACATCATAGCTATTTAAATACGGCATACGATCTTCAACTACCATTTCTTTTACGGCAGTTTGCAAAGCAGAGGCTTCGATCAACTCAACTGCATGGGTAGGTAAAAAGTAGATGACACTTTCTTTTCCTGGTCGATGTCCGCTTCGGCCGGCCCGTTGTAAAAATCGCGCAATTCCCTTCGGTCCACCGATCTGAATTATGGTTTCAACTGGTGCAAAGTCCACCCCAAGATCTAGACTTGAGGTACACACAACCGCTTTTAGTGATTCATTTCTAATAGCTTGCTCGACCCAAAGTCTAGTTTCCTTATTAATGCTCCCGTGGTGCATCGCCAGTTCACCCGCAAATTCCGGATACTTTTCTAGAATTTTTTGAAACCAAATTTCGCATTGACTTCGGGTGTTGGTGAATAACAAAGTGGTTTTGCTATTATTTATAATAGGGACAACCTCATCGAGTAAACGAAGTCCAAGATGACCACGCCATGGGAAGGTTTCCATTTCTTTGGGGATAATGCTTTTTACGGTAATCTTCTTTTTGATATTTGCTCGAATCAAAACTGAATTTTCACAAGTTTCTGAAGAAGGACCTAATAATACTTGACGAGCTACCTCAAGATTACCAATGGTCGCAGAAATACCCCAAATTCGCATCTGTGGTGCTACTGTTTTTAATCGAGATAGGGCTAATTCTACTTGAACACCTCTTTTCGTTCCCAATAATTCATGCCACTCGTCAATAACAATCGCTGAGCAATCTTTAAATGTTTTATCATATCCCTTGGAAGCTAACAACAGCATTAGACTTTCGGGTGTTGTTATAAGTAGATCGGGCATGGTTCTTTTTTGAGCAGCTCGCTCTTTTTGAGAAGTATCTCCCGTACGAATGCCTACCGTCATTTGAGTTCCCAAATCCTCCGTAATACGCAATGCTGAAAGTTCAATCTCTTTTGAAAGTGCACGAAGCGGTGTAATCCAAATAGCTTTTAAGCCTTTTTTATGTTTGGTTTTATATTCAGGATTTCGTTTGATGTAATCGAGAACAATAGGAAACCAAAGTGCATAGGTTTTACCGCTGCCAGTTGGCGCATTGAGCAAACCGTTTTTACCTTGTAAAAATGCATTCCAGGTATCTCTTTGGAACTTGAAAGGTTTCCATTGTTGGGATTTAAACCAACCGTTGGCTATATCAAGTAGTTCTGTTCTTCTCACTACTCCTTATTCGGGATTAGACTTTTTAAATCTTCCAATGTATTCGCTTCTTCAATCTTTTTATCTTTTCGCCATCGTAAAATTCGAGGAAAGCGAGTAGCAATCCCACTTTTATGTCTTTTTGATAACGCAATTCCTTCAAAAGCAATTTCAAATACATGATGTGGGGTCACACTTCGTACTGGACCAAAACGCTCTAAAGTGTTTTTTTTAATCCAGGCATCAACTTCCTTGAATTCTTTATCGGTTAAACCTGAGTAGGCTTTTGCAAAAGTGACCAATTCCGTTTTATCCTGATTCCATAATCCAAAAGTATAATCAGTAAATAAATTACTTCGTCTTCCATGTCCGCGCATTGCGTAGGTCAAGACACCATCGATTGTAAGTGGATCTACTTTCCATTTCCACCAATCTCCTTTTTTGCGACCTACCAAATATGGTGACTCTTTCCGTTTCAACATTAATCCCTCAGATCTTTTTTCCCGAGATAACGCTCTTTCTTTTTCAACCTCACCCCACGAATTAAATTCCATTTTTTCTGAAAGATGTAGTGGTAAATCAGCCGATTTCACTTTGGCATACAATGCCTCTAGTTTTTCTCTGCGTTCTGAAAAAGGTCGATCTCGAATATCGACTCCGTCCCACTCTAACAAATCGTATGCTTTTAAAATTACAGGAGTTGTCTCGAGTAATTTTTTACTTACATTCTTTCTTCCAATTCTGGTCTGCAAGTCATTAAAAGTTCCAATTTGTCTATTAGGATATGGCAGTAACTCTCCATCAAGAACAGTCCCTGAAGGTAAGGTTTTTATAAAAGCAGCAAATTCTGGGTACTTATCAGTTACCAGCTCTTCACCACGACTCCAAACAAATAATTCGTCCTTTCGAACGATGACTTGCGAACGGATTCCGTCCCATTTATGCTCAACGTACCAATCGGTAACATCGCCCAAATCTTTCACTTCACTCTCTACTGCATATGCTAAATAAAACGGATAGGGTTTTGATAAATAGTCGGCTTCATTCTCCTCTAAAATGAGTTCTTGATAGCTTATTTTATTCGGATCCCAATTTCCCATCAATTTAAAAGCCAAAATGTCTTCATCTATTCCTGTTGCTTGTGACAATGCACGTGTCATTAATTTTTGACTAACACCAATACGAAAACCCCCAGTAATTAGTTTGGTGAAAACAAAACGCTGATAGTAATCTAGCTTTGACCAATTTTTAAATAAATAGTATTTCTTTTCATTTTCTTCCTGCTTTTTTAACCAGATCATCTCCTGGAGGAAATCGGTTAATGACTTTGGCGTTTCTTCAATTGCGTTTGGAACAACCAATGCAATAGTTTCCGCAAGATCACCTACAATATGGTAGCTTTCTTCGAACAACCAAAGTGGTATATTGGCAAGTTCACTAGCCCATTCTCGAAGTAACTTAGTGTTTATTGGTCTGGGTGGTCTTCTATGCGATAAAATGGCAATTGTCCATACCTTATCTTCGTCCGTAGCACTTTTAAAATAAGAAGCCAAGGCTTTTACTTTTAGATTTGTTTTATTAGTGCTGTCTAGTGTCTTGATTAAGGCTGCAAAAATGGCCATACCACCTTGCTTTTTCATTGACTTAGAATGTTTAATCGACATTTAAAAGATCATTTTTAGCAATTTCTCCCTCAGGCACCTCTCCTTCATATTGGGTTTCCTCTGTTCTTGCATCGTAGCCTAAGGTTTTAAGATATCTTGAGAAAATATCAGTGTATCCGTGTGTACAAATCACTTTTTCAGCTCCCGTCGCTTCGATACTTTCTAAAAGACCATTCCAATCGCAATGATCGCTTAACACGAAGCCTTTATCGATGGCGCGCCTTCTTCGTGCACCTCGAAAAGTCATCCATCCACTTGCCGAAGCTGTTACATATGGCACCACTTTACGAATCCAAGTACTACCATGTGCGCTTGGCGGTGCCAATACAAGGCTGCCTTTAATAGCTTCCTTTTTAGTGTCTTTAGTTATCAATTCAGTTTCCGGAAAATCGATTAGCTCTCTTAGCACATTTGTCATGTTTTCGATAGCTCCATGGGTGTATATTTTTCCTATTGAAGGATCGAGATGTTTTAAAACACGCTGTGCTTTTCCCAAACTATATGCAAAAACAATTGACGTTTGTCCATCAGCTTTATTCTCTGCCCACCACTGATTAATGTCATTCATAACCTGATCTTGCGGAATCCATTTAAAAGCAGGAAGCCCGAAAGTACATTCCGTAATAAATGTATTACATTCTATAGGTTGAAAGGGCGTTGATATGCCATCATCTTCTGTTTTATAATCACCGGTAAACACCCAAACTTCACCTTTATGCTCTACACGAATTTGGCTACTACCAGGTATGTGACCTGCGGGATGAAATGAGAATTTTACATTATTCACAAGAATCGATTCATTGTGATCGACACCAGACACATTGATATCACCAAGTCTATGTTTTATAATTGGTACATTCTTATTGTAAGTAATGTACTGTTTATGTCCCCATCTGCTATGATCAGCATGACCATGTGTAATTAGAGCCTTATCTACTGGCCTCCAAGGGTCAAGATAAACATCGGCTTCTTTGCAGTAAATGCCCTTTTTTGTGAATTGTAAAAGTGGAGTTTTCAATAGCGAATTTTTCCTTTTAAAGGTACGGACTTCAATTGATACCTAAAAAAGTTAAGCCTTTTCTACTATTTTTCTATACGCGAAATTCTAAACCTACTTTTTCAACCTATTCTTCAAATGAAAGGTATAGGTAAAATTAAATCCGAAATGAAAATTTGGATTCTTAAAATTGAAGTTGTTTCTCGTCTCAAGAATAAAAGCGTCTTCTACAGTGCTACGTGCATTGGTTAACATCCATTGAAGCATCACATCGCTTAATTCCCAATTAATACCTAAAGCAAACGCACCAAATGTAGTCTGTGATTTGATCGGATTCGCAACATAGTAGTATTCTGAAACAAGTGAAACATGTCCTCCCAATTTATAGCGTCCACCAACACCTACTGCAATATGGTTTTGAGAATCTTCATCATCATATAATAAACCTCTATGAACAAAAGTGGGTGTTATTTGTAATGAAAAATTGGGTGAAAACTTTTTAGCGATTATTAATTGAGATGTGTATGAAAGTCGAGTTGAACGGTCAACATTCACTCCAGCAAATCGTTCACTGAAATAGCCTGCATTTTGAAACAATGAAATACTAACTGACGATCCGTTGCCATCAGTACGTTGTTTTACTAATCTAAATTTCAAAAATCCATCAAAACGTCCATCGAATGTTGTCCCTCCAACGCCAAATAATAACCTATCTGAAAGTCCATATTCTAATGCAATTCTTGAACTCATTCGGTCGGCAACAAAACTTTGAGACCGAGGTGCAGGCGTATTCCAAAATCGACTTGATGTAAAAATATCAAGTGTCCCTGTTTTTCGTGTTTCTACTGACTGCCCGAAAGTAATTCTTGAGAAAGAAAAAGTTGCGTTTGCATACAATGGTGAATCCGGTTGTTCTTGATCAAGTATATCTAATAAGTCTTGTGCTTTTAAATACGAAGATAGCATACCTAAAAACAGAAAGAGTAGTATTTTTCTAGCTTTCATAAGGTTCGTATTTAAAGTTAAAGTCAATAGAAATGGTTTTGGCTATATTTCCTCTTAATAATGGAGGTATTTTAATATTATAATCTTTTACCATTGCTTCGAAGGTGCCGGTTATAACAAAATCGTTCCCTGTTTTTTCAATTTTAGTTTTGATTTCCAACTCTTTTGTAGCCCCATGCATTTTGAAAACACCTTTAACTATTCGGGTCTGCACCTCTTCCATATTGGGATCAAAATCAACAATCTTTCCTTTAAAAGTTGCCTTTGGATAAATATCCGATTCGACATAACTCTCGTTAAAATGCTCACGCATTAAGGCTTTTTCAAACACAAAAGCGTTCATTAACATACTTACTGCAATTTCTCCAGAATCTAAATCTATGATACTAAACACCTGATTATTCTCTGCTTTAATATGTTCAACGGATGTATAGGAGAAAAAAGATACCTTACCCTGTCTAGCAATCACCCTTTCAGTAGGTGGTTGATCGATCAAGAAAGGTAGTAATAGCATAATTACTAGTTTATTCATCTTTATTCAGAAATGACACAGTTTAAAAAAATCGCATCTTGCAGGAATCCTTTAAAAACTCCTTTAATTTTAATTGTGTCGTTTGGTTTTAGTTTGGTTATTTTTTCTTTTTGATTGCTTTGCATATCACAAATAATGCAAGACAATTCGTTTTTATTAGTACCTAACAAAATGGTAATTCTGTCATTGAGGTCATTTATTTCTTTGACTACCCCACGTATTTCGACCACATTCTCGGTCCTCAAATAGTTACTATCCTGGTTTTTGCCCAGATCTATAATGGTTTTAGCTTCTAGTCGATAATTGGGCTCTACCTTGGCAATATCAACGAAATCAGGACTATTTAGATGAGACATTGCTACGTAAACAAGAGCCAAAACTCCAATTAACGAAAGTACAATACCAATTAAAAATCTAAATTTTCTCATTTCTCTTTAGCGATTCCCGATTATAAAATTACTAAAACCTAGGGCAGTTTACACCCTAGGTCTTAAGCTAATCAAACTAATTCTCTCTTTTTCAATCTACAATTGTAAAAGTTCCTGTCATCGGACTGTGAAACTCACAAATGTAAAATAAGGTATTAGGGGCATCATTAGGCACCGTAAATGTAATTGTTGCTTGTGAAGCTCCGTTCTCGGTAACACCCGCGTTATACTGATCTCCCGTTCCTGTGGTTTGGGCAGATTTAATAAAAAACGGATGTCCGGGTGTATTTACTGTAAACTCATACGTTTCTCCTCTTTTTAAAGTAAGGTCTGGATTCACCTCATCAGTTAGTCCTTCACCATTAAAAACATAGGCAGTTGCACCTTGGTTTGTAATAGTATACTTTTTGGTTGTAGGCTCAACAGCTTCAGGAGCAGGATCAGAATCGATGTATAACACCGGCCAAGCTCCAGCTTGTGGGAAACCTACACCATAGTTATCACCTCTTTCAACATCTTGACCGAAAAAGTACAATGGCCAACCTTTATACGTTAATTGTTCTCTATTGCCTACGGTAATCTTACCAAAATCTGCATTATCAAGAATACTTGGTAGGCTTTCTAAAGTTGCCTCAAAAATTGGCCAAGCACCATTATTGCTAAAATCATCAGCAGTAAAGGTATTTGTATCCTCTTTATCATTAATAAAGCTGTACAAGGTGTTGCCTTCTGCATCAGTGATATAAAACGTATCTTCTTCGCCTTCTTCATAGGCACTGGTAAGGTTCGTTTCATTACCATCGACATCTCGCCCTACTAGTTGTGAGCGCGCAACCATTACTGTATAGTCTGGCTTGGCTACAAACCAAACACCTCCAGAGCCATCACCGTTAATTTGTCCTGCAGCAGTATCACTAGAAAAAAGGTACATTGGCCAGCCTTTGTATGTGGTTTGTTTAGAACCATCATTTCTAGTTATCTCGCCAAAATCACTAGCATTTAGCCCGTTGTCTAGTGTTAAAGTTTCAGCGTAGAATGCTGGCCATGCGCCTTCACAAGTTCCGTTACAGTTAGACTCGTCTTTGGTGTCAGGTGCAAAAAAGTAGAGGGTGAAGCCTTCAGAATTGGTCATTACACTGCCAAAAGTTGCATTGTTAGCCAATCGAACAGCATTGGCTTCGGACACTGGCGGATCTACAGGTGGATCAACTGGGTCTGAACCATAATCATCATCGCTACAACTAAAAAGTAGCCCTAAGGTTAATGTAAATAGAATTAAATTTTTCATGATCTTTCTTATTAGTGTTTAAAGTTTTAATTAATACTAGCCATTTTTTTGGCCTTATTTTTGAGTTGATGGCGAGTTCATTCATCCATCTATTATCTAATCTGTTTATGTGTTTTAAGATGCCATTAAACCATAATTCTCGTTCTTGTTTTCGCATTTACAAAAAGGAAGGGTGTAACTTGATGTAGTAACCTCATCTCCTTCTGGAGGATACCCTAGTCTTGTTAGAATATTCAATACTTCAGAAACTTGATTTGCCCAATTGAAATTGAATGTGATCATCGATTCACTTGGAAATAGCATCAGATTTTGAACACTTTGATCTTTTAATATTCTATTTCTAATTACATCTGCACACCGTTCGCAGAATGCATTTTGTACTGGGATTTTTGCGATACCTGTTCTCATAATAAGCTGCTTTAAAATATTCTAGAAACGTTAAATCCGAAGAAAATATCGCCCTCGCTCCAATCACCTGTTGCTTGGCCTAAAAATGTGTTTACATTCATTGGCTGTGCATTGGTAAAATGAAGTTGAAAAACATGTCCGCCCGTTTCTAAATCGAATCCAATTGACAAGGGATTGGTAAACGGAGAGTTTGAAGCTCTGTTAAAATGCAGACCATAATCAACATTAATTGACCACCTTTTAGTCAGTTTTTGCCTGCCCCCAAAGCCCAGCGCATACTGTGTGTTTTCCTGTGGTTCAAACGCAACCAAATTATCGTGAAATAATGTTGGCACTAATTGAAGTGATAGATTATCACTCAACTTACTGGAGATTAAGGCCTGCACTGCATAACCCAACCTATTATCAAACTCTAATTTTGGAAGTTCGTCTTTGTCTAACGAAGTGTTTATCAAAACGCTATTAAAGAGCACCAAACTAATTGGTATACCTTCCTTTTTCTGCCTTAAAAGTCGAAGCTTTAACGAAGCTTCATATGTTTTTTGAAAAGAACTTCTTGAAACACCTATATTGATTCCGTCGCTTACACCGTAGATAAAGTTCAATCGAGTAACAGCTTGGTCGAGACCAAAAAAGTCTTTTATTCCTGTTTCAATCGATCCGAATCTATGAGAAACTACGAAGTAGAGCTCTTTCTTTGAGACCATTTTTGTCGACTCAAAATTCACGATTTTTAATCCTTTAAAGGCTGCTGTTTCGAAGTCATTTCCGGTATCATAGGTGTCTATCTCATTTAATAGATCGTCTTGCGCCATGATGAACGACGGAATTGTTAATAGTATGATTACTAATTTTTTCATGTTAGTTGGTACTAAGTGTTATTTAATTATTTACTAAGGTTGCCTGATCAATTTTTACTAGTTCTAGTAAATCGTCATAACCGACACATCTTCCTTTAATAGTGACCTTTTTTTTAATTGACAATGCATTTAAATCATCAGCACTAAAATTTACCTGCACTACGTCATCTAGTATTACCGAATTCTGTTCGATAGCAGTTATGATTCCTTCAGTTTGTATTACCCTATCAACATAATTCGCTGCTTCATTTGTGTTACTCATAGCAACACTTAATAGCGATGGTTTGAGTTCAAAATCAAATTTTTCTGATGCGATGTCCCGATGGTCTTGATACATATAATTGTATGCAACAATGCCTATAATGGTGAATAAGAGCGCAAGAAAACCTGCAATGCTATATTTTTTTCTAAGTATCATTTCGCTCCAGCTTAAAGTCCAACTTCACGTTTACTTCCCTTGCTATTTTATTTCGAACTATTTTTGGTATTTCAATATCAAAATCGGAAGGACTTACTACAAATTCACCTGTCATGGAGATCATCCCATCAACTTTTTGCATATTTAAAGTGGTCTCTATCTCTTTTTTCTTCCCTCGAACTTCAAGTGTTCCCTTAACCGTAACTTTTTTAGCATCCGGGTTAAAGTCAACTAGTTTTCCTTTAAAAATTGCCTTCGGATACTTCCCAGATTCAATATAGTTTTCATTAAAATGCTCCTGCATCAACGAATTCTTGAAGCGAAAACCTTTAATTAGCGCAAGTGAAGCGATTTCATTTGTTTCCTCGTTAAAGATGACAGTAACCGATTCGTTAACTGCTTTTACTTCCTCAAAAAGCTTTTCAGAAGCTTCAAATATTAAGACTCCGTTTTTATCTAAATATTTAGTTTGTGCCACTGCCGTTGTAAATACAACTACACCAAATAGTAGTGCGAACCATATGACGAATTGTGTGATTTGATTTTTAGTTTTTTCCATGATTATGTTGTTTTGTTTTTAGATTAATTGTTATTGTTCAATTGCTCCTTCTTGAATCCATTTATCAATTGCATCGATGGTCGCCTGTGGTAATCTTCCGGAAGGTGGCATAGCCCTAGCCTCTCCTGTTTGTCTACTTATTGCTCTTAACAATTGTCCGTTTTCAGCTCGAACCAATACTTGATCGTAATTAATTAATGGGAATGGTGCTCCATTTTGGGTGGGGTCAGAATGACAACCAACACAATTGTTGTTAATGATCGATCTAATAGTAGCATTGTAAGAAACAGGTGTTTCTTCATCAATACTCTCAATTAAATCGCTTTCACTATCATTACTACAACCAATTAGTAGCAGAATTGAGACAGTAAAAATTGTTTTTAATGTGCTTTTCATGTTTAAATAGTTTTAAATAGGTTTTTATGCAGAATAGAGATCTCTAAAATCGCTGTATCCCTTGTTCTTTCTACACCCCAAAGCAACTATTAAAAAATCTGCTTTATACTAAAAACCTATGCGAAAGGGATAATTTGATACTTAAAAGGGAATATTTTGATGTGAAAGGAACCCGCTTTTTGATAAAATGGAATGATTCGACTTGAAGAGGAAATTGAGATGCACTTTGAAAAGCTATTTGCTATCTTAGACGAAATTTTCAGGTCGATTTATGAGAAAGGATAGGCTCTATTTTTTCACTTTTTTATCCATTACGGTTATTTATATCATAATAGCCAGTATTGCATTTCAATATCTGGTTAAGGAAAGTAGTTATCGTTTGCTGGAGACTCATCTAGAATTTAGCAAGAAAGAAGCCAAGTCCTTTTCTATTTTGGTTGGTCAACAAATGGCCTATGGTATTGCAAAAGATTCCATTACCGGAAATATTCAACAAAGTTTGACGGGCACCGATCTAAAAATGGGGTTCTTAAGCATGTACGATTGGTCTGGAAAGATTATCGCGCATCCCGATATTAAAAACGTTGGTCAGTTTGCAAGTCCTAACAATGCCTTTGTGACGTCGGTCACTGATGATCTTGACGCTGAATCATTTTATACATTGTTATTAGAAGACCTTGAGAAAGGTGAACAAAATAGTGGTGAAAACGATTTAGAAGCTTCAAAAGTAATAGCGCTATCATCTGTCGAAAACTCTGATTGGATTGTCGCTGCGCATGCGAACATTGATAGTATTGCCCAGCAGATGAGCGATTTTAAACGGCAATTTTTAATCATCTTCTTGATGATGGGAGCTTTGGTCGTGCTATCATCGGTAATGGTGCTACGTCTATTAGGCAGTAAATATGAAAAGCGCCTTGAACTTAAAAATGAAAAGTTAGAAGACGAAGTCATCAACCTTTCAAAACTAAATCGTGCCGTTGGAGATTATCAACAAAAAGTTATTGAAAAAGAAACGGTTACAGAAACAGACGTCAATAATCCTAAAAAACGAATTCTGACCTATATTAGAAACGAGTTGGTCCCTATTCCTATCGAAGAAATAGCATATATCTATATGGAAAACACCATTACCTATGTAGTTTGTATTGACGGGAAGCGTTCTACCACTAATTTAAGTCTTGACGAACTATTCTCTCAGTTCGATGAATCATATTTCTTTAGAGCGAACAGGCAATTTATTATTGCCATTTCAAGTATTGATAAGATTGTGAAATATGGGAATAACCAGCTCAAGATATTAGTTAAACCCGATTCAGACACTGCTATTATAATTAGCAAAAATCGAGCTTCACAGTTTAAGCAATGGCTTAATATGTAGTTAATATTTTGCGAGCATAAAAAAACCCCCTCAGATATTGACAGCTCATTTTACGGATGAAGGGGAGCGAACGAAAAAAGGTCTAGTAGACCTTTTGTAGCGTGCTGCCAGATGATGTCCCGATAGCAATCGGGACTGTTCGACCACTGAATCAAACGAAAAACCCCTCACTAAAAGTGAAGGGTTTTAAAGTGCGGATGAAGGGAGTCGAACCCCCACGCCTCGCGGCACCAGATCCTAAGTCTGGCATGTCTACCAATTCCATCACATCCGCAATAGAATCGCCTTTATTTGTAGGCGGGTGCAAATATACATATTCATTTTTAATTTCAAATTCTTTTCTATTCAAAAAAGAGAGCTATAATTTGATAATTTTAGGTCCTTTTAATACCAGTAAAGTAAATGAGTACTATGGAAAAACCACGGCTATCCCGATTAACTGCTATCCTAACACAATTACAATCAAAACAACTCATTACAGCACGTGAAATATCCGAAAAATATGAGGTTAGTACGCGCACGGTATATCGTGATATTCGAACACTGGAAAATTCAGGAATCCCCATCATAACCGAAGAAGGAAAAGGTTTTAGTATAATGCCAGGATATTACTTACCACCAGTTTCCTTTTCTGAAAAAGAAGCGTTGGCATTAATTACAGCTGAGCAGTTTATTAATAAGAATAAGGACCTTTCGTTGGTTGATTATTATGGTAAGGCAATGAGTAAAGTCAAATCCATACTTAAATTAGACCAAAAACAAAAAGTTGAATTGTTAGCCGATAGATTGACCTTTAAAAATAATCTTGAAAACAACCACACTAGTAATTTGGTAATGGAAATTCAAACCGCAATTACCAATTTTGATTTAATTCATCTAACCTATAACTCTTTGCAAAATGAAACTACCAAAAGGGATATTGAGCCTTTTGCGGTATATAGCACGCAGGATAATTGGTTATTAATTGCTTTTTGCAGGATGCGAAAGGAGTACCGAAAGTTCCGTGTAGATTGTATTACATCGTTCAGTTTTAAGAACGAACGCTTCACTCCGCATAAAATGACCCTTCAGGAATATTTCAATAAATATGGATAAGAAGATAAGGTATGACATACTCATGACACAGGTGGGTACTATATTTGTCAAAAACCAAAGAAAATAATGAGTCTAAAAAAGAAGATGAAGGCAGAAATGCAGGATAAAAAAATCCTCAACCAAGCACGAGATCATGCATTTGAATATATCGATCAGATTGAAGAAATGGATGTATTTCCTTCTGATAAAAACCTTAAAAATCTTATTCAATTTGATGAAGAATTAAATGATAATGGATGTTCAGGTGATATTCTTTTGAACAAACTCCATAGGTATGGTTCCCAAGCGACCGTTGCTCAAACAGGAGGCCGCTATTTCGGATTTGTAAATGGCAATGCTATTCCGGCATCATTGGGTGCAAAGTGGCTTGCAGATATTTGGGATCAGGTTGGAGGCTTGTATGTCTCCTCTCCTATTAATTCGAAATTGGAATCAGTATGTGAGGAATGGCTAAAGGACTTATTTAATTTGCCAGAAAGTACAGTTGCAGGATTTGTAAGCGGAACCTCTATGGCCAATTTAAGTGCGATAGCAGCAGCTCGTTTTCAAATCCTAAAAAACCTAGGTTGGGATATTAATAAAAAAGGGCTCAATGGAGCTCCTAAAATCAGAATTATTGCCCATGACCAAGTACATGCTAGCGTTAAAAGAACCTTGACAATTCTCGGTTTTGGCACCGATAATGTCGAAAGAGTTCCAGCTGACGATCAAGGTCGTGTTATAGTGGAAGCCCTGCCAAAATTAGATAAAAGTTGTATCGTATTACTTCAAGCAGGTAATGTAAATACAGGAGCATTTGACAATTTTGATGCCGTTTGTGATCTTGCGAATGAGGTAAATGCCTGGGTGCATATTGATGGGGCTTTTGGCCTATGGGCAGCAGCTACAAAATCGATGTCATATTTAACTAAGGGAATGGAAAAAGCATCTTCATGGGCAGTAGATGGGCATAAAACGCTGAATGCCCCGTACGATAGTGGTATTGTATTGTGTAAGCATCCAGATGCTCTTGTAAGCGCCATTCATGCTACAGGAGATTACTTAATACATAGTGAACACAAGGACCCCTATCTATATGGTCCAGAAATGTCAAAAAGATGCCGATCGGTTGAACTTTGGGCGGCAATGAAATATCTAGGGAAAAATGGAATTGACGAGATGATAACTGGATTTAATCAACGAGCTAATCAATTGGCTCAGGGATTAGAAAAAATCGGATTTACGATACATAATGATGTAGTTTTTAATCAAGTATTAGTAAGCTACCACGACGATGAAACTACCGATGCTATTTTAAACAATGTCCAACAATCTGGCAACATGTGGTGTGGGGGCACTATATGGCAAGGAAATTCCGCAATAAGGCTAAGTGTCTGTTCCTGGATGACGGATGAGAACGATATTGCAGAAACTATCAATATCTTTGAGAAAGCACTATCACAATTAACCAAAACAGTTACCACATAAAAATATGAGCACCATAAAAGAGTATATAGAAAACAACAAAGATCGATTTATTAATGAGCTAGTCGAACTCTTAAAAATTCCTTCAATAAGTGCAGACTCCGCATATAAAAATGACATGACCACTATGGCAAATGCCATTAAATCGAGCTTAGAAAAAGCCGGCTGTGATAAAGTTGAAATTTGTGAAACTGAAGGATACCCTATTGTTTACGGTGAAAAAATAATTGATCCAAAATTACCAACGGTTCTAGTATATGGGCATTACGATGTGCAACCACCCGACCCATTAGACCTTTGGGACAGTGCTCCTTTTGAACCAATCATCAAAAAAACAGAGAAACATCCAGATGGCGCCATTTTTGCCAGAGGGGCTTGCGATGACAAAGGCCAGCTATATATGCATGTAAAGGCGCTGGAGTTTATGACCTCAAATAATCAACTGTCGTGCAATGTCAAATTCATGATCGAGGGAGAAGAGGAAGTTGGTAGCGCCAACCTTGCAACCTTTGTTCAAAATAATCGAGAAAAATTAGCAAACGACGTCATTCTTATTTCCGATACTGGCATGATCGCTAACGATGTGCCAAGTATCACCACTGGACTTCGTGGTTTGAGTTATGTTGAAGTTGAATTAACCGGACCCAATCGGGACCTACATTCTGGCTTATATGGTGGTGCAGTCGCCAACCCAATCAATATTTTGACCAAGATGATCGCTTCGTTGCATGACGATAATAATCATATTACCATTCCCGGATTTTATGACAAAGTAGAAGAACTATCTGCCAGGGAGCGCGCTCAAATGGCAAAAGCACCTTTCTCATTAGATGCGTATAAAGAAGCTCTAGATATCGATGCTGTTTACGGTGAAAAAGACTATTCGACCAACGAACGAAATTCCATTAGACCAACACTCGATGTAAACGGAATCTGGGGTGGATATATTGGTGAAGGGGCAAAGACGGTTATTGCTAGCAAAGCCTATGCTAAAATATCAATGCGACTGGTTCCTAATCAAGATTGGGAAGAGATTACCCAACTATTTAAATCCCATTTTGAAAACATCGCACCAGCCGGCACACGAGTTAAAGTGACTCCACATCACGGTGGTCAGGGCTATGTCACACCAATTGATAGTGTCGGTTATAAAGCTGCCGCCAAAGCCTATGAGCAAACTTTCGGGAAAGAACCAATTCCACAACGCAGCGGGGGTAGTATTCCTATTGTGTCATTATTCGAAGAAAATTTAAAAAGTAAAACTATTTTAATGGGTTTTGGCCTCGACAGCGATGCCATTCACTCTCCGAACGAGCATTTTGGAGTTTGGAATTATCTAAAAGGGATTGAGACCATCCCGTATTTCTATCAGTATTTTACTGAGATGAGTAATTAGGACGTTCCCCTAACGCGGTGAAAAAGAACATCTGATTTGTAACATTTTAGGTATTAGCTGTTCTAATTAAAAAAACTAACCGATGCTTTTATCTCAAGAATACCGATCTGACTGGAACGCAACCACTAAAATCACATTTCGATTTATTTTTAGTTATGTCATGCTATACATCATTTTGATGTTTTTAAGTAGTAGTCTAGAATCTGTTATCGTTTCAATTGGTAAAGGTCTACTAGGTATCAATTATGAATTTGTAGCCAATGGCCGAGGTAGTGGCGATACTACTTTTGCATATGTCACTTTGTTTATCAACCTCGTTGGTGCATTAATTATTGGGACTATATGGTCAATTTTAGATAGAAAACGACCAGCATACAACAAACTCTTCTATTGGTTCCTGGTTATTGTAAGAATATATCTAGTGCTATTCATGTTTTTTTATGGGTTTGTAAAAGTATTTAAGGTCCAATTCCCTAGCCCTTCATTAATGCGCTTATTGCAACCATTAGGCGATTTTTCTCCTATGGGATTAGCTTGGACCTATATGGGTTATTCTAAAGGCTTTAACCTGTTTGCAGGTGGTATGGAAGTGCTTGGAGGATTGCTTCTAATTCCGCGACGTACACAAACCTTGGGTGCCTTGGTTGTTATGGGAGTGATGCTACAGGTAGCGGTAATGAACTTTATGTTCGATATTCCAGTAAAAATATTTTCGGTTCACCTTATCTTATTTGCAGCTATCATTTTTATGACCGATGCTAGGCGATTTATAAATGTATTTATCACGAATAAAGAAACTCGCACGTATCAATATTACAATCCCATTGATGACAAGCTATACCACAAGGTTATATTCTGGTTGAAAATTGGCTTAACAGTATTAATCTTTGCGGGTTTGAGCTGGCAAATGCATGAAACGGAGAAATCTAGAGGAGACCTAAGAGAAAAACCCGCCCTTTACGGAATTTGGGAGGCTCACACTTTTATCAAAAATAACGACACACTTCCTCCATTAATCACTGATGAAAAACGTTGGCGCTATTTAGTAGTCGATTTTAAAGATCGAGCCTCAGCAAAAATGATGAATGGTGGCGTTACCAGTTTTAATTTTGAAATTGACACCACATCTAAAAAACTAACCATTGATAATCGAGAGGATGGACATTACTTTTCTTATGAAAGAAAAGGAAAGAACGCCTTAATTCTTGATGGCTCATTCTATTACGATTCACTAAAAATTCATTTTGTTCGAAAGGACCATAAGTTCGAACTGCGTAATCGAGGTTTTCATTGGATTAATGAATATCCTAGAAATAAATAGCACTCCACAATTTTGTATTAGATTTGAAAAACTTCCTTAGTAGTACTGAAGCACCATCTCTTTAGGATACTTCACCTCGTAGGAAAATTGGATTTTTTCAGTTCCTCCTCGCGCGATTGATTTTTTCCAAAGGATACTTCCGGTTCCTTTGTCATAATCACCACCTGCAAGCTCCGTCTTTCCTACTTCAATTTTATTGTTTTGGGAAATGGGTAATTGATCTAAAATTTCCAATTCAATCGCTTTTGGACCATTGTTGCGAATACTCATTTCATAGGCAAAATTATCCACCTTTTTGCTACTTAATGTCCTTTTAGAAGAAAGATTATCCAACAAGCGTCTTTTAATAACAATACGCTCATCAACACCAAGTGATAGTGGATATTTATCTTTAGTGTAATTCGGATTAATTGTCGTCTTGCCTATAAAATTGCCCTCAAAATAAATATTGGCTTCTGTTAGCATCAGGTTAAGCGATTGCCAATTTTTAATATTCGCTAATAAAAATACTTCTTCCGTTAGTTTTGGTACGGAATGATATACATAGTCGGCTGCCACCTCTTTCTTGTCAAGAATAATAGTCTGTCCTTTTCCTGTAGATGCAATGGACTGAGGAGAATTCAGTTCGTAAGCTACATTAAACTGTTGCTCTACGACTTGTGTCACTGCGACATCTGCCAAAGCAGCTCCTTTTCGCATTTGCATGGAATTAGCAACAGACGGAGCTTCCATAACTACTTCTTCCAAATCGTCTTCACTCCTATTATACATTGGCTGTTCTCTAATAAAAAAGGGATTTAAAATGGGACGATTTTGATTCGCCTTTGGTAAATAGGTAGAAACTTTCATCGCTACTTGATTCCAATCTTTTCCAGTATTTTGATATATTTTTCCTTTAACAACAAGCGATAAAGGATCTTCAAGCGATTTGGCTCTGATATCGTAATAGGGTTGCCAGCCTGCATTATTGACAACATAGGTCAATAAAAGCGTTGCAGTAGTATTTCGTGAGGCCTCTACTTCTAAGGTCAAAACTTGACGGTTTTCATTGCGTTGCGAACTGGTCTCTTGTAGTTGTTTATTAATTTTTCCTATTTTCTTTTTCAAATCACTGATTTCCTTTTTTAATCCGATTCTTTTTTTGTGAATCTCCAGCGTTCGTTTTGCATAAAAATCGGCAAGGTTGGCTAGTTGGGTACTGGTCCATCCTTGTTCATTATTCCCGATTTTTCGGTTTTCCTCTATTAAATTAAGCTCTCCAGCCAAGGTCTTTTCGGTAGCTTGCTTTATCTCTAATGATACTTGTAGCGTCTCTTTTTGATTGATAAGCTCTTTTTCTTCATCAGTAAACTCATCAGCCTTCAAATAGTCCGTTGCAGGGGTTACTGAAAGAAGTGTAGCTCCATTTGAAAGTCCGATTTGATAGGTATTACTATCGATATAGTTAGAGAGGTTCTTAATTTTCAGTGTATTTTTACCCTTTAGCAACGACACCTTACCTTGCTCTGCAACTTTGGCCGATCGCAGATAGACCGTAACATCAGTTGGAGTGGTGGCTACTGTTTTTTCCTGACAATATCCATTGGTAAAGACTCCTAAAAAGATTATTAAAAGTAGTTGTCGCATGATAGAAATTTAGGTTATTAATAGTTCCAAAGATAACCCAGCGACCGGGGCTCACAAAACACAAATGAGTAAACATGTACAGAACAATAGTTAACTACTTATTTAATTGAGGATCGAATCTTTTCAAACCAACAACTTACTACCTCTATCAGTAATTTGGCCTCTACACTTGTAGAATCAAAATTATTGTTCTATGTTTGTAGAGACAATTCTAATCTTGTAGAACATGCAGCTTTCAAAAACTGAAGAAGAATTAATGAATCACCTCTGGAAACAGGAAAAAGCTTTTATGAAAGACCTTTTAGATGCCTATCCAGATCCGAAACCAGCAAACACCACCATTGCAACTTTATTAAAAAGAATGACCGATAAAGGTTTTGTGGGCTATACGGTTTTTGGTAAGTCGCGACAATACTATCCTTTGGTAAAAAAGAAAGATTATTTCTCTAAACACCTTAACGGATTGATCAAGAATTTCTTCAATAACTCAACAACACAGTTTGCTTCATTTTTTACTGAGGAGACCAATTTAAGTAAAGAGCAGCTTGAAGAACTTCGTGAGCTAATTGATAACCAAATTCAAAAGAAATAGTTATGGTTGCTTATCTTATAAAGTCCGTTTTATGCTTAGGTGTTCTTTGGGCGGTATATCATTTTTGGTTATCGAAAGAACAGTTGTTTAAATTCAATCGCTTTTACTTATTAGCGTCCATCGTTTTTTCGTTAGTGGCACCAAGTATTGTATTTGAAACCGTTACCTATGTCGATCCACAAGCTGTTGTAGAAATTCCCGATTGGTCGGGTGTTGAAATTGTGCAAGGCATCGATCCAACCATAGTAACTGAAGAGGTTTTCGATTGGCAATTGGCCCTATATTCTTTGTACTGGACTATTGCCTTATTACTGGCAATCAGGTTTTGTGTTGGAGTTATTACTCTACTGCATAGCACTCGTAAAAACCCAATTAAGAAATGGAATAATGCTTCGCTTATTCTTCTGCTTAAACCATTGGTGCCGCACACTTTTTTAAACTATATTTTTATAAATAAAGCGGAGTATGAACAAGATAAAATTAATGAAGAGTTGCTATTACACGAATACGAGCATGTGAAGCAAAAACACTCCTATGACATTCTATTCATAGAGTTTTTACAGCTGTTCTTTTGGTTTAATCCTTTCTTACATCTAGTCAAAAAATCGATCAAGTTAAATCATGAATTTTTAGCCGATAATGCCGTTTTAAAAACGGATATAGAAATTCAGAAATACCAAGAGTTACTTTTGAAAACCGTCGGCTTAGCACATCCTACTTTTTTAAGTAGTTCCATCAATTATAACATTACCAAAAAACGACTAGAAATGATGTCAAAATCAACAGCAAAAGCTAGACGTTGGGGATTCCCTTTCTTGTTAGTTCCAATGTTTGCAGTGCTTTTGTATTCCTTTAGTTCACATCAAAGCATAATTAAAGAGAAGTCTTTCAAAGATAACAACGGAGAAATGCAGCCAGCGTCAGAATTAGTAGGAGTATGGTTAGATGCGCAAACCGAAGATTTTGGATTCTCAATTTTATCTAATAACAATAAACTATATCTCCATTGGCATTATACAAGTTTTCCAATTGAAAAATTTGGAAACAGGTACTACGCAATCACAAACAAACTAGATTTTCCATTACAACTAAATAAAAAAACTGGTTTTTTATCTATTGGAAATAGAAGGTACGTTAAAGAAACGAATAGCCATAGAAATAAGTTTGAAGGTTACTGGATAAGTTCGGATGAATATATTAAGATAAAAATTGAAAATTATACTGATGCATTTATCTGGAGTATAACTAAAAACGGAAAAACCAATTCTTATTATCCGAAAAAAAGTGAAGAGGGTTTTCTCTTTGGTTACGGTCATGACATTTGGAAATTCAAAATTGAAAATGGACTTTTAGTAGATTCAAACGGAATAACTTATTCAAGAATAATCAAACCTCCTTCATCAACTAATTTGTATGAAAAAACAACCGGAATAGGACTAACTAATTCTCAGCTATTAGTATATAATGAATTGGCCTCGAAGTATAAAAAGAATCATTATGGCGAATCGAGGATTTTAGCCAAAGAAATGAATTTAATGTACAAACTCCAATCAAAAATGAATAAAGAACAACAGATAAACTCTCATGTAAAATATGGTTTTCCAAAAATTATTAATCTTGAGAAAAAAGAAAAAGTACCACAAAAACAAATAAAACTGTACAACAGACTTGCCAGAAAATACAACAATCAACAGGTTGAGTCCAGAGTTATTCCTACAAAGGATTTACAGTTTTTAGAAAGAGTATATAGTTATATGACAATTGTCCAAAAAAGAAATGCTGAACCGTTTCCTGAATATACTCCTATCACCAACCAAAAATGATGTCTAACTACAAAAAAACCTCAACTTAAATTAACTTAAGCACGTTCAAAAGACAATTGAAAACAACTATAAGATATTAACTATTATGCTTTACATTTTAAAATCAATTCTATGCTTGGGTATCCTTTGGACCGTTTATCACTTTTGGTTGTCTAAAGAACAGCTGTTTAAATTCAATCGCTTTTACTTATTAGCGTCCATCGTTTTTTCGTTAGTGGCACCAAGTATTGTGTTTGAAACCGTTACCTATGTCGATCCACAACCTGTTGTAGAAATTCCCGATTGGTCGAGTGTCGAAATTGTAGAAAGCATTGACCCAATAATAGTTAAAAAAGAGGTTTTCGACTGGCAGTTAACTTTATATTCTTTGTATTGGACTATTGCTTTAATACTGGCAATCAGGTTTTGTGTTGGAGTTATTACTCTACTGCATAGCACTCGTAAAAACCCAATTAAGAAATGGAATAATGCTTCGCTTATTCTTCTGCTTAAACCATTGGTGCCGCACACTTTTTTAAACTATATTTTTATAAATAAAGCGGAGTATGAACAAGATAAAATTAATGAAGAGTTGCTATTACACGAATACGAGCATGTGAAGCAAAAACACTCCTATGACATTCTATTC
>NZ_JAABOQ010000008.1 GCF_010671565.1 Spongiivirga citrea
CCACCCATTGGCTTACACCATTAAGTCGTACCTGAAAACAATCACCAATACCCGCAAAGGCTGCTGAAATGAGATAAGGATTATCAGCTAGATACTGATTGTTTAAGGGTAAGTTGAACTCTTGGGCTTTCGATTTGGAGGCGAAACCAAGTGCGCTTAATAAAATAATGTAGGTTAATTTCTTCATCATCTGCTATCTGTATAATGTAAAATGGCCTTTTATATCGGGGCGCAGACCATCATTTAATGTTATAACATACCAATAATCACCTGAAGGTAATTCTGTATTTTCATAAATACCATTCCAACCAGGATTAAAGTCACCTCTAAACTGGTTCATTAATCTTCCGTAGCGATCAAATACTTTGATTTGGGCATTAGGGAAGAATTCCAACCCAGTTGGCATCCAGTAATCATTTCGTCCATCTCCATTGGGGGTAAAGAAGTTAGGAACGATCACACCAATATACTCAAATTCTATTGTTGTTTGCGCTTCGCAGCCAATAGCATCTCTAACATAAACAGTATAGCTTCCAGTACTAGTCACATTAAATACGTTATCCCTCACAAATGTTATGCCATCTATACTATATTCGAATGGTGCAGTGCCATCAATACCTTGAGCTACAAATTCATCAATACCACTTTGCTGAACCGCTATGTCAAGATCTGCAAAAACATCTAAAGTCACTTCAAAAGTTTCATCGTCACCATAAGCACATCCAGATGCATGTAATACTTGTAGTGCATAAGTGCTACCAGAAGGAACATTTGCAAATAAATTACTCATTTGGAAATTGATGCCTCCATCAATAGAATACATAACATCACTAGCGTACTGTGGATCAACATCAATAGTCAAATCATAGGTTTGATCACAATTATAGTTCGTTATTACTGTACTTGTAGTAAGATCTACTGGTGCATCTAGCGTTACGGTATTGCTAAAAGCATTACACAAATTAACATCCTGTACGTAAATCGTAAAAGACTGATCTCCATCTTGCATGTCGATCGTTGCTGTATTGCCTGTAATTGGACTATAGGTTCCGTTTTCGTCATTTACACTAATACTATATGGAGCAGTACCACCAGTTATAGTTACTGTCACTGATGCATTATCATCTTCAACGCATATTTCTTGATTATCAATTACTAGTACAGCTTCAAGAATTACAGGCTCAGTTATTGTAAAGGAACGTTCCACAAAACAACCTCGACTATCTGTAGCGATAATAGTGTATTGTTGACCCGCAAGATTTGGTGATAACCCCTCAAAAAGCGGATTCGTTACCGTTCTTAAAGGATCAGAAGAAATGATGTAGGTATAAGGAGGTGTACCTCCACTAACTTGAATTTCAGCAGATCCATCAGCATCACCATTACATTGAATATTGTTTACTATTAGATCATCAACTATTATTGGAGTTAATGGCTCTGTAATTTCAATTGGACCCAATACACTTTCACAATCGCCACTTATTCCTCTAACGTAATAGGTATTACCTGCAGGAAGTGTGTTGAAGACACCTTGAGTAAACGGCCCCTGAATAGCAGTTGCACCAGCTGTAGCGGGATCTACATCATATAACTCGAACATATTGTTACCAAGTCCGCCACTAGCATCAACACTAATGACTCCTGTAGATTCCCCAACGCAATTAACAAACAAAGTGCTTTCGGTAGTATTAAGTGTTACATCAAGTGGTGTAACTGGTTCTATTGTAATTTCAGTTGATGCGTTGGAAACACAGCTGTTTGTATCTTGAATGTAATATTGATAGGTTCCTGCAGATACATTAATATCTACCTGATTTCCTGTCATTGGGGTAAATGGACCAGTTGAGTTAGTGCTATACCCATAAGGAGCGGTACCACCAAACGCAGAAAGTCTTACTTGCCCTTGTGTTAAGCAGGTAACCTGATCTAGTGTAATCAAGGTCGAAGTAACCTCTATAGGGTTAGCTACAAGTATTATAGCTGTGGTTGCATCGCAACCAAAACCATCAGTTACCGTTACTGTATAATTACCTGGTATAAGATCATTAAATATATTACTGCTTTGTGCAGCTTGGCTTACTCCAGTATCAACATTATTTAAAATATAATTGAATGGTGTACCGATTCCGCCACTAGCTGTAATTGTTATTTGTGCATTGGTATCGTTAAAACATACAAGAGGACTTGTTACAGATCCTGAAGCAGTGATTGTATTTACTACCGGGATGTTAACAATGTTGCTAGGTGGTTCAGTACATCCGTTAGCATCACGAACCCGCACAACATAATCACCAGAAGGAAGATTAGAAAATACAAGGTTATTTCCGTTTGATGCGAAATCATAACCAAAAACGGCTACGTTTGGAGTAGCAGGATCTTCTAGTTGAAGCTCATACATTCCCCAACCACCTCTTGGTGTTGCTGTAATTTGCCCATCGTTACCAGGTACACAACTAGGATCATTAGTTCTAGTGGCATTTACTGATAATGGTGCTGGTGGTGGAGCAATGCTAACCAAGCCCGAGCTCACTGGATTACAATTTGGGAATCCAGTCTGCGCTATTTCCACACGATACGAACCAGCCGGTAAATCTAAAATATCTCTTGTTCCTGGTGCAACACCTGCACCTGTTGCATTTGGTGATGCCACTGGTATTCCACTCATATTATCAACTACTGTGAAGTTATAGTTGCCAGCATATCCCTGAACATCAATTTGAATATCGCCATCGGCAAATCCGTCACAACTTACATTGTCTAGTGTAGTTGCGGTTACAGTTCCTTCATCAAATGGGTTAACTGTATAAGAAACAACGTCAGTACAACCTGTTGTATTATCTGCTATTAAATAGGTATATAAGCCTGGATTATTTAATTGAATATTTCCGGGTGTGCCAATAATAGTTCCTGAAGGTTGCTCAGTTACTGTGTAGTTTCCGCTACCATCTGCAATGGTTATAACAATATCTTCTGTAGCTGTACAACTTAATTGACTCGCCGTTGGGTTGGCAATTGTCGCGCTCACTTTTTGTAGTGGAGGAATTTCCACAGTACCATCTGCATCGCCATCGTCGACTATAAGTTCGCAACCATTCACATCGCGCACTAAAACAACAATTTCTTGTGCGGCGGTTGCAAAAGGAATGTCAAAAGTATTTGACGAACTAAAGCTACTTCCATTAAAACTATATAAGTATGTGTTTCCTGGAGTAAAGGCCGTCCCTCCAGCAGCACCCGTTACGGTAACCGTTGAAAGCCCGGGGTCATTAGCCGCATTACATACAAATGGAGAAACAGTAACTCCTGCTGTGATCGGACTAGTTTCTGTAATTTGAATGTTATCATATGCTTCACAACCTCGCCCTGAAACAATACGCACTCGGTAAAAACCAGCTGGCAGTCCGGAAAAAGTCGGACTATTTTGAGGTCCTGTTCTTAAAGTCTGTAAAGCAGAATTGAAGGTTGCTTCAGAATCGTATAATTCATATTGATATCCGGGATTTAATCGTGCCGGTGGTGCAAAATTAAGCAGAGCCGTAATACTTCCTGTTAACTCACCATTACATAATACATTGGTTACAACCGATGCATTTAATGATGGTATTTCTGGAGATTCTAATGTTACTGGTATAGGTTGAGTGCAATTAGGTACAGCTGCATCAATTACCCGTACGGTATAGCTTCCCGGAGATACGTTTGAAATGGTATTGGCAACATTGTTAATAATAATACCAGCCACAATTTGTGTTGTATTGGCAGCATCCCATAATTCATATGTTTGTGCTCCAGAGCCTCCATCAGGAACCATTGTAATGACACCATCATCTAAAACCGGTAAATTCCCTGGATTGGTACATGATGGCTGTTGCGTTACTTCAGCACGATGTGCAAGTGGTCTTATAATATTTACAGGAATATTACCAGTTTCACAACCGTTCGCATCTCTAAGATTTACTGTGTAAGCGCCTGAAGAAAGATTGGTAATATTATATGGTATTGTTTGATTTTGGAATGTTCCTCCGTTTAAACTTACTTGGTATGGTGGAATTCCAGCCGTAGTCAATGCAACATTAATAGCAAAATTACCTTCGATGGCACAGGCGTTAACAATGGTAGGATTGATTACAGGAGCAAGATCAGTAGGCACATTTACTAATGCTGCGGCTTGCTGAATACAATTTGAGGCATCCTTTACCCAAACCACATAGTCTCCACCAATTAAATTATCCCATATTGTTTGTGTGTTCCAACGCACATCAGTATCCAAAGGGGTTACAATTGGTGCTGGTGAAGGATCCGCTTCAATAATATATTCATAAGGCCCAATACCGAACTGTCCTTGTACGGTAATTTGCCCTTGCTCGGTAGCTGAACAAGTATCATCGTTGGAGGTTACTGTCCCTGATACTTCTAAAAGTGCTGCGGGGCCATTTATTATGAAATTCTCTGAGGCAGTAACACAAGCAGGAACAGAGGCATCTTCTGTAAATTGAACATAAAATTCACCTGTCGGAATGTTGTTTATTGTGAATGTTCCCGGACTTACCACTGTATTCGTTAAGCCTATAACTGGAGCTCCGGTAAATGAATTAAATACTTGATATGTTGTATTGCCTGCATAAACTCCTCCTAATGTAATTTCAACTGAACCTGTACTTGAACCGAAACAACTTACATTGGTTATATCAGTTGCTGCAATAATTGGGTTCACCGTAATTCCTGAAGTCGTAGAAACAGGAACTGTGGCAGTCTCAAAATATTGACACCCATTGACATCGGATATTATGAATGTATAAGTTACTCCAGGATCTAACCCCGTAAAGTTGAACTCTTCAGTTGGGGTTATACCATCTGTTACCAAAAGCCCAGGCACTCCTGCGTTCCACCCAGCTCCTGGAACAGGATTTGGATTTGGATAAAGAGAGAAAAAATAGGGCCCCGAACCAATGGTTCCGCCAAGAGCATCAGCCTGTACTAACATGCTGCCGCTTCCTGGTAAACAACCAGCAGCACCAGATGTCGTTACCAATACATTTGGGACAGTTCCAATCGTAATTGTTTCCGTGAATTCGCAACCTAAATCATCTGTAACTCTAAGTGTATAGGTTCCAAATGTTAAATTTGGAAAAGTATGTGTATTATCTCCAATTGGAGTTGTAGTGGTATCATGTGTATCGCTGGTTCCAGAAACAGGCTCAGTAATGGTGTATATATACTCGGTTCCTGTATTACCTCCTGTTGCATCGACACTTATTGTACCTAGAACATTTCCTGAAATATTACATGTAATATCAGTAAATGCGCTATTTGAAGCAATTGCAGTATTTGCGCCTACAGTTTGAGTGGCAGAGGCAACAATACATTGCTTCGCATCCCTAACTGTTATAATATAATCATCGGCAGGCAGTGCGCTAAATGTATTACTATTTTGGAAAGGCCTATTAAAAGTTGCAGCAACATTATCAAGTTGATACTCAAAAGGACCATTTCCCGTCATTGGGTTTACTTCTAAGACTCCTGTATTTTCTCCATTACAAGCTACATCTGTAATTGTTGCAACCGGGGTGTTAAAAGTTGGGGGGCTATTTGGTGTTACAGTTACTAAGTTGCTTTGAGCTACACAGCCTTGAGCATCAAAAATGTCAATTCTATATTCTCCCGAAGCACCTAAACTAGCTACGATATTTGTCCCTGCAGATGTAGCATCGTCAGTTACGACGGTAGCAGTACCCGAAGGATCACGAATCACATCGTATAAGTAATTTCCTCCTCCGTCTGGATATCCGTTTGCAATGGTAACGGTAATAAGCGCATCAGGACTAGCGGTACAATCTAAGTCTTTTGTCAATACCGCTATTGCTGTTAATTGAGGTTCAATTGTAAAGCTCACACTGCTTTCGCAGCCTAAATCGTCTTGTACAAAGAATGTATAAGCACCAGGAGCAAGATTGCTAAAGGTATTACTTGTTGCTGTCGTCCCGGTTGCAAAAGGATCTGTACCTTCTCTAAAAGTAAAAGTTGCTCCGGCTCTTGTTGAGGTCGCATTTACAGTTATCGATGCCTGATTCATCCCATCATAACAAAGATCTGAAGTAGGATCAATATTTATTGTAGGAATTACGGCTGGATCTAGGTCAAAAGTTCTTAAAATGATGCAACTATTAGCGTCAGAAACAGTTATACGATAGGTTCCAACTTGATCTAAATCCGTAAATAAATTACTAGATTGTGGCCCAACTACCGTAGTAAGATCGGGATAGGTAAGCGTATATTGATAAGCTCCCCAACCGCCTTGTACGTTGATGTTGGCAGTACCACCATTGTTAGGGGCAAAACAAGTAATTGGGGTTGTAACTACGGGAGTCGTAGGATCAAATTCTAATATAGCAGGAGGACTATCAATCGTCACACTTGTCGATGTAGTACAACCTGTTGCATCATCAGAAACATTAATTGTATATGTGCCAGCTTCTAATGTGTTTACATTAATAGGAGTATTGGTTGTTATATCATTTCCTGGGGTAACAGCAGTTGGACCGCCAGTAACTGTGTAGTCATATTGAGTCGAATTACTAACAGTAAAGTTGAATGCTCCATCTGCACTACCAAGACAAGTTATATCGTTCGTTTTAGTTGTGGTAAGACTTATTTGCGGGGTATTAACAATGGTAATATTTTCATCGTAGAAGCAACTATTCGCATCGGTAGTTCTAATGGTGTATGTACCCGATGGTAAATCAGTAAATACGTTATCTCCACCTGTTAATATTGTACCAACTCCCGAAGGACCAGCTATTATTTCATAATTAAAATGATCTGGGATAGGTGGAAGTGTTGAACCAACTGGTGGCGTATCTACAAAAGCAGAACCACCTGTTACGTTAGTTATTGTAATATCATAATCAATAACATTTAACCCATTACATTGAGGGGCCGAAATGGTATAGTCAATATCTGTTATTTCGCTTTTTGGGTTAATTGTAACCGAATTTAGCACAACACTACAGTCGTTTGCATCTCTAATAGTGATGTTGCTATAAGTGCTTGCACCAAGATTTTCAAAAATTGGATTGTTCCCAAAAGTTACACCATCTATACTATATTGTAAGGGTGCCGTGCCACCAGTCGCAGCTTGAATTTCTATAATAGCATCGTTGGTACCAGTATCACAATCTAATTGCTGTGTAACAGAAGCTAAGCCAGTAATGGCACTTGCTGGCTGATTTATTGTTTGCATAAATGTCTGTGGACATTGTGCAGTGCCGTTAGATGCTCTTACTATTATCGTATAATTCCCAGCAGATAATCCTGGAAAAATATTACTAGCCTGATATGTTGCACCATTATCAATACTATAATCTAATGAATAGCCATTGGCTGCAGCTATATCTACTTGTATCACTCCTGTGTTTTGTCCAAAACATTCCACATCGCTATTTGTGAAACTTACCGTTGGCAGCGCTAGCTGTTGAACGTTAACTACATTACTAGTCGCAATACAGCCATTATCATCTTCGACAGTAATTGTATAATTTCCAGCAGTGTTAATTGGGAATGTATTTCCTATTTGCTGAGTAGTGCCACCATCGATACTGTAATTATAAGGACCTACACCGCCAGTAATTGTTGCCGTTATTTCCCCATCTTGACAGGTAATATTTTGTGTTGTTGCAGCTGACACACTGAAATTTGGGTAATCGGCTACCGTAATCGGATTCGGATTGTTGTACGAACAGCCATCCGCGTTTGTAATAACTACATCGTAATCTCCAGGAGCCAAGTTGGCAAAGGTGTGATCGTTGTCAGATGTTGGGCCAAATGTTCCAACAGTACTTCCGCCCTGAGAAAGTGTATATATATAGGTAGGACTTATTCCGTTTACTTGAAAACGAATATTTCCATTTGTATTACAAACTTCATCAGTAATGAAAGTGTCTACACTAATATCTTCTTCAATAATGATTATGTCTCTTTCCTCAAATTCACAACCAAAAATAGGAGCAGTTATTTGCCTTATTAATACATCATAGGTTCCTGCTGTAGCAATAGAGAATGTATTACTTGTTTGCCAGTTGGTTCCGCCATCGATACTAAATTCGTAATTGGTGCCTACACCATTTATGGTGATACTACCAGGATTACCACAAATAATATTTTCAGAAACTGGATTAGGATCTAACGGATTTTTAAAAACATCAAAGTAGAAAAACCTAAAACAACCATTTGGGTAAGTAACCAACATTCTGTATTGGCCTTCGTTACTTACTGTAAAATTGGCTGTGCTCGCAAGTGTATTCCAGGTACAAGAAGAATCCAAAGTAGCACAACCTTGACTTGTATTTGCAGTACAGCTTGTTTCATCTAATTGTTGCCATTGAATACTTTGAATATTTACAAAATTTGTTTCTAGTAACCTTGTTGCTGAAGCACCACATAAGTACACTTCATATTTTTGAGAGCCATCGTTAGCACATGTTTTGACATCGATATCAGAATCAGATACAAAAGCAGCGAGGGGATGAGGATCACTGCCAAAAGGAATTACATTAACCACCTCCGTATCATTAGGACATGTATTTGGTGGCGTATTCGTTTTAGTGACTGTAAATTGACCAGGTGCGGTTACGGTAATGGATTGTGTTGTTCCGACAACCATATTACTTGCATCACGCCATTCGTAATTTGTAAACCCGTTACCAGCAGAAATAGTTAAGCTGTTGTTACAAATAATCTCATCTCTTTCAAAAGTACATGATGCTAGGTCGACATTTACTGATACTGGACCTAGAGAGTTTGTATTGTAGGCTGCAAGACTGGGTGCACTACCCTGATTTATTACTTCAAACGAAGTACCTTGCCCCCTATATGAAATAAAGGATTGATTTTCTAAAACAGCGGCACATGCATCTCTAAAATCGGTACATTCAGATGATGCTTGTACAGTAAGATAAATTACCAACTCTGGGTCTCCTACCTGCATCGTTGCTGCATTAACATTAACACTAACTGTTCGCGTTGCACTATTGTAGGTAGTAGCCGGAAAGCTAGATGAAACAAAGTCCAATCCAACAGGAAGGACATCATTTAGCATTATATTATTTGCATTATTATTTCCGATGTTTTGTAAGCGTATAACATAATTGAATTGATCTCCTAAATTTACACTTCCACCATCTAGATTTATAGTCCCCGCAGTATTTTCTGCCGTTTTTATCATTCTTATTTCTGGCTCAAATGAATCAATTGTAAAAACCGTGGGATCATCAGGTTCACCATCAGTATCAGGGTCTATGTTTGCTGGTTCATCGGGATCATCAGAGGCGTCACTTAATACTTCTCCAACAGGACCAGTAGCATTTAATGTTGCCGTATTGGTAACATTTCCATTAGCCAAATCAGCAGTTGTAATTGTGTATGTTGCATTAAACGTAGTATTATCAACTGTCTGGCCATTTAGAGAAGCTAAAGGACCTCCCATTACTGTTACAATGGGGTCAGTAATTGAAATATCTGTGATTTCAATATCCCCTGTATTAGCGACAGTAAAAATGTAGCTGATAGTTTCACCCGCTTGAGCGCGACCATCACCATTTTCATCATTAAAAATATCCCGTTTTAATAATTCGAGACTTACAATATACTCCCGCCAATCGCGGTCATTTCCTGGGGTGTCAACATCAGGAAAATCAGTAGGGACTGTGCCACCGTTATTTCCATTATTGACTCCTGTGATATTTAAATCTACTGTATCAAATGAATCATCCAAGCCATCATTATCAGAATCATTTCCAGATAAAACAGTATCAGAAACACCATCGTTGTTGGTATCGTAGCCCTCAATATTATCATTTTCAATATCACCGTCACTATTAGTGTCTTGATAATCGGGTAGCGAGCTACCTCCAGTATTCACGGGATTTAATACTGGGTTTCCAGAATCAATGTCGTATGCATTATCAAGTCCATCTCCGTCAGCATCTAAGCCGGTTGGCGGAACGTAACCTGCAGTTGTTTGAGCTTCAATATTATCAATAATTCCGTCATTGTCAGAATCTATATCATATAAATCATCCAATCCATCTAGATCACTATCAGGACTTGGTAATGGGGTGCCAGAGGTTACTTCACCAGCTCCTGATCCGCTATCAACGTTGTCGAAAGCATCTGCTAGTCCGTCACCATCAGCATCAATCATACTTGTAGGGTCTCCTGGTATTGGATAATCTACTCGACCATCATTATTAGCATCTACGCCACCAGCTTCAACAATATCCATGATACCGTCATTATCGGCATCAATATCTAAGCTGTTAGGTATTCCGTCCTTATCGTCATCATCACAAACTGGTGTACTTGTAACATTAACTTGAACGTTATCAATAAGATTACCTACCGATAACGAACCTGTTGCGGTACTAACAGCTTCAAATAAGAAAAAGGTAGTATTTTGGCCCGCGGGTACGGTATATGTGCCGTTATATGAAGTCCAGCTTCCACGTGGACTTGTCATAACAACTTGAGTAGTTGCCGTGGCTAAAGTAGCTCCGATTCGTACTCTTGCCACGTCGGTTCCAGCTCGTCCTCTATGATCAACAGACCAGTCAAGAACAGTCCCAGGAGTTAAACATAATTCTTGATATAAAGCCCCGGGGCGATTGGCATTTAATTCGGCTAAATGAGTTCCATCAGAGGCAGGAACTCCTAAAAATCCATCAACCCATATTTCAATGCGCCCGTCAGATGCTGTAGTTAACCAACCAGGAATTTGAGATTCCTGATATGGTCGCCAGCGTGTTGCCAGCGGAGGGTTTTGAATATCAAAACTTTCATTAATAATTGGTTGAGAACAAAGGAAGGTTCCGCACTCTTCAGTATCAGGAACCCCATCATTATCATCATCAATATCGACACCGTCTAAAACACCATCACAGTCAGCGTCATCCGGACACATAAACATCATTGTAGTTGATGCAACTGGTTTATCTAATTTGGTTGTAGTGTTTGTTTTTTTTAAGGAAAAACCCTGGGATACAAAGAAAACACACAACAAAAAAGCTGTGTATTTTAAAATTTTTGAATGTTTTATAGCATGACAAAAATGCCTTAAAACACCAAAAAATGACAAGGGGCTAATTTTCATTTACTTGGGGACGTTAATAAGCTCGTTAAAATTACGTTAACAACGCTAATACTACAATTTTCGTTTTGCGGTTTCGGTCAACGTTAATAAAAACGGATGAACTGCACAAATACCGCATAAACACTAGGCTTTTCTACTACTAGAACAACTCAATACAAGAAATCCCTAACAGCTATGAAAACTTTAACATTGTAGAAAAAGTCTATTCTTGGATAAAGATAATTATTCTATCAATTACAAATTGAGTACGTAACATTCTAAAATGACCAGTTCCCTCAATAATCTCCAAACTAGAAATGTCCCAAACTTTATTGACATTTTCAGGATCGCGCTGTGGTTGAATTTTGTCATTTTTATCGTGAATGATCAGGGCTTTTTCAACTGAAACATTTTGCACAAAATTGCTTACACTCAATAACTTTAAATCTTGACCAGTTTCATTTGCAACCTTCTTTATCAATTTATTTTTTAAGCGCTCGGTGATACCAGCTTGCTCAGCAACAAAATTAATGCGATCAATAAATCGATCTGGATTGCTGAGTAGCACATATTTTTTAATGGATATTTCAGGCTTATTGTTTAAAGCAAAGGTTGTTGCCACTGCGCCGAAAGAATGGCTAACAATATGATCAGGACGTTCTTTTTCAAGTAAAAATTGAACCGATTCAGGGAAATCGAATATGGAATTTTTTGAAGCAGAACTGCTCCCATGTGAAGGTGCATCGAAAGTAAAAATGTGATAATTTTTAAGAACTAATTTTTCAATAATATCAGAAAAATTACCTCCATGACCTTCCCAGCCATGCACTAAGAAAATTTTTGGGCCTGAATTGGGATAGCGATACGTTTTAAGGGCAATACCATTGAAATTAACTATCTGCTGATCTGACTTTGATAAGACCTCGACTTCATGTGGGCGTAGTTTTTTAATCTGGGGGAATGCCATTTTTTTATAGGCCATTTTAAGCACATAAGATGGGGCTAAAAAACAAGCAATTCTGATTAGAAAAGTATTCAAATCTTTTTTATCGAAATTAAGATAATTCTGGCTTAGATGACTGTGTAAATTCTTTTTAGATTGAAGATTAGGGATAAAGCATACTAATTCTATATATACAATTAAGCTTTGGTCTTCGTACTTTTGAAAACTAAAATTGAAGAATGGGTGTAATTGAAGTTACCAACATAAAAGTATATGCATATCATGGCTGTTTGGTCGAGGAAGGCAAAATAGGATCGGACTATAGAGTAGATCTTGAAGTAGAGGCCGATTTGAGTACTTCAGCCCAATCAGATAATTTAAAAGATACAGTAGACTATGTATTACTAAATCAAATTGTAAAAGATGAAATGGCAATACGCTCTAAATTATTAGAAGAAGTTGCTAATAGAATTTTAGTTAGAATTTTGAATGAGAGCGACTTAGTTAAAAAGGCGACTGTTTGGGTATCAAAAATCAACCCACCTATTGGAGGGAATGTTGAAAAGGTCACAATAAAAATGACTAAGAAACGTGAAATTTAACGGAATTTTTTAGAGACTACATCTTTTGTACTATATCTTCAACCTATAAAACAAACCTGTATACCTTCCATTTACCGAATATTGAAAACTTCATTTATTTGAAGTTTAGGTTTATTGTACATTTTGGGATTTTATATTACATTTGCAGCCCTTGTAAGGGCGTCATGGCCGAGTGGCTAGGCGGAGCTCTGCAAAAGCTTTTACAGCGGTTCGAATCCGCTTGACGCCTCCAATAAAAACCTTTAAGTGTTCAATACTTGAAGGTTTTTTTATGTGTTAAATGTTCCAATTTTAATGGCGCTGTGGCTGAATTGGCTAGGCTTAGTTTCGCAAGAACTTACATAGTGGTTCGAATCCACTCGGCGCCTCAAAATTTTTATAATAATTTAGGTAGGGTATTTTCACTCCTAGTTGTTTTATATATGTAAGCGAAAAAGCCATTTTTAAGTTTCAGTTTTTAAATATGGTTTTTAACGTTTTAAATAAGGATATTTGCAATAAAAATAAGGCGTTGTGGCTGAAATAGGATAGGCTAAACTCCGCAAGAGTTTACACAGTGGTTCGAATCCACTCGGCGCCTCAAGAACAAAACCATCAGATAATTATCTGGTGGTTTTCTTTTTTTACTGAATACCGCTTAGTTATTTTTAATTGGATCAATAATCTTCTCCTCGATAAGATGTTGCATTTGTTCTTTCTTACCAGGAAATAAGCCTTGACTTATCAATACAATACCGAAAATAGCCAGTATAATACTGATGACTTTTTTCACCCTATATATGCGATGACTGGTGAGTTTGTTTTTAAGTTGCTTTGCCAACAGAATTTTTAGGATATCGATAGCCAGGTATGATAGAAGAATAGTGGCGAAAAAGGTGATGATTCGATTAGAATCCATATTCAATTTAGGCCCGAATACGATGATAACTCCAAGCCAGAACCCTAGTACACCAATGTTTATGAAGTTGAGTAGAAAGCCTTTGAAAAAAAGACTAAAATAATTGGTTTTATCAATCTTTATAGCGGTTTCATCTTCCGCTTTTTTATAATCCTTATTCAGTTTTATAAAGGAGATAACACCGTATGCCAATAACAATATTCCACCAAAAATGAATAAAGCCGGATCATCCTTTAATTTTTCAAGAATTTGATTGGTACTTAAATAAGCAACTAAAATAAATACAATATCAGCAAAAATAACCCCGATGTCAAAAACCAAGGCTGCTCTAAATCCTCTTATAGCGCTCGTTTCTAGCAGCACAAAAAATACTGGCCCTATTGTAAAAGCCAATAAAATCCCCCAAGGAATCGCTGCTAAAATATCATCAACCATGCAAAAGGTGTAGTTTTAAACGAAAATAAGTCATTTGTCTAAAACTACACCTTATTAGTATAATATTTGAAAATATCAAGCGATGTTACATTAACTTCTCACGCGAACACGGCCTCCTAAAAAAGTGCTTTTATTTACAGTTTCTGGATTGCCATAAATATCAACATCACCACCAGCTCGTACTTTAACATCAACAACATCACTTGCGTTTACTGTACCTTCTCCCGCCGCTCTAATAGTAATTTTAGTTTTTTTTGTTCTTAGATCCCTACCTTCATATACACCACCTGTATTTAAAGTAACTTCTTGGGTTTTAGAGGTGCCTGAGGTTTCAATAATTCCTCCAGTAACCGATCTAACCTCAACGCGATCGACGTCAAGACCAACCTTTATTTTTCCGCCTTCTTGCGCTTTTAAATGAACAAACGACTGTTCTATTAATTCATTAGAAACGATAACCGCGCCTTCATTTGCATCTATTATTTCAATGTCTTTATAGTGTACTTCTACAAAAGTATTTGCACCATCAAAGATCTTTTCAAACTGCATTCTGATCTTTAGCTTTCCATTTTTGTTAATCACTTCAACATCATCAGCATCCCGCCCAGAAATAACTACTTTTTCTTCATCCGATTTTACCAAGTTCACCTCAATGCGATCAAACACTTTTACATCATAAAAGTCACCTACATTTTTCTCTTTAGGGTTTTGTGCAAATAAGCCTAGGGTAATTAGACTAAAGGCAATGGTTGTTATTTTTTTCATAAGTTCTATTCGTTTTTTGTTTAATTGATACTGTAAAGATGAACTGAAAAGACGATTGTTACACCTTTCTTCAAAAATAATGGCATTTAACAATAAGTGATTTTAAAATTTACTTAAAAAACACGATTTTAGCCTTAATGAGCGTTAGTAAAACTACGAGCATAATAATGATGATTAAAAAAGAAGCGTGTAGATGAAGTATTTATGTTATGTGTTGACCCTGTTAAGCTGTTCTTTAAGCCTTGGTCAGCAAGATTCCATTCCCACAAAACCAGAAACCATAAAAATTGAAAGCTCAGTTGATTCTTTACTTCAAAACAAGGAAAAACTTGAGGTATTAACCATTGATAAAAAGGTTATTACTACCAAGAGTATTGCCGGATTTCGCGATTATGAAAAGGCATATCAATATGATAGCCTTTGGCTGCAATTACAACGAGAATCGGATTATTACCAGTTAGTTGATGTGATTTCTAAAGATGAAAACAGTGTAGTCAATCCTAATTTGCCAACCGATACTTTAAAACATCGACTCGCATTATTAAATGAGCGAACACCTTTTAATGTAGAATACAACCCAGGTCTTGAGAGGGTAATCAATACTTTTCTGACCAAGAAATCCGATTTTTTACAACGAATGCTTACTAAGAGTCAGTTTTATTTCCCAATGTTCGAGCAGCAATTGGATAATTATGATATTCCATTAGAAATGAAATATCTGGCAATTGTAGAATCGGCTTTGAATCCGAGAGCACGATCTCGAGTTGGAGCTACAGGACTTTGGCAATTTATGTATCCTACAGGTCGGCAGTTTGGACTAGATGTAAATAGTTATGTTGATGAACGCCGTGATCCTATTATGGCGACGGAGGCTGCATGTAAGTATTTAAAAGCACTAAACAAGACATTTGATGATTGGGATTTAGCACTTGCCGCTTACAACTCGGGCCCAGGTAATGTATCAAGAGCAATACGTCGATCGGGAGGTCGAACTAACTATTGGAATTTAAGGGGATATCTACCTAGGGAAACGGCTGGTTACGTTCCTGCTTTTTTAGCAATGATGTATATTTTTGAATATGCCGATGTGCATGGAATTCAACCTCAGAAATTAACCACACCTTATTTCGAAACTGATACACTTCATATAAAGCAACTTATAACCTTCGATCAAATTGAAGCAGTGACTGATATTCCCGAGGAAGAACTTCAGTTTTTCAATCCATCTTATAAATTGGATATTATTCCTGTTGTTAAAGGCAAGAATTACTATTTGAGATTACCAAAACATGCTTCTGGGAGATTTGTAGCCAATGAAGATTCTATTTATTCCTATGCAAAAGCAGAAAATGCAAAGCGAGAAAAACCCTTACCAAAATTACAGGAACTAAATAAACGTATTCGCTATCGGGTTAGAAATGGAGATTATTTAGGTAAAATTGCAAATTTATACGGTGTCCGTATTCGAGATATTAAACGTTGGAACGGAATGCGAAGCAACAATCTAAAAATAGGACAACGCCTTACCATTTTTCCTAGAAAACCTGGATTTGCTGCTGTTAAGCCAGAGACACGAAAAAAGTCTAAACCAATAGACCCTACTAATCTGACTACTTATGTTGTTGAAGAAGGAGACTCTCTTTGGACCATCTCTCAAAAATTTCCAGGAGTTTCTATCCAAAATATTAAAGATTGGAACGATATTAGTGGTAGCAATTTGCAACCAGGGATGAAATTGAAGATTTCTGGTGGAAAACCTTAACTTATACAGATGAAAAAAATCGGACTTGCAGTACTATCCCTAATCATATGTTCAGGATGTGTTAGTAAAACGGATAAGAAGGATTTATTACCAAATTCGTATGGGAGAATGGGCTCGTTAGCAGTTGTTATTGAGAACGACCTTTGGAAAGGGAAAGTAGGAGATGTGGTTCGCGATATTTTTGCTGCCGAAGCAATTGGACTTCCTCAGGTAGAACCTGTTTTTTCAATCTTGCAAATGCCAAGTAGTGCATTTACTGGTTATACCAAAAATTACCGCAATGCACTAATCATTAAAAAAGGAGAGAATGTCACCTTTGGTATTAGCGAAGATAAAAATGCCTCTCCTCAAAAATTGGTTTATGTAATTGATACGACTGAGGCAAAGATTATTGAAAATTTAAAAGCACAACAGAAAAAGATCATTGAAACTTTTAAAGAGAATGATGTAAAAGAAAGTTGGGGTCGCTTTAGAGGGACTCCTTATGAAAAATCGGATGTTTCGGAGACATTTAATATTGATATGCTGTTGACTTCTCTTTATGAAACAAAGCGAAAAGAGGATAATTTCATGTGGCTTCAAAAAGAAATAAAAGAAGGTAGCCAGAATATTTTAATTTACGAGTTGCCAAAAGGCTTTATTCAATATAAAGACTCAGCAGCAGTAGGAGAAATTATTAGAATGCGTGATTCTATCGGATTTTCTTTCATTCCGGGTCGACTTGAAAATACACACATGATCACTGAAGAGGCTTATGCACCATATGTTTTTGATGCGATATTAGATAACAAACCTACCATAGAAACTAGAGGAACTTGGGAAGTGAAAGGTGATTTTATGGCGGGACCTTTCTTAAACTATATTATACATGATGACATTAACAATCGTCAATTGGTGTTAGAGGGTTTTGTGTTTGCGCCTTCTGTAGAGAAGCGCAATTTTATGCTCGAGCTAGAAGCAATACTCCGATCGGTTAGGATTAGGAAGTAAAAAGATTCAGTCGATAAATTTCATCTTTCAGGGCGAGTGATCCCGAATCATGAAGGATAGTATCGATGCCTCTTTATATACCTTTCTTTTATCAGATTTTCAGACACAAAAAAGACGCAACCTTTAAAAGTGCGTCTTATATTTTAAAGCAGTAAAAGAAAATTCTTATTCCTCTACTTTTTTAGTGTCTTCATCTTCTTTAGTTGCATCTTTAAATTCTTTGATGCCACTACCAAGGCCACGCATTAATTCAGGGATTTTTTTACCTCCGAATAATAGTAATACAACACCTACTATAATGGCTATTTGCCAAGGTCCTATTACCAGTGGAATATTTAAAAAAGTCATGTTCTTATTAATTTAGATAAACAAAGGTAGTAAAAAACAATATAAACCAAATCAAAGGAGTTATCAATTAACAAAGTCAGTAACACCTAATTTTCATAATCCTGGTAAAATACTATTAGGTATAAATGGGTAATATTTATATTTGCTTTGAATTATGGCGAAAAAGAAGGAAAAAAGAGAGCAATTTAAACGCAAATTACTGCATCAATACCGCATGGTGGTTTTGAATGAAGAGACTTTTGAGGAGCGTTTTTCTTTTAAGCTAACACGACTTAACGTATTTGTAGTTGGCACGCTTTGTTCTTTGTTATTAATAGCACTTACTGTTATTTTAATAGCATTTACGCCAATTCGCGAATATATCCCGGGTTATTCATCAACTGCATTAAAGGAAAAAGCAACATTACTTACTTATAAAACCGACTCATTAGAACATATCATATCTCGTAATAATCAATACTTAAATTCTGTTAGAAAGGTATTGACGGGAGACATCTCTAGCGATGAGGTAAACAAAGATTCTTTATTTGAAGAGTTTAATGTCGATAATATGAAGGTCGATCTTACTCCAATTAAAGAAGATTCTATCTTGAGAGAACAGGTTTCAAGAGAAGATAAATTCAATTTGTTTGATTCTGCCACCTCTAAAGTTGGTTTTGTGCCGTTTACCCCTGTATCTGGAAGTATATCACAAGGCTATAATCCAAAAGAAAAGCATTATGCAGTAGATGTGGTAGTCAAAGAAGGAACCCCAATTAAATCGGTGGCTGATGGAACCGTGATTTTTGCAGGATGGACCACTGATACAGGTTATGTAATGATTATTGAACACGCAAACAGCTTATTGTCGGTATATAAGCACAACAAATCATTAACTAAGCAGCAAGGTGAATTAGTAAAAGCTGGCGAGGTAATTGCGGCATCAGGATCTACAGGAGAATTAACAACTGGTCCACATTTGCATTTTGAATTATGGAGTGATGGATATCCTATGAATCCAACTAACTTTATAGATTTTGAATAAGTTTAAAATTTAATTAGACTAGCCTTAATGTCACTTAAATCTATAGCAGCCAAGATCTTCGCTAAACGGATTCAGAAGAAAATTCAAAAATGGGCATCGCAGCCTGAACAAACGCAGAAAGCGGTTTTCCAAGAGTTGATTTCAACTGGAGCAGCAACTTCTTTTGGCCAAGATCATGATTTTATAAGTATTAACAATCATGAAGATTTTGTACAACGAGTGCCTATTAGAGATTACGAGGCATTAAGACCATATGCAGATCTTGTGGTTGATGGCGAAGCCGATATTCTTTGGCCAGGAAAACCACTTTACTTTGCAAAAACATCTGGTACAACTTCTGGAGCAAAATATATTCCTATAACAAAAGATTCAATGCCAAGTCACATTGATGCGGCCAGAAATGCTATTCTTCTATATATCGCTGAAACTGGAAATGCCAATTTTGTCGATGGAAAAATGATCTTTTTACAAGGCAGCCCGGAGCTTTCAGATAAAAACGGAGTGAAATTGGGGAGACTTTCTGGAATTGCAGCTCATTACGTGCCTAAATATCTTCAAAAAAACCGCCTGCCAAGTTGGGAAACCAACTGCATTGATGATTGGGAAACAAAGGTCGAAGCCGTTGTTGATGAAACCATAAATGAGGACATGGCAGTTATTAGTGGAATTCCGTCTTGGGTTCAGATGTATTTTGAAAGGTTAATGGAACGTTCTAATAAAAAAGTAGGAGACCTATTCGAAAATTTCAACCTTTTTATTTACGGTGGAGTGAACTTTGAACCCTATCGAGCAAAGTTCGAAAATATGATTGGCCGCAAGGTTGATAGTATTGAGTTGTATCCTGCATCTGAAGGTTTTTTTGCATTTCAAGATTCTCAAAAAGAGAAAGGAATGTTGCTGCAACTGGACTCGGGTATTTTTTATGAGTTCGTAAAAGCGGATGAGTTTTTTGATGAGAATCCGAAACGAATTACTTTAAAAGATGTTGAAATTGGAGTGAACTATGTTATTATTATCTCAACAAATGCTGGGCTTTGGGCTTACAATATTGGTGATACAGTGCAATTTACATCAACCAAGCCATACCGAGTTATTGTGTCGGGAAGAATAAAACACTTTATTTCAGCCTTTGGAGAACATGTTATAGGGAAAGAAGTCGAGCAAGCGATGAAGGATGCGGTTGAAGGAACTGATATTAGGATAAATGAATTCACGGTAGCTCCACAAATTACGCCAAAAGATGGATTGCCATATCATGAATGGTTTGTTGAGTTTGAAAATGAGCCGGATGATATGAATAACTTCGCCCAGAAGATCGATCAGGCGCTTCAACAACAAAACAGCTATTATTTCGACTTAATTGATGGAAAAATTTTGAAAACACTTCAAATAAGTAAGGTCCACAAAGGCGGATTCAATGATTATATGAAATCCGTGGGCAAGCTAGGCGGACAAAACAAGATTCCCAGACTGTCGAATGATCGTAAAATAGCTGATAAGCTAATAACAGAATAGTACTATAATTTCTAGTTGCGGCAAGTTACTACCTATAACGTGAAAGGTCCTTTAATTACATTGTTAATTATCTAATAATAGGTGTCAATAATTCATCTTTAAAAGTACTATCTTTGAACGCCAAAAACAGTTAATGAACAACGCCAAATTAAAAGGAAGAACTAGAGCGCAAGAATCTTCAAGCGCGATAGAGCGGTTGTATATTACCATGCGTCATTTATTTAATCGTGGGTTTTACAAGCCGATGGGCATTTCAGGTGAAACATTGCGAGAGGCATTACTATTGCTTCGGCCTGAAATCTATGGGGCGATTGCAGAAGAAAAAGCTGAAATAAACGGATTACAATACGTAATTGATCGTTTGCCAATTGGTATTGAAGAATGTCGTTTTATCAACCTGACATCGGACGAAGGCTATGGAAAATCGCATTTCAAGGCGATCGTTCCACCAAAGAGAAGACGTAATTGTTATCGTATTGACGATGAGCAAATGAATATCGAGATTACCCGAGGGCGATCAGATATTTATGACATACTAACCCATTTGACCTTTCTTTTTATTGAATCGCATAAAATATGCAAACGCGTATTGATCAATGAAAATGGTGAAACTATCCGCGATTGGGAGAAGCTAGAAGCTGCTGTTACGAAAGGAAGAAAGCTTAATCAAGGCGAATGTGAAATAGCAATCACGCATGCTGCTAATATTCTTGGCCGAACATTTGAAGAAGTGTTGGCCGTGTATCAACTTTTCAAGACAAAAGAAAATCCGAATCGATTTCTAGAAATCATCTATAATCTTGGAAAGCTTGCTATTAATGAGACTGTAAAAGGAGAAAAGCGAACCGTTACGTTCTCGCCAGTTTTAAGAGAGCGATTAGGTCATCATATTCATGGAGAGATTTGGGCAAACAATATCAAAAAGGTACTTAAAGAAAAGAACTTACTGCATCGCCCTATTCATATTATAAGTGCTAATATGCACAGTGTGATGAATTCTATTTTTCACTACGCTTCCGGATCGAAAGAAAAGGATACTATGGATGTTTTTGAGGCATTGAGTCAGTCAGATAGCAATGCTATTCGCTCCAACGTGGAAAAAGAAGCGCTTAAAAATGGATTGACATACATAAAAGACGAATCTGGCACTAATATTAATGTACAAATAGTCGATACAGCTAAAATCGACTTCAAGAAGACCGATTTTAGTATTGAAAATGTAAAAAATACAGATGGTTATCCCGTTTTATTCGTGATGGATTATGCATTTGGAGAGCAAGCTTATGAAACCATTGATGAATTTTTAAAACCATACAGTCCAAACAGCGATAAACACTTTTTAGATGTTCGCTCTGTTTCCATTATGGGGAAAGCCGGTATCTTAGAAGGAGGGAAAGGCGATATTATGATACCATCTGCTCATGTTTTCGAAGGAACAGCTGATAATTACCCGTTTAAAAATGAGCTAACCAAAGAGGACCTAGAAGGAAATGGCCTAGAAGTTTTTGAGGGATCAATGGTTACGGTATTGGGGACATCGCTTCAAAATAAAGACATATTGAAGTTCTTCCATGACTCTACTTGGAATGTCATCGGACTAGAAATGGAAGGAGCACATTACCAAAAAGCCATTCAATCGGCGAGTAGAATTCGCAGTAGTATTTCGGAAGATGTGCAAGTACGGTATGCATATTATGCATCGGATAATCCACTAGAAACAGGAAGCACCTTGGCATCAGGAGGTTTAGGTACCACAGGAGTGCGCCCGACCTATTTAATTACACAAAAAATCTTAGAACAAATATTTAATTCGTAGGACAATATGAGTGAGCAAAATAACAACAACGCTCCCCAAAGTGAGGAAATCGACTTAGGTCAATTATTTAAGTTAATAGGCGATGCTTTTAATCGCTTTTTCAATTTCATTGGAAGCATTTTTAAAGGCTTTTTCAATTTATTGATTGCCTTTTTATTATTTGTACAAAAGCACTTTATTAAGTTTTCTATTGCTGGAATTATTGGTATTGCAGGAGGTTGGTATTGGGATTATACTTCTCCAGATGTATACAGATCATCAATGGTAGTAGAGCCTAATTTTAATAGTGCGCAGCAGTTGTATAATAATATTGAGTTTTACAATGAACTAGCTGAACAAGAAGAATATGAGGCATTAAAGGAAACTTTTCCTGCATTAACTAATGAAGAGGCTGCGACAATAAAGAGTTTTGAAATTGAATCTTTTTCTGATCAATCACAAAAGATCAAACAGTTTAGTCAGTTCATTGAAAGTTTAGATACAATTTCACAAAAACAAGTTGATTTTGAGGATTATTTAAGGAATTTTAATAATATCAATGCGCAGTTTCATCGAATTATAATAGAGACGGAAGACAATCGGGTGGCGAAGAAGCTGCAAGCGCCAATTGTTCTGTCAATTCAGGTTAATGACTATTTTAAACTGCAAAAGAAGATTAATGATGAAAATATTCAATTAAGTGATTCTTTGTATCAAGCTCAACTTACAGAAATTGACACATTACAGAAGTTCTATCGAGAAATAAAATTGAAAGAAGCTTCTAAGGAGCAAGCTTCTACAAGTATTAGTTTGGGTGGTGATGCGCAACAAAAAGAATCAGATGAACTAGAGTTGATAAAGCAAGAGGAGCAAATTAAAAATAGTCTGATAAGGCTTAATGAAGAAAAGGCAAATACCAGAAGTACGATTAACGTTATTTCCGATTTTCCAAATAAAGGGGTTGAGATTAATGATTTTTGGAAGAAGAAGAAAGTTTTGTTGCCTATTTTATTAGTTGGATTGGTGTTATTCTTTTTACTGTTGATGGAGTTGAATAGGTATTTGAATGTGATTAAAGAAAATAAGTGAGATTGGAAAAATTAAGTAGAAATATTTTAGTTACTGGCGGTGCCGGGTTTATAGGATCACATGTAGTAAGGAGATTTGTTCAAAAATATCCTTATTACAATATTTTTAATTTAGATGCTTTAACCTACGCAGGAAATCTTGAAAACCTGAAAGATATTCAGAACAGTACAAATTATAATTTTATAAAAGGAAATATTGTAAGTCAGGAATTCATAATAGATTTGTTTGGCAAGTATGATTTTGATGGAGTGATTCATTTGGCAGCTGAATCTCATGTAGACCGATCAATTTCTGACCCTTTATCCTTCGTAAGGACCAACGTAATAGGAACGATGAATTTATTGAATGCCGCTAAATCTGTTTGGAAAGATGATTTTGAAAATAAGCGATTTTACCACATTAGCACTGATGAAGTATATGGATCATTAGGAGAAGAAGGATTCTTTACAGAGTCTACGGCATATGCTCCAAACTCTCCTTACTCGGCATCAAAAGCAAGTTCAGATCATTTTGTACGAGCTTATGGTGAAACTTACGAGTTGCCTTATATAATATCAAATTGCTCCAATAACTATGGTCCGAATCATTTTCCAGAAAAATTGATTCCTCTTTTCATTAATAATATCATAAATAGCAAACCATTACCTGTTTATGGAGATGGGAATTATACCAGAGATTGGCTTTATGTTGAAGACCATGCAGCAGCAATAGACTTATTATTTCACAAAGGAGAAAATCATAATACTTATAACATTGGTGGTTTTAATGAATGGAAAAACATTGATTTGGTTCGACTGCTTTGTAATATAATGGATAAGAAGTTAGGTAGGGAGAAAGGAACCTCTGAAAAACTGATCACTTTTGTTAAAGATCGACCAGGCCATGATTTAAGATATGCGATTGATGCCTCAAAAATCAATAAAGAATTGGGATGGGAGCCATCTGTCACTTTTGAAGAAGGTTTGGAAAAAACGGTTGTATGGTTCTTGAATAATAAAGAGTGGTTAGATCATGTCACTTCGGGAGCATATCAAGAATATTACCAAAATCAGTATAAGTAAAAGACAAATTTATATTAAATGAAAGGAATTATCCTCGCAGGTGGATCTGGAACAAGACTTCATCCATTGACATTGGCTGTTAGTAAACAACTAATGCCAATTTATGATAAACCGATGATATATTATCCGCTCTCTACTTTAATGTGGTCTGGAATAAGAGAAATTTTAATTATTTCTACGCCCCATGATCTTCCTTTGTTCAGAAAACTTTTGGGAGATGGTTCGAAGTTTGGATGCAAATTTGAATATGCTGTTCAGGAGGCACCAAATGGATTAGCTGAGGCATTTATTATTGGTAAAGAGTTTATAGGTAATGATAAGGTTGCACTAATTTTAGGAGATAATATATTTTATGGCACGGGATTAGCAAAACTATTGCAGTCAAACAATGATCCAAATGGTGGCGTTATTTATGCATACCATGTTCATGATCCAGAAAGATATGGTGTTGTTGAGTTCGATGAGAAAGGAAAGGTTATTTCAATAGAAGAAAAACCAGAAAACCCTAAATCAAGCTTTGCCGTACCAGGAATCTACTTTTATGATAATGAAGTGACCAGTATTGCAGAAAATATTAAACCAAGTAAGCGAGGTGAACTTGAAATAACTGATGTGAATAAAGAATATCTAAAAAGAGGTAAACTACAAGTAAGTATACTAGATCGAGGTACCGCATGGCTTGATACTGGTACTTTTCAGTCTTTAATGCAAGCATCACAGTTCGTGGAAGTAATAGAGGAGCGTCAAGGGCTCAAAATAGGCGCTATTGAAGAAGTAGCCTATAGAATGAGATATATTGATGCCACACAATTAAAAAAAATAACAGAACCTTTAATAAAAAGTGGTTATGGCAAACATCTACTAAGTGTCTTAGAAAATTAATATGATAGTAAAAGAAACTGGGCTGAAAGGGTGCGTTATACTTGAACCTCGAGTATTTGAAGATGAGAGAGGGTATTTTTTTGAAAGTTATAATAGAAGTAAGTTCAATGAACTTATTGGACGAGAAATAAATTTCGTTCAAGATAATCAATCATATTCAAGAAAAGGAGTCATAAGAGCACTGCACTATCAAACAGGTGAATATGCTCAGGCCAAACTTGTAAGGGTATTGAAGGGAGCAGTACTTGATGTGGCTGTTGACTTGAGAAAGGATTCTGAAACCTTTGGGAAACATATTGCAGTGGAACTATCTGATCAAAATAGCCTACAGTTATTTATACCCAGAGGTTTTGCTCATGGTTTTATAGTTCTTAGTAATACTGCGGAGTTCTTTTATAAATGCGATAATTTTTATAATAAAGAATCCGAAGGAGGGATCATTTACAATGACAAAGAGCTAAATATCGATTGGAAATTAGATGAAAAAGATATGATAGTCTCAGATAAAGATAAGATATTACCAAATTTTAGAAATGCACGACTATGATTTCTGTGTTGGTTACAGGAGCTAATGGACAGTTAGGAAAATGCCTCCAAGACATTGTGATTCAAAAACACCGTGATTTAGAATGGGTTTTTAAGACTTCTGAAGAATTGGATATTACTGATCAGAAATGTGTTCTGAAGCTTTTTGATGAGAATGAGTTTGACTATTTAGTCAATTGCGCAGCATATACAGCAGTTGACAGAGCAGAATCCGAGAAGGAAAAAGCTTTTTTGATAAACGCGGAAGCTGTAAAATATTTGGCGGAAACATGTAAGATTAATGATACTAAGTTAGTACATATATCCACTGACTTTGTTTTTGATGGAACAAATGACAAAGCGTATACTGAAGAAGATACAGCCAGTCCACTAAACATGTATGGGGCATCAAAATTAAAAGGCGAGCAGTATATTCAAGGGATTTTAGAGCATTTTTTTATTATCCGAACTTCATGGGTATATTCGGAGTATGGACATAACTTTGTAAAAACGATGCTTAGGCTTGGTAAAGAAAGAGACCAAATTAATGTTGTTAATGATCAAGTGGGTTCTCCAACTTATGCCAAAGATCTTGCAGCTGTAATCATAGAAATTGTTAAATCAGAGTATACCGAGTATGGTCTTTATCATTATAGTAATGGTGGAGTAATTAGTTGGTTTGATTTTACAAAAAAGATATTTGAGTATTCAAACATCCAGACTGATGTTTTTCCAGTTTCTTCAGCTGATTATATTACACATGCCAAGAGGCCTAAAAATAGTGCTCTTGATAAAGCTAAGATTAGCAATCAATTGAAAAGTACAATTCCTAACTGGCAAGAAAGTTTAAAAAAATGCATTAATAGTATCATAAATGAAAAAGCTTAAAAATCTAATAATCTTTGGAACAAGGCCTGAAGCAATTAAAATGGCTCCTTTGGTAAAAGAGTTTCAAAAAAATGCTGATACATTTGATACTAAAGTGTGTATTACAGCACAACATCGTGAAATGTTGGATCAGGTATTATCTTTTTTTGAAATTCTTCCTGAATATGATTTAAACCTAATGAAGCCTAATCAGAATTTATTTACACTGACAGCAGATATTATAACTAAGCTAAAACCTATTTTGGACGAATTTAAACCCGATTTTGTGTATGTTCATGGAGACACCACAACTACAATGGCATCAAGTATTGCTGCATTTTATTCTGGAGCTCAGATATGTCATGTGGAGGCTGGTTTGAGGACCTTCAACATGAAATCTCCTTTTCCAGAGGAAATGAATAGACGTGTAACGGGAGTAACCTCTAATATTCATTTTGCTCCTACTGAAACTTCTAAACAAAACCTTAGAAATGAAAATAAACCTGCGGATTCAATATTAATAACGGGTAATACAGTTATAGATGCTCTTCAGTTTAGTGTTAAAAAGGTTCAAGCTAATGAATATATGGATGAAGAAGTTGAAGAGTTAAAAAAACTTCTTGAAGAGGACAAAAAATTAATACTTGTTACTGGGCATAGAAGAGAAAATCATGGACAAGGGTTCATTAATATTTGTGAAGCTCTAAACCAAATTGCAACGAATAACCCCGACGTACAAATTGTTTACCCAGTTCATTTGAATCCAAAGGTACAGAAACCAGTTTATGAGTTACTAAGTAATATTGAAAACATTAGTTTAATTGCACCACTTTCTTATCCTGCTTTTGTATGGTTAATGAATCAATCGTATTTGATTATTACTGATAGTGGAGGAGTTCAAGAAGAGGCACCAAGTCTAGGGAAGCCCGTTTTAGTTATGAGAGATACAACGGAAAGACCTGAAGCAGTAGATGCAGGAACTGTAATTTTAGTAGGAACAGATAAGATTAAAATAATATGGGAAACAGAGAATCTTTTAAAGGATAACTTATCCTATGAAAACATGAGTCATCTCCATAATCCTTATGGAGATGGGAAAGCTTGTCAAAGAATAGTAGAATTTATTTCAAAAAATTATAATGAATAATAAACCAAGCGTGGTAATGATAGGTTTGGGATATATTGGCCTCCCAACCGCAGCTTTGATAGCTGAAAACAAGGTTTGTGTGCATGGAGTGGATATTGATCCAAAGGTAGTCGAGACTATTAATGCAGGTAAGATTCATATTATTGAACCAGAATTAGATAAGGCTGTTGCTAATGCCGTTAAAGATGGTTATCTAAAAGCATCTGTAACACCGACAGAAGCAAATACTTATTTAGTAGTAGTTCCAACACCTTTTAAAGGCAAAAATGAGCCCGATATTTCTTTTGTAGAAGCAGCGACCAAAGCAATTATTCCTTTTTTAAAGGAAGGTGATCTTTATATTATAGAATCCACATCCCCAATTGGAACAACCGAAAAGATGATGGAATTAATTTATACTGAGCGTCCCGAACTGAAAGGATTAGTAAATATTGCTTATTGCCCCGAAAGAGTTTTACCGGGCAATGTAATGTATGAATTAGTTCATAATGATCGAGTAATTGGGGGAATTGACTCAAAATCCACTGATAAAGCAGTAAATTTTTACCACCAATTTATAAAAGGGGAATTACATAAAACCAATGCTCGAACAGCAGAAATGTGTAAGCTTGTAGAAAACTCCTCGAGAGATGTTCAAATTGCATTTGCCAATGAACTTTCTCTTATTTGTGATAAAGCAAATATTAATGTTTGGGAATTAATTAATTTGGCCAATAAGCATCCAAGGGTAAATATACTTCAACCTGGTTGTGGAGTTGGTGGTCATTGTATAGCGGTTGATCCTTATTTTATTGTTGCAGACTATCCTATGGAGTCACAAATAATAGGGAAAGCTCGGGAGATTAACAATTATAAGTCTTTCTGGTGTGCGGAGAAAGTAAAAAATGCAAAACTGGAATTTGAGATTCGGAATGGAAGAAAGCCTAGTATTGCGATTATGGGATTAGCTTTTAAACCGAATATTGATGACTTGCGAGAATCTCCAGCAAAATATATAGCTCAAAAGGTTTTACAAAATGCTAATGATGAGGAGTATTATATTGTAGAGCCGAATATAAAAGAACACAAGGTTTTTAAGTTAACCCCTTATCAAGAAGCTATCCAGAATGCTGATATAATTGTTTTTTTGGTAGGGCATAACGAATTTAAGCAATACAACATCCCAACAGAAAAAATTGTTTTGGATTTTTGCGGTGTATTAAATTAAAAACAAAAGATATTGATTGCAAAAAAAATATTAATTGTTCAAAGGGTTATTACGCCTTATCGTTTGGAATTGTTTGCAGAATTATGCCATAGGTTTAAAGAAGTGGGCATTATTACTTCAAAAGGAGAAGCAACTGGAGCTCTTAGGTTAGCACCTTACAAAAAGTATTTAGAAAAACATAATAATTTAAGGATTTACAAACTTAAATCATTAAAAATCCCGTATACAGGAGAATCAAGAAGCACCTCCTTCTTTTTCTATCCGCAAGTTATATTCAAGGCACTTAAATATGATATTCTTTTGCTAGAAGGAGTTACTAATCTTATTAATAATTTTTATTTAGTTCCTATTTCAAGAATTTTTAATAAAAAAATTATTTGGTGGGATCCTGGATATTCTAGACTGGTAAGAAGTAAAAGGCGAAAATTAATTGATGCTATTTTAAAACCCTTCGTTAGATTAAGTCATATCCAAATGTCCTATTCTTCAACCGGTGAAAAATACCTCAAAAATTATATGGGTGCAAAGAATTGCTTCACCAATTTGAATACTATAAACACAAATTATTTTAAGCCCATTCAAAATGAAATAAATAAAAATATAGATGTCTATTCTTTTGATAAAGAATTAATTAATCTGCTTTATGTTGGTGTGGTTGAAAAACGGAAAAAAATAGAAGAATTAATAATTCATGTTAACAATTTGAATAAAGAGTTTGATTCTGACCGATTTTTTCTTAATGTTATTGGAGGAGGTAATCAACTTGATTTTTTGAAAAAGAAATATTCTAGTAAGAGTATAAAATTCCAAGGTCCCATTTATGATAAGTCAAAGCTTAAAAATTATTATTTCAAAAGTGATTTGTTTGTCCTTCCTGGAGATGGGGGGCTAGCGATCTTACAATCTTTGTTATACGGCTTGCCAGTGCTATGCATAGAAGGAGCGGATGGCACTGAATTGGATTATATTGACAATAAGGATTATATTTTATCTTCAACAGAAGAAATATTTGATCGACTTAAAAGTATTTCTTCTGTTGATAAAACGCCATACAAAAATTACCTTAATAAGGTATCCTCAGAACTCTGGATTGAAAATCTTGTGAGTCAATTGAAATAAAATACAACAACTAGACGGTTTAGTATATTCAGGCCAGTTGTACATTATTAGGAGTACAACAGTAAATAAGTTTATCTATTTGAAAATGTCATATATATCTCGATTTCTTGTACCAATTTTTGAAATGGGAGCTAAGGCAATTTCTTTTGTTGTTATTATCTTATTGACTCGAATAATTTCCGTTGAAGATTATGGTGTTTATAGTTTTTCAATTGCTATAGCAAGTTGGTTTACTGTTTTTGCGGATATGGGTGTCGGCTGGTATGCCTTTAATAATGCAGTAAAAAAGGATTCTTCCTTATTAGACTTATCTATAAATTCAAGGTTATTTCAATCTCTTTTTGTCTTATTTGTAATTCCATTATTATTTTTTGGAACTACTAATTCTTTTTTGATCACATTTCTGGTTACATTCTTTTTTCTGAATACAGGCTTTGTAAAATTTTTACAAACCATGTTTAGAGGTTTAGAAGAAAGCAGAAATGATATTATCTTGGTAAGTTCAGAACCTTTAGCAAGGTTAGTTTTAATGATTGTTTTGTATGTTTTTAAAATCGAAGTTACCTTATTACAAGTATGTGTTGGATTCAGTTTAATAGGACTCGTATTAACAATTATTTTTTTGGCCATTAACTTAAAAAAATTAAATTTTAAATTATTCATACCACCCTTAAAGGATTATATTTCACTAATAGGTAAGACCAAGTATTATTTTTTATATCAATTTTTTCAAGTAGGAATTGGTAGAATGGACATTTTCTTTTTAGAAAAATACTTCGACTTTAAGCAAGTGGCTTATTTTTATTCAGCGTATAATCTCTATAATGCAGCTACTTTATTCGTTTTAGCTTACATTACAGTTAATCTTAAGTCACTATTTTCTAAAATTAGGTTTAAATACTTCTTACTCTTTCTGGCAGTAAATATAATTTTGATTATTGTCTATAATAATTATCTAAAAAACTTGTACACAATTATTTATCCAAAAGATTATGAGTTAGGTTCTTCGATTCTTGCAATTATTGGACTTGCTTTGCCGTTTTATGCAGGGTATCAATTAAAACTTTTTCATAATAATTATAAGAATAGAACTTTAAACACGGTAATTGTGTTTGCAATAGCCTTTTGTTTAAAAATACTTATATATTTTGTCTTGAATGCTAGCAGCCTTTATTTTGTGGCAATTGTTTTTGCTACGTTTGAGGCAATTATTTTTTTGTTAATATTTGGAATGCATAAATTTAGAAAAAACAATGAGAATACTTCAAGTTAATAAATACATGAAAATCGTAGGCGGGGCTGAAACTTACATGTTTAATTTGGCAAGTGTTCTTGCCAAAAAAGGCATTGAAGTCGAGTTTTGGGGTATGGAAGATGACAATAATAAAGTTCCAGACACACATAATTGTTTTGCGAGAGGAATCGATTTTAAGACAACGAAAGGACTTAAATCCAAAGTAAAAGAATCTACAAACGTAATATACTCCAAACAAAACAAAAGAAGGCTCTCGATAATACTTGATGAGTTCAAACCTGACATAGTTCATATTCATAACTTTAATTTTCAGCTGACGCCATCGATTTTATCTGAGATCAAGAAAAGAGACATTAAAATAGTGTATACAATACACGATTCGCAATTAGCCTGTCCAAATCATAGATTGTATATTCCTCATAAGAACAAAGTATGTACTAAATGTTTACATGGCAAATATTATCATGCATCAATCAATAAGTGTTTTGACCAGTCATTTTCGAAAAGCGTTATCGGCATGGCAGAATCATATTTACATCATAACATTTTAAATTCATATAATAAATATTTTGACGCAATTATAAGCCCTAGTAATTTCTTTAAAAATATAATACAACCAAAATTGGATAAGGAAATTACAAGGCTACCATATTGTGTGCCTAAACAAGACTTTAAAACAATAACTGAACGAAAAGATTATGTTCTTTATTTTGGTAGAGTTTCTAAAGAGAAAGGTCTAGAAAAGATTGTTGATTTATTCAACAAAATGAATTATAAGCTAAAGGTCGTTGGAAAAGGAGATTTGGCTATTCAACCGTCAGATAACATTGAGGTTTTAGGTCCAAAATATGGATCAGAGCTTATAGACCTGGTTGCAAACGCCAAATTTACTATCCACCCATCAATTTGGTATGATAATTTTCCAATGTCTGTTTTAGAGTCTTTAATGCTTGGCACACCTGTTATTGCATCTAATCACAGTGGTTTTCAGGAGATGGCAAATGATGTAAATGGATATTTAGTTGATTTTAAATCTGATGAGATTTATGATGAATTAAAAAGAATTGTATTAGAAAATAAATATCTAGACAACGAACAAATTGCAATTGAGGCCGAAAAGAAATATAATGAAGAGGATCATTTTGTAAAAATATCAAAGATTTACAATGATTTGCTATGTTAGGAAAGTTAATATCACGATTAAAGAAAGAGGATTACACAATCACCTATGATTTTAGTGCTAGAGAAACTATACGCATATTATTTGATAAAGCAATACAGATTTTAAGGGGCTTTGTTAAAGTAAAGATTAAGGCTAGTACAAAAGGGCTTGTATTTGCTGCAAAAGGAGCAAACGTTATTTTTTCAGGAAAAGTATCTTTCGGCAGGAACTTAAATATGGGAAGATACAGTTTGATAAATGCACTAAGCGTAAATGGTGTTAAAATTGGAGATAATTTTACTATTGGTGACTTTTCTATTATTGAATGTACTGGGGTACTACGTGGAGTAGGTGAAGGACTTACCATAGGAAATAACGTAGGCATTAATCATCATTGTTTTATTGGCGTACGAGGAGAAATAGTTATTGGCGATAATGTAATCTTTGGACCAAGGGTCACGGTACTTTCAGAAAATCATAATTTTAATCTAACCGATGTTCCAATCAAAGAACAAGGCGAAACACGTTATAAAACGGTAATTGAGGATGATGTGTGGATAGGAGCAAACGTTATTATAATGCCTGGTGTGACCATAAAAAGCGGGAGCATTGTCGGATCCGGAGCTGTGGTTACTAAAGATACTCAAAAGGACTCTGTGGTTGTGGGAGTGCCCGCCAAGATCGTTAAAAAAAGAAATGAGAAAGATAATTAGACCTATATTTTTTGGACTTTTATTATTAAGTAACTTTTCTTGTCGAAAAGCGGGAAACATTGTTTATGTGATCGACATTAATAGAAGCGGTAAAGATGCTATTTTAAATTTACCTAATTCTGTTAACAATTACGGAAATGAAACCGAATTAAATATTTACTGTGATACGATTAATGGAATTAAATACATAAATAGAGCAGCCTTGTATTTTGATTTAACAAGAGTGCCCCAAAATGCCAAAATAGACAGTGTTTTTCTACAGCTCTATTTTAACGATAAATCAGGGTTTTATAAAATTAAAAAGTCAGGCCATTCTGGAAATACAATTTTAATTGTTGAGAATATTGAAGAACCCTGGAATGAGGATTCGATTACTTGGAAAAAGTATCCCAAAATAGGACCTAAAAAATTGAATTTTGAGCCACATAAAGTTACTGACCAAGACTTTAGGCTTAATGTGACCAATCTTTTTGTGTCCAGCAACAAAAAACTGAAGAAAACACATGGTCTATTGGTTAGATTGGCAAGTGAAGAAATAGGAAATTATATCCATGTTTGTAGTAGAGAAAGTAAAAAAATAAACAGTTCTCCAAAATTGAAGATATATGCTAATAAATAAAATTAATTCTAATGATGTAGCTAATCATTTTTGTGAATAGGAATTCCTTTTCCATAAGGGAAAAAGATATTTACCAGATACATAAAGGGTAATGAGTTTATGGGATATACAAACGTGATACATATAATTACTAATACATAAAATGAAAAAAAATAGGTTACTTTTAAGCTAGTAATTCTTAAAAGCACACAGAAATAAAGAAACAGGCCAATTACCCCAAATTCAATAAGAGCCATAAAGAAAAAGTTTTCTGTCCCGGATCTTTTATTTGCGCCAGACATCACACCCTTGTAATGTTCGGAAAAATTAATTTTATCATACACTGCTGATTCGTTTACCACCGACTCATAACTACCAAAACTACCAATTCCCGTACCAAGTCCGACGACCTTTGGATCTGTTAACAAGGGGACACCAGTCCTAAAAGTAACACTTCTTAAACTGCTATGATCTTTTACGTTTAAGTACGTAGATAAACCTAGAATAAAGAAGAAAATTAATGGATATAAGAAAACATAAATATGTTTTCCATGAAGATTGAAGTTTTTAATAACCAATCTTCTATGTTGTAAATATCGGTATAGAAAATAAAGAGCAGTTAGTAGCATTACAAATCTCGTTCCAGATAAAATAACAGATGTTATAAAAATTAAATAAGGCCATTTTCGTGTATCATGAAGCACTTCTATACCTATTATTATTGAGAAAAAAGCAAGTAATGCCAATGAGATAGGGTGCCAAGTGACACTCGACGCTCTATAGAAACCACTCCTAATACTAAATGAAAAATAGTGAATAGCGTTACTATCTACATATTGAACCCAATAAAATTCTATGATAGAGAATAGACAGACTAAAATGAAAAAATTATACAGATATTGTTTATATCTAGTAAGCATATATTTATTTGCCAGATAGCTTATAAAAACGAAAACAAATAAGGGTTTGAAGTAATAGAATAATTTAGCTATAAATGCATTTAGACTATAGAAATTAAATATAAAAGAAATTCCAATAAAACTAAATAAAAGAACCGCTGCAGCTACATTGGTACGAGAAAATTTATTATAAAAAATTAAATCAATTAAACAGACAATAGAGGACAGTAGAAAAAGAATGTCATCAAAATATAAATAAGGACTCCAATATTTAGCAATAAGTTGTGTAGAAGCAACAAAGCAAATCAAAAATAATAGGATTGAATAAAATACTTTCATCATATTTTTTGTTCCGCTTAGTGCTATTTAATTTATGAATTATCTCTCAAAACATAAAGAACTTAATCTGCAATTAATTCTTTTCTAATAAAAGAAACTTCTTCGTACGAATCGGAAACAGCGAAAATCTCATATCCTCCTTCTTTTAGTTGATTAACTGATTTAATCGATTTTGCGGTCTTAGTGTCAAAAAACCTATCATGAAACTCTATCAAAATTTGGTCGATGATTACATTACTAGCCAAAATTCCTGCGATGGTATCATATTCAGATCCTTCTATATCCATTTTAAGTACATCAACTTTTTGATGACCTAAGACAGTGGTAATGTCTTCAAAAGATTTCATATGAACCTTTACTTTTCTTCTTTCTGTTACATTAATATGTTTTTCAACACTTCCTGAAACATGTTCTTCATTTAGAGGAAGATAGAAGACCGTATCTTCGGTGGTAACCCCTATACCAAAGTCATTAAAATTAAAATTACTAGGTATATTTTGATTCTTTACCCAATTGATTGATTTTGGAGTAGGGTCAAAACCGAAAACCTGGCAATTATGATTATTGATCATGGCTTTATCAAAAGAAATATCTTCTCCTATTCCAAATGAGTATACAATCGATTTGTCATTTATTATATTCGGGTTAACATAAAAGCCCGCATAATCATTTCCGTACCATTTATTAGGGCAATAAACTCTTCTTTTTAAATGACTAACGGGATAAGTCAATTTAATAAGAGCCTTCTTAATTTTTTTTTTGATTTTTTTCATACTCATAATTACTTGGTTAAGTAGCTATTCATAGTTTGGCGGGCAATAGTAAAACTAATATTTAGTTAAATATAGACAAATACTTATTAGAGATACTTGACCAACTATAATGTTCTATAACATAGTCGTATCCTATTTTTGCTGATTTTTCAATACTCGTTGGAGAATTTACAAATTGTTGCCAGTGATTGATCAGACTTTCTAAATCATTTTTTTTGAATACATTTCCTGAATTACCAAGGGTTGCTATATTTTCCTCAATTCCGTTTACTAAAACACAAACTTTTGCACCCATTGCTGCTAATAAAGATGGTGATGTTCCTTCTAGTTCACTTGCGGAGACATACATTAAAGCATTACGCAACAATGTTTCATATTCCTCACCGAACTTATATCCTAGAAGCCTTACTTTAGGATGATTCTTGTACCTATCAAAAATAGTGTCACGATATTCATTTCCTTCAACATCATCTCCAACCACTATCAAAGGATAGTTTGTATTTAATTTTAGATAGCTTTCAATTAGATTTTTAACCCCTTTTTCTTTTACAAAACGCCCTACAAAAATGAAATACTTTTTTTTCCGTAACGCATGTTTCTCAAGAATTGAGTTATTTTCTACATCATGCTCTCTAAAAATTTTTGCCCCATAAGCAATTAATTTTGTTTCCTTCCCAAAACGTGCATGATAAAAGTCTTCAACTATTTTATTATCAACAATTATTTGGTCTGCAAATTTAACTGAGATAAAAGCACCAAATTTATAAATATTCTTAGCTACAAACCCCCATTTTTTCCGCTTCCATTCTAAGCCATCAACGGAAACAAAAACTTTTTTGCCAAACAGTTTTAACAGCGGAACAAAAATTCCGTTTCCGCAATTGTATAAATGTATAATCTTATATGATCTCTTAAAAAAACATAAGTGCAAGCATGCTAAAAAAGTGTGTGATAATGTTTCTAAAGATTTTATTTTTAGTGCGGGCAAATAATTCAATTCAACTCCTGTATCGGTCTTATGTACTTTTTTTTGATACAAATGACCTCTGCAATAAACTAGAACAGAATGACCTTTTGAGACCCAATGTTTACAGGTATGTTCGGCACAAGTTTCAAAGCCACTATAGCCTGCGGGAAGCCCTCGAATACCGATTACGGCTATTTTCAATTGGCTAAGTCTTTAACAAATTGTTTTGAATAATCCTCTAATGCCTCTTTCCAATCTGGCATTACATTTAAACCTCTTGTATTCAATTTCAGATTGGTAAGTTTCTCTGAGAATGGTCTTGGAGCAAAATACTCCGATTTGAAATGATCTGAATCTACTTTTGATACTCGTATGTCACCCTCTAATCCTAAAAGTTTTACAAACTCCTTTGCTACGTCATACCTGCTACAATCACCATTACACACTTGATTGTAAACGCCATAAAGACCCGATTGAACCACGTGAAAAATCCCACTTGCAAAACTTTTTGTATAAGTTGGTGTTCCCAATTTATCATCAACCACAAAAAGTTCTTTTTTTCCAGATTTTATCTGTTTATATATTTTATTTATAAATTTCTTATCCTTCAAAGGACCTCCACCCATCATCCAACCCGCTCGGAACACATAATATTTATTTACATGTGATTGAGTAAATAGCTCACCATGATATTTTGCCTTGGCATAAATACTTAAAGGGTTAGGCTTATCAAAATCATTATAAACATCCTGTTGTCCGTCCACGATTCCTGCTGTACTTATATATACTAAGGGCACATCTAACTGGTTAGCAATTAAGCCTATGTTTTCAGGACCTAAAGCATTATAAAGCCATGTTTGCTCTTGATTTTTTTCGCAATATTCTAGGTCTGTTAATGCAGCTAAATTGATTATTAGATCTGGATTAAAATCAACTATAGATTTTCTAATCTCATTATAATTACTAACATCGGCGTATTCCAGCCATTCTTCAGTTAGATTAATATCTGTCGCTTTTACTATTGCTTTTGAATTAAAAAGCTCATAGACAGCATCTCCCAGCATACCACCACAACCTGCTATATATACTTTTGTTGTGTTAGAAATATTAAAATTCATTTACTTAATATATTTATATTTTTGTCGATGTAAAACTATAATTTATATTCTATTGAAAGCGAAATTTAAAAAAAAAGTTTCTGAAGTAACACCATTTATGTTGGTTGCATCTCTAATAGCTGTTATGTTTTCTTTTTTTTTAAGCTCAATGTTTTTAGCTGCCGCTTTGTTGATGTCATTGGTTATTTTTGATTACAGAAAGTTTACTTATAAAAATCTGTTTTATTGGGGACTAATATCCACACCTTTCTTATTAATACTTTTCAGTTCTTTTTTTTCATATGATATTGCTACGAGCACTAAGCAAGTTGTTAAAAGAGTTCCTCTATTATTAGTTCCTTTCATTGTGATTCAATGCGGGAGTTTGACAAAAATAAAGTTAGTCCATCTTTTATTTTTCTTTGGAGTTGGATGCTCATTTGCAAATCTGTATGGAATTATTAATGGGATAATATTTTCTTTTAGGACCGGCTCATTTTTTGACCCAAATCACCTATTTTATTTCTATACAATACAGCATGTATATCTAGCTACGTTTAATGTTTTTGTTCTTTTTGGATCGTTGTTTTATTATTCTTCATTTCAAATGAAAAACCTAAAAACCATAATTGTACTAGTTAATATTATTAATATGGTTAGTTTCCTCCTCCTTTCTTCTAAAATGGCCTTAGGAATTCTGGTTATTAGTCTGATTCTTTTTTTTTACTTGAAATTTAGTTTTCGAAAAGCCTCTTTTGTAATCTTTGTTTTAATTTTGATCCTAAGCTCTTTGATATTTAATTTTTTCCCAGCTTTTTTAGCTAGGTTTTCAGATTTTATGGGAGGAGATGAACCTCGACTAGTAATCTGGAAATGCGTTTGGGAACAAATATCATTAAATTCATATATTAATTTCACTCCCATTGGGGATTTTCAAACTAAATTAGACTATTGTTATTATAGTGAGTTATATAAATTTTCTTTGGAAGGATTCAATACACATAATCTATATTTAGAGATATGGCTTGTAAGCGGATTATTTGGTCTAATAACATATTTTATCACACAATTTTTGGTTTTTAGGGAAGCAATTAGATCAAAAGGATATTTTTTAAAATTTTTAATGATAATAATTTTTTTATTCGGGATTACAGAAAGTATTTTTGAACGCCAGTATGGGATTCTATTTTATTCAGTTTTTCTAAGTCTTTTTGTTTTCAATAATGTAAATAGGTCTTTGAATATGGTTGAAAGATAATTGTGAATTTCATATGCATCATTTAAAAACGTTGAAATGAATCAGGTAAGAGGAGGATATGCTAAGTATATAAGACCGTTTCTATTTACTATTGATTTAGCAATATTGAATCTTGTTGCGGTTTTTTTTCCACTTGGACTTAGTCTTAGAAATCCCGAGTTGTTTTACGTATATATTATTATTTTGTGGGTTGTTATTTCGGTAAAAAACAGATTTTATGAAGTCTACAGATTTTCAAAAATCACATCGATTTTATCATTAATAATTCGACAATTTTCCATCTTTTTTATTGGATTATATGGATTTATAGGTTTTTTTAAAGAATTTGATCTTAGTAGACTAAATCTTGCTTCATTTTGTCTTACAGTTTTCTTATTAATTATCCTGGTTAAGTTTGCATTTAGGTTTTTATTAATAAAGTATAGACAAGTTTTTAGAAGAAATATTCGTAACGTAATAGTAGTTGGGAAGGGGAATAAGGCTAAACAACTTATTCAAATATTCAAAACAAAAGAGGATTTTGGGTTTAATTTTAAAAAACAATTTATCCTTAAGGGAGAGTCCGCTGAAAGTATTGATGGTTTATTTGATTTTGTTATTTCTAATAATATCGATGAAATTTATGTTTCTATTGATGGGACTTCCGCTAATCAACAGCGCCAACTAATTGATTTTGCTGATATAAATATAAAAGTACTGAAATTTATTCCTGATAACGGAGTTCTTTTTACCAGAAAACTTCGATTTGAGTACTATGATGTACTACCAATTTTGTCCCTTCGCGAAATCCCTATGGATGATGCAATAAACGGGTTTATTAAACGTACTTTTGATATCATTTTTTCGGTATTAGTTTTTGTATGTCTTCTTTCTTGGCTGATGCCGTTAATCGGTTTAATAATTTATCTGGACTCTCAAGGTCCAATATTTTTTAAGCAAAGTAGACCGGGATTTAAGGAGAAAGGATTTAACTGTTATAAATTTAGGTCAATGAGGGCTAATAAATCTACTGAACAATCTGCTATTAGGAACGATCCTCGTATTACCAAAGTGGGGGCATTTTTGAGGAAAACAAGCCTAGATGAACTCCCTCAATTTATAAATGTTCTGTTGGGAGACATGTCGGTAGTGGGGCCAAGGCCTCATTTATGGCGTCAGAATATGGAGTATGGAGAGGAAGTGAAAAAGTATATGTTAAGACATTATGTGAAACCAGGAATAACTGGGCTTGCCCAAACAAGAGGTTTCAGAGGAGAAATTGAAAGGAGCGAGGATATTATTAATCGTATTAGATATGATATTTTTTATATTGAAAACTGGTCTTTAATCCTAGATTTTCGAATTATTATACAAACAGTATTAAATATCTTTCAAGGTGAAGACAAAGCTTATTGAAAACAAAATGGAAATTAGAATAATTTATTAAATGAAAATAGCAGTAATAGGAACAGGTTACGTAGGCTTAGTAACAGGAACATGTTTAGCAGAAACAGGCAACGAAGTTATTTGTGTGGATATTGACGAGAGTAAGGTAAGAAAAATGCAAAATGGAGAGGTTCCTATTTATGAGCCTCATCTAGATGTACTCTTTGAAAGAAATATTAAAGCAGGAAGGTTAAAATTTACCACTTCGCTAAAAGACGGTTTAGATCATGGAGAAATTGTTTTTTTAGCATTACCAACACCTGAAGACGAAGATGGCTCTGCAGATCTTAAATATGTGCTAGGAGTCGCAGATGACATAGGGAAGATAATTACAGATTATAAAGTAATTGTTGATAAAAGTACTGTCCCGGTGGGAACCGCGGAAAAAGTTGAGGCCGCTATATCAAAAAATACTGATATTGAATTTGATGTAGTATCTAATCCAGAATTTCTTCGTGAAGGCTTTGCTGTTGATGATTTCCTGAAACCAGAACGTATCGTTATTGGGTCAAGCTCTGAAAGGGCTATTGACCTTATGGAAAAACTATATAAACCTTACGTGCGCTCTGGTAACCCAATCATTGTGATGGACGAAAAATCGGCAGAACTCACAAAATATGCTGCAAACTCTTTCTTAGCGACTAAAATCACCTTCATGAATGAGATTGCTAACTTTTGCGAGAAAGTTGGTGCCGATGTCGATATGGTAAGAAGAGGAATGGGAACTGATTCACGCATCGGAAAACGATTCTTATTTCCAGGCATTGGTTACGGAGGTTCCTGCTTTCCAAAAGATGTAAAGGCACTTTATAAATCAGCAAAGGATAGTGACTATGATTTTGCAATTTTGGATGCAGTTGTTAATGTGAATCAATCTCAAAAAACTGCTTTGTTTCCTAAAATAGAAGACCATTTTGATGGCAATTTAAAAGGCAAAAAGATAGCTTTATGGGGATTAGCATTTAAACCAGAAACGGATGATATTCGCGAAGCTCCTTCTCTATATATGATAGATGAGTTGCTCAATTTTGGAGCAAAAGTAACTGCCTTCGATCCTGAAGCAATGGATAATGTAAAGCGGCTTTTAGGAGACAAAATTTCCTTTGCAGAAAATATGTATGAGGCTACGGAAAGTGCTGATGCTTTATTGATCTGCACGGAGTGGAGTATTTTCAGAACACCAAGTTTTAAAAAGCTAAAAGATAATTTAAAAGATCCATTAATTTTTGACGGCAGAAATCTGTATGATCTAGATGATGTATCAAAAGAAGGGTTCACCTATTATTCGATTGGTAGAAAGGATATAAAAGCATGAAGAAAATACTAATAACAGGCGCAGCAGGGTTTCTAGGATCTCACTTATGCGATCGATTTCTTAAAGAAGGCTACCAAGTAATCGGGATGGATAATTTGATTACAGGAGACCTTAAAAATTTAGAGCACCTTTTTAAGAATGAACATTTTGAATTCTATCATCATGATGTTTCCACCTTTGTTCATGTCCCAGGAAGGTTAGACTATATTTTACACTTTGCATCACCTGCAAGTCCGATTGATTATTTAAAAATACCAATTCAAACCTTGAAAGTAGGATCTTTAGGGACTCATAATTTACTCGGATTGGCGCGAGCAAAAGGTGCTCGAATTTTAATTGCGTCAACATCAGAGGTCTATGGAGATCCGCTAGTTCATCCTCAGACTGAGGAGTATTATGGCAATGTGAATACTATTGGTCCACGCGGTGTATATGATGAAGCTAAGCGATTTCAAGAATCGATTACAATGGCATACCACCGATATCATGGATTGGAAACGCGCATCGTTCGTATTTTTAATACATACGGGCCACGAATGCGCTTGAATGATGGTCGAGTAATACCTGCTTTTATGGGACAGGCTTTAAGAGGGGAAGATTTGACTATTTTTGGTGATGGCTCTCAAACTAGATCATTCTGCTATGTTGATGATCAGGTTGAGGGGATTTATCGATTGTTATTAAGTGATTATGTATTGCCGGTTAATATTGGAAACCCTAATGAAATTACGATCAAGGATTTTGCCGAGGAAATCATTAAATTAACGGGTACAGATCAAAAGCTTACTTATAGACCACTTCCTCAAAACGATCCACTACAAAGACAACCAGATATTTCAAAAGCAAGAGAAATTCTTGGATGGGAGCCTAAAGTAGATCGTGCAGAGGGAATGAAAAAGACTTTTGAATATTTTAGAACTCTCACTTCCGAAGAACTTAATAAAAAAGAGCATAAGGATTTTGAGAAATATTCTAGATAGAAAATATGGCAGTTTCGGAATTCAATTCCGAAATTGTCATGAATAAAATAATAAATTTTATTAGTGCCCAACCTAACCGACATATTCTATTTTGAAAAAAATAATTGGGTTCGCACTATATTTTGGAATAGCCTATATGTTGCTTTTCTTTTATTGCCATTAGGAATTAATCTACCTACGCCATTCTTTGTTGCGGCAATTATACTTGGTGTTGTGAACATTTTTCAATCAAAAACTGATTTTGTGGCCGATAATAAAGCCCTTTTATTACTACCGCTATACTTCTTATTAATTGCAATCAGTTTGTTTTATACAAGGGATCTTTCTTCTGGATTTGATTTGTTAATAAGGTCGCTGTCATTGTTATTTTTCCCTATCATTTTTTTATTCGTAAAAGAAGATGCATCATCAGTAAAGAAGCTATTCGATTTCCTGTTGGTAGGCCTTGTAATTTCCTTTTTCGTCAATATTGGGATTGCATTACAAGGATCATTGGAAGATCTTGATAAAGTTAATTACAATAGTGTTTATGGATTTATAGATAGCATTGTAAAAGGGCTTGATAACTTCATTGGTGCACAGTTTTCGAGTTTGGTCAACCCTAGTTATTTGTCACTATATATCTTGTTAGTACTAGGTTATTATCTTAAAAACAAAATTGAATCTGGTCTAAGGCTTACTGTTCTTATTATTCTATTTCTTTACCTATTTCTTTTAGCGTCCAAAACAGCCTACCTAATGTTGACCATAATGTCAGTATTATTCATCATTAAGATTGAAGACAAGAATCAGAAATACATGGCTACGGTAATCTTGATTTTGGGATTAGTTGTGTTCTTAAGTAACCCAAGAATATTTGATTTTTATCAACGAATAAAGGAGTATGATCAAACAGAAATGTATCAGGAGGTAGCCTCTGAGAAGGCTAGAATACAATCATGGGATGCAAGTATACGGTTAATTAAAGAGCAACCTCTTTTTGGGTATGGACTAGGAGATGCGAACACAATGCTGATTAAAAAATATCGAGAGCTTGGTTATCAAAGAAATGAAATGGAAAAGTACAATGCCCATAATCAATTTCTTCAAACTATGCTGCAAACAGGAATTCTGGGCGCTGGAGTGTTAATCGCAATTTTCTTCCTTTTGGGAAGGCGTTTAAGGCGTAGTAAAAATGAATTTGCCGTATTTCTAATCTTATTTACCTCATTGTTTTTTGAGTCGATGTTGGTGCGATTTAACGGAATTGTTTTTCTCTCGATTATCATCCCGCTATTACTCAAAAAGCGGAGTATTTTAAGTAGTCGTATCATCAGGAATTAAGCGGTTTAATGAAATAAATAAAAAAGTATCTCTTTGAAGGTAGATTTAAAGGGATGTAACTTGAACTTACTTTTATAAACTGTTACTTTTACGCCAATAAATTCAATTTCAATGAACATCCTAATTTTAGGCTCAGGCGGTCGCGAACATACCTTCGCTTATAAAATTGCCCAAAGTGCAAAATGCACTAATCTTTATGTGGCTCCAGGTAATGCTGGTACTAAAGACGTGGCAACTAATGTTGCAATTTCTCCAACTGATTTTGATGCCATAAAGAGGTTGGTTTTAGGTGAGGATATTTCAATGGTTGTAGTGGGGCCTGAGGATCCCTTAGTACAAGGTGTTCATGATTTTTTTCTGGCTGATTTGGAGCTAAAGCATATCGCGGTTATTGGACCTAAAAAGCTTGGCGCAACGCTAGAAGGAAGTAAGGAGTTTGCTAAAGAGTTTATGACTAGACATGAAATTCCCACTGCAGAATATCAAAGCTTTACTAGAGAAACTGTCGAACAGGGATGTGCTTTTCTTGAAACTTTAAAGTCACCATACGTTTTAAAAGCTGATGGACTCGCAGCTGGTAAGGGAGTTTTAATAATCGAAAATTTAGAAGAAGCTAAAAAAGAATTTAGATCGATGTTAATTGATCAAAAATTCGGAAACGCAAGCCAAACTGTTGTTATTGAAGAATTTTTAGATGGAATTGAACTTTCTGTTTTTGTTTTAACTGATGGGAAAAATTATTTGACCCTTCCAACAGCAAAAGATTATAAGCGAATTGGTGAAGGCGATACTGGATTAAATACTGGCGGTATGGGTGCTATTTCTCCCGTTCCATTTGCGGATTCTGATTTCATGCATAAGATTGAAGAAAGAATCATTAAACCAACTGTAAACGGACTCCAAAAAGACAATATTCCCTACAAAGGATTCATTTTTATTGGTTTGATCAAGGTTGGGAATGATCCATTTGTAATTGAATATAATGTGCGAATGGGTGATCCGGAAACTGAGGCCGTTTTACCAAGAGTAAAAAATGATCTATTAGAATTATTTGAAGCTGTTGCTAATCAAAAACTGGAAACTATTAAGTTAGATATTGATGAGCGTTCTACTTCAACTATTATGGCTGTATCAGGCGGCTATCCTGACGCATATGAAAAAGGAAAAGAAATAAGGGGAATCGACACTATTGAAGATTCACTTGTTTTTCAAGCAGGAACAACAATAAAAGATGGTAAGGTTGTAACCAATGGCGGTCGTGTAATTGCAGTCACTTCTTTTGGAGATGATTTCAAACAAGCCATAAAAAAATCTTATCAAAATCTAGAAAAACTATCATTTGATAAGATGTATTATCGTAAGGATATCGGTTTTGACTTATAGAAGTAATTTCAATTTTTTATTTTAAACCGAGAATTTTGGCTTTTGTGTTTTAATGAAGACATTTTTTAATAGCATAGCCACAGCTACGGTATTTAAAAATGGCAAAATTAAGGCGCAAAATGTTAAGTTCGTAGGTAAAAGAAAAAGTTTAAATTATTTCACAAAAAAGAGTGAGCCGAAACTGATTTATCTTCTTCGTTATTATCATTAAAGGTTTTTAACTCTTTCATCCAATAAATGAATGCCGCGAAACCAATAATCGTAAACAACCAGCTAAACATATTAGCTGTCCACCAGTTTTCAAGTTCCATAGCGCGCAAGGCATCGTAAGGTGCGAAACCATAATCAACAAAAAAGTCAGCTATCGCGTAAAAAAAATCTTTCATTCTTTTAAAATTAGGGTTTACCTATATTTACCCTGCAAAAGTACAAAAACACATGTTGATATCAAGCATATTTAGTAAATCGAAACCCATAAATTTTGTCTTGGTGTTGGTATTTATTGGCTTGGGTCATCTGTCATATAATATCTTTTTATTAGATACGCTGGTCACACCACAAATAATACTACAATGGACAGTTGGACTTTTGGCTTTGTTATTTGCTATTTTCTTGATTGATTTTATCTCAAAGCGTAATTCGCTTACTAAACAAAACTCCTATGTGATTTTACTGTTTTTGCTGTTTATCGCTTTATTTCCATCTATTTTCTTGGATTGGCGTGTCATCCTTTCGAATATCTTAATCATTCTAGCAATTCGTCGTACTATAAGTATTAGATCCCTTAGTGATGTAAAGCGCAGGTTGTTTGATGCGACTTTCTGGATTGTACTTGCAACACTTATTTATTTTTGGAGCATTCTTTTTCTGCTACTTGTTTTCATTACCATTTTATTATACGTTTCTGAAGACTATAAAAATTGGTTGGTGCCACCATTGACTGTCCTGCTCACCTCTTTTTTAATTTTCACCATCCTTTTTTTAAGCAATAATTTAGAGTTGATAGATACCTTATTAGGCAACCGAAAGAATTTTGACTTTTCACCTTATTTGTCAAATTTAAATATCACAATCGGACTTGCATTTTTAGTCTTGTTATTTACTGCTTCCTTATTAGTTTATTTAAAACAGCAACGAAAAAAAACCTATCAAATTCAAAACTCAATTTTCTTGATTCTTGTTTCGTTTACAATTGCGATTATGATTGCGTTAGTAGCACCAGATAAAAACGGATCAGAACTTATTTTTATGATTTTTCCTCTAGCTGTTTTTGTGACCAATTATTTAGAGAACCTTAAACGAATTTGGCTTCAAGAAGGGATTTTGTGGTTAATGGTCATACTACCAATTGTATTATTAGTGCTGTAATTTTGTGCCGAACGAAAGATCGCCAGCATCACCTAAACCAGGAATGATATAACCATAATCATTCAATTTTTCATCGATCGCGGCAACCCACAAATGGGTATTACTATCAAAATGCTTGCTAATGTATTCGATTCCTTCAGGGGCGGCAACGACAGCTGCTAGATGAATTGATTTGGCCTTTCCTATTTTCAATAATGCGTTATGAACATTAACCATTGACTTACCACTAGCCAACATTGGGTCGGCTAGGATTAATGTTTTGTTTTTTAATGATGGTGAGGCTAGATATTCTACAATAATTTCAAATTTTGAAGGATCTTCTTCATGATGACGGTAGGCGGAGATAAAGGAGTTGTCGGCCTTATCAAAATAGTTTAGAATGCCTTGATGTAACGGCAAACCAGCACGCAAGACATTGGCAATAACAATTTCTTCATCAGGCAACTTACTATTTGATATACCTAAAGGAGTTGTAGTAGCTTGATTTGAATACGAAATTGTTTTACTTATTTCATACGCCATGATCTCACCTACTCGTTCGATATTTCGTCGAAAACGCATCCTGTCGGTTTGAATAGCTGTATCTCTTAATTCAGATAAAAAAGTGTTTAATATTGATGGAGTCTCCGATAAATTATGAACGATCATAGCGATGGTTTAAGTTGATGCATGGTCCGCTTAAAATTACAGAATTAAAAGTATCTTTGACCCAAGAAAATACCATATTATGTTTACTGAACTTGCTAATAATACCTTTGTACAAGTAATTGATAAATATCACGAGATTGATTCTGTTGATCAACCTTTTGAAAACCCGTTTTCAGCTAATACAATCGAACATTTATTATACAGAAAATGCTGGATAGACACTGTACAATGGCATTATGAAGATATTATTCGCGATCCAGAAATCGATCCGGTTGGAGCGTTGAAATTAAAACGCCAGATCGATGCTTCAAATCAAGATCGAACCGATATGGTAGAGTATATAGACAGTTATTTTCTTGATCAATACAAAGATGTTGCTACTAAAAGTGATGCAACTATAAATTCTGAAAGTCCAGCATGGGCGATCGATCGTCTTTCGATTCTTGCATTAAAAATTTACCATATGCAAGAAGAGGTAAACAGGACGGATGCTTCTGCAGAGCATAAAGCTGCATGTCAGAAAAAATTGGATGTGTTATTGGAACAGCGTGTTGACCTTTCAACAGCAATCGACCAACTATTAGCCGATATCGAAGTGGGAAATAAATATATGAAAGTCTATAAGCAGATGAAGATGTATAATGACGATGAGCTAAATCCAGTACTTAGAGGACAGAAGTAAAGCAATGAGGAAACTCAATATTATAATACTAGTTTTAGTTTGCTTATTGAGTTGCAAAAATGAAATGGAGAATAACAAAATACGGTTTTTGACGGGGATAGTTCCTGTTGATTCTCCCATTGACTTTAAAGAAAGCTTAACTCCTAAAGATAAACTCATTCATAAAGGGATATTTAGCCCCGACTTGGAAGCATATTATTATACTTTATCTGATACGAAATTTGAGCAATTCGATATTTATACTATTAAAAAATTAAATGGAAGTTGGACTAAACCTCAAAAGGCTTTTTTCAATAGCCAGTATAATGAACACGGAATGAGTTTTTCTCCCGATGGAAATTCAATTTATTTTAGTTCAACCCGACCAACAAATATTGAAGGCATTACAGAAACCTGGCATATCTGGAAATCAAATAAAGTCAATGGAGAATGGAAAGAGCCAACTTTTGTAGACATTCCTAATTTGAGAAAAAAACTAGTTTCTCATCCTACCATTACTAATTCAGGAACATTATATTTTCACATGAGTAATTTGGACTATAGTGAAATGGATATTTATCACTCAAAACAAGTGAATGGTATGTTTCAAGACGCAGAAAAATCATCCATTTGGATGAATTCACAAACTGGAAAATGCACACCTTACGTTTCTCCTCAAGAGGACTATCTGATTTTTGCTTCAATAGGAAAACAGCTTGACTTAATGGTAAGCTATAATGACGGAAATGGGGGATGGATAAATACCAAAAAACTGAACAATAAAATCAATAATACCGGGCAAGGAAATCCATATGTAACAAACGACAATAAATTTTTGTTTTATACTACTGGCGAATATTCGAAAGATAATTGGAGTGTTAAATGGGTTGATATAGAATCTGAATTAAAGAATAACAAAGCGCTCTTTTAAATGAAATTATCTGTTGTAAAACCACCTAAAAACATCCTGATCATTCGCCTATCGGCAATGGGTGATGTTGCTATGACAGTTCCGGTTATTCGTTGCGTGGTGCAGCAAAATCCTGAAGTACAAATTACCGTGCTATCCAGAGCGTTTTTTAAACCTTTTTTTAATGAGATTCCCAATGTTTCTTTTATTGAAGTAGATGTAAAAGGAAGGCATAAAGGTTTTTTGGGATTATTCAAACTTTCGAAAGAATTACGATTACTTCGTTTCGACGCGGTAGCAGATTTACACAACGTACTTAGGTCGAATATTCTAAAACTATTTTTCAAAATATACTTCACCAAAGTAGTCCAAATAGATAAAGGGAGATCGGATAAAAAAGCGTTGACCAGCGGAAATATCTCAGCCTTTAAACAACTAAAAACTACCCACGAACGCTATGCCGATGTATTTCGTAAACTAGGATTGCATGCGGACCTTTCAAAACATGAGTTTCCAACTAAAATGGAATTGAATCCTACGATTCAAGATTTAGCTGGTCATGATGGAAAACAGTGGATTGGAATTGCACCTTTCGCACAATACGAATCAAAATCATATCCGCTGGAACAACTCATGCAGGTAATCGCATCACTTTCTGAAACCAGGAAATACAAGCTATTGTTATTTGGTGGCGGTAAGAAAGAAGCTGATTTGCTCAATAATATTGCAAGTAAATATGGAAACGCAGTTAATGTAGTTGGCAAATTAAGTTTTCAAGAAGAACTTCAACTCATTTCCAATCTAGACCTCATGTTGTCAATGGATTCAGGAAATGGCCACCTTGCTGCTATGTACGGAGTCCCTACTATAACACTTTGGGGCGTGACACATCCATTTGCAGGTTTTGCACCTTTTGGTCAAGATAGAGGCAATACGTTGTTAGCAGATAGAGCGCAATATCCGTTAATTCCAACCTCTATTTATGGCAATAAGTTTCCTACTGGTTACGAAAAGGCAATTGCTAGTATTAAACCTAGTGATGTGGTGAATAAGATAGTGAGTCTACTAAACTAAAACTTTGCTTTGGTGGTGCTTGGAATTTGACTAAACATCATCATAATCAACCTTCACAACCGCAGTTGTCGGCTGTGCCTGGCAAGTTAAAATTAAACCTTCAGCAACTTCGCTATCCGTAAGAATATTATTTTGACGCATTTCGGCTTTTCCTTCAGTGATTCGTCCTATACAGCTGCTACAAACGCCGCCTTGACAGGAGTAGGGTGCATCAACATCATTTTCAAGAGCAACTTCTAATATAGTTTTGGTTTGCTCCATACTAAATGAAGTTTCTTCATCATCAACTAAAACCGTAACCTGTGTCATACCATCTTCAGCAACTTCTATGGTTTCTGTATCTGTAGATTCCGTAAACAGCTCAAAAAATATCTTTTCTTCAGCGATATTATTTTCTTTCAATTTTTCAGAAACAGTGTTAATCATCGGCTCGGGTCCGCACAAATAAAATGCATCAAAAGTGATGTCTTTATACTTATTTTTCAGCACATAATTAACGGTAGAGCTCTCTATACGGCCTTTAAGGGCATTTTCCTCATTTGCTTTACTATAGATAAGGTGAAGAAAAAAGCGGTCAGGAAATTGTTCTTTTAATCGCTGCAATTCGTTATGAAATATCGTTTCTTCTGGAGTTTTGTTCCCGTAAACCAACACAAAATTACTTTCTGATTCTTTTTCAAGAACGCTTTTGGCAATACTTAATATGGGAGTGATTCCACTTCCTGCGGCAAAGGCAGCAATATTTCTGCTAGCACTAGATGGTTCAAAAATGAATCGTCCATCGGGTAACATTACTTTTAAGTTGTCGCCAGCTTGAAGTTGATTATTGGCATATTTTGAGAAAGTTCCATCCGCAACTTCTTTTACCGCTACTCGCAACTCACCACTATGCGGAGTGCTGCAAATCGAGTACGCACGACGTACTTCTTCATTATTAATAGTATGTTTTATGGTAATATATTGACCTGCTTTAAAATCGAAATCGGACTTTAATTCCGCAGGTACTTCAAATAAAATAGAAACAGAACTAGGTGTCTCGCGACGCACTTCTTGAACTCTTAACGAGTGAAACTGACTCATACAATGCAATTTTATGCAAAAGTAAGAAACGGCTTGATGAAGTGGAAAGGTTTAGAAGAGGAAAAGGATGAAAGATTAAAGTGGAAAGTCAGGAATTTTGTTCCCTCTCCTAGGGGAGAGGGTTAGGGTGAGGGGTATTCCCAGTATGGATGATTTCTAATCTTAATACTAAAATCTCAAATCTCAAAAAATAATACCTAAGAATTTTATGCATAAGAAAATTATGTATATATTGGCACTAAGAAATCAATCAATCGCCATGGGAAATTCTAAATTATATAAAGGCAGTTTGAATACCATCATCTTAAAGTTGCTAGAAGGGACTGACAAGATGTACGGTTATGAGATTACTCAAAAAGTAAAGGAACTCACCAAAGGAGAATTGACCATTACCGAAGGTGCTTTGTATCCCGCGTTGCATAAGCTGGAAGCTGAAGGTTTACTAGATGTCGAAATGGCAAAGGTGGATAATCGTGTACGCAAATATTATAAGCTTACGGAAAGTGGTGAGAAGGAAACTGTCAATCGGCTCAGCGAGTTAGAGGAATATATCAGGAATATGGAAACATTGTTGAATCCTAAATGGAGTATTGAGTAAAAATGAAACTTACTAAACGACATATCGATCACCTATACCACTTTACAAGCAAACATTATGTTGAGCATTTTGATGTGCAGACAGAATTGGTTGATCATTTGGCGAATGGCATTGAGTTGCAATGGCAAGGAAATCCCAATTTGAGTTTTGAAAATGCTTTGCAAGTCGAGTTTAAAAAATTTGGTGTTTGCGGTTTTGCTGATGTTGTTGCAGAGAAAACTAAGGCGATGAATAAACGATATTACAAATTGATTTGGATTTTTTTTAAGTCGTATTTTTCTTGGCCAAAAGTGATTGTCTTAATCCTGTTTACCGCCTTAGTATTTAGTGGTTTAAATATTATTTCAGCACCGTATAGAATTGATGCTATTGTTATTTGTTATATGATTTTGGTGCTTACTGGATTTGTTTTTCTAATTAAAAGTATGAGAAGGAGGAAGACAATGATTGCAAATAATAAAGTTGTAAAAAAACCTATTTTTCTTTTAGAAGATATTATTTCAAAAACGGGTAATGTCGGTTTTATTGGTATAAGTTTAGTACAATTGCCAAACTTAATATTTGGTCATGGTAGCACTTTAACCAGCAGTTCTATAATACTTGTTATTTCAATAATCACGGTCTTGTTTATTGTGTTATTATACATAGTTCATATTGTACTGCCAGGTCGTGCACATGAGTTTTTAAGCAATGAATACGAAGAATATCGACTTTTAAATGTCTAAAATGAAACTAAGCCAGGAGCAAATACAAAACATTGACAAGTTCCTCATAAAAAGCGGAGTAAAGTATTGGGATATTCGCTTAGAATTAGCCGATCATTTTATAAATGCTATTGAAGAAAAAATGGGATCTGGTTTGAGCTATGACGAAAGTTTTTTAGAGGTTCATAAAAGCTTTGGAAACAAAGTTTCTAAGTATGTATTGGCACAAGATTTTAGTGGTTGGAATAAGGAAAATGGCATTTACGTGGATAATTTTGGCTATCAAAAATTATTGGGCGTTAAGCGAAAAGAGCTTCATAAACAATACAATAGACAAATTAACAGGACAGCGATTAACTGGATTAAGTCTCCTTCTAAGGTTTTGTTTTTAGTATCTCTTGTCGCGCTTTTGTATCTGATTTTTACAATCCTACCAGGAAAAGCTAGTTACGCTATTACCGCACTGTTAGTTTTCTTGCCAACTCTTTTAATGTACATACATCAATTTAGATTTGTAAGAAAAAGACATAAACGATCACTGTATTTTGAAATGGCAATGTTACTTTCTGTAAATGGATTATGGATTGGTTATCCTTTATTAACAATACCACAATACCTATTTTCAATAGAAATAGCAGCTTACCCGATTTTCTTATTGATTTTAATAATCTTAGTTTCTGTTCTAATAAGCTGGTCAGGTTTTATAGTTTATAAAAATGAGTTGAGCAAATGCAATAACCTTCTTAAAAAACTAGAATTGAACTAAGCAAGTTGGTTTTCATTTGTAACAAAACAATCAACTTTACTACCTATACATCAAACTAACTACAAATGATAAAGCATTTTCTATCGCTAGAATGGAAATCCTTTTTTAGATCGGCAAGCTTTGGCAAGAATGTCGCTATGAAAATCTTTATGGTGTTTATGGCATTTTATATGGCCATCTCCTTCATCTCATTAGGAGTAGCACTGTTCTATATTCTAGAAGATCAATTTCCTGATATCAATCCCGTTTTAAAGGTGTCAGAATTCCTGATCTATTGGGTGCTGTATGAAATGCTACTGCGTTATTTCATGCAAAAACTACCAGTTCTAAACATCAAACCCTTTCTGGTCCTGCCAATTTCTGATAAAAAAATCACGAATTACATTCTTGGGAAATCGGCTTTTTCGTTTTTTAATTTCTTACCCTTATTTGCTTTTATTCCGTTTACGGTTGTGCTACTTTTTCAAGGCTATCCGGCTTTGAATGTGCTGTTGTGGTTTGTTGCAATCGTTTTTATCATATTAACCCTCAACTTCATCAACTTTATTATTAATAAAAATGATAAGGCATTTATTATTGTTTTGGTTGTTGTTGCATCCATTATCGGGCTGCAATATTTTGAGGTTGTCGATATCCCGAAGTTGACTGCGCCCTATTTTTATGCGTTGTATGAAAATCCGCTTTTTGTATTGATTCCTGCAGCCTTGGTATTTATCACTTATCGAATCAATTTTAAGTACTTAATAAGCAGATTATATCTAGATCAAACGCTTAAAAAGAAAACCAAAGAAGCCAAAACTGTCGATTTAAGCTGGACAAAGCGTTTTGGAAGTATAGCACCATTCCTTCAAATGGATCTTCGCCTTATTTGGAGAAATAAGCGTCCAAGAACACAAGCAATAATGTGTTTTGCTTTTGCATTGTATGGGCTATTTATGTATACGACGGGTATGAATAGAGAACTGCCCGTTATGCTGGTGCTAATTGGCATTTTAATGACTGGAATTTTTATGATCAATTTTGGGCAGTTTATACCCGCTTGGGATAGCGCCTATTACAATATGATCATGGCACAAAATATTCCGCTACGTCGCTACCTCGATTCTAAAGCTGGCCTTATGATGGCGAGTGTGGTTTTTATGGCAGTAATCACAACTCCTTATGTATATTTTGGTTGGGATGTGCTCATGGTAAACCTGTCTTGTGCAGTTTATAATGCCGGTATTAATATTCCCATCGTCCTATTCTTTGGGTCTATGAACAAGAAACGAATTGACTTGGTAAAAAGCTCCATAGGCAATATGCAGGGTATGGGTGCTGCCCAGTGGTTAGTTGGTATACCTCTTATGATATTTCCTATGGTATTATATGCCATTTTATACTATACAACTTCGATGATGGTAGCCAATATCGTATTTGTGGTGCTTGGTATAACAGGCTTATTACTTCGCGAAAAATTAATGACAGTTATTACCGAGCTATATCGCAAGAAAAAATACGCCATGGTACACGGATTTCAACAAAAAGACTAAGACAACTATGATACAAGTAAACAACATAAAAAAAGCATACGGAAGCAAAACCGTTTTAGATATCGATTCACTTACAATTAATAAGGGCGAAAGTTTTGGTCTTGTAGGAAATAATGGAGCTGGAAAAACGACATTATTCAGTTTGCTTTTAGATTTGATAAAGCCAACTGCGGGGCATATTACCAGCAACGAAATTAGAGTTGATGAAAGTGAGGATTGGAAACCCTTTACTTCATCCTTCATCGATGAAAGCTTTTTGGTGGGTTATCTTACTCCCGAAGAGTATTTCTATTTTATCGGCGATATCAGAAATCAAAATAAAGCTGACGTTGATTCATTATTATCTAATTTTTATGATTTTTTCCATGGAGAAATTTTGGGACAGAAGAAATACCTACGAGATTTGTCAAAGGGAAATCAGAAAAAAGTTGGCATTGTTGCCTCGTTTATAGGCAATCCTGAAGTAGTGATTTTAGATGAGCCGTTTGCGAATTTAGATCCCACTACTCAAATACGATTAAAAGGTATTATAAAAGATCTTGCTGCTGACAAAGATGTTACTGTTTTAGTATCTAGTCATGACTTAATGCATGTTACTGATGTATGCGAGCGCATCGTGGTGTTGAATAAAGGCGAAATGGTAAAAGATATTAAAACTACACCTGAGACTCTAAAGGAGTTAGAGGCGTTTTTTACGGTTTGATTTGAGCGACAAAAGAGAAATGTCACATCGAGTGATTTTTATTTGATCCCGAGAACTCGGGAGAAAATGAAAATTGTATCGAGATGCTTATTGCTAACAAATCGGATCTCGATACAATTTTCGTCCTCATACTTCGGTCGAAAACCACTCGATCTGACAATTGTGAAAAAATCGGAATTTTGTTTTTTTAGAATTTCACACGCTAGTTCCCAAAATCTATCTTATTTTTAGCCATTAGTTAAAATTTTATAGTGTTTTAGATACTAAATCACTGCTATTTTAGTTAATCAAATACTGTAATTACTGGCCCTTGAATAGGATATCTACATATTGCTTACTTACTATTGTTTTCGTTTTGGGGTTGAATAGCTGTTCAACTAAGAAAGACAAATTTCTGAACCGAAGTTTTCATAGTGTAAATACCAAGTATAATGTGCTGTTTAATGGTACCAATGCACTAACAGAAGGACGAGCGACTTTAGCTGCCCAATACCAAGAAAATTTTTGGGATTTACTTCCGGTAGAACGCATGGAAGTAAAGGATGAGGTAAAGCTTGAAAGTGAAGACAACAATCCGAATTTTGTTCGAGCCGAGGAAAAGGCAGTAAAGGCTATTCAGAAACACAATATGAATATCAATGGTCGTCAACGCAATAAGCAAATTGACGATGCATATATGTTACTGGGTAAGGCTAGATATTTCGATCAGCGCTTTGTGCCTGCATTAGAGGCTTTCAACTATATTCTTTATAAATATCCTGAAAGTGATAATTTCCCCATAGCTCGTGTTTGGAGAGAAAAAACCAATATGCGACTTGGCTATCACGAACTAGCAATCGAAAACTTGAAACTACTTTTTAAATCGGGAAATCTTAGTAATCAAGTATATGCAAATGGTAAGGCTGCGCAAGCGGAAGCTTATGTGAATTTACAATATAAGGACAGTGCAGTTCAAGCGTTAAAACTTGCAGCCAACTTAACCGAAATTAATGAAGAGAAAGGCCGATATAATTTCATTGTAGGCCAATTATATAATGAGCTAGGCCATAAGGACACCGCGAATATGGCATTCGGCCGTGTAATTGATTTAAATAGAAAAATTCCAAGAAACTATTTGATCAATGCTTATTTACAAAAGGTTCGTAATGTCGATTTAAAAGAAGCTGATTTGGTAGAGCTACGTGAATTTCTTACCCGAATGGAAGAAAGCCGTGAAAACCGACCGTATCTCGATAAGATATACCGACAAATAGCGGAGTTTTATCTAAAGACGGATTCAATTGAAGGTGGAGTTGATTACTTGAATAAGTCTATCAGGAAAACGAATAACGATAAGATTCTTCTAGCAATGAACTACGAAGATCTAGGGACTATTAACTTTGATGATCGCGCATACATCGATGCTGGGGCCTATTACGATAGTACCTTATTGAATTTGGTCGAAAGCACTAAAAAGTTCCGAACGATAAAACGCAAACGAGATAACCTACAAGATGTTATTAAGTACGAAACTATAGTTAAGGAAAGTGATAGTATCCTGACCTTGGTAAATATGACTGAACAAGAACAGGAGGCTTATGTAAATAAGTATATAGAAGGGCTAAAAGCAGATGCTGAAGCTTTAAAACAAGCTGAAGAAAGAGCAGCCAGAGGAGAAGCAGGAGCGGCACTTTCTAATTTAACAGGGAGCGGTCAAAATGCGAGTACTCAATTCTACTTTTATAATACGACCATAACAGCTTATGGTAAAAATGAGTTTAGACGTATTTGGGGTGATCGTAAGTTAGAAGACAACTGGCGACTGTCGAGCAAAGCTTCGGTGGGATCTAATAATGATATAGAGAATCTCGCTGTTGCGGAAGAAGAAGTCATTACCGATCAGGAAAAGTATGATCCTAAGTTCTATTTAGCTAAAATTCCAGTAGATCCTAAAGCAATAGATAGCATATTTAATGGGAGCAATTTTGCCAACTATCAACTAGGACTTATATACAAGGAGAAGTTTAGAGAATATGAACTTTCCGCTGAAAAATTAGAAAAAGTACTTGCGAATAAGCCTGAGGATAAATTGATTATTCCGACAAAATATTATTTGATAAAGGTGTATGAGTTACTTAATTCACCTTTAGCCGAACAATACAAAAATGACATTTTAAGCAACCATCCTAATTCCCGTTATGCAGCCATAATCAGGAATCCGCAACAGATGGTTTCTAGCGATGGGAATAGCCCAGAACAACTCTACAGCCAACTGTATCGCAATTACGAAGCGCAGAATTACGAAGAGGTCATTTTAAAAAGTAAAAAATATATCGATCTTTTTAATGGTGACGAAATAGTCCCCAAATTTGAAATGCTAAAGGCAACTGCTGATGGTAAATTAAATGGATTTGAAACATATAAGAAGGGACTGAATTTTGTCGCTTTAAATTATCCGAATAAATCTGAAGGAAAAGAAGCACAGAACATTATTGACAACACACTGCCACGTTTTGAAAAAAATAAGAATTTTAAAAGTGAAGAAGGCGGAAGGAGCTTTAAGTTGGTGTATAATTACCAAAAATTAGACACAGCTGCCTTTAACCCAGCTGTAGATTCTATTAAGGCTGTGATGAAACGTAAAGATCTGCGTTTTCTAAAAGTATCGAAAGACGTATACGATCCGACAAAATTATTCGTTGTAGTACACGGATTTAGTACTGCAAATGCCGCGAAAGGCTTTGCTGACATCATGTTAAAGAATAAGAATTACAAAATTGATCATGAAAATTTCGTAATTTTAACAGAGAACTATGAGATTTTGCAGATCCATAAAAATTTAGAAACGTATTTAAGAAATCAAAAAACCGATAATCCCTAAATCCCAACACCAATGTTTTCAGAAAATAAGAAAGGACGACAAGTCGTAGATACAGCAGGACAACCTAACCGAATTGGAAAAGGCACAAGTATAACCGGAGACATCACTTCCGATGCCGATTTTAGAATTGATGGCGCCTTAGAAGGAAATGTAAAAACTTCAGGCAAAGTGGTTATTGGCCGCACTGGTAGTATTAATGGAAAAGTGCAATGTCAAAATGCTGATATCGAAGGTAAATTTTCTGGAGAATTAGCGGTTGCTGATACATTAGCTCTTAAATCAAGTGCAAATATTCAAGGAGATGTCATCGCTGGTAAATTGGCTGTCGAGCCAGGAGCTACTTTTAACGCATCGTGCAGCATGAAAGGTTCTTCATTTAAAAACACCACACAAAATAATAATGGAGCCTCAGCAACAGCCAGCACCACCCAAGAAAAACAAATCACGGCGAAAATCTAAGTCGACAAGTGCTTATGCTGTTTATTCTGGCCTCGCTTTTCAAATGGTAGCGATTATTGGTGGTGGCACCTATTTGGGTGTGTTTCTAGACGAAAAATTTCCAAACAAGCATTCTATTTATACTGTAATTTGTTCGTTATTTGCAGTCTTAATTTCGATGTACTTTGTTGTAAGACGAATTATAAAGATGTCTAATAGCTAAACGCCATGAATGAGTCTTTTAAAAAGCGTCAATTGCTTTTTATGTTGCAGTTAGTAATCGGTGCTGCAATTATTTACTTGCTTCATATATATTTATTGAGTTCGCTAATGCCAGAACGGGAATTTATAATTCCTTTGTGGAATGTTTATATGTTCCATACAATATCGGTCTTAATCGTATACTCCATAATTAATTTCCGATTTTCAAACGGGAAAACGGAAGTCTTTAATCCATTTATTTTATTAATGATTTTAAAGATGATTTTGGTGATAGTTTTTCTACTTCCCTTGTTTCTTTCTGACGCTCCTAACAAGGTTGGTGACGCTGTCAATTTTTTCATTCCCTACTTCGTTTTTTTGGCATTTGAAGTATACAGCATTAATCAGTTTTTAACGGCTGAATAATCCTTTTAATTATTGTTTGTCAATTAATATAATGTGTGTACATTTGCACCGAATTTTGAGAGCGGTATTTTTAATCTGACGAACGAATGCGAATAAGTACTTTTAAGGCAGTTTTTTTAGGACTTTTACTTGCACTGCCCATTGCCGGTTTTGCTATTGATAAAGATGATGCAAAATCAGATAAAAAATTTGATCCGAATGAGATGATTATGCATCACGTAAAGGATGCTCACGAATTTCATTTTTTTGACTATAAGGATAAATCGTATTCTCTTCCACTTCCGATAATTTTATGGACTGACAATGGTTTGACCACATTCATGTCAAATAAATTTCATCATGACGATGAAGGTAAAGTTGTTGTTGAAGCAAATGGTGGAAAGTTCGTAAAACTTCACGAAAAAATTTACCAACTTGAATCTGGTGCAACGTCGGTTTCTTTCGATGCAAAACATCATCCTACTAACGCTACGTTACCATTAGATATTTCTGTTACTAGAAACGTTTTTATGATGTGGGTTTCGGTACTTGTATTGCTACTAATATTTTCATCAGCAGCAAGAGTATATAAGAAATCAGAGAATAATGTGCCAACAGGAATCGCTAGTTTTGTCGAGCCTTTAATTGTTTTTGTTCGGGATGAGATTGCACGACCAATGATTGGTGAGCATAAGTATAAAAAATACATGCCGTATTTATTAACCATATTCTTCTTTATATGGATCAATAATATCTTCGGTCTTATTCCAATATTAAACGGAGCTAACTTAAGTGGGAACATTGCTTTTACATTTACATTAGCATTATTCACTTTCATTATTACGACCGTTAGTGGTAATAAAAATTATTGGAAACACATTTTCTGGATGCCAGGTGTACCTGTGCCAATGAAGATATTTTTAATGCCGATTGAACTTATTGGAATATTCACAAAGCCAATCTCATTAATGATACGTTTGTTCGCAAATATTACGGCAGGACATATTATTATATTGGCATTAATGTCCCTAATTTTCATTTTTGAAACAATTGCGGTTGCGCCAATTTCTGTCGCATTCTCATTATTCATAACAGTAATTGAAATTGTCGTAACGGCAATTCAAGCATATATTTTTACAATTTTGTCAGCCCTTTATTTTGGTATGGCAACTGAAGAAGAACATCATTAATTTAAATTTTATAGTATGGTTATTTATGGAATCGCAGCTATTGGTGCTGGTTTAGCAGCTATTGGAGCTGGAGTTGGTATTGGTAACATCGGAGGAAGAGCTATGGAAGCTATGGCTCGTCAGCCAGAAATGCACGGAAAGATCCAATCTTCTGCGCTTATTCTTGCAGCTTTCGTTGAAGCGGTAGCGTTATTCGGTGTGGTTGTTGCTTTATTACAAGCAGCTCCTAATGCCTAAGTAATTAAATACAGAAGTAACGGTTGGTTACTTCTGTATTTTTATTCCTTTAAAAGGTTACTATAAAATTAGATTATTTTAAAAAAGATTAAAGAATGGAGTTAGTAAAACCAGGGTTCGGATTAGTTTTTTGGACAGCACTTACATTTATTTTCTTGTTATTACTACTTAGAAAATTAGCTTGGAAACCAATTCTTGGAGCCGTTAGCGATAGAGAACAATCTATCAAAGATGCATTGGCTTCTGCTGAGGAGGCTAAGAAAGAAATGCAAAACCTTCAGGCTGATAACGAAAATCTTTTAAAAGAGGCGCGTGCTGAACGCGAATCAATGATAAAAGATGCACGTGAAGTGAAGGTGAAAATGATCGATGAAGCAAAAACGGAGGCGCAAGCCGAAGCAGCGAAAATTATGGAGCAAGCAAAAGCGGCAATAGAAAGCGAGCGTAATGCAGCTGTTGCAGACTTGAAGAAGCAGGTTGCTGACCTTTCAGTAGAAATAGCTGAAAAAGTAGTTAAAGGTGAATTAGCTGATAAAGGTAAACAAGCTGCATTGGTTGATAAACTATTAAGCGAAACAACCTTAAACTAAGCTACTATGGCAGGAAGCAGAGCAGCAATACGATACGCTAAAGCCTTGTTGAATCTTGCAAAAGATAACCAAGCAGATGAGGCTGTTAATAATGACATGCTGGAGATCGCTCAAGCAATTAATGATAGTAAGGAGCTAGCTATTTTTTTACAAAGCCCAGTAGTTAAAAGCAGTGTGAAAAACGCTTCTTTAAAAGAAATCTTCCCGAAAGCGAGTGCGCATACGCACGGAATTTTTGATGTATTAGTTGCAAACAAGCGAATTGATTTGCTAGAAGATGTAGCGCATAAATATGTATTTCTTTTCGATACTATGAAAGGAAATGAGGTTGCAAGAGTTACCACTGCTGTTCCTTTGACCGCAGATCTTGAAAAAAAGGTGTCGGCAAAAGTAAAAGAGCTTACGGGCAAAGAAGTAGCCTTAGAAAATATAGTTGATGAAACAATTTTAGGGGGTTTTATCCTAAGAGTTGGTGATATGCAGTATAATGCAAGTATCGCTAATCAGCTAAGTAAATTAAAAAGAGAATTTAGTATAAGTTAAAAATCTTAGAAAGGGCAACCGGACTAAGTTATATATCAATAAAAATGGCAGAAGTTAAACCAGCTGAAGTATCAGCGATCTTAAAGAAACAACTATCAGGTTTTGAAGCAAGCGCTTCTTTAGATGAAGTTGGAACAGTATTAACTGTAGGTGATGGTATTGTACGTGCTTACGGATTAGCCAACGCTCAATACGGAGAATTAGTTGAATTCGACGGAGGAGCTGAAGGAATCGTACTTAACTTGGAAGAAGATAATGTAGGTATCGTATTACTAGGTCGATCTGTTGGAGTAAAAGAAGGATCTACTGTAAAACGTACTGCTCGTATCGCATCTGTAAATGTAGGTGAAGGTATTGTAGGACGTGTAGTAAATACTTTAGGAAACCCAATTGATGGAAAAGGACCTATCGCTGGTGAAACCTTTGAGATGCCGCTTGAGCGTAAAGCACCTGGTGTAATCTACAGAGAACCGGTAACAGAGCCATTACAAACAGGAATTAAAGCAATTGATGCGATGATTCCGGTTGGTAGAGGACAACGTGAGTTAGTAATTGGTGACCGTCAAACTGGTAAAACAACTGTTTGTATTGATGCGATCTTAAATCAAAAAGAATTTTACGATGCAGGTGAGCCTGTATATTGTATATATGTTGCCGTTGGACAAAAAGCTTCAACTGTAGCAAACATTGCTAAAACGTTAGAAGAAAAAGGCGCATTGGCATACACAACAATAGTTGCTGCAAATGCATCAGATCCTGCTGCAATGCAAGTATATGCACCAATGACTGGAGCATCTATTGGTGAGTATTTTAGAGATACTGGTAGACCAGCGTTGATTGTATTTGATGATTTATCAAAACAGGCTGTTGCATATCGTGAGGTATCATTATTATTAAGAAGACCACCGGGACGTGAAGCTTACCCAGGTGACGTTTTCTATCTTCACTCAAGATTATTAGAGCGTTCCGCAAAGATCATTAATAACGATGCTATTGCTAAAGAAATGAACGATCTTCCTGATTCGTTAAAACCGATGGTAAAAGGTGGTGGTTCATTAACTGCATTGCCAATTATTGAAACACAAGCAGGTGACGTATCGGCATATATCCCAACAAACGTAATTTCGATTACCGATGGACAAATCTTCTTAGATGGAGACTTATTTAACTCTGGTGTACGTCCAGCGATTAACGTAGGTATTTCGGTATCTCGTGTTGGTGGTAACGCGCAGATTAAATCAATGAAAAAGACTTCAGGTACATTAAAGCTAGATCAAGCACAGTTCCGTGAATTAGAAGCATTCGCTAAGTTCGGTTCTGACCTTGATGCAGCAACGTTGAATGTAATTGAAAAAGGTAAGCGTAATGTTGAGATCTTAAAGCAAGCTCAAAACGATCCGTTTACGGTAGAAGATCAGGTGGCAATTATTTACGCAGGTTCTAAGAACTTGCTTAAAGATGTTCCTGTAGATAAAGTGAAAGAATTTGAAAGAGATTTTATCGAATTCTTAAATGCAAAGCATAGAGGAGTTCTTGACACGCTTAAAGCAGGTAAACTTACAGATGAAGTTACCGATACGCTTACAGCAGTGTGTAAAGATCTTTCAGCTAAATTTAATTAAGAATTTTTAGTTTGGAGTTCAGAGTTATGAGTTCAGAGTTTAATTTTTTACTGAATGAATAACGAAGATGGTCCAATAAGAAAGAAGAGTTTCGAGTTTGCTTGTAGAGTAGTTGAGTTTTGTGATGAGTTAAAGGCCGATAAAGATTATGAATTGGCATCACAATTACTAAGAAGCGGAACAAGCATTGGAGCAAATACTAGAGAAGCACAACGCGGAGTTAGTATTAAGGATTTTAAGAATAAGTTTGGTATTGCACTAAAGGAGGCTGATGAAACCATGTATTGGTTAGAAATTTTGGAAGCTACTGGAAGGAAAGTACCTGAAAATATGAAAAATGAATGTGAAGAGTTGATAAAAATTCTTGTCAAGATAATCAAGAACTCTTAACTCAACACTCATAACTCATAACTCATAACTTGAGAGAATGGCGAACTTAAAGGAAATAAGAAACAGAATATCATCAGTATCATCAACGATGCAGATTACCAGTGCCATGAAAATGGTATCGGCAGCAAAGCTGAAAAAGGCGCAGGATGCAATTACCGCAATGCGCCCATATGCTGATAAATTAACTGAGTTATTACAGAGCCTTAGCGCTACACTTGATGCTGATAGCGGCAGTAAATTTGCTGAGCAACGCGAGGTGAACAAAGTGTTATTAGTTGCTATTTCTTCTAATAGAGGATTATGTGGTGCGTTCAATTCGAACATCATTAAGCAAACAAGCTCTCTTATGAAAGAGACTTATGCTGGTAAAGATGTTTCTGTACTTGCTATAGGTAAAAAAACAAATGATTTCTTCGAAAAAACAGGACAAGTAATTGCTAATAAAAGTGATGTTTATGATCAGCTTACTTTTGACAATGTAGCAAGTATTGCCGAAATGATCATGGAGAAGTTTAACGAAGGCGAATTTGATAAAGTAGTATTGATTTACAATCAGTTTAAAAATGCTGCTACTCAGATTGTACAGTCAGAGCAGTTTTTACCGATCGTTCCTATGTCGAGAGAAACTACTTCGAATGCCGATTATATCTTCGAGCCGTCAAAAGCAGAAATCGTTGAACAGCTGATTCCAAAGTCGTTAAAAACGCAATTATACAAAGCCGTTCGTGATTCATTTGCGTCTGAACACGGTGCGCGTATGACAGCAATGCACAAGGCAACAGATAATGCGACTGAATTAAGAGATCAGTTAAAACTTACATACAACAAAGCACGTCAGGCGGCTATTACAAACGAGATTTTAGAAATCGTTGGTGGAGCCGAGGCGCTGAACGGGTAAGTAAGACACAAAATATATTAGTACATTAGAGGCTCTTAACTTAGAGCCTCTTTTTTTTTGGCATCAATTTTGAACTTTACTTTATAAATTAGGGATTATGAAGATCGCAGCTATCATTACAAAATCAATAGGAATATTCGCTATACTTTTTAGTGCATCACAATGTGGAGGATATAAATTAGAAAAATCGGCACCGATGACAATGGATGTTTCATGCCAACAATATATGGGCGGGCAACCTGGTTCTAGCGGACTCAATATCTATTTTGTATTACCAGATAAGTCGGTAAAGAATGTAACTCTTGATAGTGTTTATTTTAGAGGGCGTTTAGCGAAGCTGGAGTATCAGGATATGACAAAGTATAAAAGCACAAATAATCAATATATAGCTAGCTTTCCTCAGATTAAAAAGCCAGATATTATCTCAAGTGCAAATCCGGCAGATGAAGTTGGTAATAAGCCTCCTAAGGCGATGTCAAAAATCCCATTTGAATTAGAGAAAGATCAATGTGTTGTTAGCTACCAACAGGATGGTAAGACTAAATACTTCAAGATTGATAACATCAAGGAAAAGGAGATGTTGATTTACCCATCTAGCAAACCACAACGGGATAAATTATAGTTTGCAATGGCAGTCCGCGGCTTGTTGTTTTTGTTGAATTCTAAATGAGTTGTTCAGTGATCAAGCCAAAAATGGTGTTTAAGTGATCTTTTGTGCTTCTTTGAGCATCTTAGTGTAACAGCCCGCAGACTTAACTCCAAACCCGCTCCAAAAACCTAATAAAATTTTTAGACATTATGTTTTCAATGTCATCATGAGCGTAGCCCTTTTTTTCAAGCATTTTAGGCACTTTTTGAAGATCGGCAATGGTATCAAGATCTTTAGGACACTGTTCCTTGCCAAAGGCACCATCTAAATCAGTACCAATACCAACATGAAGACTGTTTCCTGAAAGTTGGCAAATATGATCAATATTGTCGATCATTTGATCTAGGGTAACATTCATGTCTTCTGGGGTTGATTCTCCCCGAATCCAATTCGGAACCATCATCCAAGCATCCAAGGCGATACCGATAACGGCATCTCTTCGTATAAGTTCCTTTATTTGATCGTCGGCATATTGTCGGTTATGATTTACAAAAGCCCTACAATTGTTATGACTTGCCCAAACGGGACCATTGTACACATCCATTGTTTCCCAAAAACTCTGATCGCATAAATGCGTAGCATCCAGTATCAAATTAAGGGCTTCTATTTTTTTTAAAAGCGCCTTTCCTTTTATACCAATAGGCCCTACTGAATCGGTACCGTAAGCATAAGTACCGGGGCCATAATGTGCCGGGCCAATTGCTCTTAGTCCTTGTTCAAAAGACCGTTCTAAATGATCGATAGTCACGATGGAGTCGGCACCTTCTAAACTTAAAATATAGCCGATCGGAGTCGAGTCAGTTGGCGATTCCCATAATTTTAAATGGGCTTGCAGTTCAGTATAATTGGTGATTTTTACCATTTGGCCGACACGCTCCATTTCTTCATACCAAGCAAGCTGCCCCTGAGTTTGCGCCCAAGCTTGATTTGGAGAATTCCACCCGGGAAGCTCACTATTCTTTTTCACATATCTCGCTATTTGAGTAGCGACGCAAAGTCCGATATTTCCTTTCCGCATTGCAGGTAACGAAACAGTATTATTAGCCCGATCTGGTTTATCAGTCATCCCTTTCTCGCTAGCTCTAATGTCGGCAACGGGCCATGTCAAATCCCGATTCCATTCTAAGGCATTCATTGCCAAATCTAAATGTGCGTCGAATATGAACATAGCTAAATGTTGATTTTATGATCTCGAGCGGCAACCTTCCAAGAGCCAATTATTTTATTCTTTTCTACTACTTTAACTGAAGGATACTTAGCCACTGTCGGACAAATATGAATGGGTAATGCATAAGCGACATCTCCAATTTGAATTGAATTTTCTTTATGCTCAACAATCAAATGTTCTTCGCTTTGACTAAGCTGTTTTCCGTTTACTTCCGTAAGAAATTCAACTCGGGGAAATGGCATTTCTGATGCCACTGACTTGTGACCTAGGTCAAAACAGACGTTTTGTGCTGTTGGCATACTTATCACTCTGGTAAATAATACTGCTGCGGGTAAAAAAGACAAATCTTTGTATTTAGCATAACCAGCATCCCATAAAAGTGTAGTTCCAGGCGAGGTTTCTACATCTTCTCGTTTACAGTGAATGGAAAATGTAGGTGAGCCGCCAAGCACAATGTCACAATTGCTAATACCGGCCGATTTCAAATTATTTCTAAAGGAATCAACAGCCTCAAAACCCTGATTACAGCGTTTCGTACGTGCTTCAATAGCGATATCGCGAATATGACCGTCGTACACATGAAGACCTTTTACTTGAATATTCTCATCATCCTGCATTGCTAAAAATAACCGCTTAGCCTCATTTCCAATGGCAATTCCAGTTCGGTTCATACCATTGTTTATATCAATATATAGATGGAGAATAAATCGTTCTTTTCGAGCAAGACTGGAAAGTTTTTGAAATGTTAGTTCATTATCGACTAAGGTTGAAAATTGGGTGCCAGGATATTTTTTTATTAATTGAATAAAACGCGCCATTTGTGCACCGACCGGTTGCATAGCCAATAAGACATCCTTGGCTTTACACATTCCCAAAAGCTCGGCTTCTGCAATGGTGGCGCATTTAAACTTGTAGACGCCAGCTTCTTGTTGTAGCTGAATAATTTCGGCAATTTTATGTGTTTTTATATGGGGCCGAAGTGAATCAACACCGCCCGCCATGGCAATCATTAATGCAATATTACTTTGAATTCTTTCAGGATATACCAGCAATGAAGGGGATACCAAATCATCGGTGTCATTAACAAGATACCAGTCAGGCTTCATTATTAGTTTGTTTAGTGGAGTTGAAAAACTGCTTCAATTTCTACGGGAATACCATCGGGTAGCATCATGCCAACAGCGCTCCTCACGCCAATCCCATTTTCTTGACCAAAAATATCGGCCATCAGCTCGCTAAAACCATTTATCACTAAAGGGTGTCTTACAAAATCTGGCGTGCAATTCACCATACCCATAGTTTTGACGATTCGCTTTATGTTATCGATATCTCCAAAATGTGTTTGAATGGAAGATAGCATTGCAAGGCCTACTTGTCGCGCAGCAACGGCCCCTTGTTCAATATCAGTATCAAATCCGACTCTTCCCTGCATCAAAGTACCATCTTGATTAACGGGGCCATGTCCTGAGATGTATAAAAGACCGTCAACGACTAGCAATGGTTTGTACACTCCTGCTGGACTTGGTGCAGGCGGAAGTACAAGTCCTAATTCTTTAATTCGTTCTGAGGGTTTTGCACTCATAGGTTGAAAATTAGATTATCAAATAAAAAGATCAAGAACTAAAACACCGATTAATCCCATTGTGCCAACAATAGTTTCCATAATCGTCCAACTTCTAAAAGTTTGTTTTATACTCAGTCCAAAGTATTCTTTAAACATCCAAAACCCGGAATCGTTTACATGAGAAAACATTAGACTACCTGCGCCTATTGCAAGTACCATTAATTCAGGATTTACATTTTCTGGCGAAACAATAGAAGCTACAATTCCAGCTGCTGTTAATCCAGCAATAGTTGCTGAGCCTACACAAACTCGAATTAAGGTCGCAATAAGCCAACCTAAAAATAATGGTGATAAACCAGTATTCATCAATAATTCGCCAATATAAGTATCGGCACCCGTATCATCTAATACTTGTTTTAATGCACCTGCACCTGATATAATTAATAAAATCATGGCAATACTTGCAACACCTTGTGTTAATGATGTCGAGATTTCTTTCATTTTTTTCCCTCTAGCGATTCCCAAAGTAAAAATGGCAATCATAACAGCAAGAAACATCGCTACAGCCGGATCACCTAAAAATAATATAAATGGCAAGCTAGCAGAATCTTCAGGGACTAATAAAACTAACAAGGCTGAAAGGCCAATTAGAAGTACTGGTGACAGAGCTGTTAAAATGCATGTTAGCGTGCTCGGTATTTGGCTTTCGTCAATAGGTTCTACGTTGTAAAATTCTTCTAATGGCGAAGCTTTAATATGTTTCAATGTTCTTGAAAATAAGCCGGCTACGATAATGGCCGGAATAGCAATACAAATTCCGTATAAAATGGTTTTTCCAATATCAGCATCAAAAGTGCCTGCAATGGCCGTTGGAGCAGGATGCGGAGGCAAAAATCCATGTGTGACAGATAAGGAAGCAAGCATAGGCACGCCAACATATAATAAAGGCAAACCAGAAGCAGCGGCAACCGTAAAAACAATCGGGATAAGTATAACGAAGCCAACGGAATAGAACATTGGAATACCAACTATAAAGCCAGTAATCATTACTGCCCATTGAATATTTTTAATACCGAACTGCTCAATAAGTTTTGAAGTGATTTTTTGAGCTGCTCCGCTATCAGCAACCAGTTTTCCTAGCATGGCGCCCAGTCCTAGAATAAGTGTGAGGAAGCTAAGTGTTTTGCCAATGCCTGTTTGTATAGAGTTGATGATTTCATTCAATTCAATACCACCAAAAATGCCTATAAAAAAACAGACAATGATAAACGCAAGAAAGGCATTAAGTTTGAATTTGGCCGTTAGTAACAACAGGATACCAATCCCTAGAACCACTATTAAAAGTATCATATAGGCAATAAATGTTTGGTTAGTTTGACCATATGTAAACTCGATTAATTTGTAAAATCAAAGCGAATTGCACTGGTTTACTTTTTAAATAAAGTGATAAGATATCAATTTATACACACCTAAAAATATAGAAGAAACGGAATAAATGGTATGTGCTTTGAAAGTTTTTTACACCTAAAGTTCCTTTTGTACTAGCAAGTGATAGTATTGTATTGTTATTGAAGTCAATTTAACTATCCCGCTTTACCAGTGCGTAATAATCATTCTCTAAGGGCAGATATCCTTGATCGTAGCAGAAATAATAAATCGTACCTTTTTTAGTAGTGTATATACTTGTAAAGTAGTTAAAATCGAAACCCTTACCAATCAGTTTGGTTTTTGTGGTTTTGGTTTTTCCGTCGGGATTTAGCTCCTCAAGAATGCGCCAGTTTTTGCGAAGTCGGTTATTGACGTTTCTTATCAGGTTTTTACTGTCTTTATTAATCTTATTATTGTGGGCATTGCGACAGTAGTCGCTGCAGAATTTCTTGTCAATTCTGCCAATAATCTTATTACTACATTCAGGACAGGTTTTTTCCATACTATTTAAAACGCTTGTATTCAAATGCTACTTCTTCGGCTTTGCCATCCTCATTGCTTACCATCACATATACATTAATGGCATTTTCATCTACCTTTTCAAAAGTCAATCCTTCAAAGTAAACGCTATTTTCATCCATTTTCACCAATTTAAAATCGACTGTTTTGTCTTTGACCTCCCAGCCTTTTAAATCGCCATGAAAGTGTTTTAACTGCAAGATAAGTGTTTCACCTTTTTGCTGAATATGACCTATCTCATAAAAGGAAATAGCATTGTCATTCACCAACTTAAAACTAAACATCATGCTGTTACCTAATGGAGGACTCCAAATCTCTTCAGCAATACCACCGAAAACTTCACATCTCCAATGCCCAGTAATCCATGAAACCTCATTTAAAGTTGCTTTAGGAGATACCTCACCTTCTTTAAGTTGAAGTGTTTTTTGAGCGTTGCAGCTTATCCCAATCAGGAAAAGCAATGTAATGCATAGTGTCTTTTTCATGATTTGTAGTTGTTTTTTATTTGGTACCAGGCCAAGGGGATATTCTCTTCTTCGTACATAAAATCTTGAACGTGGACCAATCCAATTTTTTCCAAGGCTTTTCTAGAAGCTTTATGCTCTAATTCTGCCATACCATATATTGCGCTGTATTTCATGGTTTCAAATCCGTATGCTACAGCGGCTTTTCCAGATTCGGTGGCGTAGCCCTTGCCCCAGTACTTCGGAATAAAACGATAGCCGACATCTATAAAATTTCTATGGCCATTCATTTTGTTTTCAAAATTCATTTTTAGGCCCGACCAACCGATAAAATCACCCGTTTCTTTCTCGATTGCAGCCCAACGGCCTATGCCGTATGTTGCATATTGTTCTCTGGTTTTGTCAATATATTTTTGCGCATCCAGCTTATCCTTAATGGGACTTTTTCCTAGAAAGTGATGCACAACAGGATCAGAATCAAGCACAAACATTCCTTCGAGATCATCATCGGTGAGTTCACGAAGAATAAGCCGATCTGTTTCCACCAAAACCTTCATACCTTCTAAATTACAGTATTTTGAATAAATCTCAACTTTACAGTTTATCCAAACAACACCTGATGCAAATACCGACCAGGGACTAAAGTGAATCCACCAGCAATAATAATTGCTCCAAAATAGAGCAGTATCATCTTTCGTTTATGCTTTTTTACATTTCCTTTTCTAATAGCAGTATAAGCAGTAGGAACGGTGTAAAGGGTTAAAAAACTAAAACTGTGTATCCATCCAAAATGATTGAATATTTGTGGACCCACTTCAGCGGGCATGAATAAGGTAATAACCGCAGTGATAAGCATAAGTATCATATAAACTCGACCAAAATAACGGTGAATTGAGGTTCGTTTTTTAATGATTAGTAATAAGCCGCCAATGAGTACACAAGGTAGTACGGTAACTAAATGAGCGTACATTAAATGTTCGTAACTCATAGTTTTATAGCCGGTGTTGGATCGTTTTCTTTAATTCGTTTTCTACACTTTTTTCCTATGTCATAAGTGTTTTTTATTCCCGCCATATCGATTACATCGGGAACAAATTTGTCGGGACCGTTATCTCGACTTTTTGTTTTTCCAGTTCGAAGTTCAAATTCTAGATTTCCATAGATGCCTTTACCGTCTATTTTAATATTGCCAGAAAACTGTTCCCAGTCTTTTATTTCTGCTTTACCCTTTCTGAATTTGATAAACCGAGTTGGTGTACCGACAAAAAAAGCGCCTTTTTGAAAAAACATCATAATGGTCCAAACAAGAAGCCCTATACCAACAATTACAAATAGACTGATTATTAAGGCAGGCATTACATCAAAGAAATCACTGAAACTAATGTCGTTGGAAGATTGTTTGTTGAATAACTTTTTAAGTAAGGGGCCGAAAAATGCGACAACAAAAATGCTTATAAATCCATTCCAGAATAATGAAAAAAAAAGTAAACTGATTGCTTTTTTTCTAGGATGGTTACGGCGGCTCTTGGTAATAAAATCAGTTTCTTCGTTATCAATAATGGTGCGAAGTTCTTTTGGTATTTGATTGGTCATTTAGTTAGTTTTTTCGATTTGCCCATCCAAAATGCGAATAGGATGGCGCAGAGAATAAAAGTACCTAAAACTAAATAATGAAGCCAATATGGTTCTGCACCTTCAAAATCACCTTTTATTCTAGCCACATAGGTCATACTCATTACTAATGTAACATAGTAAAAGTAGACAAGTTGAAATGGGATTTTAAGCGCGTGTAGTTTAAACGGCGCCACCACAATCATGAAATAGGCCAGTGCCCCACCAGCCAATTTTGCCGGCACTAATGGAATGTCATTTAAGTACACATTATTCGCCAAAAATCCAAAATGAATAATATGTAGCACGGCAAAAAGTGTAAGGCTATTTCTTAACGAGTTATTTTCTTTTAATGGCTTAGGAAATGCCGATGCATATTGATAAAAGCAATATAAAAACAGAGCAGCAGATAATCGTCCAGAATACCGAGCGGCGTAGCGGAAGGTTTCTTCTAGTTCTGTGTGGAGGAGGTAGCAGGCTAGTAGTATCAGCAGTTCGGCTAGTATGCCAAGGAGTAGGAGTTTTTGGAAAGTCAGTTTCATTATTTGGTTATATAGTTGCCCACAATATAGGTGAATTAATCAATTTTAAACGACTACAAACGTTTACAAACAACTATAAACGAAAACAAACACTTCCTAACCGAATGTTTTTTGAAGACCGTCTAATCTTTGCAGTGTCGATTGATAGTCAGTCGATAGTATTAACTGTTTAACACAAAAAACAATAATTATGAACGCACTTAGAAACAAAGTACAGTTGATTGGAAGATTAGGGCAAGACCCAGAAATCGTAATCTTTAATGATGGTAACAAAATGGCTAAATTCTCCATGGCCACAGATGATAGTTACAAAGATAAAGATGGTCAAAAAGTAGAACGAGCCTATTGGCATAATGTAGTCGTAAGAGGTGGACTCGTTAATGTAGTCGAAAACTATGTAAGCAAAGGCAAAGAAATCGCCATTGAAGGAAAATTGACCAACCGCTCATGGGAAGATAAAGAAGGAAACAAACGCTACACCACAGAGATTTTGTGTAATGAACTATTGTTGATTAGCAAATAGGATTTTTAGAGGCAAGAATCTAGAATCAAGAGTCAAGACCATATAGTTAGTCCCCTCTCCTTGAGGAGAGGGCTAGGGTGAGGTGTCAAGCGACTTTTACCTTACTAAAGAAAAAGTCTTGCCTCCTGATTCTAGCAGTCTCGCTTTAGCGAGACGATCCTGTCTCTTTTCTCCAAATCAAACTTATTAACCATTTAACCAAAATTCAATAGTAACCCATACATTTACCTCATGGCATCTAGCGAACTACTTTTATCACTTTTAAAAAACCATTTTGGCTATGATTCATTTCGACCGAATCAGCTAGCCATCATTAACGATTTGCTAGATGGGAGTGATGTTGTGACTATTATGCCAACTGGAGGTGGAAAATCACTTTGTTTTCAGCTTCCTGCCTTGGCAAAAAATGGAACTGCTATTGTCATTTCGCCTTTGATTGCTTTAATGAAAGATCAGGTAGATGCACTTCGAGCAAATGGGATTTCGGCTAGCTATTTTAATAGTTCGCAGCCACCAGAATTACAGCAAGAGACTCTAGACGATTTTACAAATGGGAATTTAAAATTACTATATGTTGCGCCTGAAAGTTTGCCACTGCTAGACAATGCGCTTTCTGGAATTGATATTAGTTTAATAGCGATTGACGAAGCACATTGTATCTCGTCTTGGGGCCATGATTTTAGACCAGCCTATGTGCAACTTGGCTATCTTAAAAAGCGATTTCCAGCGGTTCCCGTAATCGCACTTACGGCAACTGCCGACAAAGCTACCCAGCAAGATATTGCAACACTATTGAATATTCCAAAAGCAAAATTTCATGTGTCCTCATTTGACCGCGAGAATTTGTACCTAGAAGTTCGACCAGGAAATAATCGGATTAATCAGATCTTAAATTTTCTTGAAGAGCATCCCGATGAAAGTGGAATTATCTATTGCTTAAGTCGAAAGAGTACGGAGAAGATAGCGGAAAAAATTAAAAGCTCAGGATATGATGCCGCTGCCTATCATGCAGGCATGTCGTCTCAGGAGCGATCTAAAATTCAGGAAGAATTTATAAACGACCGCACTCCAATTATTGTGGCTACCATCGCATTCGGAATGGGAATTGACAAGAGTAACGTTCGTTGGGTTATTCATTATAATTTACCAAAAAACATTGAAGGTTACTATCAAGAAATTGGTCGTAGTGGCCGGGATGGAATAACTGCTAACACCTTACTTTTTTATAGTTATGCTGATATCATCCAGCTAAGACAATTCATAGCCAATGTCGATAATGCTGAGGTACAACATGCCAAGTTAGATCGCATGCAACAATTTGCTGAAGCGCTTAGTTGTCGTCGCAGAGTCCTGCTTAATTATTTTGGAGAACACTATACAGAGAATTGTGGAAATTGTGATATCTGCAAAACACCACCGACCTATTTTGATGGCACCATTCTGGCGCAAAAAGTCTGTTCCGCAATTACCAGAATGAAAGAACAAGAAGGGGTGGGATTGGTGATTGATGTTTTGCGAGGCGCAAAAAATGCGCAAGTATATGACAAAAACTATCAGCATTTAAAAACCTATGGTTCCGCAAGTGATGTGTCCTGGAAAGATTTACAGCAATATATTATTCAACTTGTGAATCAAGGAGTTCTAGAAATTAATTTTAGAGAGCATAGTCGATTAATGCTTACACCGTTGGCGAAAAGTATTTTGTTTGATGGTAAGAAGGTAAGCTTGGCAAGTATTCAAGTCAAACAAGAAAAATTAGAAAAAGAACGTAAAAAGACCACCAAAAAAAGTGGGCTATTCGAGCAATTACGAATATTACGATACGAATTGGCTCAAGAAGCCAATGTGCCAGCTTATGTTGTGTTTAGTGATGCAACTTTAAAGGAACTCGAAGAAAAAAAGCCGACTACCGAGCAAGAATTCGAAAAAATCCAAGGAGTGGGTCAGGCGAAAATGGAAAAATACGCTGCTACCTTTATTAGTGAAATAAAGAAATATACGGCATCTAAAAAAACAAAGGTGCTGACTCACTTAAAAACCTGGACACTTTATAACGAAGGTTTAACCGTGGGTGAAATATGCGAACACCGAGAGTTGGCTGAGAACACAATTTACAGTCATCTTTTGAAAATTTATGACGAAGGAGAAAAGTCACTGAATTTATTAGACTTTGTTTCTCAAGATGAGGTCGCACAAATCAATAAAGCAAAAAATGAGCTTATGGATGCCGAAGGCCTAAAACCATACTTCGAATATTTTAAGGAAAAAATGCCTTATTGGAAACTAAAAATGGGCTTGTTTCTTATTGAAAAGGAAGGTGCAGTAGTACAAAAATAGTCTAATTTTTAGCATGTCTGGTCGAGCGCAATCGAGACCTACCTATATAAATAAAAATACAAAACAATCTTCCCTTTAAAGTCCATTACTCCCATTAAGGTATCATCATCTACTTTTCTAAAATGATCGATAATGGGTAGGTGATTGTAGATCATTGCAGTCGATACTTTTTCTCTAAATGCAAGATGCCGAACGCGCGCTCTTCCAATAATTGGCATACTAAAATTGAGTCCCAAAAAGCAATATCGTAACGCTTTGACCTTATTTTCTGAGATGTAGTTCTTCCCAATCCATTTAATAATTCCATAGTCCTTCAGAGCCCAATCAATAAGTCGACCGGTTTTAAAAAAACCACCTTTCCAAGACCCAAGTATTTCGTCAATGTTTAGTGGATCTAGCTCGGAGAAAACTTCAGCTAATTCACTAAAAGCAATTACATCTTGAGAATTGGTAAGTTGGTGAAATTTAGCGGTAGCTTCCTGATTAGTCATGCGTAAATATACGTATAGACAGAAAACCTAACGCATTTCTGTCCATCATGCAGGCATAAAAAAGGTGTTGGCCGTGTTAGTAATAAATTTAATTCGGATATTTTTGTCCGAAATAAAATAAGACGTATTTTTGTACCATCAGAAAAAGAGAAAGATGTTTTCAAAAACCTGCGAATACGGAATTAAGGCAACCTTATTTATTGCGAAAAAAGCGCAACAGGAAGAGCGGGTGAGTTTAAATGATATTGCCAATGCTATTAATTCGCCTGTAGCGTTTACCGCCAAAATTTTGCAGGCACTTGTTAAGGAAAATATTATAGATTCTACCAAAGGACCAAAAGGAGGTTTTAAAATAGATAAAGATCGTTTAGCTAAGATTACACTTAAACAAATTGTAACTGCTTTAGATGGCGATCAGCTGTTTACCGGCTGTGCATTGGGTCTAGAAAAATGCAATGCAAGCGCTCCCTGTCCTATGCACGAGAAGTTCGTGGTTATTCGGGATCAAATTAATGAGACCCTCGGATCATCTAATTTACTAGATGTTGCACTCGGACTTAATCAGGGAATTACTTTTTTAAAGCGATAAAAAAATTTAGAATAATAAAGGATAAAAATATCCTAAATAAAAATGAAAGATATACAGGATATAGATGACATTGAGTTAATGGTTAACACCTTCTATGCTGTGGTAAGAGAAGATGAGGTTTTAGGTCCGATTTTTAACAATGTAATTAAGGACAATTGGCCATTACATCTCGACAAGATGATTCGTTTTTGGCAAACAATCCTTCTTCAGGAATATACCTATAAGGGTTCTCCTTTTCATCCGCATAGAAAACTGCCAATTCAAAAACAACATTTCGATCGTTGGTTGAATCATTTCAATAACTGTATTGACAAAAATTTTAAGGGCACCAAAGCTGATGAAGCAAAAATGCGAGCAAAAAAAATGGCTCAAATGTTTCAATACAAACTAGCAAGTAATAGTCTTTAATTATGAAAATAGCATCCTTAACAGACGATATTAGTTTTGGCGATACTAAGCCTGCCATAACCGTTCTATTCGAAACACCAACTTCTAAAGAAATACGAATTGTATTTAAGAAAGGGCAATTAATGAAAGAGCATAAAACACCATTTCCAATTGTTGTTGAATTGTATAGCGGCCGTATCGATTTTGGTGTAAACGGAAAAAAGCATCAATTGGTAGCAGGAAATCTTATTGCATTAGAGGGAGGTGTGCCGCACGATCTTGTTGCAATTGAAGATAGTATTGTGCGATTATCACTTTCCATTAAAGATAAAGTAGAGCGAGTAAAACAAGTCAAAACCTCTTAAATAAATAGAACATGAAAAGAAAAATAAACATCGTATTCTCATTTTTCTTGTTGAGTTTTTTAATAAGCAGTTGTGATAAAAAAGAAAAAGATAAAACAACCACAGATGAGGTCTCGTATGAGAATAGCCTAACACTTAATAATGGAGAAAAGTGGTTGGCAAATAAAGAAACAACTGTCGGCATGGAAAATATGGCGAAACTAGTTGCTGGTGTTATTCCTGGTGAAACTGATGCAAAAGCCTTGGCTGAAAGCTTAGAAATGGAGTTTAAGCTTATCGTTTCAAAATGCACCATGACTGGTGAGCCTCATGATCAACTTCATTATTACATCCTCCCGTTGAAGGATAAAATTGATGCTCTAAAAAGTTCTGACGAGAGCGAGAAGAAAGCGATGTTAGAGGATATCACTTCACATATAAAAATGTATAAAACCTATTTTAAATAGTGTAATTCTGACTTTATTATAATTGCTGTTTGACATAAGCTTAAAAGCTTGCCCATAATCGGCAAGCTTTTTCTATTTTTAGACATGCTTTTCACCTTTCCGAATTTTAATTTATACAGCACACCCCTATTAATACTTGTATCACAGGGTTTGCTGTTTAGTTTTTTATTGTTTAGAAGGTATTATCAGCAACGTTATTTAGCCGATCTTTTCTTAGCCTGTATTTTATTAATCACCTGTTATCATCGTACCACGTATACTATTGGGTTCATGGATTGGTACGATACCTTTCGAAATACAAAGATCAATTATTGGTTAGCGCCTTTGCAACTCATATTTGCTCCTTGTCTTTATTTTTATGTGCGGTCGGTGACTAATGCTAGTTTTAAACTTACTAAAAAGCATATTTGGCATTTTATACCAGGCATTGTTTTTCTCATTTACCGCTACGGTGTTTTTATTTATGATGCACAGCAACCAGGATTCGCTGACACTCAAAATGGAGTGCTATTTGAAGGATTTCATTTTAAGTACATCAACCCAATATATTTTGTGGTCTCTAATTTTCAATTGCTACTGTATTTTGCTTTTAGCTTCCAGTTGTATTTTACCTATCGAAAACAAATTCAGCATTATTTTTCGAATACCTATAAGTTGGAACTGAACTGGCTCCGAAATTTTCTTGTCGTGTATGCATTTTTGTTTCTCTATGGTGTTACACAAGATCTTATTGATAGTAGTATTTTTAATCTGACCTGGACACAAGAGTGGTGGTATCATTTCGTTTCTGCCATTGTGATTATTTATGTGGGAATAAAAGGGTATTTTACGAAGACTGAGATACTCGCGAAATTAGATATGAAAGAAGTGAACGTTGGCACTTCTAAAATTAGTTTCGAATCAGTTGCTGCACCAATACCTGTTGAGGTAGAACAAGATAAAAAGCAGCTCATCAAGTTTATGGATGAGAACAAACCCTTTTTAAATCCAGAAATCAACCTTATTGAACTTGCATCGAAACTTGATATGAATAGAGCTCAACTTTCTGAGACTATTAATCTAGGGTTTGGTAAAAACTTCAATGATTTTATTAATGAATACCGCGTAAATGCTGTCAAAAAAATGCTTCAGGAAGGTAAACAGCAGCAATTATCATTATTAGGCATTGCACTGGAATGCGGATTCAATAGTAAAGCCACCTTTAATAGGGTTTTTAAAAAACTAACAAATACTTCACCGACAGAGTTTGTAAAAAGTTTGAATTAAATCAAACTCACGTTACACCAGTCTAATATCTCGCGTCTCCTATCTCAAATCTATAAAGTTGAGACGACTCAAATCGTATTTGAGACGACTTAATACGCTTTGAAGCGTGCACCTTGTTGTTGTTTGGCAATTTTGTCTTGTCGAATCAAAACAACTATCAAGATGAAAAAGTTATTCTTAAAACTAATTACACCTGTAACACAAAAACATTGGTCTGCCGATCTACTTTTTGCTGCAATACGCTTTATATGTGGAATGTTGCTTGCACTAAGTTTTGGAGCTGATAAATTTGGAATGCCTTGGACTCCTGAAAGTCAAAATTTAAACCTATTTGAAGTTTCTGCTTGGTTTCCTGAAGATGTTGCGTCCTATGGAGGAATCTTTGCAATTGCCCCAGTATTTTTTGCTTGGATGGGCGCTTTCAGCGAAGCAGTAGGGGGACTTTTTCTTGCATTCGGACTTAAAACCAGAATCGCGTCATTCTTAATTATGTGTACTATGTTGGTTGCTATTTTCCTTCAAAAATGGGGGCAAGGCACTTGGGGCATGCTACCGGCAATGGGATTTTTATGGGTATCTGTTTACAATCTGTTTTTAGGTTCAGGTCGGTTTGGTTTCGATTATCTCATTAGCAAATCTCTAAAAGGGGATATTGAAATGAAAACTCCAGTATCACAATTAATCTAACATCAATTTTAAAACCATTTATTATGAAAACTACTATTCAATTTTTAGCTATTCTATTTACTACTATTTGTTTTTCGCAAAGCTCAGTAAGTACTTCTGATTTTGAAATTTTAAACAACACTAATTGGAAAGGACAATTAATGTATGTGAATTACGGAGATGGAAAGGAAGTCGTACTTCCTACAACCCTGAAAATCGAAGTAAAAGGGAACAAGGTTGTTTTTGCTACAGGCTTTTCTTCTGAGCCAGAGGCAAATTCAAAGGAGACTATAAAGATTAAAAAGAATGGGATGCTATTTGGCAATGAAAAAGTAACGGCAAGAGCTATAGCGGATGATGGAACAATAACAATTACAACGGAGTACACTGGAAAAGATGCGAATAGGCCTGCTACTATGTTTAAAAGCTATGTATTTAATGCAAAAACAGTGACTATTACAAAAGAAGTATTGTTCGATGGAGAATCAGAACGATTTGTGCGCAATAGGTACAGCTATACTAGAATATAAGTATTAAAAAAAAGAGCAATTAATAGTATTGACCAAAATGAAAACTTTTTCAAAAATCATATCAAAATTTAAAGCAATAAACACGAACTTTTTTGTCGGTGGTACAGCCTTAGTAGTAAGTATTTGTGCATTGTTTATCTCAATTCAAGAAGTGCGTATTATGCGTATTCAGCAAAGAGCTAGTATGTATCCTTATTTAACTGTTAGCAAGGTTTATAATGGAGAAGGCTTCGGGATCACTTTAAAAAATAGTGGTAACGGATTAGCTAAAATAAACTCCTATCGCGTGTATGCCAACGGGACTTATTTTAATAATTGGGAAGAGTTACTCAAAACCTTAGCGCCTGATGCAACTGGTATTGATTACAGCATTATAAGAACTGCCGGAAATATTAGAAATGAAATGATCACACCAAACGAAAAAGTAAACCTCATTTTTTTACAATGGACTCTAGAAACCAGAGAGCTCGAAAAGCAATTTTCGGACTTAGAAGTGAAACTGTGCTATTCGTCATTGCTTGATGAACATTGGATTATCGAAAAATACATTCCTATTGAGTTGGATAGTCCTTGTAATGCAGATAGTACTACGGAGTTTGGTCTATAGAAATAGAATAATAAAAAACATAAAAAATGAAAATAAAAAATATAGTACTACTAGCAGTGATAGCATCTTTTTTTAGCAGCTGTGTGCAAGAAGTGCACCAAAAGACAGTCACTTTTAAAGTGGATGTAAATGGAATTGAAAACCTAAACCAAGTTGGTTTACGAGGGCAAATGACAGACCCTTCATGGCAAGTTACAGTACCAATGACTGATGAGGATAAGGATGGTATTTATGAAGTGACGCTATCGGAGAAAACAGCAGTAAACAGTTTTGAGTTCAAGTTTGTAAAAAACGATGGCGATTATGAACTGCGTGGTCAGGACAATAGAAGAATTCAGTTGGAATACAAACCGCAAACGATCTTGTACGAAGCAGTTTTTAATAATCCCGGAGGCAAACAAACAGTTTTAGAAGGTAAATAATCAATCAATATAAAATCAAAGAAAATGAGAAAACAACTAATAGTAATTGCATGCATGTTGATAGGAGTAATTACAAATGCGCAGATAAAGGGAAACAAAACCATTGAAACCAGAACAATTGATATTGCAGGATTAACCAATCTTGAAATGGAATTGTATGCAAAGGTAGAAATCGATCAAAATGGGAAGGAAGAAATGACTATTACGGCAGACAGTAATTTGCTGGATCTTATCGATACTGAAATAGTAGATGGTAAAATGATTCTTGCACAAACAGAATGGATTCAACCCTCTGCTGATGTTATTGTCAAGATTGGAATGCCTAATTTAAAACGAGTTCAGGTAGGTGTACATGAAACGGTAATCATCAATAACTTAACGAATAATGGTGCAAGTCTAACTGCTTTGATAGGTGGAATTACCGTTAATGGTATAGTAAATAGTGTGGGAATTGGTGCTGAAAATGGCATTATTGATGCCAGCAGATTAGAAGCTAAGGAGGTGTTTTTGAATATTTGGGGTCGAGGTAAAGCAACGGTTAATGTTACTGAAGTTTTAGACAATACCTTGAGCGCTGATGCTAGATTGGTTTTGGTGAATCAACCTAAAAAAATAAAAGGGAATAGTGCTAAAAAAGCCATTTCTAATGCTGATCCTAAGAAAAACGCCGCCATCAAATATATTAGTGTAAAGATCAAAAACAATTCTCTAAGAAGAAATCACTTTGTGGTAGTTGGACCAAAGCCTGATGGGAATACGTTTAGTTATGGTTTCCCGATGATGCCTGGTGCTACTAAAAAAGAGCGTTGGACAACTGGGACCAAGGTTTATAAAAAGAACAAAATAGGAAGAAAGCTTTTGGTCACCTTAGCAGCTACAGATGAAGACATGGTAGTCAAGCTTTTTGAGTAATTCCTTGCGGTTAAAAAGTAATATTCACACCAACCTGATTAAGTCCAAAACTTAAATTCCAGCTTAGTTTTTTGGTGTCGTTATTGTATTTTTCATCGTACTTACGATCAAGATATTGGTCTACCGCTTCTACGATAAAAATACTCATAACTGCACTAGTCGCTATATCGGTTAACCAATGTTGCTCGTTTAAAAGTCTTGATAATCCAGGGATGGAACCTAAGGTTATAAAACCAGCTTTTACCCAAGGGTTTTCAAACTGTTTGGCTGCCGCGTAAGCTATGGTAAGTCCCATGACGAGATGACCGGAAGGAAACGATCGCAAACCGGATTCACCTCCAAAAGGTTGAAAATAGTTTTTGCCAAGCTCAGTTGTTGGTCGCGCTCGACCTACCAATGATTTAGTTAATTGCTGTAAAAATCCCGCGGCTGTGGCTGAGCTCATCATCAATACCCCCGTGCGTCTTAATTTTTCATTTTTGGTAAACAAGCCTACCAAATAGACACTACCAGTAAATGCATAGTTGTTTTGAGGATTTCCGAAGTACCAACCAAATTCGCGAACGGGTTTTGGAACATCTTCCTCAAGATCTGCGAAAAAGGTTCTGGCTTCATCATCAATTAAATATAAGGCTCCAACACCTCCTGCGAATAGACCAAAGTTTCTAAATTGAGAGCCTTTCCAATACAGTGGTCTACTATATGCGTAACCTACACCACCAAAAACATTACCCATATCATAGGTAAAGGTTTGCCAGCCGTTACGCTCGTTAACTACGAAAGAATCATTTTGAGAATAAGCAAATGAGCTAATCAGAATGGTAATAAGTAAGAACTTTTTCATAAGCAGGTCAAAAATACAATTCTTGTGCGAGACGAAATGTGTTAGCGTGTGCTTCGATAATGGTTTTGATTGTTGGCGAATATCCACCACCCATACTACATTGAACGGGTAAGTTGTTTTTAATGCATTGTTCGAAAACAAAGCGATCACGTTCTTTACAGCCTTCAATACTCATTCCTAGAGTACCCAATTTATCTGAATCCAAAATATCGACTCCACAAAGATAAAATATAAAATCAGGCTTTTGTTCTTTAATGAGTTGAGGTAATGTTTCTTTTAGAATGGTCAAATAGGTGTTATCATTAGTTCCTTTTTGTAGGGGAATATCTAAATCACTTTTTTCCTTTTTAAAGGGATAATTAGAAGTGCCATGCATAGAGAAAGTAAATACTGAAGGGTCATCCTGAAATATCTCAGCCGTACCATTGCCTTGATGGACATCGAGATCGACAATTAAAATTTTTTCAGCTAAACCACGGTCTTGTAAATACCTTGCCGCAATAGCTTGGTCATTTAACAAACAAAATGCTTCACCGCGATCAGTATATGCATGATGGGTGCCACCAGCAATGTTCATTGCAATCCCATTTTGTAATGCGTATTCGCAACCTTTTATGGTGCCATCTACAATAATGACTTCTCTTCTAACTAACTCTTCGGAAAGTGGGAATCCGATTTTGCGAGCGGCTTTTTTGGCTAGAGTCAGTTCTTTTAGTTCATTATAATAGGTGATGTCATGTACTCTTAATATGTAATTGTCGCTAGGTATTTTGGGCTCGAAGAAATTACCCTCATCGCAAGTACCCTCATGCAATAGTTGCTTTGGCAGCAAATCATATTTAATCATCGGAAAGCGATGACCTGTCGGAAGCGGATGTTTGTAAATGGGGTGGAAAGCTATTTTGAGCATGTACGATAATAAGATCACGCAAAAATAAGAATAACAACAGACTGCCGGATTGATAAGACTGGAGTGTTAAGTAGATTGTTTTTGGAAATAATACTTCATTAACGTCATATTAAATGGCTAAACAACTCTTAATAAGTCATTAATCCCCAGTTTTTTACCCAATTCTCATAGGTGGTATTGTCATTCATCGATCTTCCTTTTCTTAAAAGCATCATTTTTTGTGGAATATCGCTGTGTTAATTGGCAAAGCTATATAGTCGATAAAAATGACGAGCAGGAGAAATATGCTTTATAAACTTATTTATCAACAACTTAGTTCTTGTATTTAGAAAATGTTAAATAATTGCAAAACTTTGGAAACTTTTATCGTACATAAAGTTTCCTTGCCTATTTTTGCTGTCCAATATGAAAAACAAAATACTTCATAAAGCCACAGAACTATTTTTGGACATCGGTTTCAAAAGTGTCACCATGGATGATCTTGCTGAGGAAATGGGGATTTCAAAAAAGACGATCTACACCCATTACGAGAACAAGACCAAATTAGTGGAGGCAAGTACTTTTCATCTTTTTGACAAAATATGTACTGGTATCGATGCTATTTGCGAAAGCACGCCAAACCCGATTGAGGAGCTTTATCATATAAAGCGTTTTGTAATGCTTCATTTAAAAAATGAAAAATCATCACCACAATATCAACTTAAAAAGTACTACCCGAAAATTTATACCAATCTAAGTTGGAAACAGTTTGAAGTAATGCACGAAAGCGTGTCTGAGAATTTACAACGAGGCATGGACCAAGGAATTTTTAGAAAAGACCTCGATGTCGACTTTGTTTCCCGCATGTATTTTAATGGGATGTCAGGTATAAAAGATGATCAATTATTTCCGAAAGAAAAATACGCTGCTGATAATCTTATGGAGAGTTATTTAGAATATCACTTAAGGGCAATAGTAACCGAAAAAGGACTAGAAACATTAAACCATTTCATACAATCAAATCGCTAACAGTAATGATACAGAAATTTGTATTACTAACCGCCGCATTATTTTGTAGTGTAAGCTTGTTTGCTCAAGAAAAGGAGTACACCTTTTCATTAGATGAAGCAATCGCATTTGCGCTAGAAAATAATTACACAGCCATTAACGCCAATAGAGATATTGAGGCTGCAAAAAAACAAAAATGGGAAACCACCGCAACTGGATTACCCCAAGTAAGTGCTAGTATTGAATATCAAAACTTCCTTAAACAGCCAGTTTCTTTATTGCCGGCTTCAGCTTTCGATCCGTTAGCTAGCTTAAGAGATATTGAAGAATACTATAATCTCGATGCTCTACAAATACAGCAGTTTCCAGATCCACCAGAAGGGTTTATCCCAGTTGTTTTTGGAACAAAACAAGCGGTAAATGCAAATATAAATGTGAATCAATTAATTTTTGATGGATCCTATATAGTAGCACTTCAAGCTGCAAAAGCGTTTACCCAATACTCTCAAAATTTTAAAGACAAAACAGATCTTGAGGTTCGTAAGTCGGTTATAAATGCTTACGGCAATGTGTTGCTGTCTAAGGAGAATATTGCAATACTTAAAAAGAATAAGGACGCACTTCAAAAAAACTTAGACGAAACAACGATTACTTTTCAAAATGGACTCGCAGAAGAGGAGAGTGTTGAGCAACTTAAAATTACAATGGCTAATGTAGAAAGCGGGCTAAAAAACGCTGAACGCCTTTTAATAATTACAGAACAGCTATTAAATATTACACTGGGAATTCCAGTTGAGGCTAATGTTACTTTAACGGAAGAACTAGATAAGTTGGTCGTACAGAATATCGAACCTACTTTATTAGCGAATGAGCTAACATTGACCGATAACGTTGATTTCAGAATTGCCGAAAATCTCACTACACAACGTCAGCTAGAGTTTAAGAACGAAAAGGCAAAAGCACTTCCTTCACTTTCGGGGTTTTTAAATGCCGGTTACAATGGTAACAGCGATAGTTTTACATTTTTAGATAGTGACCAACGCTGGTTTGGGTCAGCTTTAGTCGGGGCAAGATTGAATATTCCGATTTTTAGCTCCTTAGGAAGAAGTGCCAGAACGCAGCGAGCTAAAATTGCATTTGAGCAAGCCAAAACACAGCTTACGGAGACGGAGCAACGTTTAAAGCTACAGACAGAACAAGCAAAAAGCAATTACAGTTTTGCCATTGAACAATATGAAACTTCAAAGGAAAATTTGAATTTGGCGGAACGTATTGAAAATAAGAATCAAACAAAATTTACCGAAGGTATTGCCAGTAGTTTTGAACTGCGCCAAGCTCAAACACAGCTGTACTCTGCCCAACAAGAATATTTAAATGCCATGATCACTGTGATTAATAATAAGGCAGAATTAGAAACAATATTAAATACTATCACCAAATAATCAATCAAAAAATGAAACAGACATTAACATACTTCGCGATCGCAATAATGCTTACGGCATGTGGTTCAAAGTCAGGAGCATCAGGTGATGTTGACGTAGCAACTACCATCGAAAATGGTGACTTGGCAGCTATGAAAGCTCTAAAAGAAAGTTTATCTGCAGAACAAGCTGTTATAGAAGACAAAATTAAATTGCTCGAAGATGAAATTAGCGCTAAAGACACCACCAAAAAACTACCCTTGGTAACGGTATTCAAAGCCAAAGACACAGTGTTTATTCACTTTTTAGAGTTGCAGGGAAGTGTTGCTACCAAGCAAAATGTAGTCATCTATCCTGAAATGGCGGGTACTTTACAACGTGTTTATGTAAAAGAAGGACAAAGGGTTCGTAAAGGACAATTACTTGCGTCTATTGATGACGGAGGTATGGGTCAACAAGTAGCACAGCTGCAAGTACAAGCAACTTTAGCAAAAACAACTTTCGAGCGCCAAAAAAGATTATGGGATCAAAATATCGGATCAGAAATTCAATATTTACAGGCGAAGACCAACTACGAGGCAACTCAAAATGCCGTAAATCAGGCAAAAAGCCAATTGGCAAAATCGACTATTAACGCTCCCTTTTCAGGTGTGATCGATGAAGTGATCACCGACCAAGGCACTGTAGTTGCCCCTGGACAATCAATGGTATTTAGATTGGTCAACCTAAGCGATATGTATATTGGTGCCGATGTGCCTGAGACATACATTACAAGCATTAAAAAAGGAAAAAAGGTCGAGGTTGATTTCCCGGTATTGGGAAAAAGTGTTGATGCCAAGATTCGTCAGTCCAGTAATTTTATTAATCCTGCTAATAGGACTTTTAATGTAGAAATTGCCGTACCAAATAAGGAGGGCGATATTAAACCAAACTTAACGGCAAGGCTTCGTATTAATGATTACACTAACGAAAAGGCAATATTGATTCCACAGAGCATTATATCGGAAAATGCTAATGGTGACCAGTACGTATATGTCGTAAAAAATAGAGCAAACAATAATGAGGCAACGGCGTCACAAAGAATTATTGTAACTGGTAAAACTCAAGGAGGAATTATTGAAGTCTTAGAAGGTCTTTCTTCTGGAGATGAGATCATTGAAGAAGGAGCCCGTAGCGTGAAAGATGGGCAGGGAGTCAAAGTAATGAACGAATAAACCAACAGCCATGCAAGACAAGAAAAAGAAAGTAGATAAGGAGTTTAAATTGTCATCGTGGGCTATTAATAATAAAACCACGATCTATGTATTGATGATTTTGATTCTCTTTTTAGGAGGACAGGCTTATTTTAATATGCCGCGAGAAAATTTCCCGGAGATTAAGGAAACCAAAATTTATATCAGTTCACTATATCCAGGTAATACTGCTGAGGATGTTGAAAAACTCATTACTGATCCGTTAGAAGACCGATTAAAAAACTTGAGTAATGTGGTGGAGACAACTTCAAATTCTCAAGAGGATTATTCTATGATTATTGTGGAGTTTGACGAGAATATTACGGTAGATCAAGCAAAGCAAAAAGTAAAAGATGAGGTCGATCAAGAAACTTCGGGAGAGGACTGGCCAACGTTTAATAATGCCAAGGTTGAGCCCAATATTTTTGAGTTAAGCATGTCAGAAGAGATGCCTATTGTCAATATTAATATTTCAGGTGATTATCCTGTTGATAAGCTAAAAGAGTTCGGAGAATACTTACAAGATGAAATTGAAGATCTTGAGGAAATAAAAAAGGTTGACATCCGTGGGGCACAGGAAAAAGAAGTAGAAGTTGCGGTTGACGTTTATAAAATGATGGCTGCTCAAATAAGCTTTAATGACATTATTGGAGCTATTCAAAATGGGAATACAACCTTATCAGCAGGTAACCTAATTGCCAGTGGGCAACGACGTACTATGCGAATTTTAGGAGAAATTCAAGATCCTGCTGAACTGAATAATTTTGTTATAAAATCAGAAAATGATAAGCCCGTTTACCTTAAAGATGTTGCTAAAGTAACATTTAAAGACAAAGATAAAACTACCTATGCCCGGGAGTTTGGAGCCCCTGTCGTTATGCTCGATATTAAAAAACGCGCTGGTAAAAATGAGGTGGCAGCCGTTGAAAAGGTGCGGGATATTTTAGCGAAAACACAGGCTGATGTTTTTCCGCCAGATTTAAAATCGACTATAACCAATGATCAATCCAAAAAGACTATTGGACAGGTTGACGATTTGGTGAATAACATCATCTTTGGAATCATTCTCGTAACCACCGTTTTGATGTTCTTTTTAGGATTTAAGAACGCATTATTTGTTGGTTTTGCAATCCCTATGTCAATGTTCATGTCCTTAACCATTTTAAGTTTGGCAGGTTTTACGATGAACACTATGATTTTATTCGGATTGATTATGGGATTAGGGATGTTGGTAGACAATGGTATCGTAGTGGTCGAAAATGTCTATCGCTTAATGGATGAAGAAGGACTAAGCCGAATTGAAGCTGCTAAAAAAGGTATCGGGGAAATTGCTTTTCCTATTATTATATCAACGCTCACTACCGTTGCTGCATTTGTACCTCTGGGATTATGGCCTGGATTAATGGGGCAATTTATGATCTATTTCCCAAAAACACTATCGGTTGTATTGGGATCGTCCCTGTTCGTTGCTATTTTCTTTAACTCGGTTTTAGTATCGCAGTTTATGAAAACTGAGGATAAAGAAATGTCCTTGAAACAGATTATTAGTATCACAGGAATTGTAGCTGGAATCGGTTTAATAATCATAATTTTCGGCGGTGAATTTAGAGCGCTTGGTACGCTTATGGTAGTCACAGCAATTTTATTGTGGGCATATCGCTTGTTTTTAAGAAAAATGGCCAATAATTTCCAGACTAAAACCTTGGTTAAGCTAGAGAATTGGTATCGCCGTCAATTAGGAAAGGCGCTAACAGGAAAAAGGCCTTATTTCTTGACTTTCGGGATTTTCACACTTTTAATAATGTCTTTTATGGCATTTGGAGGATCGGTCGCTTCGCAACGTACAAAGATCGAATTCTTCCCAGATAACAAGCCTAACCAGATTATTGTGTATATCGAATATCCTGAGGGAACTGATATCGAAAAGACCAATAAAATCACGAACGATATCGAGCGACGTGTTTATAATGTTTTAAACGATGCTGCTTATGTTGATGGTGAAGAAAATTTCTTGGTAGAAAGTGCAGTTTCTCAAGTAGGTGAGGGTGCTGGTAATCCAATGACTGATGGAGGGTCGGCTGCTGAAATGCCACATAAAGGAAAAATTACTGCTTCGATGCGTGAGTATAAATATCGTCGAGGTGCTGATAGTGAAGAACTGCGCACAAAAGTGCAGGCTGCAATATCAGGTATTTATCCTGGAGTGCTCATTTCCGTTGAAAAGGATGCGAATGGGCCGCCACAAGGTTCACCAGTAAATATTGAATTAGAAGGTAATGATTATGGCGAATTGGTGGCAATAGCCGAAAGAATGCGAAACTTCATTAATTCAAAGAACATTCCTGGTATCGATGAGTTAAAGATCGATGTGAATAAAGGGAAACCATCAATGCAAATTAATGTAGATCGTAAAAAAGCTGGAGAGCTTGGTGTAAGCACTGGACAGGTGGGCCAGCAACTACGAAATGCCATTTTTGGAGCAAAAGCGGGTATCTATAAAGAAGGCGGAGAGGATTATGATATTTATGTCCGTTTTAATGAGGCGAATAGATATAATACTAGTGCCATATTTAATCAAAGTATTACGTTTAGAGATCAAGCTTCTGGAAAAATTAAAGCAATACCTATTTCTGCGGTTACCAAACGATCAAACAGCTCCGGTTTCAACACCATTAAACATAAAGATGCAAAAAGAGTAGTGACCGTGTATTCAGGCTTGGCTCCGGGCTATACAGATGCTGGTGCAATTGTTAGCCAAATTCAGGAGCAGATGGCTAATTTTACAGGCCTTCCAGAAGATGTGAAAATTGATTATACAGGTCAGATTGAAGAGCAAAATAAGGAGATGCAGTTTTTAATGGGCGCTTTCTTTTTTGGACTTTTTCTCATCTTTTTAATATTGATTTTTCAATTTAACTCAGTATCAAAACCAGCAATTATAATGATCGCTATCTTTTTAAGCTTGATTGGTGTTTTTGGAGGAATTGTGATTACAGGAGCCTCATTTGTTATTTTAATGACGATGATGGGAATTATTTCCCTGGCAGGTATTGTAGTAAACAATGGAGTGGTGCTGCTAGATTATGCTCAATTATTACTAGATCGTAAACGGATAGAATTAGAATTATCCGATGATGAGCATTTATCGATTGACGATATTCGCGTCAGCATTATCAAAGCAGGAAAGGCACGTCTGCGTCCAGTAATACTTACTGCGATAACTACTATCTTAGGATTAATTCCTTTAGCCATAGGATTAAATATTAACTTTTTTACGCTATTTAGTGAATTCAACCCTAACATATATCTTGGTGGAGACAACGTTATTTTCTGGGGGCCACTGGCATGGACGGTAATTTACGGATTGCTCATCGCGACCTTCCTAACCTTGATTATTGTACCCGTATTATTCTATATCGTACACAAAATTAAAATCCGATTTAGAAATTGGAGAGGGAAAGGTGTTGAAGAAGTAGTGCTAACTACGCCAGTGATAGAAGAGAAGTCAGCAGCCTAAGCTGTAGTTTTAATAGATAAAAAAAAAGGGAAGCCAATGGCTTCCCTTTTTTAGTAAGTTTATTGTACCTCAAAAGGTGGGATTGGGAATTGAGTATGTACAATATCGCCCGCCCTATCTATTGGTAAAAAAGTAGCATTTAATCTACCATACCTTCTCAAGTCGAACATTGCATGACCTTCGGCCCAAAGAGAGTACGACCTGTTATAAAGCATCTCATCGGTCAATCCTGTTTCATCAACAGCTCCTGCATAATCGCCTAGGCCATATGCATTTCTGATAATATTGAGAGCTGATTCAGCATCCATAAGATTACCTTCTTGAATATTCGCTTCGGCATAGATCAATATTAATTCTTCATTTCTTATATGATCTATTGGAGAAGTTGCAGACTCATATAAGTCAATTTCATGCGTACCATTTAGCCCATCTCGGGCTACAGGATCGTCTCTCAGTCTAAACTTATTTATCCTTGTATCTCCAGCTTGAATATCATTGATAAATCTGTTATGTACAACAAATTGGTCTCCACTTTGTTGAGGGGTTTTGAAAATTGGGTTTAAAAGCTCTGTTCCCCCTTGAGCATAAACCCGCTTCGGCCCAATGCCTAAATCATTACCATCTAATGATAAAAAAGAATCATCTAATAAAGTCAAAGCCGCAGCATAGTCTTCTTGATGTATTGCTACTCTAGCTGCAACTGCTCTGTTAAATTGAGCAAAGGTTTCAGGAGTATCAAAACCATCAAAACCCGTAGAAAACTCAAACGAAAACTCAGCATTTTGTAGGGCCGTAAAACCATCATCTAACATGGAACGAAGTGCTGTAAAGCCATCACTTTTACTTACGAAAGGGCCTAAATTATTTGGATCGGAAATATCAATTCTAACTCCATTATCCCCAAGTAAATTAAGTACGTCTAAAAGCATTAGAGCTCGATAGGTTAGTGCCACGCCACGATACCCATTTTTCTTAGTATCTGAAACAGGAGAACCTTCTAAGCCATCCAGTATGAAATCAGCACTTTTTACAGCTTGATATCGAGCAAACAATGTTCCCGTTAATTGAGGTTCCGAACCTGTTAAGGTAACACCATCTTTTCCGATTAAAGTTGCAGTTGTAGTAGGATCGGATGCATTAAAACTATACAATTCTCTAGCAATAGAACCGGTAGCAGTTATAAATCCTCCCAAACCGCTTCTTGCTTTAGATTCTAAACCTTGAGTTAAGAAATTTAAAGTTTGTTCCGTCGGATTGTCCGTAACACTTGAAATATTAGGTTGATTAGGATCTGCGACTTCATCCAAACTACATGCAGATAGAATCAAGACGAATGCTAACCCAACTATTTTTATAAATTTTATGTTTTTCATGATCTCTTTTTTTTAAAATGTAAATCCTATATGAAAGTAAACCTGCTTTGCACTTGGGAAAGGCGAAACCTCTATACCCTGCGATAATCCAGATGGACCAAAGGCCGAAGTTTCTGGATCGTAGCTACTATAATCCGTAATGGTAATTAAATTTTTACCAGAAACACCAACACGAACTCGCTCAAACCAATCTAACTCAGTTGGAAGCGTATAAAATAAACCAACCTCTCTAAGACGAACATAAGTACCATCTTCAATGTACCCAGCGGCTCCAAAAGTTCCGAACCTCGGGTTTGCGATAACATCAGGATCATCAAGATCTGGCGTTACTCCACCAAAATCAGACAATAACTTTGTAAGATTGAGCACATCTCCGCCTTTCTTCCAATGCCATAAGAAGGTAAGATCAAAATCTTTAAACAAACTTATTTGATTAAACCAGCTCATTTCAAAATCAGGAGCTGCATCACCAATTATGGTAGGAACCCCTCCAATGTTAGCCGCTAGAGATGTAGCGGTTTCTCCTTCGCGAATAAAGGAACTACCAAATGTAAGACTAAAACCTTCTCCTGAAGGCTGAAACTCACCTACTCCTAAACTTTCAACTTCTGCTTCATTTTTCCACCAGTTTAAAGTAGTGTTCCAATTGATATTAGAATTACTTATTGGATTTGCATTTAAAGCGATTTCGAATCCTGTGTTACTTAGATCAAAGTCATTTCTAATTTCGTTTGCAAAACCGGAGGACAGTGGAATAGAGGAGAAAGGATAAATTAAATTTTTCACATCACGCTTGTAACCTGTAAGCTCCAGTCCAATTTTCCCATTTAAGAAAGAAAAGTCAATACCATATTCAATTTCTTGCGATATTTCTGGTTCCAAATTTGCATCTCCTAATTGGGCCGATTGATTATTCTGACCAACAGTTGGTAGCCCAAGTCCTGGAACTCCACCTATTGATGTAGGTCCTAGCGGTGTAAATAGGGATCCAAAACGTGCGCTGCTTCCTGTTTCGCCATATGCAACACGCAGTTTAAGCAAGTTAACATCCTCTACATTCCAGAAATCAAAATTTGCGACATTTATCGCGAGAGAAGCTCTTGGGAATGCAAAGAACTTGTTAGGGTCTCCGTTCAAGTTTGATTTATCGAATCGTACCCCAGCTGTTGCAATAATTTTATCATCCCAATTAGCTGTACTTTGGGCAATAATTCCAAACTCTTCTTCTTCCGTAAGTCTTTGAAAAACTGCAAAAGAGTTTCCTTGAGCTAAATTTGTTTGTTGCGGAAACAGCTCCGTTGTTTGATTGATTATCGCGTCACTTTCAAAATTTAAATAAGATATACCGAATTGGCCATTGATACTTATTTTATTGTTTGTTGTGAAATCTAAAACCGCGAACGCATTATAATTCAACTGTAAAGAATTAGTATTTCCCGCACTCACAAAACCATTTTGATTAGCACGTTGTGTTTGTTGAAATTCTGGAATGTAAACAAAGGTCTTTGCCTGAAAGTAGTCTAAACCTCCATTAGCAGTGAACTTTAATCTAAAATTCTCATTCGTAATGGCTTTATATTCAAAATTAGCTCCTTGGATATAGCGATTAATCTCTTCTTCATTATCAATTAAATCTCTATTTAATATAATATTGGTTGCTGCAAATCGCCCATCAGGATAAACTCCATTTTCATCAGGAAATAAATCTTCCCAGTCAGCAGTAACTAATGCAAGATTATAACCAACACTAAACCCTCCATTATTTTCATTTCCAACAGGTCCTCTTTCAGCAGTACTGTTCACATAGTTAGAAGAAAAACCAACTTTTAATTTGTCATTAAATCTATGATCCAAATTAAGTCTTAATGAATTTCTTCCATATCCTGTGCGCTTCATAATTCCATCTTCATCTCTTTTACTTGCATTGAAATAGAACTTGGTCTTCTCATTTCCGCCAGAAATGGAAAATCGACTTTCCGTGATAAGTCCTGTTTCTCCATAAAGCTCTTCTTCATAATTAAAGATTCTTCCAGCATCTCTCGCGGCTTCGAAAATTGGGACTTCTGCCGCACCGAAAGTAGAAGCTACAGTAGTGGAAGTAAATTGTCTTCTTCCTGCATAATTTTGAATTGTATTAAATCCAACATCTTGATCAAATTTCACTACTGTCTTACCAGCCTTACCTCTTTTTGTAGTTATTATTACAACACCAGCATTTGCTCTAGTTCCGTAAATCGCAGCAGCTGAGGCACCTTTAAGAACTTCAATACTCTCAATATCCTCTGGATTAATATCTGAAACTCTGTTAGACCCTCCTTCTTCTCTACCAGCATTTGCTCCAGAAGCAACAGAAGATCCGTTTGTTAACTGAACATTACTTATATAAACACCATCAACAATAAATAAGGGTTGATTATTCCCAGATAAAGAAGAAATACCTCTTAATCTCATTGCAGTTTGCCCTCCTGGGGCACCACCGGCGGAATTAATATTTACCCCTGTTAATTTTCCATACAATGCACCATCTAAGGTTGAGCCTGTGGTGGTCCCTGTAAGTGACTCACTACTTATGGTTGAAATGTTATTTGCTAAATTCGATCGTTTAATACTAGTTGCAAGTCCAGTAACAACGACTTCATCTAAATTCGTGACATCCGCTTTCATTTGAACAGTTGATGCATCCGATGCGAGAACTTCAATGGTCGAATATCCGATGTAGGAAAAAACTAAGGTAGCATCAGCTGAAGCTTCAACAGAGAAATTACCATCAAAATCAGTTAAGGCTCCTGTGGTAGTACCCTTGACTAATACAGTAACCCCGAAGAGCGGTTCTCCAGAAGAGGCGTCTGTGACCTTTCCGGTAATTGTTTGCTGTGCAAAAACCCAAATGGGTAAAAAAGCAAATACAGCAAGCACAGCTTTTTTAAATAAAACATGTTTCATAATTATTGGTTTTAAGATTGTTTGTTAACAAATTAGTAATTATTTCAACGGATAACTACGTTTTTCGCAACAAATATGTTCTAAACAGCAATTTTTAACAATAAATGAATCTCATGTGATTTCTTAGGAAGAAATTCTTGGTGTAATTCACAATCGCTTTTGGGCATTAAGAAATATAACTTCTTAAATTTGCAGCCAGTAAAAAACTAGGCATGTATAGAAGTCATAACTGCGGCGAATTAAGAATTGCAGATGTTGGAAAAGAAGTTACACTTTCAGGTTGGGTGCAACGTATTAAAAATAGAGGTGTTTTAAACTGGGTTGTTGTTCGTGATCGATATGGAACAACACAATTGGTATTTGATGAAGAACGTTCTGCTTCGGATTTACTCGAGCAGTCTAAAACCTTAGGTCGTGAGTTCGTCATACAAGCCGAAGGAAAAGTGATCGAACGTGAATCGAAAACAAAAAGTATGGCTACTGGCGATATCGAGATCTTGGTTACTAAACTAACGGTGCTTAACGCCGCCGAAACGCCGCCTTTTACCATTGAAGATGAGACTGATGGTGGCGATGATATCCGTATGAAGTATCGATATTTAGATATTCGTCGTAATCCGGTAAAAAATAGCTTGATCTTTCGTCATAAAGTGGCGATGGAAGTGCGCAAATATCTTTCTAACCAAGATTTTATCGAGGTTGAAACACCCTATTTAATTAAATCTACTCCAGAAGGCGCGCGTGACTTTGTGGTGCCAAGCCGCATGAATGAAGGGCAGTTTTATGCGCTTCCTCAATCACCACAAACTTTTAAGCAGTTGCTTATGGTAGGTGGCATGGATAAATACTTTCAAATTGTAAAGTGTTTTCGTGATGAGGATTTAAGAGCTGACCGTCAACCCGAATTCACACAAATTGATTGTGAAATGGCATTTGTTGAGCAAGAAGATATCTTGAATACGTTTGAGGGCTTAACCCGTCATTTGTTAAAGGAGGTAAATGGTGTTGAAGTTGACAAGTTTCCAAGAGTGCTCTATGATGATGCCATGCGTTTATATGGCAATGATAAGCCCGATATTCGTTTTGGGATGGAATTTGGTGAGTTGAATAAAGTAGCACAACATAAAGAATTCAATGTTTTTAATAAGGCAGAATTAGTTGTTGGTATTGCAGTTCCCGGAGCGAATACATTTACCAGAAAAGAGATTGATAAATTGATCGATTGGGTAAGGCGACCGCAGGTAGGCGCTTTAGGAATGGTTTACGTTCGTTGTAACGAAGATGGTACATTTAAGTCATCTGTAGATAAGTTTTATGATCAGGATGATCTTGCAAAATGGGCCGAAAAAACAGGAGCAAAAGCTGGAGATTTAATCTGTGTATTATCAGGTAAAAAGGATAAAACTAGGGCACAATTAAGTGCTTTAAGAATGGAATTAGCCGAGCGCCTAGGTCTTCGTAAACCAGATGAATTTGCACCACTATGGGTTATCGATTTCCCATTGTTAGAATGGGATGAAGAATCAGAACGTTACCATGCAATGCATCATCCGTTTACCTCTCCAAAACCTGGTCAGTTAGCATTATTGGCTACAAATCCTGGAGATGTCAAGGCAAACGCTTATGATTTAGTGTTGAATGGAAATGAGATTGGTGGAGGATCGATTAGAATTCACGATAAAGAAACGCAAGCATTAATGTTCGATTATCTTGGATTCACGCCTGAAGAAGCGAAGGCGCAATTCGGATTTTTAATGGATGCTTTTCAATACGGAGCACCACCGCATGGCGGACTTGCTTTCGGTTTAGACAGACTGGTTGCTATTTTAGGTGGACAAGAAACGATTCGTGATTTTATTGCTTTTCCTAAAAATAATTCAGGACGAGATGTTATGATTGATGCACCGGCAACAATTGATAATGAGCAGTTAAAGGAATTAAATTTAAAACTCGATTTGTAAAACATATAAATCTATTTTTAAAATAAAAGACCTATAAGTAGTGCCAAGCTTATAGGTCTTTTTTAGTACTTTTAAGTGTTGCCAGCTAACTGTTTATGAAACAAAATTACTACTTCAAGAAATTTTTAATTTGGAAGTATAAGAACATCTCTGCGAAAACCTTCATTTTAATTCTCAGTGCTATGGTTGGTTTATTGGCGGGACTAGCAGCGGTATTTATCAAAAACATTACCTATGCTATTGAAGCGACACTTGAAGAGGGAATTGTTTTTTCTAAAAACCAGCTCTACTTTATTCTTCCAGTAATAGGTTTGTTTCTAGTGTTTTTGTTAGTCAAATTCGTTATCAAAAAACCAATTGAGCATGCCATACCGTCCATTTTGTATTCATTGTCAAAAAGGAATGGCTTTATAAATAGTACTAAAATATATTATCCACTTATCACGGCACCATTAACTGTTGGTTTTGGTGGGTCGGTCGGACTACTGGGACCAGCTGTTGCCTCAGGCGCAGCACTGAGTTCGACTTTAGGACGATTATTCCATTTAAAAGGAAAAACCAAAATGTTATTGATTGCCTGTGCATCCGCTGGGGCGATTTCTTCTATTTTCCAGTCGCCAATTGCAGCTATTATTTTTGCAGTTGAAGTGTTTAGTTTGGACCTTACTTTTGCTTCACTTTTACCTTTGTTACTTGCATCAATTTCATCGATCATAACTTCTTATTTTTTTCTTGGCGATACGGTGCTATTTGATTTTTTAGTTGCAGATCGATTTGAAATTAAAGACACCTTGTTCTATGTATTACTTGGTGTGGCTACTGCATTTGCCTCGATTTATTTTACCAAAATGTATTTCGGAATCATGCAGTTTTTTCAACGTTTTAAAAGTCCGATTAAAAAATTACTAGTGGGGGGGCTAGCGATTGGGGGCATGCTCTATTTTATACCTCCGCTATATGGTGAAGGTTTTGGGTTTATTAATAGTTTATTAGAAGGCGATCATTTAAAGGCATTAGGTGAAACTCCGTTTGATAATTATAAAGAAAATATCTGGGTAGTAATTGCTTTACTGTTTGGGATAACCATTTTTAAAGCCGTTGCTATGACTACTACTTTCGCTGCAGGAGGTGCGGGCGGTATTTTTATTCCGACTTTGGTGATGGGCAGCGCACTAGGCAATGTAGTAGCCAAGATAATCAACAATTTGGGTCTAGGTTTTAATGTATCTGAAGCGAATTTCACTTTGATTGGCATGGCTGGGTTGGTCGCAGGAGTGTTACATGCACCCTTGACTTCAATATTCCTAATTGCGGAAATTACAGGCGGTTATCAGTTGTTCGTTCCACTCATGATTACAGTTGCAATCTCATTCATAATTACAAAAAATGCATTGGAACATACGATTTACACAAGAGAGCTTGCAGAACAAGGAGCACTTTTAACGCATGATAAAGACCAAACGGTATTGACTTTAATGAATTTGAAAAGTGTCATTGAAGATAACTTTATTAGCCTACATCCGGAAATGAAATTGAGAGAAATGCTTCATAATGGCGTGGCTAAGTCCGCAAGAAATTTATTTCCAGTAGTTGATGAAGACGGCTATTTAGAAGGAATCGTCTTGCTTGATGATATTCGCGAGTTTATGTTTGATACTAGTTTATATGATACTACTTTTGTTAAAGAGGTGATGCAAAATCCGCCTGCCCTTATCCACCAAGGCAAAGATTCTATGAAAGAAGTAATGCGAAAATTTCAGGATAGTGGAGCATGGAATTTGCCGGTCGTAAAGGATAATCTCTATGTCGGTTTTGTCTCAAAATCGAAATTATTGACGGCCTACAGACGAAAACTGATTGATTTTACTGGATGATGAAGCATATATTACGTTTTTTACTGATTGTTATTATAATAGGAGTTGCAGTTGGATATTACTTTAAAAACTCAGGAGATTCTCCAACTGGGGATAAGATAATAGGGATAAGCATTTTGGCACTTTCGTTTATTTTAATGCCACTTTTTATCTATCACCGATATAAGAATAAGGATTTAAGCGGCTACTCAATTCTTCCTAAGAATGATGATGAAAATGATGAAGAGGATAGGAGTAAATTGAATTGAAGCAAAACCGTGTATCTTGATTCTTAAAGCACAGTGATCTCGTTTCTAGTTAAGGTTCCGCTTCTCAATAAAAAAGCGTTTCATTAAATCAGAGCATTCTTTTTCCAAAATTCCACTTTTGATTTTTGTTTTGGGGTGTAAAGTAGTTCCCATAGACCCACAACCTCTTTTTTCATCGGTTGCACCGTAGATGATTTCTGAAATTTGACTCCAATATAAAGCGCCACCACACATTTGGCAAGGTTCTAATGTGACATACAATTTGCAACCTGTAAGATATTTTCCGCCTAAAAAATTAGCAGCAGCAGTAATAGCTTGCATTTCAGCATGGGCGGTAACATCGTTTAAGGTTTCGGTAAGGTTATGACCTCTTGCTATAATGCGATCTTCAATTACTACAATTGCACCCACTGGCACTTCACCTTTTTCAAAAGCAGCTTCAGCTTCTTGTAAGGCTTTTTTCATGAAATAGGTATCGTCAAAAGGAGTCATCATATGCTGTAAAAATACAATTTCAAGATGTACCTTTATCGTCTGATTATGTCATTGTTAAAAAATATCAACTCACCACTTGATCTTCGTTCTTTAAATGAGAATGATTTGCCACAATTGGCACAAGAACTCCGCGATTTTATAATCGAAGTGGTTTCGACTAAAGAAGGCCATTTAGGGGCTAGCCTTGGGGTGGTTGAACTCACAATCGCTTTGCATTATGTATTTAATACGCCAAATGATCAGCTTATTTGGGATGTAGGTCATCAGGCATACGGCCATAAAATATTAACCGGACGTAAGGAAATCTTCGAATCTAACAGAAGGTTGAATGGCATTAGCGGATTCCCTAAAAGAGCGGAAAGTGAATATGATGCATTTGGAGTAGGACACTCTTCTACATCGATCTCTGCCGCTCTAGGTATGGCAATTGCGTCTAACTTAAAAGGAGAAATAGAAAAACAACATATAGCAGTCATTGGTGATGCTTCTATTGCTAGTGGGATGGCTTTTGAAGGCTTGAACCATGCTGGAGTTACGGACGCTAATTTGTTGGTGATATTAAATGACAATGCGATAGGAATTGATCCAAGCGTAGGCGCTTTAAAACAATATTTAACCAATGTAAAAAAAGGGGGCGCTAGAGAAGAAAACATTTTCGAAGCGCTCAATTTTGAGTACTCAGGCCCGATTGATGGCCATGATCTTAGTGCAGTTATAGCGGAATTAAATAGGCTTAAAGATATTAAAGGGCCGAAGTTTTTGCATGTCATTACTACTAAGGGAAAAGGCTTGCAAAAAGCTGAGGAAAACCAGGTGCAATACCACGCTCCTGGAAAATTTGACAAAACTACCGGTGAATTAAAGCCAAGAATCTTGAATGGCGATGAGTCGCCAAAATATCAAGATGTTTTTGGACATACGATTGTCGAGCTGGCCGAGAAAAATGAAAAAATCATAGGAATTACGCCGGCAATGCCAACAGGTAGTTCATTAAAATATATGATGGAAGCAATGCCCGATCGAGCAATTGATGTTGGTATTGCGGAACAACATGCGGTAACGCTGGCGGCTGGAATGGTAACACAAGGGATGGTCGTTTTTTGCAATATATATTCCACCTTTTTACAGCGCGCTTATGATCAAGTAATTCACGACGTTGCTTTACAGAATTTACCTGTGATTTTCTGTTTAGATCGTGCTGGACTAGTAGGACAGGACGGAGCAACGCATCATGGGGTTTTTGATATTGCCTATTTAAGATGTATCCCCAATCTTATCATATTCGAACCGATGAATGAAAGTGAACTGCGCAATATCATGTACACGGCGCAATTGGGATTAGATAATCCCATTGCGATTCGATATCCTCGAGGGCGCGGAATGCTTACCAATTGGAAAACTTCTTTTGAAAAAATAGATATTGGAACTGCTAGAAAACTAAATGATGGCCATAAAGTAGCTGTTTTATCATTGGGACATATCGGCAATTCAATTGCTAAACTAACAGAAGACAAAAACCTACACAATGCTATAGCGCATTACAGTATGCGTTTTGTGAAACCGCTAGATGAGAAGATGCTACACCATATTTTTTCAAACTATAAATATGTAGTAACGATAGAAAATGGATCAAAAATTGGCGGTTTCGGGTCTGCTGTAATTGAATTTGCATCGGAACATCAATATAAAAATGATATTAAAGTGTTCGGAGTTCCAGATGAGTTTATTGAACATGGCAGTGTTTCAGAACTTCAGCAAATTGCTAGAATCGATATGGAAAGTGTTAAAAAACACATTCAAAAAATAATGGAGTAAGCTTCTTCGTTGTTGTCAATCATATGTATTTTTGAAGCTTTATTAGTCTAAATCTATGCACAAGGCATCTTTTCTTCTTGTTTTTATGCTCCTAAGTGGTCTTAGTTATGCACAACGAGGCTACCAAAATCCAATTCCGGAGATTGAAACTGAAGGTGTTGTAAAATTCAAACCCGACTTAGGAATTCTACCTATTGATGAGCGATGGTTGAGATTTAGTGTGGCTTTAGATACTATTTGGTGGACAAAAAAAAACAATTTTGGAATTGATCTTAGTCAAGCATCATTTGTGAATTGGAATGCTGGAGGTAATAATGCGATAGCTGGCCTTGTAAAGGGTCTATTTGTAAGAAGTTATTTGCGCAAGCAGGTTAGCTGGGACAATGAAATAGAAGCTCGATATGGACTGAGCAAACAGCAGGATATCGAGGTTAGAAAAACGGAAGATCTCGTGCGGCTTAAGAGTACTTTTGGGTATCGAAAGGATAGCATTTCTAGTTGGTATTATTCGGTTAAACTAGATTTTAGAACACAATTTACGGATGGGTTTAAGTATCCCGATACATCGACGCCCATTTCTCGTTTTATGGCTCCAGGCTATTTGTTTCTTGGTATTGGTGCGGAGTATGCCCCAAAGGATAAGAAGTTTAAATTATTCCTATCGCCTTTAACCCAAAAATCAACTTTTGTTTTAGATCAAGACTTGGCGGATGCTGGATCTTTTGGAGTGGATGAAGCGGTTTTAGATGGTGATGGAAACGTACTTATTCCTGGAAAAAATTCTAGGAACGAATTAGGAATTCTTATTACCCATAATTGGGAGTTTCCCATTTATAAGAACATGAATTTTAAAACGAACAGCACCTTTTATAGCGACTATCTTAATAAATTTGGCAATATCGACGTCGACTGGGAAATGCTAATTACTTTTAAAGTAAATGAATATGTTAATGCCTCAATAGGCACGCAGTTATTGTATGATGACGATGTGAAATTTAGAGATGACCTTGATGGTGATGGCACTCTAGAAACCTTAGGCCCTCGAGTACAATTTAGGCAAGTGCTGGGAGTTGGTTTTAATTACAATTTTTGATTGTTTGTAACATAAAGTTCCACTAAGAAGTACCAAGAAAAAAGTTTCAACTAAAAGTACTGTGAACTAAACTACCAGCTTTGTCCACTTAACTTAAGCGCCCCTTTTAGAATATCTTTTCTACTAATTTGGCCAACCATTTTTCCATCTTGCATTACAGGGAAACGTCTTCTTTTAGAATCGTAAAAAAGACGTGCGATGTCAAAAATATTCTGATCCCATTCAATCGTTTGTACATTTTTGTACATATATTTTTCAACTGTTTGATCACCCATTGGCATATTAAAATACCGGCTCTCTGATACTTGCTTCATACAATCACCCTCTGATATCATGCCAACTAGTTTACCAGTATTGTCAACTACAGGGCCTCCTGAAATGCGTTTTTTTATTAAGACTTCCATGACTTCTAAAACCGAATGATCTGGTTTGAAAAGAATAAGATCTTTAACTTTCGTCATATAATCTGATACAAGAATAGGAGCATCATATTCCTTTTTCTGCTCGGCTTGTGCGCCTCTAAAACTTTTAATCCCCATAGCTTTTAGTTTTGTAGTTGGTCGTTGATATTACAATGAAATTCAAGCGACACAATCGCCAATTGAATTTTCATAAGTTAATAAAGATAAGTCGTTTAGTTGAAAATAACAATCTTAATTACAACCACAGTCATCGCTACAACCACCTTTTTTGTGATTTTTACGAACACCTATACCCTTTGGAAAGAATTTATGCACTAAGAAGATAACCGCTCCTAAGAAGGTGAAAATAACCAGTATAGTTTGTAAATCGATCTTCATTTTGCTAAGATACTATTAGTATTTAAGTCGAAGCTAGTTTAGCTATCCTTACTATTGCTTAAAATAAATATCTACATAATCAGCAACTCCATCACAAGGATTGTCAATATCTTGTAATCGCCAGTATTTTCTTTTTCCCTTGGCTTTGAAGGTAAAAATGCCGTTTCGCCTACAAGGTTCTCCGTTGTTGATATGACTTATTTCTGTTTCAATGATTCCTGTAAAGGTTAATTCAGTCTCGCTTACAGGATTTAAAGTGCCTTCTATTTTGAGGTAGTCGCTATTTTCTTTGCTTTTTTGTTCGCCTATAATGCGATATTCATTTGCCTTTTCACTTTTGGTAATAGTAGCTTTCCCAAAGTAATCCCAAGAAATCCATTGAAGGGATAGCATGTGATTGCCTAGTAATTTTTCTTCAATATTTTGTTGAGCAAAAAGCCCGCCTGATAGAAACAAAAAGAGTATTACAACGAACTTTTTCATAATCAACTTACTTTATAAATTGATAGGCAATTAAAGAAGCAAGATACGCAATACCGCTCATAGTAACCAATTGAAGTATTGGCCACTTCCAGCTATTGGTTTCCTTTTTAACGATAGCCAATGTACTCATACATTGCATTGCAAATGCATAAAACAATAATAATGATATCCCTGTAGCAAATGTAAACACTTTTTTACCGGAACGAGCATGTACTTCTGACTGCATTTTAGCGGTAATAGTATTTCCTTCTTCATCGTCACCCTCGCTACCTACACTATAAATGGTTGCCAAGGTGCCTATAAACACTTCACGAGCTGCGAATGAACTTACCAAAGCAATCCCAATTTTCCAGTCATACCCCAGTGGCTTTATTACGGGCTCAATAACTTTACCCACGGTACCCAAAGCTGAATTTTCTAGTTTTGAAGCGGCTACCGCATCATCAATAACTGCCTGTTTAAATTCAGGAGTTTTTTGTAATACAGCGGCATTAATTTCTTGAGTTGTCAGTTCTTTTTGGTCTATTTCTGCTTCTTCTTTTAAATGGTTTTTGAAACGTGTAATTTTATTTTGAAATGAAATTTCTTGAATCTCATTAAATCCGTTTTGCGAAATAGCGCTGGTAACAATCTCGTCGGCATTTTTAAAGGAATCATTAATGCCTACTGATGCCAATACCCAGAGTATAATGGAGATTGCCAGAATGATCTTACCTGCGCCGAATACGAATGACTTTGTTTTTTCAATAACATTGATCGCTACGTTTTTAAACATGGGAAGTTTATAGCTTGGCATTTCTATAACGAAATACGATCGGCTTTTAATTTTTAAAGTCCTATCTAAAATGTAAGCTGAAATAATTGCCGCTGCAAAGCCGATTAGGTAAAGCATCATCAGCGTAAGCGCTTGTGCATTTAATCCTAGATAACGATCATCTGGAATAACGAGTGCGATGATAATTGCATAAACAGGAAGTCGAGCAGAACAGGTTGTAAACGGTGTTACTAAAATGGTAATTAATCGCTCTTTCCAACTCTCGATATTTCTGGTTGCCATAATTGCTGGAATGGCACATGCGGTACCAGATATTAGCGGGACAACACTTTTACCACTAAGGCCAAAACGGCGCATTCCTCTATCCAGTAGAAACACAACTCGGCTCATATATCCGGATTCTTCTAACACTGAAATAAATAGAAACAAAAATGCTATTTGAGGAATGAAAATGAAAATACCACTTAATCCAGGTATAATGCCTTCTGCAATTAGGCTAGTAAATGCACCTGCAGGCAGGCTATTCTTAGTCAATTCACTTAAAGAGGCAAAAGTTCCTTCAATCCAATCTTGCGGTACACTACTCCAATCAAAAATTGCTTGGAAAATTAGCAATAGAATGGCAAAGAAAATAAAATAACCCCATACCTTATGAGTAAGAATTCGGTCTAATTTTATGCGCAGATCCGTTGCAGATGAAAGGTCTATTTTTTGCCCTTTTTTAAGAGCATTATTAATAAACTGATAGCGCTTAATAGTTTCTTTTTGCTGTAGGCGCTTTAAATACGACTTCGATTTTGTTTGAAATTGCGTCGCATCGGCGATTGCTTTTCGGTCGATGTTTTTAAAATTCACATCTTGGGTAATCACCAACCATAGTTTGTATAAGGATTGGTTAGGAAATGCCTTGCGCAGACCATTAAAATAATCAGTATCAATCTCTGAAGTATTTAAACAGGGCGTTGTATCAATTCTTTTATAAGATATGATTAATTCCTTTAATTCATTAATCCCAGTATTTTTGCGAGTACTAATGAGCGCTATTTTTGTTTTGAATTCCTTTTCGAGTAGCGGAATATCCAGAGAAATTCCCTTACGTGACATCCTATCTGCCATATTTATGACAAGAATAGTCGGAATATTCAGGTCTTTTATTTGTGTGAACAGGAGTAGATTGCGCTTAAGGTTTTCCACGTCGCTTACTACGACAGCAACATCAGGATAATCTTTATCGTTTTTATTTAATAGTAACTCGATCACTACATTTTCATCGAGTGATGAAGCGTTTAAGCTATAAGTACCTGGAAGATCTAAAATATGTGCTTTTACTCCCCGGGGAAGCTTGCAAACACCTTCTTTTTTTTCCACAGTAATACCCGGGTAGTTACCTACCTTTTGATTTAAACCTGTAAGAGCATTGAAAACAGATGTTTTTCCAGTGTTGGGATTGCCAATGAGTGCGACGTTTAGTTGTTTACTCATCTAGGATTAGGCTATTTCTTCAATTTCAATAAAGGCAGCTGTTTCTTTGCGTATGGCAAGGTGGCATCCATTAATATCTAAATACATGGGGTCGTTAAAAGGTGCTACCTGTAATAATTGAACCTCGTTGCCGGGGAGGCAACCCATTTCTAATAGTTTAAGAGGAACAAGATCAGACTCCACATTTTTAATAATTGCACGTTCTCCTCGTTCTAAATTAGCAACGGTTCTTTTCAATTTTTATTTAGATTGATTTTAATTAAGAGCAAAAATACGGGAAAAACTATTAATGAAAAATTAAAATTGACAGTTATCTCATCTGGTTTGTCACGGTAAAATATCAGTCGAAAACGACTATTACACTTAGTAAATAATAAATGAAATATGTAATACCAATACTTAAAATCAAACCTACTAGTAAACCTATAAATATCTGGTTATTCACTCGATTTTCTAAACATGCTTGGTCATGCTTTTTGGGATTGTAGTAAACAGGAATTTGCTTGCCAATAAGAAGCTTATTTTGTTCTTCTGTTTTTATAAAATCGGCCTGTTCAAAATAATTGCCCTTGTATTTGCTTATGTGTTTATAGTCTTTAATAAAGAGATAATCGCTTGGAGCGGTCTGGTTAGAGGTATATGTTTTAGCGCCAACAATATATTCATAGGTCTTTACAATAATGAATCTAAAATCGCCATCAACGCCGCTTCCAAATTTTTTAAACCTAATTTCAGTAGCAATAACCTTACCGATGACCCGTTTCCAGTTTCGGCTTTTTCGCATTTGTATATAACCTACAATTCCCGAAATAAATAACCAATACGAAAAGTACAGAAATAGCAGCGTAAAAATGCAAATGAATATTGTTGGAATTGTTTCTAATCCCCAATTGTCAAGGTTAAATTTCAAAATGAGCTATTTAGAATGCAGTTATTAATCAACATAACTTTCCTTTAAAATTTTGATGTCCTTTAGAAGTTTTTTGATTTCTTCTTCTTTCGTTCCGTCATAATAACCACGAACGCGTTTTTCTTTGTCTACTAACATAAAATTCTCAGTATGTATCATATCATAAGGTCCGCCGTCACCGTCATCTTGCACTGCCATATACGACTTTCTCGCTAGCTCATAAATCTGTTTTTTGTCACCTGTTACTAAGTTCCATTTACTACCAATAACACCTTTTTCTGTGGCATATTTATAGAGTTGTGCGACCGAATCTATTTCTGGAGTTACCGTATGAGAAAGTAGTTTGACTTCAGGGTCATTCAAAATTAATTTTTGAACATCGCCCATGTTTTTGGTCATGATTGGGCATATGCCTTGGCAAGTGGTAAAAAAGAAATCAGCCACATAAATCTTGTCTTTATAATCTTCTTGTGTAATCGTATCACCGTTTTGATTGACAAGTTTGAAGTTGGCTATTTTATGATATTTTTTTTTGTGTTGAATGCTGCTGTCAACCAGAGATGAATCCACTCCATTGGGATTAATAATAGGAAGCTTTTCTTTTTGCTTTAAGGCATTGTAAAACAAAAAAATGATAATGATAGAGAGCATCAGAAAAACAATTCCAAAGACTTTGTATCGACTAAAAAAACTGATCATATTCGCTGATTTCGTTCTGCAAAATTACGACCAGAATACCATAAACTTTGGAGGTTTTCATTAAAAAATTCATAAAAACAAACCGAGGCTAGAACTATCTTTTTTTACATAGCGCTAAAAACGTACTTTTACGCCCTAATTTTTACTGATACAAATCTCCCTTATGGACATTGTTGTACAGATTGCACAATTTATAGCAATCATTTCTTTATTGGTCGTTTTACATGAGTTAGGCCATTTTATTCCGGCTAAACTATTCAAGACTAAGGTTGAGAAATTCTACTTGTTTTTTGATGTTAAGTATTCCCTTTTTAAAAAGAAGATTGGCGAAACTGTTTACGGTATTGGCTGGCTTCCGCTTGGAGGTTATGTCAAAATTGCTGGAATGATAGATGAGAGTATGGATAAAGAGCAAATGAAGTTGCCACCAAAACCATACGAATTTAGATCAAAACCAGCTTGGCAACGATTGATTATTATGGTCGGCGGAGTCGTAGTGAATGTTTTACTCGCTTGGCTTATTTATTCAACCTTATTAATAGTAAAAGGAGATACTTATATTCCCGTTGAAAATTTAAAGGATGGATTACAAGTTACCGCTGAAGGCCAAAAATTAGGTTTTCAGGAAGGTGATAACATTATAGCAGTAGATGGTGAAAAGATCAAACGTTTTGATGAGATCATGCTTGAGGTTATTCTTGCGGATACAGTTGAAGTAATAAGAAACGACAAAAAAGTATTTATTCCTATTACCGATGAGGCACTAGGTGAGGTGTTTACCGGATTAAAAAATCCATTTTTTGCACCGAGAGTTGAGGCTGTTATAGGTCATGTAAGAGACACCCTTAATGCTGGTGAAGCTGGATTAAAAGAAGGGGACAGAATTCTTTCAGCAAATGGGAAACCTATTCGATTTTGGAATGAGTTTGTGAGTGCAATAGAGGATACGGAAAATGCAAACCTTAATTTAACTATTGATCGAGACGGAAGGCAAATAAACAAATCGGTTTATGTAGACAAGGGTGAAGCTATTGGTGTTGGTACAATGGCAGGAGCTGCATTATTTAAAACTGATGAATATTCATTAGGAGCAGGAATCCCCGAAGGTTTTAAAAAGACATTTCGAGAATTAAGCAAGCAAATACGTCAATTTAAAGTAATCTTCAAACCGAAAACAAAGGCATATACCCAGGTAAAAGGCCCTATTGGTATTATCGAAGTATTACCTAAGACCTGGGACTGGGGCTTTTTCTGGAGATTTACAGCCATGTTCTCAGTATGGCTAGCATTTGTAAATATCCTACCAATTCCAGCCTTAGACGGTGGGCATGTCATGTTCTTATTATACGAAATGATTACAGGTCGTAAGCCAAGTGAGAAGGTATTAGAATATGGTCAAATTGCAGGATTTATTTTCCTAGTTGCTTTAATGGGAATCATTTTCGGAAATGATATCTGGAATATTATTAAAAGATTCCTTTAAAAAATGAATTCTTTTGTTTTGGAGCTTTAAAAAAACTATTATATTTGCACCCGCCTAAGCAAAATAGTTTGCTTGAAAAGGTATTAAAATATTGAAATTCCTCCTTAGCTCAGTTGGTTAGAGCATCTGACTGTTAATCAGAGGGTCCTTGGTTCGAGCCCAAGAGGGGGAGCTTAAAAAGCCAGTCAAAAATGACTGGCTTTTTTGTTAACTTTAGTTTGGTGTCTAAAACTGTCTACATGTTATATTCTCAAAAGGCTCAATTGATTCAATAGAGGTAAAACTTTAGATTTTGATCAACGAATGGAGTTTCATGAAAATGGCAATTACATAAGTTTACCGGGCAGTAATGGTAATTGGAATTTTTGATTACTGTCTTATTTAGTCTATCGCCTAGTTTTCGTAAATACGCTCTAAATGTAAGCTTAGTCTTAGCCCCATTTGACCCGAGAAAAGGGCAATAATAGTGCTACCCGTCATTTAAAAATGAGCAGCACATGTCTAAATCCTTGAATTTAAAAAAACAATTATTGCTTAATAATTTTCTTTCTAATACTAAAATTAGAGACAGTACCTTCTAGACGAAGAAAGTAAAGGGAACTTGCAATTTTAGCAAGATTAGATATCCGAAGCTCACCATTGCGCATAGTAATCTTATCGTCTAAAATCACATGTCCGAGAATATCGACAATTTTAACTTTAAATACTTCATTCTCAAGTTCTGGAGGCAGATTAATGCTAATCTCTTCGGTAAATGGATTTGGAACTATCTTGAAACCTTCTAATTCATCATTATCTGTCTCAGTGTCATCGGTTGCTTCTTCGTCATCTGTTGTTTCATCTTCATCCGGTGTTTCATCACCATCCGTTGTTTCATTATCATCTGTGTCCTGCGCATCCTGACAGAGAGCAGTGCTAGTGTAAGTGTCATTATCAGTTTCAGTACCTGATAAATCAGTAATCATAGTAACGTTACCAGGATTATCTTGTTCAAGTGGCGGCTGAGGCGGTGCATCTGCACCAGGTATGAGGATGAGTTCAGGAAAGTTATATAAGCCCTCTTTTGAAACCCAATCTGTTCGACCGCCTGAAAGCTCAAGGTCTCTTAAATAAATCGATACTATTTTATCGCCTACTAATTGCTCATTTACAAAGGTGGTAACATCCCATTCATACCAACCTTCACCAGAGTCTAAAGTTGTGGTACTAATTTCGACACCAACTTCTGTGGGCATATTATGGTAAATTAGATCTTCTTCTACCCAAGAATCATCTTCTATTCCTAGTGCTGTAATATTATAGTTGTCTCCTGAACCTTTTCTGTAAAGCCGAACAATGGCCTGTTCAACTTCGGAGTGCATTGACTGTTGAAGACTAAATTTTAAAAAGGTTCGCCTATCCCTAAATTGATTACTGCCCATTCTTAATTCCCCACTACCTCCAAATGGTTCATCCTCACGATCGCTTACGTATGTGTCATCTATAGGCCTTAAACTATTAGGGTTTGGAGCTGGCCAAGAAGGCGGCAACCTAAGTGGTGGACTCTGCAAAGATTTACCGGCTACATCTAATTGAGCCAGATAGAGGTTTGGGGGACACAGAAAATCTGGGTCTATGGTTTCATGCCAATGATCTGAAGTAATGGAAGTGGTTTCATCTGTAGTTATTCCAACCACTACATTGTTAAGGTTTTGGTCTGGATAGGATATGTTTTTTCCTGCTTTGATATTCCAATACACCGTATTTCGTCGAGAATCTCCTCCAAAACGCGAGTCTTCTCCTAAGTCAAATTCAGTGTAAAGATTGCTCCTATCACTGCCCGATTTATGTGTAATAACACCACCAACAAGAGATTTTACTTTAGAAAACACATTGTTATTAGCTCCTTGATGAGTCCCAATATCATGAGCCCATTGCCCGGTAATGAGCACGTCGTGTACCAAACAATTACTAGCACCATATAGAGTTATTCCGTAATGCCCAACCATATTCATCTGGTTTTGACGCAAGGGCCTTCGCTCATATTGGTCTAGAAGAATGTTCATAGTACTAATATGATCTCCACTTACTCGAAGCCCAAGATTGGCATTCTTAACAGAGATATTGCGTATCCAACTATGCTCTGCACCAGCAAAAATACCATTCGCTCCAGTACCGCTAAAATGTCCACTATGTTGTTCCTCCCTAAACTCAAGGGTGAAGTTCTCTATACTACGGTGAGTCCCACCATTAAAGTTGATAAATCCTGCCCCTTGAGCGTGTGTATAATCAAGCTCGGGATAAATTTCACTTAAATTATTAGGAAACTCAAGTATGGTCTCATACATGTCCTCTCCTCGAAGCACAAAATAATCCTGATCATTAACTTGAATCCAATCTTCAATTCTATACCGGCCATTAGGTACAAAAACAGCCATATTGTTAGGACAAGCCGCAATGGCATCTCTAAAGGCTTGGGTATCATCATTAACACCATCACCAATTGCACCAAAATCGAGTACATTAACTCCTACTGGCCATTCTGGGATAGCATCACCTTGCATATATCCTACATTTGAAAAGTCTTGAACAAGACCATTAGGGTCCCAAAGCTCACCGCTTTCTCCCCAAATATCAGTATTTTCACAAATCTCAGAGTCATTTACTGTAGCTGTCACTCGAGCTTGGTTATCTACCCTGCCTAAATCAAAATCATCTTGTGTGATGGAATAATCCGCTTTGTAGATCCACGCCTCGTTTTCATCTAATTCGTTGTCTCCATCTATATCACCTTCTAAGTATTTTATTTCTACATAGGGATTGGGAGCTCGAAATAGGTAGTCTTCTACAATTATATTTGTGAGGGTAACATCACCCGTATTTTTCACTGTATAGTTATATGTGATGATTTCTCCAACACTAAGACATCCATCATCATTAGCATCCTGTAGTGTGCTTTCATTAACAAGGGCGATTTGAGGTCCAGTTAATAAAGTTGCAGAATTAGGTTTAGTTGGGTTTTTACCACTAAGATTTTCTGATACATTGACCCATCTAGACTTAATTAGCGAAAACACAGACTGTTTTCTTGCACTAACTTCTTCTAAATTATCCAGATTTACTGTTTTAAGGTTGTTGAAGGCAATTACATTTGTAGTATCTATGTCAAGAAGAGCGAGTGAGTTTTTATCATTGCTGACCTCTGGCATAGATATAGTTGCCTTATTTAGATCAATATCTTCAGTTTTAATGCGGGTGTAAGCAGATATTTTTTTTTCTTCCAGTTGCTCTAAAGTTTGTGCGTAGCACTTCGTCGTAAAGTCTGATTTTACGAAACTAGGAATTAAGTATAGAAAACAGAAAAGAGTACCGTGAGTTAAGCGTAAGTAAAACATTTTAAAAGAATTGGGCAATTAAATATATTAAGAATTGTACCGGGAAGATATTTAATGTTAGAAGCGAGGAATATGAACAACCAATGATCATATAGAGGAAAGAACGCTTTTTACTTCCATCTAAAAAATACTAATTAACCAAAATGAATACTTACAGGAGGTAGACTGAAAATTGTATTTTCTTATTTTTTTAAGTTTAAATAACGAAAAAGACCATCACGTCTTCTTGTGGCTATAGGAAAGTAACACTCATTTATTAATTTACATCTTCCTCCATCTCTTTTATCTATAGATGCCATATGTTTTAAATTTATAATATATTTTTTATGTATTCTATAAAAGCCAAACGGTGTAAGGTCATTTTCATATTCGCCAATGTTTTTTGTTGCTACAATTTTGCTTCCATCTATTAAAAAGACTGATGTATAACGACCATCAGATTGTAGATATAAGATACTATCATATTTAATGATTTGAATATCATTGAGGGATGCAATCGCGATGAAATTGGAGTTATTTTTGTTGACGATTATTGAGTCTAGTGATTTTTTTTGATCTTGTAGAGAATAAATCTCCTTAGAATAATTTTGATAAATTCTTTGTGTAGTTTTTATCATTTCATCGATATCTACGGGTTTTAAAATATAGTCAACGGCATGATATTTAAAAGCTTCAATAGCAAAATTATCATATGCCGAAACAATAACAATTTTTATGTTTTCATATGCTATTTCTTCTAAAAGGCTAAAACAGGTTTGATTTCCAATTTGGACATCCAAGAAAAGCACCCTAGGAGGGTTTTGGTTAATTAGTTTTTTTGCATCAGCTAAATTGAAGGCGATTCCAGTTAAATTAATAGTATCGCAATAAGTATTTATAATATGGGCCAATAATTTGGCACCTTTAGGATCATCTTCAACAATAATTGCTGATAAGGCATTTTTTAACATGTGCTTTTTAGTTTATCCAAGTGATTTTGGGATAGAATTGTTACTTATTCTAACGTAAATCGTAAAATAGCTTTAGTACCTTTTGGAGTGTTATCTTCATATAAATCTATTACATTATATGTAATTTGTTTTTTTTTAGAGATGGAGTTTAATATTTCTATTCGTTCTTTCATGATATCCAGGCCAAAAGAATTTCGTTTAGGATCTTTTTTAATTTTTTTCTTCATTGCGCTTTTTCTTCCAATCCCATTATCTTCAACCTCAATAATTAAGTGTTTTCCTTTTCTTAAGAACCGAATCCAAAGCTTTCGATTGTTTGTTTTTGGAGTCAATCCGTGTATAATTGCATTTTCAACTATTGGCTGTATGATTAATGAGGGAATAAATGTTGTTTCAATATTGAGCGTTGAATCTAGAGTTATAAAGTATTCCAAATTTTGTTCTAGTCGCAAATATTCCAATTCTAGATAAGACCTTAGAAGGTCTATTTTTTCTTTCAATGAGGCATAGCTCTTTCGGTGTAGCGTCAGTGACTTTCTCACTAATTTAGAATACTTTACCATGTACTTATTGGCTTTCTTAGGATCGTCTAATAAAAGTGTACTTTGAATTGAATTTAATATATTGTATACATAATGAGGGTTCATTTGTGCTCCCAATTCGTTGGATCGACTTTTAAGAAGCTTGTATCGTTGTTCAACATTATTTTTTCTGGAGCGGTAGAAAAGGGCAAAAGACACTAACAACGCAGAAGATAATATTAGGACAATCCATGGATTTCTATATAATTTTTGAGTGACCCTAATCTTATATTTTAAGTAATTCGAAATAGTTCCAAATTCATTTATCCCTCGAATCTCTAAATTATGTCGGCCAGGCGATAATCCAGCTAAATTTAACTCATCTAACTCACCAATATTTGTCCATTGTTGATTGTTACTAATTAAGCGATATTGAAATCTGGCTCCTTGTTTGCGAAGCCCTTCATTATAAGCCAATTTTAGATTAATGTAATTAAACGCTTCTGGGATATTAAATTCATCTACTTTATCAAGACCAGTAGTTTTTATTTGTGTTTCATTTAAGTTATCGAAATAATAAGAAGCTTCTACAAGCGAAATATGATTGGTATTTTTTTGCTGTAGATGTGAAAGCGGTTTAAAGCTTACTACTCCATTGATTCCTCCAAAAAAGAGTAAACTATCCGACTCTTTATAAAATGATTTTTTATTAAATTCATTATCAGGTAGACCACCTTCTAATTTATATACTTCTTCAATCCCCTTTTCTTTGTTGAAACGCACCAGCCCATTATAAGTACTGATCCAAAGCGTATTTTGAGTTTGTAAAATTCCCGTAATATAGTTAGTTGAGGGCTCCCCAAAATCATAAAACTGATTTTTATAAGAATTGAAATTTATTTTTTGAAGTCCTTTTTTTGTTCCCACCCAAACAATATCTTCCTCTTCATCAGGAACAATTACCGATACATTGTTATCAATAAGTGGGTAGTTAGGATCTTTGTTTTTGAAATGAATAAGCGCTCCATTAGTAAGATTTTGTTTGTAAAGCCCTTCGTTATTAAATAAACCAATCCAAAGACTATTATTATTTTTATCCAAATAAAGGGTTTCAATATACTTGTTGTTTAAGCTCGTAGAATCGTTAATTTTATTGAGGTCATGGGTTACATTATTTTTAGTATCGTATTTGAAAAGCCCTTGATCTGTTGCCAATAAATAAGAGATAGAGTCTTTTATGGCTATATCTGAGATTATTTTTACAGCGTTTTTGGATTCTTCAAATACAGGTAAAATTTTAAATTCGTTTTTTTCTAAATTAATTAAATAGACATCATTTGAATAGCCATAAGCAAGAACTTCAGAATCCGATATTTTTTTGAACCCATAGAGTGCATATTGAGCAATATCTTTAACATTATTTGGTGAAGCTGTTCTAAAAACAATTTCTGAAAATACATTCTCTCCTTTTTTCAACTCGAAAAAACCTTTGTTTGTTAACATAATGACAGAGCCATCTTTTTTACTATAAATCGATCTACAACTTACATTATTTATTAGCTGATTATCTCTAGAGCGAAACGGATAGGTTAAATAAACTTCAGACTTACGCTTAATTTTGTTGATTTTATTGAAGCTTGCAACAGTAATTTCATTTCCATCTATAATTGGCTTATATACTTTTCCATTAAAGGAATAGTGCTCAGAGAGCATTTTTTTATTCTCATTTAAGTACAAAAGGGAGAAGCTATTTTCAGGGTAATCATTTGATGCTGGAAAATGGATGTACCGTTTTTGTTTATCCTCTATAATATCTTTAAATATGAATGGTGCTTGATAGTGGTGCACATTAAATTCTGGCAAATAGGTATATCTGTATTTTTTATTTTCAAATTGATACGTCCCTGTCTCATTAGTTGGAAATAGGGTACCATTTGAAGAGTAGTGATAAAAACCTATATTACTTGAATAGTTCCCTAAATGAGTAATACTATTATAGTCAAAAAGATAATAATCCCTCCCTATTCGAAATATAATGTTTCCATTATGCAGAGTTGATTCAATTTCAATTATTTTTTTGTCCTCAGAAATATTGATATACTGGCTCATATCAAATACATTCAATTCAGTTCCTTGCTTACTAATTTTGATTAATGTTTTTCCACCTATAGTAGTCCATACATTTCCTTGGAAGTCTTTTATGAAGTCTGTAAAAAATACATCTTTTTTTATTGGGTGAGAATATAGTATCGAATATAACCCAGTAGTTTTATTAAAGGTGAAAATAGTTCTTCCATTATTACAAAGTATAGTAGAAGGGTTAATTTCAATTAGGAAGATGATATTCTCTGGGCTTTCCAGTTCTATTGAATCAAACGGAAAAAACACTTTGTGGTTTCCAGCATGCTTAATAAGACCATTACTATGGTCAGACCATAAAAAACCATCTGAACCTCTTATAATAGTGAAGTTTTTTAGCAATAGTCCTTCATGGTCATAAAAAGGATAACTAGATATTTGAGCTTCTTGAGAATTGACAAAAAAAGTTGTACATAGAAAGACATATACTAGCAAAAAATGAGTTGGGTAATAGGTCACAATTTTAATCAATACTTGGTCATGATTTTAAGTTAATAAAATTAGTAATGAGTACGTGTTTCATTTTAAGGTTTATGGATTGGTTTTCACCAAAGTCTTGTAAATTTAATACTTAGAACTTTAGTAGTCGATAGTTGTGTGGTTTCAAAAGACATTTGATTATTACCTAGAGAGCCTAGAAGAAATTGTTAAATATCGTGAGGAATGTTTAAAACAACTCTGAGTTCAATGTAATGAGCCTCAGTTTCAAAATGTAGCTAACTTCCATGTAATTAATGTAGTTTTGATAAATACATTAAATCAAGCTATTGTCCACACTCGTACAAATAAATGTCCTTCCGCATCAAGTAGAAGATGAAGATTATATTGCAGAGGCCGCATTGGCAAAAGCAAAATTACGCACCGACGAAGTTCGCGAGTGGAACATTAGAAAACGGTCTATTGACGCTAGGAAATCGCCCGTAAAAATCTCGTTACAAATTGAATTTTGGAAGCTTGGTGAAGAACGGTCAGATATACCACCGTTTGTGCCTCAGGATGTTTCTAATGCAAAAGAAGTAGCAATTATCGGTGCAGGACCATCCGGATTGTATGCTGCATTACGAGCAATAGAAGGTGGACTAAAACCTATTGTATTTGAACGCGGAAAAGATGTACGAGCAAGACGTCGCGATCTTGCAGCGATTAATAAAGATCATATTGTAAATCCCGATTCTAACTACTGTTTTGGCGAAGGAGGAGCAGGCACCTATTCCGATGGAAAACTATATACCCGTTCTAAAAAACGGGGAAATGTATTGAAGGCGCTACAGTGGTTTGTACATTTTGGTGCAGTAGAAGATATTTTGGTCAATGCGCATCCACATATTGGAACTAATAAATTGCCTAAAATTATTGTGGCAATGCGGGAGGCGATTATCGATCATGGCGGAGAAGTGCGTTTCAATACAAAGCTTACCGATCTTAAAGTGGAGGATAATGCGATCAAAGCTATTCAATTAAATAATGAAGAGTGGCTTGAGTATGACAACGTGATTCTGGCTACTGGACATAGTGCAAGAGATATTTTTTACCTATTACATAAACGGAATATTAAAATAGAAACAAAACCCTTTGCTATTGGCGTTCGAATAGAACATCAACAAGAATTAATAGATCATATTCAATATCACGGGGATAGTGATAATTCGTATTTGCCTCCAGCTTCCTATAGTTTAGTAGAGCAAGTAGATGGTATGGGAGTATATTCTTTTTGTATGTGCCCAGGAGGGATAATTGCCCCCTGTGCAACAGCACAAGAAGAAGTAGTGACTAATGGTTGGAGTCCTTCTAAACGCGATAATCCCTATTCTAATTCAGGAATTGTTGTAAGTGTTACTCCAGAAGATCTACCTAATTATAAGGAAGGTGATCCTTTTGTGTGTCTCGATTTCCAGAAGAAAGTAGAGCGCGATTGTTGGGAAGCGGCGGGAAAAACACAGGCAGTTCCAGCACAACGTATGAGAGATTTTATAGATGGAAGAGTATCTAAGGATTTTCCAAAAACGTCCTATCAACCGGGTATTGTGTCTGTAGATTTGAACACCGTTTTGCCACCACTTATCGCAAAAAGATTGAAAAAAGCTTTTATGGCGTATGGCAGGAAAATGAAAGGTTACCTTACTAATGATGCCGTATTACATGCTCCAGAAAGTAGGACTTCGTCTCCCATATCAATCCCCCGTGATCCTGAAACATTAGAGCATATAGAAGTAAAAGGATTATATCCATGCGCCGAAGGTGCGGGCTATGCTGGTGGGATTATTTCTGCGGCTATCGACGGAATAAACTGTGTTGACAAAGTGATTGAAAAAGTGAAGTCTCAGGATTAAATCAAACGATTAATAATTATTAGGGAACAAAATATTAATTTCAGCACCATAGATTAAAACCATGAAAAAATTCCCATCAGCGCAAACAATTTTATTAGTGATCTCGGCATTTGTGGCGATTCTAACTTGGCTAATTCCATCGGGAAAATACGATTCTTTGTTGTACAATGCTGACGAAAAAGTTTTCGTGATAACTGGAGTAGATACTACAGAAAAACTTCCAGCTACCCAAGAAAGCTTGGCAAAACTTGATGTAAAAATCCCTTTACAAAATTTTACTTCGGGTGCCATTTATAAACCTATTAGTATTCCTGATACCTATAAATCAGTCGATGCAGAACCTCAAGGTTTTTTTGAATTTGTAAAAGCGCCGATAAAAGGAATTATCGAAACTGCCGATATTATTTTTTTGGTACTCATTATTGGGGGCTTGGTCGGTATTGTTGAAAAAACAGGCGCTTTTAGCGCTGGTATTTCATGGCTTTCAGAATTTTTGAAGGGTCGCGAAGCAATTTTAATTATCAGTACCACTTTTCTTATTGGTTTGGCCGGTACAACTTTTGGTTTTGCGGAAGAGGCAATCGCTTTTTTACCCATTTTAATTCCAGTTTTCCTCGCGGCTAAGTATGATGCTATGGTGGCAATTGCTAGTGTGTTTTTAGGTTCGCAAATAGGTACAATGACATCGACAACTAATCCGTTTGCCACAATTATAGCTTCGGATGCAGCCGGAATAAAATGGACCTCTGGTCTTGAAGGGCGAATTATGATGTTTGTGATTTGTATTACAATTACGATTGTATTTCTATTGCGTTATGCTCGAAAAGTTCGCAAGGATCCTACAAAATCGGTGGTGTATGACCAACGAGAGCAATTGCAACAACTATTCGGGACATCGAATGAAGGAAGTACATTAAAGCTAACTGGAAAACTAAGACTGATTTTGACAGTTTTCACCTTGAGTTTTGTGGTTATGGTTATAGGAGTCTCGGCATTAGATTGGTGGTTTGTAGAAATGACATCCTTGTTTCTATTTAGTGCTATAATCGTTGCTATTATTTATCGAATGAAGGAATCCCAATTTGTAAAGGCATTTACAAAAGGTGCTGGCGAATTGTTAGGCGTTGCATTTATTATAGGTCTCGCACGAGGTATTTCCATTCTCATGGCTGACGGTATGATTAGCGATACCATTTTATTTTATGCTAGTGACCTGACTAATGATATGGGAAAAGGGCTTTTTATTAATGTACTTTTCGGGATATACAACGTAATTGCTTTTTTCGTTTCTTCAACCTCAGGTACTGCTGTATTAACAATGCCAATTATGGCACCTTTGGCCGATACCGTCGGGATAGGCCGAGAGCATATCGTTAGTGCATATCAACTAGGGCATGGTGTTTTTAATATCATTAATCCAACAGCATTAGTATTAGCATTTTTAGGTGTTGGACAACTGGGATATGATAAATACTTAAAATTCGTATTTCGGCTAGTTGTAATACTTGCTTTGGTGTGTATGGTTTTTTTGACTATCAGTGTTTATTAAGCATAATACGATAAAATTCTTCACATATTTGTATTGCACTTCTTGCAATTATTATTCGGATTAATTGGAGAGTGGGATAAAATCTAATCACTTAAATTGATCATTTTGTTTAGCATTCAACATTATATAGCTACACAATAAGCATAAAAAAATTATTAAATAAATACACATAAACGATAAAAATAAACATTTAATCGATATATTTGCTTTATAATATACTTAAAGTAGATTTATCAATCTTAAATTCGAATATTCGTGTATTCCATTGTAGTTAAACAAAACCCCAAATTATGAGTTTAGCAATTAAAGATACTAGAGGACCTTTTGTTGAAGGCCAAAGCGCCATGCAAAAAGCATTTAAAGATGTTGGGGGGTTAATTTTTCAATTTCAATATTTCCCCGACAAAAAGCATTCTTGTTTTCCTTTTGCTAGTGCTGGTTTAATAAGTATTCTAGATTTAACTCCCGACCAAATAAAACAAGATGCTACTCCTGTGTTTGAAAGATTGCATCCCGATGATGAAAAAACCTTTTATAAGGTCATTAAGAAATCAATGGAAACCTTAGAAAGTTGGGATTATGATTATAGGGTAGTTTTACCGAGACAAGGCCTTAAATGGTTAAGAGGACATGGTCGACCAGAAAAGCTGTCAGACGGTAGCTACTTATGGAATGGTTGTATGATGGATATTACAGATCGTAAATTAATTGAGGTTGATCTTTATGAAAGCAAGCAAAGACTTCAGCTTGCTATGGAAAGTACTAAGGACGGATTATGGGACTGGAATGTAAAGACAGACAAAGTATTTTATTCTAATGAGTCTAAAGCCTTATTAGGTTATCAACCAGATGAGTTAAAAAATACTTCAGACGATTGGAATAGTAAAGTTCATCCAGAGGATAGAGCATCTTACTATGATGATATGCACAATCATTTTGATGGTAAAACACCCTACTACTTTAATGAGCATAGGATTCTATGTAAAGATGGGCATTATAAATGGATTTTAGATAGAGGGAAGGTTATTGAATGGGATTCATCTGGAAATCCGCTTAGAGTTATTGGCACACATTCCGATATTAGTCTTCAAAAACAAAGGGAGCTTGAAGCACGCACAAAAATTGACATTATTGAAGATCAAAATAATAGATTAACCAATTTTGCCCATATCGTTTCACATAATTTGCGTTCACATTCCGGCAATTTTGAAATGCTTTTAGATTTAGTAGATGAAGCTGATAGTTCGGAGGAGAAATTAGAAATGGTCAATCATCTAAAAAAAGTATCAGAATCTCTTTCTGAAACAATAGCGCATTTAAACAAAGTAGTTTCTATACAAACGAACTTGAATAAGGGGCTTGAAAAAATAAGCTTATCAAATTGTATCGTAAATACAGTCAGTGTTTTAAAAGGAGAGATCGATAAAAAAAATGCTATAATAACCAACAAAGTCTCTTCAGAGATCTTTGTTGATCATAACCCCGCCTATCTAGAAAGTATATTACTTAATCTAATTTCTAACGGATTAAAGTATAAGCACGCCGATCGAAATCCAGAAATAATACTCGAGACCATTTATGAGAATGGAAAATTGAGTCTTAAAGTTTCTGATAATGGGATTGGAATTGACCTTAAGAAGCATGGCAAAAATTTATTTGGTATGTATAAAACATTTCATGGAAATAATGATGCTAAGGGTATTGGACTATTCATTACCAAAAATCAAATAGAAAGTTTAGGTGGTACCATAGCAGTAGAAAGTGAAGTCAACGTTGGAACGAGTTTTAAAATCACTTTCAATTAAAAACTTTACCCAATCTCTCCATTAATCTGTTTGTATAACTGCAGCGCTCGTCCATCGGTTAAACTTGCGATATAACAACAAACATCCAATAGGTTTTTATAAGGTGAATTGCCTTCAACGTTTAAAGAAGCAGGAAGCAGTTTCAGAATAAGCTTGTCGTAATTATGGGCCTTGCCTTCACTATTATTGACGATTGCATTTACAAAAACATCAAGTAGACTATTCAACATTTTGTAGCCTGCTACCTCTTTTTCGATGACCTCATTTGACTGGTAAATATTTTCAACACTCAATTTAATAATGTCATTTATCTGCGGTTCAAATCGACATTTATCGATTAGTGCAACATCAAAATCACCGTTTAAAATGGCATTTTCGTTGTCTAAAAAGACTCGAACGGCTTCATTAATTAACGTACTAATTGATAAAGCACGTAGGTAGCTCAATCGATCTTCTTTAAACTTTAAGGCATTGTACTTTTTTATATTGATGGTGTCTCGAACCAAATTAATCAGATATTCTAGGGCATAACTTTCATCAACTAAACCAAGATTGATTCCATCTTCAAAATCGATGATTGTGTAACAAATATCGTCAGCAGCTTCGACCAAAAAAGTTAGAGGATGGCGACTAAAACTAATATCTTTTCCTTTTCTAGTTTGATTTAGGCCCAGCTCATTTGCTACGTCGACGAAAGCTTCTTTTTCCGATTGAAAAAAGCCAAATTTCTTATCGACAATATGCTTGGTCGGTTTTATCGGTAATGATTCTTTAGGATATTTTGTAAAAGCTCCTAAAGTGGCATAACTCAAACGCAGCCCACCTTCTATTCCTTGCCTAGATTCAGTTAAAATCTTAAACCCATTTGCATTTCCTTCAAAGTCAATTAAGTCCTGATATTCTTTATCAGTTAATCGATTTTTAAACTGCTTCCCGTTCCCCGATTTAAAGTATTCACCAATTGCTTTTTCACCACTATGTCCAAAAGGGGGGTTCCCGATATCATGCGATAATGCGGCAGCGGCTACAATCGCTCCAAAGTCATTAAACTGGTAGCCATGTGTTTTTTTCAATTGCGGATGACGCTCTAATAATTGCTTTCCGACGATACGACCTAATGATCGTCCGACAACCGATACTTCAAGGCTATGTGTAAGTCTAGTATGTACAAAATCAGTCTTAGATAACGGGATTACCTGTGTTTTGTCTTGAAGACTTCTAAAGGCTTGCGAAAATATAATTCGGTCATAATCTACCTCAAAACCAAGCCGGGTTTCATCTTGTTCAATTCGAAGTCTTTTGTGTGTATCGCCAAAGCGCTTAAGTGATAGGAGAGCTTCCCAATTCATAGTAACATATTGATTGGCACAAGATAGTATTTGTTGTGTTAGGAAATTGTTTCCAGATTGAAAAAAGAAGCCCGAGTTAGTAACATTTAGATAACTGTTTTATTACTGATACTTCATTTTTGGTTAACCAACGCTTTACAGTATCACGGTTTCTTTGCAGCGGTAATTATTTGTAATACTTAATATGAAAATTAAATTAATCACTCTGATGTTGTTTGTAACATCATTTGCACTTGCACAAACCGGAGGTATTGCCGGAAAGATAACAGACAAGGACATGAATAACGATCCTTTACCTTTTGCAACAGTTGTCATTAAAGGCACGACTAAAGGTGCCCAAACTGACTTTGATGGACTTTTTACTATCGAAGGCTTGGAGCCAGGAACCTATACTGTTGTAGTTAGTTTCGTTGGGTATGAAACCTTAGAAGTACCAAATGTTGTGGTTGAAGCTGGTAAGGTAACGGAAGTTAATACCGGTATTGGATCAAGTGCAGTAAGCCTGGATGAGGTTATATTATCTGCTCCAGTTGCTAGAAAAGATTCACAAGTGGCATTGCTGTTAGAGCAGAAAAAAGCCGTTCAAATAAAAGAGAGTATTGGCGCAAAACAACTGGCAAAGGTTGGTGTTTCTGATGCTGCCTCTGCAACCACAAAAATTTCAGGAGTTGCGTCAAGCGAAGGCTCAGGAGATGTTTTTGTACGCGGACTAGGAGATCGTTATTTGGCAACTACCTTAAACGGCTTGCCAATTCCTTCAGATGATGTCGATAAAAAGAATATCGATCTTTCATTATTTCCTACAAAGGTTATTCAAAATGTAGGTATAAGTAAAACATTTGCTGTAGAATCGTCGGCAGATCAAGCTTCAGGAAATGTTGATATTGTTTCAAGAACCTTAGCTGGTCAATCTGAATTATCAGCAAGTGTAAGTTCTGGAATAAACACCAATGTTGCGCAAAACGGTGTGTACGATAATTTTAAAGTATCTCCTAACCTGAACGATGCGAATTTTGGCTTTTACAAGCAGCAACGTCCAATATTGCAGCAAATTACGCAGCAAAGTTGGAATACGGTTAATCAAGATAACCCGATAAACTATTCAGCCTCTGTTACTGCTGGATACAGATTGAAAGAAAAGCTTTCTTTATTATTAACTGCATCTCATTCTCAATCTTACGAATACAGAAAAGGATTGTTCCGTCAATTTAGATCAAACTTTATTGATGATACGATTACGGATGCAACTACTTACAATAAGAAGATTACGAACACCTTGTTAGGTGATGCAACTTATTTCATCAACGATAGAAATAAGTTAAAATATACCTTCTTCTTCATCAATAAATTGAATGACGAGGTTTTCGAAGGAGGACGAAATGGAGAGGCCACAATTTTCGAGGAAACAAATCCAGCAGAAGGGCTTTTTCAATTCATAAGAGATCAGAATACTAAGCAAACAAACGTTGTTGTAAATCAACTTTTGGGAACACATCGTCTTAGTGAAAAAAACACATTAGAATGGGCGGGAAGTTTCAACTTTTTAGAAGCTGATGAACCTAATCGAATCAGAAACGAAGTCAATTTCGACCCGAATGGAACATTAGTTCAATTAGGTAGAAATGGTGGATTCCAACAGCGTAAGTCAAGTCAAAAAATTGAAGATGTAGAGTACAATGCTCGTATAAAAGATATTTTCAATGTCATTGAAGAAGAAAACAACACTTTTAAAATTGAAGTTGGTGGAGCTTATAGAAATAAAGCACGTGAATTTAGCTCAGAATTCGTTGGGGTAGAAGAGACTTCTACAAATGCAATTAATCCAACATCAATAGATGATTTAGGCGCAATTTTTCAACTTCCTAACTTCCAAAACGAACTATTAGAGATCAACTTATTAGGTTTAAATGCGCGTGGTAGAAGACGAGATATTTACGATGGTGAGTTAGAGTCGAAAGCGATTTTTACTAATGTTAATGTTGGCTTTGGAAAATGGAATTTTAATGGTGGATTGCGTTGGCAAGAAGACGATATTAATGTAACATACGATATCGGAAACTTATTCCCTAGAGTTGGTGAGAGCATTCAAAACTACAATAATGTGTATCCAACGTTTAGCACTAAGTATTCATTAAATGAAAAGCATGCTTTCCGTTTTGCGGTTAGTAGAACGATTACACTTCCTGAATTTAAAGAGGTGTCTCCTTTTGAATATGTTTCTCCAACAGGACAAGTAACTCGTGGTAATGTGGATGTTCAAGCATCAACGGATTTGAATTACGATCTTAAATGGGAGTATTTCCCATCAGCAGGCCAGTTAGTATCCCTTGCAGCGTTCTACAAAGACATTAAGGACCCAATTAACCGAGTTCGTGATCGAGGTTCGGCGGGTGTGTTTTCGTATTTCAATTCAGCAGAAAAGGCAGAGGTGTTCGGTTTAGAAGCTGAAACCAAAATTGACCTTATTAGTCCTAATCAAGATGAAGAGGGAAATAATACTGGGTACGGATTGAATATGGTATTTAATGCAACGCGTATGTGGCATACTCAAGATCTAAAAGATGTTACAGATGAAGATGGCACCTTGTTAAGAACATTTAAGTATGGCGATAATACCGAGACTGATTTGCAAGGAGCGTCTGATTGGATTTTTAATACAAGCTTAAACTTTAACACTGAGGGTGAAAATCCGTTTGCTGCATCATTATCGGCAAATTTCGCATCGGACAAGATATTCGCTTTAGGTGTACCTACAGATCAAGCTAATCGTGTCGCATTTTATGATGATTCGATTGTTGAAAAAGGCTTTGTGGTGTTAGATGCTGTAATAAGCAAAGAATTTGGGAAGCACTGGAAAGCAACTTTTACAGGAAAGAATTTATTAAATCCTACAGTAAAGCAGGTACAAAGCATATTGCAAAATCCAGGAGAAGTATTGGCAAATCCTGATTCAGCACAACGCATTACAAGAGATGAAACAGTGCTTTCGTACACCAATGGTGTAGGGATAAGCCTTGGTCTGAGTTATAAATTTTAAACCAACATTCTTTTAACAACAATTAAAAAACTATGAAAACAACAATGATGAAATTCCAAAAAATTGTATGGCTGCTACTTTTAGGAGCATTGATTGTAACCAGTTGTGGTAATGATGATGATCTTCCTCTTGCCGAAGCTTCTTGTTCAGATGGTATTCAGAACGGAACAGAAACAGGCGTTGACTGTGGTGGTACTTGTACACCATGTGTAAGTGAAGATTTGAACCTTACAGGAACACTAACTGAAGATAGAACATTAGATCCATCGCTGGCATATACATTAACGAATACATATAGTGTAGAGGCTGGTGCAACGCTTACTATCCCTGCGGGAACTACAATAACTGCTGCTGTTCAGAGTGGAAGTGAAACCAATACATATATTGTTATTCAAAAAGGAGCGCAAATAAATGTACAAGGTACAGCGGCCAATCCAGTTATAATGACTTCGGCAAATGATAGTGCTGGAGATTGGGGAGGATTAGTAATTGCTGGAGATGCTACTACTACAGAAGGTACAGATGCTATTGCAGAGATAGGTCAAATAAGATACGGAGGTTCTAATGACACTGATAATTCAGGAACTATTAATTACCTAATTATCAAAAATGCAGGAGCTCAAATTAATGCAGAGTCCCAGTATAACGGACTAACGCTTTATGCAGTTGGTTCAGGAACGACAATATCAAACGTTGCAACCCTAAACGGTGAAGATGATGGTGTTGAGTTTTTTGGAGGAACAGTTTCTATGACAAACTTCTATTCAGAAAATAACCAAGATGATTCGGTTGACTGGACTGAAGGATGGAGTGGTACTTTAACCAATGCTTATATTATCCACACTGAAGATGGTTTCTCTACTGCTGTTGAAGCAGATGGGAATAACGGAAACCCATCTTTAGTAAATCTGACTGCGGTATCATCAGTTGGTGGTCTTGCACTTCAATTTAAAAAAGAATCGGGCGCAACAATAACCGGCTTATCATTACAAGGTTATACCACATCAATTGACTATAAGGACAATGGCGCTTTGACTAATGTTACCATTGACGGGGAAACTTCGAACCCAGCATTGAGTTATGTTGCTCCGGCAACGGTTGATGCGGCTTTATTCGATTGGGTAAATAGTACAAATCAAGTATCAACGCAGGTAATAGGCGGTAGTCAAACTTCAGACCTTACGCTGGATGCTTCAATTTCCTATTTCTTAAAAGGAACTTTAAGTATGGAAGCAGGTACTACTTTGACAATTCCTGCTGGAACGAAGATTACAGCAGATGTAGAATCAGGAGACGAAACAAGTACCTATATTGTTATTCAAAAAGGTGCACAAATTAACGTGCAAGGTACAGCTGCAATGCCAGTTGAAATGACTTCGGCAACGGAAACCCCTGGTACTTGGGGTGGACTTGTAATTGCAGGTGATGCTACGACTACTGAAGGTGCTAATGCTACTGCTGAGGTAGGTCAAATTACATATGGTGGAACTAATGATGCAGATAATTCAGGTTCTATTCGTTATTTGATTATCCGATATGCTGGGGCACAAATTAACCCAGAATCACAGTATAACGGATTGACATTGTACGCTGTTGGTTCAGGAACGTCAATAGAATGGGTAGCTGCTATCGATGGAAAAGATGATGGTGTTGAGTTCTTTGGAGGAACTGTTTCTGTGACTAACTTTTACTCTGAGAATAATGAAGACGATTCAGTTGATTGGACAGAAGGGTGGAATGGTACTTTAACCAATACCTATGTGTCACATACGATTTCTGGTTTCTCTACAGCTATCGAAGCTGATGGGGCCAATGGAAATCCAACTATCGCCAATTTCACTGCGGTTACGGAAGTTAACGAAGGGATTGCATTACAGTTTAAGAAGAACTCTGGTGCTACTATGACCAATGTACTCTTAACAAACTACGCTACCAATGTAGATATGAAAGACATGGGGCCAGTTGCGAATGTTATTGTTGACGGGACTCCATTAACTTCAGTAAATGATGATGTATTTAATGGTACAGCAGTTGACGTAGCAACTTTTGCTTGGGCAACAGGTAATTAAGAAACTTATTTGAATTAGAGTTTGTTTATAAAAGGAAATAGTTTTTTGTATTAATCATACAAATACTTACCTAGGAAAAGCGTTTACGAAAGTAAGCGCTTTTCTGATTTGGAATACTCATGAATTGCCATAAAATAAAAATGCCCGATAGGAAAACTATCGGGCATTTTGCGTAATTAAGGAATATTTTTTAATCGCGTATTGCGACTACTTGCTTTTCTTCATTTTTCCAAAGGCTTACTTTGGCAATACGATTGTTATCGTAATCAACTTCTTTTAAAGTGTTATCTGCCCAGAAAAACCATTTTCCAGTTTTAACGCCATTCGTATATTCTCCAACAGCAGTTTTCTTGCCAAATTGATTGTAGCTTGTCCAAGTACCTTCTAATTTACCTTGAATATTATAGGTGCCTTCTTGACTCATGACACCATTGTCATGAAATAATGCAGCTTCTATTAAATTTGTGTCTTTGTTTAGTTTGAGTGTCTTCTTCTTTTGGGCAAAAGAAAAAGTGATACAAGCTAAAGCGACTAAAGTGAGTATCTTTTTCATATTAAGTAGGATTTGAATTAATAATTACATTACAAACATAACATTAATTTACCTATTTTGAAACAATTTGGTAACATTAAATTTACATTAAAAACATAAACTACTCTAAATCAATGTATTACGATAACAATTGATGTTATCTTAACGTCCATTTATGATACCCTGAGAATTGTAATTTCACTGAGCCACTATGGCTTATGATTACAGGTGATTTTGACCAAATTTGATGTTAACATAGGGATGTGCTTTTCTCAGTATAACATAACATTATGGTAACATACTGCTGAAATTTTAATAAGACATTTATCCTCATATTTTTTTTGATGGAGAGTATCTATATTTTCATGTTGGTTGCCTTGGTAACCTTAGCAATAATTGATCTTGTAGTTGGTGTCAGTAACGACGCAGTTAACTTCTTAAATTCTGCCATTGGGTCCAGGGCAGTTTCCTTTAAAACCATTATGATCGTTGCCAGTATTGGGGTTGCCTTTGGGGCACTGTCCTCTAGTGGCATGATGGAAGTTGCCCGAAAGGGGATTTTCGTTCCCGGGCAATTTATGTTCAGCGAGATTATGGTGATTTTCTTGGCAGTTATGCTTACGGATATCCTATTGTTGGACTTTTTCAACACCATGGGATTGCCTACGTCTACCACAGTATCTATTGTTTTTGAATTGTTGGGTGCTGCAGTTTGTGTGGCAGTCATAAAAATTGCTTCTAATGACAGTGAATCTTTCTTAGCTCTAGGTAATTATATTAATTCCGATAAGGCCTTAGAAATAATCCTAGGAATACTCCTCTCCGTGTTTATTGCTTTTACCATAGGGGCGGTTGTCCAATTTATATCCCGTTTAATACTTTCTTTTAAGTTTGAGAAATTACCTGCTTTATTTGGTTCTGTATTTAGCGGTATTGCAGTAACATCCATTGTTTATTTCCTTTTAATCAAAGGTTTTAAAAATGCATCTTTCATGTCAGAAGACATTAAGGAATTTGTAAGTGGGAATGTACTAGGAACTATTGGAATTAATTTTGCTTTTTGGACCGTTGTTTCATTTATTCTTATTCAGTTTTTCAAGCTCAATATTTATAAAATAATCATCATACTGGGCACGTTCGCGCTTGCCATGGCATTTGCGGGTAACGACTTAGTTAACTTTATTGGTGTGCCAATTGCTGCTTTTAATTCATATGAAGGCTGGACACTTGCAGGATCACCAGATCCAACAACTTACAGCATGGAAGGACTGGCTGGAGCGGTTGCAACAAAGCCTATTTTGTTATTGGCAGCAGGCCTTATTATGGTACTTACACTTTGGTTTTCGAGTAAGGCAAAAGCTGTGGTAAAAACATCAGTCGATCTTGCAAGACAAGAAGAAGGAAGCGAGCGCTTTGAACCCAATTACCTTTCAAGAGTATTTGTTCGCTTTTTTGTGAATGCGAACTACACTATTGATAAAGTCACACCTAATGGCTTCAAGAAATTTGCGGATAAACAATTTCAGCAAATTCCCATTTCTAGAGCTAAAAAGGAAGATGCTCCTGCCTTCGATATGGTTCGTGCATCAGTCAATCTTATGATTGCTAGTGTGCTTATTTCCATCGCAACATCAATGAAATTACCCCTTTCGACTACCTATGTTACTTTTATGGTAACAATGGGAACCTCGCTTGCCGACCGAGCTTGGGGCACAGAAAGTGCAGTGTATCGCGTTGCTGGGGTACTTAATGTTATTGGAGGATGGTTTTTTACTGCAATCAGTGCCTTTGTTGCTGCTAGTGTAATGGCCGCGGCAATATACTTTTTAAAGCTTCCGGGCATTATTGGGTTGCTATTATTAGCGGGCTTTTTCTTGACTCGCAATTTTCTTAATCACAGAAGGAAAAGCAAAGAAATACGAACAGAGAGCAGCCTACAAAAGGCAGAGAGTAGCTCAATTCAAGGAGTTATTCAGGAAAGCGCAGCCAATATTTCTTCTGTAGTAAAACGAGGAAATAAAATATACAGCACTTCACTCGATAGTCTGGCAAGGCAAGATCTTTCACGATTGAAAAAGAACAAAAAAGGCATCACCAAACTTAATGTGGAGGTCGATGAACTTAGGGATAACATTTATTATTTCATCAAGAATTTAGATGAGTCTAGTGATGGAGCCAGTCAGTTTTACATCACCACCCTAGGTTACTTGCAAGACATGACCCAATCGTTGGAATATATAAGCAAGGCTAGTTTTAAGCATGTGAATAACAACCACAAAAACCTTCGCTTTAATCAAATAAAAGAGTTAAAAGAAATTGAAGGAAATTTGAATGAGCTTTTTACGGATATTCAACAAACCTTCGAGACCAGAGAATTCCACAATATTGCTGCTATAATCGATCAAAAACAAAAGCTTCTCGATCAGGTTTCCGACAAAATCAACAAGCAAATTCAACGAACACGTACGGAAGAGTCAAGTCCGAAAAACACCACCTTATATTTTGGCTTACTTCAAGAAACACAAGATTTGATTACGGCAACAATGAACCTTTTGGAGCAATATGATAATGCCTATGATAGTTCTGTTACAGCGGCTACTATTTCGACTGAGACAACAGATAATAATGCGCCTGAAGAATCATAAAAAAATATTTTCGTAATACTATATAAAAGCATCTCTTATCAATTGAGGTACTTTTTTATTTCAAGTCAATTTCCAGTCTAAAAACATTACTCCTCATTTTTGTAAATTGAAGCTTAAATTCAGATAAATTATGAAACTTACTGCATACGGACATGGCTGTTTAGGATTAGAAATAGGAGATAAACATATTATTGTCGATCCTTTTATTACCGAAAATCCACTTGCTAAGGACAAGATTAGACTAGAGGATCTAAAAGCTGATTTCATCTTGGTAACTCATGCACATTTTGATCATACAGCGGATGTCGATGCGCTAGCAAAGCAAACAGGAGCCATTATAGTTTCTAATTATGAAATTGCAATGTATTATCAAGCAAAAGAACACAAAGTTCATCCTATGAATCATGGTGGAGCTTGGAACTTCGATTTCGGAAAAGTAAAATATGTAAATGCGGTTCATACCTCTTCATTTGGTGATGGCACCTATGGTGGTCAACCAGGTGGATTTGTAATAGAAGCAGATAAGAATATTTACATTGCTGGGGATACTGCGCTTACAATGGATATGAAACTCATTCCTATACAGACCAAATTAGACTTGGCTGTTTTCCCAATAGGTGACAACTTTACTATGGGAATAGATGACGCTGTGATTGCATCTGATTTTGTCGAATGTGATCGTGTATTAGGTATTCACTATGATACATTTGGTTATATAGAAATTGACAAAGAAGAGGCAAAAAACAAGTTCAAAATTGCGAAAAAAGATTTAACATTGCTTGAGGTAGGAAGTAGTATGAACGTTTGAGTGAAGTAGTGTCGAAATCCTATCTTTGCCAAAATTATTTTTTGAATGGAAGCCAAAACACCAAGCGAGTCCCAAGCCATACTTACCGACCTTGTTTTACCAAGTGAAACCAATCCGCTAAATAATCTTTTTGGTGGCGAATTGCTTGCCCGAATGGATCGTGCAGCAAGTATAGCGGCAAGACGTCACTCAAGACGAATTGTGGTAACAGCATCGGTAAATCATGTGGCATTTAATCGCGCGATTCCATTAGGAAGTGTAGTAACTGTCGAGGCAAAAGTTAGTCGCGCCTTTACGTCGAGTATGGAAATTTTTATTGATGTATGGACTGAAGATCGCGAGTCGGGTGCACGCACTAAAGCGAATGAAGCTATCTATACCTTTGTAGCCGTAGATGAAACAGGTCGTCCCATCGCAATACCACCAATTAAACCAGAAACTGACTTAGAAAAAGAGCGTTATGAAGCTGCTTTACGCAGAAAGCAATTGAGTTTGGTTTTAGCTGGAAAAATGAAACCGGAAGATGCTACTGAATTAAAAGCCCTATTTGCTTAACAGGAGAACTACTTAGAAGCTAGCCAAGGAGATGGGTTCATTGTGGAAGATTCTTTAAAGACACTAAAGTATAGCTCGGTTTTACCACTACTTCTACTTGTAAAAACTTCGCCAATTTCCTGTTTCGCTTTAATCTTATCGCCTTTTTTTACAAAGACTTTTTGCAGATTACCATACACACTAATATAATTCCCGTGGCGAATTAGGACTTTAGGATTTCCTCGTTTTTGAACTTGAACTTGTAATACTTCACCATCAAAAATTGATCTAGCTTTGGCACCTTTTTCACTTGCGATACGAAGACCATTGCTACGTATGGTATTCCCTTTAAAGATAGGGTGCTGTTGAACACCATAACTTCGGGTAACAACCCCTTTTTCAATTGGCCAAGGTAATCGACCTTTATTGGCAACAAAATTTCCGGCAATGATTTTATCAGCGGGCGTTAAAGCGAAGGTTTTTGAGCCTGTTTTTCCTGCTTTTTTATTTGAAGCTGCAATCGCCTCGGCAATCAGGGCTTTTAGTTGAGAATCGATTCTATCAGACTCCCGTTGTTTGCTCCTAATTTCTGAAACATATCGATTCTGATCTTTTTTCAAGACAGCGATTAAGTCTTGTTGCTGTTTTTGGTCGTCTTTAAGCTGTTTCTGGGTCTTCTTATTTTCTGCTAGGACGGCTTCTTTCTCTTTTTTCTTTTCCTTTAGGTCGATATTGAGAAGTTGCAGCTCCTCAGTTTTAGCGCTTATTTGCTCGCCTTGTTTTCTGCGGTGTCTTGTAAATTGCTTCATGTATTGCATGCGTTTGTAGGCCTGCAAAAAATCTTCAGATGACAATAGAAACATAATTCTACTTTGCTCCGATTTGCTTTTGTAGGATCGCTTGATCATATCGGCATACTCATTTTTCAAGGAGCTTAGGTCAGAGCGAAGCTTGGCAATACTTTTTAAATTTTCATCAATTTCTCGGGTATATAAATTGGCTTGCTGATTGCTAACGCGGATAAGTCGCTGTAAGGCATTTACCTTTTGGTCCATGTCTTCTAATCGCTCTAAAACAGATTTAGACTCCCTTTTTACCTCAAAAAACAACTTATTGATCTGTTTGATCTCTTGTTGCAGTTTTTCCTGTCGTTGTTGGAGTTCTTTTTGTTTAGCTGATTGAGCAGTCGATAGTGAGGGCCAACAAAGTAATGCAATGAAAAAAAGAATAGGGTAAAGAGAAAAGAAAAAAGTCTTTTTCATTTTAAGGCACTAGGGTTTTTGGTATGACCATCTATTTTCTTCAATCTAAAACTCAATTAATTTGAATTTGCTTATACCCATTTGGAATTTTAAAAGGAAACGAAATATCCTCATCAAAATTAACTGTTCTATATTCAAACGCAATTTTGGTATGTGTGGTATTTTCTCTAGCGATAATATCAATTTTTTTTGGCAATACTTTTCCTTTCACTTTTTGATATTCTGGGTATAAAATCGATAATTCTCTTGCTTTATCGCCTTGACGAAGCCGTTGCTCTGCCATTTTAAAATTCTGGCTATTCACAAAAAACAGCTTGTCAAAAAGTGGGATGTTTTGAGATGGTTGTAATTTATAGGAACGCTTAAAAATAGAGCTTTCTAGCTTTTCTTCTTTTAAATCGAAAATGGCTTGGCCCATTAACATATCTTCTAATTGAGAATACGTTAACTCAGTTCCTAAAAGATCAGTTAGTAAGCTAAAATCTCCATCAAAATAATTCTTTTCTAGCTTGTTGTAATATTGAACTTGAGTTGGCGTAATCAATGCCTTTGCACCAACAATTCCCAAAAAAGAAACGCTAAGCCAAATGGTCTTTCCTTTTTCAATACGAATATTGGCCGTGACCGTTTGACCTCGACTTTCATCTTCATAACGAACCTTAGCGCGTCCTTTTAAGGTCTTAAAGTCTATATAGTTTTTATAATGATTTTTAACAATTTTACGCGCATTCATAGGATTTACAATTGAAGTATTTCCAACAGAAGAAGTGCTCTTGCAAGAAGATAAAACTATCACAAAAGAGAGAATTCCTAAAGCTATATTAAATTTTTGGAACACTAAAGTATTTTTTAGATTAATCTTTATTCCTAATAATCAACTATTTATTCTAATAAGTTGTGATTCGTAGTACTTTACTTTTTTAAAATTATTTAAACTGCGATAAGCCACAATTAGCTCCTTATAAATACTAGATTCTAACTTAATATCATCTACTACAAAATCAATACCAATCTCTAAAACGTCAATTGCTTCTTTATATTTTTGGAGATTGTTGCTTGCTGCTCCTTTTAAGAAATACAGCACTGGTTGTGAGGGATAATTATCAATAGCTTTAGTGGAATTGTCATACAGTGTTTTAAAATCCTTACGCTCTGCCAATAGGAATAACTGCTTCTTAAGGGCATCGAAATTATTAAGTGCGAGATTGTTTCCACCTAAAGCCAGCTGCATATATTTTGTCCCTTGAGCATCATTGTTCTTCTTTAAAAAGAAATTGGCTAAATCCATATAAATCGATTTGCTTCCTTGAATTTCTGAAAACAAAGTAGCTGCATTTTCTAATGCCAATTCCTGATCAGGATGAGTTTCAGCATAGCGCATAAAATCATAGATGACCTTAAACTTGGCTTCCTTATTAATCTGCGTTGCCTTTACTACGGTATTCATGGAATTGACAGCCTTGTCAATCTCTTCTTTTTCTAAATAATATTTAAACAAACCCAAGTGAGCTAGCTTAGAATCTGGGATTGATTTTAACAAACGCTCAGAAACCTTAAAAGCAGCATTTGCATCTCCTTTTTCACTTAAAAGATAAATTAAGGAGAGGTAATTTTTTTCATTTTTTGGATTGTCAGAAATGCGTTTGTTCCAATAATTTACTTCTTCATTGTCAAACCCACTTATGGTATAGAGTTGTGCCCGAATGCTGTCTCTTGAATATGATCGACCTTGAGTTGCATCTAGATCATCCAACACAGCTATTGCATTTTTAAACTGTCGCGTTCGCATATATAAAGTAAGTAGATCTTCTTTATAAATAGGGTGGTGGGCGATGAGCTTTTTTACAGTAGTAATTGCCAAATCAAGGTTTTGAGTTTGATAGTACACCTCGTATAACGACTCTAAATACCACTCGTTGTTAGGCGACTTCTCTAGTGCTTTTTTAAGGCTAACTTCGGCAGCATCAAACTTTTTAAGCAGCAAGTTGTTTTTACCTATTTCAAAATTGACAATGGCTTTAGTATCATCAATGCGTTGACATTTTAGAAGTGCCACTAATGCCTTTTCATAATTCTCAATACCACGTTGTTTTAAGGCTTCAAAAAAGTGCTCCTGAAACTCATCCGTTACATCGCCAAGGTCATCGTTGATTTCTACTTGTTGTGATAGTAGTAACTGCGGAATGCAAAATCCTAATAAAAGAAGTACGTGTATTGTTTTTTGAACTAGCAATAGTGGGTTTCTTTTTGCTGTAAATTACGGATTTCTCCCCAAAACGGGCTTTAGTTAACTAAAATATAGGAATATGAGGTCCAATAGTTATTGTCAAATTTCAATGTCAGTTCGAGTGATCCCGATAGCTATCGGGATTGTATCGAGAACCTTTCGCCTAAGAGAAATGGAATCACTTAAATAGATCTCGATACAATTCTTATTTTCTTATCAGTCAATAAGAATCACTCGATCTGACATTGTACTATGAAGCTTTGTTGATAGAAAAACTACTCCAAAACGGAATAATCTCCGATACTAACTCGTGTAAACTCACCGTCAAACTTGGCGTTATTCCCAATCATAGCCTCTTCTAGAGTGGCATTTTTAATCAGGGAATTTGTTTGAATTAGACTATTTTTTACTTTAGAATCCAAGACTTTAGTGTTTTTTCCGATTGAAACATGTGGTCCGATTTTAGAATTGACAATTACAGCACCTTCACCGATAAAACAAGGTTCAATTACTTCAGAGTTTTCTATTTGGGCTGAATCTGCAACTAACTTTTCACCGTCAGCATGCAAGAAATTAAGCATGCGCTGATTGGTTTCGATAGTAACCGTTTTATTTCCGCAATCCATCCACTCATCAACAGTTCCCGTTTTAAATATCTTGCCTTTGGCCATCATTTGCTTGATACCATCGTTAATTTGATATTCACCACCATTGATAATATTATTGTCTAATACATATTGAAGTTCATTTTTCAACACTCCAACATCTTTAAAGTAGTAAATGCCAATTACTGCTTGATCACTAACAAACTCAGTCGGCTTTTCTACAAGCTCTATGATTTCATTTTTTTCATTTAAGTTGACTACGCCATAGGCTTCTGGATTCTCAACTCTTTTTGTCCAGATCACACTATCTGCATCTGCATCTAAGTCAAAATCGGCGCGAATCAAGGTGTCGGCATATGCAATTACCGCCGGTCCACTTAATGATGGTTCAGCACACATAATAGCGTGCCCTGTTCCCTTAGGGTCTAGTTGACGGTAAATGCTGGCTTTTGCACCGAGTTCAGTCGCCAATTCTTTCAGGCTTTCAACAACGTCGTCTCCAAAAAATGCAGGATCACCTAAAATGAAAGCTATCTCTTCTATATCTTGTTTTAAAACACCGGCAATATCAGCCACTAATCGGTGAACGATCGGCTTGCCTGCTACAGGAATTAATGGTTTTGGTACAGTTAAACTATGTGGGCGAAGTCGGCTTCCGCGACCGGCCATTGGTACTATTATTTTCATATTTTTTCATTTCATTCCCGCGAAGGCGGGAATCTATATTTTGATTAACTACTTCACTTGACCCCAGTACTGCCAAATCCGCCAGCTCCACGATCGGTCTCCGATAGTACTTCTACCTCTTCCCAGCTTGCTTGCTCATGCTTAGCAATGACTAATTGAGCAACGCGTTCGCCATCTTCGATTACGAAATTTTCGTTAGATAAATTGACCAATATCACACCAATTTCACCGCGATAATCAGCATCTACCGTTCCTGGTGCGTTTAATACTGTGATTCCTTTTTTGGCAGCGAGTCCACTTCTTGGACGCACCTGCGCTTCAAAGCCAACCGGCAAGGCGATGAACAAACCCGTTTTAACGATTGTACGTTCTAATGGTTTTAAGGTAATGGGTGACTCGATATTGGCCCGAATATCCATACCAGCTGATGCCACTGTTTCGTAATTAGGTAATGCGTGTTTTGATTTGTTGATGATTTGCACTGTCATAAGCTCTCTCCGTTTCCTCTATTCAAAGAGGTGATATAGTTGTTAGTTTAAAATCGATTTTAGTTCTTTCTTTTCTATCAGAAAAACAGCTCCCAAAAATACTAAAACAAAAGCGGATGCGAGCCAGTAGTTTTCCCTGAATTGAATGAAAGATACAGCCGATAATCCGATAGCGAGTGCAAGGTAAAATCCGATTTTTTTGAGATCATAGGGAACAGGATAATGTTTTTTTCCCAGTTGATAGGAAATGATCATCATACCGCCATAAGCCGCCAAGGTCGCCCAAGCCGATGCGATAAAACCAATTTTAGGAATCATAATCCAATTAAATGCAATAGTGATAATAGCACCGATGATTGATATATACATCCCGTATCGGGTTTTATCAGTTAGTTTATACCAAATAGATAAATTGTGATAAATGCCTAAACATAAATTGGCAAGCAATACAATTGGAACAATATCGATGGCTTTATGGTAAGCAGTATCTCTTACGATGAAATTTTTAAGTGGATCTATAAAACAGCAAATGATCAAAAGCCCAAGCCCCCCGGCAATGACGAAGTATTTTAAGATAGTAGCATAATTCTCAACGGCATTATCCGATTTTGCATGACTAAAAAAGAAGGGCTCTGCACCTAAGCGAAAGCCTTGGATAAATATCGTCATGAAGACGGCAATTTTATAACAACCGGCATAGGCACCCATGGTATCTTCATCAATCATTTCTTGAAGCATTAGCTTATCTAAATTTTCATTAATGACAAATGCCAATCCTGCAACTAAAATGGGCCATCCATAACTCAACAATTTTCTGAAAAGTCCAGTGTCGAAAACCAACTTCAACTTAAAAAACAACGGGAATAACAGGATTAGGGTAACTGCACTTGCAGAGAGATTTGCCCAAAAGACATACTGAAGCAATTCCTCCTTATTATAAAATGAAAATTCTAATGAGAATTCTGGAATTATCCATAGGAAAAATAAATTGACAAAACCTACGATGGCTATGTTCGTCAATTTAACTCCTGCAAAGCGAATAGGTCGATTCTTGGCTCGTAAATATGCAAACGGAGCAACTACTAATGCATCTAATGCTGTAATCCCTACTAATATTTTAAAATAATAACGATCTACTTTAATTAAATCAGCTAACTGATCCTTAAAAATCCAGACGCCTATAAAAAATAGGATTGTTGAAACTGTAAGACTGATTAATGCTGTGGTATAAACAGTATCCTTCTCTTTATGTGTATTAAAGAAGCGGAAAAAAGCAGTTTCCATTCCATAGCTTAATAATACGTTTAGGAAAGCGGCATATACGAAGAACTCAGTAACGCCAGAATAATCGACAGTACCCATAGCCGCTGTATGCAACGGGACAAGAATAAAACTAATAAAACGAGCAAGCACAGTAGTAATGCCATAAATGGCGGTGTCTTTAAAAAAACGTTTTAGTGCGCTCAAGCTTAATTATGTGTTTAGTAGGGACAAAGAAACAAAAAAACGATTAAGATAAACGCAATGATTCGTTTTGTTGAGATGTAACATAAACTATGTTTTCACTACTTATAATTAAAACGAGAGAGAATGATCTTAACAACTACAAACTCAATTGACGGAAAAACAATATCAAACTATTTAGGTGTCGTTACTGGAACGACCTATGTTGTTAATTATGGTACAAAGGGAATGTCTTTTAAGGATATGTTTAATAGTAGTAAGTACTATGCAAATTATGAAAATGGCTTAGAGGAAGCCAAAGAAGAAGCATTTCAAAAGTTGAGAGATAATGCCAATAACCAAGCTGCTGATGCCGTGGTAGGAATATCTTTTGATATTGAAATGATGGGGGCCAATGGCGTAACCATGGTATCAATTGTTGGAACTGCCGTTAAGTTTGCTTAGGGATTTCCTAGAATGGGCAAGAGTAAGGAAAGTCTCCCCTAGAGGGGAGATTTAGAGGGGTGTTCACCATGAGCTAGATCGAAATAGTAATACTATTGGAGTTTTATAGAATAGATTAACACCCATCCCCGGTCCTTCCCTCAAGGGAAGGGAGAAATTTGCCATTTGCAAAGAAATCACCTTTAAAGTAGAGATCGGTAGAGGATGTAATCAGACTAGTGCACTTTATCTTTAAGAGTATGTCTTTCCTGATGCTCTTTGATGGTTTTAGTAAACCATTTAGCTGAATCTTTTGGGATTCTTTCCAAAGTGTCGTAGTCGATATAATTGATGCCAAAACGTTGTGAATATCCTGAGGCCCATTCAAAATTATCAAACATACTCCAGGCGAAATAGCCTTTTAGGTTAACGCCATTTTTTATGGCTTCGTCGCAAGCTTCTAGGTACGATTTATAAAATTGAATTCGACGTTCGTCATGGACCTGGCCATCGGCTGAAGGCTTATCATGATAGGCGCATCCATTTTCAGTAATGAATATTGGTGGGTTGTCATATCGATCGGCTATCCACTCTAATAACTTCTTGCATCCCCATGGTACCACTGCCCAATTAAAATCAGTTAAATCCCAGTTGGGATCTTGAGATATTTGCACATCTTGATCTTCTGAAAGTCCTCCGTTACCATAGGCCGATGTTTCTACGGCATTCTCATCCTGTTCAGCTGCATACATGGTAGTATAGTGATTGAGTCCGAAGAAATCAGACGAGTCTTTTAATAGACTCTTTTCTAATTCGCTAAACTCTGGTAGTCTATTCCCTAGGCGATCCTTCATTACTTGTGGATAATCTCCTAAATAAATAGGATCTGCAAACCAGCCTAAGAAGAACAATAGAGCTCTTTGAGCCGCTTCAATGTTTTTTGGTTGATTATCAATTGGCTCTCGCCAGTCACAATTATTGGTAATACCAATAGTACCTTGTTGTTTTTTAAAATATGATTTATAAACATTTACTGCTTTGGCGTGTGCAATAAGCAAATGATGTGCAGCTAAATAAGGTTCGCTATTAGAGATATGTCCCGGAGCGAAAACGCCTTGACCATAACCTAAAATTGCTACTACCCAAGGTTCATTTAATGTAATCCAGTGCTTAACACGATCTCCAAAACGATCAAAACAAACGGTAGCATATTGCTCAAAATAATAGCTTATTTTAGGATTTAACCAGCCATCTTCTTCTTCCTGTAAAGCCAATGGTAAATCCCAGTGATATAATGTGACCCAAGGTTGAATGTTGTTAGCCAGCAATTCATCGATTAAATCATTGTAAAACTGGATCCCTTTTTCATTTACTTCCCCTTTTCCATTTGGTAAAATACGAGTCCAAGCTATGGAAAAACGATAGGCAGTAAATCCTTGTTGCTTTAACAGAGCAACGTCTTCTTTGTACTTATGATAATGATCGATTGCGATATCGCCATGGTCATCATTCAATATTTTTCCTGGAATTTTGCAGTAGGCATCCCAAATAGAAGGTCCTTTTCCGTCTTTGTCATGTGCGCCTTCAATTTGGTACGATGAGGTTGCACTTCCCCATAAAAAATCGCTTGGAAAATTAGTCATTGTTGTTTTAGGTAGTTTGGTGCTTTAATTTGTTGTTATATACTAATTAATTACTCTCATTTGCTAAAAAACCAAGTACATATACCGCTGCTGAATTCCAGTTTAGGCATATTTCATTACTCGCATAACTTGCTTCGTCATCTGCCCAAGCTTTCATTGGCGCTTCGTTGTTAGGATATGTTACCTCATTCTTGTCTTGTTTCCGACTATTTGGCCCTCCTGAAATGAATCCAGGAACAGGTTCTAATACTTCATCTCCAGCACTTTGACGATGGTGAATAAACATCGGAGTTTTATCACCAAAACCAGTTACAAAGCTATAAGCTGTGGCATTTTTACCAAATACATAATCTGCAATTTCTTGTACTGTTTTTAAGTATATTGGCTTTTTCGTGATTCTGTAGGCATTTGCCACGATCATAGCTGTATTGAAGATGTCGCTATTCGATCCCCATTGAAAATCGGATAATGGTTGAAAGTAAGCTGTTTTTTCTGTTAGTTCTACTAACTCATCTGCGGCAAGTACAAGTTCCGTTTCTAATTTTGTTTTAAGCGGGCCATCTTCTAAATGATCTATAAGTGCAATTGCACCTATATAGTGCATGTGATTTGCCCAACTTTCTCCTGGTTTAAAGCTAAAGTCAACTTTACTTGATCTTATATCTTCTAAATATGACTCTTGTTGAGTAGTCAAATATAACTCGGCTGCTGCCCAGTAAAATTCCTGACTAAAATCACTATCGCCATATTCACCTGTTACAACATTTTCTGGGTTTTTGTATGCAATTTCAGGATTCTTTTTTGCCCAATTATATGCCTTTATAGCGGCCGACATACAGGTGTTTGAATATGCTGAATCAATCTCTTTAAAGGCTTGAGCCATTTTAGCAGCAACGGCTGCAAAGTCTAAAGTTGCTGTGGTTGATTTTCCGATTATAAAGCGTTCTTCAGTAGCCTTTTCTGGCAGGATCATTCCTGTAAAACGTTTGGTAGTCAATTTAAAGAAAACGCCTCCATCATGATCTTGCATTCTTAGAAGCCAATTCATTTCATATTTCAATTCATCAAGAAGATCTGAATTCCCATTTCCGCTTTCTGGAATATTCAAAGTATTGTCTTTGTGAAAATCGGGATATTGCTCATGTAGCGTTAACATTTGTCCAAGAGGGTAAGAACCATTTACCACATATTTTCCAAAGTCACCGGCGTCATACCAGCCTCCCCAACCGTCCATAGTTCCTTCTTTATTTGTCGAAGGATGAAAACTCACATTATTATCGGGATGGCCAGCTTTGCGATGCCATTTTCCTGCATGCTTTTCTGGAAGATCGGTACTAGCACGTTGATAATACAATGCTTTTATTACTGCTCTGGCTGATTCATCAAGAATATTATTATTAATATCGAAGGCATGTGAATAGCCTAAATTTTCAACATACAATCGATAGCTGCCTGGAACGGAAAAAGTAGAAAAATCAGCTATCTGAACTGTTTCCCCAGCTAAATCCCATTTTTGCAAAGTGCTAAGCTCACCTTCAAAAACTGATTTGTTATTGGCAAGATCAATTAGTTGAAATTTACTTGTATTATCTCCTTCAACAATAACTGCTTTTTTAGGAGCATTAGGATAATAGCCTACCTGATTAATGCGAATGGAATCGGCTTTGGAATTATCAATTTCTGGTAATGGTTGTTGACAACTCGCCACTAAAAAAAAGCAGCAAACTAAGTGGAAAAGGTACTTCATTGGTTAAAATTTCGACTAAAGATAAAAGAATGAATGACAGAGCCGAATGGAAAGAGTTTCTTTCAATATGTTTAGCCAACGATATCGTTATCGGTTCGCTGCCAAACCTTATCAGCTTTTAATTGAAATGAGCCTAAATGCTTAAAATTACATTCGTCTGGTGCAATTAGCGAAAGGAATGTGTTTTTATCCATTTTCTCATAAAGATGGTAGATTTCTCCAATAATTGGCTCAAAATTAAATTTTGCGTTATAAATGATGTTGTTGTATTCAAACTCCGTCATGAGTTTTTCGTAGGCCGCTTTTAATTCTTCATAACGTGTTTCAAACAGATGATTTGCACTGTTAATATTTCTGTTTTTCCAAAGCGCAATGTCATCAATTTTGATAACAGGCGAACCTACATTAGTGGCATAAGGAAGCATGTGTGCCTCGTATTGTTCTGTATCTTCATTGAATACAATATTATCTGGTTTTTTCTTCATAGCAATAGCATGCAATTTGTACTTTGTACAAAGATACTGAAATACTATGCGAGGACTTCTAAATGCTATTTTAAGCATTACAACATTTTTTTGTTAATCAAATATTGTATGCACTCTTATTAATAGTAACCTTTTTACCACCGCTATTAATTGCCTCATGTATCTTATATATACAAAGTTCACTTTTGTATGATGCTAAAGCATTGTAGTTCAACTTTTCATTACCAATGATCGCCTCAATAAAATTGTATAAATGGGCTGTATGCGAATTAAGATTATACACCTTATCCATTTCTAGCATTTCATTAATTTCATAACTTACTTGGGGTGCAGTTTCCGTGATTCCAGAATCGCCTTGCTCTTTTGATTTGTATGATGCCAAACCGCCTAGATTTTTAAGAAAACCATTGTCAATATACTTTTGCCATTCATTTGCTTTCACTCTGGATTCTCGGTAAATTTTATTGTCTTTTCCTTCTGAAATAATAAACGCACCCTTGTCTCCTATAAATCGTTCATTAACACCGATTGCTCGTGAATGCGAGATATTTTCATAAATCCCAATTGCCTTGCCATTAGGGGTGTCGTATTCTAAAATAGTTGCCATGGTGTCAGCCTGCTCTAGGCCATAATAAGAGTTGTTTCCGGTAGCATATATTGTGTGCGGGTATGCATTAAAAAACCAATTGAAAATATCTATTTGATGCGACCCTAGGTCAGATACAACGCCCCCGCCTAATTTCTTATAATTTCGCCAATTATAAACTTGATCTTGTGTTTCAAATCCGTAATTTTTGATAACTGCCATATCTAGATCTTCTTGACGACTTTTGGGAAAGCTATATATTTTTGATCGATTCCATTGGCCTATAGCATGTGTAAGATTACCAAATATTTTTTCTTGCTGTATTAGTTTTTGGTACATAAATCTGTATCGATCATTACTTCTTCTTTGGCGTCCTATTTGAAGTAATTTTCCTGTTTTTTTCATGGCTTTAGCCATTTTTTTAGCATCTCTTAGATTGTTAGACATCGCTTTTTCGCAATACACGTGCAAACCACTTTCCATCGCATCTACGGTATGCTGCATATGCCAAAAATCAGGCGTTGTTAAAACAACAGCATCTAGGTTTTCTTTAGCAAGCATTTCGTAAAAATCTTCATAAGCACTTATCTTAGTATTATATCTCCTTTCAAAACGACGCTTTGCTCCATCTCTTCTACTTTTTACTATATCGCAAACAGCAACCAGATTAGCACTTTCAATTTTGGGGATATTACTAAAAATTACACCACGACCGCGCACTCCACAACCTACCACACCAATATTTACCTTTTCTCTGGAAAATAGGGGGTTGGCTATAATGTTAAATGGTTTTGCTAACACTAACCCGGTTCCTATCAAAGCGCTTTTTTTCATAAAATCGCGCCGTGTATTTTCTGGTTTCATTTTGTTGCTCATGACTTCTGTTTTAATTGCTATTTGTTAGCGTTTCGATTTTTCCATTTTTTATGTAGGCCACCCAATTTAGGCTGTCTATTTGATTGACTACTTCTTTAAGTTCTTCCTCTGGCATAACAAAAAAAGCTGTTGAGAGGGCATCTGATAATGCTGCATTATCTGTACATACCCAAACACGGTCAAACTGATCTTTAAGTTCATTTCTTCCGGTTTTAGGATTAAAAATATGTGCACCTTGCCAGTAGGTGCCAGATGCTGATATGCTAGTGTTTTTTAATTGGACGTTTTTACAATCTGTGGGTGATGTAAGTTGATATGACCAAGAGGTATTGGGTGATGCGTTATTACCAGATAATATGGTACTATCTCCTGCTTCTAAAGTGTAAATATTAATTCCGTTTTCTTCTAAGAAATCTTTTACGCTGTCTAGGGCATATCCTTTTCCTATAGCTCCTAGATCAATCTTAATTCCTTCATTAATGCAATAAACTTTGGGTTGATCAGGGTCCACGTAAATACTGGCTTCGGTTGATATTTTGTACGCCTTTTTTAATGCATCGTTTACTTCATTTGCGTTAAGAATACCTTCCTTAGCACCTTTAAAAATATTCATATATTCTCCAACATTGATGTTGAATGCTCCATAGGTTTTTTTGCTAATAGCTATGGCGTTCTTTATAATTTCCCAAGTTTCAAGTTCAATGGGTAAATGCTCATTTTTCTTTAATCTATTTATTCTTGAAATATCACTATCTGGAATAAATCTGCTGAGTGTTAATTCCAGATCATCAACAATTGCAAAGGCCTCTTGCATAATTGCTTTAGAGGTTTCTTCATGTTCAGTTTGAATTTGAAATCTAAACTGAGTGGCCATTGCCTGGTGTTCTTCAGTATACATAAGAATGTGATTTATTAGGGTAGGATTTAATTCGCTCTAGCAAACACTTTGTTTAGTCTTTGTGTAATTAAATATGCGTATTCATAGGCATCTACTAGCACAGATTCTCCGGTAATTGCATCTACTTCATCCATTTTAGAATCTCCGTCACTTGAAGTGGTCAATACAATGATTTTATTTTTTATTGAAGTATTGGCCCGTATGAATCTTTTTACCGATCTAGGAGGATTTAGAAACTCCCAACTATGCAGAATAACAATGGCATCCCAGTTGTTAACATTCAAATCTTTTAATGCTGAAAGCTCGGTTACTTTAAAGTTAACATCATCAAAATTTAATTCCAGCTCTTCTACCACTTCATTTTTGAAATCACTATCCTGTTTAGATAGGAGCACTTTATACGGTTTTTTATTCTCAACAATATTTGCTATTTCTTGGGCACGGCTATGGAAGCAAAAGGCGCTCAGAAAAAATAGGAGAACAACGATCTTAAAACCGCTTTTGTAATATGCAAAGCTCTTCATGGTTTAGGAATTATCTGCACTAAGTTAGAGATACATAGGAAGGCTAACTATGACCAAAATCAGCTTCATGATCAAAATGTTAATCTGACCCACAACAATTAAATTCGGGCCAGTGGAGATTGGATTAACTATTGAGAAGTTCATTAATCACTTTTTTCGTTCTCCTGATACAAGTAATGAAATTTCATTAAAGTGTTCAAACCTAAAAAAAAAGCTATTGTCTATGCCTTTTGAAGCCAAATCATATCGTTTTTGGAAAAAGACAATATAAATTTGTGTACTTTTAATTATTCTACTTGAAATAGCATCTTCATCATGAAAAAAGTCATAATCTTTATACTACTTTTTACTGCCAGCTTTTATTTACAAGCGCAAGAAGATGTAGCCACCACATATTATTTTGTACGTCATGCTGAAAAACAAGTGGATGGAACTAGAAACCCTCATTTGACAGAAGAGGGTAAAGCTCGTGCCAACAAATTGGGGACTATGTTTAAAAATGAAAAGATAGATGTTATTTACACAACAGATTATTACCGAACTAAAGAAACGGCATCAGGCATAGCCGTTGCTATGAAGATGCCTGAAAAGCTTGAGCCAGGAAGTATATTTAATATTACAGTAAAAGCATACGATCCGCGTGACATAAATTTACCTCAATTTCTTAAGGAGACTAAAGGTAAGAGAGTGGTAGTGGTAGGACATAGTAATACGACTCCAAATTTTGTAAATTCTATCTTAGGTAAGAAAAAGTACGAACAAATCGACGAATCTGTTTATGGTAATGTGTATATCGTTACTGTAATTGGCGACAAGGCAGAAGCTACTTTATTCAATATCGATTAGTTTTTCTAGGCTTTCATTACTAGTTTAAATATTTTTCTTCATCTTTAATGCATGAGATTTTTTTGTGCAATACTCATTTTTGGTGCTTTTCAGTTTGTGTTTGGGCAAGAACTCCCGCCAGTTCAAAATTTTTACCCTAAAGATTATCATAGCGAAAATCAAAACTGGTCTATCTCTCAGTCCGATTCTAAATTAATTTATGTAGCTAACAGTAAGGGCTTGTTAGAATTTAACGGTGCGAGCTGGCAATTATATCCATCTCCAAACGAAACAATCATGCGATCTGTATATGTCGTAAACGATCGCATTTACACAGGTTGTTTTATGCAATTTGGATATTGGACGAAAACTACATTGGGTATATTAAGTTATACCTCATTATCTGATAAAATTGCGAGCGATCTTCTAGAAGATGAAGAATTTTGGAATATAATTGCATTAGACGATTCTATTATTTTTCAGTCTTTAAAGCGTATTTACGTCTATAATGTCAAGGATCAATCATTTACTACAATTGATTCTAAGAATAAGATCACTAAAATTTTTAAAGCAGGAAAGCGTATTTATTTCCAGCGATTAAACGAGGGTTTGTTCAAAATTGAATACGGAAGGGATGTGCTAGTTTTTGATGATGAGATCGTGAAAGAAGATGAGGTAATAGCTATTTTCGAACAAAACGGTAATCAGGTTATACTTACCCAGCATAATGGTTTTTATAAACAAGAGGATGGGATTTTAGTCTTTGACGATCGTTTCCCTAATAATATATTATCCAAGGAAAGCTTGTATGACGGTATTCAATTAGATGACGGTAATTTTGTTTTAGGAACAATTGCTAATGGTTTAATTTATATTGATGATGTTGGTGAGATAGCATATCAACTGGACCAAGATCGCGGACTTGCCAATAATACGGTTTTAGCTCTTTATGAAGATGTAGACAGTAATATTTGGCTGGGTCTAGATAACGGTATAAGCTACATTAATACGAAATCACTGTTCACAGTATTTAATGATAATAAAGGGATACTCGGTAGTATTTATGCTTCAGTTGTTTATAATGGCAATTTGTATTTGGGGACCAACCAAGGTCTTTTTTATAGAAAGTTTGATAGTAATGATGAGTTTAAGTTTATTGAAAACACGCAGGGACAAGTCTGGTTTTTAAAGGAAATTTCCGGAACATTATTCTGTGGCCACAATACGGGAACCTATGAAGTAAAGGGAGATGCGGTAGTAAAAATAGCTGGGATTGAAGGGACTTGGAAGATATCTACTATAAATAACAGACCGGATTTACTATTGCAAGGAAATTATGATGGATTGTATGTGCTAAAACAATCTAACAGTAGCTGGACGCTTAGAAACAAGATTAAGAACTTCAACAACTCGGTACGCTATTTTGAACTTTTAAACGGACTACTATTCGTAAATCACGAGTATAATGGTGTTTTTAAAATGGAAATTGATACGGATTTCTATGAAGCCCGAAATGTCACTATCGATACTACTATCAAAGGATCGAATTCGGGGATGATCAAGTATAATAACGAGCTTTTGTATGCTTATAAAAAAGGAATTTTTAAATATGATGCCACCAACAAAAAATTTATAAAAGATGATTTTTTAAGTGGTATTTATACAGAAGATGAATATGAGTCAGGCAAGCTCGTCCTAGATGAAAAAGATAATCTTTTATGGGGATTTGCCCAGACGAATATAAGTTTTATAGAACCATCAAAGCTTACAAATACCGCTAATATTAGAAGTGTTCCACTTACTAAGGAAATGAGGAAAGGTATTTTGGGTTATGAAAGTATTACACGATTGGGTGATCAAAACAGCTACTTGTTAGGGACTACTTCAGGGTATATTAATCTTGATGTGGATAAAATGTTAGAACCAGATTTCGAGGTGCACATATCTTCAATATCTAATAGGGATATAAAAGAGAAAGAAGGCCTCTTAAACAAAAACGATGTAGGAGATTTCAAAAACAATGAGAACGATATTGTAATTAAATATTATACCCCAGAATTTAATAAATATATCGCTACCTATTATCAATTTCAGCTAGAAGGGACAGGAGATGATTGGAGTGATTGGTCGGAAACATCCACTAGTAGTTTTGAAAATTTATCCTATGGCGACTATGTGTTTTCCGTTAAAGCTAAAATAGGCAATAAGGTATCTAATAATACTGCTACATATTCATTTTCCATTGCAAAGCCATGGTATATTTCGAACTTGATGTTGGTCTTATATGCGATAGGAATTGTTTTGTTCTCATTTTTTATGCATACAAATTATAGGCGTTACTATAGAAAGCAACGCGAAAAATTAATACTTAAGAACAAACAGGAACTACAGTTGGCTCAAGCAGAAAACGAAAAAGAAATCATCCAGATAAAGAATGAGCAGCTTAAAAAGGAAAATAAGAGTAAAAGTAAGGAGCTAGCCGCCTCTACAATGAGCATTGTTAAGAAGAACGAACTACTTACTACTATAAAAAACGAACTTGATAAGATTGACGATAAGAATGTGACTAGGTCGGTAGTCAAAATTATTAATGCGAATCTGAATGAAAGCGATGACTGGGAATTCTTCAAAAAAGCGTTTAATAATGCTGATAGTAAGTTTCTTAAAAAGCTGAAGAAGGTACACCCTTCATTGTCACCAAATGACCTTAAATTATGTGCTTATCTACGGTTGAATTTATCATCAAAAGAAATAGCCCAATTATTTCATATTTCACCTCGTAGTGTTGAGATTAAAAGGTATCGACTTCGCAAAAAAATGGACTTGAAACACGAAGAAAACCTCGTCAATTACATTTTGAAGCTTTAGCATACCTCAACAAGTAGCGCTTTTACCACAACATTACCTATACAGTTCTTCTTTTGTGCTTTAAATAGGCACGTTCCAAAGCTTTTTTTGTTTACTCTGCAACCCCTTGTAAATCAGTCTAAGACGGGGTTTTAACTGCTAATATCTCAAAAAAATTGCTAAATTTTTATGATGTATGTTTTTTGTAGAGGTGATTTTTAAGGATTCTTCATTCTATGCTGATAGTTTTATAGAATCAAAAATCGCTATATGTCTAAACTTCAAAACAAGCTACTCAACCTAATAGTTCTTTTTGCTTTTACCATTGGTTTTTCTCAGACCCAAAAAGTATCCGTGGAGAAAAGTGAAAAAGGAATGCAGTTGGTAGTAGATGGGAAAAAATTCATGATCAATGGGATGAATTGGGATTATATTCCAATTGGAACGAATACTGTTGACGCACAATTCTGGGAAAAATCTGATGATATTATAAAAGCGGGACTAGATACTGAGATGTCGCTTTTAAAAAACATGGGTGTCAATGTTATAAGACAATATACAGGTGTTCCTGCAAGATGGATCAAATATATATACGAAGAGTATGGCATTTACACGATGCTTAACCATTCATTTGGAAGGTATGGGCTGACACTAGACGGGGTATGGACGCCTATTACAGATTATGCTGACCCAAAAACTCAAGAATTTCTGATGTCTGAAATTGAGACACTAGTTAAAGGGTATAAAAATACACCTGGCTTATTAATGTATTTGTTAGGCAATGAAAATAACTACGGTTTATTTTGGGCGGGAGCTGAAACCGAAGAGTTTCCAGATGATGAAGATGAGAAGAAGTTCATAGGAGAAAAAAGAGGGCGACCAATGTATCGCTTAATGAACGAGGCTGCTAAGAAAATGAAAGCTATGGACACCTCGCATCCTGTTGCTATTTGTAATGGAGATGTATTGTTTATAGATATTGTTGCTGAAGAATGTAAAGATGTAGACATCTACGGAACCAATACCTATAGAGGTGTTTCCTTCGGTGATATGTTCGAGGTGGTTAAAAGCAAACTAGACATGCCGGTCATGTTTACTGAGTTTGGTGCTGATGCCTATAACGAAAAAGAGAAAAAGGAAGATCAATTTTCTCAAGCCTATTACATGGTAGGTAACTGGAAAGAGATTTATGAAAATGCCGCTGGTCTTGGTAAGTCTAATAACTCAATTGGTGGTTTCACCTTTCAATTTAGTGACGGTTGGTGGAAATTTGGTTTCAACGATCGAAAAAATGCCGATGTACACGACAATAACGCATCATGGCCAAATGGAGGTTATAGTCGAGATCAGGCGAAAGAAGGTGATAATAATATGAACGAGGAATGGTTTGGTATCTGTGCTAAGGGACCAACCAATTCTAGAGGACTTTATGAATTGTTTCCAAGAGCGGCATATTACGCTTTAAAAGAGGCACATCAACTAAATCCTTATGTAGATGGTGTAGATCTTGATTTTATAAATAATCACTTCAATAACATTCAAATAATGGATGCGGTTTTAAAAGCGCGAGGAGATAAAGCCGCTTTAAATGCCGAAAGTGGAGGTAAGATCCAGCTGAGTACTTTACGCGCTGAGTTCACTACTTTCAATACAGGCGGTAATTTGATCACAACTCCAGATAATGAAGATCCTAATGCCAACGTATTTCCAAACCAGTTAGGCTTTGATCACATGCAATCTTATTATATAGGGGTAGAAGGAAAGCCTGCATCGAATATGAGAGCCAATGTTAATTTTAACATACTGGGCAATGTTGCTGAGAATCCTATTGATGAAATATTTTATGAAAATGTAGGTAGACCAATTACAGTTCAAGGTGTAGACGCCGGAAATAATTTAGATGTTGAAATTGCAGATTTTAATAGGTTACGTGTATACAATGCGGAGTTTGAGTGGAATACTAAGCTTGCCGACGTAAAAGGTTTTTATAGAACAGGACACTACCATTGGGGATATGAGGGGGACTTTTTTGGATTATATCCTGAAGCTAACTACGGTCCCAACTTAGATATTTACAATGGTGAAATTCTGGGGATGGAATTTGACGGTAAGAAAGAACTGAAAGGCTTTAAAGCCGCATTTGGCCCTCAACTTTGGTGGGGAGCGAACCCAACAGTTCTATTAAAGTATGGTCGTAAGCTAGGTCATTGGGATGTTACTGGAATATATCATAGAGATCTTGAAACAGAAGTAACATTCGACGCTAGTGGTCGCAGGGTGTTAGATGCAAATCAGGTACGTAGTGGTGTAATTCCTGCTTGGCCGACTGAACGAGCAACGGTTGTTGTTGAACGAGAATTCGGAAAATTCGGTCTTACATTAGGGGGTATCTGGGGCGGAAGTCCTTTAAATGGTAGTTCGTTTCAAGACGTTACTGGCGAACCAGGAAACTATACCGTATTTGAAGACAAAATTCAAAACACAGATAATTGGGGAGCTAAAGGAAAAATCACTTACCAAGGTGGTAAATTTAACTGGTATGCCCAAGGTGGTGTAATGGGATTAGTTGCTAATGGCGGTGTAGACCAAACACAAACCTTTACTGGTTGGAAGCTAAAAGATAACGGCAGCGGTAATCAATCAAACTTCTTGACAGGATTCACCTTCTCAATGGGCGATTGGCAAATAGCACCCAATTTTTTATGGCAAAAACCATTGGTTAATGCAATACCAAACGATGTGACTTCTCCAGGAAGACTGCGAAACATCATCGACGATCCTTTTGCGGTTCGTGGAAATAGGGAAACAACGGCGGGTGAAATATTATTCACTTATGATCCAACTCCCGCAACATGGATGTACGCATGGGATAGTGATCGATCAGAAGATGCCAAGTTGGCCGTAAGTGCCGGGTTTGTATACCGTCATCTTCCTACAACACAAGATGCGCATATTGGTTTCTTCGCAAACCGGACATTTTTTGCCTTCCCAAATTCAGCGCCAGCAACCGATTTATGGGAAGCCCATACGCGTATTGTTTCTAAAGTAAATAGAGATCTTGGACTAATTGCGAACTTATATTTTGGCAATGGTCAGGCTAATGGTAGTGATGAACGATTAGTCGAGCGTTTTGGTGGAGATATTAGAATGATATATAAGAAATTGAAGGTGCAGCACGCATTCAAAGTAAATGATTGGGGGCCTTTTGATTATCACAGAGATTTCAACTTGACATATCCTGCACAGCTAATGCTAGATATTTCTACAACTTTAGGTAAACCAGATTGGTTTATCCTGCCGAGCACACAAATCGGAATTCGTGGAACTTGGCGAGCTTTGAACGAATTTTCACCTCGCTATGCTCCTAATGCTGCAGAGGAATTTGCTACTTCTCCAATTATTAGTCCAGTAGGTTTTCCTGATGGAAATGAGTGGGAAATAAGAACATACATTCATATTAACATTGGTAAATAATACAGGATGAAAACGAAAAATTTAACAATGATAGCGATTAGAAAAATAGTATTAATCGGATGTATTCTTGCCATTGCTAGTGGCTGTGAAAGAGAATTTTCAGACGACGTTGAGTTTGCAGGCTTACCTGCCGATGGTGATGTTTTTATTGACGCATTTTCATCGGGCTTGAATTATTTCCCGTTTGTGGATGCAGGAGCAGATCCAGAAGCATTTTCCGTTGTGACTGATGACGTATTTTCAGGCACATCGGCTATGCGGTTTGATGTGCCTACATTTGGTAACGGATTCGTAGGGGCAACCTTCGCTACTACTTCAAATAGAGACCTTTCTGGTTTTGATGCACTTACTTTTTATGCACGAGCGTCGCAAGGAGCAACTATCGATGCAATAGGATATGGTGTTTCTGAAAACACTGACTTTCAAGTGACCGTAAATGGTTTAGCGATCAGCACTCGATGGGAAAAATATATTATCCCAATACCTGACCCTTCAAAGCTAGTTGATGAAACTGGTTTATTCTGGTTAGCGGAAGGTGCCTCATTTGAAGGTGATGAAGGCGGATACGTACTATACTTTGATGAGGTTAAGTTTGAAAAACTAGGGACAGTTGCCCAACCTAGACCGGCAATCTTCTCAGGTGAAGATTTGACAGAACAAGCTTTTACAGGTTCTAATCTTACAATAACAGGGTTAACACAAACTTTTAATTTAGAATCAGGAGTTAATCAAACAGTTGGTGCAGCACCTTCCTACTTCGATTTTACATCTTCTAACGTTGAAGTGGCAAGGGTAAACGAGCTTGGAGAAATTTCTGTTATTGGTGCAGGAACCGCAACTATAACGGCGCTATTAGGAGGTGTTTTGGCTGATGGCTCAGTCGAAATAACTTCAAGTGGAGGTTTACAAACTGCTCCTGTTCCCACTTTAGCGCAAGCTAATGTAAAATCTATTTTTAGTGATGCTTATGTAAATGATACCGAAAGTAATTTTACTCCAGGTTTTGGCGGCTCTACGACCGAAACATCAGTTACTTCAACAAGTGGGGGTAATGTATTGACCTACAACAATAACAATTTTACTGGAATCATTTTCGAGAATACAGTAGATGCTTCAGGCTTAACATTCTTACATGTAGATGTGTATGTGCAAGAAGCCGGAACTGAAGTCGGAATTCAGATCAGGGATATTGGACCGAATCAAATGATAGAAACAGATGTTAATAATGGTCTTCCAATTGGCGACGATCGGGATCGAAGATTCGATATAACAGGTCTTACCGCGGGGCAATGGACCTCATTTGACATACCTCTTGATGGAGATATTGCTAATCAGAAGAATAATCTAGGAGCCTTGATATTGACAGGCGGACCTAATTTCATACTTGACAATATTTATTTCTACACTGAATAAAAGGCTATAACGAAAAAAAATATGAAAATGGATAAAGAAAATAGTGCAAGAGACCGCGCTCTCAGTTATTCTAAGTGGGATTTCTTGAATAAACAACAACTAATCTTTTTAGTTACCAGTTTGACCGCTCCATTCGTAACGCTTCTTTTTACTAGTTGCGATGCTGATGATACGCAGCAGATAACAAATTTCGACCAACTAGTTCTTCAAGAGGAATTTGACAATGACGGAGCGCCTAATAGCGCAGTTTGGGGTTTTGATATTGGCACTGGCGAAAATGGTTGGGGAAATAACGAATTACAATACTACACCGATCGTACGGAAAATGTAACTGTACAAAATGGAATATTGCTTATCACCGCGCAAGAGGAATCTTTTGAAGGTTCGTCTTACACTTCTGCTAGATTACTAACTAAAGATAGGTTCGAGCAACAGTATGGGCGATTTGAAGCAAGAATTCGCTTACCATACGGTCAAGGTATTTGGCCAGCTTTTTGGATGCTTGGTGCTGACATCAATGAAAATCCATGGCCGGCTGCGGGAGAAATAGATATTATGGAATATCGCGGTCAAAACCCAAGTGTTTTAATAGGCAGCGTACATGGCCCCGGATATAACGGTGGCAATGCAATTTCTAAGGAGTATACGCTGCCAAATGATCGTTTCGATACAGGTTTTCATGTTTTCGGAATCGAATGGAGTCCAGAGAAGATTAACTTTTATGTAGATGATGTCTTATACAATCAGATCACTCCTGCTGATGTAACAGGAGAATGGGTTTTCAATAAACCATTTTATATACTAATGAATCTTGCTGTAGGAGGATCTTTCGTTGGGTCACCAAATGCAGAAACAGTTTTTCCACAAACAATGCTGGTTGACTACGTAAGAGTCTACAAAAACACCGAATTAAACTAACAACAAAACAAGATTATGCGACAAGTAATTCAACAATTTAAAAAGATCTCAATATTTATTTTGGTGTTGACCATCTTCGGATGTAACGAGGATGATTTCAACTTACCAAAAGTAGTTTCAGGATTTACATTCACTTTAAATGAAGATACTGGAACAGTAAAGTTTATTAATATATCAGAAAAAGCTACTAAGTACGAATGGGATTTTGGTGACGGGACTAGTTCTACGGAAATTAACCCAATCAAAACCTATGAAACAGGTACGTACACGATCACATTAAAAGCGATGAATGTTGCTGGAGCTTCTGATACGTTTGAAGACGAAATTACAGTACTCATTCCCGAAGTAGTGGCACTGCCAATAACATTTGATGGAGCTAATGTGAATTATGAGGCAGGACTTTTTGGAGGAACAAGTTTTGATGTGGTTGATAATCCTGCTCCAGGAGGAACTAACGATGTGGCTTCAAAAGTTGGAGCTATCACGAATAGCGGAGCGGCCTTTGAAGGAATCTTTTTCGACTTAGGAGCCCCAATTGATTTGGCCACAGAAAAGACCATAAAAATGAATTTCTGGTCAGAGTCAGCGATTGACGTTCTACTGAAACTAGAAGAAGGTAGTGCTGCAAGTATTGAAACGGTAGTGAGCCATGGTGGTTCAGGTTGGGAAGAAATACTATTCTCATTTACTGATGCGGCAGCCTATGAAAGACTTACTCTTTTTGTAGATGGACCTGGTACTACGGCTGGTACTTTTTATATTGATGATATTGTTCAGGTAGAAACACCAGTTCCTCCTTTCGATTCTGGCCTTCTTACCAATGGAGATTTTGAGAATGGTGACGATCCCTGGATTGGTGGTGGTCGAAATATTGTTACTGAAGGCGACAATAGTTTCAATTTGGTCGATGTAACGACCGCAGGAAACCCATTTGATGTTAATTTGAGTCAGGTTGTTGAACTTACGCAAGGCACCAATTACATATTAACTTTTGATGCCTCTTCAGATCGTGCTAGAACGATGCTTGCTGGCATTGGTCTAAATGTGGATCCATTTACAAACACGGCACCATCCGTTAATTTAACGACGGAAACACAGACGTTTACCTTGCAATTAGCTGCTAACGATTTTGGCGGTGCAGATAGTAGAGTTCTATTTGACATGGGTGCTGAAGTAGGTACTGTAGTGATAGATAATGTTTCTTTAGTAGAAGGTGGCGATGGTAGTGACACCAATGGTGGTGGAGGCGGTTTCGATTCTGGGCTTATTACCAACGGAGATTTTGAAAATGGTGATGATCCATGGATTGGCGGTGGTCGAAATATTGTTACTGAAGGTGGTAATAGTTTCAATTTAGTTGATGTAATGACTGCGGGTAACCCATTTGATGTTAATTTAAGTCAGGTGGTTGCAATCACCCAAGGCGAAAGCTACATCTTAAAGTTCGATGCGTCTTCAGATCGCACTCGAACGATGCTAGCCGGAATTGGGTTAAATGAGGCTCCGTTTACGAATACAAGTCAATCAGTAAGTTTAACAACAGATACTCAAACCTTCACTTTGATGTTGACGGCTACCGATTTCGGTGGAGCCAATAGCCGCATTTTATTTGATATGGGTGCTGAAGTTGGCACTGTCGTAATTGATAATGTTTCACTTATGCTAGATGATTCTGGCAGTGGTGATACAGAGGCTCCGGTTATTACTTTAAATGGAGACGCTACCATTGAGGTAACGCAAGGCGAAACTTTTACTGATCCGGGTGCAACAGCTACTGATAATGTAGACGGAGACATATCTGGAAACATCACAGTGGGAGGAGATACTGTCGATACAGGTACAGTTGGGACTTATACAATTACTTATAATGTAAGTGATGCTGCTGGAAATGCTGCAACGGAGGTTACTAGAACCGTAAATGTTGTTGCTGGTGCTGGCGGAGATGCTCCAACTACAGCAGCACCAACACCGCCAACAAGAGATGCTGGCGATGTGATTTCGCTATTTAGTAACGCATATACAGATATTACAGTCGATACTTTTTACGCTGGTTTTAGTGCTGGAGGGGGATTGACTGACGTACAGGTTGCTGGTGATG
>NZ_JAABOQ010000009.1 GCF_010671565.1 Spongiivirga citrea
TACTATGCGTACTTTGGTTATATAATCAAAGAACATGATGGAGCAGATTGGGAATATGAGCCTAGTGGAGTTGTGCAATACTTTGAAAGCGATGGACGAAGTATCACTGATCTAACACTAAAAGTTAGAAAGCTTGATTTAGATCGTTATTATTGGGGAGGTATCACGGCTCGTTTTCTAAACGATCAAACCTTTAAGCCCTTATCGATCAGTCCGATGTTTGGATTGAAGTACAACGGCATTTATGCAGCTTATGCCTACCAAGTAAACATTAATGAGATACAAGGCGATCTAGCGACCTTAGCAGGGACCCATATGATCACCATTGGTATTGACTTCTCTTGTGTACGATCTAATTGTGGATGTACTAATTAAGTCTACAGTAAAACAGTATTCAGTTGGCAGTAAAACACGCTTCTTGAAACTTTGGGTCTAATACTATTTCGCGTAAAAAATATGCTTCTATGTGAAATAACACCTGTCTTTAGTTGAAAATGAGAGTGTTCTATTCTCAAAAAACCATTCCCAAAAAAATCTTTCATTTTTTTAATTCTACTTATAAAAGCTAAGTTGCTGATTATCAGTATCAAAACCATTAAATTGCTGCTTCAACTAAAAACTGCAACAATTTGTTTTCTAGACAGGTAGGGTAAAATAGATTTCCATTGTTATATATATGTAGTGTCGATAGAAACCTACTTAAATGTTAACAAATGTTAAATATTTATGCATTACATCGATATTATTTGTTTTTAAACGATACGATAATGTATCTTTGAATTTAACTTAAACCCAACATCATGAAAGCAAATTACTCAACAACATTTACTAACAGTAACCAAGCTGGAACATCTACAGTAGGAACTGTACAATTCATTAAAAGTTTAATCGTACTTACCAAAAAGGTATTTATGATCTAAGAACCTTTTTTTGCCCCGAAGAAGATTCTTACACCTAAACTAAATTCGCTTAAAGCGAAAAGAACAGCCACCAGAAATGTGTGGCTTTTATTTTTCTAAGCTTTTTCAGTCATGAAAAAACATTACACTTTTCATTTTCCACAAATATTTAATTGGAGTTAATCGATAAAATTGACAAAACGATTTCATTTTAACGAAAAATAGATTGTTTTCATCAAAAATTTAGCAGTTTTTAGGTTCACTTTTAAGCAGCTGCATATATTGCACATCCCTAAATCTTAAACCTAATTAACTATGGAGACGACTCGTCTATCTGCTAAACGCCCTATGTGGGATTTTAAAGTAGTTACTTCCTTCAACAACACTGTTGAACTAACCAGAAGCCTACTGAAACTTTCAAAAAAAATCTTGATGTTATAATCCTTTAGGAATTGCACTAATTAATGCCTTGGTGTATTCAGAAGTTGGATCGCTGTAGATCGAATCAGCGTCACCTAATTCTTCTATTTTACCCTTGTTCATTACCAATAACTGATCTGCCATATACTTTACGACAGAAAGGTCATGACTAATGAAAATGTAAGTAAATCCGAAGTTATTTTTTAGTTCGTTTAGCAAATTGAGTACCTGCGCTTGCACGGAGATATCCAATGCCGAAACTGATTCATCGCAAACAATCAGTTTTGGCTGCAGCGCTATGGTTCTCGCAATTCCCACTCGTTGGCGCTGTCCGCCAGAAAATTCATGCGGATATCGATTAAAATGCTCAGCCTCTAGTCCAACCCGCTCCAAGAGTTCAATAGTCTTTTCCTTTCGTTTTTGATCAGAATTATATAAGCCATGAACCTTCATTGGTTCCATAATAGCTTTCCCAATAGTTATTCTTGGATTAAGCGATGCAAACGGATCTTGAAATATTATTTGAATATCTTTTCGAAGCGCACGAAGTGCCTTTCCTCTTAACTTGCTTATGTCTTCTCCTTTATAAAAAATACTGCCTGCAGTTGCTTTATCAAGCTGCAAAATTGCATTTCCTAAGGTAGATTTTCCACATCCTGATTCTCCGACCAATCCCAAGGTTTCACCTGGATAAATTTTAAAGCTTACGTCATCCACAGCTTTTACTACCTTGCTTTTTTGAAATAGCCCTGCATTACTAATGTAGTCCTTTTGCACATTAACCACTTCTAAAATTGGCAATTGCTCGTACATTTCCTTGTGATTTTCAGCTCTATCTGCTGCAGTAATTTCTTTTGTTGAAACCACATCATTCATAACATCCTTTATAGTAGGTAATACCTCCAAACGTTTATCTAAAGATGGTCTTGATGATAATAAGGCTTTGGTATAATCATTTTCGGGGTTCCTAAACAATTGTGCTACCTGCCCTTGTTCTACAATGTCGCCTTGATACATTACTAAAACACGATCGGCTATTTCAGATACCAGAGCCAAGTCATGAGTGATGAAAATGATGCTCATCTTTGTCTCATTTTGCAATGCCTTAAGTAAATCTATTATTTCATTTTGAACAGTGACATCCAAGGCAGTGGTCGGCTCATCAGCTATTAAAATATCCGGTTTACATGCAATTGCCATAGCAATCATAACACGTTGTTTCTGTCCACCACTTATTTGATGCGGGTAACTATTAAATATTTCGGTTGGTCTAGGTAATTGTACTTTTTCAAAAAGAGCAAGTGTTTCTTCTTTTGCTTCTTTTTTAGTTATAGTATTATGTTGTAGCAATATTTCAACTACCTGTGTGCCGCATTTCAAAGAAGGATTTAGGGAGCTCATCGGCTCTTGAAAAATCATAGAAATCTTCTTGCCCCGTATAGACCTATAATCTTTGTCTGAAAAGTCTGATAATTTTAATGAATTATAATAGATTTTTCCAGATGAAATGCGCAGTGCATGCTTGGGTAAAAGCCCCATAATTGAGAGGCTTGTAATCGATTTTCCTGAGCCAGATTCTCCCACGATTCCCAGTATTTCATTCTCAAAAAGTTGAAATGAAATCGATTTAACAAGCTGTACATTAGGTTTTTGCGAGGTTGTAGAAATACATAATTTCTCAACTTGCAAAATTGCGTTTTTTGGCATCTTCAAATATATAAAATACAATCTTGTTTAATAAAAGTATAGAGCTCTTTAAACGAAAGTTAACTGTTAATCGAAAAGGTTTTCGACTTGCTAGGATATTAACAGATTTTTAATACATTCACGGCACTTTTCACAAACCTTTTATTAAATGCTAAATAATTAATATGAAAAACAACTATTTTAAAGTGTTTTTGTCAATGGTGTTGGTTTTTAGTGCGTATTCTTTATCCGCACAAACCAAGACACAAGTACAAAAAATTGTAAGCCAAAACAATCAGGCAGCTTTAACACAGTTTCAAAGCGAAGTAACAAAAAGAAAAGCGGCTCAAAAAGCCGAAGCAATTAGAGTTGCAGCCCAGAAAGGATGGAAAACTTCTGAGCTTTTAAGGGATGGTCGTTTTGTAGAACTGCAACGAATAGCTAAAGATGGCTCTCCGATTTATTATACTACTTATAATGTATCGGCGGCTGCATCTACAAGAACAAACCATATAAATGGTGGAGGTAGTTTAGGGCTAAATCTTGATGGTCAGAATATGACTGCTTATATTTGGGATGGTGGTCTTGCACGAGGCACTCACCAAGAATACGATGGCCCTGGTGGTAACAATCGTTTCTCTATTGGAGATAACTCTACTACTTTAAACTTCCATGCAGCTCACGTAACCGGAACTGTTATTGCTTCTGGTGTTGATCCAGCAGCCAAAGGGATGGCGCCACAAGCAAGTGGAATTGGTCATGACTGGAACAGTGATGTTTCTGAGGCAACAGGTCAGGCAGCAAATGGTATGCTACTTTCTAACCACTCTTACGGTTTTAGAAGTGATCTTGTTCCTGATTATTACTTTGGAGCTTATATTGAAGATTCAAGAGATTGGGATAACCTTCAGTTTAATTCACCTATGTATTTAATGGTGGTTGCTGCTGGTAATGATGGAAACAGTAATTTTAATGGAGCACCATTAAACGGAAATTCAGCTTATGATAAGCTTACTGGGCATTCAACTTCAAAAAACACTATGGTTGTTGCGAATGCACAAGATGCTAGTGTTGATGCGAGCGGGAATCTAATTTCAGTAACTATTAACTCTTCTAGTAGTGAAGGGCCAACTGATGATTTAAGAATTAAGCCGGACATTACAGGAAATGGAACTGGCGTTTATTCTACTTATGAAGGTAGTGATACAGAATATGCATCTATCACTGGTACTTCAATGGCATCGCCAAACGTAATGGGTTCATTACTATTATTACAACAGCACTATAATGAGTTAAATGGTAGTTTTATGCGCGCTGCTTCATTAAAAGGTTTAGCACTGCATACTGCAGACGATATTGGTCCAGCAGGACCGGATGCTGTGCATGGATGGGGTTTATTAAATGCTAAAAGAGCGGCTGAAGCTATTACTGCAAACGGTAATGGTTCAGTAATCGATCAGCGTAGCTTAAATTCAGGTGAATCTTATTCGGTTAATGTAGATTCTGACGGTGTAAATGATCTTGTAGTTTCTATTAGCTGGACTGACAGAGCGGGTACTGTAAATACAGGAACTGCAAATGTTACTACACCAGTTCTCGTTAATGATTTAGATGTACGAGTAACTAAGAATTCAGATACTTTTAACCCATACCGCTTAACTTCTATTACTACAAATGGAACAGGAGACAACAATGTAGATCCTTATGAAAGAGTAGATATTTCAGGAGCAGTTGGCTCTTATACTGTAACAGTAACTCATAAAGGAACATTAACAGGTGGAAGCCAAGATTACACATTAATTGTAACTGGTGCTAGCAGCACTCCGATAGTTTGTGAAGCTACAGTTCCTGCAAATGTATCTGCTGGAAATGTTACGGCAAATGGAGCTACAATTAACTGGAACACAGTTCCAGGTGCAAGCTATGACGTTCGATACAGAGTAGTTGGAGCTTCCTCTTGGACTACAATTACTTCGAATGGTTCTTCTACTAACTTAACAGGCCTTACACAATTAACTGATTATGAGGTACAGGTTCAAAGTAAGTGTGATGATGGTGCTACTTCGGGTTATAGTGCATCAACAGCATTTAGTACTCCAGAGTTAATTCTTAACTATTGTGCTTCGCAAGGAAACAGAGTTAATGATGAGTATATTGGCAGAGTACAATTAGGATCCATTGATAATGCTTCAGGTGGTGGTTCTGGTTATGAAGATTTCACTGCAATCTCTACTGATCTTACTAAAGGAGATTCTTATACTATAAGTGTTACACCAACATGGACAGGTACAGTTTACCGTGAAGGATATGGAGTATGGATTGATTTCAATAAAAATGGAACTTTCGATAGTGCAGAACAGGTGTTCTCACAAGCAGCAACAAATGCTTCACCAGTAAGTGGTTCATTTACTGTTCCTGCTGGAGCAGCCGATGGAGCTGTTCGTATGCGTGTATCAATGAAATATAATGGCACACCAACTGCATGTGAAACATTCACATACGGCCAAGTAGAAGATTATACTGTTGTATTAAGTGATGGTTCAGGACCAGGTCCCGATACTGATGCACCAACTACTCCAGGAAACTTGGCAGCTTCTAACATTACGCAAACGACTTTAGATCTTAGTTGGGTTGCTTCTTCTGATAATGTAGGTGTAACAGCTTACAATGTATACAATGGAACTACTAGTCTTGGAACCGTAACAGGAACCACCGCAAACATTACAGGCCTTACCGCTGACACACAATATACTTTTAATGTATCGGCAGTTGATGCGGCAGGAAATGAATCAAATCTAGCTTCGGTTACGGTTACAACAGCATCAACTGCAGGTGATACTGAAGCACCAACAACTCCTGGAAATGTAACTGCATCTAATGTTGCACAAACAACATTAGACTTGAGTTGGAATGCATCTTCAGACAATGTAGGCGTAACGGGATACAATGTATATAATGGTTCTACTAATATCGGCACCGTTACAGGAACTTCAGCTAATATAACAGGACTTACAGCGGATACAACCTATACTTTTGGAGTATCAGCGGTTGATGCTGCAGGTAACGAATCTAGTCAAGGTACAGTAACAGTAACTACTGAGGCTGAGGCTGGAGATACAGAAGCTCCTTCAGTACCTACTGGATTAGCATCAAGCAACATCACACAAACAAGTGTTGATCTTTCTTGGTCAGCATCTTCTGATAACTTTGGTGTTACAGGATACGATGTATTACAAGACGGTTCTGTAATTGCAAGCCCAACTGGAACTTCATTTTCAGTAAGCGGACTTACAGCAGATACTACTTATTCTTTTGCTGTAAGAGCAAAAGATGCAGCAGGCAATATTTCGGCTAGTAGTGCAGCATTAAGTGTGACTACTGAAGCTGCTCCTGGCGGAGGAGATCCGGTAGTAATTCACGAAGGATTCTTTGAATCTGGATGGGACGGCTGGATCGACGGAGGTACTGATGCATTTAGATATTCAGGTAGCCGCTCGTTCGAAGGAAATTATTCAATCAGACTACGCGATAACTCAGGAACAAGAAGTTCAATGACATTAAACAATGTTGATGTGTCTTCTTTTGATACTGTAGAGGTGAAATTTTATTTCTATGCTTACAGCATGGAGAATGGAGAAGATTTCTGGGTACGTTTCTACGATGGTTCGCAGTGGAATACTGTTGCTACCTACGCGAGAGGAACAAGCTTCAATAACAATACTTTCTATACGGCAACTGTAACAATTAGTGCAGCAGAGTATAATTTTGCAGCGAACTCAGGATTTAGATTTCAGTGTGATGCTTCAGCTAATGGAGACCAAGTGTATATTGATCAGGTAAGCATTACTGGGTTATCAAACGCAGTAGCTTCTACGAACTCCATTAGTGCGATTCAAACCTTCTCTACATTTAGTGAAGCAGATGTTGACGAAGGTTTTGATGGTGATTTCTTGATCTATCCAAATCCAGTAATAGGAAGTTCTTTAAATATTAGAATGCCAGATAGCGGTGAAGCAACGTACCGAATTATGGATATTACCGGAAAGCAAATTAAGGCCGGTAAACTAATTCAAAATACCATTTCGGTAAACGAATTAAGAGCCGGAATGTACTTAATTGAATTAAATGATGGTGAAGAAAAAATGACTCAGAAGTTTATGAGACGCTAGTCTATTAACTAAGTAAATTATTAACCCTTCATTGCTCTGGCAGTGGAGGGTTTTTATTTACCAACTAACTCCAGCACCACCACCACCTGAACTACCACCACCAAAACTTGATGATGAGCTGCTAGAAGATGAGAATGATGAACCACTAGAACTAGATGAGCTAGAGCGAACTTTTTGAGGTATCGTTTGGATTTCTTCTTTGGTATAATGGCAGTTAGCGCACTCATAGACCACCTTGCGCTTACCTGAATTACTGTAGGTGGCCGCTCGCAGCACCACAGATCGTTTTCTGCCATAGGTTTTATACCCACATTCACTGCAGTCACTGTATTTAGAGCTTTTACCTGTGTACTCTAATACTAAAATATCGCTTTCATCTTCAGTAACCCAAACATCATAGTCGACCGCACTAATTTTTTCTTCAACAAGTTGACCATTTTCCAGAAACTTATTTTCAGCCCATGCATTTTTTAGAAACAAAGGTTTTCCATTAAGTTTACTAAAACGTGGTGCGTTTCGATACTTTTTCAATCGTCGTTTTGTCATACGACTAAAAAAAACAAATGGCAATGGAATTAAAACTAACAAACAGCCAAATTTCAATTTCTCAAGGCGAATATACTTGTCGTAGTAGTCGTCCTTTGAACGTTCAATGTCCCAAGCAACGCCATAGTAGCCAATTGCAAAAAGCAGGCTAATTATTCCATAAATTCGAATAAAATACCACCAAAAACCATGTTGATGTGAGTTTTGAGTATAACCAATATTATGAGTATAAATCTCATCAATAACCTCTGGATCATCTAAAAACTGATTGATTCTTGTAAGTGCTGATACAATTCCTGCACCAAACCGACCTTGTTTAAAAAATGGCACTATTTCATCAGTTCCGATTCGCAAGCAGACTACATCAGTTAAAATAGGCTCTAGTCCATAACCAACTTCAAACTCTGTACGGCGCTGATCCATTACTGTTAGTATTAACAACCCATTATCCGTTTCTTTCTGTCCAATTCCCCACTCCTCAAATAGATTGACTGCAAAACTTTTAGGCACTTCATCTCCAATACTTGGTAACATGACCACCGCAATTTGAGCGGTTGACTTTTGCTCCAATTCCCATAGCATTTGGTTGATGATTTGTTCTTCGTTTGCAGTTATGATATCCGCTGGATCTGAGACATAGCCATTCGCTCGACCTTTTTTAGGATTGGGAGTGTTTTCGACGGTAAATATTCCTGAGGTTTGATTATAACGAGGCGCGATAAAAACCTGGGAAGGTAAATTTTGTTGTGGTTCAGCTGGGATTGCCGTTTGCGTCGAGTCTTGATCTTCATCAATAAAGTCGACTACAGTTTCAACCGGGGAAGTTTGATTTTGAGAAACCCCTAAGGCGAAAAATGCTATAAAAAATAGGATTGAAAAGAGTGCTTGCTTGCTAGACTTTTTTAATTTCATCATCAACTAGTAAATCTTCGTTGCGTAAACGTAATAAAATTTGGGCTACAGCAACCGTATCTTTTTCGCAATATTCGATAATTCGATCTATGTCGTTTTCTTTATAATATACAGCGGCAACCTGGCTACCATCAATATCATCCTTAGGCGATGGAATTCCCAGAATGTTGGTCAACAATTTAAGTGATGTATAATGCTTGTAATCACCGAATTTCCACAAATCTAACGTATCTATATGCGGTACTTCCCATGGCTTTTTACCAAATAAATTCAATTTATAAGGAATATCAATCTTATTAATGATCATTCGCCTAGCGATATATGGAAAATCGAATTCCTTACCATTATGCGCACATAACAAGTGTTGTGGCCTATTAAAATGCGTTTCTAGCAAATTTTTAAAAGCCTTAAGCAATTCTATTTCTTCTCCGTGAAATGAAGTAACTCTAAAGGTTCTGATGTCACCTCTAAACACGAAATACCCTACCGAAATACAGACGATCTTACCAAATTCAGCCCAAATTCCAGCGCGATCATAAAAGTCTTCAGGAAGAATTTCATCTTTACGTTGATAGGCCGTTTTAGCTGCAAATAGCTCTTGTTTCTCCTTTGAAAGTGAATTGAAATTCTCATTTTCAGGTACCGTTTCGATATCTAAAAATAGAATGTTGCCTAATTGAAGTTTATGAATCATAATCCCATCATTTTATAAGCTTCTTGCAAATACAAATCGGTGTCTTGAATACGTTCGCCATCGATATTTACTCGAGCTCGTTGATGACCTAGTCGTACAACAATAACATTATCATCAGGTACGACCATCACATATTGACCAAGAATACCCCGCATATAAAAAACATCTTTTCCTTGATGTTTTAAGAGCCAAAATCCGTAACCATAATCATTATCTTCTTTAAAACGGGGTTGAATACTTTTAACAACAAAACTGGAATCTAGCAATTGCTCTCCATTCCATTTTCCGAAGTCTTTATACAGCTTTCCGAAACGGGCAAAATCACGTGCATTCGATCCTATGCAACAATAGGTTTTTGCTAGGCGATTATCTTCATCATCAACTTGCCACAATGCATCTTTTTCCATTCCCATGGGTTTCCAGAAAGACTCTGACAAATACTCAACCATTTTTTTGCCGGTTGCTTTTTCAATCACCATTCCCAATAATTGTGTGCTTCCACTCTTATAACGAACTCGTTGACCTGGTTCTAAAACTACCTTTTGATTTAAGATTGTTTCACTTAAATCATCATCATAATAAGCGCGTGCAGTTACCGAAAATGGACTGGTATAGTGCTCGACCCAATCTAATCCCGAAGCCATTGAAGAGAGGTCTCCAACGGTCATTTTTGCTGCTAAACCTTCACTATATTGAGGGAAAAAATCAGATACTGGCTGATCGAGGCTTTTAATATACCCGTCTTGAATTGCCTTACCCATCATTGCAGAAGTAACACTTTTTGCCATTGAAAAGGAATTGCTAATACTACTTACTCCAAAACCATCATCATAACTTTCAAACCAAATACTGTCATTTTTTATGATAACAAATGCAACAGTTCCAAGGGCTTCGTTTGTTCCTTTTAGTCTTTTAGTAGCCTCAACTGTATTATAATCATTATGCATTGGCCAAGGCTGTGGATCATTTCCCATTTGAATGGTGTCATTCTCAAAATAGGTGTAATCATCTATAAAAGCAGAATCATGTCCCGTAGCATAAACAATACGAGCTCCTCGCAGCACATAGTCATAGTCAAGGACGTATAAGCCGATTACAAATAATACGATAAGGATTAATAGGAATTGAAAAATCCGTTTTAGGATCTTGAGAAATAATTTCATCGAAATAGCGAATTATGGTATTAAATATAGCCATAATTCGCTATTGTTTTGTTCTTAAAAATAATCAATTCAATTTTATCCGAATGATATAGGTCTCCACTGCCTGGACGTTTAATTTAGGTGGGTGCTCGCCCAGACATCACAGCACTTAAGTAGGTATTAAAGATCTACTTCTTGAACTTCAACACCTCAGACCGTCCTTTTTTGAAAATCTTATTACTGTTGTGTGTTCCTTTTCGAAGTGCTTTCTGTTCTTCATAGGGTAAGGCGTGAATTTCCTTACATTCATCCGAGCAACAGTTATTCATCTGCATCGCACAATTTTCACATTGAATAAACAATAAATGACAGGCTTCGTTGGCACAATTTACATGGGTATCACAAGCCTCTCCACATTGATGGCAATTGGAAATAATATCCTCTGAAATTTTTTCCGCTCGGCGATGATCAAACACAAAATTCTTACCTAAAAACTTATTCTCTAGCTCTTTTTCATTCACCTGACGGGTGTATTCAATAATACCACCTTCTAGCTGATACACATTTTTAAAGCCTTTGTGCCTGTAGTACGCACTTGCTTTTTCGCAGCGAATTCCACCAGTACAATACATCACTAGTTTTTTGTCTTCCTTATGTTCTGCTAACTGCTCTTCAATAATATCTAGTGAATCGCGAAACGTATCAACATCAGGAGTAACTGCATTTTTAAAATGCCCTATTTCACTTTCATAGTGGTTACGCATATCGACCAACACAGTATCTTCGTCTTCGATAAGTTCATTAAAGGTTTCGGCATCAACATGTATTCCTTTGTTGGTAACATCAAACGTTTCATCATTTAATCCGTCGGCAACAATCTTATGTCTAACCTTTACTTTCAATTTTAAAAAAGACATATCATCCTGTTCCACCGCAATATTTAGTCGAACGTTTTCTAGAAATGATATACTGTCTAAATGCGTTTTGAAATCAGTAAAATTCTCCGCAGGGACCGATAACTGTGCATTAATTCCCTCATGGGCGACATAAATTCTGCCCAATACTTCAAGTTCATCCCAAGCAATGAAAAGATGGTTGCGTAATACCTGTGGATTACCAATATTGGCGTATTGATAAAAGGAGAGTGTTAGCCGTTGTTTACCAGCCTCTTTTATAAGTGCAGCTCTCTCCTTAGCGCTTAATTTATTGTACAGTTGCATGCTATACTAACGTTTTAAGAGTTAAAGAAATAATTGAAATGTGGGCAAAGGTAAGTTATTTGTTCGAACGACATGCAAGGTTTTTAGAACCTTGTAGGTCTCATTTTGAAGAGATTGGTCTATGGGGAACCCTTCCACCCTTCGGGCAACTTCCCTTAAAAAGGGAAGGAATTATATTACTTTTTAGTATTAAAATAAGAGAAGTCATACTTCTTAAATACAATTGATTATTAGTACTAAGCCTCCGGATTCTTATCTCGGATTCTTTTATAAAGCTTAATCCCAAGCATCAATAAAACACCTAAAGCGATGATTCCTACTACTCCATAAATCCAATTAAAGGCATTTTTTAAAGTGACCAAGAAAATCACTGCAAATAAGATAATCGTAGAGCCTTCATTCCATATCCTCATAAAATTACTGCTATGTTCTACCTTGTTTTGCTGTAATTTTTTAAAAATAAAATGGCATTTAATATGATAGAGATAAAGTAGCACAACAAAGCCTAGTTTTACCTGCATCCAAGGTAAATAGAGAAGCGCTTGATTAAGATATAGCAAGACAAACGCAAAAAGACTACATAATACCAATGAAGGCCAGGTAATGATAAACCAGAGGCGCTTGGTCATTAATGCTAATTGCTTAGATAAGATTTCTTTTTCAGGCGACGGTTTTTCCAATGCTTCTATATGATACATGAATAAGCGAGGAATGTAAAATAGTCCCGCAAACCATGTTACCATGAAGATTATATGTAATGCTTTTATGTATTGGTATTCTACCATGAATGCAAATATAGATTGCGCTAGTTCTAAAACTAGCCCGATCTACCTTTATTCTTTAACAAAAAGATAATTTAATTGAAGTTTATTAAACTCTTGATTAAAGGAAGAAATGCCTTTACTGATTAATTTATTGAATTTAGATAATTCTAAATTTATTTTTTGAGTCAGCTCTTTACTTACTATTATAGCTTGATCCGTTGGAGGAAAATCATCAAAATTAGCAAGGCTAGCAACAGCTCCAAGCTTGTTCGTTAAACGAATTGGGAAATTGAGCGGATCTTGACCACTTCTGTTTTTTGTTTGGTACAATGCTTTTTCTACCTCATCAAGTTCCTTTGTCATTTCCTTAGCTTTTTCAACCAAATCCTTAACCTTATCATTTTTTGCATATTGCTTGGTAAATGCCTCTAGCTGTTTCTTGACATTTCGCATTTTTTTGATCGATTTATGCGCTTTATCCACCGTTTCATTCACATTTGATACAAAATCGAACTGTTTTTTCATTCCTGCGAGGTCGGTTTCAGCTCGTGGATCTGCCAAAATCTCAAAATTCTGAGATTCTTCTTTTCCATTTACAGATAAAGTAACCTTATAATTTCCGGGTACTGCTCTGGGGCCATTTAAATTAGCTCCCCACATAATCATCCCTTTTAAACGCTCAGCACCTTCATAACGCATATTCCAAACGTGTGTATTGCCCCCTTTTTCAAGATCTGGAATCATCTTCTTTTTGTCCTTATTACTAAAGGTATTTATGGTGTCGCCTTTACTGTCAAAATAAGTTAGTTTGACCGTATCCTTTTTCTTGTCGTAATTTTTTAAGTAAAAATGAGTGACAACTCCACCTGGATGATTCGTGCCTGCTGTTTTAGATTCACGGCCGCCGCCGCCCTTTGTACGGTAGCTATTTTTTGGTTTAAACAAGATAGCTGATTTTGATTTATCACTATTGTTCAATTGATACAATACTGTTAGATCATCAAGAATCCAAACGCTGCGACCTTGGGTTGCTACCACAAGATTATTATCTTTTACGATTAGGTCCGTAATAGGCACAATTGGTAAATTCATTTGGAACGGCTCCCAACTCAATCCATCATTAAATGAAATGTACATGCCGGTTTCTGTTCCCGCATATAATAATCCCTTACGTGTAGGATCCGCCCGTAGAACTCGTGTAAAATGCTCCGGGTTGATTCCGTTAGTAATTTTAGTCCAAGTTTTACCGTAATCAGTAGTCTTGTATAAGTATGGTTTGAAATCTCCAGTTTTGTACAACGTTCCCGCAACATAGCAGGTGCCAGCGTCGTAAGGCGATGGCTCGATACTGTTAATCATTAACCACTTTGGCGCTCCCGAAGGGGTTACATTTTCCCAATTCTTTCCACCATCCTTAGTAATATGAATCAATCCATCATCACTACCAACCCATAAAAGTCCTTCTTGCAGCGGACTTTCATTTGCAGCAAAAATGGTACAGTAATACTCAACACCCGTATTATCTTGGGTGATTGGCCCTCCTGATGATTTTAGTTTTTCAGGATCATTTCTAGTCAGATCAGGACTAATAATTTCCCAACTTTGGCCTTCATTTTCCGTTACATGAACATGCTGAGAAAAGGTATACAGTTTATTCGGGTTATGTTTCGAAAAGATAATCGGGAAATTCCACTGAAAACGATACTTCATACCCTCAGCACCATAACCCATAGGGTTATCTGGCCACACATTAATCGCCCTAGTAGTTCCTGTTTTGTGATTTTTTCTAGTTAAAAATCCGCCATAACTTCCGCCATAAACAATGTCATTATTTTCAGGGTCTACGGCAATGTGGGCAGATTCTCCACCTGCTGTTGACTCCCAATCATCCTCATCAATGCTAAAGCCATCACTACGGTGTTTTATTCTGATGGTAGAATTATCTTGTTGTGCCACATAGATGCGATATGGGAATGAATTATCGGTGGTCACCCGATAAAATTGAGCCGTTGGTTGGTTGTGATAGGTGCTCCAAGTCTCGCCGCCATCATACGTTATTTGTGCGCCTCCATCATCTCCAATGATCATCCGCTTCGGGTTTTCAGGAGCGATCCACAAATCATGATGGTCACCATGAGGTGCTCTTGCACTCGTAAAGTTTTTACCTCCATCAGTCGATTTGTGATAGCTTACGTTTACTACATATACAATATTTTCATCCTGAGTGTCAGCATAGATTCTTGTATAATACCATGCTCGTTGTCTAAGCGCTCGACTACTATTAATGTTGCTCCATGTCTTTCCGCCGTCTTCTGATCTATAAACACCTCCTTTTTTCTCATTTTCAACAATTGCCCAAACGCGTTCCGAATTTACTGGTGATACAGTTACACCAATAATCCCATTGATACCTTCAGCAAAACCCTCATTATTTGAAATCTCTTCCCAGGTTTCACCGCTATCTGTGCTTTTCCATAAAGCCGAGCCATCACCACCACTACTTAAACTATATGGGGTTCGTTGTGCTCGCCAAGTCGACGCATACAATATTCTTGGGTTATTTGGGTCAAATGTCAGATCAACCGCTCCAGCTAAATCATTTACAAAAAGTGTTTTTCTCCAAGTCTTTCCACCATCGGTACTTTTATAAACCCCGCGATCTTGAGTTGGTTTATATATATTTCCTAGCACTGCAGCATAAACGACATCTGAATTTGTAGGATGCACTGCAATTCTCGGAACATGACGGCTGTTTTTAAGCCCCATTGATTTCCAAGTTTTCCCAGCATCTTCTGTTTTCCAAATCCCATAACCGGATGACACATTACCACGAAGTGTTTTTTCACCTCCGCCGACATAGATAACATTATGGTCACTTGGTGCTACTTCTACCGCACCGATACTTCCACCGAAAAAGCCATCAGAAATATTGCCCCATGTACGACCACCGTCCTCTGTTTTCCAGACACCGCCTCCAGTAGCACCAAAATAAAATAGGTTGGGCTTACCAGGAACTCCCGTTACCGCAGCCGATCTACCTCCGCGAAATGGTCCGACCAATCGATATTCCATTGAGCTATAAAGCTCTTGTGGAAATTGAACTGTTGTTTGTTTTTTTGATTTTTTTCTTCGTTGTGCATTACTATCAGATGGAATAGCAAACATAAGCAGCGAGAGCGCTGCAACAAGGATGGTGCGCATTGTGTGTGTTTTTGGTTGAATTAGTCAAAATAAATCGAATTTTAAAAATACGGAGAATTCAAATAATATACTATTGGCTTAATTCTTGAAGCTAATAATTAAGGCAGTTCATTTGAATGGGCTAACTTTTTCAAAAAAGCTTAAAATTGATCAAAAAAGCTGAAAAATTGCTGCTTTTCTATATAAATACCCTAAAACACATCAAAAAAGCCTCGTATTCTATCACAACACTTTTAAGGTATTATACTAAGTCGAAGGCAGAAAATTGAAATAATGACTATTTCTTTAGGACATCTTTAACTTTTATATCGTTTTAATTAAATAGATTTGCTTTCGTGAAAATAGATAAGAAGAAAATATTGTTCTCTGCAGCGCTTTTTGCGCTTATGTTGGTAAAAGTATCAGCCTTTCATGTCTATGCTCATGATGATGCATCAAAAGCATCGATTGAAAATTGTAATACCTGTGACCTTGCAATTGAAAATCAGCAGGCTCAATTTGCGGAAATCGATTTGTTTGATGATGTAATTATTACCAATTTTGACTTTACTACCAAGGAAGATCATTTTATAGCAGTTGTTTTGATAGCTGAAAATGAACCTTCCTACTACTTTCAAAACCGACCACCACCAGCTCTTTAATCTTTAATTAGGTTATTCCATGAGCACTATAGATGTCTGCAAAAAAGGCATCTACCATCAATTTTAGGTCATTTTAATGAAACAATTTTTAAGTATAATGCTTTTTATAGCATGTTCTGCGCCATTATATGCGCAGGATTGCAACACACAACTTACTGGCGAAGTTCTCGACTTTCATGATAAGACTCCGCTTGAAGGCGCACAGGTGTATATACCCAAACTTCAAAAAACAGTAATCACGAATTCCAAGGGAAAGTTCACTTTTAAGAACCTTTGCGACGGTATTTATGAGCTTGAAGTTTCTCATTTTGAATGCACTACGCGTTTTTTAAAAGTTGAAGTCTTTGGTAATACGTTTAAGAGAATTACGCTTGAACATCATATCGAGGAGCTTGACGAAGTAAGTGTGACGGGGAGAAAGGTTCGTACGACTAATTCTGCCCAAGAACAAACGATTACAAACGGTCAGCTAGAACGTTATAGCAGTGCCACTTTGGGTGATGCTTTAAAACAAGTTTCAGGAGTTTCATCATTGAATACAGGAGCAACTATTGTTAAGCCAGTTATTCAAGGTTTAAACGGAAGCCGGGTTTTGGTGTTGAATAATGGTGTGCGTATGCAGGATATGGAATGGGGTGATGAACATGCTCCTAATGTCGATATTAATTCCGCAGGAAAAGTTACCGTTGTAAAGGGAGCTTCTGCATTGCGCTATGGAGGTGATGCCATTGGTGGAGTGATTGTATTAGAGCCTCTGAAAACCTTAGCTATTGATAGTTTATACGGCAAAACCATTTTAAGCGGATCGACCAATGGTCGTGGTGGAGGTATTACTTCAGAATTGGTAAAAACCTACAAGTCAGGATGGTTTTTAAAAGGACAAGGCTCGTTTAAACGTTTTGGTGATTTGGAAGCACCGGATTATGTGCTTTCTAATACTGGAGTAAAAGAAGGTGCGTTTTCAGTGAGTGCTGGCAAACGTTCTTTTTACGAAGGTTGGGATGCCATGTACTCATTTTTTAATACAGAAATTGGTGTTCTGGCTGCCTCGCACATCGGTAATGTTGATGATTTGATTACGGCAATTAATAGTGATGAGCCGTTGATCATTCGGGATTTTACCTACGACATAGGCCGACCGCAACAGGAAGTTACTCACCATTTAGGGCGTGCAAGGTACTATAAACGTTTTGAAGGTTTTGGCAAACTGACTTTGCAATATGATTTTCAGAGGAATGAACGGTTTGAGTTTGATGTAAATAGAAGGAATAATGATAATAGTGCTGCTATTGACCTTGAATTAACCACGCATACGGCTCAAGCTGATTTTGTGATTGATGCAAATAGTGACTACAAAATAGAAACCGGGATTTTATATCGCTATCAAGATAATTTTGCCGATCCATCTACGGGTGTACGTCGTTTGATACCCGATTATACCAAGAATGATGCGGCAATTTACCTTACCGGAAAGTATTTATTAAATGATGCTATTGTAATTGATGCTGGGTTTCGATATGATTATAGTAAAATCGATGCTTTAAAGTTCTATCGAAATTCACGCTGGATTGAGCGAGGGTACCAAGCTGATTTTGGTGATCGCATTGTTGAGCAACTAAACACTCAGTTATTAGTTAATCCTGTTTTTGATTTTAGTAACATTTCGGCCACAGCGGGTTTGAAGTACAACTTTAATTCTGGAACCGAGTTCTTATTTAATTATGCATTGGCACAACGTGCACCAAATCCTGCTGAATTGTTTAGTGATGGTTTACACCATTCGGCAGCGCGAATTGAGTTAGGGGATTTACGTATTGGTAAGGAAACATCGAATAAGATTTCCTTATCGCTACTTCATGATTACGAACATTGGGGGTGGGAAGTGAGTCCTTATGCAAATTTTATAGCAGATTTTATCTTGCTAGAACCGACATCAACTGAGTTTACTATTCGAGGTGCTTTCCCTGTTTGGGAATACCGTCAAACCGATGCCCGATTGCTAGGAGTAGATGCATCGGCTTATGTAAATTGGAGTAAGCATTGGAAAACAAATCACCAATTTTCACTTGTAAAAGGTCGCGATGTCGGCACTGATATTCCACTTATCAATATTCCAGCAGCGAATACCAAAAACAGGATTACCTATACACATCATGATTGGCATAATTTGACATTGGGCCTAGAAAGTCAATATGTGTTTAGACAAAATGAAACTCCTGATGATATAGACGTTTTTTCGCCTGTTACAAATGAGAATGTATTGCTTGCTATTAATACTGCGCCAGACGCTTATCACTTATTGCATTTTGATGCTGAAATTGCATTTGCTATGAATAATGAAAGCAATTTAAAAGTACGTTTAGCAGTCAATAATTTGCTAGACACTAATTATAGAGATTACTTAAACAGACAACGATATTTTGCTGATGATTTAGGAAGAAACATCAGCCTTCAATTAAAAATTAACTATTAAAACCATTTTGTTATGAAACCTTTTAAACAACTATTTATGCTTTTTTGCCTTACGGCTCTTGTAATGTCATGTAATGACGATGATGATAACCCACCTGAACCAGTAAATGAGGAAGAGGTAATTACGACATTAACTGCTACATTAACACCAGATGGTGGTGGGGCAGAAATTGAACTTACAACAAGAGATCTTGATGGTGACGGACCAAATCCGCCCGTAGTAACAGTAAGTGGTCCTTTAGCAGCGAACTCTACTTATAACGGTGTACTTAAAGTTGAAAACGAAACGGAAGATCCTGCTGAAGACATTACTGAAGAGGTAAAGGAAGAAGCTGAAGAGCACCAATTTTTATTCGTAATTGATTCTGCTTTAAATCTTACAATTGATTATACAGATCAGGAGTCAGATTACGCGCCAAATACAGGAACAAACCCTGTTGGTGTTACTTTTACAGTAACTACTACCGATGCAGGTTCAGGGACATTGCAAATCTTGTTGCGTCATGAACCTAAAAAACCAAACGATGGCACTCCTGCCGATGCTGGTGGAGAAACAGATATTGAGGCAACATTTAATATTGCAGTCAATTAATTCATCGCTAAGTTAATTGACATTTTCGCCGGCTACTTAAGAGGTTAAGTAGCCGGTTTTTTATGCTTTAAATTGAATGTCGAACCTTATTCTTTAACTTCTAGTTTTCAGGTCGAGTGATCTCGAAGTATGAGAGATTGTATCGAGACCTCTTCAAACCGACAACTAATTGATTTATACACTAAGTCATTTAAAGGGTTCTCGATACATTTTTCTTCCTCATTCTTCGGATGAAAAACACTCGAACTGACATTTTTAAAAAGAAGTCGACTTCAGCAATTTTAGGTGAAAATCATTTGTTTTTAATTAAAAATCACTTCAAAATGCTCAGAAATGGCATTTTTTTGAATTTTTGATCTTGAGGAATATTATACTATTGCTTCAGTATTTTCTTCAGCAGAAGGGATTAGTTTACGTCTAACTTCTCTATTTAAGAAATAGCCAGTTACCAAGGTCGAAAGTACATCGGCTATTGGAAAAGAGACCCAAACACCTAACACTCCCATAAATTGTGGTAAGATCAGTATTAAAGGAATTAAAAAGAATCCTTGTTTGGTTAAACTAAGTAACAATGCAGGAATTGCTTTTCCAATTGATTGAAAATAAGCACCTCCTATCAACTGAACTACAATAATTGGTGTTGCCAAAAATACCCAACGCAAAGCAGCCGGTGTTCGTTTTAATATCTCATTATTATCCGCAATGGTTTGAGCATCCAATCCTTCTTTATTACTTATAAAAACGGAAATAATTCCCTCTGGGAATAGCATGATCAACGCAAAAATTATCAGGGCTAAAGCACCTGCATACTTAATGGAGGTGTTGATTGTTTCTCGAACACGCCCATATTTCTCTGCGCCATAATTATATCCCACAATTGGCATAAATCCTTGAGTGACTCCTATTACAGGAAATAAAGCAAACATTAGCATACGACTTACAATACCATAAGCTGCAATATCTAGTGCATCACCTACACTAATTAATACATTATTCAATAAAATAGTCAATACACTAATTGTGGCTTGTCGAGCTAATGTCACAGAACTTAATCCAGCAATTTCACGAACAATTTTCCCTTTCAATTTCAGCCATTCAACATTTAATCGTAATTCACTTTTGAAAGCAAAAAACCAAACCATAAATGAGAATGAAGATGCATATGAAATGAAGGTTGCCCATGCGGCTCCTTGCATCCCTAAATCCAGTACATTGATCAATAAATAATCCATCAAAATATTTCCAACGGATGGGATGATCATTGCGATCATTGCGAATTTTGGCTTCCCTTCTGCTCTAATAATGTTGTTTCCCATCATCATTAAAGCAAGCATAACGATGCCATATAAAAGAATGCGATAGTACACCAACGCCATATCTCTAAAGGAATCATCTGCCCCAAAAAACCCGATAAGTTGATCTTGAAATATTAATCCTCCTATGGCCAAACTACCCGCAATTAAAAAGGTGAGCGTGGTCATATTACCAAAAACCCGAAGTGCTTTATCGTTATCTCCAGCACCCAAGGCTCTAGATAAAACTGAGCTACCTCCAATACCAATTGACAAACCAATGGCGCCAATAAAAAAGGTAAAAGGAAGTACGACGGCAATTGCAGAAATTGCCAAAGGGCCAATCCATCGACCCATAAAAATAGTGTCGACAATTATATTTAATGACATTACTAAAATGCCAATAGAAGCTGGTACCGCCTGTTTAATAAGGAGTTTGCTTATGCTTGCCGTGCCTAATTCGGTTGAGGAAGTTCCCGCCATTAAGCCATTTCAGTTTCAACAACTGCCCATTGGTCAATCCAACGAGCCAATGTTTTTACCCAATCATCGCGATCATTAATACAGGGTATTACATGAAAGTCTTTGCCTCCGGCCTCATGGAAAATTTCTTCTCCCTCCATAGCTATTTCCTCCAATGTTTCAAGACAATCGCTTACAAAAGCGGGTGTTACAATAGCCATTTTTTTAGTGCCCTGTTTTCCCATTTTATCAATCGTACGATCAGTATATGGTTGTAACCAAGGATCGACTCCTAATCGTGATTGGAACGAAGTAGAAAAGGTTCCTTCTTCCAAACTGAGATACTCAGCCACCTGTTTTGTAGTTTCATAACATTGATGGCGGTAGCAATATTGATGGGCCTTTGATGCAGTTTGACAACACTGTCCGTCTATCTTACAGTGGGATTTTGTAATATCCGATTTTCGAATGTGCCTTTCTGGAACCCCATGGTATGAGAATAATAAATGTTCGTAGTCAACGCCCTCAAGACTCTCTTTAATCGATTCAGAAAGTACACGAACATAATCTGGATGGTTATAAAATGCCGGAACACTGGTAAAGCTCATTTGCGGAAAATGTTCCTTTCTAAGTTCCTCAGCTAGTACCAAAATAGTCTCAGTAGTCGCCATAGCGAATTGCGGATACAAAGGCACAATGAGCACTTCATCAACGCCCTTATCATGTAGTTTTTGCAAACCTTGTTTGATTGAAGGTTTGCCATAGCGCATAGCGATTACTGTCGGAATTGAAGTTAATGCATCAACTTTATCTCTCAAACGCTCAGTTAATACAATTAGAGGGGATCCTTCATCCCACCATATTTTTTTGTAGGCAGCAGCGGACTTTTTTGGCCGTGTATTTAGAATAATTCCTTTAACTAAAAAGGTGCGAAAGGCCTTAGGCACATCAATGACTCGTTCGTCCATTAAAAACTCTCCGAGATATCGTTTGACATCCTTTGGATTGGTGCTATCAGGTGATCCTAAATTAACTAGCAGTACGCCTTTTGCCATTTTGTTTTACTTTTTTACAAAAATACTAAACATACTGCTAGTAAGTCATATAGCCAGCAGTACTTATTAATTATTTAACTATAAGGTCTATTTATTAATATCAACAACTTTTTCGAGATCATCTGTGCCTAAATAACCATCATTATTATTGTAGTACCACACCCGTGTTTTAGGCAATTTTATTTCATTCGTTTCTAGCTCGTCTGTAAGTAAAATATACTCGCCGTCATTTTTGGTTTTGTCTTTATAAAACTGATATACTTTTAAAGCATAGGTTTCAGGATCGAAGTAAAAATACCATTCATCAGTACCTACATTTTTATCATAGGTTGCTCTTAGAACTAGATATTCTTTGCCTTTAAATTCCCGTTTTTCTACCTTAGGGTCGATAATAGTTCCAGGATCTTTCAACTTCATGGGTAAGCCATACAGATAGGTGTAGTAATTTCGATACATGGTCGTGCGCTCACAATCTGCTCGATGTTTTTTTATTTCGGTAGAATCTAATTCAGTCTTTCCATTTAATGAGAATGAGCATTTCCCATTTTCTAGTTTACGATAGGTGGTAATAGTATCTTGAATTGTTTTTAAACCGAAAACTTGTTTTGGCAGATTTAAATACACTTCACTTTTACGTGTTGGTCGATCGGGCATTTCTAGATTGATGTGCAAAATGGATTGAAACTGTTTCCAGTTTCCTTCAGGATCGTGATATGCAATAGATCTGTCCAATAATTTGGTAGCTGTAAGTTCTTGACCTTGTATTGTTTTGAAAGCAAATAGCAGCAGAAGGAATGGAATCGATTTTTTTAACATATTTATTCTATATTTAACCACAATGTAGGGTATTTACCCCCACAATGGTCTTATACCTAAACAAACCATAAAAGTACATGAAAGAATTTATTGTTACCCCAGATTTGTATGCGAATAAAGGTAAGCGTTTGGGGAATTTTATAGTCGATTTAATCGTTTTTAGAGTCCTGATTATTGCCATTTTCGCGATTTTAGGATTTATAGTGGTAACAATTGGTGGAGATATTGATTCGTTCCTATATCAGCTTGAGACTATTAATCCTTTTATGGACTTACTAATAACATATGTCTTGTATTTTTTTGTTTTTTGGGGGTTTGAAACCTTATTGCAAGGTCGGACAATCGGAAAATTTATAACTCAGACTAAGGTGGTTGACATCAATGGGAATGTGCCAAATGCAGGCTTGATTGCGAAACGTACGCTGTCAAGAATAATACCTTTCGACGGGTTTTCTTATCTAGGTGAAGAAGGTAGAGGTTGGCATGATACGATTCCCAATTTATATGTAGTTGACGTGAAGAAATTTGAAGATAAAAAATCGGTTCACTTTGGATTACAAGAATTAGGTACAACCAATAATGATTTTGTAGATATTAAATTTTAAAAGTTGAAGTTATCAGGTAAAAAATTAGCAATTATAGGCGGTATTATAGTTTTTATTTATATCCTGTTTGGGGCAACTGGCGTGCTCAGGTTTTTTAAATTCCCTACACCTTCTAGTGAACCTACTATAAAAAGCGGCTCATATTTGTTTTCAAGCTCTCTTAAAACTCCGAAAAAAGGAGATTTCATTGCTTTTAAAAAGTTTATCCCAGAATTTGGTTTATCTACTTATGCACATCGGTTGATTGCCGTAGGAGGTGATGAAATTGAAATAAAGGATGGTATTGTAACGGTTAATGGAATTCAAGTTGATAAAAATAGGGAGCTTAAGTTTAGTTATGTGCTGCCTAAGGCCAAATTTGATATGATAGCACATACTACTTCACCTGATTATACAATCCCAATTAATGAAAACGAATATTTGACTTATTTAGCCGATAATGTTGCCGATGAATACCAGGTTTCAGAGTACAGATCCATTCAGCCTGTCGGGCAAATTGATAATAGCATTGAGGACATATATAATCAGCCTTGGAATACAGATCAATTTGGTCCTCTAGTCATCCCAAAAGACAGTATTTTTGTACTAGGTGATAACAGACATAATGCATTAGATTCAAGGTATTTTGGATTAGTTGCTGAAGACGCGATCATCGGAACCGTATTATGGAAATAAAAATATGTCATACTTCAATAACAAAACCATTTGGATAACAGGTGCTTCATCAGGAATTGGGGAGGCTTTTGTCCACGAGCTTGCCAAGCATTCATGCCGTCTTATTCTATCTTCTAGAAAAAGAGATGAACTTGAACGTGTTAAAAAAGAGGCCGCGCTAATCGACGAAAATTGCCTGGTATTACCACTAGACTTAGCCAATTATCACAACATGAAACTCATTGTTGAAGAAGCTACAAACCATTTTGGTAAAGTTGATATTTTGATCAACAATGCTGGTTTAAGTCAACGCTCTCTTATTGCCGAAACGGATATCTCGGTAGATGAGAAACTGATGCAGGTGAATTATCTGGGAACTGTGGCATTATCAAAAGCGATTCTTCCTCATTTTATCGCCAATAAAAGCGGTCATTTTGCAGTTGTAACCAGTTTAATGGGGCGTTTTGGTAGTCCGTATCGATCTGGATATTGTGGAGCAAAACACGCATTACACGGTTTTTTTGATGTGATGCGAATGGAACATGAAAAAGATGGTGTGGCAGTTACTATGATATGCCCGGGTTTTATACAGACCAATGTTTCCAAGAACGCACTTACTGGTGACGGTAGTACTCAAAATACAATGGATGAAGCAACCTCAAAAGGGCTTTCTCCTCAAGTTTGTGTACAAAAGGCACTAAAGGCTATTAGAAAGAAAAAATTTGAAACCTATATTGGTCAAGGTGAGGTAAAAGGGATTTATATGAAGCGGTTTTTCCCTAAACTACTTCATAAGCTGGTTTTGAAAAGTCAGGTGCGCTAAATTATTAGTGGTGTTATTTCGCAGAGATTCGCCTAGCTTCGAACTTATACAAACAGGAGTTCTTCCAATTAATGCCCTTTACCAAATGTCAGTTCGAGTGCTTTCCGAGGCAGGAGGAAAGTGTATCGATAACAGGTTCGGAAGACTTTAGGAGGTTATTTCACAAAGCAACTCAAAGAAGCACCAAGATTCACAAAGAATTTCCGAAGCACATTAAAAAATAAAAGCCCCAACAATTAAGTCAGGGCCTTTAAATTTGGATAGTTACTTAGTTACTGTTTTACCAGTTTCTTTCTAATAAGTTCTTCACCATCGTTTACTTCTATAATGTAAACACCAGATCGAAGTTTACTTACATTGATCGCGGTACTTTTAGTTGTACCTGATTTTACTGTTTGACCTATTAGGTTCATAATACGATATGCTCCTGTAGCCGAATCTGGTAAGGTTACGAATACTTCGTTCCCCTTAACCGGATTTGGATATACATTAAATCCTGATTCAAATTCTTCTAAATCGGCATTTTCACCTGATCTACTGATAAAGGTGATTGTATCTTCGGCATATCCTCTAGAAGAGCCACCATTAATACCTGTAATAGTTACCTGATCAATATATACCTGATCACCATTAGCGGAAGCATCACATTGTAAACGGAAACGACCTCCGTTTGTCAAGTTTACCTCTCCAGCATTTAAATTGACTGTAACTTCGTAGAAAATTCCATTTTCGAAATCAGTTCCTCTTGCATAGCTAGCAACGGTTGTAAATCCAGAACCGTCATCATATTGTAAGAAGAAGTCCTCTCCATTTTCCATACTATTTGCATAGAAATAGAACTTAAACTCTATTTGCTGGTACGGAGCTAGGTTGAATCCTGGAGATGTCATAGATGAAGCAACTCCTGAATTATCACGAAGTCGAATTGAATATTGTCCTTCAAAAGATCTTGATCCTGCATAACGCGCACAATCAGAACCTCCGTCGATCCATCCGTCAAATCCTGTTTCAAAGAATCCTTCAAATAACAGATCACTTCCTCCTCCTGCTGGTAAGGTAGTTACATTAACAGCATTACTAGCTGTAGACTCATTTCCAGCAGCATCTTTTGCCACCACAGTAAATGTATAAGCAGTGTCTGCTGTTAGACCAGAAGCCGTGTATGAAGTTCCTGAAACTGTACCCACAACGCTTCCATCTTGATATACATCATATGCCGTTACCGCAACATTATCTGTTGAAGCATTCCAAGATAAATCAGTAGAGGTTTGCGTGGTATTAGTAGCAGCTAAATTAGTTGGTGCTGTTGGCGCTTCTGTATCAACAAAAGGAGCGTCGGTTGTTACACCAACAGTATTACTTTGTGCTGATTCATTATTCGCAGCATCTCTAGCCGTTACGTAAAAATCATAGCTTGTCTCTGCTGTTAATCCAGTTACATTGTATGATGTTCCGGTCACCGTTACAATTAATGCGCCGTCCTGGTATACGTTATATCCAGTTACAGCAACATTATCAGTTGATGCATTCCAAGATAAATCAGTAGTTGTTTCGCTAGTATTAGCAGCAGCTAAATTCGCTGGTGCTGTTGGCGCTTCTGTGTCCACAAAAGGAGCTTCTGTCGTTACACTAACTGTATTACTTTGTGCTGAACTATTTCCAGCAGCGTCTCTTGCAATTACATAAAATTGATACGTTGTTTCAGCTGCTAATCCTATTACGTCATAGGATGTTCCTGTTACCGTAGCAACAACAACTCCATCTTGATATACATCATAGCCAGAAACAGCGACATTATCAGTCGAAGCATCCCAAGAAAGATCTGTTGAGTTCTCTCCTGTATTTGCAGCCGAAAGGTTAGCCGGTGCCGTTGGTGCTTCATCATCAACAACGCCACTACTTAAGATAATTCCATAATCTTCAACTTCACCATAAGTAAAAGTCTCACAAGCGGTTGGTATACTGTTGTATTTCATCGAAACACGCATAGCTGTTAATCCTGTAGAGGTTCCTGCAGGCACTGAGAAATTGCCGCTTACAGGACTTGTAGTTGTCGCATTTTGAGTAAACACTTGCTCACCTGCATCATCGAAATCACCATCGCGGTTGTAATCAATCCATACAGAATAACCTTCACGATATGTTGTTGATCTCCATTCAGGAGTAATAGTTATGGTATAATTATCTCCTTGATTCAAGGTTGTTGAAATGGCCTTGAAATCAGAATATCCGCCTAGTGAATTGGTTGAGCTGTTGTCGATATCTCCAAGCTGTACTCTAGCAATCCATTCGTCATTTACTCGATTACCTTGCGAGTCACAGTAGTTTAATTGAACATTTGTCGTAGTGAAGTTTACTGAAGCAGAATAATCCGATGGACCGTTATCACTACAAGTACTTCTAACTTGTACTTCATATGCAGTTTCTTCGGTTAAACCAGTAAGTCCAATTGTATTATCACTCACTGTTTGATCTGTCCAAGCAGTAGTTCCTGTTTGACGGTAACGAACATCGAAACTCGCTCCCAAAATTTGATCCCAAGTAATTGCTGCCGTACTTGAAGTAACATTAGAAGCGGCTACATTTGTCGGTGTAGTTGCCACACAATTTACTTCTCCATCAATTGTAAAATCAGCATCAGAGATATCAAAGAATACGTTATTTGATGCTTTTACCATCACACGATTCTGATTTCCTATCTCATTTGGAACTGTTATATCATGCGACCCATCGTTTGCCACATTACTTGCCAATGTAATAGGGTAGGTATCACCACCATCAGTTGAAAGTAAAATATCAACATTTGCGGCATTAATGCCATTTCCTGTAGTTCCTGCTACATCCCAGCTTACTGTTCTTGTTTGATTTGCAAACCAGGTAGTCGCAGTGTTTGGCGAATTAAGCACGAAAGGTCCAGCACTTGCTGTTACATTCAAAGTAACATCATCGCTATTGTTTGCGCCACCGCCTGCAACATTATCACGTACTGTTAGTCTAAAAGTAAGGGCTCGTGAAACTTCTGGCACTTGCTCCCATCTCCAACCTGTTGCTCCAGTTTTGACAGTCTCTAGTCTTGGGAAATAGCGCTTAGTATCTGTTGTTGGGTTAAACGACCTAAATGCTACACCTGATGTGTTATTAACATTAGGTATCGTTGTTTGTGCATTGTTTGAATCGAATTGCTCCCAGCAAAAAGTCAAAGCATTTCCATCGGCATCACTACCAGCTCCATCAAGAACAAAAGGTGTTCCTGCCGGGATTGTCAAATCAGCTCCAGCATCAGCTGTTGGTACTGCATTTCCCGTTGTCGTTTCTACCTGGCAACTTTCGCCACGAACATTTACTAATACTTGTTGAATTGAAAATGCGTGAAAATACGGATCACTATTTGGTTGTACATCTGTATTTGGTCCTGTAATACCGGCATATCCCATAATGGTTGTCCCACTACCAGGCTCCATTTGCGCACCTGTTCCTTCATTACCACCATGTGTCCATGTATGGTTAGCTCCCAATTGATGTCCGATTTCATGAGCTACGAAATCAATATCAAAAGGATCGCCTTCTGGGTTCGTTCTTGATGTAAATGCACTACCCTTTCTTCCTGTAGTACATACTTCACCAATAAAACCAGCACTACCACTATTGCCACCTTGTACAAATACATGGCCTATATCATAGTTGGCATCGCCAATAACATTGTCAAGAGTTTGTTGTGCTTGGCTATTAAAACTTCCGGTGTAGGGGTCGGTGGCAGGATCAGTATAAATAACCTGATCGTTATTTGCCACAATGACGGTAGTCATTCCAAAATCGACTTCAAAAACACCATTAACACGAGTCATTGTAGTATTAATCGCTGCAAGTGCATCAGCTACCGTTCCACCATGATATTGGGTATATTCCGCCTGAGCCGAAATTGCAATTCTGAAGGTTCTTAGGAGTCCATCATCAGCATTTCTTTCAGTGTTAGCTCCTAATTGCGGAGCGTACTTATTATCAACTAAACATTCAAAATCACTTGCGATGTTAGGTCTGTCTTGTCTTTTATATATAGTATACTGGCTCCCATCTTTGGTGTAAGGTTCAATAAAAGTCGCAGGTTTCACTCCCGACAACACCATACTATTTAATCCTTTATGAGAAATACTAAAACGAATTACCGCAGAAGGATCATCAATACCTTGACCTGCATACGATTTAATATTTGGGAATTTTTCTGCTAGCGCTGGATGCATGGTTGATGCTTCCTTTACCATAAACCGTTCCATGGTTCCGTCTGCATTCGGAAAAGAAAGTACAATTCCCGATTTAGAAGTGTTCACACCTCTTTTTGGTGCCTTGATTAATGCCCGTTTTAGATTTTCAAAATCTAAAGTCATGATTTGATTGGTGGGTACCTGATCTGGATTCGCTACTATTTGTGATCTGCTAACACTTGTTGCAGGACCCCAAAAAGATTGCGAAAACGCCGTCCCTACCATCAGCATGAAAACTAAGGATAGAAATTTTTTCATTATTAGGTGATTGTTAATTAGTTAAATAATTTAATGAAGGGATGCAAAATTGTTAAAAATTAAACAAATATTAAGGCAATATGGTTATTTTTCGATGAAATACTTGCTATTTTAAGAATTACAAAATATTTAATGAATATATGAGTAGACTTAACAGTAATACTATCGGTTTTTTGTAAGAAAATACGCCTATTACTTTCGAAAATAAATTGATCTTCAATTAGTTATTAGAGCAAAGGCAATATTTCTTAATTTAACTGAAAATTAAAAAGTATGAGAATCCTACATTATATTCTGATATTATTCCTTGTTGGAAGTTGTAATGAAAAATCGACAACTACTGCACCAACTGGGGAAGAAAATCCAACGCTAATTGAAAAAGTTTTGGTTTTTACTAAAACTGAAGGTTTTAGACATAATTCAATTGAAAATGGTGTTACCTTGATTAAAACACAGGCGAGTTCAAATAATTTTGAGGTCACGCATACAGAAGATGCAAGCGTATTTAATGATGATAATTTAAAAGATTATAAGCTGGTCATTTTTTTAAGTACTACTGGTAACATTTTAAATGATAATCAACAAGAAGCGTTTAAAAAGTTCATTAACAATGGTGGAGCGTTTGTCGGAGTGCATGCCGCCACCGATACGGAATACGATTGGCCTTGGTATGGCCAGTTAGTTGGGGGATATTTTGAAAATCATCCGCAAACTCAAGAAGCGACTATTCAAATTGTAAAAGAAGATCATCCCTCAACGCAACATCTTTCTTCAACTTGGACACGAACTGACGAGTGGTACAACTTTAAAGATTTAAATGCCAGCACAACAACACTCCTAAACTTAGATGAAACTAGTTATGAGGGAGGTAATAATGGTGAAAACCATCCCATTGCATGGTTTCATGAATTTGATGGTGGGCGGGTATTTTATACCGGTTTGGGCCACACCAAGGAAAGCTATGATGAGGATGCTTTTAAACAGCATTTGTTAGGTGGAATATTATACGCTTTGGGGCGTTGAATTAGAATCAATCTTTTTTGCTTACCAAAGCAGCCACTAACCAAGCAACACCCAAGATCAGGAAAATCAATCCAAACGGATCACTAAAGCCAGCTAATCCTGCTCTAATAAATCCGAGTAAGGACATTACAAGTGCGCCTTTCCAACTTCCGAAAAAGCCGCCTTTGTTGGCTTCAGATTTTAACTCGTTTTGTCTTTTTAATTGTTTTTCATCTGCATTGTAGTCAACGCAATATGCTTCAAATGTTGGCCGCTCCGATGTAAGGCTGCAAACTAATCCATCTGTAGTTAATTTTCGATTCTCGCATGTTTTGCAAAGCACTAGTCTATCCTCTAACGTGCTAAACTGTTGTGATTTCAACTTTTCAACCGAAAGATTCTTGGCAACAAACTCCATTTGATTGAATGATGTTGCATACGAACCAATGTATCGATATCTAGCAATAAATATTAAAACGAGTGAAACAACTAAAACAATATTCAAAAACAAACCAGTGATTATAATTAAAGCAGAAGGCCCGCTATAATAATCATTAAATGCCATTACTATTAGGCTAATAAAACCTGCAATAATTGCAAAGAGATACCAAACACCAATACCATAACAAACAATTTCTAAGACCTTAGTAGTCTTTGATAACGGTGCTTTCTTTTTCAAAGCTGTATTGATATTGTTTGCATAAATAGCAAAAATCGTTAGGATGAAAATAGAGCCAAGTAACCTTAGTACCGGACCATCACGGAAATAACTAAACCCAAAATTAGTTTGACTAATTAGAATAATTATTTTTATAACTATGGCTGCGAGCAATGCTATAAAAATGGTTTTCCAATATGTTTTTTTCGAACCGGATAAATCCTTTGGTTCGAACGGTTTTACATCTTTCTTTATAAATGTCAATTGGCCAAGACCATCGGTACTTAACGATAAGTCATTTACATATTCATATTTATCAAAATGAAATATTGAAATCCATAATAAAGTATAGATCATACTATATATGAATAAAGGGGTCGCCTCACTAATTTCGCCAAAAGGTGCGGCTAGTACTACTAAAGCATTTAAACCAAACAAGAACAAGGCAGTACGAGCATGTTTAAAATACAATGTAAGTATCGCAATTCCTAAAGCAGCAGAGATTAATGAAATTATAATAGGGTCAATTCTTCCTCTACTGCTAATTAATCGTATTACAGCTCCTAATAAAGTAACAACATAAAACGCCACTTTTATATTGTTATTTCGATCACTGTTTTTGAATAAGGCGGTCACCTTATCAACACGATCAGACAATGAGATGTTGGATGGTACATTTACAAAAAACGTAATGTACAACCAAACAAAAAAGTTGATAACTGGCAGGTTAATCAATATGTATTTCCAACCTGGTTTTATTCCTTTTGATACGAAGTAAGATGTTAGAAAATTACGATATATCAGTGTGAAAAAATATGCAGCAGCGATAACGCTTAAAATCCAAACGTAGGCTTGTATATAACTCCCCTCATTAATACCCCATCGTGATCTAATTCTATTTACCAAACCAAATATCATAACAATAATGGTCAATCGGGAGACCCAGAAAACAACACTAAAAACCAAATTGGATACTGGCTGAACATCTAACTTTTTAAATTGAAACGCATTATTGTCACTACTTTTTATGGCGTAGTGCATGTAGAAAAAGATCACGAAATGCACGATAAAAATCAGCTTATAATATAGCATTGGTAGTGGTGCTATGAACACCATGCCTTCGTTATAAGACAATAAATTTCCTAGCCAACGCCAAGGTCGGTATCTGAATAATTCGCTAATAAAATTATTTATCTGATATGCACTTCCTACAGCAACTCCTGAAATAATTAGGAAAACTAGAAAGTACCAAAGCCCTTTTGTGTTTTTATGATACGCAAAACCAAAGACCAAAAATGGCAAACTATAAATTACTGTATTAAGAATTGGATAAGGCGTAAATTGTCCAACTAAAATCCCAAAAAAGACATCTGACAAACGAACCAATGCAATAACTCCCAATGTAATAATTGCAAAATCGGCAGCCTTTTTATTCGATACATTTAGGCGTATAAAATACCATAAAACAAAAGGAGCAATATTGAACTTGAGCCAATTAGAAAGTCTAATCACTAAACTTTCATACGAGAAATCGAATACGACGCGCAGGATAACGTCAACGAGAATATCAAAAAGCGCTAGTGCTAATAAAACAAAGAATAACTGCTTTACCGCAGTCCTTTGGGGCGTGTTTAGTAACATGATTTGGGGTTTAATTCGGCGCCAAATCTATAAAAATTTTGAACATAGGGTTTTTTAGATAGATAATAATCCCAATTTATGGTTGACTTACACCATTTTCGAATTGGTAAAGGATAAAAGAAGATGTTTACATTAATTTAAAAATCTCATAATGAGTTTATCATGATTTCAAACTTTGCTAAAAACACACAGCTTATTCCTCAATAAGACTAAATGCGCCTTTTACCAAAAATTGATCACTAGTTTCAAACCCCTCATCAGATTTTATTTGAGTAAAGCCATTGTGAGTAGACCCTATGTCGACAGGAAATCTTTTAAATAAATACTCGTTAGCCCTTGTTTCTTCTAATTTCAGAATATAATAATTGCCTTCTAACTCCACTATAGCTTCTTCGGGTAATGAACCTGAAAGAGTACTATCTGTAATAATAGACGCTTCTACAAACATTCCTGTTAGGAAGTTGTTTTTGGATTCATCCTCAATATGACCATGCACTTTTATGGTGCGGTTGTTGTCTATAGAAGAACCTATTAGAAATACGTCAGCAATAAATATTTTGGTTGATATTTCTGGTATTGTAAATTGAATGGTATCTCCTTTTTTAATCTTCATAATATCTTTTTCAAAAATGGAAAGCTCTAAATGAATATGTTCATTATTGATTATTTCAATAATTTCAGTCGCTTGCGAAACATACATTCCCTTGCTCACATTCATTTTAGTAATACTTCCTCTTATTGGAGCATAGACGCTAATCGCACTAACAATGACCCCTTCCTTAACTTTTGACGGAGAAATATTAAGCATTAGCAGTTGTTTTTCGAATCCTTTTTGACGTGCACGGGCCGTTTTATATTCACTTTCTGCTTTAAGATATCGTTTTTCCGAACTAACATTTTCAGCCATCAATATTTTTTGTCGCTCATATTCCGATTTAAGGTAATCTAACTTACTGCTTACTTCAAGAAAACTTTGCTGAAGGGTCACAAATTCAGGGTTTTCAATGGTAAATAGTGGTTGTCCTTTTTTTACAACATCGCCTATTAATAAGGGGGTTTCGTTTATATATCCCCCCATAAAGGTACTCACAACCGCACGATTCTGAGGAGGTACATCAATCATTCCTGTGCTTTGAACCATATTTGGAAATGACTTTTCCTGAATTGTTCCTAAAGACATTATATTAGACTCAAACTGACCCTTTCCTACAATATAACTATTGCTTTCTTTATCAACTTGGTCATCGTTTGATTTAGAATCACTGCCTTTATTTTCGCTACATCCCAGTAGTAAAGGCAGGATAAAAAATAAGTAGTATATATTTCTTTTCATCTGTTTATTCTTTTTATAAGCTCAAATAATTAATGGCTATCACGGTTTGGTTGTATCTATTCAAAGTCTCCAAATAGCTGATTTTTATTTCATATGCATTTTCAAGACTTTGTATGTATTGAAAAAAATCAATTTCTCCATTTTTGAAACTTGTTATTGCAGTTTTTAGAATTTCATCAGACAATTCAGTTCCTTCCTTCTCATAATAGTCCAATGCCGTTTGGTATTTGATCAATTGCGCATTGAGTTCACTATATCTTGCCTCCAACTGCAATCGAAAATCAATGCGTTCTTGATTCGCAATATCTTTTGCTACTTTCGATGCTTTGATTTTTGATGATTGTCCTCCAAATAAAATAGGAAGTTTAAGACCAAGTTGATAACCGTAAAGGTTCCTGTCGAGTCCGCTATTAGTACCTTGAAAATATTGAAGACTAATGTCGGGTAATAATCTATTATTTTCCAGTCTCTTTTGTAAATCAGAGTAGTCTACCCGTCGTTGGTGGTACATTAATTCTGGATTATCATCAATTATAGATTCTTTTAAATCAACTTTCTGTATTGGTTCCATAAAAACCTGCAAATTATCTGGGCTTTGTATAATACTTCTTAAATGAGTTAAGGCAGCAATAACATCCTGTTGCACCTGTTCATATTTAATTTCTATTTGTCGTTGTTTAGATTGTGCCGTTGCCTTTTCTAAATAATTAGTTTCACCTAATTCAAAACGGCGTTTTGAAGCATAGGCGAAATTTTTATAAATGCTATCTAGCTTTCGGTAAATTCGTTCTTTTTCCTTTTCAGTTTGATATTGGTAATATGTGGTAGTAAGATCTCGTATTAGATTTCTTTTCTTAATATCATAGCTGCTCGATGCTAATTGATAATTTGCTTTTTGGACTTTTCTACTGGCCAAATAGGTAGTGGGGAATTGAAAGCTCTGTTCTACGCCAAAAACACGAATCGGTTCATTATTTGTGGCTCGGTTATTCTCATCAAAACTGTAATATACCCGGGTTTTATCAAAATCGAAGGCCTTTCCTTTGAGTATTTCGGCTTGTTTTACGCCAAGACTGCTTGCTTTTAATCCTGAATTGTTTTCAATTGCAATAGGAATCAATTCTTCTAAACTGTATGGTTTTTCTTGGGCGTTTAGGTTGAAGGAAAACAACATCAACAGCAATGTTATTCCTGTTATCAATTTTTCATTTGTTTGTCCAGCTACTTTCTTCGCTCTAGGTTTATTAAAATATGCATACAAGACGGGAAGAACAATAAGGGTTAAAAAAGTTGCAGTAACCAACCCTCCTATGACAACAGTTGCCAATGGTCTTTGAACTTCAGCCCCAGCACTTGTTGAAATCGCCATAGGCAAAAACCCTAATGCCGCCGCTCCTGCGGTAAGCAATACTGCTCTAAGTCGATCTTTTGTCCCTTTTTTGATTAGTGCTTCCATAGTTTCATAACCTTCATTTTTTAACTCTTTAAAATGCTCTATTAAAACAATACCATTAAGCACGGCAATCCCAAAAAGAGCAATAAAACCCACTCCAGCGGATATGCTAAAAGGCATATCTCGCAACCAAAGCAATAATACGCCACCCACTGTGGACAGAGGGATAACAGTATAGATCATTAACGCCTCTTTGACCGATTTAAATGCCAGATACAATAACACAAAAATCAGAATCAAAGCAATGGGAACTGCAGCCATTAGCCGTGCCTTGGCACTTTGTAAGTTTTCAAACTGCCCACCATATGTGATTGAATATCCTGTAGGCAATTTGATATTTTTATCTATTAACTCCTCAACATCTTCAATTACGGATTGCAGATCGCGGTTACGAACATTAATGCCTACCACAATCCTACGCCTTGTATCATCTCTGGAAATTTTTGCAGCTCCTTTTTGTTGGGTTATAGTTGCTAACTCGCTAAGCGGTAATTTCCCTCCTTTAGGTAAATCAACATATAAACTTTGAAGATCTTTAAGACTTTTGCGATTCTCTTTATCTAATTTAACTACCAGATCAAAACGTTTTTCTCCTTCAAATACACTGCCAACCGTACGCCCTGCGAACCCCATTGATATCATCTCATTTAAGTCTTGAATGTTTAAGCCATAACGTGCAATTTTTGAACGGTTATAGGCCACATTCATTTGTGGTAAGCCCACAACTTTTTCAACCGCAATATCCGAAGCTCCTTCAACGTTTTCAACCAGTGTTTTAATGTCATTTGCTTTGTTACTTAGTATATTCAAATCTTCTCCAAATATCTTAATAGCAATATCGGCCCTTACCCCAGTAATGAGTTCATTAAATCGCATTTCTATTGGCTGAGTAAATTCCACTTCCATTCCTTGAATAACAGTTAGTGTTTCCTTAAACTTATCGGCAAGTTCGTCTTTACTTTTTGCCGAAACCCATTCTGATTTTGGTTTGAGGATAATAATAACATCACTTTCTTCCATTGACATTGGGTCGGTTGGCACTTCGGCGGCACCAATTCTTGTCACGACTTGCTTTACTTCAGGAAAATTATCTAGTAGGATTTTTTCAATTCTCGTTGTTATTTCAATGGTTTTACTTAATGATGTTCCTGTTTTTAATACAGGCTGAATCACAAAATCACCTTCATCAAGTGTAGGTACAAATTCGCCTCCCATAGTCGAAAAAAGAAGTGCAGCACCCGAGAGTAAAAAAACAGCAATGGCTAATACGATTTTTTTTGAATGTAGTGCCCAGTTAATGATAGGATCATAAATATTATTTAACCATTTCATAAGTCGAATGGAAATATTTCTATCAGACACTTTAGTTGGCTTTAAAAAAAGTGAGGCTACCACTGGTACATAGGTAAAGCAAAAAATCATTGCGCCTATAAGGGCAAAACTAAAGGTCAAGGCCATAGGCTTAAACATTTTTCCTTCAACACCCCCTAATGAAAGTATAGGTATAAAAACAATCAGGATAATAAGTTGTCCGAAAACAGCAGAATTCATCATTTTCGCGGCTCCTGAAAAAGTGATGCTATCTTTCAGATCTTGTTTTTCCACTTTTGTAAAAGAAGCTAGTTCACTTTTTCTTCTAGTAATCTGAAGGGCTATAAACTCTACAATAATTACAGCGCCATCAATAATAATCCCAAAATCTATTGCCCCTAGACTCATTAAGTTGGCATCAACTCCAAAAAGATACATCAATGAAAGAGCAAATAGTAAACACAGTGGTATTACCGAAGCGACTACCAATCCTGATCGTATATTTCCTAGAAGGAGCACAACAATAAAAATTACAATCAAACAACCTAAAATCAAGTTTTCCGTAACTGTAAAAGTGGTTTTAGCAATAAGCTCACTTCGGTCTAAGAATGCATTGATATATACCCCTTCAGGCAAGGATTTTGAAATTGAAGCTACCCTGTCTTTGACTGCATCAATTACTTTTTTAGAATTGGCATTTTTTAGCATCATTACCTGCCCTAATACCTTTTCACCTTCACCATTGCCTGTAATTGCTCCAAAACGTGCAGCAGCACCATAACCTACTGATGCAATGTCTCTTATATATATAGGCACTCCATTACGGTTGCTTACTACAATATTTTTTATATCATCAAGAGTGCTAACTAATCCTTCTCCTCTAATAAAATAGGCTTGATTCACTTTCTCGATATAACTTCCGCCAGATACACTGTTGTTTTTTTCTAATGCCATGAAAACATCTGAAGCGGAAATGTTCATGGCATTGAGCCTTTTGGTATTGATTGCTACTTCGTATTGCTTTAAATAACCACCCCAAGTATTTACTTCTACAACCCCTGGAATACCTGACAATTGTCTTTTTACAATCCAATCCTGAATCGTTCTAAGATCTGTGGCAGAATATTGAGCTTTATGCTCTGGTTTTACATCTAAAATATACTGGTATATTTCGCCCAAACCGGTCGTTATTGGTCCCATTTCTGGTGTACCAAAACCTTCTGGAATTTTCTCAGATGCCGATTTAATTTTTTCAGCGATTAGCTGACGTGGCAAATACGTTCCCATTTTGTCTTCGAAGACAATTGTTACGACCGAAAGACCGAACTTCGAAACTGATCGAATCTCCTTTACGCCTGGAAGGTTGGCCATTTCAAGTTCTACAGGATAGGTAATAAATTGCTCCATATCCTGGGTAGATAAGTTACGCGAGGTCGTAATAACCTGTACCTGATTGTTGGTTACATCAGGAACTGCTCCTATTGGTATTTGCGTTAAAGAGAATATACCAAAACCAACAATAAATGAGGTAAATAGTAAAACAATAAACTTGTTTTTAAGACTGAAATTTATAATATGAGAAAGCATAATTCATAGAAAATTAATCGAACAATTGACCCTAGATAACTAAGGGGTTTCATTAATAAAAATCTATACAAAAAGTGACCCTCTGGTCCCTTGAATTATGCTACTTTCGGAGGTTGAAAAATCCCGGATTTAAATGGTGACGAAGATGGTGGTTGATAGTGGTAGTTTTCCACTTTGTCAGAAGAACTAATTGACCAATCTATAGGTACAGAATCGTTAATTACGAGTACCGAAATGAGCGTGGATTGTGTTTGTTGTTGAAATGGTAGCTTTTCGTGATCCTGATGTTCTTCCTGATGTTTTTCGCTATGTTCCAGCTTTTGTTCGCCGTAATGTTTAGACAGAAACACAAGAAAGTTATCTCCGTACTTAGCCTTATGAAATTGAGCATGTTCAAAAAGCTCATCTACAAGTATAATATCATTAATTCCGATATTCATACTTTGAGCAAACAACAAAAATGACAATATTAAGGCTATTAACTTAGTCATTAATTACAAAATAATGATCATTGACAAAGAATGAAGGTAACGAAAACTTACGTGAAAAAGCTTATTGCAATACTCTTTTTATCGATTAGCATCAATTTAAACCCTGAAATGCATACTTACACGACCGTTTAAAGTAAAAAAATAGTGTATTTATCCTAGATATTTGAAAAAGAAAAACTCCAAAGGTTTAAAAACCTTTGGAGTTTAGAACTCAATCTTAACTTGTTACTATTCTAACACAATATTAAACAGCACATAGGCTTTCTGACCGCCTTCAAAACCTTCTAATGAAATATCTTCACCAAGTGATCCAATGTAATTTTCATCTCGCCGCCTGCCATCAATATCCCCTAAAAAAATCTCACCGCTTGCAGTATCAATATAAAGTTCTAAGGCAGTAATGCCTGGAAAAGGGTTGATATCGAGTGTCTCATCGGGAGAGATGCCACCTTCAGTTCCTGATCGTCCGTCATCGTCTCTAAGTTGTAGCCATACTTTTGCATAGGGCTCATTTCGACGAATGGTATATCTAAACTCCCAATTAGGGTAAATATCGTTGTCACTTTCTTCAACGGTACCGCTTTTAAAACGTTCCGATGGATTACTTGACCCTCCTGGTCTCCAATCCCAACCAGGTCCTGTTTCATTTTTCATATAAAAATCAATATCATGTTTTCTCCCTCCATCTCTATCGTCAGATTGTACTCTTAGAATTGTTGTTTTTACAGTCCTTATAGAAGTAACCGGCCTAGAAATTCGCTCATAAAAATCGAATGGGTAAGCAGTGTTTATTCCATCGATATCCATAGCTGATAAGCCTGAATCTGGTGATACGGGATTACGTGTACGAGCATCTACTATCGTCGGAGATGATCTATCTTTAGAAAAAGCATATCCACCATAATGCATAATCGAATTGGCATCATAAGGCGTTACTTTATATCCATCCGATGAATGTTTTTTGAAATTACTTTCCTTACCATCTTGAATGTTGTCCCAGTTAATACGAATATGTCTATCTCGATCATTACGGCTTTGCTCGTGCCAAGCTCCTGCAGCATGCAAAATTTCATGCATAATTGTATTTCTAGAAACATTTTCACCTAGGGTGATTTTTTGCCTTATTCTAGCACGACCAACCTTACTTTTCCCACCATTCAAGTCACGATCTTTAATAAATTGAACATGGTTTTGAATTTTCCATTTAGGTACAATGTTTAAGTTCGTTCGCGTATTTAATTCATCTATAGCATCTAAAATCACTCGCAATTCCGCATTGCTAAAATCCCCACTTTTAACTGAATAGGGTATAATGCCTTTATTCCACAACCAATTACGATCAATAAGACCATCGCTTACTCTGATCATTATTGCCTGAGTAGAGCTTCCAACCCCATTTCTAATCGGCGCACTTGGGCGAATCTCCCCATAGCGGCTAAAATTCTTTTTTACAGGATGTGGTTTAGGTGCAGGATCGACTACATTTCGAGCGTTACCTAAAACAATATCGCCTTGATACATCGCAAGTCCTTTATCAATGTAATATGAAATATTCTCAGTTCTTTCTAAAAAAGGCAGTTTTACCCGTTTATTTAATATTGTCACTCTAGGGCTGGGTGAAGGGTTGCTCCTAACAGGCTCATTAGTAAGCACTACATTGAATTGAACACCACGAGACATTTTCTTCTTGTTTTGATTAAAAATAGTCCAGTCCCTTCCTGTTTTCCAGACACCTATTGGGTTTGAATTATAGGTGCTTTTGTAATTTGTATTCGCAAAAACAGTTGTGCTTGAAGTGTATTGCAAGGGTGACTTAATCTTAGAAATATGATTGGTGGTTTTCGTTTCTTGATATTTAAACCCAAACAGATTCAGGTTTCCTATTTTGTTATTACCTTTTTTTACTACCAATACGTTCATTTTGGTATTTATAGGCATTTTTTTACTCGTATTTTCATTGTACACTTTCCATTTTCCCTGAGCATACCATACACCAATGTTTGACGTATTGTAAGCACCGTAAAGTTGTGTAACTAATACAATGTCGTTTGGTTTTCCATTTGTTAAACCATTATTTAATGTGGTAATATGATCGTTTGTGTTAGACGCTTTGGTGGTATGAACAAAGGCTTGTCTCGTGTTTTTCGGAAATATTAAAACATTAAAATGCGTAGTTAACGGCATTTTGCTTCGATCTTGATTGAAAATATGCCATTTGTTCTTATGGTACCATACCCCTATTGCATGGGGGTTATATTTTCCAAATTCTTGGGTCACAATCAAAATAGCATCAGGTTTATTATTGGTTGCGGGATGATTAATCGTTGTAATGTGATCTTTAGTGTTGCGAGCATTACTGGTATGATCAAATTTTATTTGACCCGTTAAACCAACTGCAAACAGCAGAAACGAAAGAAAGACTAAATTTTTCATGTTGAGATTGTTTATTATTCATCTCTTAATGAAATTTTGTCACAAAGGTTAACTTCTATTAAAAGGTCATTCAATTCATAATTGCCGAGTGCCTTTATCAATAACCCAGTTTATTCTAAAAAGCCCGTACTGTTGTTTATAATTAATTCCTCTTCCATAGGATACATCTAACTGAATACTATCACTCACAAACAGATTAATACCAGTATCGAATGCTATTTGATGTGTTTTCAAATCAGAGAACTCCCCAAATAGTTCTAAATAGGTTCCAAATTTTCCTTTTATAGGAACATTAATTGAAGTAACATAGGCCAATGATCCCTCTCCTATTCCCGAATTTGAATAGGTAAGATTATACCCTAACTCTAGCTTGTTTAGCTTTTGAGAAATTAATAATGAAGTGCTGTAACCAATAGTTTCATTTTCAGAAGGAATAGAAATGCTTCCCAACACCCCCAAACCAAAGGTTGCTGATTCATTTTCATATAGGTAATATTTAGCTCCAATATTCAAGTCATTCCAACCGCTAAAAACGACCTCATTACCATTATCTTCTATGATATCGTATTGATTTGATAGCTGAAGCTCAATGTCGGATGTCAGTCCGTATCTAAATAAGATATTAGAACTGGCCGATTGCATTGGTGATTCATTTTCATCATACGTAAAAGCACCAAATGCTTCGATTTGAATGCTGTTTTCGGCATTTGTTCCAGCAGGTTCTATCTGGTCTTGTGCCCATATAGCTGTAGTTATAAAAAAACAAAAAAATCTAATTATTTGGAATGGCATAGCGGTTATATTTTGCCATACCTACGGAGTTTTTTAGTGGAGGGTTTGGTTTTACTAGTGGTCCATTACCGTTAGCTGTATTCTGTTTTTAAAAATTGAAGTTTTAATTCTAATTACATCCTGAAATTCCTGTGGCACACCCATAGAAATAATTCACATATTGTGCCTTAAGTCCCGATGCTTTGAAAATTTCAGCAGCCCGCTTTGCGTTCTTAAAATGTTCCGTGTAAATACCCAGCATTTTATAAGTTTCAGGATTACCTAGAAATAATTTTCCAAAGAATGGGATACAGTATTTAATGTAAAACAGATAGAGACTCTTTAATGCAGTATTATTTGGAATGGAGACATCAACTAATGAAAAAGTACCTCCTGGTTTAAGAATACGTTTAACCTCTAAAGCAAAATTTTTCATTTGTAATTCATTAAAGGTCTTCAACCCGAAGCCAGATATTATCACGTCAGCAGAATTATCTTCTATTGAGTTTTTAAAAATATCCTCCTGCAATAGGTCAATATTTATATAGCCCTGATCTTGTTTTTTAACCTTTCCTAAGCGAATCATTTCAGAAGAAATGTCTAAAGCAATTACCTTGTTTTCTCTGTTTACTCCTTTCAAAATAAAAGGCCAACATTCTCCCATTCCTGTCATTAAATCTACAACCACATCACCTTTTATAATATTTCCTTTGGCAACGCATTGTCTTCGCCATCGGTCGCTAAATCCAAAAGATGTAATGAAATTGACATTCTTATAGGTTTTGCTCATATCGTCAAAAAGACTGGCGATAAACTCTGGTTTGTAGATATCTTTCATTTCTTCAATATTAAAAAACCTCAAAAACTTAGTAAGCTTTTGAGGTTTCACCCATAGTTGTTTTTGATAATAATTCTTATCTAAAATCTCATATCTATATTAAGATCCACACATCTCACAATCGTCACCACCAGTTCCTTCTTTAGCTTGTGCAATAATCGCACGCAACTCTTCGGGAGTCATTGGTTGAACTTCTGGTGCTGGCTCGTCTACCTGTGCTTGTTTTTCTAAACCTACAGGAGTTGTTTCAACAGCGATTTCTTTTGCTTCGACAGCCTCTTTTACTTCGACAGCAACTGGCTCTTTTTTCGCTTCTTTAGCCACCGTAAATTTAATCGCATCTACAGCTGACTTGGTACGTAGGTAATACATTCCAGTTTTTAAGCCACTTTTCCATGCGTAAAAGTGCATTGAGGTTAATTTCCCCATGGTTGCGCCTTCCATAAACAGGTTAAGCGATTGTGATTGGTCAATAAAGTATCCTCTATGACGAGACATATCAATAATGTCTTTCATACTTAATTCCCATACTGTTTTGTAAAGCTCTTTAATATCAGCTGGAATTGCTTCAATATGTTGAATCGATCCGTTTGCACGCATTAATTCTTGCTTTATATTCTCATTCCATAAACCTAATGCCACAAGATCTTCTAATAGGTGCTTGTTCACTACAATAAACTCACCAGATAATACACGACGCGTATAAATATTAGAAGTATAAGGCTCGAAACATTCATTGTTTCCAAGAATTTGTGAGGTACTTGCTGTAGGCATCGGCGCTACTAATAATGAATTACGTACACCGTTTTTCTTCACATCTTTACGAAGCTTAGTCCAGTCCCAACGACCACTTAATTCTTCATCTTTAACGCCCCATAAATTGTGTTGGAATTCTCCATTAGACATTGGTGAACCTTCATAAGTATCATAAGCTCCTTCTTCCTTAGCTAACTCCATTGATGCCGTTACCGCAGCAAAGTAAAGTGTCTCGAAAATTTCCTGATTTAAAGTCTTAGCTTCGTCACTTGTAAATGGCATACGTAGCTTGATAAATGTATCAGCTAATCCTTGTACTCCAAGTCCGATTGGACGGTGACGGAAGTTAGAATTTTGCGCCTCGATTACAGGATAATAATTGCGATCGATTACCTTATTCAAGTTCTTCGTTACACGTTTGGTAATCCGGAATAACTCTTCGTGATCAAACTCGTTATTCTTTACAAACATCGGTAATGCGATACTTGCTAGATTACATACCGCTACTTCGTCTGGAGATGTATATTCCATGATCTCCGTACATAAGTTTGATGAACGGATGGTTCCCAAATTCTTCTGGTTACTCTTACGGTTTGCTGCATCTTTATACAACATATAAGGTGTACCTGTCTCAATTTGAGATTCGGTTATTTTTTCCCAAAGCTCACGAGCTCGAATCGTCTTACGGCCTTTTCCTTCTTTTTCGTATTTGGTATATAATGCTTCAAATTCTTCACTATGTGTATCTGGTAATCCAGGGCACTCATTCGGACACATTAAGGTCCACTCACCATCAGCATGTACACGCTCCATAAATAAATCTGGAATCCACATTGCATAGAATAAATCTCGCGCGCGTAATTCTTCAGCTCCATGATTCTTTTTCAAATCAAGGAAACTAAAAATATCCGCATGCCAAGGCTCGATGTACATAGCGAATGATCCTTTACGCTTTCCACCACCTTGATCAACATAACGTGCAGTATCGTTAAATACTTTCAACATTGGTACAATCCCATTTGATGTACCGTTCGTTCCACCGATGTAGCTTCCGGTAGCGCGAATATTGTGTATAGCCAAACCAATACCACCCGCAGACTGTGATATTTTAGCTGTTTGTTTTAATGTATCATAAATACCATCGATACTGTCCTCCTTCATCGTTAAAAGGAAGCAAGATGACATTTGTGGTTTTGGTGTACCTGAGTTGAATAAGGTTGGAGTAGCATGTGTAAAGTACTTTTTGGACATCAACTCATAAGTCTCGATAGCCGCTTCGATATCGTCATTATGAATACCAACAGAAACACGCATCAACATATGCTGCGGACGCTCGTGAATTTTCCCATTTACCTTTAATAGGTAAGAGCGCTCCAAGGTTTTAAATCCGAAGTAATCATAACCAAAATCACGGTTATAAATAATGGTCGAATCTAAGCGATCGGCATTATCCATAATTACTTTATACACCTCATCACTTAACAATGGTGCTTTTTTACCTGTACGAGGATTCACATACTCATATAGATCAGTCATCACTTCAGAGAATGACTTTTTAGTGTTTTTATGTAAGTTAGAAACAGAGATACGTGCAGCAAGTCGTGCATAATCTGGATGTGTTGTGGTCATTGTTGCCGCAACCTCAGCTGCCAAATTATCAAGTTCAGATGTGGTTACGCCATCATATAAACCTTCAATAACACGCATTGAAATTTTTACGGGATCGACCAATTCATTTAATCCGTAATTGAGTTTACGAATTCTTGCGGTGATCTTGTCGAACATGATTGGTTCTTTTCTGCCGTCTCTTTTTACTACATACATTTGCTACACATTTTTTGTTGTTTAGTACTTAATAACCATTATATATTTGCGGTATAACAGCTACTATTCGTTAGGGTTTGAGCCAAAAAATCCCTCGGCCCAGAGGGCTATTTTTAAATTTTGTTTATCAATGTTGTGTGCGGACTGTTTAAAAGTCCTATTGGTGTCAGAAGTTCAAAGCCTAAATAAAAGGGCTTCGACTGCGCTCAGCCTGACAATAGCGCAGTACTAAAAATCGGCGTCGAAGCTAATTTTATCGTCTTCCTTATCCTTACTTAATACTCCAGCTTTTTGGTATTCTGACACTCGTTTTTCAAAGAAGTTTGTTTTTCCTTGAAGCGAGATCATATCCATAAAGTCAAAAGGATTGGCAGTGCCATATTCCTTTTCACATTCTAATTCGCCCAATAATCTATCAGTAACGAACTCTAAATATTGGGTCATTAAATTCGAATTCATTCCAATCAAACTAACAGGTAGTGATTCGGTAATAAATTCTCTTTCAATATTTAGTGCATCGACAATAATTTCGCGAATACGTTCTTTAGGTACTTTGTTAATTAAGTGCTTGTTATGTAGGTGAACAGCAAAATCACAGTGAACACCTTCGTCACGAGAAATCAACTCGTTAGAAAATGTCAATCCTGGCATTAAACCACGTTTCTTTAACCAAAAAATAGAGCAGAATGCACCAGAAAAGAAAATTCCTTCAACAGCTGCAAAAGCGATCAAGCGCTCAGCAAAACTTGGTGAGTCAATCCATTTCAACGCCCAATCTGCCTTCTTTTTAATCGCAGGAAAATTTTCAATAGCGTTGAATAATTTATCTTTTTCTTTTTCGTCTTTTACGTAGGTGTCTATTAAAAGTGAGTAGGTTTCACTATGGATGTTTTCCATCATAATTTGGAAACCGTAGAAGAATTTTGCTTCAGAATATTGTACTTCATTTACGAAGTTTTCTGCCAAATTCTCATTTACAATCCCATCACTTGCCGCAAAAAATGCCAAAATGTGTTTGATAAAATAACGCTCATCGTCGTTAAGCTTTTCAGCCCAATCAGTAAGATCCTGATGAAGGTCAATTTCTTCAGCGGTCCAAAAACTAGCTTCCGATTTTTTATACCATTCCCAAAGATCATGATGTTGAATAGGGAAGATCACAAATCGATCTTTATTTTCTGCTAAAATTGGTTCGACGGCTGCTGACATTTTTCTTTTTCTTTAATCGTTTAAGGGATGTATTTTTCTAACTACTCGGGCTAACAAAGATTGGAAAATGTAAACGATTTTGAAAGTGGTACTTATTCACATTTGCTTAGACTTTTTAACAGGATTACAGTATTTTCCTACAAAATTGAAAATCATGTTTTTCATTTAAAATATTGATTATCAATTAATTAAAAATATTGAAATCAGCTCGCAAGTGATAAACACTAGGATTCTTAACATTGTCTTAATATGGAAGTAATGTTATGTTGGAATGAAAAAATCCTGAGGGGTTGACGCTCAGGATTTTTTCACTCTTCAACTGATTACTTTGTAGAAAACCATTGATGATCTCCAGTGAAACGCTTTAAAGGTCTTCCGGATTTTTGATAAATATCATCTACTCTTGTATCTCCTGCAAAAGCTTCAATTTTCAAATAGTCCATATTCCAATTATCTCCAAACATACCTCCTCCGAAAGTCGTTTGTAGTTTTATGCAGTCTATTTGGTTTCTATTTACTGGCTTGTCCAAATACACCTCTACTATTTGATTGTGATTATCTGGCCACCTATTTTTTCCATTAGCGTTCAGAACACTTTGTTTAGTACCGTTTTTAAACTCAATATGGATATCCACATTATCATTACCTCCTCTTAAATCATCACCACCAGTTCTTATTGTGAATAACAATCTATTTATTTTATCACTTTCCGTTTTAACGGGTTGTTTAATTTTGGGAGGGGTTCTTTTTTTAAACTTTTTATCCAAAAAATAGCTTCTCCATTTTTTGGAACACTTTTTTAAAAGAATGAATTTATTGTTTTCGAATTTTCCTCTGTATTGATGATATGCGGCCTCATTAGGTACGGGAATTAATGCACATACTTCGCCGGGATAGTTCGGATCGTAAATAAAGATTTTTACATTTTCTTGATTTGGATCACGATCTTTTTTTCCGATATACCCACCTAAATCATACCCTATAGCTAAAACTTGATGATGACTCGTCGGATCATTGTGAACATTAAATAGGCCTAGCGGAATTGGCATGTTATTGTCAATTAAGCGCTTTAATTCATAAAGTCGCCCTTCAAGACCCCAATAAAAAAATTCACGATCTCTAGAACCAAAAGGGTTAAAAGAAAATTCTAAAAACTTATCTAAGTTTGAAAGTGAATTCTGCTGACGCTCATAAATGTATTTATGTAGTGTTGTTCCTATTGCCGGTTGATAGGTTTGTTTTGGAATTGCTTTACTACTAAGGAAATAGTCATTTGCGGCGTATGCCATACCACCACAAAGACCATTAAATGTAAACTTTATACTTCCTGCATCACCAACGGTACTTTTAAACTTATTGCTAAACTTAAACCCATGATCTTTGGGTGAAAACGTGGTCATTTTAATTTGCAATAAGGATTTGGTTAACTTTAATTTCCACTTTTGCGCATTTCCTTTATTACCATCCCACATCCAGATAGGGGTTCCATTTTTAGCATTGCCCCATTGTACATCAAGAAAAGTACCCAGCTTAGATTGAATGTAGAAGTATCCATCGGCTCCTGGCACAAACTTCCATTTCAAGTTGTCTTGATTGACCTTGTCCCATAGTGTGACCTTAGCTTTTTGAACACCCCTACCACCATAAACATGCATATATTTTCCTAAGGCAGACTTTATATAGAAGTACCCATTCCCTGCATTTTCCAACGTAAATCTTTGTGCTAACCCTTGGTTTTGCGACCATAAATGGAAGGGTGTCCCATTTTTACTTTTACCCCATTGCACATCTAAAGCTTTGTTTTCTAAAGCCGAGATAATGTAATATTCGCCACCGTTTTTCTGTGCTGATGCAAAATGTATATTTAGGATTAGTAATATTGCAAAGAAGCATGTAATCTTATTTATTGAATTTCTCATAATTTCTTGTTTTAAAATTGAACTGAAAAAGCTCGGGAGAACACTAAATAGATCTAATACTCCAACCCATAGTAATCGCAAACAGCATAGTAGTCATTGATATCTATTCCTGCGGATTTGAGTTTGTTGTATACGGATTCCTTAGATACTTTTTTTCCAGTTGTAGAAGATGTAGACTCAATTATAACCACTTTTAATGTATCTAGCTCTCCGGCTGTAACCGAATAAGTAGCGTTGTTGGTTTGCTGACTACGAAAATCCAAACTATAAAAATTCATACTAATAAATACTGAAACATTAAATGGTAAACCAGCAGCATCTACTGATGGAAGTGGATACCATCTAAGGTCATTGTTACTTGCTTTTAAATAGCCCAACACAACATCGTTGTCAATTACATCCTGTGTCAATTGGCTTACTGGGACGTCTTCGAAAGTACCCGCCACTGTCGAAATATCTTTTGTTATTACTTGAACATTCGCATTCCCATCTGCTCCATTTTCCCCGTCAGTGCCATCCTGACCATCCGTTCCGTCCTGCCCATCGGTTCCGTTTGTCCCATCCTGACCATCTGCACCGTCTTGTCCTGCTGGACCTTGCAAGCCTTGTTCACCTTGTAGTCCCATTGGCCCAATGGGTCCATCTTCAGGACTACAGGAAAATGCCATTATTGAAATGACCATAATTAGTACATACTTGATTTTTGAAATTGAAATTGTTTTCATGATTTCTAATTTTTTAAAGATTAATGGTTAATACTTGTTTTGCTACTTACAAACTGAAATTCATTATCTTACTAATTGAAAAACAGCCCGGTAGCATTGAGCACAAATCTCTCAAGAACTAGTATGTAGATTGCAGAGCGATCAGCCTAAAACGACCTGTGAAGACAACGGAAAATAAAAAGGTTGTTTAACCCTAAGACTTCGGGGTTAATACCTTAAGAAAAAACAAGAGTGTAATTGTTTCTTTGTAAGACAGTTAAAAATATTTACTAACCAAAAACTTGTTATAATGAAAACTTCCCTTTTTAAAACACTTTTTTTAGTATTAATGACACTATTCTGTCACAGCTGTAATAACAGAGATGGAAATGACCCTCTAAAGGACCCTGACAAAACTATTTGTTTGGATTATTCGGATACAGAGGTAGATGTCTTACCCAATACTCTCATTAATGATATGGTCAAGTTATATTCAACAAATCAGCTAAGTGCTGTAAATTCTAAAATGGTAAGAGTAAACCAGCGCACTTATCCCGTAGGCAGTAAAATTATTGATCCAGATTTAAACACAAGTCAGCAGGAATTTGAAGACGCAAAAGCTATATGGTTTGACCTAGAGACACTTAAAAAATTCATCTATCATATTGAAAATGAAACGAAAAAGGTAGATGCCAAAATAGTGCAAAGCAATAAATTAGGTATTCGTATATACTATGCTAGTTATCCTTCTTTCGAAACTTGGTCAACACGTCCGGATGGGGAAGCTCTTGAAAAATTGCGAAATTACCCAAAGGCGAACGAATATGGCTTTAAGCATACTCTTTTAATGATACCGACTTTTGAACAGGGAGGTGTTAACTATGATTTTAATCCCCTAGATGCAGAGACTTATGATGAAAGAGGCATGCAAGGTAATGATAGTTATAATTCCGATAGCGGTATTGTTAAGCCAGTCCTGGGGATACCCTTATTTATGAATGTAAGGTCTTCTGAAGGTGAAATAACAGCCCGCAACCACGGGGGTTTGTATCCACCTAATGAAGAAGGCTTGGCATTTTAAATTATTATGGATTACTACCCTAATTTACATAGTATTCTAGTTGCATTACAAGGAATTGCAGCCTTAATTGGTCTTTATTATTTTAAAAAGTTAAGGAAAACTCACTGGGAAATGTTCGTCATATATCTGATTGTTATTTTTCTACAAGAGTTGTTCTGGACATTTAGTAAAGGAAGCATCAGAACTTTTGCGCCATCTTATTATGCATACATAGGTATCCCTATTCAATTTCTGTTCTTTTATTGGCTTTACGCTTACAACTCACTTAAAAACAGAAAATTATATTTTGTTTTTACCATCATTTATTTAGTTTGCTGTATTCCTCTAGAGCCTATTTTTGGTAAAATTCAATTTATAAATTCTTTCAACTTTACGGTCGGCACTCTTCTTCTTGCATTTTTGGTCATAATAGAATTTAGAAAACAGATTAGGGATGATAAAATTCTAGAATTCAACCAAAATAAGATGTTTTATGTCAATATCGGAGTTACTCTTTTTTATATTGGAACCTATCCATATTATGCATTTAGAGATTTGTTGGCCACCGAACCGTATTGGTCTATTAGAAATAATTACTATTTATATTTTTTAGTAGCTAATTATCTAATGTATTTACTATTCACAGCATCATTTATATGGGGGAAACATCGTTTAAAATAATGCTCGTCATTTTTAATGTGATTTTTGTCGCTTTTATAGCGGGTATTATCATATTTATTAGGTCATACCGCCAACGAAAAAAAGAGTATGTGCAAGAGTTGAAAACGGTAGCTCTCCAACACAAAAAAGAACTCCTAACAACTCAACTCGAAATACAACAACAAACCATGAAGCATATTGGGCGGGAGATTCATGATAATGTGGGACAAAAGTTGACATTATCAAGCTTGTATTTACAACAATTGCCAATAGAAAATCAATCTAAGGAAGTAGTTGAAAGTGTAAATAATATTAATGCTATCATAAATGAATCACTGCAGGATTTACGATTGCTCTCAAAATCATTGACAGATGATAACATTAACGATTTGACCATAGTAGAGTTGTTAGAAATTGAATGCGATAAAATACGATCACTTAAAAAGTTTAAAATCGACTTTAAAAACACCTTAAAAAGTGCTGTGCCTTACGAAATAAAAAGTGTGTTGCTAAGAGTAACGCAGGAGTTTTTGCAAAATAGTATTAAACACTCAAAGTGTAAAAACATTTTCATTTCACTAAGCAAAACAAATAAGCACCTCGACCTTCAACTACAAGATGACGGCAAAGGTTTTGATCTAAAAAATTTAAAAACCTCTGGGATTGGGTTAAAAAATATTGAGAAAAGAATCAAGCTTCTCAATGGCACTTTTAATCCAAAGAGTGATAAAAATGGCACCACATTCAACATTAAAATTCCCATTTAAAATGAAACATTCCATTGTTGTAGTTGATGATCATCTGTTAATTGCCGAAGCCTTAAAAAATATTATTGCTGGCTTTGATGATTTTGAGGTAAGCTACATTTGCGAAAATGGGATTGACCTTCAACAAAAAATGAATGGCAAGCCTTTACCAAAAATCATTCTGCTAGACATTAGCATGCCCGAAATGGATGGCTTTGAAACCGTACAATGGCTAAAAGAAACACATCCTAATATTCAAGTGATGGCATTAAGTATGCAAAACGACGACCAAAGTCTTATCAAAATGATTAAAAATGGCGCAAAAGGCTATATGCTTAAAAATACTAGCCCTAAAGCCCTAGAAAATGGGTTGCGACAACTTGTTTCTAAAGGCCACTTTTTTCCTGACTGGGCAGCTAGTAGAGTTTTTGCTTCTATTTCTGATAATGAAATAAATGCAAAATCAAAACTTAATTTAAGTGATCGGGAGATTGAATTTTTAAAACACTCCACTTCGGAAATGACTTATAAAGAAATCGCCGAAGTGATGTTTTGTAGTCCACGTACCATTGAAAACTATCGAGATAGTTTGTTTGAAAAACTGGAACTTAAGTCTAGGGTTGGTCTTGCCGTTTTTGCGCTCAAAAATGGGTATGCAGAATGAGTTAATGCTTACTGGAATGATTGATGTTAGAACAAAGAGGTTTCGACTGCGCTCAACCTGACATTATTGCCAATCACTTCTCCCAACTCATAGGCTCATTCAAAAGCTTCATCACCTCAGCATCGTTTTCAAACTTTTTAAACGGATCGCCTTTCAACATTTTATAAGGATTGTATCCCATTTTTATCATCACTTCATTGCGATAATCATTTACCATTCTATACAATGAGAATTTACCTCTTTTAGGATTAGCCTTGTAATATTCTAAAAGCATCGGACTTATTTCCTTTCTTGCCGCTAATGATTTTATGACATCGTCTCGTGTCATTTCATCCATACCCGGAGCGTTTTTTAGTTGTTCAAACCGATCGTTATTTAAAAGGTTCATCGTTTGAAGTTCGGCCCATGCTTTTACTGGTTCTGTTTTATATGTTTCCAAAAGCACCTTTTCATCTTCGCCTTGTGTGACTGGACTTATTTTTAAAACTGAATTATTCTCAGCAAGCTCCAACTTCGCTACCCTTTTCCGTTTCCAGCCCGGCCTTGTCATCAGATAGTAATCATCAGATAGTTTCCTAATATAAGTAGTGTCTATTTCGGGTGTATCTGACTCAAAATTAGGATCGCTCGTCGTGTTAATCCATAAGGTATCCTTTATTACCGATTCCCTTATTTGAAAATTTGCATTGTAGGTGTACCAAGCACCGTTGATTGAAGTCGCTGTGCTATCAACTGGTTTTTCATTTGTTTTTTGAGCTTGACAGCTGGTTACCGCTAATAGCATTATTGCGGCCATTAAAAAGTTGTTTCTAAAATTCATTGTTATAATTGTTTATCGTGTTGGACGTTTTCTTAGTGCGAAGTAAAATTCAAGCGGATTAATAGCTCCTTTAAATCCTTTAGGTACAGCCATTAATGAAACTTGATATTCTCCGGCTGGCATTAAACCTACTTCATCAGGATATTTAGCTTGACCAATATCTGAGAGAATGCCAATAAAATCAAAACTCTCAGCACCTATTAGCATCTCTCCTGGAAAATATGGGATTGGTTTCGAGCGAATAATGCGTTCGATTAATTTTCCGTCCTTTTGTACTTCTGTTATAAAGTCGAAAAACACGATAGTCTCTTTATATACATTCGGCTTAACATCATCGGTTTTAAAAGTAAAGCCTAGTTGATATGTTCCTGTTTTAAACTCTTTAAATAATTGTACTGCCGAGTTAGTTTCCAGTGTAAGTTCAGCCTTACTTTTGTTGTTCAACATTATATTTCCAGCTACTGATTGTGCACTTAATGCAACACTTATAAGCATAGCCATGCAAAGTAGTATTCCTTTTTTCATTTTTTCTGTGTTTTTAATCAATTAATTCAATTTTATATCGCAGTTTAGGTTTTGTATGCCGGTTAGATGCTCCCCAGGCTGTTGACTTTTTACTGCCTTTAACTTCTAAATAGGCAACGGGTTTGTTATTAAAAAGAGTAAGGTTCGTTTCTTTAAATCCACGTCCCATATCATAGTATATTGTAGTACCATTTACTAGAGCACCACCATGTCGATAATTTGAAGAGGTAACATTTACCCTTCTGCTAACCCTGTATTTCTGCAAGATTTTTGTTCCATCTAAATATTTAAGGATTTCAATAAGATTTAACTTATCTTTTATGTTGATGATATTGATTGTTTGATTAGAAACCTCATCTACTTTGATATCAACCAAAAACTGTTGTGCGTTGTTTTGGTTTACCTTCGAGCTAATCTCAAATACGCCCGAATTATTTATCGCAACTGCTGTTTTTTCCTTGGTATGCAATTGTACCGCAGCGTGATTGCGCGAGTTCCTGTTTTGCGATATATATAAGGAATTGGGTGCTCCAAGACCTTGAATTAATCTAGCAATGCGATTTAATTTTCTGTCCTCCATTGGGATATTTCGATTATTAACTTTTATTGTTGGCTTAAATGAAATCATATAATCATCTTTTTTATCATTGTCCCAGGCCTGCTCACAATAAATGTGTTCTAATGTGATTTTCAGTTTATAATCTTTATTTCCAGAGGATTCCCAATAGTCATAAACTGCCCCGTTAATATCGTTGCTATAAATTTTCTTGTTAAAAGCTACTGCCCAGATCATGTTGTTATGAACAGATAGGTATTTAAAGTCATTTCTAGTTCCCTTAACCAAATCCCAATCATATCGATGTGTATTCCACTTAAATATGCGTTTAGAAATACCAATGCAATACAGATTTTTGGTTTTATGATCATAAGCAATATCTAATGCTTTCCCCGGTAACTTTGTTCCCTGGTTTGAACCGTGATACAACCAAATGGAATTATCGTTTTTTACGGTATAAAAATTGATGCCATCTGTCAATGCAATTCGTTTATTATTCGTTCCTCCCTTGTATGCACGCTTTAAATAATTGTTGTACCTGAAGTATAGATTGCCATCTGGTTTCACCACCCATAATGCATTTTTGCTAGCCAAACTAACATCCTTGTATTTTTGACTTTGTAAATAATCCAATAACAAATCATGAGGATGTTGATTAGCGTATGACCCCACATTTTTATTTTGATAAGGGCTATTAGTGCGAGATACTCCTTTACCGCCTACTCCGTTTGTTCCATAAAAACGAACAAATCGTTTCTCTTTTACATTAAATATGAATTGATTACCCGAATTACCAATTACAAAGACCCTACCTGTTTTGTCAAGTGAAATTTCTTTTCCTAAGCCACCAGCTTCTTTAAAACTTTGTGCTTGAATAAGGCATGCCAGCAGCATGCACCATAGTGTTATATATCGTGTTTTCATTTTGCTTTATATTTTTTATTGAATGATTTTAATCTACTAGTTCTATTGTGTAGTTTACTGTTGCCCTTGATACAATGTCCGCCCACAAACCGAAACCCTTGCCTTTAGTATTTCCATTAAAATTGTCTTTTATTATAGGGGTTCCATTTTGCTGAGAAAGTAATAATGATTGATATCCGTTTCCCATTTCATGTTTGAATACATAATTTGATCCTACTTTAATACTTTCATTTGGGGATTTGGAAAACTTCTTCACTGTTTTATTACCTGCGAGATAATCAATAATGTTTTTTAGATTTAGTTTTACATTTTTTTGCATAACTCGTTCTATGTTCTTTGATACTTCATCAACAACAACGTTTAAGGTAAAATCGACTCTAGAATCGGTCAAAGCAGTATTTTTAGGAATCTTAAATATCCCTGAATTATTAATATCTAATCTTCTATTATTTTCAACATGAAGTTGAACCTGAGCGTGGTCTTTAGCCCCTTTTTTACGATGCACATATAATGCCGTTTGAGGGCCATATTCTTCAATCTGTTTTTTTATCCGCGTATATTTTTTATTCTGCATAGAGTAATTCCTAGTGCCTATTTTTAATGATGGCACAAACTTTAATAAATAATCATCTTTTTTATCACTATCCCAGGCATTATCACACACAATTGAATTTAGAGTGATTTTAAGTTTATAATATGAAGTATTGTTTACAACTACCTTTGTAGAAGTGTTAGCGGTATTATAAATATCATTTCGAGTAGTTGTACACCAAATAATACCGCTATTAACCGCAAAACTTTTTATATCATTTCGGGTATTTTTCACTAAATCCCAGTTGTTTTTGCCAGGATTCCAAACAAAAATACGTTTAGAGGTACCGAGCACGTATAACTTTTTTTGCACATGATCATAAGCAATATCGGTTGCGCTACCAGGTAATTTTTGTGATCGCCCGTTATAGTATTCCCAAATAGTATTATCGTTTTTTAAGGTAAACACCTTACCTGAATTGTTAGAACAAACTTTTTTATTGGACTTGCCAGCAATTGAAAGCACTTGCGGCATCAAATTTGAAAAACTTGTGTTAAATTGACCAGAACTATTTATTCTAAAAACCTTGCGTTTATAAATACTGCCATTTGCGCCTACGACCCAGAAATTATCACTGTTAGCGTAATAAAGGTCCTTTAATAACATGTTGCCAATAGCTGATTCACGATTTGTGTCCTGCGAATCACTACGAAACAGTTTTCCATCATTTTTTATAAAATAATTAAAGTTGCTCGATGCAGCTAATGCTTTCGCTTTTCTGCTCGCTACAGTATGCAACTTAAATCTATTTTCTTTCCTGTTAAACTTGAACAATTGCTTTGAAGTGCCTACCACAAAAACATCTCCCTTAGTGTTCATGCTTATGTCCGTTGCCTGCCCTTGGGCCTTTGTAAAGGTTTGAGCATTCATATAGGTCGCCATAATTAACAACAATCCTAAAATTCTAATTCTCTTCATTTCTGTTTAGATTAATACGTTTACTATTTAGTGAGGTGCATTACTCGATAGGTTAACATTTGGAGCGGAAATTTTTGACTAAAAAAGAAAAACCCTTACTTAACAGGGTCTAGCAAGGGTTTTTAACAGAATAAATAAAAGCTAATCAACCAATGTTCTTAAACCATTCTTCGTATTTCTTGCCAAGAATAGGCACTGGCTTTGTTTTCTCATTAACAGCATTTACCAATCCCATAATCCACATATATAATAAGACGAAAATGCCCAGAATATTGATAATCCATCCCAGGATTGGGATAATACCAATTATTCCTAAAGCAAGTCCGGTTGCCGCCATGCCAAGTGATTGTCTAATGTGATAAGTAGCAAACACATCCTTTTTATCATTATTCATCACAAATGCGATTATTAAGCCGATAATGGTGATGTATGAAATAACAGCTATGTTTTTACCCTCTTTGCTGACCAGATTTGTTTCTGGATTAATGTCTATTGTTTTTGTTGTTTCCATGATTCTTATATTCTTATTTAATTGTTACTAATTTTAATTTTCTAGTTTGTTTAATTGCATTTTTTTGACTGCACCCCACGTTTCATCAACATCCATATTATTACTATTTACTGTTACTATAAAGCGTTTGTTGTAAATAAACATCAGCTGAGTGCCATTGCGTTTTTTGTAGTAGGTTTGCTTGGCTTTAATACCATTTACTGTTACTGTTTGTAGGTGTTTCCGCTCGTCTTCTACTTCGGTTTCGAAATTGCCTAAAAGCCCATAACCTGGCACCATGGCACTCCCTGTGGGTCCAGCGCCATCCATTATCGTAATGTTTATTTTCTTTTTACGGTCATCGCCCATATACGTGCCTTCAATCATGCTTATTTTCATATAGGCACCTTGCCCTATTTTAAATCCGGTTCGATTTAAATTGCCTACACTTTCGGGCAACCACGCTTTTAATTGTTCATTGGTAACTGGGGTGAGCTTTTGTAAACGTTCAATCTCTTTTTGCATGCTAGTAACATCTTTTGCATACGATGTTGTTGCAGACACTACCTGTTTTGCATCCTTAATGTTCTTTTTTGCCTCTTCGGTGCAGGCTACTGCAAATAATAATACTCCTACTACGTATGCGATAATCTTAAATCGTGTTTTCATAATTTCCAGGTGTTAGTTTATTACTCCTGCATTGTTGGCAGCTTCATAAATTCGTACTCACTTACATTGATTGTTGTTGGTGTATTTTCTAGAGCAATACAGGTCATTTTAGCGCTGAACTTTTTCTTCTTTTTATTCACCATATTCATTTCCATGACAATACTGGAATCTGCTTTTTCTAGCCATTTAGGATCAAACCCTTTTGGCATTTTTTTAGGCTGACCTCCATAAACCTGATTAAAACTTACCGGAGCATCCATCGCTACATACATCGTCATTTTCATGTCATCGTTTTCCATTAAAAAGCCCTGACATTCATAGCCCAAAATTTCCTTTGTTCCGATTTTTTTAAATGTATAATCCTGAATTTCCGTTTCAGCTTCCAACTCTTCAATATCAAACTCATCATCATTTGACAGTGATATAATATGACCCGCCTTGCTTCCTGAAGCTTCCATAAACATGGTCATTACATTCAACCCGATATCGTGTACCATTAGAACATTGCCAGCCATCGATTTCTTTGGCATCACAGCTCTCGAAGCAAAATAAGTTGCGTCTGGTTTTAAATAATAGACCATATTAAACGTGCCTTGTTTGGCTTGCATTTTTAAAGTATACTTCCATTCAAATTCATAAGTTTCAGGAAGAATTGCAGGATCCATACTCGACTTACTAAAATCAAAATCGAATAGCTTATCCATTCCTTTTCCGATTTTCTCAGCAGCGATTTCTTCTGTTTTTTGCATGACGGCTTCTTCGGCAGCTTGCTTTGCGCGCTCCTTTAATTTTTTAAAGAACTGGGCTTCTGTCGTTTGAAATCCTCCTAAAAATGCTACAATAAGCAGGATGATTAGGTTCGTTGTAGTTGTTTTCATTGTAATTTGCTTTTATCCGTTTATCTTTAGTGAGCGGAACAATTCAAGAGGTTAACATTTTCCTCATAATTATTTTTACATGAACAAAAAGGAAGTCGATATTCTTCGGTCAGATGATCGGTTAGGAATTAAATCGCTTTACAATGCACATCGTGCTGCCTTCCTAAATTTTGGAAAACGCTATGGTCTCGACCAGGATCAATTGGCTGATGTATATCAAGAGGCTTTTCTCGCCTTAAGAAAACATGCAGTTAGTGGAAAGCTTGCAGAGGTTAAAAGCGGACTAAAAACCTATCTTTTTGGTATTGGTAAATACCTCATTTTCGATTTACTTAAAAAAGAAAAAAAGCATACCGAATACGACAGCAATCTTCATTCAAATACCGATGATTATGAAGAAACAATCATTTCAGAAACTCCAGAACTTACTAAGGAGCAGCAACTACTTCGTACTTATTTTAAAGAACTCGGAAAAAAATGTCGGCAGGTGTTAACCTTTTTCTATTATAGAGGACTAAGTATTGAAGAAATTGTGCAACAAGGAGGTTATGAAAATGCGAATACAGTAAAAGCGCAGAAATCTCGTTGTTTAAAAACCCTCAAACAATTGATTAAAAGCTAGCCCGAGTTATGAAGAAAGATAAACTAATAGAAAAATATCTTCAGAATACGCTCAATACCGAAGAGCGAATTGAATTTGATACGCTATTGCAAAACGATGCTGAATTTAAAGAAGAAGTCTCGTTTCACGACAATTTAAAACGTGTGACTGAAGAAGATCACGATGATGAGTTTAGATCAATGTTGTCTGATTTTGAAGCAGAGCATCAACCAAGAAAAGTTTTTAAACTACAACAATACTCAAAATGGTTGGTTGCCGCTTCGGTTATTTTAATAGCAGGACTTACCTATGTCCTAACCTTAAGCAATCCGACTTCGCAAGAATTATTTGCTGCTAACTTTCAACCTTATGAAAACGTAGTGCATCCTATTGTTCGTGGCACCGAAGAGCAGGATCAAAAAACCAAGGCATTTATCGCCTACGAAACTGGCGATTATAAACTAGCTGTTTCTCTATTTTCTGATTTATATGAAAAAGATAAGCAGCCATACTACTTATTTTACAAGGCAAATGCACTATTAAAATTAGAAAAAGCGAACGAAGCGATTCCTTTGTTAAAAGAACATTTGAAAACAAGAGATACTCTTAAAGAAAAATCGGCTTGGTATTTGGCTTTAGCCTATTTAAAAATTGATGATAAAAAGAGTGCTCAACTCTTATTAGAAGACATCATCAAATCAAAAAAATACAAAGCATCGGAGGCTGAAAAGCTATTGGGGAAATTTGAGAAGGATTAACTTGAGATATTAAAGAATAAAGGGGGTTATTATTCGCTCTTGAGTTTTTTAAAAAATATGAGCGTTAAAATTAGTCCCACCCCACCGATCAAGATCCACATCCAATTATTATTTTCTGCTTTTATATCCAAAGATGTATTATCCCCATTCAAAATAAATGGGGCCCAATAGTAAGGATGTTTAAACTCAATTTGATCCGTATTTCGCAAATAATCCTGTTTTGATTTTTGAAGAGCCGCTGATTTACTTAAGCCTTTTTGAAGGTATTTATAAAATGAAACCATTATTTCCTTAGTTGCTAAATCAGGAGCGCTCCATAAGCTCGAAACCGTAGCAGGAATTCCCGAGTACATAAATGCTTGTGATAATGAAACAATGCCTTTGCCTGATTCATAACCTCCAACCCCTGTATTACAGGCGCTTAATACTACCAAATCGGCATTACTCCTAAACCCGTATAATTCAGAAATATATAATTTATTGTCTTCGCTGCTATCAGAAAAAACCAAATTGCTTAGCTCAGGTGTTTTATCATTAATATAGGCATGACCTGCTAAGTGAATTACCGTGTAATGGGGTTGTAAATTGAAAAACTGAGATTTTGTGGCCAATTCTGAATCATATACTATTCCACTAGTTAGTTTCGATAATTGATTAACTTCCTCTTTTGCTCCAACAAGATTGTACGGAGAACCCCTTACCACAAGCTCTTCTTTTGATAATTGAAAATTGTTGTAAGAGGGAGCAAAAAAAGAAACACTTTCTTCATGTTGAACTTTGTTAAATAAGTTTGACTTTAAATAAGCCAAGCCATTCACATAGTAAATCTCTGTTTGCTCTAATAAATATCCTTGAGGCGACCTTAACAATTCAAAAGGCAGGTTCCTCAACACTGCGTCTGGGACAATAATAGTTTCTTCAGTGAGCGAAATATCATGAAGAAGCAATTGATTTAGTTCACTTGCAAGTATATTTAGCTCATTTATGTCTCCCAGCTTTTTTAAGGTTTTCAAATAAGCTGTTACCTTATCTTCTATATCTAAATGATTCCCCAGACTCTTAATTTTTATCCCATTATTTTTCATTTCTATTCGAAACAAATCATCTTGGGCTACCGCATATTTAATAATTGTTGAATTAGTATTTAGATTTAAATCATTGAATTTAAATGATGACTTTGTCAGCTGATATACTTTGCCGTTACGCTGTTTTAGTTCTTCATCTAGTTGCGTTAATTCTAAGTTTATTTCAAAAAGCTTCTTTTTCCCTATAGAATCGTTTTGCGCATTGCTCTTGTTTAAAAAAGTTTTTATCGATCGTAACTCGCTTTCCTTCTTAAATAAAGAATCCAGATCTGAAGAACTAGAGGCTAATATTCTGTTATTAATAACATCGTTAATATCAATAAGTGTTTCGATCTGTTCCATCATCTCCAGCTGCTTAATCTTTTCTTCTTTGGGATAAATATCATTTTGCAAATTAGTTAAGATTCTATTTTGAATAAGCTTAAATGTAGCGCGTTGTGATCCAGATAATTTATGGTCTAAATTATCAGCAAATTGCTTCAACCCTATCAAATAAAGCTTAGCAGATGTTTTTTTTAAAACTGAATCAGAAGAACTTTCTAAACACTTGGCAAACTGCGAAAGTAGTATTGGATATTTAAGATTATCAATAGGCTTAAAATCTTCCTGTTTGAAATCTTGAACAGTAATTGGTATTTTATTTTTATTTAATAATGTTAAACCATTATTTGAATGCTTTATTAGAAGTTCTTTGTTTTTTGTTTTGGAATAATAGTTTACGGCTATTTCTTCAATATTTAACTGTTGTAATACCGTTAAATCTTTGAATTTTTCCAAAGCGAGTAACTCTTTTTTTGCCTTTTTTAGTTTTCCTGCATTAATAAATGCTAAGCCTTTACATATATGTGAGTAAAGTGTTTCGTTTTTATTTACATCAATCGCTATGACTTTATCAAAATAGGTAGCTGCTATATCTGCGTTTCTCGACTGATAGTAACGCCCTACAGTAAAGTTTGCTCTTACGATTGCAAATCTTAAATCCGATAAATTCTTGTTTTTTTCAACAAAATCTTCAAACTGCTTATAACTAGCAATCAACATATTCTCATCGCTAATTGCTTCGCTGACCATTATCAGCCACCCTAAAGTTTGTGCCTCTTCAAAAATAGCTTGTGCCTTCCCAATTTCGTCCTTTATTTCATCTCTTCGCTCATTGTAAATGTCAATTGCCTGTTGTACATAACCAAGCATATTTTTAAAATTGTTCTTACCCCTTTCTACTGAAGCTTGATCTAAATAATAATTGCTTAGAGCATAAGGAGAAACCTCTTCTACAACTAATTGTTCTTTTGCAAGTGATAAATACTTACGCTGTTTTGACGGAATACTTAAATTATAAGGGCTATAGTAATACGATAAATCACTTAGTACCTGAAAAAAGAATGCTTTATTGTTTAAGTTGTTATTCGAGTAGGTATCTATTAACTCTTCATACTTTGCAATGGCTCCTAAATTATCGCTCGGATAAAGATCATCGGCTTGATCTTTTAATTTCTTAAGCTCATTCAATATACTATCCTCCGAAGATTGGGGCAAAACGATATTGAAAACAAAAACAATAGAAATTATTATAAGCCAGTCTTTTTTAAGTTTTGCTATATCCATTAATGAAGGGTTAATTATACCATTTTTGATTTTCCATAGATCAGAATACCAGATAAACTTCCTAATGCAACAAATAACCAAAACCAATAGTTATTCTTAGAAACCGGACTAGCATCGCCAATAATTTTAAATCCGGCCCAGTAATAAGGATGTTTTAATAGATCGTCTGATGTGGTGTTTAAATAATCCAGCTTTGCTTTTTGTAATGCAATGTCTTTCGCTTCACCTTTTTTAAGGTGGTTATAGTAGAAATCCATTAACTGGCTAGTCGTTTTGTCGTTATTTTTCCACATGGTGGTGGTCAAACTTTTGGCTCCTGCGTACATAAAACCACGTTCGATACTTAACAAACCTTCCCCTTTTTGAAGTTTTCCTATTCCTGTTTGGCAAGCACTTAAAGTCACCATATTGGCACTTATTGTTTGGTTATATAAATCCTTTACATACAATTTATCACCATCTTCATCTGGCGAAAATGCGAGATAGGAATAGTCAGGGAATTCGTCATTAGCTGATGCGTGGGTCGCTAAATGCAATAAGCCGTATTCATTATTTGTACTATTAAAATTCTGCAATGTTGCCTCAGTTCCTGAAATTGAAATTCCATCAAAATGAGAAGCTACTAAGTCAATTTCATTTTTAGAATACGGCAAATCATATAAGCTTTTTTCGTCAAAAGTAGGAGCGAAGGCCAACAGCTTATTTTTCACTTTATTCTCTCCATTTTGAAATTGATTGGTCATTAAGGTAGCTGAACTCGCATAGCGAATACTATATTCATTAATCACATAATTCCAATTATCTTGATTCTTATTAAGTACTCCAAACGGAATGTAACTCAATACACCATCGGGTATAATGATAAGTTCGTTAGCGAAATTATCATCTAAAACAGGCTTCAAAATCGCAGCGTAGATCTCATTGCTTAGCGTTTGTAACTCGCTATTGTCACCCAGAGAAGGTGAAGCTATTTTCCTGTAAAACCCCTCAATCTTATTCTGAAGATCCTTGTTAAATGCTATTGCTTTTAAATCGATTTCTTTTTTTGATACCACCATTGCGTACAAAACTGAATCTGCAATATGATAATTGATTACTGTCTCATTTCTATTTAAAAAAGTTTGTGCCTCTTCAATAGTTGCAGTTTTTGCATCATACTTTAACCGATAATATTTAGGATACTCTTTTTCGATAGATGCCAAGTGATAGATATATCCGTTGTTCCACTTAAATAAGGAATCATTAAGAACCTGTTTTTGATCTACCTCAGCATCAAACAACTTTTTTTCATAATAGTTAATGTTTGCTCGATATTGCTGACCGATATTTAAAATGCTGTCAGGCACTCCTCCAAATTTAGTTGCTTCGGCCGCCTTTATCGTTTCTAGAAGCAAAATACTCTTACTTTTTTCCATTGCTAAAAAAGCAAGTTGTAAATACTTAGGCTCTTTTGTTTTATTGTAGTTTTTGTGTGCTATTTGAATAATCTTATGAAAAACCGGATATGTTTGATCGATCAAGAAGGTTTTGTCTAGTTTACTTTCAAATTCCGTTTTTAGTTTGTCGAGTGTGTTGATTATTTGATTCGATACCTCGTAGGTCTGACCCTCATTTCGCTTATCCAGTTCAAGTAGTTGTAGTTTTTCGCTTAAAATGGTGAGCAATTGTCTTTTCGAAAATGCCGCTTCAGGAGCTGGATTCGAATCAAAACTAGAATTAGAAAAATCTGAAGTTGCATTGATCAACGCTTGTTGAATATTTACAAGAGCTTCGGGATAATTCCGTTTTGTTTTTTCTAAAACAGCAAGCTTTAGATATATGTTCGCCACATCTTCATGAGGTCGATTGTTTCTATAGATTTTGTAGGCTTCAAGTGCCTTATCATAAAACACTTTTGATTGCCGGTAGTTGCCCTTCTTTAAATAAATATCACCATATAGTAATTGTGCTCTTCGGTGAAATGGATCATCATCTGCTAAATATTGTTGCGATTCATTTAATGTATTCAATGCTTGAGTAATACTATCCTGTTTTAGCTGATTGGCCGCTAACTTTTGAATAATAGTATTGACACTATTTTTATATGCCGCATTGGTTTTAATGGCTTGGATATATACAGGAAAACTTTTGTGTAATAAGTTGTTTGCCAAGGCATATTTACCCGTTCTATTATATAGTTCGGCTAATAATTGATCATTAGCTGCCTCTTGTAGAGGGCCTTCTGGTTTACCTTTATAAAATACATTGATCAATTCGGCTATCTTCAGGTAATACTTTTCGGCAATATCATACTTCCCTTTGTTTCTATAAATAGTGGCCAGATAACTAATTACACTTATATATTTTTCAATGCTTTCCTCGGTATGATCATTTATATTGATTGATTCATAACTGGTTAATAATTGTTGAAAATAAGATTTGGCCTTTTGGTAATCAGCAAGTTGAAAATAATAAGAAGCCCTGTTTAGGATAAAGGCTTCTTTTTCTGCTTGATAATTGGTCAGTTTATACGCAACAGAGTCCAATTTGAACATTGCTTCAACCTGATTTAAATATTCATTGTATCTAGGTAAGTCGTAATGATAGCTACTAGTAGTAATCAGCCAATTAAATAGCGATAAACGAGTATCTAGATCTTTAGCAGGATCTGTTAATTTTAATGCCCTATCCATAAAGAAGTAGGCACTGTCTTTATTAGAATAAAAATGAGGGTGTGCCTTGTAAAAAAGCTCCACAATTTTAGCTTCTCTCATTTCGTCATTGTTCCCCTGGGCATAACTAAAATTACAAAAGAAACAAAAGGCCGTAAAGTAAATTAATATAGATGGTTTCATAAAAAAAGCCCCACATGCTTATGAGGCTTTAAGTTAGTATAAATTAGCAATACTTGATTTAAAAACGTTGCATAAAGATGCTATAGGTTGTTTCGCCTCCCGTTACTTCAAACTCTTTAGTAATTTCAATTTTTATTAAATCCCCTTCCATTTCAATAGGGTAAGATAACATTCCTTCAAGCTCGCCGCTTGGTTCGTTAATCTCCTGATATACTTCTCCTTCTGCTGTACTTAATCGAATGAAAAGATTTCCGTTTTCAATACTGCTTAAAAGATTAAACATCCTAATACCTGGTACCGGGCAGTTGGTGCGTTTAGGAATAACGCAGGGTCTTGGCGTTGGTGCTCTTGGAATAATGCCACCAAACTGTTCTATTAAAAATGCCAGCGACTCCTCATTTTCGGCTAGCTGTTGCTGAACCTGCTCAAGCTGCTCTACATAATTTTCTTGGCCTTCTTCAATAAGAGCTACCAATCTTTTTTTCTCAACTTCTAAATCATGCTTTTGTGACTCTAAATAATGCTGATGAAGTGAGGCTTCAAAATAAGTTTCTTCATTTTCTGTTTCTTCACCGTACTGTGCGAGCTGCACATTATCAAGTGTGTCATTTGTCTGATTGTTTTCCACCGTACAGGAGTTTAGTGAAAAGATCATTGTTAGTAATACCAAAAAGTTCATTGTTTTCATTTTAGTTAATGTTTTTGTTGACTTATATGCTTTAGTGCATAAAAATCTAGTTAGGGTTAACATTTTTTTGAAAAAACTTTTTCGGTAGTGCGTAAGGGAATGCTGCGAAAGTAATACGTAACTACAATTTATTTAGGGGGCAAAAAGCCCCTTATGCTAGGATGTTTTTACGGGAAATAGCCTTTTTATAGAATTGCAATCAGGGAAAAGTCCAAACTATTTCATCTCGGCAGCCACTTTCTCCAACTCCAAATACCAATCCTCACCAAACTTTCTAATAAGTGCATCTTTGGTGAATTTATAAACAGGAACTTGTAGTTCTTTCCCTAGCGTACAAGCATCATCACAAATAGGCCATTTATGATAATTTACAGCAGCAAACTCGGAATAATCTTGAACGCGAACAGGGTATAGGTGGCAAGAAATAGGCTTTCTAAAGTCTACTTCGCCCGCATTGTATGCGTCTTCAATACCGCAACCAGCAATGCCATTTTCGTTGAAGGATATATAGGCACATTCTGCACCGTTCACTAGCGGAGTTTCTAACTCGTTTTTATCAGTGACAATATGTGTGCCTTGGGCTTCAATTGCCTTAATGCCTTCTTCACGAAGAAATAGCTTTACTTTTGGATAAATTTCCTTTAGTATTTCGACCTCTTCGGCTTCGACTGGTGCCCCTGCCTCGCCAGCAATGCAACACTCACCTTTACAAGCGGAAAGATTACAGACAAAATCCTTCTCAATGAGATCTTCGCTAACTATCGTTTTACCTAATTGAAACATAGCGGCAAAGATAATGAAGCTATTCCATTAAAAATCGGCTTCTTTATCTGAAAATCAGAAAGAACTTATAGTACCTTTGCGCCAATTAAAAGCTAAACAGATGTTCTTAAAATTTAGTTTTAGTGACTTCATTGAAGTATTTAAAAATCTCAACTTCGATTTTAAAGAAATAGTAACTGCATTTATGGTCCTATTCGCAGTTATTGATATTATTGGGAACATTCCTATCATTATCGACCTTCGAAAAAAGGTAGGACATATTCAATCGGAAAAAGCGGCACTCATTGCTGGTATAATTATGATTGTTTTCTTGTTCGTGGGGAAAAGTATTTTGAACCTTATTGGTATTGATGTAAATTCATTTGCAGTAGCTGGTGCTTTTATCTTATTTTTTATTGCCTTAGAAATGATTTTGGGAATCACCCTCTATAAAGAAGAAGACACAAATCCGATCACAGCTTCAGTATTTCCATTGGCATTCCCGCTGATTGCAGGACCAGGTAGCTTGACGACTTTATTATCATTGCGTGCTGAATTCGCTACTGAAAATATCATTGTAGCCATCTTGGCAAACATGATATTTTTATATGTTGTATTAAAAACTTCATCTAAGATCGAAAAACTAATTGGCCCGAATGGTATTAGCATTGTTCGTAAAGTTTTCGGGGTAATATTATTGGCAATTGCGGTTAAGCTGTTTGCGGTAAACTTTAAATTATTATTAGCTTAAATTAAGAAGATATGCGAATATTCACCATAGTAATCATGGTCATTGCACTTGGTCTGATTGCACTTAATGTAACTAAATTAGACTTCAATAACATATTTGAAGGGGATAGCGGTATCGCACTAATTGGCATAATTGCATGTTTGTGTGTTATTGTTTTGATGTTAGTTTTTAGAACATCGAAAGCAATACAAGACAAGATTAAAAACCGCAAATAAAATGTTTGATGTTTTAGTTATAGGTGGCGGTGCCGCGGGTATGTCTTGTGCACTTGTTTTAGGTTCCGCAAAGAATAAAGAATATGCCAAAGGAAAACGAGTTGGCATTATAATGCACCAAAAAGCATCGCATTTGCAAAGTGCCTTATTTAATAATGTATTAGGATTAACACCTGGCACTACAGGTGCAGAAATTCTTGAAAAGGGGAAAGCTCAATTGGCAGAGCAGTATCCGCATGTTCATCAAATTGAAAACGAGAAAGTAAAATCGGTTTACGGTGATGCAGGATACTTTATAGTAACCACCAATAAAAATCAATATAAGGCGAATATGGTTGTATTAGCGGTTGGATATACCAATCTATTCAACATTAAAGGCTTTGAAAACGATATTATTCCTCATGAAAAATCACTGGCGGTTAAAGAGCGTATCGCCATACGAAATACTGATCATTTGGTAAGACCTGGTTTATTTGTTGCTGGTTCATTAGCTGGCTGGCGAAGCCAATTTGCTACTGCTTGTGGTAGTGGTGCGCATGTCGCTACTGATATTCTGACGATTTGGAATAGTGGGGTGCATACTAAGGTGCATGATAAGGTTTTATCCTAAAGTTTTAGGTCACTTATAGCGGACTAGAGAGATTTTTGACTTTGCTTAAGGTCTCGACCAGACACTGTAACTAAAACAGACTGGTCTGTTTTGCTGGACTTTCATGCTCCAACAACCATTTTTTTCGCCAAAGTCCACCAGCATAGCCAGTTAAGGAGCCATCAGAGCCGATGACCCTATGGCATGGTATTATAATACTTATCGGGTTTTTACCATTCGCAGACGCCACAGCGCGAATTGCTTTTAAATCACCTATTGCTTTGGTTTGTTCTAAATAAGTCCTTGTTTTTCCGTGTGGGATATTGAGTAGTTCTTCCCATACCTTCTGCTGAAAATCAGTCCCTTGTGGATTGAGTTTTACGTTAAAATCAGATCGTTTACCTTCAAAATATTCACTAAGTTGGTATACACAATCTTCTAAAACTTCGGGAATGGTTTCTGTAATTGGCTCTTTCTCATCGAGCATGCTAATTGTAGAAACTCCTTCAGTATCTCCTTCAATTTTTAAAATGCCAAGCGGACTATCAACAAACGCAGTTTCCATCATTCTCCATCTTTAGTACTTTCATCTTGAATGATTCCGAGCCTTTTTGCTCTGCCTTCCCAATTACGCCTTGCAAGGCTTTGCATGTCGGCCACATTATCGCTTTCATCCATAATCTCTAACCCTAACAAGGTTTCAATCACGTCTTCCATCGAAACAAGACCGCTTAATGAGCCATATTCATCAACTACAATTGCCATATGGTTCTTTTTAGAAACCAGTTTGGCAAATAATTGCGGTATTGGCAAGGTTCTATCTGTAATTAAGATATCTCGTTTAATATCACCTAAGGCTTTTGATCCGTTTCCGTTTGCCATTTCTTTAAAGATCTCATCCTTTAAAGCTAAGCCAACAATATTGTCTTCTTTTTCACTATACAATGGAATCCTAGAAAAGCGTAAATTCTGATTTTCTTTAAAAAATTCCTCAACAGTCATTTTCTCATCAGCAATTTTCATCACCGTTCTAGGCGTCATCACATCCTTCACCTCAACTTCATTAAAAGTCAATAAGTTTTGAATGATCTTACTTTCTGATTCTTCAAAAACACCTTCTTCATGAGCAATATTGGTCATGGCATGAAAATCTTCACGACTCAACACGCTACCATGTGCGCTTTTACCAATAAGCCTGGTTGTAAGCTGTAATAGCCAAAGAATTCCTGTCCATTTGAGAGGGAATATAAGTGCTGTAAGTGCCTTTGCGGTAAAGTTTGTAAGCTGTTTCCAGTAGGTTGCCCCAATGGTTTTAGGAATAATTTCTGAAGCAACTAAAATTAGAATTGTCATAATTGATGATACAACACCAACCATTAAATCCTCGGTCATTTCCATTCCTAAAAATGTTCTGGTGGTACTTCCATACATTTCTGCATACGCCACTTTTGCCTGTACACCAACAAGAATTGCACCTACCGTATGCGCTATAGTATTTAGTGTCAAAATCGCAATTAGCGGTTTATCGACGTCCTTTTTTAAATCTTCAAGTGTCTGGGCATATCCTTTTCCCTCCTGCTTTTTTACATTGATAAAGGTTGGAGTAATACTCAATAAAACTGCTTCTAAAATTGAGCATAAAAACGAAAAGAAAATTGATACAGCACCGTAAAATAAGAGTAGACCCATTAGTTGTGTTGGTTATATTGCTAATTTAAGAATTAATTATCCATAAACTCCTGGCTAACTACTATTCCAGGTTTTTAATAAACTTCTCGACGTTGATATGTACGTCGTCTTCACCGTCAAGATCAAACGGATTTTCTAAATGCGCCTGAATATTATCTAGAGCTACCAAAATGATACTGAACAATATTGGCATTACATAACGTATTCCCCAAGAATATTCATCGGCGGCATGTGCGAAATGTGGGCCATATACAATCGGAAGTATGACAATAAAAATGTCACTATAAATACGAAGTGTTCTCGGTGTTCTATATTGGTAAATATGCTTGATGCGCTCAAAGGAGATCATCATTTTACTTAAAAACTGATTTGAACGTGAGGCTTCCCCAGATGGCAATCCATGAGTTCTTAATGACTTAATGAATATTGATAGTTTGGTAAAACTGTCATAGATTTTCTTTTCGTGAATTTCCAGCTCATCAACAGGATGCGAAAACATCACTTTACATTCACTAAAAAGCTCTTCCAGAAGATGCTTGAGTTCTTCTTTTAAATGTTCAGGTGATTTTTCTAACCAATGTACTGTGGCAAAAAACAAGGCTCTCCCGTGCGCTTTTATTCCTCCGTATTCGTCCAAAGCTACCTCGCGACGTTTGTATGCACCGCCAATCGAAAATACAATAGGAAATACTATTGCAGTTGCGATTAGTGTAAGAGGGAAGTCGGCTATAATGTGATATTCTCTACAGATGTATGTTGAAGCAACCGATAAAGTGGTAATAATGAAGGTTTTATAATTGATGATAAGTCCGACATGGCGGAATATTTTTCTCATTAATGTCTGGTTTAGTTAATAGACGTGAAATATCTTTTTATGGATTGGAAAAAGACAATAGTTTGATATAAGAACTTTCTTGTATTCTAAAATTTCATTTTTGACTTCTAATTTGAAGCGAAAAACCTTTGTTCATGTTTGTTTCTGTTGAAGAGCTAATCTCATAATTAGTAGCACGCCAAATATCAAAAAACCGAATACCTTCTACCCACTTTGGCATTACATTATCATTAGCCTCTTTTTCAAATTGAGCGTTTTCTACTGGAATTTCTATCCAATCACCATTTACCAATATTTCTAATTGAAAATTATCAAACCAAAACGTGCCCGAACCTCCAACCACAGCTCCAAAAAAAAGATGCGTCCCCTCTTTGTCAATTGTACCAGATATAGAGTATCGTTTCCATCTATTTTCAACAATCGGATTTTGACCCATATTTTCAAAAAACCCGATCTTACCATTACTCAAATCAACCCTAGCCCAAACACCTGCCCATGGGTTACTATCATGTAAATCAACTTTGGCATCAGCAGATAATCGAAACTCTTTACCAATGTATTCATTCACATTAATATACTGTGATACGGCTGTCCATTCTTTATCAGTTGATTCTTGTGCTTCTGTTTGTTGCAAGAAGAAAATTAGCGCTAAACAAGAAGTAACGGTTTTAAATTTTTTCATAGTTGATTCTTAAACATTGAGTAAATATAGTGGTAGTTCGTAACTTTTCATTAAAACAAAATCAACTAATAAGTCGCACCACATCCTTAGCAAAATAAGAAGCAATTATGTTAGCTCCTGCTCTTTTTATGGCGATTAACTGCTCCATCATTACCGCATCATGATCTAGCCAGCCTTTTTCAGCTGCGGCTTTTATCATGGCGTACTCCCCACTAACTTGATATACTGCAACTGGCACATCTACCTCATTTTTTATCTCTCGAACGATATCTAAATAGGCAATTCCTGGCTTGACCATTACAATATCAGCACCTTCATCAATATCCATTTCGGTTTCTTTAAGGGCTTCAAATCGATTCGCAGGATCCATTTGATATGTCTTCTTGTCCTTCGGAATGTTTTGGGCATCCACTGGTGCAGAATCTAAGGCATCACGAAATGGCCCATAAAATGCCGACGCGTATTTCGCACTATAACTCATAATTCCTGTATCAAAAAAATCAGCATCTTCTAGTGCTTCGCGGATGCTTAAAATACGTCCGTCCATCATATCACTTGGCGCGACGAAGTCGGCTCCTACTTCTGCATGGGAGACACTCATTTCTGCCAGCACTTCAGCAGTTTCATCATTAAGAATTATCCCATTTTCAACAATGCCATCATGACCATATTCAGAAAAAGGATCTAAGGCCACGTCAGTCATAACCAACATTTCTGGGCATGCGTTTTTTATGGTTTTGATAGCACGTTGCATTAATCCTTCAGGATTCAAGGCTTCAGTGCCTTTATTATCCTTTAAGTTATCTGGCACTTTTACAAAGAGTAAAACAGATTTCAATCCCATTTTCCAGAGTTCTTTTACCTCTTTTCCAAGAAGATCTAAGCTCATTCGGTAATAGTTAGGCATCGATGCAATTTCTTCTTTTACGCCTTTTCCTTCAACCACAAAAAGTGGCACCAAAAAATCGTCTGGAGCGATAATCGTTTCACGCACTAAAGACCGGATTGCTTTCCCACTTCTTAGCCTTCTATTTCTTCTTAATGGATACATTGTTTCCTATTCAAATTATTAAACCCAGTCAACAGGGTTCATTAGTACTTTTATTAATTTTTCTTCTTCACTTCCTACTTCAGGATGATGATCATACACCCACTGCACATGTGGTGGTAAACTCATTAATATACTTTCTATACGTCCATTAGTTTTTAAACCGAATAGCGTGCCTTTATCATGCACCAAGTTGAACTCTACATAACGGCCTCGTCTTATTTCCTGCCAGTCTCTTTGCTCTTTTGTAAATGGTAATTCCTTTCTTTTTTCAACTATAGGAACATAGGCTTCTAAAAAACTATTGCCTACTTCGGTTACGAAATTGTACCAATGCTCCATACTCATTTTATCCGTCTTTTTGCAATAGTCAAAAAACAATCCTCCGAGACCTCTAGCTTCATTTCGGTGAGCATTCCAGAAATACTCATCACATTTTTTCTTATACTTCGGGTAAAACTCAGGATTATGTTTATCACACGATACTTTGCATATATGATGAAAATGTTTTCCATCTTCTTCAAATAAATAATAGGGAGTCAGATCTTGGCCTCCACCGAACCATTGATCGACAATAGTTCCTTCTTTATCATACATTTCAAAATAACGCCAATTGGCATGCACTGTTGGCACCATCGGATTTTTAGGATGCAGCACTAGGCTTAATCCGCAAGCAAAAAAGTCGGCATCCTTCACCCCAAAATACTGCTGCATTGTTGCTGGTAGCGCTCCATGAACAGCCGAGATATTAACGCCGCCTTTTTCAAAAACACTCCCATTTTCGATAACGCGTGTTCGACCGCCACCACCTTCAGGTCGCTCCCAAAAGTCTTGTTTGAACTTGGCCTTCCCATCAACTTCTTCTAATTTTCGAGTGATGGTATCCTGTAGCTCCTGTATGTATCGGTAGAATTTTTCTTTCATCTATTGTTCAATCAATTTTAACTTCCCATGAGCTGCTAGTCTCTTTACAGTTTCTGTAGTTGATGCCACAGTGGATAAAGGCAATACAATAAAAACTCCGACAATAGGAATTAGCAACATCAACATAAAAACAGCTCCATTGCCATAAGCCAGGCCTCTATTTTTTCTAACAAACTGGACACTTTCCTTGTAATTGTAATGACGTTCTAAAGTATAATCCATGCATCCAAAGCCCGCGTAATACGCCTGAACTAGGAACACTAAAAATGAAAAAACCAATCCAATTACTGGAATAAAACTTAAGAGCACTAAGGGAATTACGAATAGGAATTCCATGAATAAGTTCCGCACATTAACGCGAATAGCTCGTGCTAGTGATTTTGAGATTCCTTTGGCCGAATTATCAACATACACTTCGCCGGTCATATGTTTTTCGATTTTCTCAGAAACTGGACTCATAAATGGTGCTGATAATGCCATTACAATGTGTTTGAATAGAATAAGTCCAAGGGCGAATACTAATAAACCACCTATAATATGGCTTATAGTTGACACGGTCTCTGCGCCAAAATCAAACACCCAAACTCTTGCAATCCAGTCTCCAATAGTTTCTGATAATAAATAAGAAAGTGTAAGTATTAAGCCTCCCGTAATGATACTTATGATTACAGGAGCTATAAAATACTTGTATAGTTTTAGTTTCTTGATCAATGCCAATGCCTTTCCATAAGCACTAATACTAGATTTTATGTCTTTAAACATTTATGTTGTTTTAGCTGATTGATGCTCACTTTTAAGTTTTCCAAAATATACGACATCATTGACATCGCCATTGGGATATTTGTATTCCTCTCTTAAAACACCTTCTTTGATGAATCCGTTTTTAAGGGCTACTTTTTGACTGCCTACATTTTCAGGATTGGTACAGATATATACCTTATTCATCTCTAATTTATCATAGCAAAAATCTAATAGTTGGTTGATGCTTTTAGAAGTAATTCCCATACCGGCATATTCCTTATCAATAAAATATCCTAGTTCACATTTACTAGCATAGTTATTTATATTTTTAATATGCATATGACCGATCAGACTGTTTTCTTCTTTTATAAAGAAGTAAAAACCTTCTAGATGATCTTGCCAATCTTCATATTCCTTAAATAAGCTTTCAGCATCGGTCAATGACTTTACTTGATTTACAGTTCTTGGGAAACCGTCTGCAATGTAATCTCGATTTCGCTCAATAAGATCAAAAAATGCGGATGCAGTTGCTTCCTCAAGTGTTATTAGTTGTATGTTTTGATCAGTCATGTTCAATATGGACTAGTTCTTTTAAATCGGGTTTAATTTCATCTATTTCGGTTACAAAAATGGATGATTTGGTCATAATAGTTAGTTGTTCGATCACCTTTTCCGTTACATTATTGACCTCTTTTTTATTCATCGAAGCAAAAACCAAGCGGCCTACTTTATTATTATGAAGATCCATTTTTCTAGCTAAAGGCTTATTTGGCGAGAAGTCTTCATGCCAATCAGTGATCCGTTTTGCCCATTCAATACATTTTTCTTCGTTTCGATTCCATCTCAAGCACTTTAAAACGATTAATGCATTCCAAATGGCATGTCTAAATGCATTTGCTTGTCCGTTTTTGTGGTGTTTTTTTCCGAATTTATTATTACAAATAGAATAGGTAACTCGTGTTGCATGTGCTGTGGGATACAATAACAACGGCCTTGTGATAAACAATCCAGCAAGTCCCCATAATTGTTTAAAACTAAGAGATCGTATGAGCTGGCGAATAGACATTATTAAGCACTATACTCTTTTACAGCATCGATAAATGCCTTGGCATGGTCAACCGGAATATTGGGTAAAATTCCGTGTCCAAGGTTTACTACATACTTGTCCTTACCAAATTCGTCGATCATTTGCTTGACCATTCTTTTGATATCTGGAATAGGTGATAGCAATCGTGATGGATCAAAATTACCTTGCAAGGTGATATTTCCTCCGGACAGGTAACGAGCATTTCGCGCAGAACATGTCCAGTCTACACCCAATGCCGAAGCCTTGCTTTTTGCCATGGTCTCCATAGCGAACCAACATCCTTTTCCGAAGACGATAACTTTGGTTAATGGAGCCAAAGCTTCTACAATCTGGTTCATGTACTGCCAAGAAAATTCCTGATAATCTACTGGTGATAACATACCGCCCCAACTATCGAAAATCTGGACTGCATTTACTCCCGTTTTTACTTTCTCTTTTAAATAAGCTATTGTCGTATCAGTTATTTTCTGAAGTAATTGATGCGCCGCTTCTGGCTGTGAAAAACAAAGCCCCTTTGCTAAATCAAAATTCTTAGAACCTTGTCCTTGCACCGCATAGCATAAAATCGTCCAAGGTGAACCTGCAAACCCAATTAAGGGAACACGATTTTCTAGTTTTTCTTTGGTCATTTTGATAGCATCCATCACATAACCAAGTTCTTCATTCACATTCGGAATGATCACTTGGTCGACATCTTTTTGCGAACGAATCGGGTTTGGTAACCAAGGGCCTATTCCTTCTTTCATCTCTACCTCAATATTCATTGCTTGAGGTATTACTAAAATATCAGAAAACAAGATGGCTGCATCCGGTTTAACAATATCGATAGGTTGTACCGTTATATCCGATGCTAATTCCGGTGTACGGCAACGTGTAAAGAAATCATATTTCTTTTTTAATGCCATAAACTCGGGCAGATATCTCCCTGCCTGACGCATCATCCATACTGGTGGTCTTTCTACTGTTTCGCCATCTAAGGCTTTTAGGAATAGGTCGTTTTTAAGTGCTTCCATATATAATTTCCTGTAAAATCAGGATTTGTTCTAATTTGTCTTAGGTTTCTGTTGGCCGTTCACTATTAGCATATTTAACTACTTGAACGATTGTATTTTCTACTGTTGGTTTGTTTGAAATAATAATATTACCTGTATGCTTTTTGGCTTCTTTTGCTGTGGTATTACCAATGCAAAAAAGCATTTCTTGATCTATTGAGTTTTGTTTAAGATAGCTCTTTATTCCGCTTGGACTAAAGAATAAAATCCCATTAAAATCCCCATTTATTTTTTTATCATTGAAGTGCGTTTGATAGACTTCAATTTCATTTAATTCAATTTCATTTTTACTTAAAATATTATTAAGCTCACTTCTTTTCAAATTTCCGCAGAAATAGGCAAATGATGATTTTTGATGATTTTTAACCAGTTTTTGAGCTAAATTCACTGCATTTTCACCAATTTCGATTGGTTTTATGTCATTTTCGATTAAAGCTTGTGCAGTTTTCTCTCCAACACAATACCAGTTTTTGTTCTTCAGTCCAGTCAAAACATTGTTCTTTAATAAACTTATAATCCCGTTTTTACTAGTGACTATAATATCATTAAATGCTTCTATTGCTTTATGGATTTCATATGTAAAATGAATGCTGTCGTACTCCACAAAACTAATAGTTGCGTTTAGCAATAACTCTTTTTGAGATTGTGTTAGTTTTTTGGTGGAGAGGATTCTCATTTTCTTAATTTAATGAGATTCTTACGATTTCATTGCCGTCTTAATCTCCTCCATCAACTCAGCGCCACCATCTTCTAAAATCTTCATGGCACATATTCTACCCGCATCTTTGGCTAAGGCAAAAGGAAATTGCTTTTCGATTCGCGCTTTACGTTTTCCGTCTAAAGAGATCAGTTCACCTACAAAATTTAGCTTATCACCATTATTTGTCGCTAATGCACCTATCGGAGCTGTACAACCTCCTTCGAGCACACTCAAAAACTGTCGCTCTACGTGAGTGCAAACCTCAGTGATACGGTGATTAATTTTTGACAATGCTTCTTGCGATTCTAAATCATCTGAACGATGTACGACCATAATAGCACCTTGCGCTGGGGCCGGAATCATCCAATCTAAAACGATATGATTATCTGGCTTTTTATTGATGCGATCAAGTCCGGCTGATGCGAAAATGGCACCATTCCACTCACTATCCTCCAATTTTTGGAGTCGCGTATTTACATTTCCCCTTAAATCGACCACTTGGTGTCGGGGATATTTGTTTAACCACTGCGCTTTACGGCGTAAACTTCCCGTTGCGATGGTGCCTTCGCCTTCTAAAAAATCAACCCCTTTATGGACTAAAATATCGGTGCTTGCAGCTCTATGTAAAACAGCTCCTTGAGAAATATTGTTGGGCAATACCGTGGGCACATCTTTCATACTATGTACTGCAACATCAATTTTATTATTTAATAAAGCGATGTCGAGTGTTTTGGTGAAAATACCAGTAATTCCCATTTCATAAAGTGGCTGATCAAGATTCTGATCACCGTCTGAGGTTAAAGGAATAACTTCAGTTTTATAACCTGCATGCTCAATGATATTTTTTACGAAGCGCGCTTGCCACATGGCCAACTCGCTATCTCGGGTGCCAATTCGTATCACTTTCGTCATGGTTTAATTGGCTTTATCGAGGTTAAAAACCTGCTTGATTATTTCGATACTGTCATCAGTTTCAAAAGAATCATCTTTTAAGTGACTCGCAAAATGGTTGGTGATTTTTTGGATGAGCTTGTCACCAAAAACATCGGCTTGTTCTGCATTAAAATCTTTTACCTTTTTCTTTTGGGTACGCAGCTCTGTTGTTTTTAATTCCTGTAGTTTATTCCGGAGTGCTTTAATAGTAGGAGCAAATTTTCGTGTTTCTAACCAATCAGTAAATTCCTGTTCAATCTCTTCGATGATTGCTTTTGCCGCGGGTATTTGCAATCTTCTATTATTGAGTGTCTGACTAGTAATTTTCGAAAGGTCATCTAAATGAACCAATTTTACATTTGATAATTCCCCAACCTGAGAATCAACATTTTTCGGGACTGATAAATCAAGTACCAGTATATTTTTATTAGGATCGATCATATCCTTATATACGGTTGGTTGTTGTGCTCCGGTTGCCACCACCAAAATATCAGTTGCCCTGATTTCAGTCTCTAAATCTTCAAAATCTTTAACCAATAAATTGAATTTTCCTGCGATTAGCTCAGCAGAAGATCTAGTCCTGTTAATTAAAGTAATATGTTGGTTTCTAGTATGTTTTACTAGGTTCTCGCAAGTATTTCGCCCAATTTTTCCGGTACCAAACAACAAAATATTCTTGTCGGAGGCATTAGGAACAGTACTCAGTATATATTGTACCGATGCAAATGAAACTGAGGTAGCACCGCTACTAATTTGTGTTTCGTTCTTAATGCGTTTACTCGCTTGAATAACCGAATTGAATAAACGCTCAGTATAGGCATTTACAAGATGATGTTCTTTAGCCAGTCGGAAGCTTTTTTTAAGTTGGCCAATTATCTCAAAATCGCCTAGAATTTGGCTATCAAGCCCAGTACCCACATTAAATAAATGAGAAATGGCTTCCTTATTCTTTAAAACATAGGCCACTTTTTCAAACTCCTCTACCGAACCTACGGTAACCTCACATAATAATTTTATCAGCTTATAAGGGTGCTGAGCACTTCCATATAATTCGGTTCGATTGCAAGTTGAAACCACAACGAGGGTTTCAATATCTGTTTCTTTGGCGCGTTTAAGTAAGCGTTGTATACCTTCGTCATTCAGGCTAAAATGCCCACGCACGTCGGCATCGGCCTTTTTATAGTTGAGCCCGATGACGTAAAAGCTATGTTGCTTGTGGTGAGTAATTTGCAAATCTTGAAGTCTGTTTAATCGACCACAAAAATATCCGTACTTAGGTTTAAAAAATAACGCTAGAAGTACTTTTTATACCGCTTAAAGAAAATCTGATCAAAAAATGATAAAAGTCAGGAAAAACACAGTAAATTTAGGGGGTTAAACACCCCCTATAATGTTGTTTATTTGGAACAATTCTAAATAAAATATTGATATTACCATGAATATTAATCTAAAAAATACCGCTCAAAGAGCTAATAACGAAACTCTAATTGATGATGGTTTTGTTCTGTTAGTGATTGATAATAATCAAAAACAGACACAAAAAATCATTCGAGAAGTTGACAGTAGTTATGTACAATTCCACTTCTGTTTAAAAGGAAATAGCAGCTTTATTTTCAATAATGGTCGATATAGTATTGAGCTTAAAAATGAGCATTCTTTGTTGCTATACAATCCACAGAGAGATTTGCCTCTAAATGTTGATGTGGAAGCAAAAAGTGTTGTGGTTTCACTAATCATGTCTATTAAAAAGCTGCACCAACTATTTTCTGAAGAGGCTGGTTACATCAGTTTTTTAAGTGGCGAAAATCAAGATAAAAAGTACTACCAAGATGGTTTGATAAAGCCTGCGATGCTAATGGTATTAAACCAAATAGTGGGTTTTGGTTTAAATGAAAGTATTAAAAAGCTATACTATAAAGGAAAAGCATATGAATTATTAAGCTTGTTCTTTAACCGGTCAGATGAGTCGGCGATAGAAGCTTGTCCATTTTTAGTTGATGAGGAAAACGTCATAAAAATCAGAAAAGCGAAGGATATCGTCATCGCACGCATGGCCGAGCCTCCAGGGCTACAAGAATTAGCCGACGAAATTGGCCTAAGCTTGAAGAAACTAAAGGAAGGTTTTAAGCAAATTTATGGCGATTCAGTCTATAGCTTTCTTTTTGATTATAAAATGGAGTACGCCAGAAAAATGTTAGAAACTGGTGATCATAATGTAAATGAAGTAGGGCTGAAAATTGGGTATAGTACCGCAAGTCATTTCATAGCAGGTTTTAAAAAGAAATATGGGACTACGCCTAAAAAGTATTTAATGTCTTTAGGATAGAACCTAAGTTACTTTACTCTTCGCCTGCGTAAACTAAATAGCAAAAAGCCTAAAAAGCCCAGTATAAAACCTATCAATTGCAATATATGGGAATATTGAATGATGTAATATGTTGAGTGAATGTTGATGTCAAGAACCTCTTCTCCAACAAAAATAGAGGCAGCGAATGCTATAAATGCAAGCGCTAAAATTATAAAGTGGGGTTTTAGGTATTTCATAAATCAATATTCCTTTCACGTAAAATACTATTCAACTTAATTTATTACTAACTGTGACTGCCAACTGCACACTATTTTATCCCATCCCATTCTGCATAAAACTGCTCTAAAAAACCCGTCATATATTCATGGCGCTTTTCAGCAATTTTGCGACCTGCTTCGGTATTCATTCGGTCTTTTAGTAACAAGAGCTTTTCATAAAAATGATTGATCGTTGGTGCATTGCTTTTCTTATACTCCTCTTTAGTCATATTCATATTAGGAGCAATATCGGGATCATACAAAAGCCTATTTTTGAATCCACCGTAATTAAAACATCGAGCTATCCCTATAGCGCCAATAGCATCTAGGCGGTCGGCATCCTGAACTACATCAAGTTCTAGTGATTTGAATTTTTGAGTTTCATTTCCACCTTTAAATGAGATGTTTTCAATAATCTTTACTACATGATCAATCACTGCTCGTTCAACGCCGATACTTTTCATAAAGTCCCGCGCCACTAGAGGTCCGATTGTTTCATCCCCATTGTGGAATTTACTGTCAGCAATATCGTGCAATAATGCGCCCAGTCCTACAACCAAGTAATTTACGTCTTCATCTTTTGCGATAAGTAGCGTATTCTTGAAAACACGACGAATATGAAACCAATCGTGCCCACCTTCGGCATCACCTAAGGTTTCTTTTACAAATTGAATCGTTTCTTCTATAATTTCTGAATCGCTCATACCGTAATTGCCTTACTTATCGTCTCTTCAATTTGATTAATTAATGTATCGTGATCTTTTCCTTTTAGTTCAATTGGCTCATGAACCTGAAACTTCATATGCGTACCAATTCCCATTGGAAATTTGCCATAACGTAGTGTTTTCCAGGAGTTATTAATGCTTATTGGAACCACAAGAGCACTTGGAATTCCCTTAAATAAGACCTTTAGCCCTCCTGTTTGAAATTTCTTAGGATGCCCGGTTCTACTGCGTGTCCCTTCAGGAAAGATAACTACAGACCGACTGTTCTGTTCAGATGATGCGGCTAAAGCCTGAATCGCTTTAAGCGCTTGATCTGGGTCCTTCCGGTCTATTAATGCTGCACCACCATGTTTCAAGTTAAAGGAAATACTGGGTATACCTTTTCCTAATTCCTTTTTACTTATAAATTTTGCATGGTGCTTGCGCATATACCAAATAATAGGCGGGATGTCGTACATACTTTGATGATTCGCCACTATAATACAAGGACGATTTGTTGGAATTTTATGTGGATTGTTGAATGAGAATCTAGTTCCCAAAAGATTTAGACATCGAAGCAAGAAAAAATTCAACCAATCAACACTAATCTTATGTGCTTTGTATCCAAAAACTCGCAGACAAATCCACTGTATTGGGTGAAAAACAACCAATGTTAATCCAAAGAAAATGAAGTAAATAACGGTTAAAGGGTATGCTAGAATTTTTCGCATTATTAGAGCCAAAAGTGTAACAATCTAATGTACGCTTAGTCCTTAAAATAAAAAAGTAATGAGCCGAATTATTATTCTACTTTCTTTTCTTTTCTCCTTTAATGGTATAACCTCAGCTCAATCAAAGTGTGAATGTGAGAAAGAATTGGATTTCGTAACTTCTTATTACGAACGAAACTTACCCGGTTTTAAAGACAATGTAACCTCAAAAAACACATCGGACTATAATCAGTTTAAAAAGGATTTAGCAACGGAGGCAAGGAAAACCACATACAAATTAGACTGTTTTAAGATACTGACCCAATATGTAGAGTTTTTTAAAGACAATCATTCGTCTATCTATATGCGAATGTCCTATCCTGATGAAAAAAACACTGACTCCGTTTCTAAATTCAAATCATCATCGCTATTCTTATCTCGAGAGTCAATAGCATTATCCGATCAAGAGATAAAACAATACCCGGTTAATGATGTACGAGGTATTTATCAAACAAAAGATAGCAGTTATACTGTAATGATAATTCCCAATAAAACAGCGTTAAGGGATTATGTAGCAATTATTATCGAATCGAAATCGGCCATCTGGGACAAAGGCCAAGTAAAAATGGAAATAAAAAAGAAAAAAACTGGTGGCTTGGAAGCGCTGGTTTATTTACGTAATCACTCCATTAAATTTTATCCCAATTTTTCACTAATAAGTGGTGTTTTGGGTACGAGTTGGTTTAAAACATCATTGCCCATTTACAATGACGAAACCATTAATGCGCCTAAAGGCTTTAGTTATAAGAAAATACAGGACAGTATATCATATATACGAATTCCTACATTCTCAAGTGGTTATAGTGCCAAAATAGATTCATTATATCAAGAAGCACTACCAAATTTTAAAAGTACGCCCTATCTAATTATAGATGTCAGAAATAATGGAGGGGGGAGCGACACGAACGCTAATCCATTATTAAAATACATATATTCTAATCCGTTCGAAACAGATAAGGTAGACCTATGGGTCACTCCAGATAACTTAAAAATATGGGAGAAATGGACTGTTGCCGCAAAGCAAGATCCCGAAAACTACAGCAACGATGATGTTGCGTGGTTTGAAAATGAGGTTATGCAAATGAAAAAGGCAAAGCCTTATAGTTGGATTCCGCGTTCTAAAGGAAGGAAAGTCAGGCTTAATAAAAATAAAACTGCGCCTTGGATAAAAAAAGTGGTTGTTATTACAAATCGAAATTGCGCTAGCTCTTGCGAAACCCTATTGTTTTGGGCAAAAAAGAGTGATAAATCGGTTTTAGTTGGTGAAAACTCTGGAGGTTATGTTGGTTATGGTGAGGTGGGGACTGTACAAACTCCTTGTTATAATTTTACACTCTCATGTACAATGACGAGATATCAAGAACAGCGCAAATATGAAGTAATCGGAATATCACCTGATATCTATTTTGACAATCAGAAAGATTGGATTACGCAAGCAATCCAAGTTCTACAAGAAAAATAGGAATTAAAATAAAAACCCCAATAGTTTGTCACTATTGGGGTTCATTTTCTTTAACGGAAAAGGTCTAGCAGTGCTCGTTATAAGCCTCGATTAAGTTTTCTGCTATCATTTCTGCTGGGCGTCCTTCAATATGATGACGCTCTAACATATGAACCAATTCTCCATCCTTAAATAACGCCATACTTGGTGATGACGGAGGGAAGGGGATCATATAACCTCTTGCCTTATCAGTTGCTTCTCTATCAACTCCTGCAAAAACAGTCACTAAATTAGTTGGTGATTTTGCATTTTGAAGTGACATTCTAGCTCCCGGGCGAGCATTTGCAGCAGCACAACCACAAACAGAATTTACAACTACTAGAGTTGTTCCTTCTTTTGCAATAGCTGCATCAACATCTGCCTCTGTATATAATTCTTGAAAACCTACGCTTGTTAAATCTTCGCGCATTGGTTTTACTAATTCTGGTGGATACATATCGTATTTCTTTTAAAACAATTAAAGTGCAAAGATAGGCAATAATCAGCGTGTTTTTTAACCCGACTTTCTCACTCTTGTTAAATCTATCTAAAAGAACGTAACACTTTGCTTGAGTCTTCTACTAACTGATACAAACTAGTATATTTACCAAAATATTTTTTATGAATTTCGTACAGTGGATTGGTGCTGGCTTAGGGTGGACTTTTGGCGGGCCGATTGGCGCAATAATTGGTTGGGTTGTTGGCAATGCACTCGATAGTGGGGCATCTACATTTTTTGACGAGTTCGATGGTCAGAAAACATCGAAAAGACCCAAACGTGTTCATTCAAAAAGGTCTACAAGCAGAAGACCACAAGAAAAGACTACTCAATCAGGCGATTTTGAGATCAGCTTATTAATGCTATCTGCAATTGTAATAAAAGCCGACGGCAAAACCGACCAAAAGGAGTTGGACTACGTGCGCCAACAATTCGTGAGCATGTACGGAAAGCAACGGGCTAACAATGCTTTTAAACTCTTCAACGGAATTATGAAGAAAAAAGGCATTTCTACACGACAGATCTGTATGCAAATACAACGCAATATGGATCATGCAAGTCGACTGCAACTGCTTCATTACCTATTTGGCATTGCGCAAGCAGATGGTCATGTGTCCGAAGATGAAGTGAACAGCATTCGCAAAATGGCGGGCTATATGTACATTAATCTAAGCGATTTTGAGTCGATAAAAGCCATGTTTTTCAGCGATACCAATAATGCTTACAAGATTCTCGAAATTGAAAAAGATGCCACTGATGATGAAGTAAAAAAAGCGTTTAGAACCATGGCCAAAAAATACCACCCTGATAAAGTGCAGCATCTAGGGGAGGAACATTTAAAAGGTGCTGAAGAAAAGTTTAGAAAGGTGAAGCAAGCCTACGAACAAATACAACAAGAACGAGGCTTCTAAAATAAATCTAAGCGAGATCGAGTTATGTATTTAATAACTACTTAATCATTTTGTACAATGGTACGTAAAATGTTATTTTTTCTTCTTGCATTGGCGCTATTGTGTTGCGAAAAGGACAATGATACTGGTCAGGATGATCAAAGCGCTTTAAACCGGTCTTTTTATATGGGTTTTACACCTTTCCCTTTTGACAATACGATAGAGGCGCTTTTAACAAGTTATGAAACGACCTTGCAGAATAGCGATATTGCTTTAAACCACTTAGATTTTGGTGTGCCTTGGGATGAGGCACTAAACGGAACAGATTTTCCTGAAGAAGTTCAGAACACTTTAGTAACATTTAAAACTAATTTACCAGCTTCTCATAAGTATATAGTTACGGCCACACCTACCTCACAAAAGAGAAATGAGCTTGCAGGGTATTGGAATAATGAAGGCGAACATGAATCTTTGCCCATTTTTTGGCAAGAGAAATCGTTTGACGACCCAGATGTGATTAATGCCTATACTAACTATTGCAAGCGGGTAATAAATATATCGCAACCCGACTACTTTGGATACGGAATCGAAGTTAATTCATCATTTTTAGAAAACACAAGTCAGTTTAACGCCTATAAAGTGTTAGTAGAAGAAGTATATACAGAATTAAAAGCTACATTTCCTGACATTCCTATTTTCTTGTCATTTCAAGATAGGTCATTTAATAAAAATCACACAGAATTGCTTTCACTCACCAATCAATTACTTCCATACTCTGACCTTATCGCAATGAGTAGTTATCCTTTTTGGGATTATGATTTTCCAAATATGGATGCTAATCCTGATCTTCATAAACAAAACTGGCTAACCGATTTTAGAGATCTGGACCCTTCAAAACCTTTTGCGATTTCTGAAACCGGATATATTGCCGAAGATCTTGTCATCAACGATTTCAATTTAAACGTTAAAGGATCAGAAGCATGGCAAGAAACGTATACAACGAGCTTACTAAACCACGCAAATGAACTAAATGCTGAATTTGTTGCATGGTTTGTATATCGTGATTATGACAAGCTGTACGAAAATAGTACCAACCCAGATGCAACACTCTTAATATGGAAAGATAATGGGCTGCTAGATGGTGACGGAAATAAAAGAAAAGCGCACTATATTTGGGACGAATGGCTTAAACGCTCTAAAGACTAATGATTATAGAAAACGCAGTATTCTTTACACGTGGCTTAAAGCACGTACTTGACATAAATGCCTACGATCACGTCATTTTTTTAATGGTCTTGTCCGTCCCTTTTACCTTTAAGAGTTGGAAGAAAGCCTTGCTTTTGGTTACTATTTTCACCTTAGGGCATAGTATCTCACTTTCGTTGGCTGCATTTGATGTACTTAGATTCAATTCAACTTGGATCGAGTTCTTAATTCCGGTTACTATTCTATTGACTGCACTTTACAATATGATCAATGTGCGAAAGATCGAAGGAAAAGTTAGCTGGCTACTAATTGTAGCGACCTTGTTTTTTGGATTGGTTCATGGTTTCGGATTCTCAAGTTACTTTGAAATAATTATTGGTAACGAACCGTCAAAATTATGGCCGCTTGTTCAATTTGCGTTAGGCATTGAAGCATCGCAGTTAATAGTCATGTTATTTGTATTGGGTATAGCAGCCATTTTCCAAGAAATAGTACAACTCTCAAAACGCGATTGGATCTTAATTGTCTCTGCTATGGTTTTAGGAGCCGTAATCCCTATGATTATCGAGAGTGATATTTGGTAAAAAATTAACAAGAAGTGGTTTGTGTATACCTTGCAAACCTCTTAATTTTATAAGCTTCGCCGTCATGGGCGAATATTAGTTTATGACAGACAAGAAGTTAGAGCGTTACGATCGTGCCTATTTAAAAATGGCAGTCGAGTGGGGAAAATTATCGCATTGTAAAAGAAAACAAGTCGGAGCATTAATTGTAAAGGGTCGAATGATCATTTCTGATGGTTATAATGGCACACCAACCGGTTTTGAAAATGAATGTGAGAACGAAGAACATTTTACAAAATGGTATGTTTTACATGCCGAAGCCAATGCTATTTTAAAAGTTGCCGCATCAACGCAAAGCTCTGAAGGGGCGACTTTATATATAACGCTTTCCCCTTGTAAGGAGTGTAGTAAATTGATTCATCAAGCTGGAATAAAACGTGTAGTTTTTCTAAAAGCCTATAAAGATGATTCTGGTTTACAATTTTTGAAAAAAGCAGGCGTTCAATTAAAACACCTTGCTGAACTGTAGTAGCCTGAAAAAGAAAAGAATCCGTTGAAAATTAATAAAATTTATATTCCGTTTTTATTGACCCTTGCTATTGCAGTGGGTATCTTACTTGGCAGTAGGTTAAATTTTACTGATTCTTCTCAAAAACTATTTTCATCGAATTCAAAAAAAGACAAGCTTAATCGCCTTATTGATTATATAGATTATGAGTATGTTGATGAAGTCGATACTGACAGTATTGTTGATGTAACCGTCAATAACATTCTCAATAAGCTCGATCCACATTCGGTCTACATTCCCGCTAGAAATATGCAAGATGTGACGGAGAGTATGAAAGGAGACTTTGTTGGTATTGGGGTAAGTTTTTATGTAAAATACGATACGATACGTGTTATTCGTCCGTTAGAAGGTGGGCCAAGTATAAAAGCAGGAATCAAAGGTGGTGATCGAATTCTTATTGCGGATAAAGATACCTTATATGGCAAACGCCTTAGTAACGAAAATATCATTTCGCGATTAAAAGGAGCTTCAGAAAGTGAAGTACAACTTAAAGTACTTCGGAAAGGACAGGCATCCCTACTCAACTTTGATATTAAGCGAAATCATGTTCCTATTAAAAGTGTTGACGGTTATTATATGTTGACGTCTAATCTAGGTTACATTAAAATCAATCGTTTTGCGGAGTCGACTTACAAAGAATTTAAAACGGCTTTAAAAGCATTAAAAAGGAAAGGTGCAACCAAAATTGCACTTGACTTAAGAGATAATCCAGGAGGTTATTTAGGTATTGCCGAAAAAATATCAGATGAGTTTTTAGAAGATGATAAGCTCATTTTATTCACCAAGAATAACAAAGGCAAGGTGAATAAGTCATTTGCTACCAAACAAGGAGATTTTGAAGATGGCGAGGTTTATGTCATGATCAATGAAAACTCAGCATCAGCAAGTGAGATTATTGCCGGTGCATTGCAGGATAATGATAAAGGCACTATTGTGGGTAGAAGATCGTACGGAAAAGGATTAGTACAACGAGAAATGGCGCTAGGCGACGGCTCGGCAGTTCGATTAACGATTTCTAGATATTATACACCAACAGGACGGTCGATTCAGCGATCGTACAAAAATGGGAATAAAAGTTATTTCGATGATTTCTATGAGCGCTTTAGTAATGGCGAATTAGAAAGTATGGACAGTATTAAAATTGCTGATAGTTTAAAATTCAAAACTCCTAAAGGTAAAATCGTTTATGGCGGTGGTGGAATCATTCCAGATGTATTTGTTCCATTACAATCATCGATTAACGAAGAAGCATTAAAGACCATTTTACGCAGCGGATTGACTAATCAATATGTATTTGAATTTTTAGATGAAAAGAATCGTCGTGAGCACTTTTTAGAGTATGGTCAAGAAGGCTTTTTTCAAACAGATGTTATTTCTGAGCAGCTGATCACGGCCTTTCAAAAATATGCTGATGCTCGCAGTTTTAATATCGATAATGCTTTATATCGTCCCATTATTAAGACGCATTTAAAAGCCACTATCGGACTTCATTTATTTGGCGACAACGCCTACGAAGAGATTTTGAATGAAGAGGACCCGATGATCTTAAAAGTGGTCCAGTTAAGTCGGCGGGATATCGCTGAGGTTATTGATTGAAAAAAGTCTGCAGTTGGCAGTGGCAGTCATCAGTAGTTTTAAGACTCTGCTACACGAAGCTTACAACTTCGTACCTCCACATAGCTATCTCAATTTCTATCCTTGTTCATTATAATGTTGACATAAAGTTACAAACTGCAATATGCCTTTGTTTATCTCATTAAACTTAGTAAGGCTGCGAAGTCACAGACGTTCGTGGAGCAGGTCTGAAGTGACTGACTCATAACGTATTAATTAAATTCGGTATCTTTAAGAAGCAAAATCTTTGATATGCGCGTTCTTAGTCTTTTCTGTCTTCTCTTTTCTATAACCATAGCTGCTCAAAATTACCATAAGGAGCTAAAACCAGATATTCAATCGCTAATTGATAAAGGCGAAGCTTGTTTAAAGGCAAAACAGTCCGATTGCAACATTGCTTTTGAGAAAGCTTTAGCACTGGCGGAAAAAGAAAAAGACTCTACACTAGCAATGACGCATTACGTTATCGGATTAAGTCATTCTCAGTATGGTAAACTCCCTGTTTTTTTAGAATACCTCAACAAAGGACTAAGCCTTACTCAAGGCCAAAATCATCCCACGGTTACCTCAGCAATATTAAGAAAGAAAGTCTATGCCTTTGCGCGTATGGGGCCAATTGACAGCATTCTACCTACAAGTGAAGTGGCCATGAAATGGGCAAAAGAATCTAATGACAATCGAACCATAGCCGAGGTTTATATTCAACGTGCCGACTTACTACACCGTCTAGGAAACTCCAATGAGGCTTTGCAACTTCTTAGAGAGGCAAAACCCTACGCCGACAAAGCCGGCATACAACGTCAAAAAGCTGGAATTGTATTTACCATGGGGAATATTTATTTAAGTAATTATGACTTTGAAGAAGCGCGTACCACTCTTGAAGAATCCATGACTATTTCCAAAGGCGATGACGAAATGTATTATTTAAGTCTTGTTAATTGGAGTCTGGCAATGATTGCATTAGTACAGCCACAACCTGTAGTTGAGAAACTCCCTGAAGCGGTAACCTTTTTTAAAGGACGTAACTTAGAATGGACCGCAAAAACGCATTTATCACATGCCCACTCTAAATTAGAGAACTACAAAGAGAGTATTACTCTAAGTGAGCAATGCCTGGCTGCAGCCCAACAGATATACGATCCTACATTAATCAGTCTAAACAATCGAATATTGGCAAAGGGATATATAGAGACCAATCGGGCCGGAAAAGCAGTTTTATATGCTGAGAAGGCATATACCTATGAATCAGAAAAAGGAGCTATTGACGAACAGGTACTTGGCTCCCTCATTCTTTATGGTTTTGCACTTGGTAAAAGTGGTCAAAAAGACAAAGCCTATGACGTTTGGGAACATATGCCTAAATTAATAGATAGTGTTGGATTTACAGCTAAGCAGCGGGAAATTAAAAAGTGGCAGGAGCTATATGAAACCGAAAAGAAAGAGGCTCAAATTGCGATTCAAGAAAAGAATATTGCCCTTTTAGAGGAAAAAGAAACTAGTAGCAAACTACAAAAAGGATTGCTGGCTGCCGGACTATTAGCCGTCCTCGCAGTCTTAAGCGGATTGTGGATTCGTTTTCGTGAAAGTAAAAAAAGAGCAGCTTTAGAGCGTGAAAAACTTGATGCCGAAATTCAATACAAACAAAAAGAACTGACCACTCATGCCTTACATCTCGCTAAAAAGAATGAAATTCTGGTCGATTTAAAAAGTAAGGTCGAGCAAATGGAAGGTGGTTGTGAGACAAGAGATATCATTAACACCATTAATTTTGATCTAAAAGACGAAGCGAGTTGGGAACACTTTACCCAATACTTTGAAAAAGTGCATACCGATTTTGGTGTAAACGTAAAAAACAAATATCCTGATGTCACAACAAATGAACTGCGGCTTATGGCACTGCTACGAATGAGTCTTACAAACAAAGAAATTGCCAATATTCTGAATGTTACAGCAGATGGAGTAAAGAAAGCTCGCTACAGATTACGTAAAAAGATGAGTCTATCTTCTGATGATTCTTTGGAGACAGCGATTTTGAAAGTTTAACTACAATTTAAATTTAGTGGATGTGATTATAAAGAAAAAACCACCCCTCTCCAGGGGCGGTTTCTTAGTACAAGTCATCATTGCTTTTGATAAATGACTTTCCTAACCAACTAAAATTAATTATGATTTAAAAGATGCTTAAAACAATTTGAATTATAGTGTGCCCAGATGAAATAGAAAATTCAAGCATAGTAATAGCTACGTTTTCATTTTATATTGAAATATGGGTGCAATAGAAACAAATTGTTAAGTATATTTTAAGTTGTAATTGATTTTCAACTAAAATTTGAAACTTATACCAGTATATACGCCCATATAAAATGGTTGAAAATCGCCGGCTTCGCGATTAAACGCATTTAACTGATATTTAAAAATAGGTTCAAGATTTAACTGTAAATTATTACTCAAGGCATAGTCTATACCAATACCTACATTGGTAGTAAAACTCATATTGTTCACATTATTTGCTTCGCCTACATTCGTGATTAAATCATTCGATTCTATCGAGATATTATTGTCTGTTAAAAACAAGCTACTCAATCCGCCAATTACATTAATCCCTAGTTTCTTATCAACCAAACGGTATTTTAATTCCACAGGAACTTCAACATAGCCAAACTGCTGATTCATTACCCCGAGCGTTTCTACTGGCCCACGGTTTGTGTTTACATCATTTGGCACATCTGATGATAAGTCACCGAAAGCATTGCTACTGCTCGGCGTTCTATCTTTTACATCTAAACGAGAGGTATTACTATTATAACTTATAGTCTCAAGATTTCCACCGTCTAAAGATGCGCTAAAAGCAATTTCCTCGGTTTCATAACCAAGATTTACAACATTCACACCAGAGCGAACACTAAGTCGTTTACTCACCTGATAGGCTACCCCAACACCATAACTTAAATTGATGTTTCCGCTTTTAGCATTGTCTTTAAATTGAGAATGAACGGGCGACCCTTCGCCAACGGTATTGTAATACACTGGTGCCACCATCGGGTTTACACTCCACTTTTTATCAATAGATGGTTCTACTTTAGCTATATCCGTATTTTGTTCTTCCTTGTCAAGAGCATCTAATATAGACGGAAGGCTGTTTTCTTCTTTTACACCTTCATTTTCTTTTGTATAAGAATTGGCAATAACAGTATTGTTATTTAATTCAACATCCTTATTGACTATGGCATTTTGTTCATTGCTATTTTTAGCTTCGTTTTTCTTATTATCTACAACCGCTGCAACCGCATTTTTCTCATCAGTATTCAATGGGTCATCGATATGCTTTGTTAGAGATTCCTTTTCCTTAGAAATATCTTTTGTTCTTAAAGCAGGTGAATTATTGTTAGCAGCTACCCCTTCATTTTTATTAAGTTGAATGGTTTTGTCTGTTATATTCGCTTTTTTAGTTGGAGGATTTCCGTCAGTCTTATTTTCAACCACAACTAAATTGGTCTTAATTTTCTTGCTAGTTAGATTGTTATTTCTATCTTTTCCTTTTTCGCTATTAGAATCATCAGATTCTGCTACCACCGCTTCAGATTCATTATTTGATGGCGTATTATTTCCATTCTCGTCAACAATAGTATTCTGTATTAATTCGTCTGCACTATTGTTCTCATTTTCAATTAACGCTGGCGAAGAATCTTTTTTAACGTCTTCATTTACAATTTGAGGTTCGATATTCTTGTTTTCTTCACCTGAAAACAGATTATACCCCAACATGAATAGTAGAGCAAGAGCGGCGGCAATTCCGCCAAGCTGCATCCAAAACGGAATTACCCGTCGTTTCTTTTTATGGCCAAGTTCATCCTGAATCCTGTTCCATAGATCGTTGTCTGGAGTAACTTCAAAATCTTTGAACTTCTCCTGAAACAATCGATCGATATGTTTTTTATCACCCATTTAAACGGACTTTATACTAATTTTTTTTTCTTGTAATAATTCGATTTTTTCTTTCAAAATATTTCTAGCTCGGGCTAGATTAGATTTGGACGTCCCGTCGGAAATCCCCATCATTTTTCCTATTTCTTTATGAGAATACCCATCAAGCACGTACAGATTGAATACCATACGATACCTGTCAGGAAGCTCTTGCACTATTTTTAATAATACATCCATCGACAAGCCTTCTTCATCTACTTCAACTTCTACAGCCTCAATGGCGTTTTCGTTTACAATATCATATACATCTTGTGCACGATATTTTTGCATTACTGTATTCACAGTTATTCTGCGCATCCACCCTTCAAAAGAGCCTTTAAATTTATACTGTCCTATCTTATCGAAAATGGTTATAAAACTGTCTTGAAGGTTGTCTTCCGCTTCGGTTTTGTTTCGGGAATATTTAAGGCATACCGAAAAGAGCTTACCGGAAAATAGCCGATAAAGCTGCTCCTGAGCTTTGAGCTCACTTTTTTTGCATTGTTTTATGAGTTGATCTAAACTCAACAGTTAGTTTGTTTTATACCAATTTAAAATTGATGCTAGTTTGATGTCGGCTCTTCTGCCACGACTGGTACCTGAATTTCCAAATATTGATTACTACCATCGGCATTTTCACCATTCCATAATTGGAATGTGTACGTACCTTCGTAGATTACCATAAAATCAAAACTCATTTCTTTAACCGCTTCTTCTGCAGTCGTTTCTGGGCAATCTCTATCGGTAAAGACAGAATTTACAACCCCAATGCGTCTTGTTGTGTTGTCAGGCCGTTCAAAAGCAAAATTAGAAAAGAAATGACATTCTGTTGGTCGCGCAAATTCTACCGGAATAGTATAGGTGCTTCCCAATACAAAATTTTCAGGGAATTCTGCTGCAACAACAGGCACAAACTCGTAATGAAAGTTTGCTTCATCATCATCTAAACTGCAGGAAACCACAGTTAGCATAAGCATAAAAAGTAGGAGGATCTTCTTCACTTTGTTTACAATTATTTTTCCTATGATACCTAAATTACAAAAGGTTGCGTGCTAAAAACCAAAAAATCCCGTAAAAACGGGACTTTTCGAGAATTTTGTAAGAAAATTATATTAAACTATCTTCTTTGCTACTATTTTTCATTTACAATAGCTATGGCATCTTTAATTTTGCCTTCTAGTTCTTCTAATAACTCAGGGTTATCTAGCAGCAGGGTTTTAACTGCATCTCGCCCTTGCCCTAACTTGGTATCGTTATAACTAAACCATGATCCGCTTTTCTTTACGATCTCATAGTCTACGCCTATATCAAGAATCTCGCCTACTTTAGATACACCTTCGCCGTACATGATATCAAATTCGGCCATTTTAAATGGCGGTGCTACTTTGTTTTTGACAACTTTTACACGGGTTTTATTACCCATAACATCGCCATTGGTGTTTTTTATTTGGGTCGATCGACGAATATCTAGTCGTACAGACGCATAGAATTTCAATGCATTACCACCCGTAGTTGTTTCTGGGTTACCGAACATTACTCCGATCTTTTCACGAAGTTGGTTGATAAAGAAAACTGTACAATTGGTCTTGCTAATCGTCGCTGTAAGCTTTCGTAGCGCCTGAGACATCAAACGGGCATGTAATCCCATTTTACTATCTCCCATTTCTCCTTCAATCTCACTTTTGGGAGTTAATGCTGCCACAGAATCGATTACAATAATGTCAATTGCACCAGACCGAATAAGGTTATCAGCAATTTCTAAACCTTGTTCACCATGGTCCGGTTGTGAAATGATTAATTCATCAATATTTACTCCTAATTTTTCAGCATAAAACCGATCGAAAGCATGCTCCGCATCAATAAATGCTGCGATGCCGCCCGCTTTTTGAGCTTCGGCAATTGCATGCAGGGTTAAAGTCGTTTTACCCGATGATTCTGGTCCGTAAATTTCAATAATACGCCCCCTTGGGTAACCGCCCACACCTAATGCAATATCAAGACCCAAAGAACCCGAAGGAATGGCTTCTACATCATCAACTACTCTATCACCCATCTTCATTACTGTCCCTTTACCGTAGGTTTTATCAAGCTTATCTAGGGTTAGTTTCAGTGCTTTTAATTTTGCGTCTTTTTCGTTACTCATTTTTAATCGATTTTGATGCTAAAATAATATATCTGATTTCAGCAAACAATGCAGTCACGCAACCTTTATTAACATTATGCATCATGGGTATAAGCAATGAATAAAAAAGAGTACGAAAAACATCTGAGATTTACTTCTTAGATACGGGTGCCAGTTAGTATTTAATACATTTTGAAGAAGAAAAAATTAATTACAACGGGCTATTAAGGCGTTTCAGTAAAAACTGAAACGCTTTTTTATTGGTGTAATATTAGAAAATAATTGAGGTGAAAAACAGTAAGGCTACCTTCCCTTGATGGAAGGGCTGGGGATGGGTGTCAACACAATATAACTAACACCCCTCTAAATCTCCCCTCAAGGGGAGACTTTAATTTAGGATTCCTGAAATAAAACTACTCCTTAGGAAAAATAACCTCAAAAGTGGTTCCCTTTCCTTCTTCTGACTCAAAATTGATGCTTCCTCGGTAGGTTTCGATGATATTTTTGATCATGGGTAGTCCAAGGCCCATTCCGCTTGTTTTAGTTGTAAATTTTGGTTCAAAAACCCTTGATCTATTTTCATCAGTAACGCCATTACCATTGTCTTGAACTTTGATAATTACATTTCCATTATCTTGGGTTACTCCAACCAAAATTTCTGGTTTTTCAATTCCTTCCATTGCCTGAATGGCATTTTTGACCAGGTTATTTACAACTCTGATAAGCTGCGTACGATCAAACTTGGCTATGACTTCTTTTTCTGAAGTGGAAAAGTAAATGTAATTTTCATTGAAAATATCCAATGCTAGTTTTACAATCTCAACCACATTTAAGGTTTCTTTTTGTTGTGCTGGCATTTGGGCAAAGTTGGAGAATGCCGATGCAATCGAACTCATCGTATCAATTTGTTGAATAAGTGTCTTGCTATACTCATCAACTTTTTTATTGATATTAGGATCTTCAGGATCGAACTTTCTTTGAAAACTCTGCACACTTAGTCGCATAGGAGTTAGTGGATTTTTAATCTCGTGTGCTACTTGTTTCGCCATTTCTCGCCATGCTTGTTCGCGTTCGCTAGTTGCCAACTTTACGGCACTTTCCTCTAGCTCATCAACCATACTATTGTAAGCTTTGATCAAGCCAAAAAGTTCTTCGCTAGGGTTTTTTAAAGTGATTTTCTCATTGCGCTTATTTAGCGCTGTTTGGTTAATTTTTTCGCTAATCGTTTTAAGGGATTTGGTAATATATTTTGAAATAAAAAACGCTAACCCAATTGCGGTAATAAGCATTAATAAATATGCCAACGCCAAGCGTTTTAAGAACTCAATTAATTCCATATTACTAAATGAATCATCTTCATAATACGGTAAATTCAAAATTCCGATAGGCTTAAACTTAAGGTCGGTGATATAGGTATATGAGTTGCGAATATCTCCAGCTGCCGTTTTATTTTTCTTTACAATTCGTTTTTCTGCACTTTCGGCTAATTCATCTAAAATTTCTGTATCTATCTTTTTTTCCGCAGTAAAATCGGTAATACTTGCTCTTGAACTTTGAACAAGATTCCCATCAAGATCATAAATATTAAAATGTACACTATGAACATCTGCTATTTGGTGGATTTTATCCTTAAAAATAAGCCCTAACCTATCCGATGTCCGCTCCCAAGTGGTATTTTGAATGACATACTTAATATTTTTTTGAAGCTGTTCTTCTTTTCGTTCAGATCGCGTTTTATTATAATCCTTAGCTTGTTCTTGATATTGGTAAATAGTAACCAATGCAATTAATACCGACGCGATAACCACCAAAAAGATCATGGTGACAAAAATTCGGGAACGAAGCGATAAGCGTTTTGTAATCATAGGGTATAAAGATGCATACAAGATAACAATAATCACACCAAAAAATTAAGCGCGCTTTAAACCCCTTTTATACGTCAGTGAACCTATTATGTAAATCGAGTTTAATCTAAAGTAGTTATATTGGTAATACCTATTTACGACAACTAACTTATGACCGACGATCAAAAGCAACTAGTAATCCTGTTACAACGCTTAGAGAATTTATATAACAAGCAGGCATCTTTTTTAGAAGAAATTCATGCATTGAAAAAGGAAATTTTTCTCTTGAAAGCGAAAAGAGATGAGTCAGCTTCTCAAGATGCAAAGAGTCCGTCTATTACTGAAAAAACCGACACTATTGTTGAACCAATCGTCGAAGAAGAAATTATTCAGGATAAACTTATTCAGCAATCAACTGAGCCTCCTGCACAAGTAGACATTTCTAAAAAACCGAAGAAAAAATCGGATCTAGAAAAGTTCATCGGCGAAAACCTCATCAACAAAATTGGGATTATTATTCTAGTAATCGGTGTCGCTATTGGTGCAAAATATTCTATTGAAAACAACTTAATCAGTCCGCTTACCCGGATCATTTTAGGATATCTTGCCGGGTTTGGTTTACTCGCAGTTGGAATGAAATTGAAGAAGAATTACGAAAACTACAGTGCAGTTTTAGTCAGTGGTGCAATATCGATCATGTATTTCATCACCTTTGCGGCCTATAGTTTTTATGAGCTCATTCCACAAACCATGGCATTTGGGCTCATGGTCATTTTCACCATTTTTACTGTTGTAGCCGCCATTAATTACAATAGATCGATTATTGCACATATAGGCCTAGTGGGCGCATATGCAATCCCATTTTTACTTAGTAACGATTCAGGCAATGCACTGGTTTTATTCAGTTATATCGCTATTATTAATATGGGTATTCTCATTATTTCATTTAAAAAATATTGGAAATCACTCTTTTACTCCGCATTTGGTTTTACCTGGCTTATATACCTAAGCTGGTTCTTTTTAGATTATAACATCGATGATCATTTTACCTTAGCACTTGGTTTTGCCTCGGTCTTCTTTTTGTTATTCTATGGTACATTCTTAGCCTACAAACTATCCAAAAAAGAATCGCTTGGTGTTGTAGATACTATTTTAATCTTATTCAACTCCTTTATTTATTTTGGTGTTGGTTATACCATTTTGTCAAATCACGAAACTGGCGAACAGTATTTAGGCTTTTTTACCCTGGCTAATGCTTTAGTGCATTTTATTGTAAGTGCTATTGTTTACAAACGAAGTTTAGCCAATAAAAACCTGCAATATTTTGTGTCAGGCTTAGTCCTCACATTCATTACGATCGCAATTCCGGTGCAGTTAGACGGCAATTGGGTAACCTTACTTTGGACGGCTGAAACCGCGCTTCTTTTCTGGTTAGGTCGGAAAAAGAACATTCCGATATATGAAAAGATTAGTTATGTTCTGGCGTTTCTAGCTTTTTTTAGCCTAATACATGATTGGTATGATGCTTATTACTCCTATGACTTGCGCAATGGTTTATCATCATTTAGTCCGATACTTAATATTCATTTTTTAACATCGGTATTGGTATTTTCTGGTTTTGGTTTTATGACCTATTTAAATTATACGGAAAAGGATACTCAAGTAACTAGCAAGTCACTATACAAGGTGTTCTCATATATTATTACTGTCCTGTTTTTGATTACGTTGTATATGGCATTTAGATTAGAAATTTCGGCATTTTGGGATATTAAATATGCCAATTCAAAACTTTTAGTCGACGCTAACGATCGCTCTGTTTACAATTATGATCTTAAGAATTTTCGTTCTATTTGGGTATTGAATTATTCGCTGCTGTTTTTCATTCTCTTTTCATGGGTCAATATCAAATGGTTTAAAAAATCAGTTTTAGGGGTTATTGGCATTATCTTAAATGTGTTAGCCTTGCTGGTGTTTTTAGGTGAAGCGCTATACCTTATTAGTGAGTTGCGTGAAACATATCTTGCTGCCAATCCTGAAGGCTATTACGATATTGGTAAATGGTATCTCGGCATTCGTTATGTATCTCTTATATTTCCGATTGCCTTGCTATACACAACCTATATATATGTTAGACAAGAATTCATGAAGTTCAACTTTAAAATGATCTTCGATTTCGTTTTACATATCGCAATTCTTTGGATACTAAGTAGTGAATTGTTGTATTGGATGGATATTTATGAATCGGCACAATCCTACAAATTAGGTCTTAGTATTTTATGGGGTGTTTACTCCTTAATAATGATCGCAATTGGTATCTGGAGGAATAAAAAACATCTTCGTGTAGCCGCAATTGTGTTGTTTGGAGTAACCTTAATAAAACTCTTCTTTTACGATATTTCGCATTTAAATACCATCTCTAAAACCATTGTTTTTGTTTCGCTTGGTGTTTTATTATTGATCATTTCATTCTTATATAACAAATACAAAAATCGCATTGTTGATGAACTTGAAGAATAAGATAGCAGTCTTTCTTTTTGCTGGAATTTCGTTTTCTGCCTACGCTCAAATAAAGACATTTGACTACCAACGGGAATTGAAAAACGTAACGGAAGATTGGCATAAGATTTCTTTAACTCCTGAGCTTTTTAGTCAGCTTAAAGGCAATTTAAATGGCATTAGGATATTTGGTGTTACAAAGGATGGCGACACGATAGAAGCGCCTTATATTTTAAAAGTTTTAAAAGGAAAACGAGTTGATAAAACGATCGATTTTAAGCGATTGAATACCTCATTTAATGCAAACGGACATTATTTTTCATTTAAAGTACCTACTGAAGATGCTATTAACCAGATAGCGCTCGATTTTAGTAATGAGAATTTTGATTGGAAACTCGATTTAGAAGGAAGTCAAGATCAAAAAGAATGGTTTACAGTCGCGGATGATTATCGGATACTATCCATTAAGAATCAGAGAACAGATTATACTTTTAGCACGCTGCATTTTCCTGTTTCAAATTATACTTACTATCGCCTGCTAGTTAAAACGAAAGACAAACCCGTTTTAAACAGCGCAAGTTTGGTTCTAGATGAAATAACGGATGCTTCACGTAGTTCTTGTGACATAAAAGCAACTGATTTTTCTCAAAACAAGGACACTAAACAATCCATCATCAATCTTGAGTTGACGCACGCAGTTCCTATTAGCCAATTAACATTTAAGGTGAATGAGACCTTTGATTACTACCGCCCAATGAAAATTGAATATTTAAAAGACAGTACAGAAACTGAAAAAGGGTGGCGCTATTTTTATCAAACCTTAGGGCAAACCACATTAAGCTCGGTTGAAGATATCTCATTTGGTTTTAGGAGTACCATCACCAATAAAATTAGAATTACAGTAGAAAATGGCAGTAATGTACCGCTTACATTTAATGATTTTAAGGTGACAGGATATGATCATGAACTTGTAGCTAGATTTACTACTCCAGCAAGTTATTTTCTTGCCTATGGCAATGAGAAAGCCTATGCACCACGATACGACATTACCTCTTTTACCAATAAGATTCCAACGCAACTCAATGCCCTTACTTTAGGTGATGAAATACTGATTAAAAAAGATGCGACTAGCACCAGTCCATTATTCGAAAATAAGTTGTGGATGTGGGCGCTGATGATCCTGATTATTGCAGTTATGGGTTGGTTTACATTTAAGATGTTAGGTAAAAATAGTCGGCAGTCCTCAGTTTAAAGGTCATACTGCCAACTGAATACTGCTTACTTTTGTATTGTTGGATGAGATCCTGACCTTCGTCAGGATAGTTCAGTTAGCTCATTTGAGCGCGATTGCATCTTCTCAAATAAGCACTTCACTAATTAGTACATCCACAATTAGATCGTACACAAGAGAAGTCAATACCAATGGTGATCATATGAGTACCTGCTAAGGTCGCTAGATCTCCTTGTATCTCATTAATGTTTACCTGATAAGCATAGGCTGCATAAATGCCATTGTACTTCAATCCAAACATCGGACTGATTGATAAGGGCTTAAAGGTTTGATCGTTTAGAAAACGAGCCGTAATACCTCCCCAATAATAACGATCTAAATCAAGCTTTCTAACTTTTAGTGTTAGATCAGTGATACTTCGCCCATCGCTTTCAAAGTATTGCACAACTCCACTAGGCTCATATTCCCAATCTGCTCCATCATGTTCTTTGATTATATAACCAAAGTACGCATAGTA